>NZ_JAEHFW010000001.1 GCF_016522075.1 Mucilaginibacter segetis | reverse complement strand
ATCTCCTCGGGCCAGTCCCTCGGTCAGCGGGAGCAGCAATGAGCGGATCACGGAATCCTGCCGGTTAATGAACTCTATATGCAAAACCTTGCTGAGTGCCGAAAGGCGGTTGCTTCCGGCAATTACCACATAGGCTTTGAACCAGAGGGTATCACCCGCCGCATAAAAAGGTTTGTCTAAATGAAGATGAACTTTCTCCCGGACGGTGTCGGGAACCTGGCCATAGCCATTCCACGAAAAAAGGATGAATAAAAAGCTTGCGAATAATAAAAACTTTTTTTTTATAGACATCCCAATATTTTGAAATAGAATAATTAAAAAGTAATATTCAATGAATATCGTTGATAAATATTTTATAATAAAAAAACATTATATTAAAAAAATGTTGTTGTTCCTTATGTTAAGAAACAGGACTACTACAATAAGTAGTATCACCATAAATAATAGTACCATTAAAATCACGAGAGCATATACAACCACCGTTAATTGTAGTACTACAATTGGCAAATAATAAAGCACCTAAATATTCTACAGTGCATGAGTTATCCGGATTGCAAACAGGTGGTAAACCACCATTAATTTTTTTCATTTCAGACCTGCTCAGTTGTTTTAAATTTTTCATAAATAAATTATTTCTTTAGGTTACAAATTTGCCACAACCACGCCCCGGCAACTTGGCGACATATATATGTTTAACTATATATTCCTAAATGTAGTGGTTATAGAAATAGCTATTACAATTCTTGAAGAAAATGAACAAACTGAACAAACTGACACTGGTTAATATCAATTCCGCATATTAATATACTGCAGAGGCTGCCCAAAATCATCAGCCCGGCAAAGACTGATCACCGCTTGCAGGTCATCTATCTTTTTGGCCTGTACACGTACCTGGTCGTCCATAATAGATGCTTGTACCTTTAGGCCACTGTCTTTAATTTTTTTAACGATCTTCTTAGCCACCTCCTTATCTATTCCTTCTTTTATTTTAATTTCCTTGCGTACCATATTGCCTGATGCATATTCCTCCTTACCAAAATCAAGCGCTTTTGGATCTATGCCTTGTTTAACCATACGGCTGATGATGGCATCCTGTATGGCTTTAACGCGCATGTCATTTTCGGTAAGTATGTGTATCTCATTGGTTTTCTTATCCAACTCTACTGTACTTTTTGAATCGTTAAAATCGTAACGGTTCAAAATTTCCTTTTTTGCATTGTTGATAGCGTTATCCAGTGTTTGTCCGTCTATCTTGCTTACTATATCAAATGATGGCATAAAAATTAGTTTTATTATATTACAAAGCTAAGGTAACATTTGTTATAACTGAAATTGTGCAGCTCTCGGTTCGGATATTAAGTTAAATAACCATACCGCTCATTAATTAATATTAAATTAACATTTAAATAGGCAGATTTGTGGCTACCGCTGTAAAAAGCACTTCTATGGATACTAAGAACATTCCGTTAATAAACAGGGAAATAAGCTGGCTGTATTTTAATGACAGGGTTTTGCAGGAAGCTGCAGACTCATCTGTACCCTTGATAGAGCGCATCAGGTTCTTAGCAATTTTTTCTTCTAATCTTGATGAGTTTTACCGGGTAAGGGTCGCTACCTTAAGCCGTTTGTCAAATCTGAATGAAAAGGCAAAGGAGATATTAGGTTACAATCCTAAGAAACTGCTCAATCAGATCAAAAATATTGTTGTAAAGCAGGAACGTAAGTTTAATAATCTGTATGAGAATATTATAGTAAAGCAACTTGCCGAAGAAAAGATATTCCTGCTTGATGATAAACAGCTGAACGTTACAAGGGGTGCTTTTGTAAAAAGCTTTTTCAGGGAGCGGCTACTCTCCACCCTGGTGCCCATTATGCTTGATGATAACCTGCCCCTGCCTGAACTGCGCGACAGGGCAATTTATTTTTTTGTAAAACTTACCAAAAATAAAAAATCCCGTTTTGCATTGATAGAGTTTCCGGATAACCTTTCCCGTTTCCTTGTTCTTCCGGATACGAATAATCTTAAATTTATTATTCTGTTGGATGATATCATCAGGTATAACCTCGAGGATATCTTTTTCATTTTTGAGCATGATAGCATCGAAGCTTTCTCCTTGCAATTAACACGCGACGCGGAACTTGATCTGGATAAGGAAGTAAGTGAGAAATTTATTGATTCATTAGCCAAGAGTCTTCAAAAAAGGCGTAAGGGTAAACCCATGCGTTTATTGTACGATAGTGAGATGCCTTTGGATATGCTCACCTACCTGGTAAAAAAAATGAAGGTAAGCGGGGAAAGTTTAATACCCGGAAACCGATATCATAGTTTTAAGGATTTTATAAAATTCCCGAATGTAGGCAGGCCGGAATTGGAATATAATAAAAATATACCCCTTCCTGTTAGCGGATTATCTTTTGGTAAAAGCCTGATGAGCCTTATCGCTAAAAAGGACTTTCTGATCAGCACACCCTATCAGTCGTTTGATTATATCATTCATTTTTTACGTGAGGCGGCGATAGACCCAAAGGTAAGGGAAATAAATATTACTGTTTACCGGCTTGCGGAGAATTCAAAGATCATACACGCGCTTATTAACGCGGCTAAAAATGGAAAAAAAGTAAATTGTTTGGTGGAGTTAAGGGCTCGTTTTGATGAACAGAATAATATATACTGGAGTAACAGGTTAGAGGAAGAAGGAGTAAATGTTCTGTACGGAGTAGATGGTTATAAAGTGCATTCTAAAATATGCATGGTTACACGCACAGAACGTGGCAAAAATAAATATTACGCGTGTTTATCTACAGGTAACTATAATGAAAAAACCGCTGCCATTTATGCTGATCACACTTTGCTTACGGTTAATAAAAAAATAACTGCAGATCTGGTAAACATATTCAAGGCGTTAAACAAAAATTCGCTCCCTAAGGGATTAAAAAACCTTATTGTATCTCCTGTTGATTCCCGCCCGGCTATATACAAATTAATTGATACCGAAATTAAAAATGCCAAAGCAGGGCTGCCTGCTTATATGATACTAAAAATGAATAGCCTGGCTGATGAGCAGGTAATAGCCAAACTGTATCAGGCAAGTAATGCAGGGGTGAAGATAAATTTGATTGTTAGAGGAATGTGCTGCCTCATACCGGGAGTTAAGGGATTCAGTGAAAATATTGAGGTAATAAGTATCGTAGATAAATATTTAGAACATGCCAGGGTACATATTTATGGCAACGGGGGCGATGAGAAGATGTATCTGACATCAGCCGACCTGATGACCCGTAATATTGATAACCGTATAGAGGTTGGCTTCCCGGTATATGACAACGAATTGAAAGCTGAAATAAGAAATATAATCAACATACAATTAAAAGATAATACCAAAGCAAGGGAAATAACTGGCAACAGTCTTAACAGATACCATAAAACAAAGGCCGAAGTATTAACACGGTCGCAAATAGATATATACAATTACCTTAAAACTTTTAAAACCGCAACAAATTGAGATACGCCGCCATTGATGTAGGTTCAAACGCTGTAAGATTACTTATAGCCAACATTATCGAGAACGATACTTCTGTTTCATTTAAAAAGAACACACTTATCCGGGCACCGGTAAGGCTTGGGGATGATGCTTTTTTAAATAAATATATTTCTGAAAAAAAGGCTAACGATCTGGTGAAATCCATGCAGGCATTTCGCAACCTGATGGATGTATACCGTGTTACAGAATATATGGCGTGTGCAACCTCGGCCATGCGTGAGGCGGAAAACGGCCAGGAAGTTGTAGCTCGCATAAAAGAAGAAGCGGGGATTGATCTGGAAATTGTTCATGGTGAAAACGAGGCCAAGATCATATACGCGAGCCATGCCGAAGTGAATATAGATAAGGACAAAAACTACTTGTATATAGATGTTGGCGGTGGTAGCACCGAATTGTCTTTATTTTCGCATGGTGAATTACTGGCATCAGAATCATTTAATCTCGGAACTATACGTATACTGGATAACCAGGATAAAGAAGAAACCTGGACGGAGATGAAAGATTTTATCAGGTTGCATACCAAATCGCATAAAAATATATTCGGGATAGGTACTGGTGGCAACATCAATAAATTGTATAAATTATCTGACGAAAAAGATGGTTCCCCGCTGTCGTATATCAAGCTAAAGGCTTTGTATAACTACCTGGATTCCTTCTCCTTAAAGGAGCGTATTAATGTTTTAGGGCTTAACCAGGATAGGGCAGATGTTATTATCCCGGCTTGTGAAATATACCTCACTGTTTTAAAATGCGCTAACATCAAAAGCATTTATGTGCCTACCGTTGGTATGGTTGATGGCATCATACAAACGCTTATTGAAAAAAACTTTACTACAGCGGGTTAAAATAATTTTAACAAATTGTTTAAAAATTTACAAACAGTTGTTATATTTGTGTTGCCCCTCAAGGGGCATGTTTTTCATAGGTAGATGTAGGGTCGAGTACGAGTTATTCGACCCTTTTTTGTGCCTTTAACTTTTCTTGCGTTAATTTGCTTCAAATCCCGACAATGAAAAAAAAGATAGTAGTAGCTATTACCGGTGCAAGCGGTGCAATATATGCCAAACTCTTGTTAGATAAACTGCAGCAATTACATGAGCAAATTGCTGAAGTTGCGGTAGTAATGTCGGATAATGCCAAACAGGTTTGGGAATTCGAACTGGATAATGCGGGCCATGCCAACTATCCTTACAAGCAGTACGCCAAAAATGATTTTATGGCGCCTTTTGCATCAGGCTCTGCAAAATTTGATACTATGATTATTGTGCCTTGCTCTATGGGTACTTTAGGAAGAATTGCATCGGGTGTTTCTGATGATCTGATAAGTCGGGCTGCTGATGTGATATTAAAAGAACGAAGAAGGTTGGTTTTGGTAGCCCGCGATACCCCACTTAACCTGATCCATATCCGCAACATGAAAAAGGTTACAGAGGCGGGGGGGATCATTTGCCCGGCAATTCCATCATACTATAGTAAACCAAAAACTATTGAGGAGTTAGCTATGACGGTTGTTAACCGCATTATTGACCTGATAGGGTTGGATAACGAAAGCTACAGATGGGAGGGAATATAATATTAGCTGATTATGAAGCGGATATTGCCACTTTTTTTATTTGCTATATTACTGGGGTGTAAAAAGGGTATTGTGGAAAGCGAGGTGAAATTAGATACGGATAAACTAAACGCTGATAATTTACTTTCTGCAGAACAGAAACCTTTAACCGTACCCGGAAAGGCTTATTTTTTCGGAGACAGCATTACTGAAGGGTATAGCGGAAATGCAGTTATTGCCGACAATTGGGTAAATAATGTTTCGAAATTTGTGGGGTGGGACTTTGAAAATCTGGGGATTAGCGGTACTACAATGGTAAAAAATGTTAATGGTGCAGATGATCCGCTAAGCATGTATAACAGAGCGATAGCAGAGATCCCGGAAAAAACCACCGGTGATAAATACCTGTTTTTTGCTTATGGGATGAATGATGTAGGTAAAAATGTTTTCGATGTTACCACAGCTCAATTTATTCAGGATTATCAGTATGTTATAAATAACGCACTGGCAAAAAATTGGAATCCTTCTGATATTATTCTATTAAATATTTACTATTGTAAAGATCAGGGTTTTACACTATATAATGTGGAGCCTCCGGCTACACATTTCAGGCAAATTACTTTTAACCAGGCTATAAAAAATATAGCTCTTAAAAATGAAGTGCACTTTATTGATATTTATTCTTTTATGAAAGATAACGGTGCAGACTATTTAATTTCATATGACGGGATACACCCGAATAAGAACGGGTACGCAGTTATAGCAAGAGGCGTTATTGAAGCTTTAAGAAGCTATAAATAGTATCTGAAATTAATTCCTGTATCATAATTACTGCTCATCTTTACAATCACTGTTCATTAAATCAATATTTCTTATCTTTGCAGCCGAAAAATGAATAAAAAGGTCGCATTTTATACCCTTGGCTGTAAACTGAATTATTCGGAAACTTCGTCTATCGGTCGCCTGTTCAATCAGGCAGGCTTTGATACGGTGGAGTTTACCAATACACCCGATGTGTATGTAATAAACACGTGTTCAGTTACAGAAAATGCTGATAAAAAGTGTAAGAAGATAGTTAAAGAAGCGCTAAAGATTTCTCCGCAGGCTTATATAACCATTGTTGGTTGTTATGCGCAATTAAAACCAAAAGAGATAGCCGAAATTCCCGGAGTAGATATGGTATTAGGTGCGGCCGAAAAATTTCAGATAGTTGATTATATCACCGATCTTACTAAAAATCCTAAAGCTGTTGTTTATAACCAACCTGTTTCAGAAGCTAATGAATTTGTGCCTTCTTATTCATTTGGCGACCGCACCCGTACTTTCTTAAAAGTTCAGGATGGTTGCGATTATTCCTGCACATTTTGTACCATTCCGCTTGCGCGGGGCGCCAGCCGCAGCAATACGATTGAACATGCAGTGGAGCAGGCAAAAGAGATAGCCGAATCCGGGGTTAAAGAGATCGTTTTAACAGGAGTTAACCTTGGCGATTTTGGTATAAGGAACGGTAAACGCGAAGATCGTTTTTTTGATCTGGTACAGGCTTTAGATGAGGTAGAGGGTATTGAACGTATTCGTATATCATCAATAGAACCTAATTTGCTGAGCGATGATATTATTGAATTTGTATCGCATTCTAAACGTTTTGTGCCGCATTTCCATATTCCGCTGCAATCAGGCTCAAATAAAATATTAGGACTTATGAGGCGCCGCTACAGGCGTGAACTTTATGCCGAAAGGGTAAATAAGATAAAGCAACTTATGCCCGATTGCTGCATAGGTGTAGATGTAATTGTAGGTTTCCCCGGTGAAACACGCGAAGACTTTTTAGATACTTATAATTTTTTGAATGAACTGAATGTTTCTTATTTGCATGTATTTACTTACAGCGAACGAGAGAATACACCAGCAGCAGAGATGGGTGGCACGGTGCCCGGCTCTACACGTGCCGACCGCAGTAAAATGCTTCATATTTTATCAGACAAAAAACGGAGAGCCTTTTACGAATCTCAACTAAATAAAACCGGCCATGTGCTGTTTGAAGGAGATGTTAAAGATGGCTATATGCATGGCTTTACACACAATTATGTTAAAGTAAGAACCAAGTATGATCCTGTGCTGGTTAATGAAATCAAAACAGTTTGTTTAACCGCAATTTCACCTGATGGTGATGTTGAAATAACAGAAAGCGACGAAATATTAGTTCATTAACTATTATATTCGCCTCTTAATAAATAGCAGCTATGTTCCCAACTCTTTCCTCGCTGATCGAATATCTGACCGGCTTAAACATTCCGTTACCTATACAAACGTTTGGTTTTTTTGTAGCTATAGCTTTTATGGCGGCTTATTGGGCTTTTACAGAAGAGTTTAAGCGAAAGGAAAAGTTAGGATATATCCATTCCTTTGAAAAAACAATAACCATCGGCGCACCTGTTTCTGCTGTAGAGTTAATAGGTAACGGCATATTCGGGTTTGTTTTAGGATACAAAATACTGTACGCAACCTTAAATTATAAAGCCCTGATAGATAATCCGCAGGATTTTTTATTATCACTTAAGGGCAACTGGTTAGGAGGGATAGTTTTTGCGGTTGCATTTGCTTACTGGGCCTATTATGAAAATAAAAAACAATTACTGCCCAAACCCGAAACAAAGCGCGTAACCGTTCCCCCGCATGAATTAATGGGCAGTATTTTATTATGGGCTGCTATTTTTGGTTTTGCAGGTGCAAAAATATTTAACGCGCTGGAAAATTGGGATCAGTTTATGGATAAACCCATTGAAATGCTTTTTGGCTTTAGCGGGTTAACTTTTTACGGTGGCCTGATATGCGGAGGAGCAGCGGTACTATATATAGCCAACAAACACGGCGTAAAACCTTTAACCATGCTTGATATTGGTGCACCCGGCATGATGCTATCTTACGCCATTGGCAGAATTGGCTGCCAAATGGCGGGAGACGGCGATTGGGGTATACCTAACCTTTCACCCAAACCAAGTTGGTTAAGCTGGGCGCCCGACTGGATGTGGTCGTTCAAATTCCCGCACAACGTTAATATGGCTGATGAGGGAAACCGTATCCCTGATTGCGTAGGTAAATTTTGTAATGAACTAAAATTACCTGTATACCCCACATCGTTCTATGAATCAATTGCTTGTATATTGTTGTTTATAGTTTTATGGCAAATGCGTAATAAAATTAAAGCGCCGGGTGTATTGTTTGGCGTTTACATGATTTTAAACGGGGTAGAACGCTTTTTTATTGAACTGATAAGGGTAAACACTCGTTACCATTTAGCGGGCATATCTTTTACACAGGCGGAGATGATCTCATTATTTATGGTTTTAGGCGGCGGTATACTTATTTATGTAGGGGAGAAGCGTTACAAAAATTCGTCGTTGAAGCATGGCTAAAAGATCCCTTTGGTATAAAATAACAAAGAGCCAGGCTTTACGATTTTTGCTATCCGCAGGTGCCGGTTTTCTGGTGGATATATCAGTGTTTTATGTGTTTTATCATAATTTATTTACTCAAAATAGATATCAGGTACTATCATTATCCGTCCGCAACTCAACCTTATCGCTTTGTGTATCTTATTGCCTGGGGGTACTTGTTAACTTTTTAATCACTAAATACATGGTGTTTAATGAGTCTAAATCGTCACCAGCAAAGCAATTCATAAGGTTTGCGGCCGTAGCATTTGTGGGTTACTTTGCCAATTTGGGTGTACTGAAAATAATGATACAATCATGGGGCTTTTATCCTCCATTGGCACGGATATGTGCAGCATTAAGCTTGTTTGCGGCAAGCTTTTTTATACATAAGTTTTTTTCATTCAGCTTATCATTAAGACAACATCGCCAACATGAAATTAAGCCAGATCATCAATCAGGTAACTGAAGTAGCAAAAGAAGCCGGGGCTTTTATCCGGCAGGAAAGAAAAACCTTCGATCCGGACAGAATAGAATATAAGGGGCTGAATGATCTGGTATCTTACGTTGACAAAACTGCAGAGAAAAAAATAGTTAGCGGGCTGGAAAATATATTACCTGAAGCGGGCTTTATTACCGAAGAGAAAACAACCACAAAAATTGGCGATACTTACAACTGGATAATTGATCCTTTAGATGGTACAACAAATTTTATACATGGTTTGCCTGTATTTTCGGTAAGCATCGGACTGCAAAAAAATAATGACCTGGTTTTGGGGGTAGTGTATGAAGTAAATCAGGATGAGTGCTTTTATGCCTGCAACGAATCGCCTGCATATCTGAACGGTAAAGAAATAAAGGTAAGCAATAAACCAACCCTTGCTCAAAGCCTTCTGGCTACCGGGTTCCCTTATTATGATTTCAAGAAGCAACCGGCTTATTTAAATTTATTTGAGGAGTTGATGCATCAGTGCCATGGTTTACGCCGCATGGGATCTGCCGCTGTTGATCTCGCTTATACGGCATGTGGCCGTTTTGAAGGCTATTTTGAATATAACCTCAACCCCTGGGACGTAGCCGGAGGCATAGTGATATTGAAACAGGCAGGCGGTAATGTGGTGAATTTTAAAGGCGGAGATGAAGTGCTTAATACCCGTGAATTACTGGCAACCAATAGTAAAATAACAGCAGAAATGCTGGATTATATTAATAAATATTTCCAATAAGCTGTAAACAAAAAAACTTACAATTCTTTCCTTAACCGGGCCACCGGGATGTTCATTTGTTCGCGGTATTTAGCAACGGTTCTGCGGGCTATATTATAACCGGCTTCTTTTAAAATGTCAGTAAGTTTTTCATCAGCAAGCGGGTGGCGTTTATCCTCTTTACCAATATGCTCTTCCAGTATTTTCTTTACCTCTTTATTGGAAACCTCTTCGCCACTTTCAGTTTGTATCGCTTCGCTAAAAAAAGATTTTAACAGGTAGGTGCCATGCTCTGTTTGTACATACTTAGAATTCGCCACACGCGAAACTGTTGATATATCCATTCCTATACGATCGGCTATATCTTTCAGTATCATTGGTTTAAGGTTTTTATCATCCCCTGTTAAAAAGAAATCATACTGATACTGCATAATAGAGTTCATGGTTTTTAACAAGGTTTGTTGCCGCTGCTTAATGGCATCAATGAACCACTTTGCCGAATCCAGTTTCTGCTTAACAAACTGCACAGCTTCCTTCATCTTTTTATCTTTTTGGGCGGCCTTATCATAATGCTGAAACATTTCCTGATACGAGCGACTTACCTTTAGTTCAGGCGCGTTTTTAGAATTTAAGGTAAGTATAAGTACACCGTCATTATTTTTGATATGGAAATCAGGTATAACCTGCATCTGCTTGTTATTCACCTCGTTGGAGTCGCCGGGCTTAGGGTTAAGCTTTAGTATTTCATTAATAACTTCTTTTAACTCTTCTGAAGTCATGTTTAATGAGCGTTCCAGTTTATCGTAATGTTTACGCGTAAATTCGTCTAAGTAATCTTCCACCACTAATATTGCCTTACCAATAATGGGGTCGCTGGCGTCTTTTTTACGTAACTGTATAAGCAAACACTCCTGTAAGCTGCGTGCACCAACGCCGGGTGGGTCAAACCCCTGTATCACCTTCAGCATGTCCTCAACTTCTTCATCTTCGGCTATTACGTTTTGCGAAAAGGCAAGATCATCCGTGAGCGACATAATCGGACGACGCAGATAACCATCATCATCTAAACTGCCAATAATTTGCTTTCCTATACTGAAGTCCTTGTCTGAAAGAGGCAACAAGTCAAGTTGTGTTTGCAGATTCTCAAAAAAAGAGCTTTGTACGGCAATCGGAATTTCTTTTTTTTCTTCGTCATCGTCGCCATTTTGATCATAGCGCGAACCGTATTCATTCAGATTGTCGTCCTGCAGATAGTCGTCAATATTAAATTCATCTGCTTCACCTTTTTCATCATCCTTGTTATAAATATCTTCATCCGGGTCACGGTCAGGATATTGCTCTTCAGGCTCGTTTATATTAGCAAGTGAAATATCTTCAAGTGCCGGATTTTCTTCAAGCTCCTCTTTGATGCGGGTATCAAGCGATACAGTAGGCACCTGCAACAATTTTATAAATTGTATTTGCTGCGGCGAGAGTTTTTGTAAGAGTTTTTGCTGAAGATTTTGTTTAAGCATAATAAAATAGACGTTGCCAAAAATACACCAATTACTGTTAACTTTAAAATAAGTTATACAAGATGGCTGATGGTGTTAAAAGGCTGTTTTATATAATTTGTTTGCGTAAAATGTGAATTATTCATAATATTGAGTTATTCAGAACATAAAATAACAACTATGGGTTTCGTAAAAGAGTTTAAGACATTTGCAGTAAAGGGAAACGTTATTGATCTGGCAGTTGGTGTAATTATTGGCGCTGCTTTCGGTAAAATAGTCACTTCGTTAGTGAACGATATTATAATGCCGCCTATTGGTTATATTACAGGTGGTATCGATTTTAAAGATGCAAAATATGTGCTTAAGCCTGCAATAGGAGATACTCCCGAAACATCAATAAATTACGGATTGTTCATTAATTCGGTTATTCAGTTTCTTATTATCGCTATCTGTATATTTTTTGTGGTGAAGGCAATAAATTCACTAAAAAGAAAAGAAGAAGTTGCTCCTTCTGTTCCGCCGGCACCATCCAAGGAAGAACTATTACTTACAGATATAAGGGATATTTTAGCGGATAAAAAGGCCTGATGTAGCTCCTGTTAAATTAGCTGCACAAATTACCTGCCGTTATCTATTGGTAGCTACGCGGAAGTTTAGGATCAGTTAAAATGATATAATTGCCCATTTTCGCGAACTTTTCCCAATCCGGATCATCAAAACTTTCGTCGGCATATGAGGCAATGTTTATCACCCTTACCTTTGGCGCATATTTTTTAAGCTGTACTACAGTACCCAGTTTTTCTTCGCTGTGAAATCCGCCGTTTAACTGTAAAATTTTGAAATCTTTATGTGCTTTATAGAACCGGGCTATGGACCACCCCATGGTAGCATCCCATAAATTTTGCGATTGATAGATCTGCATGCCACCCATAGCACCATGTCCGCCCATTATGGTCTCAAATTTTTGATAGTATGGGCCAACTGCCGTATCAATTGGCAATGGAGGAAGATAGGATTTCGCCTTCTTGCTTAGGTTCTGCAGGCTGCTTAAGCTATTACGTGTTACCATATTAGTATAACGCGATGGGGCATTGGCTGCAATTACGGGTATATGCTGCGTTTTAGCGTACTCTACCAATGGGCGATAGTCTTTATAGTTAGGCCATGTACGGGCATCGCTAATTAAGTTCTTTTCGCGGATAAGCCCGTTCAGGTATTCATCTAAAACAAGCTGGCAATCCGTTTGGAACATTTCCATAGACAATGCAGTTTTACCCGGATACTTTTCGGCAAGTTTTTTAAACAGCAGGTATTCTAACTGGTGCCCGGTTGAATCGTTATGTTCTTCGCCGAAAAATAACACATCTGCATTAGCCATATCATTTATTACATTTTCTAAAGTAGCTGTAGTTTTTGTACTGGTATTATATATTTTATAATGTGTGCTTAGTGAATCCTGACAAAAACCAACTAACGGAAAAATTAAGAGAAATGATAATACAGACAACTTCATGTGTGGATAGCTTTATTAATGTTGATAAATTTACTCAAATAACAACAATACTATTTGAAAAAACTAAAAAATACGCTACATTTGCACTCTTATTTTTAGAACGACGAATAGAATAAAATATAGTTATGAAAAGAACGTTTCAGCCCTCACAAAGGAAAAGAAGAAATAAACACGGTTTCCGTGAGCGTATGTCAACTGCTAACGGCAGAAGAATACTTGCGGCAAGAAGAGCCAAAGGCAGAAAAAGATTGTCAGTATCTGACGAGCGTAGCCACAAAGCATAATTCCGGTTGTTTTCTCCTTTAATTTAAGGGGACCGAACCGGGTAAATCGCTTATTTTCGGTTCAGTATTAACAACTATGTATACTTTTAAAAAAGAAGAACGTTTATGTAACAAAAGGCTTATTGAGAGTCTTTTTCATAAGGGTTCTTCTTTTTTATGTTATCCCTTCCGTGTCTCCTGGTTGCCTGCCGAAGGCCCACAGGAATTTCCTGTACAAATAGTATTCTCCGTTTCAAAAAGACGTTACAAGCGTGCTGTTGACCGCAATATAATAAAGCGGCGCATACGCGAAGCCTATCGCCTTCATAAGCACACGCAATTATATCAAGCCCTAAATAGTGCTGATATCAAC
This sequence comes from Mucilaginibacter segetis, assembly GCF_016522075.1. GTDB lineage: Bacteria > Bacteroidota > Bacteroidia > Sphingobacteriales > Sphingobacteriaceae > Mucilaginibacter > Mucilaginibacter segetis. The sequence goes on along the minus strand of NZ_JAEHFW010000001.1, from coordinate 2,074,830 downwards.
ATCATATTATCCATCGGTTATATTGGTAAAGAGATCGCTTCATTTGATTTTATGGAGAAAAAAATGCTCAGACTGCTGGAGCAACTTGGAGGACAAGTTTTAAAATGAACTTTTTATGGGATATATTTAAAGGTATAACAGGATATATTTTTATCCTTATTATAAAAATATACCAATACTTTATTTCTCCGCTAACGGGTGCATCATGCAGGTATACACCAACGTGTTCACAATACGGGGCGGAAGCAATAAAAAAGCACGGTGCATTTAAAGGAGGCTGGCTAACTATAAAGCGTATAGCCAGTTGCAATCCATGGGGTGGGCACGGGCATGATCCGGTACCTTGATTTTTAATTTTGATTTAATTAATGATACTACAAATAGAAACCGCAACAACTACGTGCTCCGTAGCATTGGCTCAAAATGGCAATATTTTAGCCTTTAGAGAGGTAAATGCCCGTAACATACATGCAGAAGTAATTACTGTGTTTATTGGCGAAATAATGACCGAAGCGAGTATTATATATGAACACCTTGACGCCATAGCAGTAAGTTGCGGACCCGGGTCATATACAGGGTTACGTATAGGAGTATCAACGGCTAAGGGATTATGTTTTGCTTTAAATAAACCGTTAATAGCTGTTGAAACATTAGCCGCTATGGCTGACGGCATAATAGCATTGAATGATGTAGGAACTGATGTGCTGTTGTGTCCTATGATAGATGCCCGCCGCATGGAGGTATACACTGCCGTATTTAAAAATAACGGAGAGATTGTAAAAGATACAGCTGCGGAGATAATAGACGGGAATAGTTTCAGCGATTTACTAAACACCAATAAAATATTATTTTTTGGAGACGGAGCAGAAAAATGTATGGACGTTTTAGACAATAACCCTAATGCGTTATTTAAAACAGATTTTGAAAACTCTGCCGCACACCTTGCTAAGCGCGCTTTATATAAGTTTGAAACAAAAGATTTTGAGGACGTGGCTTACTTTGAGCCATATTATTTAAAGGACTTTATTGCAGGCAAAAAAAAGACAGATAATTAATTACCTGCACCAAATATTCTGTCGTGTAATCTCTGAAAAAAGGTTTTACTTTCTTCAAGCGGGATGTGGCTGGCATTCATAGGATGCTCAATAACTGATCCTATTTTAAATGAAGCTCCTAAAAATATATTAGCACCGGTGTACGCAGGGCTGCGGCTAATTTGTGACTGATTGTCCTGACTTGCTAAAAGTAATCTTCCGGACGGAAAAAGCCTGTCGCTGCCAATATAAAATTCAGCATTAGGAGATTTTATCATAAACTGCGCACCCATACTAAATAAATTGTAATTATTATAATCGGCTGTTAAGCTTACGGTGTAGTTATTAATAGAAACCGGATTTACCAGAGCAGCAGTAAACCCGTCGTAAAATATTTCTTTTGACAGAACAAGTGTAGGCGAATATTTAATATTTCCATCATACCCGAATAAAAACGATCTGTTGGCGCTCAACTCAAATTTCCCATTGGTAGGAGTGATGAATGATCCTGTGGATAAGCCACCTTTAGTGATCTGTGTAACAGTATTGTAAATACTATCTTCCCTGTGAATGCCTGATATATCGTTGATAACGCCGCCTGAACTAAACTGATAACTCTTTGAGCGGCCGCTCCAATGAATAAACCCCAGGTCTTTAATATTACCCTGTATTAAAAAATTATCACGTGTTCGGAATATTGATCCTATACTAACTGAGGCTCCGGGATTTCGGAAAGTTGGTAAAAGATCACGCGTAGTAAAATCTCCGGGTATATAATTTTTACGGTAGGTGCCTGTCAAATTCAGGGTTGCTTTGTCATTTACGCGGTCAAAGTCTATCTGCGACTGCGTTATTTCCATTTTTTGGTATTGTATACCCATTAAAGCACTAAGCTTTATACCGAGTGCCAATCTTTTGGTTACGCTTTCACGATAGGTAAAACTCAGCTGATGGTAAGCCTGAAAATAACCCTTGTCGTTAAATACGCTGTCATAGTGGTCTCTTTCAAAAGCATTCGGCCCGTCAAATAATGCCACCGATTCATCGGTAAAATCACCTCGTCCCTCCAATTTACTTTGTAAGGATATCCCTATTTCTGATTTACCATTAAGGCTGGTAAAGGCTTTATACATTATAGAATATACATTTGCACTCCCAAACCCTCTGTTTATGTTATTTTGGCCAACACGCAGATATGAAGGGTCGTAATAACCCTTAAATGCACGGGTTTTTAAAGGCACCTGTGCATTGCCTGTCAAATAAAAATCCGAGTTAAAGTTTGGAATAAAGAAGTTAAAGGCAACTTTTCGGCTCGAATCGGGTATAAAGGTTCCCTGCGCCGGGTTTTCAAATGAATCATATAAAGTACCGGTATTGTATTGAGAAAATTGTTGGCCGAAAATTTTAGTTGTAAATATAATAAAGTAGAAAGCCAAATATATTTTCTTCATAACACCTGTCGCGTTGCGCTTTATTAGCACGCACTAATATATAATTTTAATATTAGTTCGAAATTAAATTAACTTGATGCTAATAATAATTCCTTTAACGGAATTGGTGAAGGAGAGTTGTGTTTTTATTGATTTTTTGTGTTTTTGACACTTGTAGAGTCTTGCACGTTTTTTAACATGCAAAAATTGGTGTAAAAATTTCTATCGGCAGCACTTAATTGATAAGAGGCAGCATAGAAGTTTTTTAGTGATAATGAGCTGTTTTTATAGTTGCTGTAGATGTTGTCTTTTAAATCGCCTTTTAAAATGGGTTGGGCGTTTTTAAAATACATGATGAAACTTACATTACTCCGTTCGGCTGTAAGGTTATCAAAATCAATGTAATTTTCGGCCTTATTTAAAAACTTGCGGTTAAAATAAATATCGTTATAACTATCCAGCTCATGTATACTGTTAGCTAATATCAAATAGTTGTCAATTATCCTGAAGTAAGGTCTTTTAAGTATGCTAAAGGCATCACCCAATAAAAAGTAGGGTAATTTATCATATTTAAATCTTCCGGTATTATCATCAACCATTGTGCTTATATTGGTCATAAACGGACGTAATTTTAAACCATTAGTTGTCGCAACAATACCCAGTTTTTCATGATAACGGGTAGTTACGAGGGCAAATTCGTTACCCAATAATTTACCAAACTCAGTATGAAGGTTAATACCAGTTTCATTTTTCACTTTGTTAAATAAGGTGTCTTCTTCACCTTTTAGTCCCGCTTTATCATAAAAACGCGAAAGGTCATGCATGAATTTTTCCGGGTCAGATACACCCATGCTCATGGCATACGCAGTAGTTGACGGAAAAACTTCCTTTAATTTATTTACAACCGGCTGCTGATCCCGGAATAAGTTAAGATAACTGGCAGGCTTATTATTGATGATATTGGTATAACCGTTAAACATCAGAGCGTCAGTTTTGTAATTTAAATTAAGTGCACCAAGTGCTGGTAATAACCTGAAACTTTTAAAAATATCACTATAGCGATTTTTTAAAAGCTGTTCAAATACAGGAGATAACTGCGTATAATTAACGTAAAGATTAGCTAATGAGTTGGCATTTTGTTTATCGGGCAAAAGCAAGAAAGCATGATTGTCGTTATCGGTTTTATAAGCAGCGCTCCGTGTTATTAAATTCTTTGAAAAACTCGCCGAAAATATATTGCCGCTTTTATTAATAATGTAAAATCTTTTTTTCAACGAGGTAAAATAAACAGTGTAACCCTTTTTACCATTAATATTTAACGGGGTAATTACATAACCGCTTTTTTTCTTCTTAAGTAAACTATTAAAAATTTCGATATCGAAATTTTTTGCTGCAGCTGCGGTTATCAATAACTCTGTGCCGCTGCTTTGTGAGGTGTCGGGATGTAAGGACACAAAAACATTGCTGTTGTTAAAAAATCCCTGTAATGTGGCATCACCAAAAAACACCTTTCTTACCGTATCTAATTCCCCAATTTTTTCTTCACCAATTAAATTGCCTACCAGCGTGTTATCGGTAAAAATATCATAGAAACCTTTATCGTTAGAGAATTCAAAAACTGCTGCGGCATTATCAGGTATATTGCGCAGGATATTTGCCGAATGTTCTCCGGAATTATTCAGGCTTCTGAAATATTTAACCGTTATAAATGCAGTGGCTGCAACTAATAACAAGGAAAAAATTATTATTCTTTTCATTAATATTTAAAGGTGCAAGTTAGAATTTTACTGTACCACAATAAAGTAATACTTTCAATTGGTTAACTTAGCGTTTTACATCTGCATGAACAAAAAAATTATAATTACAGCCTCGCTATTTGGTGCTTTGGCGGTTATATGCGGCGCTTTTGGCGCCCACGCTTTAAAGGCTGTGTTAACAACATCGCAACTGGAAGTTTGGCATACAGCGGTTCAGTATCAGTTCTACCATGTATTCGCCTTACTTTTTTTATCCACCTTTACCCGTTTTAAAAACCGGCTTATAGATGCCAGTTATTATTTGTTTTCGTTTGGTATCGTTTTCTTTTCCGGTTCACTTTATCTGTTATCCTGCCGTGAGGCTTTAGGTATGCCCGGTTTAGTGTATTTAGGGCCAGTTACCCCAATAGGCGGTCTGCTTTTTATAGCCGGGTGGTTTACACTTGCATTGGCTGCATTCCGAAATAAATAACAAATGTTAGAATTTACCGAAGGTTCGCATACTCATCGTACAACGCTTTTTGTTGAAGTAATATTGCCATTGGCCATCAGTCGCAATTACACTTACCGCGTACCCCTTGAGATGAACGATGTGATTGCAATTGGTAAAAGGGTAGTAGTGCAATTTGGGAAAAGTAAACTGTATACGGCCATAGTTGCAGCTATATCTGAACAGGCTCCTGCTAAATACGAAGCTAAATACATTTTGGAGGTGATGGACGAGCAGCCTGCGGTAACATTAAAGCAGTTGGCTTTTTGGCAATGGATAGCTGAATATTATATGTGTAATACAGGCGAGGTGATGAATGCCGCGCTGCCATCAGCCCTTAAACTGGCCAGCGAAACCAAAATCACTTTAAATAAGGATCATGAATATGACCGCGCCCTGTTAAATGATAAGGAGTTTTTGATAACCGAGGCGCTGGATATACAACCGGAACTTACCGTAAGTGATATTGCAAAACTGTTGGGTCAAAAAACGGTGATGCCTATTTTGAAAACGTTGTTCGAGAAGAACGTGATCAACATATCCGAAGAGGTGAGCCAACGTTACAAACCCCGCCGACGTACATTTATAACACTGCATCCCTTATACAGGGATCAGGAAAATTTAAAAGAGCTATTTTCCATTTTAGAAAAACGCGCTCCTAAACAAGCGGATGCTGTATTGGCTTTTATCAAATTATCAAGGCATCAAAAAAATATAACAAAGAATGAACTGATAGAGGAAAGCGGCGCGGCAGATGCCAGTATTAAATCGCTCATTGAAAAGGAAATATTTATAGCAGAGCATAAAAACATCAGCCGGCTTACCTATGATGAGGACGAGGAAGCTATCAGTAATTTTGTATTAAGCGAAGCGCAGCAGTCGGCGCTTAATAATATAAAGGAGCAATTCACAAAGAAAGAAGTGGTGCTTTTGCACGGGGTAACATCATCCGGCAAAACGCAGATCTATATCAGGCTGATGGAAGAGATGATAAGTACCGGGAAACAAGTACTTTATCTGCTGCCCGAAATAGCCCTGACCACGCATATTATAGAACGCCTGCGTATTTATTTTGGTGGCGATATTGGTGTTTATCATTCCCGTTTTAATGATAATGAAAGGGTAGAAGTATGGCAAAAAGTACTTAGGAATGAGTACAAAGTAGTTTTGGGTGCCCGCTCTGCTGTTTTTCTGCCCTTTAGCGACCTCGGTTTAATTATTGTTGACGAGGAGCACGAAACATCGTACAAGCAATTCGATCCTGCACCCCGATATAGCGCGCGTGATGCCGCCATTTATCTGGCTAATATGCATAAGGCAAAGGTGTTGTTAGGGTCGGCAACACCATCATTTGAAACTTATCATAACGCACATGCCCAAAAATATGGTTTGGTGGAATTAACCGAACGTTACGGCGGCGTACACCTGCCACAAATTGAGGTGGTAAGTATTGTGGAAGAAACTAAACGTAAAACCATGCAATCGCACTTTACCGGTGTGCTGATGGCTGATATGCAGAAAGCACTGGATAATAAGGAGCAGGTGATACTTTTCCAGAACAGAAGAGGGTATGCCCCGGTTTTAATTTGCAAGGTTTGCGCTTATACACCTAAATGTATTAATTGCGATGTTAGCCTTACCTATCATAAAAGTAGTGGTAAGTTACACTGCCACTATTGCGGGTATAAAGAGGATTCGCCATCTGTATGCCCGGCCTGTGGCTCAACACATCTGGAATATAAAGGATTTGGTACAGAGAAAGTAGAGGATGAACTGTCGGTGTTGATGCCTGATGTACGTTTGGCAAGGATGGATCTGGATACCACACGCTCGCGTAATTCGCTGCAGAATATCTTAAACGACCTAGAAGAAAAGAAGATAGATGTTTTGGTAGGAACGCAAATGGTGGCCAAAGGGCTTGATTTTGCTGATGTAACTGTTATAGGAATTATTAATGCTGACAGCCTGTTAAAATATCCCGACTATAGAGCCAACGAGAGAAGTTACCAAATGCTTGCACAGGTAAGCGGCAGGGCAGGCAGGAGGGGTAAACAGGGTAAGGTGATTATCCAAACATATGATCCCTTGCATCGGGTTATAAAACAGGTAATAGCTAATGATTACAGCGACTTGTATTTTACCGAGATGGAGGAGCGGAAAAGCTTTAAATATCCACCGTATTACCGCATTATAAATCTGGATGTAAAACATAAAGATCCTGATGTGTTGAATAATCAGGCAGAATATCTGGCCAGGGAGTTACGGCAACATTTTGGCGACCGTGTGATAGGGCCTGAATTCCCGCTTATTAACCGCATACGCAACTATTATATTAAATCTATTATGCTGAAGTTCGAGCGCGATGCCATATCTATAGTAAAAGCCAAAGTAATTATAAGGGATATTATCACGCAGTTCCAAACCACTAAACTGAGTAAAGGCTGCATTATTCAGCCAAATGTTGATCCATATTAAATATTGTTGCAGCATTAGTATTGAAATTTATTTAACTCATTATCTTTTAGTTTAGGATTAATGGCCTGTAAAACGGTTTAATGGTGCCTTTAAATACATAAATGATGACGAAATCCTGCTAACTTTGGAGCACAATGGCGTACAAGTTTATTGATAATTACCGCGAACGCGGAGCGCGAAAAAGGCTGGTAGAGATCCTGGAAAAAAAGGGGATTGAAGATGAAAAGGTTTTAAAGGCTATAGGTAAAGTGCAGCGTCATTATTTCTTTGATGAAACTTTCTGGAACCAGGCTTATAAAGATATTGCGTTTCCAATAGGCGAGGGGCAAACCATTTCCCAACCCTATACGGTTGCCTATCAAACACAACTTTTGCATATTCAAAAAGGCGATAAAGTGTTGGAAATTGGTACAGGGTGCGGTTATCAATGTTGTATTTTACTTGAACTCGGCGCAAAGGTGTACACTATTGAACGGCAGGAAAAGCTTTATGAACGTACAATACAGGTACTACCTTATATGGGCTATAAACCGGAGTTTTTTTTAGGTGATGGTTCAGTAGGTATAGCAAAACATGCCCCCTATGATAAAATAATTGTAACTGCCGGAGCGCCAACCGTACCTGAAACTTTGTTAAAACAGCTTAATATTGGCGGGATATTGGTAATACCTGTCGGCGACGAGCAATCCCAAAAAATGGTTACCGTGTTAAAAACTGCCGAAAATGATTATGAGAGGCACGTATTGGATACCTTTAGGTTTGTGCCGCTGGTTGGCGACAGGGCGTGGTAATAAAATTATCTTTTCATCGCCCTGTCTATTTCTATTTTGGTGTCGCGCTCTTTAAGGGTTTCGCGTTTATCGAATGTCTTTTTACCCTGGGCAAGTCCTATTTCCAATTTAGCAAAGCCACGCTCGCTTATAAATAAGGCAAGCGGTACAATGGTTAGGCCCTTTTCTTCACCGCGTGTTTGTAATTTTTTAAGTTCCTTTTTATTAAGCAGTAATACACGATCGCGCTTGGCTTCATGGTTATAGAACGATCCGTAAGAGTATTCTGAAATATGCAGGTTACGTACATATAGCTGATTGTCAATAAAAGTACAGAATGCATCATTGACATTTGCTTTGCCGCTTCGGATAGATTTTATTTCAGTACCCAACAGTTTTATTCCCGCCACATACTTGTCCAATATGTGATATTCAAAATACGCTTTTTTATTTTTTATATAGATGTTCTGATCCATTTCACTTACTCTCTTTGCTGCAAATATGCAATTATTTTTTTTGCGGTTTTACTACCAGTACCGGCACATTAACTTTATGCCTGACGGAGTTTACCGTTGTGCCGAAGATAAGGTCCTTAAGCACTTTATGGCCATGTGATCCCATTACCACAAAATCAATGCCCGACTTGTTTACAATATCTGCAATAGACGCAGCAGGACCGCCATAACCTATTCTGGCTTCGGCTTGGTAATGTAGTTTATGCAGGGCTTCTACATATTTATTCAAATTATTTGCATCGCTTTGTGTTTCATTATCCATTACCTGCCCGCCATAATAAGTAGCACCTGCCGTTTCAACTACATGTATAAGTGTATATTTTGCCTTTTTACCACCCTGCATCAGCGCATGTCTTATACAATCCTGATCATTTTTTGAAAAATCAATGGTAATACCGATATGGTGATAATGTACGGCTTCCAGGTCATCCAATGAAGCAGCTATCCCATGCGGTATATACGCCGGTTTATCGGCATGCTTAAATAGTAACGGACGAAGAAAGACATATAGTAACAGGATACCTATACCTACTGCTATAGGCGATATTAAAAAATGAACTATTGTTGCCGACGTTGAATTTGCAGCCGCCCATTTACTAATTTCCTCTACAACTAATTGCACATTAAGGCCTACAATTAATAAGGCGAAAAACCATGCGGTAATTTTTATCCAGATGCTGTTTGCAAATTTGCCCATTCGTTTTTTATCCGATGTAAAATGTATGAGCGGGATTACAGCAAATCCTAACTGTAAACTTAAAACTACCTGGCTTAAAATAAGCAATTTACTTAATCCTTGATCGCCGGAGTAAATAAGTGCGAAGTAAGCGGGAACAATTGCTAATGCGCGCGTTAATAAGCGTCTGAGCCACGGGGCTATACGTAAATTAAGATGGCCCTCCATAATAATTTGTCCGGCAAGTGTGCCGGTTACGGTTGAGCTTTGGCCCGCTGCTATCAGAGCGATGGCAAATAATGCCGGAGCCATGCTGCCGAATATATTAGTAAGCAGCTTGTGGGCGTCCTGTATTTCGGCAATATTGTGGTACCCCCTTACATAAAATGCGCTTGCCGCTAATATTAGTATAGCTGCGTTTACAAAAAAGGCAAGGTTTAAAGCGATGGTAGTATCCCAAAAATTAAATCGTATGGCGCTTTTTATCCCTGTTTCCGACCGGTCTATTTTTCTTGTTTGTACCAGTGAAGAGTGAAGGTATAAGTTGTGAGGCATTACCGTTGCACCTATGATACCAATGGCTATATATAAAGATTCATTACTGAGGTTTGTAGGGATAAAACCTTTTGCAATATCAATTACATCGGGCTTTACAATAAACATTTGTGCCAAAAAGGCCATACCCACCACAAATATCAGGGAGATAATAAAACCCTCCAGCTTACGCATGCCTTTATTAAGCAGAAATAAAAGCAGTAAAGTATCTAACAACGTGATGGAAACGCCCCATAAAAGTGGTAGATGAAATAGCAGTTGTAAGCCAATCGCCATCCCTATAATTTCGGCCAGATCACAGGCAATGATGGCTATTTGTGCTAATACGAATAAACAAAAGTTAATAAAACGTGGATAGGTGTGTTTAGATGCCTGCGCGAGGTCCAGCCCGCGCACTATGCCCAGCCTCACACTTAAGTTTTGCAGTATAAGTGCTATAATGTTGGAAAGAAGTAATACCCATATTAGCCTGTACCCGAACTGGCTGCCCGCAGCCAGATCAGTTGCCCAGTTACCCGGATCCATATAACCAACACTAACCAGATAAGCCGGCCCCAAAAACGATAGTAGTTTACGCCAACCCGTTTTGTTTTCGGTATTTACGGAACTGTGTACATCGCCTAAGGATTCGTTATATTTTGTCATAAGTTATCAGCAAGTTGTTAGCCACTTCGCGGCTTATTTGTAAAGTATTGTTATCCATTTGCAGTACTACTGTGTTATCGTACGCTATTATATCTTTTACAGTTATATGTTTTCCTATAGTTAATTGCTGTTTTTCAAGGTATTGCAAAAAAACGGCAGAGTGATCGCGTACTCCTGAAATTACGCCGCCTTCATTAACAGCTATTGTTGCTATTGGTTTAAGATCAATTTTTTTAAAGTTGCCGTTACTATCAGGTATCGGGTCGCCATGTGGATCGCGGGCAGGGTGTCCCATGAATTCGTCAAGCCGGTCTATTAACTCGTTTGAGGAAATATGCTCCATCTCTTCAGCCATTTCGTGCACCTCGTCCCATTTAAAATTCAATTTTTCCACTAAAAAGTATTCCCAGAGTCTGTGCTTGCGGATGATATTTATAGCAACCTTTTGTCCTGTTTCCGTTAAACTAACGCCCTGATAACGCGTGTAGTTGATCAGCATTTTCTCCGCCAGTTTACGCATCATATCCGTAACAGACGATGCTTTTGTGGCTAAAGCAGTAGCTATTTGGTTGGTGCTTACACTATTGCCCTGTAACGACAGTTTGTAAATAGCTTTTAAATAATTCTCTTCGGCTAAAGTATGCATTTACACAAATCTAATAATATTTTTAGACAAGTCTAAAAATATTATTTCAAAATATTTGTTCGGTAGTTGTTTAATAAATGAAAATTTTATTTGGTGCAATACAGAATACTTTATATTTGCATTTACCATGGCTTTTGAATTAGATAAAATAGACTTCCAAATACTCAAAATTTTACAGGAGAACGGCAGAATAACCAACCTGCAATTGTCAAATGAAATTGGGCTTTCGCCGGCTCCAACTTTGGAACGAGTGCGTAAGCTGGAGAACTCCAAGTATATCAAAAGTTACCACGCTTTGGTAGACGAAGAGAAACTGGGCCTTGGTATAAAAACTTTTATCCAGATATCTTTAGACTTTCATCAGAAGAATACTATACAAACCTTTTTAGATGAGATACAAACTATTAAGGAGATAACCGAATGCCATCATGTTACCGGGCAATGCGACTTTTTGCTAAAGGTTTACGTACGCGACATTAAATCGTACGAACAACTGATTATGGAGAAAATAAGCCGCATAACAGTGGTTAAGACTTTCCATACCATGATGATCATGTCCACCAGTAAGAAAGAACCTATAGTACCGATAGAATATTGAGGTTGATCAAGGCCAAAAATCTGATTTTTGGATCTTAACTCTTGACTCTTTTGCCTAATCTATTTGCCAGTCTATTGGTGTTTTACCTTCTTTAATTAAAAGCTCATTTGTTTTTGAGAAAGGTTTTGATCCCCAGAAACCTCGTTGTACAGAAAGCGGCGAGGGGTGAACCGATCTGAGGATATGATGCTTTGAGGTATCTATAAGAGCTATTTTTGATTGCGCATAACTTCCCCATAAAATAAATACGATCCCCGTTTTTTCTTCCGAAAGCTTTTTAATAGCCTCGTCGGTAAACCTTTCCCAACCCTTTTTTTGATGAGAGGCGGATTGACCGGCCCGTAGCGTTAGCGTAGCGTTTAATAAAAGCACACCTTGCTCTGCCCATTTTTCCAAATTGCCATGCACTGGTATCTTAAAACCGGTAATGTCGGTACTCAGCTCTTTGTATATATTACTTAAAGAGCGTGGAATAGCAATGCCTTTTTGTACCGAAAAAGACAGACCATGAGCCTGATGCTCGCCGGGGTACGGATCCTGGCCTATGATCACCACTTTAACTTTATCAAACGGGGTTTTGTTAAATGCGTTGAATATCTCCGAACTTTTAGGATAAATAATGTACCCTGCTTGTTTCTCCTGTTTTAAGAAATCTTTTAGCGCTATCATGTAAGGCTTGTTAAATTCCTCTCCCAATACTTTTAACCACGATGGTTCTAATTCTCCTGCCATAAATATTAAATACCCCTGTTTATTTAGCTTACAAATAACGATATTTGCACACTGTTTATACTAATATAAATTATGTCAAATATAATAAGGTTAATAATAGCTTGTGTAATAATGGGTGCCGGAGTTACACTATGTGGTTTCGGTTTCTGGGGTTGGGGTATATTGGTTTTTTTGATTGGTGGTTTAGTGCTGCTTACTTTTTTCTTCAACGAAAATATGCTTATAGCACAGTATTACCTGCGTAAAGAGAAATCTGAAAAAGCAGAGGAATGGTTATTAAAAATAAACGATTACGAAAAACAATTGCATAAAGGCCAATATGGATATTATAACCTGTTGATAGGGTTAATTGAATCGCGCAAAGCACCAATGAAATCCGAAAAGTATTTTAAAAAGGCGCTGACCATGGGTATGCGTATGTCCCACAATACGGCGTTGGCTAAACTAAGCCTGGCTGGTATTTCAATGGCCAAGCGCAATAAACGCGAAGCCCAAATGTATTTACAGGAAGCCGCTAAGGATGATAAAAATAAACTACTTGCCGACCAGATAAAAATGATGAAAGGCCAGATGGCACAGATGGATAAGCAGCAGGTTGTGCGCGGCGGATATCGTCAAAAGTTTTAAAAGTATTATCCTTTTTATTTCTCGTCAAGCGACGTATAGTAGTCAGGCTCAGACGAATGTGTTTGAGCGGCTGATCCATTCCCGAAAGCTAATAGGTTATGCCCGTCATTGTCATGATCGTTAACAGGGTTTGAAACTTCCACTATTTTAAGCAGGCTTCTGATGAAAGACAGGTTGAAATTACTCCTGTTAAGTTTTATCAGGTATTCGTTTTCGGTTATCTCTAATATTGAATTTGTCATCACTTTTGTATTTGAGTGTCCATTATAAAATTAATTAACACTTGTTAAACAAAAGTTGCATCTATTTTATGTTTTTGTTAAGGATTTGCAAATCAGATATATATATCTAAAGTCAATTTATACTACGGTTCATAAAAAAAGACGCCCTATTGAGGCGTCTTTTTTGTAGTAAATGATGGTTCCCTTTTATTCAAACCAAGCCATCACCTCATCTTTTGACGGCATTGTAATATCCAGCTTCATTTTTTTACGCATACCACCCAAGTCGTTAAATACCTTGTTGGGATTGGCTGCTTTTAATTCTTCAATTGTGTTAAACCCCATTTTGTTTAATACCGGTACCCATTCAGCTGATACACCTATGTTCACAAAATCATCAGTGGTGGCAACCTTTACCTTTTTCTCGGGGCGCATTTGCGGGAAGAATAGCACTTCTTGTATAGTGCTTTGATTGGTCATTAACATTACCAGTCTATCTATACCAATACCTAAGCCTGAGGTAGGCGGCATTCCGTATTCCAGTGCGCGTAAAAAGTCTTCGTCCATGGCCATAGCTTCCTCATCACCTCGTCCGGCAAGTAATAGTTGTTCCTCTAAACGTTCGCGCTGATCTATAGGGTCATTCAACTCCGAATATGCATTGGCAATTTCTTTACCGTTTACAAAAAGTTCAAAACGCTCTACCAGGCCATCTTTAGTACGGTGCTTTTTAGCAAGCGGTGTCATCTCAATAGGGTAATCGGTAATATAGGTAGGCTGTATAAGGTTGGCCTCTACCTTAGCGCTGAATATTTCATCTATCAGTTTACCTTTACCCATGGATGGGTCGGTTTCAATGGCAAGATCCCGGCATACTTTCAATAAACCGGCCTCGTCCATTTCAGATACATCTATTCCGGTGTATTTCAAAATAGAATCATACATGGATAGCTTTTCGTAGGGCCCTGCAAAGTTAATTTCATTTTTACCTACCTGAACAACCGGAATACCATGTACAGCTTTAGCGACCGTTTCCAGGCACTCTTCCACCATTCGCATCATCCATATATAATCTTTATAGGCTACATATATTTCCATAGCACTAAACTCCGGGTTGTGTGTACGATCCATTCCCTCGTTACGGAACATCTTACCGAATTCATACACCCCGTCAAAACCGGCTACTATCAATCTTTTCAGATATAATTCATTTGCTATGCGTAAAAACAACGGCATATCCAGCGTGTTATGATGCGTAGCAAAGGGCCTTGCCGCCGCACCGCCATGTACCGGCTGTAGTATAGGGGTTTCTACCTCCATCCATCCCTGGCTATTAAAATAACCACGCATGGCGCTTATTACCTTTGATCGGTTAATGAATATATTTTTGTATTCCGGGTTAACGGTCAAGTCCACATAACGTTGGCGATAGCGCATCTCCGGGTCGGTAAAACCATCGTGTATTTTGCCATCCTCATCCCGTTTAACTACGGGCAGGGGCTTTAACGATTTTGACAGTACAATTAATTCCTGTACGTGTACAGATATTTCGCCGGTTTGCGTAGTAAATACAAAGCCTTTAATGCCGATATAGTCGCCTATATCCAGCAATTTTTTAAATACTGTATTATAAAGCGTTTTATCTTCGTCGGGACAAATATCATCACGCTTTAAATAAATTTGTACGCGCCCGGTAGAATCCTGCAATTCGGCGAACGAAGCGCTGCCCATAATACGGCGGCTCATGATACGCCCCGCAATTACTACCTGTTTATAAGCATCCGGTTGTTTTTCAAAGTTATCTGTAATGTCCTGTGCCCAGGCGTTAACTTCAAAAGCTTCAGCAGGGTAAGGGTTTATACCTAAAGCACGTAATTGCTTTAACGATTCGCGACGTAATATTTCCTGTTCGGATAACGCAATACTCATATTAAAAACGGTGTATTTTGAGGGGGCAAAAATAGCTTTTTTAAGTGACACTTAATAAATCAGCCTTAAGGAATTGATAGTAGTATATTATTTGAACAGTTTAATAACTTTGGGGTATGAATATTAAAGTTATCGCTTTTGATGCTGATGATACCCTTTGGGTGAATGAGCCTTATTTTAGGGCGGCAGAAGAACGATTTTGCAGTTTGATGGGAGAATACCTGTCGAGACATACCATTGAGCGGGAATTGCTTAAAACCGAAATTGATAACCTGACTTATTATGGTTATGGTATAAAGGGGTTTGTGCTATCAATGATAGAAACCGCTTTAAAGATCACCGACAATGCTGTACAGGTCGAAATTATTGAGCAAATAATTGCCTTAGGTAAGCAAATGCTGGATGAGCCCATTGAATTGCTCGACGGTGTTGTAGAGGTACTGGAGGAGCTTAAGGATAATTACCGACTGGTGGTAGCCACCAAAGGCGATCTGCTTGATCAGGAGCGTAAGCTAAAAAAATCGGGTTTGAGCAGTTATTTTCACCATATTGAGATCATGAGCGAAAAGGATGATGCCAACTATTTAAAGCTCATCAAACATTTGGATATACATCCGTCTGAACTGCTGATGATAGGAAATTCTTTAAAAAGTGATATTTTACCTGTGTTAAACATCGGGGCTTTTGGCATACATGTACCTTACCATATTACCTGGGCGCACGAGCAGATAGAACACAGTATTGACAATGAGAGATTTAGGAGTGTGTTGGACATTAAGGAAATTTTAGCGTTTTTATAGGCATGAAGGCGAAAATTGATATGGCTGATTGGCCAAGGAAAGATCATTTTAATTTTTTCAATAAGTTTGAGGAACCATTTTTTGGCGTAACCGTGAATGTAGATTGTACAGATGCCTATGAAAGGGCAAAAAGGAAGGGCGCATCTTTTTTTCTTTATTATTTATATGCATCGCTTACAGCTGTAAATAATACAGAAGCTTTTAGATACCGGATTATTGATGACGAAGTTTATCTGTTTGATGTAGTACATGCTTCATCTACTGTTAACCGACCGGATGGCACGTTTGGATTTTCCTATATAGATTTTAAACCCACTTTTGACGAATTTGCAGCGGGTGCAAAGGCAGAAATCGAGCGTATTCAAAATACGACAGGTTTGATACCTTCTTCATCCGGAGAAAATGTTATCCACTATTCCGCAATACCCTGGATAGATTTCACTAGTCTTACCCATGCCCGCAGTTTTTCCTTTAAAGATAGCGTACCAAAAATATCCTTCGGTAAGATAACGGAGAATAATTCGCGTAAACTGATGCCGGTATCAATAACCGTACATCACGGCCTTATGGATGGTTTACATGTTGCGAATTATGTAGATCTTTTCCAAGAATTACTAAATAACAGCGATCAGCAGTTTTAATAAAAATATAATGCTAAAATCATGATATTTAAAAGATGAAGCCATATCACATTATTTATTTCATGTTTTTGGCTGTAGTATTACTCTCTTGCAAAAAGCAACCCTTTAATCCGCCTACCAAAAACGGCATTCCGGGTTTGTGGAAACAACTGGGAGATTTTACAGGAGGCGGCCGTGCCCGTGCTTTTGGCTTTACTATTGGCAGCAAGGGATATATATTAGGCGGCCATGCAACGCAGGATGCAGGTTTTGCCTATTTGAGCGACTTTTGGGAATATGACCCTGCAACAGATAAATGGACAAGAAAGGCTGATTATCCCGGTCAGGCATCCGAATATATTAAAGGGTTTAGTATAAATAATAAGGGCTATGTCGGTACAGGTTATGGTATTAAAGGGCTAACCAATGGTAACTCGCCGCAGACCGTTGAATTTTACGAGTACGATCCCGCTACAGACAAATGGACGCGAAAAGCGGACTTTGGTGGTGTTGAACGGGAAAATACCGTTGCCTTTGAGATAAATGGTTTTGGCTATATGGGTTTAGGTACCGATTATAACTACGAAGCTGATTATAAGGATCTTTGGAAATATGATGTGTCTGCCGACAGATGGACACGAGTAGCAGATTATCCGGGTGGGGGGAGTTTTGGTAATGTTGGTTTTGCCTGTAATGGTAAGGGCTACGTAGGCCTGGGTGGTTCAAATATAAATAAGCTGAACAGTGATTTTTGGCAGTACGATCCTGGTACAGATAAATGGGTGCAAAAAGCCAACTTTATCGGTACTCCCCGTGTTTTTAGCGGACAGTTTGTGATAGGTAATAAAGCTTTTGTTTGCTTTGGTGAAAGTGCCACTTCACCATTGGGCGACTCTTATAAATATAACAGTTTAACCGATACCTGGACAAAAAATACCAATTTTGAGGGCTCTCCACGATCCGACCTGGTAAGCTTTGCTATTGACGGTATTGGCTACATAGGCACAGGTAACCGCGGCGGTTATGCCGATTTCTGGAAATTTACACCTAATAAATTACTGGATGATTAATCCGCTTCGGTTTCCTGCATATACATTTCATCAATAGCCTGGGCATAATTTTTTTCGATCACCTTACGCTTTGCCTTAAGGGTGGGGGTTATTTCACCTTCCTCCATGCTAAACGGTTTACGTTTTAATTTAAAGGATTTTATACGTTCAAATTTAGCAAGTTCTACGGCGTATTTCCTGACGTCCTGTGCTATCCAATTTATAATTTCCTCATCCTCTATAAACTGGTCAGGTTTTTCAAAGAAATCATCACCCAGTTTAAAGGTCTCCTGCAAAAGCTCTCTTCCGGGCACAAGCAGGGCCGTTATATAATCGCGTTTGTCGCCTACTAAAAATACCTGTTCAATTTTCGGACTTTTTAAGTACGTATTCTCCACCGGTGTAGGATACACGTTTTTGCCATAAGCATTAACGATCATGTTTTTCAACCTGTCGGTAATCTGGAGGTTGCCCCGATAAAAGCGACCTATATCGCCTGTGTGGAACCATCCTTCCTGATCTATAACCGCGGACGTTTCTTCGGGTTTGCGCCAGTAACCCTTCATTACGCAATGCCCGCGTACTATAATTTCTCCTTCTTCCGATTCAAATTCAGGTTTAAAATTATCGTGCGTTTGTATAGTGTATATTTTATGGGTATCTACATTTTGAATAGCTACCTCAATCCCCGGGATAATTCGGCCCACGGTACCATAAATAATACGGTCGTTTTCGGTAACGGACATTACCGGCGAAGTTTCTGTTAACCCGAATCCTTCCAGCAGTTTAATACCGATATCACCAAAAAACTCACCAATATTTTTGGGTAAGGCACCACCGCCAGATAATAAAACTTTTAACCTGCCGCCGGTTTTTTCTTTTATTTTACTGAAAACCAATTTATCCGCCAGTTTTAGCTGGGTGGCTAAAATTATGCCGGGGCTTTTACCTGCTTCGTTCAATAAGCGAACCTCGCGACCAATCTTGAGTGCCCAGGTAAATATCTTGGTTTTTATGCCACCAGCGTCCATGCCGTTTTTTATAGCCTTATCGTGTATGCGCTCCAGCAAACGAGGTACACAGCACATTACGGTGGGTTTAACTTCGGCCATATTACGGGCAAGCAATTCAAGGCTTTGGGCAAAGGCAATGGTACAACCTTTATTCATGCAGATATAATAGGTGGCTGTACGCTCAAATACGTGCGATAAAGGCAAAAACGACAAAAACATATCCGTTTTTTCAATGATTGGTATCTGCACTAAACTTACCTTACAGTTTTCGGTAAGGTTATAATGTGTTAGCATTACGCCTTTAGGTGTGCCTGTTGTACCTGAAGTATAAATAAGACAAGAAAGATCCGACGGTAAAATGGCTTCACGTGCCGCGTTAATGGCAGTACGGTATTTCTCCACACATTCCAAACCCTCTTCAATCACTTTTTTAAAGCTGATTACACCTGCATTCAGGTTCAGCTTTTCGGTGTATTTTTCAAAGTCTTCAAAGGCGGGTATTACCCGGATAAGCGAAGGGCAGTTATTGGCAATTTTTAATACTTTACGACATAAAAACGGATTGCCCGTGATAATAGTTCGTGCTTCCGAATCATTTAAAATATATTCTATTTCGGTTTCGGAAAGGGTAGGATATATAGAGGTGTTTACAGCACCTATCTGCTGCAGGGCCTGGTCGTAATACACATAATCCGGCCCATTTTCAATGATCAATGCCAGCCGGTCACCTTTTTTTATACCTATATCCAGGAACCAGGCCGATATGGCATCTATTTTCTCAATAGCTTCTTTATAAGATATATCAACCCATGTGTCCTTTACTTTATGTTTCATAAAGGTGTGGGTATCTGGATGGATGTTAGCAACAATATTACGGATGAGCCCCGGTATAGTTGATTGCTCAGCTATGCTATTCATTAAGTTTATATCAGGTTTGTTAAACAAAGCTAATTATTTTACATGCAATTAAAAATAACTTTATAAGGTGTGTTGTTTGGGTGTTCCGCGTGTGCGTATATATAAAACGGAACAAGCGGAACACTCTGACGTTTAGTTAGTTAACATTTTTATTTTGGTGCTTTTATTTTAGCTGTACTTTACATAAAGTCAGGTAATAGTCTAATTAATAATGCTTTATATTTTACATGAAAGTGTTCCGCTTTTTCCGTAACGGAACATGAAATTAGTTGCTGCATTAAGGCGGCGGATTACTAAGCGTTTTTAGCTTTTAGTTGGATAATAGGTACATCCCTGATAATTGATGCCTAAATAGGCAGCCGTGTGTTTAAAGGGGATCTCGAAACCTTCGGGTATTTCCGGATCGGCACCTACCGCTATAATGATGGCATTTTTACCATGAAGCTGTCGGCCAGTATCTTTTTGTATCGTGATAAGATCCGTAAGACGATCAAAAAAAACCTTCATTACGCCACTCATACTGTACCAGTACACAGGCGTTGCGAAAATCAGATTATCATACAAAAGTACCTGTGAAATCACTTCGTCGAACTGATCGCCGACGGGGTAGTGGGCATCGTAATTATAATGGGCTATTTCATAATCGAGCAGATCGATGAGATCAAATTCTTTTTGCTTGAGCGCTTTGCGGGTGATGGCCTCTGTAAGACTATTTTTACGATTGCTGCCTAATATAACAAGCGGTCTGTTTTCCATAGTAAAACAAAAAAGGTTGACCATATAAATATAATCAACCTTTTTAATATCTGTATTAATGTATTATTACTATACCGAAAATTTATTTTATCTTTTTCATCGCTTCTATATTAAAATTATATTGTTCCTCTATAGATACAATATTTCGGAATATCTTTTTCATGTCCTGTCCCTCGGCAGACCATAAATAAGGATAGAAGTTATACACCTTATCACCATTTAACTTGCTTATATCTTTTTCCCAATTTTTCCATCTGTATTTTTTATAGAAAGTGTTCAAATCTCCATTGAGGCAAAATTGAAAAAAATCATAATAACCCATATTTAAGCTTTGCCACTTTAGTGTTTCCGGAGCCAAATAATAAATATTACCTAAATCTGTTCCCAAAGTACCCCCATTAATTGCAAAAAAACCTCCAATGGCGTCGTCTCCTATGAATAAGTATCCGGGGCTTTCTCCGTATTCCTTAAATGTTTTGCCCTTATTCCATCCCGGTAAACTTCTGCTCAGTTTATCACTTCCCGAGCCTAGTAAACGGATCCATCCATTATCAATTAATATTCCTCCGGTAAAGTAAATAAGTGCTCCCATTATAGAATGAGTGGTTACCTGAGTTTGTTGTAATGCTTGCTTTGCCTGCTCAACTTTTGCCGGCAATATTTCGCATTTATTATTTGCTGCATTAACCTCACTTTTAAGTATTCCCCATCCAGAAGTGTCCTTGGTTAATTCTTCGATAGACCTAAGTTGATTTTGGGCTGACGAATTCTTGCATATGCTGATAATTATAAATAAAAAGAGTAATTGTTTTTTCAAGTTTATTTAAGCTATAAATAAATATAGCCGTTTTTATCTAAACTAAAAAGGCCCCGTTTAACGGAGCCCTTTAATATTTATATATGAAATATTACTATACAGAAAAACTTTCGCCGCAACCGCATGTACGGGTAGCATTAGGGTTGTGGAAGTTAAATCCCTTGCCGTTTAATCCGTCGCTAAAATCAAGTTCAGTGCCGGCCAGGTAAAGGAAGGATTTCATATCAAGCGCAAAGCGCACGCCTTTATCCTCGAAAAATTGGTCGCCCTTTTTTTCTTCGTTATCAAAATCAAGATTGTAAGATAAACCGGAGCAACCACCACCTTGAACAGACACACGCAAAAAATAGGAGGCATCCAGCCCGCTGTCTTGCATCAGGTGTTCAATTTTAGATTTTGCTTTATCAGTTACAGTTACCATGTTATATAGTAGTTAGTATCAAGTAGCAAGTATCAACATAAATATTAATACAAACTACTATCTCAAATTTAACATCCTTATACACAGTATCATGATACCTGATACTATGTACTTGGTACTAATTAGTGATGTGTTTTTTCAAGAGCTATGGGCTCCATGCCGTTTTTTACACGGAAATCGTTGATAGCTGCCTTTATAGCATCTTCTGCCAAAACTGAGCAGTGTATTTTTACCGGAGGTAAAGCCAGTTCTTCAACAATATCCATATTGTCAATCTTCATAGCATCATCTACAGTTTTGCCTTTAAGCCACTCGGTAGCTAATGATGATGAAGCGATAGCTGAACCGCAACCAAATGTTTTGAATTTAGCATCGGTAATGATGTTGTTCTCATCAACCTGTATCTGCAGGCGCATAACGTCGCCGCACTCAGGAGCACCTACAAGGCCTGTGCCTACTTTGTGGCTGCTTTTATCTAACGTGCCCACATTGCGGGGGTTAGTGTAATGATCAATTACTTTATCTGAATAAGCCATATCTTTAAGTATTAAGTCAAAAGTTGAAAGTAAAAAGTGAAAACCCCTTACTTGTAATTATTTGTTTTTATAATTCAGCATCTGCACATACGCACATCTGCATATTTAATTAGTGTTCTGCCCACTCAATCGAGTCAAGGTCAATCCCTTCTTTAAACATTTCCCATAGCGGTGAAAGTTCGCGAAGGTGAGTAACCGCTTTTTTGGTTACCTCAATGGCGTAATCAACTTCTTCTTCGGTAGTGAATCTGCCTAAGCCAAAGCGAATAGACGAATGCGCCAGATCATCTGACAAACCAAGGCTTTTTAAAACATAAGATGGCTCTAAAGAAGCTGAAGTACAGGCAGAACCTGATGATACTGCCAGATCTTTCATGGCCATCATTAAACCTTCGCCTTCCACATATTTAAAAGAAATATTGGCCACATGCGGTAAGCGATGTTCAACGTTACCGTTAACATAGCTCTCGTCCAGTTGGGTAAGTGAAGCTTCCAGTTTATCGCGCAAAGTTGAAAGGCGTTTTGCTTCGCTTTCCATTTCTTGTCCGGCTATTTCGCAGGCTTTTCCTAAGCCTACAATACCCGGTACATTCAAAGTACCTGAGCGCATGCCGCGTTCGTGACCTCCGCCATCCATTTGTGCGGTAACTTTCACCCTCGGGCCTTTACGCCTTACGTATAAAGCACCAACGCCTTTAGGGCCGTATATTTTATGTGCCGATAAAGCTAAAAGATCAATTCCGTCAGTATTTACATCAACGGGTATCTTACCAACAGCCTGTGTAGCATCTGTCATAAATAAAGCGCCATGTTTATGTGCAATGGCAGCAATCTCTTTTATTGGCTGTATTACGCCAATCTCGTTATTGCCATACATAATGGAAACCAAAATGGTTTCAGGCGTCATGGCTGCCTCTAATACATCAAGGTCAACAATGCCGTCCACTTTAACGGGCAGGTAGGTTACCTTACCGCCAAGCTTTTCCACATGTTTGCAGGCATCCAATACTGCCTTATGTTCGGTAACAGTAGTAATGATATGATTGCCTTTCTCTTTATACATTTCAAATACACCTTTGATGGCCAGGTTATCAGACTCAGTAGCACCCGAAGTAAAGATGATCTCTTTCTCGCTTGCACCTATCAGTTTAGCCACTTGTTCGCGGGCGTAATCAACACCTTCTTCTGCTACCCAGCCGAACGGATGGTTACGGCTTGCCGCATTACCAAACTTTTCGTTAAAATAAGGCAGCATAGCTTCCAGCACCCGTGGATCCATAGGTGTTGTAGCATTATTATCTAAGTAAATTGGAATGTTCATGTATTAAAAAATTAACAATACAAATATACGTAAAGTTTTACTTTTATAGCTTCGTACAGCTATAAATTGCATTTAGATGCCATTTATTTACAATATTTGGACATGGATAAGATAGAGCATATCGGTATAGCGGTAAGCAACCTGCAAAGCGCCCGAAATATATATGAAAAACTATTAGATACAACAGTGTATAAGATAGAGGATGTACTTACAGAAGGTGTTAAAACCGCATTTTTACAAAGCGGTCCCAATAAAATTGAACTGCTTGAAGCTACCTCACCTGATAGCCCTATTGCCAAATTCATCGCTAAAAAGGGGGAGGGTGTCCATCACATAGCTTTTGCGGTAGATGATATTGAGGCAGAGATGGATAGGTTAAAAGCTGCCGGGTTTATTTTGCTTAACGATAAACCGAAGCCCGGAGCGGATAATAAGATGGTGTGTTTTATTCATCCTAAAAGTTGTAACGGTGTATTGGTGGAGTTGTGCCAGGAGATGAAATAAAGACAAGAATCAAGAGACGGGAATTAAGAGACAGGAATCAAGGAACGGGAATAGGCATGAATCAAGAGATAGGAATCAAGAGATAAGACAAAAAGTTATGGCTATTGTGTTGGAGGATATATTGTGTTATTCTGTTAATTCTTAAATTCTATAAATTCGGGTTCAGACAATTACCGCGGGTTTGGAGCAGCAAAAATTAACGGCAGCGATGGGTTTACGAAGTAACAAAATATAAAAAACAACGTATAATCCCGATGGCTTTCAATCGGGTTAAATGAGAAGAATGAAAAGATATCTACTGTGCGGGATAGCAGTTATATGGATAGCATCGTCCTTTGTGATGTGTACTAAAAATATAATTGAACAACCACAAAGTTCAAATTCGGACACTACCAATACTAACTCAAACAGCGTTGATGTTGTAAAGTGTACCTATACCGTTCAACCTTCGGAATGGTTTGTTGACGGGACTGATATACCACCGGGTTCTGTTATATGTATTCCGGCAGGTACCAGGGGATCGTTACTGTTAAAGAATTTTAAAGGTACGGCCGGTAAGCCAATTATAATTAGGAATAAGGGTGGTAAGGTTACCTTTTCTACTGCCGTAACCGCGTCTTATGCTTTTAAGACTCAAAACTGCCGTTTTTTTAAAGTACTGGGCAATGGTACTGCGGGTATTAAATACGGGTTTGATGTAAACGGGGGTAATATCGGGATGACGATAGACGATCTTAGTTCAGATTTTGAGATAGCAAATGTTGAGGTACGTAACAGTGGCTTTGCGGGCATAATGGCTAAAACAGATCCATCCTGTGATATTGCTACACAGCGAGGTCATTTTACCATGCAAAACATTACCCTGCATGATAACTATGTTCACCAAACGGGCGGAGAAGGGTTTTATGTAGGGAATTCTTTTTATGCCGAAGGGGTTTCACTTGAATGCGGTATTGCTTTACCGCATGATGTATTGAATTTGAAGATTTATCAAAACCTTACCGATTCTACAGGTTGCGAGGGCATACAGGTTGGCGGCGCCATTTCCGGGTGCGAGGTGTATAATAATACCGTCAGATCTCCGGGACTGAAACCTTTTGCAAGCGCCCAGGATAACGGCATACAAATAGGCGAGGGTACAGGCGGTAAATGCTATAACAATCTTGTTGAAAACGCGCCGGGTAACGGTATCATTGTTCTTGGCTTTGGCGACAACCTGGTGTTTAACAATTATATCATCAATGCGGGTGCGAATGGCATTTTTGCTGATTCGAGATATACACCGGGTTCGGGTTTCCGGTTTATTAATAATACTATAATTGAACCCGCGGCAGATGGGATAAAATTGAACTCTGAAACTATTCCCATGAACACGGTGATCAATAATGTTATTATTAAACCAGGGTCAGGTTTGGCTATTCATAAAATAAGCAACGACGTAAAGCTTACAGCCTTAAATAACTATATAAATACCGATGTTAATACCCTTATGTTAACCAATTATAACGGCGGGGATTTTCATCTGAAGGCTTCATCGCCCCTGATTGATGCAGGTGCTGATGTTTCAGCATACGGCATAAGTTTTGATTATTTTGGTAATGCGCGGCCATCCGGTAATTCTTTTGATATTGGCGCTGCTGAATATTAACTGATTATACTTTAGACAATAAATAGAAATATTATGCATTCAACCGTAGTGCAATAAAGGGAAAAAGCGGTGTATAATAGTGTTTAAAACTTTTTAATTTTGGCTTTTGGTTTTAAATACAAATCACTATATTTGCACCTCTTTTACAAGAAGTATACGATAATGAAAAAAGACCTGCATCCATCAAACTATAGATTAGTAGTATTTAAAGATATGTCTAACGACTATTCTTTCATCACTAAATCATGCATAGATAGCCGTGAAACCGTAAAATGGGAAGATGGCAACGAATATCCATTGGTAAAATTAGAGATTTCACACACTTCGCATCCGTTTTATACCGGTAAAATGAAGTTAGTTGATACAGCCGGACGTATTGATAAGTTCCGCAGCCGTTACAACAAAAAATAAGTGTTTTTTCAATAAAATATTGATGAGTTCCCCGCATACCGGGGGACTTTTTTTATTTTTGGTCTATGGCAATTATTCTTTTTGACGATAACGCCCGCAATACTCTTCTTCCGTTAACTTTTACCCGTCCTGTTGCCGATATGCGTATCGGTATTTTAACTATTGCCGAAAAATGGGGTAAGCATTTGGGTTTGGGTTTTTCATATTTCACCACAGCGCATTTGCAACAAAAGTTCGCCTTACATATTAATGATGATAATTTGTTTATTAATGGCGCTGTATGTCCGGATGATGGCTTGCTGGAAGCCATTAATAAATTGCAGGAGGGCGAGGCTTTAAAGAGGGATAAAAAATTAATTGCAGTAAAGCTAAACTCTGCAAACGCCAAAAGTTTTGATATAGATGCATTATTAAAAAGCGCTATTGGTTACCAGTCTGATTTTATCAGTATTCAATTTCCTGAAGATATCTTTAAAAATAATGATGCTGAACTGTGTAAGGATTTTGCGTTACTTACTAAAGGCCGTACAAGTGTAAGTATCAGTAACACCAACGTAATTATAGGCGATAATTTCTTCGCGGAAGATGGAGCCGAGGCCGAATGCGCTACATTTAATACAATGATGGGGCCGGTTTATCTGGGAAAAAACAGCAGTGTTTGGGAGGGCTCAAACATACGCGGCAGTTTTGCACTGGGTGAGCATTCGCAGGTTAAAATGGGCGCCAAAATATATAGTGCTACTACCATTGGCCCATACTGCAGAGTCGGAGGCGAAATTAATAACGCTGTTATTTGGGGGTATTCCTCTAAAGGCCATGAGGGATATTTAGGAAATTCGGTAATGGGTGAGTGGTGCAATATAGGTGCCGACAGTAATAACTCTAACCTTAAAAATAACTATGCCGATGTGCGCTTGTGGGATTACCCATCGCGGAATTATCGGGAAACCGGCTTGCAATTTTGTGGTTTAATAATGGCAGACCATGCCAAGTGTGGTATAAACACCATGTTTAACACAGGAACCGTAGTTGGTGTAGGTGCAAATGTATTCGGAGCGGGTTTTCCGCCGAATTTTTTTCCTGACTTTTCATGGGGGGGGGCACAGAGCATGCAGGAGCATAAATTCAATAAGTTCTTGGAGACCACTGAAAGAGTGATATCACGTCGTGATCACCGGAAATTTGATGAGGTAGAGAAGCGTATTTTGGAAACCGTTTTTGAACTGACTGCTGCGTACAGAAAATAAAAAATTAAAACCAAGCCTACTTTTAAGAAGTAGCTTTTATCACCATACATATATAATAAATACTAACATGAGAAAAAAAATTGTAGCCGGAAACTGGAAAATGAATTTGGATTATAACGAAGGTTTGGGCCTGTTTTCCGAAGTAATTAACATGGTAAAGGATGAGGCAACAGGCACACAGGAAGTTGTGGTGTGCAGTCCGTTCATTCACCTGCATAGCCTTTCTCAACTGGCAAAAGGCTACAATAAAGTATCTGTTGGCGCACAAAACGCACACCACGCGGAGTCTGGAGCTTATACGGGTGAAATATCAGCAAAAATGATACATTCAGTTGGTGCCGAGTATGTTATTCTGGGTCACTCGGAGCGCCGTCAATACTTTGGCGAGGATAATGAGTTGTTGGCAAAGAAAACCGATACTGTTTTAAAATACGATCTGAAACCAATTTTCTGCATAGGCGAAACGTTACAACAACGTGAAGCTAACGAACATTTCGATGTGATTAAGTCGCAGTTAGCAGAGGGTGTATTTCATTTGGATGCTGAACAATTTAGCAAATTAGTGATCGCCTACGAACCTGTTTGGGCAATTGGTACAGGCGTAACCGCATCAGCAGAACAGGCGCAGGAAATACATGCTTTTATCCGTAAAGAGATTGCGGCCAAATACAGCCAGCAGGTAGCCGATGATATAACCATATTGTATGGCGGTAGCTGTAATCCTAAAAATGCTGCAGAGCTATTTGCCCAGCCGGATATTGACGGCGGTTTAATTGGTGGTGCGTCGCTAAAATCGCGTGATTTTACAGATATTGTTAAAACTTTTAATTAATAACATCCAAGGGAATTATAATGAAGTATTTGCTTAAGGTAATTATCCCTTTGGTTCCTTTTTGGGTATTTGCAGTGTTGATAAAATTTACGCCTTTTTTTCATTACGTAAACGCGGGTGATACCATTGGCGAAGATTCGGTTTACGGGTTAATCGCTTATTATAAAGTATTTGCTCCGCTGTTAATGTTAATTGCTGTTATTACTCAGTATTTAATGGTAATGCCTTTATGGAATATAATACGCCGCAAGCCAAAATCAACCGCAGGTATTTTCATATCGATGTTTTTTATCAGTCTGCTACTTGCTTTTGGATTAGCATATATTATATGGGACCCTGTTACCGGATATTTTCATTTTGCAAGCATTGGCCTTTTTATGGCCGGGGTACAGGTGTTTTACTGGACGATTAACTTTTTAGTATTGTACCTTTTAGATTGGAAGGTATTTGGAAAAGCAGTTTCAGTGCCTATTACTGAACATTCTATATGAATTATTACGAACTTTTATTTACAACGCTTACTACCGAAGATTATCAGCAGGATCTGCTGATCGGTGCTTTGGGAGAGATCGGTTTTGATACTTTTGAAGAAGTTGACCTGGGTTTTAAAGCCTACATACCGGCAACGGAACTTGACCTGGAAAAACTGGAGGCACATCTGATACCGTATCACCAGATGTTCAATTTCAGCTACGAGGTTACCCTGATTCCGCAGAAAAACTGGAATGAGATATGGGAGAGCAATTTTACGCCGATACAAATTGGTGATCAGGTTTTTGTACGGGCAACCTTTCATGAAGCTAAACCTGAATTCCCGTATGAAATAGTAATAGATCCTAAAATGGCTTTTGGTACCGGTCATCATCAAACTACGGCCATGATGATGGAACTGATATTAGAGAATAACTTTGAGGGAAAGGACGTGCTGGATATGGGTTGCGGTACAGGCATTTTGGCCATTTTATCCGCCAAACGCGGGGCTTTAACTATTACTGCGATTGATTATGATCCGGTATGTTATGAAAGTACCTTAGAAAATGCTGCTTTAAATAAAATAGAAAATATTAAAGCCTTGTGCGGATCAAAAGAAGCAATTCCTGATGAGCAGTATGATGTGGTATTGGCTAATATTAATCGTAATATATTGTTAGACCAGATGGAACGGTACAGCCAAGTGTTAAAACCAGGTGGAGAAATATACTTCAGCGGTTTTTATGAGTCTCCTGACCTGGACATTATAACCGATGAAGCCGCAAAATACGGGCTTAAATACATTACCCATAAACAAAATAATAACTGGGTGGCGGCAAAATTTTTAAGCTGATTTATTATGGGAAGCAATTTAAATTGCTTCCCATTTTCACTTTATTTAGTAGCCCAGGGTAAACCTTGATCTTATAAACTGATTGTTTTCCAGTTCGTTAAAAATTGCTACTGCCATATCTTCCACGGATATATCGCATTTACCGGCTTCATCAAAAACCGGGCTTTCGGTACCTAAGCGGAATACACCCGTACGCTCACCCGGGTGAAGGTTGATAGCCGGACTTAAAAATGTCCAGTCGAGCTCAGTCTCTTTACGCAAATTATTAAGATAGTCGCGAGCTGCTGTTGCACCTGCATAATATTCTTTTGGGAATTCAGGAGAATCAACCAGTTGCTTGCCATCAATAAATAAACTACCCGCGCCGCCTACAACCAATAAGCGTTTAACACCGGATAGTTTGGTCGCTTCCTGTATGTTTTCCGATCCTTTAATAAAATCGGTGTAAAGGTTAGGATTGGCCCAGCCTGCGTTAAACGTATTAATAACGGCATCATGTTGGGCTATTATGCCACTCAATTCATCTACGTTATTTACATCAGCCGCTTTGGGCAGTACACCATCTTCTACAGCTATTTTTGATATATCACGTGCTATAGCGGTTATTTCATATCCACGTAGTAAACCTTCTTTTAAAACCGCACTGCCTACAAAGCCTGTTGCGCCTATTAATGCTACTTTCATTTGTTTATTAATTAATGTAATTAAAATTGTTACAGTTTATATTAAATTTTTTATTCGAATTTGTTACAGAACTCAGCCAGATTAGTATCGCCTAAACGTTCCATCAATACTTTATTTACATCGGCATATAAATTCTTTAAATGTTTATTTATCTGTTTTCCAACAGGGCATACAGGATTAGGCTGATTTTTTGCCTGGCCTAAAATAGCATCGGGCTTAACGGTTTCATAAATGGCACCAAGCGATATTTGATTTGCAGATTTTGCAAGCATATATCCACCATTTTTACCCTCCTGACTGGCAACTAAATGGTGCTTAATTAAATTGCTTAACTCTTTTCTTACTAATACCGCATTTACATTTATACTACCCGCAAGATATTCTGATGATAGCAAACCATCAGCCTTGCATAGCAGTGTCATAATATGAAGCGTTATTGGAAATCGTCCGTTCATTTTTTATATGTAATAAAATTTATTACAGTACAAATGTATGTTTTATTTCGTTATAATAGGAGTTGTTTTTAATTATTACCAATTGTGAAACTAATCTGATAAATTAATTTATTGGTATATTTAATTTCATCCTTCATATTAAACCTATTTATGTAATTATAATTGCTCCGGACATGAAAACTTATCTTGTACCTATTGATTTTTCAGAAGCTGCACTTAACGCGGCCGATTTCGCGGCGCATTTAAGCAATCAAAGTGATGTAATAAATATAATACTGGTAAATGCGTATTATATATCGCCATATGAACAGATGCTGCCTAACCCGGATATGATGATGATAAGAGAGCAGGAGATTGAGGAGAATGTTGCCACCCGGTTTAAACAGCTACAGAATCTTAAGCATAAATTAAGTAAACAGGTACGCGAGGGTGTGAAAATTCATATAAAGGTTAACCGTAGCCACCTATTGCGAGCTGTAGTTGATATAACTGAAAATGAGCATGTTGATTTAGTGATATTAGGAAGCATAGGTAACAGCACGGTACGCGAAAATAATACCGGTTTGGGTAGCCATGTAATAAAAATATCAAAAGCCAGCCCGGTGCCGGTAATTGTAGTGCCACCTGTTTATAGTTATAAGCCAATAAAAAAGGCGGTAATTGCTTTTGATTTTAAAAAGGTAAAAGATAATGTGCCGGTTGATTGCCTGAAAAAGCTTTTGGGCGATAAGAAAATGCGGCTTTTGATAGTAAATATCGACCCTGAAAATAAATATGGCGCGGCTGATGAAGAACTGTTAGCCGAAGAAGCTGTTTTACATAATATGTTACAGCAGTACGAACCGGAGTATTTTTATATAAACGAATCTAATGTAATAAGCGGCGTACTTGATTTTGCTGCAGAAAAGAACGCACAAATAGTTATTGCTCTGCCTCACAGATATAGTTTTTTGCAATCTATTTTGCACAATAGCATTTCACAGCAACTGGCTGCAAATTCCCAGGTACCTGTTTTATTGCTTAAATAATCAGCGAAATGTTATACTTAGCATTTTAATTGTTGGTAAATGCCTTTTTATGTTTATTTGCGAAGTTTATAAAACCAATGAAAGTACATTTCATCGCAATTGGCGGCAGCGCCATGCACAATCTTGCCATTGCCCTTCATAAAAAAGGCTTCGAAGTAACCGGATCAGACGATGTGCTTTTTGAGCCGTCAGCATCACGACTTGACAAATACGGTATATTGCCTGCATCCACTGGATGGTATCCCGAAAAAATAACTGCCGATCTTGATGCGGTTATTTTGGGCATGCACGCACGCACCGATAACACCGAATTGCTGAAAGCGCAACAATTGGGGATTAAAATATATTCCTATCCCGATTATATTTACGAACAATCTAAAAATAAGCGACGCGTAGTTATAGGAGGCAGTCATGGTAAAACAACCATTACTTCTATGATCCTGCATGTGTTGCAGGCCGGTGGTAAAAACTTTGATTACCTGGTAGGGGCACAGTTAGATGGTTTTGAAACCATGGTTAAATTAACCAATGACGCCCCCGTAATTATAATTGAAGGGGATGAGTACCTGGCTTCGCCTATTGATCGCAGGCCTAAATTCCATATCTATAAAGCAGATATTGGTGTAATTAGCGGTATAGCCTGGGATCATATCAACGTTTTCCCGACGTTTGAAAACTATATTGATCAGTTTAAAATATTTGCAGAAACCATACAACCCGGCGGTAAGCTAATTTACAATCAAACAGATGAAGTGTTAGAAGCAATGGCGGGCGACCTGGATGCAGGTATCGATCGAAAGGGTTATACACTGCCGGAATATGTAATTGATAACGGTGTAACCAGCGTTATAGCAGGTGAAAAAAAATATACGCTACAGGTTTTCGGGCAACATAATTTGCTGAATATGGAAGCTGCCCGTTTGGTTTGTCTGAGCCTTGGTATTAGTGATGCAAATTTTTATAAATATATAGCCAGTTTTAAAGGTGCCGCGCGCAGGCTTGAATTAATAGGAAAAAATGATACGGCGAGTATTTTTAAAGATTTTGCGCATTCGCCATCAAAATTAACCGCCACTATTAATGCTGTTAAAACTCAATTTCCGGACAGGGAACTTATTGCTTGTATTGAATTACATACTTTCAGCAGTTTGAATGAGAAGTTTTTAAGCGAATACTCGGGTACCATGGATAATGCAGATAAGGCTATAGTGTTTATTGACAATAAAACCTTTGAGCAAAAAAAAATAAAACCTTATGATAGCGCCGTTGTGAAACAGGCGTTTGCAAATAATAATTTATTGTTATTTACTGATCCTGCAGCGTTGTTTAATTATCTGCAAGAACTTCAGCTTACTAATGCCAATTTATTATTAATGAGTTCCGGCAATTTCGGTGGTATTGATCTGTCAGTTATAAAGAAAAAATTACTGTAAAGTTTACTGAATATTAGTTTGTTATTCAAAAATGTTGTAACTTTATTAACTATTGAGAAAACCTATCCTAATTAACATAAATATGAAAACACTTGGAAAAAAGATCCGATTATTACGTCACCAAAAGGGGTGGAGTCAGGAAGAAGTTGCTAAAAGATTAGATATTTCGATACCTGCTTTTTCTAAAATTGAAACCGGAATAACAGATATCAATCTTTCCCGCCTTGAACAGATCTCGGCTTTATTTGAAATGTCGGTAGTGCAGTTGCTTACCTATAACGAAGTAGAAGAAGATCAAAAGATCGCCAGTGAATTAGAAAGTGTTAACCGTAAACTGATGGATCGGGAAACTGAAGTTATTGATCTGCAGAAAAAAGTAATAGAGCTTTTTGAAGAGTTAAGACACAAGAAGGTAACTGCTTAAATTTTAAGCCCGTTATAATTTGCGGGCTTAAAATTTATACCTCATTGTTAAATGTTTTTTGCCAAATGTTGCTCCAACGGCGTCATGCAGGGCAAGCATTTTGTCGTTAAAATCACCCACCCACGACAGCTCCAACTCATCATACTGATTTAAAGGCAGAACATATTCCTTTAATTTTATAAATATAGCCGACTCCAACCCGTGTTTTTGGTATTTTTGTTTAGTTCCCATCACTACCGCCCGCATACGCGATACTCCTTTCCATTTCCTGTATAAAAATATCAATTTACCCATCAGGTTAAGTTTGCCCTTGAGCGGTTTTATCATTTGATTAGCATCAGGTAATATTACAATAAAAGATGCGGGCTCATTATTAATGTAGGCAAACCAAATTAATTTCTCGTCCATAATTGCTTTCATCTTTTTAAAAGTTTCTATTATGGTTGCCCGTTTAATAGGCACAAAATTTTCAAAGTCCTGCCAGCCATCATTATATATTTCAATAAAATCATCAGCGAATTTATCTATCTCCGAAGCTTTAAAATGTTTGAACTCGTAACCCGGCTTTTTAATTACCCAGTTAGCTATTTTTGTGAACCGTTCCGAAAACGGTTTGTGCACATCTAAATGGTTGGTTATCTGTTCATATAGCGTTTCGAAGCCGTAATTTTCGAAAAATTGTTTATAATAGGCGGGATTATAATTCATGCCGTAGGAGGGATGAGTAAATCCTTCCACCAGCAAACCCCAAAAGCTATCGTTCTCGCCAAAATTAATAGGCCCGTCCATTGCCGCCATGCCGTTTTGTATAAGCCATTCTTTAGCGGTATCAAATAACAGGAAAGCAGCATCCTGATTATTTATACATTCAAAAAAACCAATTCCGCCTGTGGGTTGCTCATAGCTGTATGCCTTTTTATCATTTATGAATGCAGCTATACGGCCAATAAGTTGCCCGTTTTCGTCTCTTAATATCCAGCGTTTCGCCTTACCGTGTTGATGGAAGTTGTTTTTTGCCGGATCAAATACGGCTTCGATCTCATTATCCAACGGACATACCCAGGTATTGTCATTCTTATAAATAACACGTGTGGTATCTAAAAAAGCTTGTTTGTTGCTACTGCTTTTTACTTCAGTTATCTTCATTAATCGCTTTATTATAAAAAAAGCATCCAGCGGTGTACTGAATGCTTTGAGTTATGGTTTATATTATTGATAATTAATCGTCATCGTCGTCATCATAAGGATCAAACGAATCATATCTTCCTAAATCATCGTCTAATGCCATATCGTCATCAAAATCATCATCGTCGTCATCCATTATCCGTTTTTTCGGCTTTGGATCGTCCATGTCATCATCATCGTCATCCGGACGTGCTTTTTTTGATGAAATTTTTTTTGTTGCAGGTTTTTTTGGAGTTCCCATCGTCAATATATTTTTTAGTCGTAAAACTTATATCAATTAACCTTTTTGTTTTATTATTTTTTAATTTATTATTAATTCCTTAGCGGATTAGATACAGTAAAAATAATTAAAATCATTTTTAATAAAAATATCTTTTTAATTTATTCTGTTTGCTCGCCAATACTACTGCTGTTATCTGTAATTTCCTTAAGCTGTGGTAGTTCTGTGATGTTATTTATGCCGAAGTAATCCATAAAAAGGTTACTTGTGCCGTAAAGAATTGGTTTCCCCACACTTTCAGACTTGCCTGTTATCGTAATTAACTCCTTTTCCAGTAATTTTTGTATGGAGTAATCGCAATTTACGCCGCGTATCTGTTCTACGTCTGTTTTAGTTACCGGCTGCTTATAAGCTATTATAGCTAAGGTTTCTAAGGCGGCCTGGCTCAATTTTTTTTTCGATCGCTGCAACTGTAGCAGACTTATTACCGGATGATAGGCCTTTTTTGTAAGGAATTGGTAACCATTGTTTATTTTAACCAATTCAATGGCCATCGCATCTTGCAGGTATTTTTTTGTGATATTTCCAATATGTATGTTTATATCGTCCACTGAAAAATCCTGCTCAAAAGCAGCCTGCAAACAATAAAGAATTTCCTCTGAACGGATGCCTTGCTCAGATGCAAAAATAAGTGCTTCGATATATTGCTCAATATTTTCCATTCCGTTGCAAATATATCAGAAAGTACGAATTATGGGGCTTTGCATACGTAAAGTAAGTGGATTGCCTGTACCTTAAATCGCTGTTTAAAAGTTCTTAGTAATTAATTACCTGTTCTTCAATTTCTACAGGAATATCGCGCCAATCGTATTTTTGGGTACGTAACTGAGGTTCAAAACCAGCCTCCTTGATAGAATCCTGTATGCCTTTTGCAGTAAAACGGTGTGGTGCACCTGCTGCTGAAACTACATTTTCTTCTATCATGATGGAGCCAAAATCGTTTGCACCAGCATGTAAACAAAGCTGTGCAACTTGTTTGCCCACCGTTAACCACGATGCCTGTATATTTTTAATATTGGGCAGCATTATACGGCTCAATGCTATCATACGGATATACTCATCACCCGTTACATTATTAGTAATGCCACGCACTTTGCGTAAAAGTGTGCCGTCGTCCTGAAAAGGCCATGGGATAAATGCCACAAAGCCATAATTCCCTGCTGGCTTTTCCTGCTGTACATCGCGTATCCACACTAGGTGTTCAAAACGTTCCTCTATAGTTTCTATATGGCCGAACATCATGGTAGCTGAAGTTGGCAGATTTAACTGATGAGCCGCCCGCATTACATCGAGCCACTCTTTACCGCCGCACTTGCCTTTTGATATTAACCGCCTAACACGATCATTAAGAATTTCGGCACCTGCACCCGGCAATGAATCAAGCCCGGCTTCCTGCATGGCACGCAGTACGTCTATATGGCTCATGCTCTCCAGCTTAGCAACGTGTGCTATCTCCGGCGGACCTAAGGAATGCAGTTTTAATTTTGGATAAAGCTGTTTAAGCTTACGGAAAAGATCGGTATAAAATTGCAACCCAAGATCGGGGTGATGCCCGCCTTGTAGCAAGAGTTGATCGCCACCATAACGGAAGGTTTCTTCTATCTTTTTTTTGTAGGTTTCAATATCAGTAATGTAGCTATCCTCGTGGCCGGGGCGACGGAAAAAATTACAGAATTTACAGTTGGCTATACAAACGTTGGTTGTGTTTACGTTCCGGTCTATCTGCCAGGTAACCTTACCGTGCGGAACCTGTATCTTTCGCAGTTCATTAGCTACGTACATCAGATCGGCTGTGGAGGCATTGTTGTACAGGTACACACCCTCTTCGATGTTTAAAAAATCAAAAGCTAAAGCACGTTTTAACAGATCGGCTGTATTCATGTACAAATATACAAGGATGGACGTGAAAGGTGAAAAATGAAAGTGTTATTTGATTTTTGGATTACATGTTGCCCACCACTTCGCCTTTATCCAGTCTTAAAACTTTATTCACGCTATCCGGTATCTCCTGCTGGTAATGCGTAATATAAATTAGCGTTACCTTACTTATACTGCATATTGCGTCTATCACATTTTTAAAATGCTGTTGCTGATGCTCATCCAAACCCTGGCAGGGTTCGTCCAATATCAATAATTCAGGATTTTTAACGAGCGCCCTGGCCAGTAAACAAAGCCTTTGCGCACTTGCGGGAATATTTTTTAGCAGTTGGCGAGCGTACTGATCAATTTCCAGTGCTTTCATCCAGTTAAGCGCAAGATCGGCCTTGGTTTTACTGCTTTGCCGGAATAGCCCGAGGGTATCGTAAAACCCCGACTCTATAACCTGCAGGCATGAGTTATCTGCCGGGAAATATTGATAAAGCTCCGGAGATACAAAGCCTATTTTACTTTTTATATCCCATATACTTTCGCCGGTGCCGCGTTTTCGGTCGAACAAAACAATGTTGTTGGCGTAGGCTTGCGGATTATCACCGTTTATTAGACTTAATAAAGTGGTTTTGCCTGCACCATTCGGGCCGAGTAATGCCCATCTTTCGGCAGGTAATATTGTCCAATTTACTTTATTAAGTATAGTATTATTTCCGTATTTGATAACTACATCAGTAAGTTTAGCAATGTATTTTCTGTCAGGCTCAAATGAATTTATTTTGAACAGATCTTTTAAGACATCAGCATCAAGCACAGAGTGATCATTAGGACTGATAGTTATTACATCAAATTCTTTTTTTTGTAATGTTTGAACTATTTTCCCTTCATCCAGCATGGCGATATCCGTAATAATATCAGGAATTTCGTGAACGGACGAT
Source organism: Mucilaginibacter segetis (assembly GCF_016522075.1). Classification (GTDB taxonomy): domain Bacteria; phylum Bacteroidota; class Bacteroidia; order Sphingobacteriales; family Sphingobacteriaceae; genus Mucilaginibacter; species Mucilaginibacter segetis. Next base: position 2,037,217 of record NZ_JAEHFW010000001.1, on the reverse strand, counting down.
GCCATTACCACTGTTATTCCCGATGCCGCTATTTGAGTAAGTAACTGATTGAAATTTTTTCGTGTAACAATATCTAATCCGGATAACGGGTTATCAAGTAACAACATTACCGGATTTTTCAAAAGGGCGGCTGCTATCATCAGGCGTTTAGTTTCCCCGTTGGATAATTTGATCAGCTGCTTATCCAATAATGAGGTTAAATTTAGAGCGACTGTAGTGTTTTCGAATTGCCAGTAACCGGTGTTGTTGTTGGTGGTCTTAATTCCTTTAAGATAAACGGCAACAGAGGGGGAGTCTTCGGAACCTGCGGAGTTATACCGTTGCTGATAATAAAAATCGGACGTGTTTGAAAGGTTTTTAAAGTGATGACGCGAGCCGATAAATGCAAGGTAGTTATGGAAATCTTGCTGTATGCCCGAAGAAGTGGCATCAGTTAAATTGCGGGTGATACCACCACCCGATATGGTTAAATTGCCGGCTATTGTTTGCAGCAATACACTTTTTCCTGATCCGCTTTTTCCTGTAATCAACCAATGTTCGCCACGGTTTATATTAAAATTGAGTTTATCAAATACCTTATGATGCTGAAACTTAACAATAATATCCTTAGCTGAAAACAAGTTAGTAGACATAGGTGCCTAAAATAACAGATTTAAACAGGACATTTATAAACGATGCCTTAAAAAAGTTTTTTTAATTCGGGGTTATTGTAAAATAATTGAAATTAATTAACAGGATTTTTTATTTCTTACAATTATTAAATTTTGAAAAAGTGTATTTTAAATATGTATTTAAAAAATATATTTTTATTTTAGTTGAACCTATCTGTGAAAATCAACGTATTTACTAATAAACCTTAGTTGATTTAAATTTAATTAATGCTTTTATGAATTTACTGCTTATTGCTGATGCTGTAGTGCTTTTTACATTGGTTAGTTTCTTTATTGTATTAATTGCAGTACGGTTTTTACCCGTGGAACAACAAAATACCGACGAATTTTAATACAAGAAGCCGTTTTGTAAAACAGGTCTGATTATTGTATTCAATTTGTTAACGAAAATCTTACAATAATCAAAAAATGAAAAAACTTACTTATCTATTATTCGCAATGGCAATAATCGCCATGAGCAGTTGTTCTGTAATTGGTGGTATATTTAAGGCCGGTGCGGCAGTTGGAATAATTGCCGTTATAGTAGTAATATTATTAGTTATATGGGCTATTTCTGCATTCCGGAAATAACCTTGCTTTATAACTATATATAAAGGCAGCAATATCATTTATGCAATTAAGTTGAGGAGTATCAATGATGCTCCTTAACTAATTATGCGCAATTGTTACATCCTTTAATTGCCAGCTTTTTTTATCCGCCCAGTCGCCGCCTGTATAAATTAAATTTACCTTCCATTCAGATCTTACCATTTTGCCATCATCATTTAAGGTTTTTAATGTTGATCTTACCTGGTATGAATTAGTTGCGGTATCTATAGTTGATGTGAAATCATTCTTAGGAAAAACAGATGTTGAAGGTTGCTTCAATTTTTGTTTTACGAATTCTTTAGCAATAGCAAATGCTTCCTTGTCATTAGGTTTACGATTAACATGTATCCTTCTATTTTGAAAAACACGCAATAAAAATACTGCAAACACTATGGCGAATAATATAGAAAATATGGTAGCTGTGCGTATGTGAGGATGTTTTTTCCAGCTTGTGTTCTTTTTTTCTTCAGGAGTTAAATTACGCCATTCTGAGTATCGCATATAGTGGTGGTTTTAGAATAAACAAAAAAGGACGATAAAGTTTTTTAATATAAATACAGTAAAAAAAAACGCCCTTAGCAGAACTAAGAGCGCTTTTTCTAAACAAAAAAGTATATTACATTTTTGCAGTAGTGTCTTTAGCAACTGAATCAGGAGCCATAGTAGTATCAGGAGTCATAGTGCTTGATGAATCCATCATCATTTTAGATGAATCAGCAGTAGCAGCTGAATCAGCAGATGAAGAAGAACCAGAACCTTTACAAGCAGCAGCTGAAACAGCGATAGCTAAAGCTAAAAAGCCAATTTTGAATGAATTTTTCATTTTTGTGTTTTTTTTAAGTGATTTAATAGTTTTCAACCCTTAATACATAAAACAATAAAAGGTAACCCACTTATTTTTAAAAAAAGTTATTTTATTTACTGTTTTTGTTAAAAAATTGAAAATCAATTGTATAATATTTATACGTTAATGATTAATACCGAAATTTGATTAAGGTAACCCATAATTAAATTTAATTTGACTTTTTGTGTTTGAAGACCTCTCAAATAATAATGCGATATTGGCAATGTTGTAAATAAATATTGCAGGTTATAAAAGTGGGTTTACAACTATTTATAAAAATTGAAAAAATAGTTTATTGCATTGGGTTACAATTTGATAAAATAAGTATTAAGTAGTGAATAAACAGTTGAATACAGAAATTCCGGCAGATAGCGAAGTGATATTGGGTATACTTAATAACTCAGAGAGCATTTTAAAAAAGTTATACCTGGCATATTTTCCGATGATCCTGCAACTGATTATTAATAATAATGGCGACGAGGAAGATGCTAAGGATATTTATCAGGAAGCCATTATAGTTCTTTATAATAAGGTAAAACGGGGCGATTTTGAATTAAGCAGTAAGCTTAAAACTTTTATCTATTCTGTTTGCCGCCGTTTATGGTTAAAAAGGCTTGCGCAGGTAAACCGGTTTGGCGGCGACATTAAGGATTTTGAAGAGTTTTTGCCGGTAGAGGATGATGTGGAAAACCACGAGGAAAGAGATATGCAGCTTAATAAAATGGAAGACGCACTTAAATTGTTAGGTGAGCCCTGTAAAACCATTATGGAAGATTTTTATATGCATAACAGATCAATGCAGGAGATTTGTGAACGTTTTGGATATACAAACGCGGATAATGCAAAAACGCAAAAGTATAAATGTCTGCAAAGGCTGAAAAAATTGTTTTTTCAGCAAAAATAGTTGGAGGGGTAAGTAATGAAAGATGACCAATTGACAGAATTGATTGAACGATATCTTGATGGTGATATGAGCCAGCAAGAACGTGACCAGTTTGAGCAACTTTGTAAGTCTGATGCTTCAGTTAATCATAAATTAAAAGAGCACAGGCATTTTACGGGTTTGTTAAAACAGTATAACGAACGTTTAGAACTGGAAAACAGGTTAAACGCCATACATCAGGAAATTGATGTGCACACCCTTAAGGAAGATTTGATGGTACATCCGTCATGGGTTGTGCGTTTATGGCGTAATCATCACTCCAAAATATCAGTAGCGGCTTCCATTGCCATATTTGCGATACTTACTACCATGTATTTTACCGGAGATCTGAGTAACGAAGATCCGCGGTTTGTGGAGTTGAAACGTGAGGTAGGTAATTTAAAACGTTCCACCGAGAATTTGAATCACGCGACCAGTACGATTATACAAGATATTAAAAAAGATAAAAAGCTAACCAATCCCGGCAATTATCGGGGAAGTGGTTTCGCGCTTTCGGCAAATGGTTATATAGTTACCAATTTTCATGTTGTTAATGGTGCCGACTCTGTTTATGTTCAAAATGATAACGGGGAATCTTTCCACGCTAAGGTTATTTATACGGAACCACAATATGATGTGGCCATATTGCAGATAAACGACCCATCTTTTAAACACTTAGACGCTATACCATACACCTTTAAAAAGAGTAAGAGCGATCTGGGTGAGGATCTGTATACCTTGGGTTACCCTGGCGATGATATATTCTGCGGAACGGGTGCATTAACTTCTGCATCAGGTTTCAGAGGTGATACCACTGAATACCAGGTTTCTATACCGGTTAACCCGGGAAATAGCGGTGGACCCTTAATTGATGGTAAAGGAAACATTGTAGGAGTTATAAACGGAAAACAAACACAAACCTCCGCTGCGGCTTTTGCCGTCAAATCAAATTATCTGTTAAAAGCTATACAAAATATACCCGCGGATTCACTAAGCAAGTCGCTTAATTTGAATACGAAAAACTCACTTGCCGGATTAAGCAGGCCGCAGCAAATAAAAAAATTACGCAACTATATGTTTATGGTTAAGGTGTATAACCAGTAAATATCTTTGGAAGATATTATGTTTATAAGGACAGGACCAAAAAGGTTCTGTCTTTTTTTTTGAGAGGTAAAGGGTTAGTTGCTATCTATCCACTTCGCCTAATACAATATCAATAGAACCTATTATAGCTACAAGATCCGCTATCATTACACCTTTGGCAAGTTCGGGTAATACCGATAAGTTATTGAAACTTGGCCCGCGTGATTTTACTCTGAAAGGTACTTCGGTTCTGCCATCGGCTATAAAATAAAAACCTAATTCACCTTTTGCCCCTTCGGCACGTGCATAATAATCCTGAGGTTTAGGCGTAATTTTGCGGGGTAATTTAGCTCGGGGATCAAAATCAGGGGTTCGTTTCAATTCGTTTTCCAAGCGGTCAAGGCTTTGTTCTATCATTTTTAACGACTGATCTATTTCATCTACCCTAACTTTATATCTGTCCCAGCAATCGCCAACAGTGCCCATTTCGCCTTTGCCGCAGGGTATGTCAAATTCTAATTCAGGGTAAACTGAATAATTGTCTATCCGGCGCAGATCGTATTTTAATCCGGAGCCGCGTAAAACCGGCCCTGAACAACCGTAATTTATGGCTACATCTAATGGCAGCACACCAACATTGGCTGTACGATTTATAAATATCTGATTATCGGTAAGCAGGCGGTTCAATTCTACCATCTTGGGTTTAAAATAATCTACAAATTCGCGGCAACGTTTTTCAAATCCTACAGGCAGGTCATAAAATAGCCCTCCAACCCAGATGTAATTATACAACATACGTGAGCCCGAAGCCCATTCCAGCATACCCATAATATGCTCCCTGTCGCTAAAGCACCATAAAAAAGGGGTAAAGGCTCCTATGTCAATGCCGTAGGTACCGATGGCTATGAGGTGTGATGCTATCCGGTTCAATTCGCATACCAGCACCCGAATATATTCAATACGTTTGGGTATATCTTTATCAATACCTAACATCCGCTCTACACCCATAACCCAGGCATGGCTGTTATTCATTGATGCCAGATAATCCATCCGGTCGGTAAAGGGAATAGTTTGCTGGTAAGTTAAACTTTCGGCATGTTTTTCAAAGCAACGATGCAGATACCCGATATGCGGAATAACATCTTTTACTATTTCACCATCGGTGATCAACTCCAGGCGCAATACACCATGTGTAGACGGGTGTTGCGGCCCCATATTAAGTACCATGTCTTCCACGCTTGCGTCAGCTATCTTTTTTTGATAACGCTCTAATGCTTCGTTGTATTTTGAATTGATAAGTTCCAATCTTCCCTATGTGCTTCCGGTTATTTAATCTATTTGAATGCCTTTATAATATTTTTCTGCTGTGGTATAATCTTTCCGTAACGGAAAGCCATCCCAGTCGTCAGGTAATAAAATGCGCCGCAGATCCGGGTGTCCTTCAAAAAATATTCCCACCATATCATATGCTTCCCGTTCATGCCAGTCGGCAGTACGGTAAACCGACGTAACACTCGGGAAAGAAGGTAATTCATTCTCATCCCGGTTATTGGGCTTACTCACCTTTAAAGTGAGCTGTAGGTGGTAGGGGATAGATGATAAATTATAAACAACACCAAAGCGACCGTCGGCAACGCCATGGTCCACACCGCTAAGGCACGATAGGAAATCAAAATGAGTTTTTGGATTATCGCGTAACTCCAGGCACACGTCAGCTATCTTGTCGGGCTTAATTAACAATGCAGGCTGTATTCCTGTTGTTTCTTCCCCGTCAATTACGTCCTGACCGAACTTTTCTACCAGCAATAATTTGATATCCTCAAAACTCATGGCGCTAACCGTACTATTTTCCAGCTTTTATTATCGGTTTTTTTATAAACGATCCTATCATGCAGGCGGCTGCGACGACCCTGCCAAAATTCAATCATCCTTGGTTTTAAAATATAACCGCCCCAGTACGATGGCTTAGGCACTTCTTTATCTGTATATTCGGCTTCCAATTGTGCCATTTTGCTTTCCAGTATTTCACGGCCGGCAATCTCCTGGCTTTGCGGAGATGCCAATGCACCGATTTGACTGGCCTTAGGACGCGAGTGGAAATATTTTTCCGAATAATCACGATCAAGTTTCTCGATGGTGCCCTCAATTCTTATTTGGCGCTCCATATCGCCCCAAAGAAAAACTAATGCAGCCAATGGATTTTTGCCTAACTCTTTACCCTTACGGCTTAAATAGTTTGTATAAAATTTAAAGCCATCGTTGCTGAACCCTTTAAGTAAAACAATACGTGCCGATGGGCGACCATCAGTTGTGGCTGTAGCCAGCGTCATGGCGTTAGGTTCATATATCTTTGCGTTAATGGCTTCGTTAAACCATTTATCAAATTGTTTTATCGGGTCTGGGTTTACGTCCGTCTCCGAAAGTGAGGCAGAACTGTAATCTTGTCTTAAATTTTCTATGTCTTGCTGGTTCATTATCGCAAACTTACAAATTAATTATACCGTAAATATTGAAATAACGTTCATTTTTAAATGACAATGAACATATTTTTTAAAATACTGTTATCTTGATTAAAAATAAACCTATGCTTAGTCCAATTTCCGCGGCGGCCGGCAGGTTGCTTATCTCAGAACCATTTATGCCCGACCCTCATTTTAAAAGGGCGGTTATACTTTTAACGGAATATTCAGAAGCCGGCGCCATGGGCTTTGTGCTTAATCATCAAAGCGATTATTTATTAGGCGATATATTACCTGATGTATCTTATTCGGAGATCCCGGTGTACCTGGGTGGACCTGTATCTGAAAACACCCTGCATTATATACATTGTTGTCCTGATAAAATACCGGATGGAATTGAGATAAGCACCGGTGTTTTTTGGGGCGGAGATTTTGAATTGATCAAAAAGCTGATCACGAACTATCAACTGAACGAAAATGAGATCAGATTTTTTACAGGATACTCAGGCTGGACGCCCGCACAATTAGATAATGAACTACGGGAAGATGCCTGGATAGTAACAGATAAATATACTACCGATACAATTTTTGGTAATGGCGATAATTTATGGAAAGAAACTGTGATCAGCCTCGGTCAGCGTTATGCGCACATAGCCAATTTTCCGGAAAATCCCACATTAAATTAACTTTAGCCTATATTATTTGGTTAAAAAATCATTTATTACTGCAAATTCCTTTTCAGGTTCCTCAACCTGAGGGTTGTGTCCCGACTTCTCGAACATTACAAATTCTGCCTGCGGACAATATTCTTTATACTTAACCATCATTGTTGGAACTGCAACCCTATCAAAACGCCCGGCCAGTATCAATACAGGCATTTTTAAATTTTTCAAATCTTTACGGTAATCAAATGAACCTATATCGCTGCCTACTATAAAGTCACCATCCTTTCCGACCATTTGGTAATATAATTTAGTGTTATTGGGGTTAGGGTAAGGTTTACGTCCTCTGCCCAGGAATTTATCAGGGTTATAGGCATATAAAAAACCATAAGGTACACGGCTATATATATCCTGATGCTGCTGATCGCTTGATACGGCGCCCCTTTCCCGAATTTTCATCAGTTCGTCCCAAACTTCAGGATAGTTAGTTTTTATTTCATGGTTGGAGTTATCATCATTTGCCTGCCACATTAAGTAACTGTGAAAAGTATCAGCTAAAATTAAATGACTTAAGTGAGCCGGGTATTTAATAGCATAACCCTGAGCCACCACACCGCCGTAAGAGTGACCGAGTACGGTTATTTTGTCGAGCTTTAAAGCAATACGAAGAGCTTCGATATCATCAATATCGCGCGCAAGTGTATATTCTGCAACATTTTTTGCTGTGTCTGATTTGCCGCGTCCAAAAGCGTCAAAATAAATAAGCTGGTGATGGTTTTGCGCCAGCGGGTCAAAACTGCGCAACCCAACATGCGCACCACCGGGGCCGCCGGCTATAAATATAATGGGGTCGCCCTCCCCAACAGTTACAACCCATAATTTGGCACCATTAACATTAACGTACTTTCCATCTGTCCAGCTATCAACCTGTTTTACTTGAGATAGTGCCGAACTACTTAGTATAAACGTGCCTATTAAGAGTATAAATAATTGTTTCATGTTGCTTTTTGTGGGTTAAAACTAACAATACCTGTAATATGTACCAAAAAATAGCGCAGTTTAAAACAGATACTTACTTTATCCTGTTAAAACTAAGACTAACCGTTCGAATTAATAATTAATTTGCAGTCAGTTACGTAAAATATGGATAAAAAAACTAACTCAAAGCCACGTGTACTTATCATTGGCGGCGGCTTCGCCGGCATACAACTGGCAAAAAAATTAAAAAACGCCCCCGTAGAAATATTGTTATTGGATAAGCATAATTATCATACCTTTCAGCCATTACTTTATCAGGTAGCTACCGGGGCTATTGAAAGTGATTCTATTGGTTTCCCCATCAGGCGGATATTTGGCAGACAAAAGAACTTTACCTTCCATCTTGCAGAGGTTAACGAGATTGATACGAACCATAACTTAGTAAAGGCCGACATCGGCGATATTTATTACGATTACCTGGTTATAGCTACGGGTGCTAACACCAATTATTTTGGCAATAAACAACTGGAACACTATACCATGCCAATGAAAAATATAGCCGAGGCGTTAAATATCAGAAGTTTATTATTGCAAAACCTCGAAAAAGCGCTGGTAACTACTGATAAAGCGGAGCGAAATGCCCTGCTCACATTTGTGGTTGTAGGCGGGGGGCCAACCGGGGTGGAGCTATCGGGTGCTATTGCAGAACTTAGGAAATATGTTCTTTGTAAAGATTATCCTGGTTTGTGTGATGCGGATATGAATGTTTTTTTAGTAGAAGGAAAACCGGAGCTGTTGGCAGCAATGTCGACGCAGGCGTCATCAAAAGCTAAAAAATTCCTGACTGAAATGGGAATTACCATTTATAATGGTGTGCATGTACAAAGTTATGATGGTGATGAATTGAAAATTGACGATGGCACCATTATCAAAACGCGGAACGTGTTTTGGGCAGCCGGGGTGAAGGCTGAAGTGCCCGATGGAATGCCTAAGGAGGTTATAGCACGCGGCGGCCGAATACAAACTGATGAAATAAACCGTGTAAAAGGCTACAACAACATTTTTGCTATTGGTGATGTGTCAGCTGTAGTCGATAGTAATAATCCGCAAGGTTACCCCGGAGTGGCTCAGGTAGCTTTACAACAAGGAAAGCATTTGGCAAAAAACCTGATGAATATTATAGAAAATCAACCAACTATACCATTTAAATATAACGACTTGGGTACCATGGCCACTATAGGACGGAATAAGGCGGTAGCGGACATACATAAACTTCATTTTCAAGGGTTTTTTGCATGGTTGCTGTGGATGTTTGTACACTTATTATCATTAGCCGGATTTAGCAACAAGGCTATCGTGTTTTTAAACTGGGCAACCGGATACATCACCCGTAACAGCGACAACAGGCTTGTTATTCATCACTTTGATACTAAAACGATGATGGAAGATGCTGTTGCGGAATAGATTTTGCAGGGACACATTATATAAATAATCATACGCCACATACTTAATGGATTTATTCGCCATAATTGCACTGCTCATTATTGTAAGTGCTATTTATTCCTACATTAATGCCCGCTTTATTAAGTTACCGGGAACTATTGGTATTGTAAGTTTGGCAATAATAGGTTCTGTAGCTACTATTATAGTTGATAACCTAAATCCCGGTATAGCAAAGTATCTTACCATATTAGCTACTAATATCAACTTCTCCAAAACGGTGCTCAATATAATGTTGGGTTTTTTATTGTTCGCCAGTGCTTTTAATCTCAACACCCGCCGACTGAAGAGAGAGATGCGGCCAGTAATTATTTTAAGTACGCTGGGGGTAATTTTATCAACAGCCATTTTTGGTGCCCTTTTTTATTACGTAGCCGGATTTATAAATATACAAATCCCATTCAGGTATTGCCTGTTATTTGGCGCTATGGTTTCGCCTACAGACCCCGTAGCTGTAGGAGCTATCATTAAGGGCTCGCGGCTGCCTACCAATCTTGAAACTATAATTTCGGGCGAGTCATTGTTTAACGATGGTATTGGACTGGTGTTATTTGTTACTTTGTTAGAGATCACCCAATCAGGAAAAGACAATGTGGATTTCGGGAAAACCATTTTTTTATTTATAAAGGAGGTATTCGGCGGTATTTTTTTAGGTGCGCTAACCGGATATATCGCATTCCGTTTAATGCGATCAATCAGTGATTTTCAAACTATTGTACTGGTGTCTCTAAGCCTTGTTATGTTTATATCAGTTTCTGCGGCTTATCTGCACTTTTCCATACCGTTATCGGTTGTTACGGCAGGTTTATTTGCAGGGAATCGCTCTATAAATGCCGATAATAAAGATCATTCGCATCAGGCGCTGGAGAAATTCTGGGTTTTAATAGATGAAATGCTGAATACCGTGCTTTTTGTAATGATTGGCTTACAAATGGTTAATTTGCCTTTTATCCGTAATTACTGGATAATAGGAGGGATAGGCATTATTATTATATTGGCTGCGCGATGGCTGAGTATTTTACTGCCGCTAACTTTTTTGCGCAGGTCGTTAAAATTGAATTACGGCAGTATAAATATACTTACCTGGGCAGGGGTAAGGGGTGGGATTTCCATAGCTCTTGCGCTGGTGTTACCCGACTCGCCCTACCGACATCTGATGCTATCCGGGACTTACTTTATAGTGATTTTTTCTATCATAGTACAGGGGCTGACATTGAACAGGGTGATCAACGCTTCATTTAAAAGTACTTAATGCTTTAAATCAAGTTCTTTTCATATACCGGGCTATTTCCTGTTCATTTTTATCGGCAGACTTACCTAAGTTGTCTATTATTTTAGCCCGCTCAACCTCTGTGCGGTTTTGGCTAAGTTTCTTTTTTGCCTGCAAATTATCCACTACAATTTCAAAAGCCACAATGCCATTCATCATTTTTAATTTAAAAGCTTCGGACAAACTGTCCCATTGTTTCAGGTAATCCAATTCGTAATAGCTTATTGTTTTACGCAGCAAGTTATCAACTTTGATATTATCTGTTATTAACACAGCTTTGCCATAAGCATGTACTGCTATATAATTCCAGGTAGGTACATTCGTTTCTTTTTCGTAATTGGATGTAGAAATATATGCATGGGGCTCTGTAAAAATAACCAACGAAGTTTCGTTTACAATGGCAGCGGCCTGTGTATTTGCTTTAGCAAAGTGGGAGATCAATACTACCTTATTATCTCTCAGCTCTATCAAAAACGGTAAGTGAGTAGCCTCAGGCAAGCCGTTTACAGTGGTGACAATTGTACCAAAGCTATACTTACGAATAAAGTTTATAACTTCTTCATCGTTAACAAATTTATTGAATGCGGCGGTATACATTATAATGCTTCCAACATCTGTTTTAATACGGCCTGTGCCGCCCAAACACGATTTCCCGCTTCATGGATAACAACTGATCTGGCGCTATCTAATATTTCATCGGCGAGTTCCAGATTACGACGCACCGGCAGGCAATGCATAACCTTTGCGTCAGGTGCAACTTCCAGCTTTTTATTATTAAGCATCCAATCCTCATTACCAGGCAGTACCTGACCATAAGGTTCATAAGCCGACCAGTTTTTTACGTAGATAAAATCAGCTTCTTTTAAGGCTTCGTTCTGGTTGTGCGTAATGTTTGCACCCTGAGTAAATTCCGTAGCAAGTTCATAACCTGCCGGGTGGGCAATAGTAAAGTCAACATCGGCCTTACACATCCATTCAGCAAACGAGTTGGGTACAGCCTGTGGCAAGGCTTTTATATGCGGTGCCCAGGTTAATACAACTTTAGGCCTGCTAATGGTTTTTAGTTCTTGTATAGTTACCAGATCGGCAAGGCTTTGCAGCGGATGGCGTGTAGCAGATTCTAAACTTACAACAGGCACACCACAATATTCCACAAATTTGTTAAATATGTTCTCGCTGTAATCCTCTTCACGGTCTTTTAACCCGGGGAAAGAACGCACACCAATAATATCAGCATACTCACCCATAACAGCTGCTGCTTCTTTGATATGTTCTACAGTAGTGCCGTTCATGATCACATTATCCTGCAATTCCAGTGCCCAGCCTTCCTTATCTATGTTTAGCACGATAACATTCATGCCCAAATTAATTCCTGCTTTTTGGGTACTAATACGTGTACGCAAACTTGGATTTAAAAAAACGAGGCATAACGTTTTATTTTTACCCAAATGCTGGTAAGCATAAGGATCTTGTTTCAGGTGTAATGCTTCGGCAACTAATGCCGTTACATCTTTAACATCATTTACAGAAGAAAATAATTTCATGAGCCTCGTTTATAGTAGCCTCACTCAAAATCACCTTTCAATAAGGTGATTTGTAAGTAAGGCTTAATTAAAAATGTTTATTCTATACAGTGCCTACAAAATGTCTTTAAGAAGAAGCCAACGTTTTATCTAATGCCTCTAAAAATCTGTCGGCGTAAGTTTTTGTTAAATTTAAAGCAGGTAAAAGCCTAACTACGTTTGGTTTAGCTTCTCCTGTAAATATCTGATGTTTAAATAACAAGTCCTTTTTAACATTCGATAGTTCGGCAGGTAATTCAATACCTATCATTAAACCACGGCCACGCACTTCGGTTATTTTATTAAACTTTTTAAGCTCCTCTATCAGGTAGCTGCCTAAATCCGCGGCGTTCTGGATCAGGTTATCCTGTTCCATTACCTCCAATACGGCTAAACCTGCAGCACAAGCTAAGTGATTACCACCAAACGTAGTTCCCAGCATGCCATAAGTGGCTTGTATTTTTGGAGAGATAATAATGCCGCCAATTGGAAAACCGTTGCCCATTCCCTTTGCCATTGAATAGATGTCGGCATTTATCTCGGCAAAATCATGTGAGAAGAATTTACCCGTACGCCCGTAGCCACACTGTACAGAATCGGCTATATAAACAGCATTGTGTCCATCACAAAGTGATCTTATTTTTTGCAGAAATGATACCGGAGCCACCTGTATGCCGCCCACGCCTTGTATACCCTCAATTATTACTGAGGAAATTTCATGCTCAGCAAAAGTTTTTTCTAAAGCAGTTTCATCCGCCCAGGGTAAAAATATTACATTGTGTGTTTCATTGACAGGGGCAACAATTTTGGGATTATCAGTAACGGCAACTGCCAGAGATGTACGTCCGTGAAATGATTTACGGAAAGCGATTACCTTTTTTTTACCGTTGTAAAAAGATGCCAGTTTTAAAGCATTCTCGTTTGCTTCGGCTCCGGAATTACACAAAAACAGCTGATAATCCTCTTTGCCGGATATTTTACCCAGTTTTTCGGCCAGTTGCTTTTGCAGGGGAATTTCGATGGAGTTGGAATAAAAACCAATTTTATGCAATTGATCCTCCAGGCGTTTTACATAATGCGGATTGGTGTGACCAATAGAAATTACCGCATGACCGCCGTAAAGATCAAGATACTCCGTGCCTTTGTCGTCATAAACAAGGCTACCCATGCCTTTGACAATATTTATGGGGTTAATAGGGTAGACGTCGAATAAATTCATTTTTATAAAAATAACAGGGTAAAAAACTTAAATTAAAAACAAGTGCTGATACGGCGATGGGCTTAAAAACCGATCGCCTTAAGTCGTAGCCCTGCGCGTTCGTCCAATCCAAACATTAAATTCATGTTTTGCACTGCCTGGCCGGATGCGCCTTTAAGTAAATTATCCATAATGCTCACAATGAATATTTTATCATCAATCTTTTTTACCTGTATAAAACATTTATTGGTGTTTACTATTTGTTTCAGGTCGATGTCACGACTGGTTACGTGCGTAAACGGATGATCTGTATAGTATTCTTTATAAAGTTTTAAAGCTTCTGCTTCGCTCATATCCGTTTGGGTATACATAGATGCAATTATGCCTCTTGTGAAGTCACCACGATAAGGCACAAAACTGATACTGTTAGCAAAATCAGGTTGCAACTGTTTTAATGACTGGCCGATCTCGTTTAAATGCTGATGGTTAAATACTTTGTAAACAGAAAGGTTGTCATTTCTCCACGTAAAATGTGAGGTGGGCGATAAACTTTGTCCGGCTCCGGTAGAACCCGTGGTGGCTGTTATATGAACTTCGTTCTTCAGCAAACCAGCAGAGGCCAATGGCAATAAGCCTAATTGTAAGCAAGTGGCAAAACAACCGGGATTAGCGATGTTTTGTGCGGTTGCGATAGCATCTTTATTTAACTCGGGCAACCCATATACAAAGTTTTTGGCTTTTATTTTTGAATTTTGGTTCAATCTGAAGTCCTGACTCAGATCAATGATCCTGATGGTATCAGGAATATCATTAGTTTCTAAAAATTTACGTGCATCACCGTGGCCAACGCATAAAAACAATACATCTATATGCTGGGATAATTCAGATGCAAACTTTAGATCAGTATCTCCAAACAGGTCCTTATGAACTTCATAAACAAAGTTGCCAGCATTGCTATTGCTATGTACAAAGGTGATTTCAACGTTTGGATGATTGATCAATATCCGCAGCATTTCGCCACCGGTGTAACCCGCGCCCCCAATAATGCCAACCTTTATTTTTTTCATTTCCATAGTTCACTCAACATTTTTCCTATACATTATAAATTCGTTATCCGGTTGTTGTTTTATAAATCCAAGCGATTGATATAATCGTTGGGCGTTATAATTATTATTTTGTGTTTCTAATTGTACAAAATGCGCGGAATGATCTTTTGCGTATTCCATTGCAGTATGTATCAAATAGGTCGCTATCCCCTTTTTTCTGTAAGGCTCATCCACATATAAATCGTTCAATATCCAGTTTTTTGTTACCCGCATAGACGAATATTTAGGATATAACTGTACAAATCCTACAGGATCATTAATATTGAGAGCAACAAATATTACTGACTCGTTATTGCTTAATCGCTCATTTATAAAACTTTCTGCCAGTTGTAAATCCGATGGCTGTTTATAAAAAACGCGGTATTTATTAAACAATCCGGTTACTAATTGTGCTTCAGCTAAAGTTATGTGCTTAACAATTAATCCTGTCATTTTTTGTTGAAGGGTAACTGTACAAAATAAATTCCAGATCCGCCTGATCTTTGTTGCTGATAAAATGTTTTTGTCCCGGATCTATCTGTATGCCCTGTTCTGGTTTAAGTGTATGTTCTTTTCCGTCAACAGTAATAATTGCCCTGCCTTTCAATACAAAAAACAATTGGGTGGCTTTTTCGTGATAGTGAAGCGCCTCGGCTGTATCAGGCGGCATTAATTCCTGCTTAACCGAAAGGGCATCTGTATCAACAAAATTCCAGCCGTGGCAGTCATCGCCCCATTTATAATGGCTGAGGCATTCACTTCTTGAAAAAACCTGATTAATCATTAGGATTTACTTTATGATAGATCATAACCTGGTTACCAAATATTTTAGAGAAACCTTTTACATCCTCGCCGCTCCAGGCATTATTCATTTCGCCATAGCTGCCGAATTTGTTTGACATCAGATCGTGATCAGATTCAATACCAACAACCTGGAAACGATAAGGATATAATTGAACAAATACTTTACCGCTAACATTCTTTTGAGTATCGGTTAAAAAGGCTTCTATATTGCGCATTATAGGGTCATGGAACTGGCCTTCGTGCAGCCAGTTGCCATAAAAGGCCGATAGTTGATCTTTCCAGGATAACTGCCACTTGGTTAAAACGTGTTTTTCAAGTGTATGATGTGCTTTTATGATTACCATAGGAGCGGCAGCCTCGAAACCAACTCTTCCCTTTATACCTATAATGGTATCACCAACATGAATATCCCTGCCAATGCCATAAGGCTGTGCTATTGCCTGCAATGCCTGAATAGCTTTGGTTGGATGGTCATATCTTTCCTGATCGATATTTGTAAGCTCTCCTTTTTCGAAAGTGAGTTCTAATGTTCTTGGTTCAATTTCGGTAACCTGGGTAGGCCAGGCCTCTTCGGGTAAACCTAAGTTTGATGTAAGGGTTTCTTTACCACCTACTGATGTGCCCCATATTCCTTTATTAATAGAATATTTTGCTTTTTCAAAGTTCATCTCTACCCCATGTTTTTTAAGGTAAGCAATCTCCTCTTCGCGGCTAAGTTTCATATCACGAATAGGGGTGATGATCTGTACATCGGGTATCAGGATGTTAAATATCATATCAAACCTAACCTGATCGTTACCTGCGCCTGTGCTGCCATGTGCAACAAATTCGGCTCCGATCTCTTTAGCGTAATTGGCTATAGCAGTTGCCTGACTTACCCTCTCGGCGCTTACTGATAAGGGGTACGTATTGTTTTTTAATACATTGCCATAAACAAGATAACGCACACAGGTATTATAAAAATTTGTGGTCTCATCAACTACATGGTGCGATGTAACTCCCATTTGATAGGCACGTTCTTCAACGCTTTTTAATTCCTGGTCGCTAAAGCCACCTGTATTTACAATTACAGAGTGCACCTCGTAACCCAGATCGCGCGTTAAATAAATGCAGCAAAAAGAGGTGTCTAATCCGCCGCTGTATGCAAGTACTACTTTTTTCTTCATATCTAATTAATAAGCTTTATTAAAAAGCTGATTCCTAATATAGTGGTTAATTTTCCGGATCTTTTCTTTATGGCATTTTCTATACGCTCCAGCAGGGTTGCCTTATGCGTAATCCGTTTCATTTTGTCTTCGTATTCTTTTTGCTTCTCTGCCGGATCAAATAACATGGCGGTACACATGCAGTTCTTACGGTCTTTGCTCATTAATATATCGTAATTAACGCAACTTCTGCAGCCTTTCCAAAAATCTTCATCCTGTGTAAGTTCAGAATAGGTAACGGGCTCGTAACCTATTTCAGAATTAATCTTCATTACAGCCAGGCCGGTAGTAAGTCCGAATATTTTTGCATTAGGATATTTTTTGCGGGATAATTCGAATATCTTTTCCTTAATGGCTTTAGCCAAACCTGCCTTACGATATATGGGATTTACAATAAGCCCGGAGTTGGCAACAAAATCGCCGTGGCTCCATGTCTCAATATAACAGAAACCAGCCCAGGTGCCATCTTTATGCAGGGCAATTACTGCTTTGCCCTCCAGCATTTTATTGGCGACATACTCCGGAGAACGCTGTGCAATGCCGGTGCCCCGCGCTTTTGCAGATTCTGCCATTTCATCGCATATAACAGGCGCAAAATCTGCATGCTCTGCAGTTGCTACCTTTATATCAAAATCTTGTATGGTCATTATAATAGAAAAATTACCGTTTGCTTTTCGGTGTTTTAAAACCTTTAATAATTAGAAGGACATTGTTTAAAGAAGGTAAAAAAAGCTTCTTTGTTTGGGTGGGGAACGAAAATCCAATTAAACCCGTGGGATAAACACCCGTCGTCGGTTTGGAAGAAACGGAGATACAAATAAACCCAATACAGCAACAACCGGAGCAAATTTCACTCTGTTAACTATATTTATAAGGTTGTATTGTTTCATTATTTAGTAATACTTGTTACTTGTAAATTTTGTGCAAATTATTACATTAAATTTTACTTATGCAAGTAAAAAATTGAATTATGATAAATAAGTTACTTATGAAGCTTAAAAATGCTTGTAAGGGATGTAATTTATAAGTTTAAATGATTTAAACATTAATTTTATACCAATTTCAAAAACAGTCGGCAGTATAAATCAAGACTATTTTTTTTGATCTTTAGCAACGATATCGTTTATGATCATATCTGCATGTATGCGGGAGTTTTCAATAAACCATAAATGCGTGTCGAGGCCACCACAAACCACGCCTGCAAGATACATACCGGGCATATTGGTTTCCATTGTATGCTGATTATACTCGGGAATAAATTTATCTTTTGTGAGGTTAATTCCAAGTTTCGCCAAAAAATCAAAATTTGGCTTATAGCCAGTCATGGCCATTACAAAATCGTTAGGGATGATAACCTTTCCGTCGGGTGTATCTATATCTACCTCATGTTCCCGTATGGCAGCTAAATTAGAGTTAAAATAAGCTTTTACGCTGCCTTCTTTTATACGGTTAATAATATCCGGCCTAACCCAGTATTTTACCCGGTTACTTATCTCGCTTCCGCGTACCACTAAAGTTACGTTGGCGCCCTTACGATAGGTTTCTAAAGCTACATCTATGGCGGAGTTACTACTGCCTACTACTACTACATTTTGCATAGCATAATAATGCGGGTCTTTATAATAGTGCTTAACTTTTGGCAGATCTTCGCCGGGTATATCCAGATTTACCGATATATCATAAAAGCCGGTAGAAAGTATTACTTTTTTTGCATGATAGGTTTGCCTGGAGGATGTGATTGTGTATCCGCCTGCCGACGGCTTTATCTGGGTAACCTCTTCGAAAAGATTAATAGGTAAATTATTAGACACCGCTACCCGGCGATAATACTCCAGTGCTTCGGCGCGATTGGGTTTGTTATGGATGGTAACAAAAGGAATACCGCCTATTTCTAACTTCTCGGAAGTGGAAAAAAAGGTCATGGTTGACGGGTAATTATATAAAGAATTTACCAGACATCCTTTTTCAACTATAACGAAGCTGAGTCCGGCTTTTTGTGCTGCCAGTCCGCAGGCCAAACCAATAGGACCGCCGCCAATAATAAGTATATCAAGCATATTTGCGAAGATAGGCAGTTTGGAGATATGTAATATCGAATAATGAATATTGAATGTCAAATATCGAAGTAAATCAAAATATATAATTGGTTTTTGTTGTTCGATATTAAATGCGAGTAGCAGCAATTGAAAAAATTGGGCACAAAAAAGGGTAAGCTACTTTTATCGCGCCGCTCAACTCTCTACCCTTGCTGCGTTCCCACCCTGGGGGAGTTCAAGAGGAGCTGGCCGTAAAAGACTTACCCCGGCGCAAAGATAGAAAAATGAAGCGTTTACAGTTAAGAAATTGTTAAAAAAGGATAAGCGGTTGAATATGAGGGTTGTTTTTTATTCATATGTTGAAATTATCATTACCGGAGAGATCAGGCTTCCATCTCTTTAGCGGAATCTTCCACTTTTTTCTTTAACTCCTCTTTATAAGCGATAAGATTTTTGGTAAGGTATTCGTCGGCGGTGGATATTATTTGGGCGGCCAGTATCCCCGCATTTTTAGCCGCGTTAAGTGCTACGGTGGCTACCGGAATGCCATTAGGCATTTGCAAAATGGAAAGAATAGAGTCCCAGCCATCAATAGAGTTGCTTGATTTAACGGGAACTCCAATCACCGGCAAGTGAGTTAAAGATGCTACCATTCCCGGTAAATGAGCTGCGCCACCCGCACCCGCAATAATGACTTTTATTCCCCTGTCAGCAGCGGCACGCGCATAGCTAAACATCCTGTCGGGCGTACGGTGTGCTGATACCACTGTTATTTCATAGTCAACATTTAGTTGTTTTAAAATATCAGCGGCTTCCTGCATTACCGGCAGATCAGACTTACTGCCCATTATTATACCTACTTTAGGCTGGTTCATATAATGTCAATTAATCAGTATTAGCAATATATCTTTTAAAATTAAGCAATAACTTTAAGTGTTTCCTGTACGTATCTGGCTTTTTCTATAGCTTTTTCCCTGTCATCATCAACCACGGTTACATGGCCCATCTTGCGGAAGGGTTTAGTTAAAATTTTTCCATATAAGTGAATATATACACCTTCACACTTTAATATTTTTTCGATACCCTGGTAAATTGCCGGCCCCTGATATCCGGTTTCTCCTAAAACATTTACCATAACCGCATTACTTAAACATGTGGTATCGCCCAGGGGTTGATTAAAAATAGCGCGTAAGTGTTGTTCAAACTGCGACACCACATTCCCCTCAATACTTTGATGTCCGCTATTATGCGGTCGTGGTGCTAATTCATTAACTAATATGCGCCCGCTTTTATCTAAAAACATTTCTACAGCCAACAAACCGACAATTTTTATGGTGTCGGCAATTCTTATCGCTATCTGTTCTGCTTCCTGTTGTACCTCAAACGGAAGGGTAGATGGAGATATCAGAAACTCTACTAAATTCGCTTCGGGATTAAATTCCATTTCTACCATAGGGAAGGCTTTTATTTCCCCTTCGTCATTACGGGCAACTATTACAGCTATCTCTTTTTCAAAATCTACCCAACGTTCAATAAGGCTGGGTTCAGTAAATGCACCTTCCAGGTATGATTCATCAGCAATTTTATACACCCCCTTGCCGTCGTAACCATCACGACGTAATTTTTGAATATATGGGAACGGAATATGACTTTGCTGCAGATCCTCCGGTGAGGATATGATCTGAAATTCTGCTGTAGGGATGTCGTTCTCTTTAAAAAATTGCTTTTGTAACCCTTTATCCTGAATAAGCCGGATGATACGTGATTGCGGATACACTAACACCCCTTCCTTCTCAAGCTGTTCCAGGGCGTCAACATTTACTTTTTCAATTTCAATGGTGAGCATATCCACCTTTTTTCCGAAATTATAAACTGTGTCATAATCGTTAAGGTGGCCAACAATAAACTCATTGCATAACCTGCGGCAGGGTGCCTCACGATCGGGGTCGAGTACTTTAACAGTAACGTTATAGTTTATAGCCTGCTGTATAAGCATCCGGCCTAACTGACCTCCGCCTAAAATTCCTAATTTAAGATCTCCGTAAAATGATTTCATGGTATATGCCACAAATTTAACCTAAATCTTTCAAAAACCTGTTTATGCACTTAAATACTATTAATTAAAAATGAAAAAAAGCGGAAACAAGTTTCAAATTATGCGTGTTATCAGCTGTAAAATATAATTATTAGCCTGGTTTTAAATATAATAAACTGAGGCTTATAGATAGTGTTGACTGTGAAAACACCTTTAAAAAGCGTACCTTTGCGCTGTTTTTACAATAACGATCATTTTCATGAGAACTAAAATAGCAGTAGCAAAGGGTGATGGTATCGGGCCGGAAATCATGGCCGCCGTACTCCGTATATTCGAAGCCGCAAACGTACAACTCGACTATGAGTATGTAGAAATGGGTAAATCTTATTTTGACGCCGGACATTCCACCGGGATGACCGCGGCTGCAAAAGAAACTATAGAACGCCTGGGTATATTATTTAAAGGCCCAATGGAAACCCCTAAGGGGAAAGGTGTAAAAAGTATAAATGTTACCGCCCGTAAAGTATGGAATACTTATGCTAATCAGCGTGATTTCCGTACACTGAATGGTGTTGAAACTGTTTTTTCTAAGGCAGGTATTCCAATTAACTTAACCATAGTACGCGAAAATATTGAAGATACATACGGAGGTATTGAACATCTTTTAACTAATGATGTTGCCGTTGGGCGTCGCATTATAACTCGCCCTGGATCAGCGCAGGTTATACGTTATGCATTTGAAATGGCACGCCGTAAAGGCTATACCAAGTTGGCTTGCGGACACAAAGCAAATATTATGAAGCTCACTGATGGAATGTTTCTGGAAACATTTTATGAGATAGCTAAAGAATATCCGGATATTGAATCATCTGACATTATTGTGGACGACCTGTGTATGAAACTGGTGTCGCGTCCACAGATGTTTCAGGCCATTGTGTTAACCAACCTGCAGGGCGATATCGTATCCGACCTTTGCGCCGGGTTGGTTGGCGGTTTAGGTTTTGCACCATCAGCTAACATTGGTGATAACATATCCATATTTGAGGCTGTACATGGTACCGCGCCTGATATTGCAGGTAAAGGTATTGCTAATCCTACGGCATTATTGCTGTCGGGGATATTAATGCTGCGCTATTTGGGTGCTACAACAGCGGCTGCCACTATTGAAAATGCTTTGCTTTATACACTTGAGCAGGGCGTGCATACCGGTGATTTTGGTGACCGTTCAACAGCGGCTGCCAATACGGATACATTTGCGGACGCTATTATAGCTAATATAAGCAAACAGCCTGCTGAGGGTGCCATAATAGTAACTCCGGATTTAGAATATAAGGCTAATCATGACCATCCTGTAAAAAATAAGCTAACTGTTACCAACACAGGTGTTGTGGAAGAAATGATTGGTGTGGATGTGTTTGTACGATCTGATCTACAGCCAGCTGAATTAGCTGAGCTGGCTCAAAGGAAACTTACCGATAATTTTCAGTTAGTGATGATATCTAATAGAGGTACACAAGTATGGCCTACAGGCTCCATATTTACAGAACTGGTTAATGAGTATCGCGTACGATTTGAGAAAAAAGAAGGGCGCGAAATCACCCAAAAAGAAATATTACATATTGCTGCTGACCTTTCTGAAGAGTTTAAAGTTTGCTCAGTTGAATTCCTGATGAAATTTAACGGCAAAATAGGTTATACCCTGGCACAAGGACAGTAACAATAAGCACTAAATATTTATGATCATGCCGGATAATTTGAAATTATCCGGCATTTTTATTTGGGGATTACTGTACGTCGTATTGTAACTGACTAAGGTAACGGTATAAACCCTGCTCGTTACTAATTAGTTCTGCGTGGCTGCCCGATTCAATAATATTACCTTTCTCTAAAACAATGATCTTATCGGCCTCGCGTATGGTAGAAAGACGATGAGCAATGATAATGGATGTTCGTCCCTTCATCAATTCTTCCAATGCCTCCTGTACCAATCTTTCCGATTCGGAGTCAAGCGATGATGTGGCCTCATCTAAAATTAATATAGCCGGATTTTTTAGTAATGCCCGTGCTATGGCTATGCGTTGCCTTTGCCCGCCGGACAGTTTAACACCACGTTCACCAACTACAGTGTCATATCCTTCAGGGAAGGAACTGATGAACATGTCAGCATTTGCACGCTTGGCGGCTTTAATAATTTCCTCTTTAGTTGCGTCTAATTTACCATAGGCGATATTCTCTAATATAGTTCCGCCAAATAGTAATACATCCTGTGGTACTATAGCAACCTGGTTACGAATATCAGTTAGCGCATAATCAGATGCGGGTTTACCATCAAATAATATGGTTCCGCTTTGCGGATGGTAAAATTGCAACACTAATGCCGCCATAGTTGACTTACCCGAGCCACTTGGTCCTACAATAGCTATACGCTGTCCTGCAGCCGCATCAAATGAAATATCATTTAAAACCGTTATCTCCGGTCTGGAAGGATAAGCAAAAACCACATTATTGAATGAGATCTTTCCGTATAATTGTTGTTTTATCAGGTTTTCAGTGGAATTAATGGAAATGTCTTCGCCTGTTTCATCTAATATTTCCAACACGCGCTCACTGGCACCAACAGCTTTTTGCATGTTAGCATAAAGATCAGGCAGGCTACCCATTGCCGCACTAATGAAAGCCGCATAAATAATAAAGGTGGTTAGTTTACCAAAGGTCATTCCGTTGTCGTGGATAGAAACCAGATAGGAGCCGTACCATATCTCACAAAATATGGTACCGAATAAACAGAAAACTATAAATGCGCCGAACAAGCCTCGATACTTAGCCCCTTTAACGGCAATATTAACTACTTGTTGCAGGTTTTTTTGATACCTGCCTGCTTCAAATGCCTCATTAACAAAAGCTTTTACATTAGCTATGCCCTGTAAAGTTTCTTCCACAATTGTATTGGATTCCGCTAATTGATCCTGTGCCTGGCGTGATAGGGTACGTATAAACTTTCCGAAAAATATAGCTATGCCTATTAAAAACGGCAGTATGATGAGTAATGCAGCAGTTAATTTAATAGAAACTATGGCCAACAGAATGATGCCACCTACCATTATTATCACCTGCCTTATAATTTCTGCAAAAGTGGTGGTAAGTGTATCCTGTATTTGCGAAAGATCTGCTGAGATACGGCTGTTTAGTTCACCAACACGGCGGTTGGCAAAAAAGTTCATGGGTAAAGTTATCAGCCTGAAGTAAGTATCACGCCTTAAAGCAGCAAGTGCATTTTCAGCTACCTGTACAAACCAGGTGATCCTGAAAAAAGACACAAATCCCTGTAAAAACAATACCACTATCGCTATTTTTCCAATGGAGCTTAAATCGGCAGGCATAAATTTATACCGTTGTATGCCTTGTGAGGCATCTATAAGCGCGCCAAAAAAACCGGGAAATGCCAGACCAACTAAGCTGGAAAGTATAAGGAAAAATAAACCGCCAATAAATTTGGCCTTATATGGTCTAATATAACTTAGTAATCTGCCTATTTTGCGCAGGCTTTGTTTATTTATCTTTGCTTTAGGTAATTCTGCTTCTGCCTTACTGCCACTGTTCAGTCGTCCTCTTGCCATTTATATTTGAGCTGTTATTAACTTGGTGGCTAAGTTAAGCCTTTGGTCTGCGTTTTCTGAAAATCAATATTAAAATTGACGTAAGCATGAGCAGAATGATAATAATATACCAACGTTTAGCAGTATCGTACCTGGCTGTTTGCTGGTCTAATTGAGCTTTTAACCCTTCATTTTGCTTTCGGAAACGATTGATCGTATTCATAAAAGCAAGATTGCTTTTTTGAACTTCCTGTGATTGGGTTTGAACTTGGGTTTGCTGAAATGCGCGATAATCGAGCAATATTTTAAGTTCTTTGTAGATATTATTATCGGTTTGTACAATATCCATTAAAATATCATTGGAGCGGCGAATGTCTTTTTTGGTTTGTAAACCAAATATTCCGGTATGCTTGCTCAGGCTTTGATCGTATTTTCCGAACTTTTGTTTACGTATCGCCAGCATCTGGTTTATTTTCTTACGCTGAAGTTGGTAGGCGAGTGAATCTGATTTTTCCTGTGCAAAAGCAGCGACTACAAAAAATGTCAGCAAACTTAACAAATAGATCTTTTTCATGCTTTTTTATTCAAAGTCAATGATGACGCTGTCGCCGAGGTTTAAGCCAAGCAAACCACTGGCATTTCCTTTATTTATGGCTATTTCCAGGTGGTCGCTAATCCCAAAAAGACAAAGCTTTTCGCCTTCGGGTACCTCGTTATAATGCCAGCTTAAATGGTTAATAGTTTCATTACGTTTAAAGTATAACACAAACCGCCGCCCTTGTTGCACGCTGTTAAAAAATTCTTTCGTAATATTTGTGATCACATTCTGGAAAGAATCAATATAAATCACCACACCTTTGATAATATTTTTTTCGATAACAGGTTGCAGATTCATTTTGTTTTCAATGTTGCTTACAGGCAATCCTATATCCTCCAGGGAGCCGCCGCTGGCAAGGTGGCAGGCTGCTTTCACAAAAATGTCGGCCAGAGGAAAATGAAGAAACTTGAGGTCCTGCATAATATTGATCTCTACAATTTCCTCAGGCTCATTATTAAACATTAATGAAAATATCCCGTTATCGGCCCCTACGAAATAATGATTATTATATTTAACTGCTAAATAACGTGTATAAGTGTTATAAACGGTATCTATGCCAATTAAATGAACCGTATGGTCAGGAAAGTAATGAAAACTATTTTTTAAAATAAACGCGGCTTGCTGAACATTAAAGGCAGCAACATTGTTAGTAATATCAACAATATTTACTGTCGGCAGCAATTTTAAAATACTACCTTTAAGGGCAGCCTGATAAATATCTTTATCGCCCAGGTCAGTAGTTAATGTTATAATTGCCATTAATTTTATAAATATTTATTGCTAATCTTGTACAAGTATTTAAGGTGCAAATATTCAATTTTAAATTCATAAAAGTCAGCAACTGAAAAAATCAATTAGTATTGAACGAGCTTAAGTTATCAATTGAAGAAATAAACCCCGCCATTTTGTGGGGGCCGAACAATGATCATTTCGAGATCATAAAAAAGCAATTCCCTAAGCTTAAAATAGTTGCCCGTGGCAGTGAGGTTAAGGCTTTGGGTGACGAACATGAACTCACCGTTTTTAAGGAGAAGTTTGATGAACTTGTACAGCATGTGGAAAAATTTCAGACGCTTAATGTTAATGAGGTTGAAAGACTTTTAGGGACAAAAGCTGAAAACTCCAAAAGTGCTGATGCGGTGCCCGATAAATTTGTAAGTGGCGAGGTGTTGGTTTTTGGGCCAAACGGTATTATGGTAAAGGCGCGTACACCTAACCAGCGTAGGATGGTGGATAGCCTTAATAAAAATGACATTCTGTTTGCTATAGGGCCGGCTGGTACGGGTAAAACTTACACTGCTGTTGCATTGGCTGTAAGGGCATTAAAGAACAAGGAAATAAAACGCATAATTTTAACCAGACCCGCCGTTGAAGCAGGGGAGAACCTGGGCTTTTTACCGGGTGATCTTAAAGAAAAAATAGATCCGTATCTGCGTCCTTTGTATGACGCGCTTGATGATATGATCCCTGCGGAAAAACTTAAACTTTATTTAGAGAACCGCACTATTGAAATTGCACCGCTGGCATTTATGCGTGGCCGAACCCTCGACGGTTGTTTCGTGATATTGGATGAAGCGCAAAATGCCACCGATATGCAGCTTAAAATGTTTCTAACCCGTATGGGGCCTACAGCCAAGTTTATTGTTACCGGCGACGTGACACAGATTGACCTGCCCAAAAAACAGCAATCGGGCTTATATACTGCTTTGCGTATACTTACTGATATTAAGGGTATTGATATAGTTTACCTGAGCGGTGAAGATGTTGTGAGGCATAAGTTGGTGAAAAGAATTTTAGAAGCTTACGGAGATATTCAATAGATACAGAACATTTGGAACTGGAGATACAAGATCAGGTAAACTAACCATACTTGTTTTTAACTCTTTATTCTTTACTTCAAAAAACAAATGCACGCTATAAAAGAAACTCATTTTAATTTTAAGGGACAAACCTCCTATTATAAAGGCAAAGTGCGCGATGTTTATACCATAGCAGATAAATACCTTGCCATGGTTGTGACCGATCGTATATCTGCGTTTGACGTAGTATTGCCCGAACCTATACCCTTTAAAGGGCAGGTACTTAACCAAATTGCTGCCAAATTTTTAAATATAACTGCTGATATTGTGCCTAACTGGGTAATCAGTGTGCCGGATCCGAGTGTAACAATTGGCCGTATATGCGAGCCGTTTAAAGTAGAAATGGTTATCCGCGGCTATCTGGCCGGGCATGCCTGGCGCGAATACAGTTCAGGCAAACGACAAGTTTGCGGAGTAGATTTACCGGATGGCCTTAAAGAGAACGACAGGTTACCTGAGCCTATAATTACGCCTACTACCAAGGCATCAATAGGACATGATGAGGATATATCACGGGAAGATATACTTGCGCGTGGAATAATTGCGGAAGATGATTATTTACAACTCGAAAATTATACGCGCGAGCTTTTTAAAAGAGGCACCGAAATAGCCGCTGAGGAGGGGCTTATTTTAGTAGATACTAAATATGAGTTTGGCAAAGCTGATGGTACTATTTATCTTATAGATGAGATTCACACACCTGACTCATCACGCTATTTTTATAGCGATGGTTATGAACAACGTCAGATGAATAATGAACCTCAGAAACAGCTATCCAAAGAGTTTGTTCGTAAATGGCTGATTGAAAATGGGTTCCAGGGTAAAGATGGACAAGTAATACCTGATATGACACCTGAAATCATTAATTCAATATCTGAAAGATATATTGAACTTTATCAGCAAATTACCGGTGAGGTATTTATAAAACCCGGGGAAGAAGATGTTTTGCAACGGGTTGAAAGGAATATCAATAATGCACTTACTGAGTTGTAATTTTTTATTTAAACGTAAAATAGTTATATCTTAGCTCTTTAATTTTTATAATAATGAAGTTTACTGTTGACAAACACGAAAAATATATTTTAATAAAACTGAACGAATCTAAATTGAATTCACTGGTCACCCCGCAACTAAAGTCGGAGTTGATATTGATAAATACCGAAGGGCAAAGGAATATTATACTTGACCTTTCTCAGGTGAAGTTTGCCGATTCATCCGGTTTAAGCAGTTTGCTGGTTGGACATCGGTTGTGCAAAAATGCTGAAGGCTCGTTCATTATGGCAGGGTTAAATGAAGCTGTATCACGTTTGGTAACCATATCGCAATTAGACAACGTGCTTACGGTGGTACCAACCTGCGAAGAAGCTATCGATCTTATTTTTATGGAAGAGATAGAAAAAGAATTAAAAAGAGAAGTAAAATAAAACAGTTGTTCACCCGGTATGAGATTTGAAGTTACAATACTGGGCAGCAGTTCTGCAACTCCTATTTTTAACAGAAACCCTACCGCCCAGATACTTAATATTAACGAGAAATTATATTTAATTGATTGTGCAGAAGGAACGCAGCAGCAAATGCTGCGTTTTGACGTTAAGGCCAGTCGTATTGATTATATTTTTATAAGCCATCTGCATGGTGATCATTATTTAGGGTTGGTAGGTTTGCTTTCATCCCTGCATCTTAATGGCCGGAAAAAGGCTCTAAAATTATATGGCCCTGCTCCGTTGAAAGAAATATTGGATCTCCAATTAAAATACTCGGAGACGACATTACAATATCCCTTAGAATTTATAGCAACAACCGCTGACAGAAGAGCGATAATTTTAGATAATCAGGATGTTATTATAGAAACGATCCCGCTTAATCACCGTATACCTTGTACCGGTTTTTTCATCAAACAAAAAAAGAGGTTAAGAAAGATCATACGTGAAAAGGTAGAAGAATTTAACATTCCTGTTGCTTACTTTACAGCTTTAAAGAAAGGTCGTGATTACGAGGCCCCTGACGGAACTATCTATAAAAATGAGAGTTTAACACTTGACTCTGAAGAGCCAAAATCATATGCCTACTGTTCAGATACCTTATTTGGTGAACAATATTTTGAACAGATAAAAGATGTTACGCTGCTCTATCATGAAGCCACTTTTTTGAACGATATGCTGGAAAGAGCGATACAAACCCATCATACAACCGCTTTACAGGCTGCACAGGTAGCTTTAAGCGTAAACGCAGGGAAATTAATTATCGGACATTTTTCGGCCAGATATAAGACCCTGGTTGATCTGCTTTCCGAAGCACAAAGCGTTTTCCCCGCAACAGAACTTGCCATAGAGGGGAAAACGTTTATTATATCCTGATAAGTAAGCTTTAGTCTTTACCTCCTCCAAAAATAGAGAAGCTAACATAGCGTTTAGGGTGAGCTTTAATATCTATAAACAGATTATTCAGGTTGTTTGATGCAGCGTTAAGATTGTTATACATTTTGTCGTCATTCAATAACAATCCTAATGAGCCGGTTCCACTATTTATCTTATTAACTGTAGCCTGCAGATCGGCCACCGCTTTGTTGGCATTTTCTAAAGTTTGTTTAATGTTTGAGCTGGAAAGATCGGTACTGAATTTTTGTAAGTTACCAGAAATGTTATCAAACCGTGCAGTACTGGTTTTTAAATTAGCAGATACTACTTCGGCATTTTCCAGGATACCGTTAATATGACCTGATTGAGACGCCACAAGAGCATCTATCTTTTTGGTGGTACCTTCTAACGTTTGCAGAGAATTAGCAATACTTGTAAAACTTCTGTCGATATTTTTTTGAAAAGTTGGGTTCATTATCTTATTGATCGAAGCCAACGCGGAGTCTACTTTGGTTATCAACACCTCAGCTTTTTTTTGTATAGGTTGCAAGCTCTCAGCCAAACTACCCTGAATGTCGGCACGCAGGGTGTCT
Organism: Mucilaginibacter segetis; assembly: GCF_016522075.1. Taxonomy (GTDB): domain Bacteria; phylum Bacteroidota; class Bacteroidia; order Sphingobacteriales; family Sphingobacteriaceae; genus Mucilaginibacter; species Mucilaginibacter segetis. Next base: position 2,007,312 of record NZ_JAEHFW010000001.1, on the reverse strand, counting down.
TTATCTTCGGCCAGTACTGGGCTATTGCCTAATTCAAATACAATAGCCTTACTACCTAAAAGGTCGGTGCTTTGCAACTTAGCAAGTGTATTGGAGGGGATTTTGTATTGTGGATCAATTTTAAATTCTACTGTAGTACGTCCGTTCTCATGCAGTTCCATTTTTGAAACTCTCCCTATCTGGAAACCGTTTACTAAAACCGGTTTAGATACCGTTAAGCCCTCTACGCTGCGATAAACCGCATAAAATTTATTAGAGCCGGAAAACACATCATTTCCGCGTAAAAAACTATAAACCAGTATCAATATGGTTATTGAAATGGCTGTAAGTGCTCCGATCTTGGTTTCGTTAGATATTTTCAAAATTTTTATTTGTTTAGTTAATTTTATTTGCCGTTGTGGTGTATTCTACCTGTGCTTTGTACTGCGTTATAGCGCGGACTATAGAATTCACAATTTCGTTTTGTCCTTTTTCTGAATTGAGATATTCCTCATCATCGGGGTTATTAATATAGCCTGTTTCAACCAATACTGACGGCATTGCGCTATGACAAAGCACATAAACCCCCTGTTCTCTCATTCCCTCACTTATCCTTCCGTCAGTCTGAACAAATTCATTGGTGATTAAGTTTGCAATATTTATACTTTGTTTGCGGAACTTACGGATATAAGCGTTTGTTAATATGATAACCACGGGGTCATTTGGGTCTAAACCATCACCATTCAAACTTGAGTCATCTTCAATTTGATTGTTTTTAATGGCATTTTTTTCTTCGTTGGTACGGTGCAGACCATAAACAAGCATCAGTGTCCCTTTTCCGGAACGATCGGGCACGCGCGTGGTGCGGTAAATAGCTTTACCATGCCTGGTGCCAACGCGTTTACGTACTACCTTATCGGCAAGTGAGTTGCAATGTATGGAGATAAACAGATTGCCTTTGTTATCATTAGCAATTTCAGCGCGTTTTTCCAATGAAACATCTTCTTCGGTTTTGCGGGTTAAAACGGCTTTTACACCGTCAATATCTTTTTCAATTGCTTTCTGCAATTTTAATGCGATAGCCAGCGTTACATTTCTTTCAACGGAAAAAGTTCCGCTGGCGCCGGTTGAGTAATGCCCGGGAGGGGCATTGTCAGGCTTAACACCGTGGCCGGGATCAATTATAACTGTTTTTAATTTAAAGCTATTTTGGATAGTGTCTTTTTTTACAGTAGTTTTTGTTGTAAACGAAAATAAGGAGAAGCAAAGAATTAATGCCGCGATATTCAAAATCAAATTTTTCAAACTGTTCGATATTTTATTTTTCATTATGTTTGAACGCTGTTAACTGTATCTGCAAAAATACTATTCATAATCTATTTTGAAATTAGTTACCGTTTTTTTTCTGTTTGCGATTATATTAATAGTGAATTTTAGTGCGGCTGCTAAAAGCGGTCACTATGAAATTTCTGTTAAAGATACTATTATTCAGCTTGACTCCACAAGGGACGCCAGGTTGTTGAAAATTAAAAATCAATCTGCATCATCCAATGCAGTTTCTTTAACCACTAAAAAAGATACCACACCCAAAAGTACGGGAGGCTTACAATCTATTGTAAAAGCTACGGCAGAGGATTCCTCGCACTTTGACAGGGAGAATAAAATAAATTACCTGTATGGTAGGGCGCACGTTACCTACGAGGATTTTGAGCTGGATGCTGATTATATACGTGTAGATGAAAAGAATCATTTAATATTTGCGAGGGGGAGTATTGATCCACTTACTAAACGATATGTAGGCAGGCCGATTTCGAAATCAAAAGACGAAAAACCGGTGGCTTCGGATTCTTTATTATTTAACTACGATAGTAAGAAGGGTAAATTATGGAATCCGGCAACTGAGCAGGAGGGCAACTATATATCAGGCGGACAGGCCAAACGAATAAGCGAAGATGAAGTTGCATATCGTAATGTGATATTCAGTACCTGCGACCTGCCTTATCCTGATACACACTTTGGTATAGTAATAACCAAAGGAATAGGGCAAAAAAAAAGAATAATTTCGGGACCGGCCTATTTGGAAATAGAAGGGGTGCCTTTGCCTCTTGCTATACCATTCGGATTTTTCCCGAAACCAAATACGCGAACATCGGGGGTAATATTACCAACCTTTGGGGAAGATCAGAAGCTGGGCTTTTACCTGCGTAATTTTGGTTATTATGTAGGTATTAATGACAATATTGATGTAACCGCTATGGGTACTTTATTTTCTAAAGGATCTTATGAGCTAAGTGCCACCAGCAGATATTTAAAAAGATATAAATACGGTGGTAGCTTAACGTTAAGTTACGGATCACATAATTATGGTTTACAGGGCGACCCTGCGCAAAAGGATTTTAATATTACCTGGGCTCATTCGCAGGACCCGAACGCACATCCCGGCACATCCTTTAGTGCCTCTGTAAATGCCGGTACACACAGTTACTATCAAAACACACGCGGAATAAACAATTACAACCTGGAATCGCTTACGCAAAATAACTTACGGTCGAGCATAGCTTATGGTAAAACCTGGGCCGGTACACCATTTAATCTTAACGTGAGTTTGTCGCATAGTCAGGATCTGACGAAACAAACTGTTACACTTGAGTTGCCCACCTTTAGCTTTAATATGGCTACTATAAGTCCGTTCGCCTCAAAAAACCAGATTGGCGAACAAAAATGGTATCAAAAAATTACTGTTGGTTATAGCCTGGTAGGTACAAATAAGGTGAACAATGTTCCAGAGTCGGAACTGTTCAAAAAAAACACGCTAACTAAACGTTTGCAAAATGGCTTTCAGCATCAAATACCGGTTAATTTAAGTTTAAATATCTTGAAATATTTTCAGTTTAATACCGGGGTTAATTATACCGAACGCTGGTATTTCCAAAGTATACGTAAAAGTTTTGAACGAGGGAGCATAAACGGTCAGCTTACACCAATTACAGACACCGTAGGGGGCTTCGTACGCTCAGGTGAGTATAATTTGAACGCCGGATTTTCCACAAAGTTGTATGGCATTATCCCATTTACTAAAGGCCGTTTAAAAGCAATACGGCACGTTACCACACCGTCTATTAGTTTCAGCTACCGTCCGGACTATGGGGATCCGAGTTACGGATATTACAGAACCGCTGTAAGTTCAGCATCCGTTCCTTATCCTTTTAGTTATCAGCGATACTCTATTTTTGAGCAATCAGTTTATGGAGGACCTTCTACAGGGAAGCAAGCAGGTATTGGCTTTACTTTAGATAATACCATAGAGGCCAAAGTAAAAGCTAAAAGTACTGATACATCGGGCGTGGAAAAAAAAATACCCATATTGCAGGGTTTAACATTCTCTACTTTTTACAATTTCGCTGCCGATTCGCTAAAACTATCGCCCATATCGTTTTCAGGTCATACCGCACTGTTTAATCAAAAGATCAATGTAAACTTTAGCGGTATTTTAGATCCATATATTACTCAGGTTCGAGATTCTATTTCAAATGGACAGATTTTAAGATATACTCGCCGTATAAATAGATACAGCTGGCAGGATGGCCGTTTCCCGTTATTAAATTCATTTAGCCTTTCAATGAGCGGCAGCTTAAATTCCTCTACATTTAATAGAAACACTAGGCAGGTGCCGGTTGGGTCAACTTTACAGACTATGACACCTGAACAATCACAGAAATTGGCATTAATTAATGGTGATCCTAACCAATATATTGATTTTAATATCCCCTGGAATTTAGCATTAAATTATAGTTTTAGTTATAACAATAATATTGTCAACAGTTCATCAACAAATACGATGATGATAAGCGGAGATGTAAGTCTTACCAAAAAATGGAAAGTTCAATTTAACACAACCTATGATTTAAAAGCTCGTGAACTAAGCAGCGCCACCTCATTTGCCATATATCGTGATCTGCATTGCTGGGACCTATCTATACAATGGCTGCCTTTTGGCTATTATAAATCATATAATGTTACACTTAAAGTAAAAGCCTCTATTTTACAGGATCTTAAATTGAGCAAAAGAAGTGATTACACCAATAACCAATCTTTTAACTAATGCTTGCTGAAATTATAACCATTGGCGACGAAATACTTATAGGGCAGATCGTTGATACCAACTCTGCGTGGATGGCTGAAAAATTAAACCACGAAGGGATAAAAATAAAACAAATATCTTCCGTATCTGATAACCGGGAGCATATTCTAAAAGCGCTTGCCGAGGCGGCCGGCCGGACAGATATTATATTAATTACAGGCGGACTTGGCCCCACAAAGGATGATATTACAAAAAAAACGCTTGCTGAATATTTTGGTGTTGATTTGGTGTTAAATGATGAGGCATTGGAAAATGTGGAAAGGATATTTAAAAAATATAACAGGCCCTTGCTCGAAACAAACCGTAAACAAGCGGAAGTCCCTACAAACTGTGAGGTTATATTAAATGAGAATGGTACAGCGCCGGGCATGTGGTTTAATCATGCAGGTAAGGTATATATATCAATGCCTGGTGTGCCCTTTGAAATGAAATATATGATGGAGGAAAGGGTGATTCCCAAATTGAAGGGGATATTTAATCTGCCTGTTATTTACCATAAAACTATACTTACTGCCGGCGAGGGAGAATCTTTCCTGGCGGAGAAAATTGCTGATATAGAAGATTCCCTTCCGGATGATATTAAATTGGCCTATTTGCCAAAATTGGGACAGGTGCGACTCAGGCTTAGTGCATATGGGAATGATGAAATTTCACTAAAAGTTAAAACTGAAGAATACGCCCAAAAGATAATTGAGCGGGTAAAGCATGCTGTTATTGCAGAAGACGATATCCCGATTGAGAAAGCGATATTAAATTTTATGGCTGAAAAAAACCTCACCTTATCTACTGCTGAAAGTTGTACAGGTGGATATATTTCACATCTGTTAACACAGCATGCGGGTTCGTCAGAAGTGTTTTTGGGCGGCGCTGTTTCCTATTCGTATGAACTAAAGGAAAGCATGCTTGGGGTAAAAAACGAGACACTTTGGCAATATGGTGCAGTAAGTTATGAAACTGTAAAAGAGATGGTTGAAGGGGCTTTGCTTAATTTTAAATCGGATTACGCTATTGCAGTTACAGGAATTGCCGGACCGGGTGGTGGCACACCCGATAAGCCTGTGGGCACCGTTTGGGTGGCAGCAGCAAATGCCAATAAAACTCTGATAAAGAAATTCACATTCGGTAGTAAAAGATTACAAAACATTGAAAGAACGGCCGTGGCGGCATTTTTTATGTTGAATACTTTACTTAACGAAAGCATAAACTAAGCGGTATTTTTTTTAATTTTGGCCTACCAAGTATATTTTGTCTATGGCCAAATACCAATTGTTATTGCCGAAAATGGGGGAAAGTGTTGCAGAGGCAACAATAATTAAATGGACGAAGAGTCCGGGTGATTATGTAGAGGCAGATGAAGCAGTAATGGAAATAGCAACCGATAAGGTTGATTCTGAAGTACCATCGCCGGTATCCGGTAAATTAATTGAACAGCTTTGCAAAGAGGATGAAGTTGTTCAGGTTGGAGCAGTTATCGCTATTATTGAAACTGATGAACCTGAACAGGAAACTTCTCCTGTTACTACAGACACAGAGGCTGCAAGTACGTCGGTACAACAACCCCAGGAAATACAACCAGTTGAAGAAAAAGACGTTGAAGATATCCCGGGGATTGATCAACTTGACCAGCCTACAGATAAGAGCATTAAATTTGAAAACAGGTTTTATTCACCTTTAGTTAAAAGTATTGCATCGCAGGAAGATATAGGGAATGATGAACTGGATACTATTCCCGGGACAGGTGCTGAGGGACGTTTAACTAAAGATGATCTGCTGGATTATATTCAAAACAAGCCACATAAAAAAGCCGAGCCCGTTACATCAAACAGAACAGAAAATACAGAAGCACCTCAGCAAAATTTTACTGAACCATCACCAAAAGAAAGTGAAAAGCCTCAGGTAACAGAGCCTAAGGTACAACAGCATTATACACCAAAGCCAACATCAGAAGCAACTAAGCCTTCAGCTTCAGTAGGAGGGGCGGATGAAATAATAGAAATGGATCGTATGCGCAGATTAATAGCTGATCATATGGTTTATAGTAAGCATACATCCCCTCATGTAACCTCGTTTATTGAGGTGGACGTTACTGAACTGGTACAATGGAGGGAAGGTATAAAGAATTCTTTTCAAAAGCGCGAAGGCGAGAAGATAACATTTACTCCCATATTTATTGAAGCGGTAGTAAATGCTATTAAAGAATTGCCTATGATCAACGTTTCAGTAAATGGTACCCAGATCATTAAAAAGAAAGATATAAATATTAGTATGGCTACTGCTTTGCCAAGCGGTAACCTTATTGTGCCGGTAATTAAAAAGGCAGATGAGTTAAGTTTATTAGGTTTAACAAAGGCCGTTAACGATCTGGCTAATCGTGCACGTAATAATAAGTTACAACCTGATGATGTTAAGGATGGAACGTTCACTATCACGAACGTGGGAACTTTCGGAAATGTGATGGGCACCCCGATCATCAATCAGCCGCAGGTAGCTATTTTAGCTGTGGGCGCTATCAAAAAGAAACCTGCTGTGATCGAAACACCACAGGGCGATACTATCGGAGTAAGGCATATGATGTTCCTTTCATTATCATATGATCATAGAGTAGTAGATGGTGCATTAGGCGGTACCTTTATAAAAAAGGTAGCGGATTATCTTGAAAAATGGGATATAAGCAGAAATATATAGTTAATTAAATGTGATTCTATCAAAGTAAGGGCCCTTTTCAGGGCCTTTTACTTTATGGCTGAATTAGTTTACAGGTTGAGGTCCTATTTTATTCGTTTCGTTATCAAATTTACGTGTCAACATTTCATATATAATTTTGATCCAGATTATAAAACAAGGTACTGCAATTAGATTATAGCGTAAAATATAGTTTACCCGTACATATCGCGGAAAAAGATCGGAGGCGCCAAAACTTGTTAATAGTAAGGCAAATATGATAAGAAAGCGCTCGAATAAAGTTATAGGTCGTTCCAGGTTTACAAACCATATACCTACGCCGATAAAAGCAATAATATAAGTAGGGGGCTCTGAGCCGGAACTATAAATAGTAGTAAAAATCAGCACTGAAGCTAATGTTAAAAGCTGATACTTGACATTGCCCCAATATTTTATCCTTATAAGCGAAAAACCAAATATCGCCATAGCCGGAAGAAGAACGGTCAGATTAGATAAACGAACTATCCCAAATACAGAACTTATAACCCCCATTACACACACGTATGCCCGGTGAGAGTTGACATTAGCTGCGTTTTTTGCAAGCAGATCGGGATACCAATCGTGATAGGTTTGAATTATATAATGAGGCGAAGATATAGCCATCGGCAATAAAAACAACACTACCGACCAAAATAATAAGCCAAGGATCAGTTTTATTTTATTGTCCGAGAAGAAAAAGAAAGCCAGACCCACAACACCATAAAGTTTTATTGCTGTTCCTATCACTATCATTAGCGCAGCCCAAAAGTCTTGCTTGTTTCTGATGAATATAAAACTGAAAATCACCAGTGCTATGATAAGCGGGTTTACTTGTACATTGCCCGATGACCCCATCATGCTATTTGCGTTTAACAACAGTATCACCATCTGCTGATTATGGTTCAGCGGCATTTTCCTGATGGCGAGGTATAATATCCATGTTAAAAACAGCACCCACAATATTGCGCCAATTCCGTCGGGTAAAAAGGTGAAAGGTGCTATTATAAGTGCAAAAACAGGCCCGTAATGGTTTAGGTCAAAGTAAAACAGGGGTTCGGGGCCAAAAAGACTATGCTGATTAATTACATTTAAAAAATTGTGTTTATAAATTATGTAATTATTATAGTTCTGATTTACCGGCCCGGAAAATACAAGTACTCCTTTTATAACCGCGAATAAGCTTAAGCCAAACCATAGAATAAGGATGAGAGGCTTATTATAAACAAGGGCTTTTATTTTGTGCATCAGTTTTTTTGCGCTAACATACAAAACCCATTGCATAGCAGATATAATTAAGGAATATTTTATGGTACGAAGCATACAAAAAAAAGGGCCTTCGCAATAGAAGACCCTTTATGAAAAAAAACAGCCGGAAGAATCTACTAAAAAACTTCGGCTGTTTGTTTTGTTTCCGAGGCTAAACTGACCCCTGTTAGCTGATCGGCGAAGGCTACGAAAGCCTTACTCTCAGATATACGATGTTGATTGTCGATCAGTTTTTGTAAATTGATTTTTCCAATAATAAATTTATAACTACCTGAATAAAAGCGCTCTTTTATAAATTCAAAACCTAAATCCTCCACTAATGCTTCGTCGTCGTATCGTAAATAAATATTTATTTCGATGTTATTGGTAAATTCAAGTTCTTTTACGGCTTTTGCTTTTTTGTATTCATATTGGTAATCATAGCGGAGCGCGGCAATATCCGATAATACTGCTGAACCGGTAGGGTGACCACCAGCACCTTTTCCGAAAAAGAATTGCTGATCTGCAAAGGCAGCCTGTACCGTCACGCCATTATATTCATATTCTACATTGTATAAGAATTCAGATTCGGTTACAAACTTAGGGAGTACAAACATAGCTACGTGCTTGTCGTCAAGTTCCTTGGCAACGGGTACCAATTTTATTTTCAGATTTTTTTCACGTGCATACTGCAGATCATTTGCAGATAGATTTTGGATGCCAATATTCAATATTTCATTAGGATTAACTATAACTCCGTAAGCATGCGCGGCAGCAATTACCAATTTATATTTAGCATCAAAACCGCCAACATCCATGGTCGGATCAGTTTCAGCAAATCCCAGATCCTGTGCCTGTTTAAGTGCAGTATCATAATCCATATTCTCTAAAAAGCCTTTGGACAAAATATAATTTGATGAGCCATTAAAAATTCCGCTTATAGAGTGAAGCAACTCATTATCATAATACTCTTCCAAATTACGGATAATAGGTATACTGCCACATACAGCACCCTCGTAAAGCAATGAAGTGCCATGTTCGTTTTGCAGATCAATTAACTCATCTAAATAAGTAGCTATCATTTTTTTGCTGGCAGATACTACATTTTTTCCTGAACTCAATGCTCTGGATACGATCTCGAAAGCAGCCTCAGTATCATTTATTAATTCAACAATGGTGTTAATCTCAGGATTATTCAATAACTCATTCCTGTCGGTAGTAAATAATTCCAGGGGAAGGGTACGTTCCTTATCCTCATTTTTAATAGCTATTTTAACTATTTCTAAGTTCAGGTTCTTTGTTTTTATAATGTCGTATAATCCCTGGCCAACCACTCCGAATCCAAAAAGGCCTATATTTAATTTTTTACTCATTATGCAATTTTTTGCAGTTCTATAATTTTTCCTTTAACATCGGTCTTAAAAAACGATGTAATTACTTTTGTTAGCGCTTCTGTCTCAATTAAAAATCCGTCGTGTCCGTAAAAAGAATCCAATTCAGCAAAGGCAGATTTTGGTATATGTCTGAATAAATACTGTTGCTCTTCAACAGGGAATAATACATCAGACTTAATGCCTATTACCAGCGTGCGTGCTTTAATTAAACTTAGTGCTTTATCTACACCATGCCTGCCTCTGCCAACATTGTGAGAGTCCATCGCCTTTGACAAATACCAGTAACTATAAGCATTAAACCTGTTTACCAGTTTTTGCCCCTGATAATTTTGATAGGATGCCGCCCTGAAACCCTTTGCCACCTCGTCGCTTTCCTCTTGTTGTGTTATGGCGTAAGTTTTATAACCCCTGTAAGAAAGGAGTGCTATACTTCGTGCGGCTTTAAGTCCTTTAGCGCCACCATCCGGAAAATTGGCATAAAAAGTACGGTCTGCACCTATAGCCAAACGTTGTGACTCATTAAAAGCGATGCCCCATGGAGAATGTTTAGCATTGGTAGCTATTAAAATGAGGTTTTTTATTCTGTCAGGTTCTGTAATGCTCCATTCAAGCGCCTGTTGCCCTCCTAAAGATCCTCCCAATAATATTTCAATATCATCTATCTGCAGATGATCGGCAAGTAATTTATGGGCTTTAACAATATCACGAATAGTAACCTCCGGAAATGACAAGTAGTAAGGTTGTCCGGTTGTCGGGTTTACACTCAAGGGGTTGCTGGTGCCGTAAGGGGAGCCTAAAACATTGGCGCAAATAATAAAGTATTCGTCGGGGTTGAAGTGATCTTCGGGGCCGAAGAGGCCTTTCCACCACTCAAACACGTCGGAATTAGCGGTGAGAGCATGACATACCCATACTACGTTATCCTTATCCTTATTTAAAGTGCCATAAGTGGTATAACCAATTTGCAGACCGGGTAGCTTGTTACCTGATTCCAGCTCAAATATTCCGTTATAGGTAAAGGTTTGTAAATTCATGTGTTTACTGTTATTTGAGGAGCTGCTATATAATGCAGCTCCCCCGATAACGATTTGTTGAAAACTAAAAAATCAATAAAAAATATAATTATTAGCTGTTAAATACAGCAAATGCCTGTGCAAAATCAGCTTTAATGTCATCAATGTGTTCAATACCTACCGATACGCGAAGTTGCGCCGGTGTAACACCCGCAGCAATTTGTTCGGCATCCGAAAGCTGTTGATGGGTGGTAGCTGATGGTTGTATAATGAGGGTTTTGGCATCACCAACGTTAGCTAAATGACTAACGAGATTAAGGTTATCAATTACTTTCCCTGTATTTTCCTTATTGCCTTTAACCTCAAAAGACAATACTGCTCCAAAACCATTTTTAAGATATTTTTTTGCAAGCGTATGCTGTGGGGAAGATTCCAGGCCGGGATAATTTACCTTTGCAACCTGAGGTTGTTTCTCCAGCCATTTGGCAAGTTCAAGTGCATTGTCCACATGGCGTTGCACACGTAAAGATAGTGTTTCAAGTCCCTGGATATTCAACCAGGCATTAAATGGTGATTGTGCAGGGCCAAAATCGCGTAAACCCTCTACCCGCGCACGAATAATAAACTGAATATTACCAAATGGTCCGCCAATGCCAAATACATCAGCAAATACTAAACCGTGATATCCTTCGGATGGTTCGGTAAACTGCGGATACTTACCGTTGCCCCAGTTATAGGTACCGCCGTCAACAATGGCACCGCCTATACTGGTACCGTGTCCGTTTATCCATTTAGTAGTTGATTCTACCACTATATGCGCCCCGTGTTGTAAAGGGCGGAATAAATAACCACCTGCAGCAAAGGTGTTATCAACAATAAGCGGCAGATCATATTTATTGGCAAGTGCACTTATCTTTTCAAAATCAGGGATATTGAAACCGGGGTTACCTATGGTTTCTACATAGATGGCTTTAGTTTTATCATCAATTAACGTCTCAATATTTTCGGCTGTATCATCTTTTGCAAAACGTACATCAATACCGAGGCGTTTAAAAGCTACTTTAAATTGGTTGTAAGTACCGCCATATAAAAAAGGAGAGGTAACAAAGTTATCACCTGCTTGTAAAATATTATTTAATGCGATAAACTGAGCTGCCTGCCCTGATGATGTTGCCAACGCTGCTACACCTCCTTCAAGGGCGGCTATACGTTTCTCAAAAACATCGGTGGTAGGGTTCATTAAACGAGTGTATATATTGCCGAATTCTTTTAAGGCAAACAGGTTTGCGCCATGTTCGGCATTATTAAAAACATAGGATGATGTTTGGTATAAAGGCACAGCGCGTGATCCGGTAGTTGGGTCAACCTCCTGGCCGGCATGTAGTTGCAGTGTTTCAAATTTTAAAGCAGACATATTACAGGGTTTTAATAGATTATTATTTTTATACGATTAATTGTGACAGGATAAAACTATCCTCAGAGGGTTATCACGTGCTTTTCGGGAAAACTAAAAAGGGAAACGTGTAACTGTGATCAACAGCAGCAACACATACAGCCATTAAAATGATTGCGTGTGAAAAATTGAGCCGTTTGGACTTGTTGCGTGTTGGACGAAATGTAAATCAGACTTTTCATGATTAAAAATTTATATTCCCCGGTATTCTTTTTCCGGGACAGGAATTGGCACCTTCTCCCAATGGGGAGGGTTGCCAGCGGGTTGTCGAGCCTGATCTCTCGCCGCTTCTTTATAAACCAAAATCCTTTTTGAAGGGAATTGATTAAGGTATTGCTACCAAATATTGGGTCAAATATAGAGCAAAGCAGTTTTATAATCCAAATTAAATTCTAATTTTATTGTAATTTAAGCTAAGGCAGCCTGAATATCCGCTATAAGGTCATCAATATGTTCCAATCCTACAGATACCCTGATAAGGTTTTGTGGGGTAGTAGTATCAGGCCCTTCAACCGATGCCCGGTGTTCAATTAAACTTTCCACTCCACCCAAACTGGTGGCCCTGGTAAATACCTTTACCTTATTAGTCACGTCCCTTGCTTTTTCGGCGCCGCCTTTTACACAGAAAGAAATCATTGCGCCAAAACCCGTCATTTGCTCGGATGCAGCCTGATGTTGAGGATGTGAAGGCAACCCGGGATACAATACTTTTTCTACTGTCGGGTGCTTTTCCAGATATTCTGCCAATAATTGTGCGTTGTGCATGTGTCCGCGCATACGATAGGGTAGCGTTTTAATACTGCGGGTCAAATAATAGCAATCAGTAGGTGAGGGGATGGCGCCACCCATGCTTTGTACCTGTCGTATTTTTTGCCACCAGTCATTATCGTTTCCTGTCACCAACACGCCGCCGGTTAGATCGCTGTGCCCTCCAAAATACTTGGTAGAGGAGTGCATTACTATATCCGCTCCTAAAGCTAATGGCTGCTGGCATATAGGGCTTGCGAATGTGTTATCACAAACAACCTTTATGTTTTTTTGAGCTGCAATAGTTGTTATCTTTCTTATTTCGGTGATCTTCAGTAAAGGATTTGATGGGGTCTCTATCCAAATTAAACCCGTGTTAGATTTGATATGTGCTTTTAATACCCCGGTATTATTTATGTCAATAAAGTCAAACTCCAATATTCCTTTAAAAAGGTTTTTTAACTGATTACGTAAACCATGATACATATCATCAGGTGCAATTATATGCGTACCCGGTGATAAAGACTGAAAAACAGCCATACCCGCTGCATTACCTGAGGAAAATGCTACCGCGTCCACACCATTTTCCAATTTTGCCAATACATTTTCCAAAGCTGATCTGTTTGGGTTATTGGCACGGCTATACGAATATCCTGAAGCATAGCCACCATCTATGTCACGCTCAAACGTGGTGGACATTACAATAGGCTGTATTACAGCTTTTGTTGAAGAATCAGTATGATTGCCGGCATGTATAGCGATGGTCTCTATTTTCATTTTCAAAATGTGTAAGTCTTCAAATTAACTAAGAATTATTTTATAATTATACCTGGGGGCTATAAAATGCGTAACACAATTATTCTGTAAGCTTATCGTCATAGTATATGTTTAAACATGCTTATTTCTATACAAATGAGACGAAACCGAGGCATTTTGCTACATTTGCTCAAATTATTTTCTAAATGGAAGTATCAGAAAATTTCCAGGTATTGTTAAGCAACCCTCAACTTTCACCTGAACTTAAAGATATTGCTGAAAAGGTACTCCATAACCAACGCATCACTTTTGACGAAGGCGTTTTGCTTTTTGAGAAAGCTGAATTAGGCTATCTGGGAGTACTGGCAAACTATATTCGCGAACAAAAACACGGAGACAAAACGTACTTTAATCGCAATTTTCATATCGAACCAACTAATCTGTGTGTTTACGATTGTAAATTTTGTTCTTATTCCAGACTGATCAGGCAGCGATCAGAAGGATGGGAATACACTATGCAGGAAATGCTGGATATTGTAAAAAGATATGACGATCAGGCAGTTACCGAGGTACATATAGTAGGTGGTGTTTTGCCGCAATACGATGTGCATTTTTATACTGAACTTTTTAGGAGCATAAAAGCTCACCGACCAAATTTACACGTAAAGGCATTAACCCCGGTAGAATATCACTACATATTCAAAAAGGCAAAAATTGACTATGCTACCGGTATGAAGTTGATGAAAGATGCCGGATTGGAATCAATGCCTGGTGGCGGTGCTGAAATTTTCCACCCTGAAGTGAGAGATCTGATAGCTAAGGACAAGTGTAATGCGGAGCAATGGCTGGCCATACATGAGGAATGGCACAAACTGGGCATGCGCTCAAACGCAACTATGCTTTATGGCCATATCGAAAAATTCTGGCACCGGGTTGACCATATGGAGCGCCTGCGTCAGTTACAAGATAAAACCGGCGGTTTCCAAACATTTATCCCTTTGAAATTTCGCAATAAGGATAATCAAATGTCGGAGGTTCCGGAGTCAACTGTAGTGGAAGACCTGCGTAATTTCGCCATTGCACGTATCTATCTGGATAATTTTGATCACGTTAAAGCTTATTGGGCAATGATAAGCCGTACAACAGCGCAACTGTCCCTTAATTTTGGGGTAGATGATATTGACGGTACTTTAGATGATACTACCAAAATATATTCGATGGCCGGCGCAGAAGAACAACATCCCGGTATGAGCACTAAGCAATTGGTTGAACTAATAAAGAATGCGGGCAGGCATCCCATCGAACGTGATACATTGTATAATATAGTTACAGATTATAATGAATATCAGTTTGAGGAAGAAGAAAAACCTAAATATTATAAATTGCCGGTTATTAATTAAGGCGGTTAGTTATTACAATGATCGAGAAAACTCTATACATAGTAAGGCACGGCCAAACAGATCTGAATAAGCTGGGTATCGTACAAGGCCGCGGCCGTGATACCGATTTAAACGATGAGGGGCGTAAACAGGCTCGTCAATTTTTTGATGCCTATAAAAACGTACCTTTTGATAAGATATATATATCCGAGCTTAAACGCACCCAACAAAGTATTCAATCTTTTATTGACTGGGGTTTACCGTACGAGAAACTTTCGGGTTTAGATGAACTTGCATGGGGAATACATGAGGGAGAGCCTTCTACACCCGATACAAAAGCTGCTTTTTTACACATTATGCGGCATTGGGTAGAGGGAAGGCTTGATGAGAAATTTGAAAATGGGGAAAGCCCGAATGAAGTAAAAGAACGGCAGTTGGTAGCTCTCAATACCATTATGAGTCATCCCGAGGAAAAAAATGTGTTAATATGTATGCATGGGCGCGCTATGCGTTTGTTTTTATGTGTATTAACAGGTAAACCCCTTACCGAAATGGATAACTTTCCGCACCAGAATTTGGTATTATACAAAGTAACTTATGACGGCAATAAATTTGAAATTGTTGATTTCAACAATGCCGATCATCTAAAACATTCCTGAACGATTAGTGAAAAAGATAAAAATATCCGCCGTTAGTTATACTAACACCAAACCCTTTTTATACGGATTACAACACGCAGCAATAGTAGATAAAATAGATCTTAGTCTGGATATGCCATCCGATTGCGCCCAAAAATTAATAGACAATGTAGTAGATATTGGATTAATACCTGTTGCAGCCACTTTGGATCTGCCATATTGGGAAATTATATCAGCCTATTGTATAGGTGCCGAAGGGGCTGTAAACTCTGTTTTTATTTTTAGTAACTGTGATATTAAAGAGGTGAAAAAGGTCCAGCTCGATCCGCAGTCGCGCAGCTCTAATAATCTTGCTAAAGTATTGCTGAAAAACTTTTGGAAAGTACAGCCCGAACTGATAACAGATGCTGACGACTATGCCGCCTCGGATGATATGCATACGGCGTTTGTACAGATAGGTGACCGTACATTTGGCAAAACCGATAAATATGAATTTGTATATGACCTTGCGGAAGAGTGGAAAAAATTTACGGGTTTACCTTTCGTTTTTGCTGCGTGGATTGCAAACAAACTTATCCCTGCTGATTTTATTACAGAATTAGATAAAGCTTTAGCATTTGGTTTAAACCACCGCGATGCGGTATTAAGGGAATTGCCAAAACGTAAAGACTTCGACTATGAAGACTACCTGATGCATAGGCTTGATTTTAACCTTACCGAAGATAAAAAGAAAGCATTTCACCTGTTTTTGGATTATATAAGAGCGTTATAATACTCCTCCTGATAAATTTTATTTTATTTAAAACCATATCGATTTATTTGGCATTGCCTATATAATAAAACTCGACAATGGATTCACAACAACTTAATGGCCGTGTTGCATTAGTAACCGGTGGAGACAGCGGTATTGGTAAAGGCATTGCTTTAGCTATGGCAAAAGCAGGTGCCAAGGTTTTGGTTAATTACGCGCATAATCATGAGGCTGCTACCGAAGTGGTAAACGAGATAACCTCGGCAGGTGGTGAGGCGTTTGCCTACCAGGCCGATGTAAGTCATGAACAGGATGTGCAGGGCATGTTTGCGAAATTAGTTGAAACTTATGGCGGCATTGATATATTGATGAACAATGCCGGTCTGCAGCAGGATGCTACATTTGTAGATATGACGCTTGATCAATGGAATAAAGTGATCAATGTTAATTTAACCGGGCAGTTTCTTTGCTCGCGAGAGGCAGCTAAACAATTTATTAAGCAGGGAGTAACAGACGGGAGAAATGCGGCAGGAGTAATATTGTGTATGAGCAGTGTACACGAGGTTATACCATGGGCAGGTCACGTTAACTATGCAGCCAGCAAAGGTGGCATCAGTATGTTTATGAAAAGCATAGCGCAGGAGCTGGCGCCTAAAAAAATACGTGTTGTGGGCATTGGCCCCGGAGCAATACAAACTCCAATAAATAAAGAAGCCTGGGATACGCCCGAAGCCCTGGATAAATTACTTACGCTAATCCCTTACGGTCGCATTGGTCAGCCTGAAGATATTGGTAAATTGGCAGTGTGGCTGGCTTCGGATGATGCGGATTATATCACCGGTACCACTATTTTTATGGATGGCGGGATGACATTATATCCCGGTTTTGCTGATAATGGTTAAATATAACCCTATTTATATGTATTGTCATTAAAATGTCATTTCAAAATACCAAGTTTCTCACTTCTTTACTTATTGTACTTTTTACACTAAGTATACCTTATTTTTATTAACATATTGTAAAAAATACACTAAGTATTCATCTGTTTTTTTAGATTTTTATTTTTATATGGGTATTTTTATTAAATAATTATAAAAATTATCCTTAATTAGTGATTTTGATATCTATAGCATACTTTTGTTATGGATTTAAAATTAAAAGAAACTATGAAAAGGATATTATTAACAACTGCAATTGCCGCCTTATTTACTGCAAACGTTTTTGCTATTGATGGCGCTAAAAAAACAAATGGTGATGGTTCAGACAATGTATCATACGCCGTAGTAAACAAATTTAAAATTGACTTTAGTAATGCCACTGATGTTACCTGGACAGTAACCTCAAACACTCAAAAAGCTACTTTTACTATTGATGGTGTTAAAAAAACTGCGTTTTATAACCTGCGTGGTGAATATCTGGGAGTAACTCAGTATATCGATTTTAAAGATTTGCCTTTCAAAGCAACCAAAGAGATCATGAAAGATTATAAAGATTACACTATTGGTGAAGTAATAAAACTGGAAAGCAACGTTACGGATAACACTATAGACCCAACAGTTTATTTTGTTGATCTTAAAAATGACACAGAAGAAGTATTATTAAGAGTTACTCCAGCATCAGGTGTTTACTTCTTTAAACAAGTGAAATAATTTATACACTGCTATTAACTATATAAAGCTGCCTTAACGGGCAGCTTTTTTTTTACTGTAAATTTTACTTTAATTTAAGCTGTGTAAATTATTTTATTTGATTATTAATAATTTATATATTTGAAAAGATAGTTGTATATTCCATATTGATTATTAAGCACTTTTTACTCAGTTGAATTACTTACTGATCGTTAACAAAATTTTTAATACGTTATTTTAATATTATGAAAACCGGAAAAGTAAAATGGTTCAACACACAAAAGGGTTATGGATTTATTGTTACAGATGATGGTAAAGATCTGTTTGTGCACTTTAAAGATGTACAGGGTGGAGTAAACGCCATTAAAGATAACGATGAAGTTGAATATGATGTGGAAGAAGGCAGAAAAGGATTACAGGCTGTAAATGTGAAAAAGATTTAACTAGCCTATTTAATGACATAGAAGCCTCTGTTTTATCAGGGGTTTTTTTATGTCAAAAAAATTAGGCTTAATTAGGTGCTTTATTTACTTTAGGGTTGCCAATTACTTAACCAACATGACTGATACCGCTTCGGCCAAAATCTCAAAAAATGCCATTTTCATAGTTTTAGTAGCCTCACTTGGTTATTTTGTTGATATATATGATCTGGTCATATTTTCCATTGTTCGTATAAAAAGTTTTCAGGATATTGGAATAGCACCTGCGGATATGCGTACAAGCGGGGAATATGTATTGAACATGCAAATGTTCGGCTTGTTACTCGGGGGAATTTTATGGGGAATTATTGGTGATAAATTCGGTCGTTTAAAGGTGTTGTTTGGCTCAATAGTACTCTATTCAATTGCAAATTTTGCTAATGGGCTGGTACATGATATTAATAGTTACGCCGCAATAAGATTTGTTGCCGGCATTGGTTTGGCAGGAGAGCTTGGGGCAGGTATAACCTTAGTTAGCGAAACGCTTAGTAAAGAAAGTAGAGGCTACGGCACCATGATTGTAGCTGTTGTTGGGCTGTTTGGTGCTGTGGCCGCAAACATGGCTGCTAAATTTGGTTGGCAAAATGCGTATTTTATTGGCGGCGCACTTGGTGTTTTTCTGCTATTGTTACGTATTGGCACATTTGAATCCGGTATGTATAAAAGTGTCTCGAAAGCCAAGGTATCTAAAGGTAATATACTGATGCTATTCACTAACAAAGAGCGTTTTTTTAAGTATCTCAATTGTATTTTAACAGGTATGCCACTATGGTTTGTAGTGGGTATACTTATTACCCAGTCTCCGGAATTTGGAAGAGAATTGCGAGCCCCAGAGCCTCTAAGTGCGGGCAATGGTATTATGTATTCCTATATCGGTATATCTATTGGTGACCTTTTTGCGGGCCTGTTTGCACAGATAACTAAATCCCGTCGGTTAACTATGCTGATTTTTCAAATCTTATCACTTATAAGTGTTCTGCTTTATTTGAATGCATATGGCATAACCGCTCAGCAATTCATCTGGCTATGTCTATTCATGGGCTTTTCGGTAGGTTATTGGGCAACATTCGTAACAATTGCTTCCGAGCAATTTGGCACTAACATAAGATCAACGGTAACTACAACTGTTCCCAATTTTGTTAGGGGGGCACTTATTCCAATTACCTATGTTTTTGAACTATTTGTAAAATATTTTACAGCTCACGGAGGCAAAGATTCAAGCATTATAAAAAGTGGTTATGTAATGATGTTTATAGTAACAGCCATTGCTCTTTTTTCGCTTAGCAGGCTAAAAGAAAGTTTTGGAAAAGATTTGGATTACATTGAAGGCGAGGCAGGAATAAGTTAAATTTCACCAAAAAAATACCGCTGTATCAAATTACCCTTCAATTCTTACCTTTGTGACGATGATAAACAAGGAACAAATCGCAGCAGATTATCGAGAAATACAGGATGATATATGTACAGCGCTTGAAAAGTGCGACGGGAAAGGAATGTTTCAAGAAGAATTATGGGAGCGCGAAGGAGGGGGTGGTGGCCGCACACGGGTAATTCAAAACGGAAATATATTTGAAAAAGGCGGAGTTAACTTTTCGGCTGTGCACGGTACGTTACCTCATACCTTAAAGAAAGCTTTAAATGTAGAAGAGGAAGATTTTTTTGCAACCGGAGTATCTATTGTAATACATCCTAATCATCCGTTTGTACCTATTATTCATATGAATATACGGTATTTTGAGATGCCATCTTCTATGGAAAGCGGTAAAACTCCTGTTCGCTGGTTCGGTGGCGGTATCGATCTGACTCCACATTACATTATCGACGAAGATGCACGTTTTTTCCATCAGTATTTACGTTCGGTGTGCGATAAATTTAACGCTGATTTTTACCATCGCTTTAAAACTTGGGCAGATGATTATTTCTTCATAAAACACCGTGAGGAAACAAGGGGTGTTGGCGGAATATTTTACGATCGGCTGGTAGCAAATGAAGAAATGAGTTTTGATGATATTTTTGAATTCTCAAAAACCTTAGGTCGTGCATTTATTCCCATCTATGCCGAACTGGTGGAGCGTAATCGCCACAAAGCCTTCAGCAATGAACAACAGCTTTGGCAATATCAGCGTCGTAGTCGCTATGCAGAGTTTAATTTAGTATATGATGCGGGCACCCGCTTCGGGCTAGAAACAAACGGTCGCATTGAATCAATATTAATGAGCTTACCGCCAACTGCCAAATGGTTATATAATTTTGAGCCAGAGACCGGCAGCGAAGAAGAGAAAACACTTTCATTATTGAAAAAAGGTATTAACTGGGCCTAATGAAAATTAAAAGCATTCCTTTTGTTCTATTTTGCATAATACTTTTATGCTCTTTTACATTTAAAAAAACGCTTACCGGTGTATGGGAGTATGCCGGTGGTATATATAATGGTAAAATAAAAAAGCAGCCCGAACAATATAAATTGGAACGTATTTATGATGACCGGCATTACAGGGCGGTTTTTATGGAAGATGATGAACAGCCGGTAACTTACGAAGAAGGAGATTATCAACTTAAAAAAGATTCCTGTTTTGAATCTCAAACCTATAGCAGACAACCAACTCAACTTACAGGGATAGTTATGCACTATCAATATTCTATCCGTAATGACACCCTAACATTGTCGGGAACATTGCCTAACGGTACAACCGTTAAAGAGTATTGGAAAAAAATAAAATAATTGTGCTCTGCCTGCGCATATAATAGTTCACAATATGTGTAAATGTTAGCAAATACATACTCAAAAAATCATATAATTTCTTAACTTCGCAGGTCGTGTAAAAGTCACTTTTTGATATTTACACACAAATAAACAGAGAAGATTTTCCACAAAGAAAAATAATGGCTGAAGAAACAGAGAACGATAATCCGCACAACGAAGACAGAATAATTTCTATAAATATTGATGAGGAAATGAGAGCCGCTTACATTGATTATTCAATGTCGGTAATTGTTTCCAGAGCATTGCCTGATGTACGTGATGGTTTAAAACCGGTACACCGGCGTGTACTATTTGGCATGCTTGATCTTGGACTGAGCAATAACAAGCCCTATAAAAAATCGGCCCGTATTGTGGGTGAGGTTTTAGGTAAATACCATCCGCATGGCGATAAGTCAGTATATGATGCCATGGTACGTATGGCGCAGGACTGGAGCCTGCGGTATCCATTTGTTGAAGGTCAGGGTAATTACGGTTCAATTGATGGTGACGAACCTGCAGCAATGCGTTACACCGAAGCAAGACTTCAAAAAATTGCTGAAGAGATGCTGGCAGATATCAATAAGGACACTATTGATTATCAGTTAAATTTTGATGATTCGATAGAAGAACCAACTGTATTACCCGCGAAATTCCCTAACCTGTTAGTTAATGGAGCATCAGGTATAGCTGTAGGTATGGCCACTAATATGGCACCTCATAATCTTACGGAGATAATTAATGCAACAGTTGCATTAATTGACAACCGACAAATAGAGGTAGGGGAGTTGATGACCCACGTAAAAGGTCCGGATTTTCCAACAGGCGGTATAATTTATGGCTTTGAAGGCCCGCGTGAGGCGCTTGAAACAGGTAGAGGACGTATAGTTATACGTGCCCGTGCCGAAATTGAAACATATAATAACGATCGCGAGCGCATTATAGTAACTGAGGTTCCTTACCAGGTAAATAAGGCATTAATGATTGAGCGCACAGCTGAATTGGTTAATGAAAAGAAAATTGAAGGTATCACCGCCATCCGTGATGAGTCTAACCGTCAGGGTATTCGTGTGGTATATGAAATAAAACGTGATGCCAACGCAGCCATCGTTTTAAATAACTTATATAAATACACTGCGCTGCAAACTTCTTTTAGTGTAAATAATATTGCGCTTGTTCATGGCCGGCCAATGTTGCTTAACTTAAAAGATTTGATACATCATTTTGTTGAGCACAGGCACGAAGTAGTTATACGACGTACAAAATATGAATTAGCAGAAGCCGAAAAACGTGCACATATCCTGGAAGGTTTACTTATTGCTTTAGACCACCTTGATGAGGTGATCAAATTGATACGGGCATCTTCAACACCGGATGAAGCACGAGAAGGTTTGATAGGGCAGTTTGGTTTGAGCGATATACAGGCCCGAGCTATTCTGGATATGACGCTAAGACGCTTAACAGGCCTGGAGCGTGACAAAATTAAAGATGAATATGCAGCCTTAATGCAACAGATAGAGTATTTAAGATCTATTTTGGCTGACGAAGGGTTACGTATGCAGATCATCAAAGATGAACTGTTAGAGATAAAAGAAAAATATGGTGATGAGCGTAAAACCGAAATGGTGCATTCATCAGCAGAAATGCAAACCGAAGACTTTATAGAAGATGAGGATGTTGTGATTACCATATCACGCGAAGGATATATTAAACGTACTCCGCTTACCGAATATCGCAGACAGAGTAGGGGTGGTAAAGGTTCAATAGGTAGTAACAGCCGTGATGCTGATTTTATTGAACATTTAGTTATTGCCTCGAATCATAATTACATGTTGTTCTTTACAGAATCGGGACAATGTTTCTGGCTGAGAGTATTTGAGATACCTGAAGGTACACGTACTTCAAAAGGTCGCGCTATACAAAACATCATTAATATACCGAAAGAAGAAAATATCAAGGCTTATATTAAACTGATAAACCTTAAGGATAAGGAATACCTGGAGAATAACTTTATTATTATGTGTACCAAAAAAGGAACCATAAAGAAAACTTCTCTTGAAGCATATTCTCGTCCGCGAGCGAATGGTATAAACGCTATTAATATAAATGAGGGTGATTCTTTACTTGCAGCTAATTTAACCAGCGGAAGCAGCGAAATTGTTATGGCGCTGCAATCAGGGAGAGCTATTCGCTTTAATGAATCAACTGTTAGGCCAATGGGTCGTACCGCGACAGGGGTAAGAGGTATAACATTAGATAATGAAAACGATGAGGTTGTAGGAATGATCAGTATTGATGATCAGGAAACAACAGTACTTGTTGTATCAGAAAAAGGTTATGGTAAACGTACAGATATTGATGACTACCGAGTAACTAACCGTGGCGGTAAAGGTGTAAAAACACTCAACATAACTGAAAAAACCGGAAAACTAGTTGCCATTAAAGGTGTTACTGATAGGGAAGACCTGATGATAATAAATAAATCAGGTATCATTATTC
Organism: Mucilaginibacter segetis; assembly: GCF_016522075.1. Taxonomy (GTDB): domain Bacteria; phylum Bacteroidota; class Bacteroidia; order Sphingobacteriales; family Sphingobacteriaceae; genus Mucilaginibacter; species Mucilaginibacter segetis. Next base: position 1,983,770 of record NZ_JAEHFW010000001.1, on the reverse strand, counting down.
GTATTGCCATAAGTGAATTACGTGTTATGGGTCGGGCAACTCAGGGTGTTAAATTGATCACACTGAAAAACAATGATGAGATTGCATCTGTTGCTAAAATTGAGCATGACGAAGAGGAAGAAACAGACGAAATAATTATTGATGGTGAAACCGGCGAAACGGGAGAACAGCCTGAAGCCGACGATAAAACAGAATAATTGATGCAAAACCGTAAGATCGGGTTATTGATTTTAGCGTTGTTTACTACATCCATCGCTTTTGGGCAATCAGAAGCTTTAAAGAGTGTAGTAAACAACCTTGCTTTTTATAAAAAAAACAATGACCTGAAATATCTAAGCAAAGCCAAAAAATCAGCCGATAGTTTAATAGTTACCCATTCAGACTCTACTGATATGGAGAAAAATATCTATCGCTTAATTGTTAATTCAAGCATACTATACACCGATTCCTTAAATCAGCTTAAACAGCCTGATGATTTTCTGGATAAAACAGCAAAGTTACTTGATGAATTATCTGAAAGGAAAAAAGCGTTCAATTATCAGCCTGAATTGGATTATTCTCGCCGTAGTTTAACAAACGTTTACATACGCCAAGGCTTTAAGTATACTAACAGCGGCGAATTTAAAAAAGCAGTGGAAGCATTTCAAAGTGCAAAAAAATATTCACCCTCCTTTAAACCAGTTAATGTTTATATTGCTTACGCCAATAATAAACTGGGTAACCTTGAGGATGCAGCGAAATATTATTCAAACCTGATAAATACCGACAGTACAAAAACAGAGTACTTTGAAACAGCTTCAAATATTTATAAATCATTAGGTGATACAGCAAAAGCACTTCAAATAATAAAAAAGGGCAGAAGTATTGTTCCAGGTAATAAACAGTTACTACAGGACGAAGCTAATATTTACAACAACAAAAGAGATTATAAATCGTTAGAAAAACTGATTGTACCATTATTGGATAATAATCCTAATAATGCCGGAGTTTCTTTTGTAGCTGCTAACTGTTATGACCATTTGGGACAGTATGATAAGGCGGAATCATTATATTTAAGAGCTATAGAGTTAGATGGGTCAGCTTATGAGCCTGTATTTAATTTAGGTTTATTATATTTTAAATTAAGTACAATTAAAAAGAAGGATGCTGATAAATATTTAACAAGCGCAATTTTGTGGCTTGAAAAAGCAAGTGAAATGACACCAAATGAAAAAAACTGCTTAGAGTTATTGCAATTAGCGTATGCCAAGAGCGGCAATACCAACCAATTGGAACGAATAAATGATAAAATTGATAATTTAACTCACTAATCAATAGGGTTTTATTTTATTTATTATTAATAATTTACTTTTATATTACATATTACGTTACCATAATATTACACACTATAATCAAACTATAAACAAATAATTATTCAAATGAAAATCAAAATTTTGATGGTTGGTCTTTTAGGCCTTATAACGGCAACTACTTTTGCACAAAAAAAGGAGTTGAGCACCGCGCAAGCAGAATATGATAAATATCTGGCATTTAAGGATGCTCAAAAAGCTTTAGCAGTACCAAGCCTTGAAAAAGCTAAAGAGGCTATTGATAAAGCAGCAGCAAATGATAAAACTGCTCAATTAGCACAAACATATGCCTTAAAAGGTGCTGTTTATTCAGCTTATGCCGAAAATGATACTATTGCAAATACATCGGCACAATACTTTAATACAGCACAGGAGGCTCTTAAAAAAGCTAAAGAATTAGATGAAAAGGGGGAATACAAGGGTGTTGTAGATAATGCTTACCGTGCACTTGCAAATAATAAGATCAAAGAAGGTGTAGCACAATATAAAGCAGGAAATTATGATGGTGCTTATAAAGCATTTGATTTTTACCGTTCAGTTGCACCTAATGATACCACGGCTTTACTATACACCGGGTTATCAGCGTATAATGCTGGCAACTATGCCGCCGCAATAGATAATTATAAAAACTTGGTGAATACTGATTATTCTGACCGTGAAACTATTTATGATGAAATGTCATCAGCATATTTATTTAACAAAGATACTACCGGAGCGTTAAATGCGATAACTCAAGGTTTGACTAAATTTCCTTCAAGCAGCAAATTAAGAAAAAAAGAAATTGAAATTAGTTTACAAAGTGGTAAACAAAAAGAGGTGCTTAATAAAATTTTAAGTGCTATAAATAATGATCCGCAAAACAAGTCTCTTTATTATTATGCTGGTTTAGTGTATTCACAAACAGCAGATGATGCAGTGAAACAATTAAAGGATGCAAAGACTCCTGCTGACAAAACAAAATTAGACCAAATAAAGACGGAGAATTTTGCAAAAGCAGCTGAAATGTACAAAAAAGCACTAGCAATAGATCCGGACTATTTTGAGGCTAATTTAAATATGGGTTATGTGGTAATTGCACCCGCTATCGAGATTTATAACGCAGCGGTAAAATTACCAGCTAATAAACAAAAGGAGTACGAAGCTGCAATTGCAAAAGCTAATGTACAGTTTGATTTGGCAAAGCCATATTTATTAAAAGCTGTTGAATTAAATCCAAAATCAATTGATGCTTTAACTAATTTAATGACCTATTACAGTGGTAAACAAGATTCTGCAAATGTTGCTAAAATTAAAAAGCAAATAGACGAACTTAACCAAAAATAGGAGCTATAGAGTAATAAAACCCACAACAATGTGGGTTTTATTATGTATTATAACTTAACATAATGTTAATTATGAGAATTTATAAATAGATATAAGTTGTCAAGTTTATACCATAATTGTACAAATAATATTTTCAAGGCTTATAGATACTTATACTTGTTTATCATATTAACAAATCATATAATACGATGGAATTACAATTGAAAAATAAAACAGCATTGGTCACAGGATCAACTGCAGGAATTGGATATGCCATAGCACGCGCATTGGCAATTGAAAATACAAATGTTTATATAAATGGCCGAACAGATGCCCGTGTAAATGAAGCTGTTGGGAATCTAAAAGCAGAAACTGGAAATCAAAATATATATGGATTATCTGCTGACTTTAGCAAAGTTGATGACATTAACCATTTAATAGATCAACTACCGGAAATAGATATATTGGTTAATAATGTTGGGATTTTTGAACCAAAGGAATTTGCCAACATCACCGATGATGATTGGCTCAGGTTTTTTGAGGTAAATGTATTGAGCGGTGTCCGGTTATCAAGAGCTTATTTTGATAGAATGAGAGCGAAAAATTGGGGACGTATAATTTTTATTTCCAGCGAGTCGGCTTACCAGATACCCGCTGAAATGATCCATTACGGGATGACCAAAACCGCGCAGATAGCTGTCGCCCGTGGACTTGCAGAACTGACAGTTGGCAGTGAAGTTACTGTAAACACTGTTTTACCAGGTCCTACATTTTCCGAAGGCGTGGGTGATTTTATTAAATCACTTGCGGCGGATAATAATAAAACAATAGATGAGATGGAAACGGACTTTTTTAATGATATGAGAGGTACATCTATAATTAAAAGATTTATAGATCCTGCGGAGATAGCAAATATGGTAACTTATTTATGCAGTCCGTTATCTTCTGCAACTAACGGCGCCACCTTAAGAGTTGATGGCGGTGTAATTAAAACTGCTTTTTAAAATAAACACCCCGGCTATAAATGCCGGGGTGTTATCAATTTAGTTATTACTTAAGGTACTCGTTGAGTTGTGTCACTTTTAACGGTATCATTAGTCATAGTATCGGTCATCATTGCCGAGCTATCAGTTGTTGACATGGTCGCCGTAGAATCAGTCATGGTGGTATCTGAACTACCTGTACTTTTTTCAGAGCTGCAACCCGTAAATATTGTACCAATAATTGCCGTAGCCAATGCAAAACTTAAAATGTGCTTTTTCATAGGTGTGTGATTTTTAAAGTGATTTTTTATGATTAACTAACTATAAACTAACTATTTATTTTATAAGATGTTTTATGAAATTTCTATAAATGATATTTTATTCATTCTTGGTTAAATAAAATTATTTCAATACGTTTTATAAACGGTTTTATTAAGAGTTTTTTTCGGATATTTAACGATGATGGTTGTATCAGCAAACATGTTAAAGTGGGCTATGCGCCTCTACCCTCCCCTTTTGTTTCAGCGGATCTGGGTTATCCGTTTTAAAAAAGATTTTACTGGTACAACAGTGAAGATCAAAAAAAGTATATTAAATAAAAATTATAACGGATCAATTTTTGGCGGAACTATTTTTGCCGCGGTAGATCCCTTTTATCCGGTATTATTTCACCAGATATTTAACGCAGGTAAAAAGAGGAAATTAAAAATATGGTCAAAATCTGCTCGGATAAATTTTTTAAAACCGGCATTATCTGATCTTTTTTTTGACATAATTATCACTGAGATGGACATTGCATATGCTGATAAAGCGTTAAAAACAATGGGTAAGTATGAAAACACATTTCAAATTGAGGTATATAATGATCAGGGAGATATTTGTGCCTCTTTATTAAACGAGGTTTATTTACGCGATATGGATTTTACAGAAAAATCAATTAATTGATGACTATTTTTATAAATGACGATGCTTTCTTGAAAAAGGGCTTTATCATATCAACGGATAAAAGCCTGCTTGATTTTAATGCTATATATAATTATTTGGATAATCAATCATACTGGGCTAAAGGCATCCCCGAAGAAAAATTGAGAACTGCGATTTTAAATTCTATGTGTTTTGGTGTTTATAAAAATACTGAACAGGTGGGCTTTGCAAGAGTTGTGAGCGACCAGGCAACGTTCGGTTATTTGTGCGATGTTTTTATTTTACCCCCTTATCGTGGAATTGGCTTGTCAAAATGGTTAATGCAAACTATTTTAGCACATCCACACTTACAGGGGCTTCGGAGGTGGTCGTTAGCAACTGCTGATGCACATAATTTATATGCACAGTTTGGGTTTACGCAGATCAATAATCCTGACAGGTGGATGCAGATATTTACACCCTATATTTCGAAATAAAGGACAGTATAATGAATTTAAAGAGACAGATTTTCGAAGGCGAGGGCGTATCACTCGATTTTAAAAAAACGATTACCAGTTGCGAAAAGATTGCCAAAACCATGGTTTCGTTTGCCAATAACGTTGGGGGCAGATTATTAATTGGTGTAGCTGATGATGGAAGTATAAAGGGGGTGAAATCTGAAGATGAAGAAAGGTTTATGATAACTAAAGCGGCTCATTTTTTTACAAGGCCAGCCCTTGAGCCAAAATTTGAAGAGATTTATTATGATGATAAACTGGTGTTGGTGGTAGATATACCTGAAAGTGAAGATAAGCCACATTATGCACTTGCCGAAGATGGTAAATGGTGGGTATATATCCGTATTAAAGACAAGAGTGTATTAGCCAGTAAAATTGTAGTAGAAGTTTTAAAGCAATCGAATAGTAAGGATGGCGTTTTGATAGAATATTCTTCCAAAGAAAAAGCCCTTTTGGAGCATCTGGATAAAAGTGAACGTATTACCGTTAAGCAGTTTTGCGATTTGCTGAATATTGGTCGCCGTCGTGCACAGCGCATATTAGTTAATCTGGTATTAACTGGAGTAATAAGAGTACATACAACTGAAAAGGAAGAGTTTTACACAGCTTCTTAATTTCACCGCCAATATAGGCTATAATCATTACTTTTGCCTCCCCGCAAAATTATGAAAGCCGTTTATAATAAATATCATTTTTACTATAAGGATAGTTTAAAGCTGGCCATACCTGTGGTTATTTCACAATTGGGTCATACCCTTGTGCAAACTTCAGATTCTGTTATCATTGGTCATTTTGCCGGAACAACAGACCTTGCAGCCGTATCGTTAGTTAACAGCATATTTTTAATTCCGCTGGTAATTGGCTTGGGGGTAAGTTATGGCATCACACCTTTAATAGCACAGAATAACGGGCGTAATAACTTTTCAGAATGCGGACGATTACTTTCCAATAGTTTGTTTATTAATCTTGTTTGCGGTGTAGTGCTGTTTGCGGCATTATATTTCGGGGTGCTATTTTTTATAGACAGTTTGCATCAGTCGCCATTGGTGGTCCAACAAGCGAAGCCTTATATGTTTTTGCTGAGCCTTTCTCTTATACCTCTGCTGGTATTTAACACATTTAAGCAATTTGCTGAGGGTTTAGGATTTACTAAACAAGCAATGCAGATCTCCATATGGGGAAATGTGCTTAATATTTGCCTGGGGATAATATTTGTAAAGGGCCTGTTTGGAGTTACACCAATGGGTATACGCGGAGTTGGCTATAGCACCTTAATAGACCGGTGCGTAATGGCAATTGTAATGGCTGTTTATGTTTTCCGTTCACCCATATTTAAAACGTATTTGAAAGATTTTTCGGTAAAAAATATAGACCGTTTACGTGGGCTACAACTTTTAAAGATTGGTGCGCCGGTGGCAATGCAATACACCTTTGAGGTGAGCGCCTTTGGTGGTGCCGCTATTTTGATAGGTACCATTGGCATGGTTGAACAAGCCGCCCACCAGGTAGCAATTAGTTTGGCCGCTATTACTTACATGATGGCAAGCGGTATATCTACCGCTGCTGCAATACGTTCAGGTAACTATTTCGGTAACAGTGATCATAAAAAGTTACGATTATCCGCTATCTCCAATTATCATATTGTTATTGTTTTTATGTGTTTTACGGCTATTATTTTCACGCTGTTTAATCATTGGTTGCCATATATTTATACTTCAGATAAAAATGTTATAAGCATTGCAAAACAGTTACTTATAGTAGCTGCACTATTTCAATTATTTGATGGAACACAGGTTGTAGGACTTGGTGTGTTACGTGGCATGGGCGATGTAAATATTCCCACGCTTATCACCTTTATCTCTTATTGGGTAATTGGGTTACCCATTGGTTATATATTGGGTATACACACAGGGCTGGGTGTTGCTGGTGTATGGTACGGATTAGTTTGCGGGTTAATGTCCGCGTCAGTTTTATTGTTTATTCGGTTTCAGTTGATCAGCAAAAGAAACCATCTTCAGATTATTGCCGATTAAAAGAAAATGTCATTCGCTGTTCGATATGTATTACAGTGTGCGTCAACAATGTCTTTAATATTGGGGCTATATCCACCACCCATACTTACTTGAACAGGTATGTTTCTTGATTTACATTGCTCAAATACAAACCTGTCTCTGGCTTCGCATCCACTTTTTGTTAAGGCAAGTTTTCCTAATTTATCTGTAGCCAAAACATCTACCCCGGCAAGATAGAATATAAAATCCGGCTGATGTTGGTCTATTATTTCCGGTAAATTATCTCTTAAGAGTAAAAGGTATTCCTCGTCTCCAACTCCATTATCTAAAGGAATATCCTTGTCTGATTTTTCTTTATGAAATGGGAAATTCTTATCGCCATGCATGGAAAAAGTGAATACCCTGGATTCATTACTAAATATTTCCGCGGTGCCATTACCCTGATGTACATCTAAATCAATTATTAAAATAGATGTAGATAATTCATTAGTTAATAAATAATTAGCAGCTATTGCCTGATCGTTCAGTAAACAAAACCCCTCACCCCAGTTACTCCCTGCGTGGTGAGTTCCTCCGGCAACATTAAAAGCTATGCCATATTCAAAAGCGTAATGGCAACCGTCAATTGTGCCTCGAGCAATACGTATCTCGCGTTCTACCAAGCGAGATGATAAAGGAAAGCCTGTTCTGCGTTGGTCTTTTGGAGAAAGTGTAAGGTTACGCAATTGTTCCCAATAGCTTTTTTGATGTGTGAGTAAGATAATGTCTTCATCTAAAAGACCGGGAGAATAAATACTGTCGTTTCCTATTATGCCTTCATGTAATAATTGGGCGGATATTAATTCATATTTAACCATCGGAAAACGGTGTCCTGCTGGTAAGGAGTGTACATAAATATCATCGAAAGCAATTTTAAGCATTTTAAAGTCCTCAGAAGCAAAATTTACCGGCTGCAATACTCAGTGCTGTTGCTGCGTCAAAAACCTGTTTAAATGAATTGTAAAGCGGTACAGGGCTCATTCGGATCACGTCAGGTTCCCTCCAATCGCCAATCACGCCATTTTCTGCTAAAAAGTTAAATATTGCTTTTGCATTAGTTTTACATATCACGGATAATTGGCATCCGCGCGCGGCATAATCTTTTGGTGTTATTATTTTAAATAACTCTGAGCCTTTTTGTGCGTTTATTTTCTCGATAAGAAATTCAAGATATCCGGTAAGTTGTTCGCTTTTTGCTCGCATAACAGGAAGGCCGCCGGCTTTTTCAAATAAATCAAGTGCTGCCTTGTGTAAGGCCATCAGCAATATGGGACTGGTGCTCACATTCCAGCCCTGTGCACCTGCTTCAGGCTCAAAGCCCGGAGCCATAAGAAAGCGCTTATCGTGTCTATAACCCCACCATCCCGCAAAGCGGTCGAGTTTATCATCGTTAAAATGCTTTTCGTGAACAAATATTCCGCTGATACCTCCCGGCCCTGAATTCATATACTTGTAAGAGCACCAGCAGGCAAAGTCAACACCCCAAGTATGCAGTTGCATAGGTACGTTTCCGGCAGCATGTGCCAGATCAAATCCTGCGTAAGCCCCTGCTTCATGGGCGGCTCTGGTTATAGCAGCAATGTCGAAAAACTGACCCGTATAATAATTTATTCCGCTAAATAGCACCAAGGCCAGTTCATCGCCATTTTTAGCTATGGCCTGAATTATATCTTCAGTTCTTAATGTTGCTTCTCCCGGGCGTGGTGCTACTTCAATAACCGCGTCCGCCGGGTCTAACCCATGAAATTTAACCTGGCTTTCAACTGCATACTGGTCAGAGGGAAAAGCACCGGCTTCCATAATAATTTTAAATCTATTATTGTTTGGTTTATAAAAACTTACCATCAATAAATGAAGATTTACTGTAAGTGAATTCATTACACTTACTTCGGTGTTTTTAGCTCCTACAATAGCGGCAAGCGGTCCGGTCAACTGTTCATGATAGTTTAGCCATGAAGTTTTACCAACAAACCAACTCTCTACAGCATTATCTTCCCAAGCATTCAATTGATCCTGCAAATATTGCTTCGCAACTTTAGGTTGTAGTCCTAATGAGTTACCACATAAATAGATAATATCCTTACCATTATGTTGTGGTGTTAAGAACTCTTCACTGAATTTATTTAATGTATCCTGTTCATCAAGCGCTAAGGCGAATTCTTGTGTATTTTGATAATCCATCAGCCAATATTACAAAAAAGGCGGATCAAATGTCCGCCGTTAATTATAAATCTATTTTTCCATGTTTACCTTCATCATATTCCCGGCCTGTTACCGCCGCCTTTAGTAAATTAAAAAGTACCACCATGCTACTGGAATTACTATCCCAATATTCAGCATCCGTAGGCGTAACTTTTAGTAAAGTAAGCTTTGGATCATCCAGTCCTTTAGGGAAAAATGCTTTTACAAAAGGGTTCCATAGTTGCTTCATCTTTTCTTTATCATCTACTATTTCTGCCTCAGCTACAATACTTAAATAGGAATTGTTACTGATATCTGAATACGTTAAAGAGACTGTATTCTCAACAGATATCTCACTTACCTTAGGGGAATATTCATTAGTAAAGAACCAAATATTACCAGCATCGTCAACATCGGCGGTTCCCATAGGTCTGCTGTTAAACCCCTTTTCTGAACTGTAGGTGGTTAACATCGCAGTTTTTACTTCGTTTATTTCGTCCTTTAAATATTTAAGGCTTTCTGTTTTTGACCAGTTATTCATTTTTATTCTATTTGTTGTTGAATAAATAACCGTATTGATCCTTATTTGTTGGGCTTACTTACGTAAATATTTCCTTTTACATAAAAGCGATATGGCAAAAGAGCATCTTCGCCTGCATAGGCTACGCCGATTCTCGGAGCAGCTATAACTTCTTTATTTGTAAAAGTAAGCCCTCTGTCTTCTACCCAAACAGTATCGCTTTGCAGGCTAATGCCATTGATATTACGTGATATCCCTAGAGCTTTAGCCACTGAACCGGGGCCTCGGGTGATATTGGGCTTAATAGTTTCCATGTTGCGTCTTGTCAGGATAGTTTCTATCCCGTCTGTCGGTTCAATGGCGCGAATAAGTATGGCATGAGGCTGCCCTGCAACTGAAGTTACAATATTGAACATCTCATGAATACCATAACAAAGATAAACATAAGCTATTCCGCCCTGTTCAAACATAGTACGTGTACGTGATGTTAATCGGTTTCCGAACGAGTGAGATGCTCTGTCAATAATTCCATTATAGGCTTCTGTTTCAACTATATAACCACCAGTAACTTCATTATTTATTGAGGTAAAAAGATACTTGCCAATAAGATCGCGACTCAAAGCTACTACATCGGAACTATGATAATATTTGTCAGGCAGTTTCATGTTCCGATAGTATACTATTAAGAATATTGTTTATTTCATTTGCGCGGTCAAATACCATAATATGGGTTCCCCCTTTTATTGTAGCGGTTGGGTTTTTAATATGCTGAATGGGGAATACACGATCACAGTCCCCTGCAATATGGTACAAATTGGAGATAGTTTTGTCGTTTTGCCGATAAAGTGCGGCACGCATGGCCCATTTTAAAAATACCGGAGAAGAATTTTTGAGCATATCCTTGAACAGGTCTGCGTCTTCTGTTTTCATGTCTCCAAAAAGCGGTTTTACCATAAAACCGAGGTAATTAAATAGCCTGCCCGGAATGGTTTTATAAACCGGGAGCTTGCGGAAGAAGGTAAAATAGGCCGGAGCTTCATCTGTTGATTTAATACTGGAGATAAGAATTACCTTTTTTAAGTGTATCTTCTTAGCTATTTCTACAGCTATCATACCTCCTAATGAAACGCCTATCACTATTGAGTTTTCTGTTATATTAAACTGATTGATAACTTTTTGAGAATAACTAGTTAAAGTATCAGTTTCATCAGGTACAATCCAATCAATAAAAAAAATTTCATGATCCGGCAGTTCAATATTTTTAAAAAGACGCCTGTCGGCACCCAGTCCAGATATCAAAAATATCTTACTCATGCTAAACTGATCAAATTTATGATGTCTGCAAGATATTTGGCATCAGTTTCGTCGAATTGGTTAATATATGCACTATCTACGTCCAAAACTCCAATTATATTATCATTTATGATTAAAGGCACAACTATTTCTGATTTAGAGAGGGAGCTGCAAGCGATATGGCCAGGAAATTGATCTACATCAGGCACTATTAAAGTTTCACCCTGCTCCCAGGCGATACCACAAACTCCTTTTCCCTTTCCAATACGGGTGCAGGCAACCGGTCCCTGGAACGGACCTAAAATTAACTGGTCATTTTTAACCATATAAAAGCCCACCCAAAACCAATTGAACTGCTCTTTTAAAGCTGCGCTTATATTAGCCAGATTAGCGATCAGATCATCTTCCCCATCAATCAGAGCAGCTATTTGTGGTATAATTGATTCATATTGCTCCAGCTTACTTGCTGAGGTTATTATTTGTAAATCTTCTGCCATATAACAAATGTAATAACGCATAATTAAAACTAAATAAGACGAATATCATATTTAATAATTTATTTAGCAGTAAATGATAGTTAGCTTTACTGTAGTGCGTTATCGGAGGGCGTTTATTCCTTTAGCTTTATTAGCCATGGCAGTCCATTGGCTGCCAATGTGGTTACAACATGGATGTTCTTTTTGGAAGCTGCTGGGCAGTGGGCGTAACGGAACATTTGATCTGCAGCCCGACTGGCAACAATGGGGTTTATTAGCCGTATGGGATAGGCGTGAGGATTACGACAGGTTTAGAGAAAGGTCATTTATAAAAAAATGGTGGTCTATATTATGCTCTGAGGAATTTACTATGCTTTGTGTGCCAATGCAAAGCCACGGCTATTGGGACGGAAAGCAACCTTTTGGGACACCGAATAAGCACTATGTTAGTGGCCCCGTGGCAGTACTCACCCGTGCTACTATCCGGATAAACAAATTGAAGAACTTTTGGTCGCATGTTGACGATGTTGCGGGTTTGATGTCTACCTCACCTGGTTATGTAACCTCTTTTGGTGTTGGTGAAGCTCCAATATATCGCCAAGCTACATTTTCTGTATGGGAGAGTATGGAATATATGAAGGCTTTTGCTTATGGCAGCAAACAACACGCGGAAGTGATAAAAAAAACACACAGTGAAAACTGGTATAGCGAAGAACTCTTCGCACGATTTATGATAATTGAAAGTAACGGAACGATAAATGGAAAAGACCCTTTAATCGGGTTGATAAAATAATATAAAAATGAGAATTATTGCAGAGCTACCTCACCCGGATTTTAAAATCTCTATTTTAAATATGAACCAAAAGTTTATTATAAAAATAGAGAAGGGAGCCTTAGAGCAAAGTTATAAAATACCGGAGATGGACTTGACAGATGGAGTTAACAGCGTTTTTGAATTGCTTGATGAAATTTTTTTAAAGACAGTATCTCTCAGATTTACAGAAATGATGAAGGATTTCAAAGACGCTTATTATAGATACAATTATTAATCAAATAACTTATTTCAACTATTTGAAAATTAGTTTATTATCATATAAAGTAGTTTCCACAGAATTATATTTGGCATAAATAGAATATATTTTAATAAAATAACTTATTTGGTGTAGTTTTAATTGATATAAAAAGTATAAGTTATTGTTAAATAATTATTTGAATATCTCTTCAAAATTTTATTTGGTGTAAAAAATTATCCGATTTAGGCCGGTAAAAGGTCACAATACCAAAATCCGGATGTTTTTTTAGTGGCATCGTTTACGCAGGGACCATTTGTATTTTCGGGTGTTTTATATTCTTTAAATACCTTCTCTCCTGTTTTATAAGGTATAGGCTTTTTAAAGATCGGCCCTTTAAAAGTGAAGGTGTGAAACTCCCCATTCTCACCACACACATCCACATCGTTAGGCAAATTACCAATTAGTTCCTCGTCCATCTCCATTCCTACAATTCCTTTAAGCCGCTCCTGTGTACAGGCTATTACAGTACCAAATCCCAAAGACAAAAATTCATGGATCAGTTCGTGGGAATTGCGTTTCCAAAGTGGGTAAATACCGGTAAGCCCAACTTCTGCCAAACGGGTATCGCGGTAATTTTTCAGATCTTCCAAAAAAATATCGCCGAAAATGGAATGCGTTATTCCTTCAGATTTGAAATGCGACAAGTGCTTATGCATTGTTTCATCGTACTCCTTCATGCCAGGCATTTCCGGTAGCCTTATTTGGTAGAGAGGGATACCGATACCTGCAGCTTGTTGTATCAATAATTCCGTGCGCACCCCGTGCATGGATATTCTGTCCGCCGCATCGTTAACTGTAGTAACCAGGTATTGTATATCAATATCCGGATCCTTCAAACAATGGTATAATGCCAGCGCGCTGTCTTTACCTCCGCTCCAATTAAATATACATTTTTTACTGCTCATTTATTTATTATTTGCTTTAATGTAATTCATGGTTTGCGCTATCCAATTGGAAGCAGGATCAAGATTTACATCCGTTGGAAAGCCGGAATCTTCGTACTTTACATAGTTTCCATAATCGTACATATTGGTTATATACACCATATATTCACTACCGGGGATAAATTCGCGTGTCCCATCATTATTACCATATGCTAATGTGCCATTAGTGGTTTCCCCTAGCATAATTACATTATCCGATTTTCTGAGTCTTATGCTAAACTGCTCGGCGTAACTGAATGTGCGGTTATTGATAAGCACATAGATTTTGTTTCCGGATTGTGCATAATCCTGTAATAATTTCATGAATTGAGCTGCTGCTTTGTAACCACCCCCGCCGTTGTTGCGTAAATCCACTATCAACATTTTAGATGTTATGGAATCTTTGACACGATCAAAAAAGGCTGCAGTTACTTCAAGGTCGTCTTCATCAGACGAAAAGCTACCAAGCCTCAAATACTGTATTTTATCAGACAACGTCTTGAATTGATAACGTGGCACATCAGATGCGATATTTACGTAATCGGGTTTCCCTGTTCTTTTCTTCCAATGCGTTTCAGTCAAGGAGCCATGCATAAATTTGTCGTTTCTCAATAAGCCAAAGTATTGGTATTCCTGGCTCCCAAAATACGCCCTGAAATGGTTTAATTTAAATTCCTTCAGAACAAGCACTATATGACCGGGTTCCCAATAAGGTAATTTACTCTCGAGCACTACTCCTACTAGACTATCCCGCTTTGCTGTGCGAAACAGCCCCATTTTTATTTTATCGTTATGGAAATAGTAAATACCCTCTACGCTATCCATGTTTTTACGGGCAAGGGTATTCTCTAATAATGCCAGGTTGGTATCTGCCTTCGGTAAATTTTTAAAAGCTTCAGAGGCTTTATACTGCTTTACGAAAGCCGGATCACTAAATTTTTCGAGGTTGGTTATACGTGGCATTTCCGAAAAGAACAAATGATTATCTTTTAGTGGAATAAACAATTTTGATAATGTAAAAAATTCATCCCAATGGTTTAAGGGACGTTCCTGCTTCAGTTGGTTTACAAGATCCTGATAACGCTGTATCTCCTCACCTTTTATCTGTGCTTTATATGACGGCAGCTTTTTTATAATAGCAAAAAGCGTATCAATGGTAGAAGTATAACTTTTGTTGGGTTGGGCGCTTAAACCTAATGCGGTAAAACATAAAAGGATGGTTATACTTAGGTTTTTCATGGTTTTAAGTTTTTAGAAATCTAGTCTATACCCATTAATTCATCAATTAACATTGGCACACCTATACTCGCTTTATAAGGCATTTCTACTATACCACTACCTGCGGAAACCGGTATATTAGGATCAATGATATAACGGGTAACGTATTGCGGTACATAGTTAACAAGTCCCGCGGCCGGATAAACTGCTAATGATGTTCCCACTAATATAAATATTTCGGCTTCGGTACACAATTGCGCGGCATTTTCAATCATGGGAACAGCCTCACCAAACCAAACCACATGAGCCCGTAATTGTGAACCTAACTCACATAATTCTCCCATTTTTAATTCCCAACCATTCACAGGATAAGTAAGATCAGGGTTAATGCTCGACTGTGATCGTGTGATAATGCCGTGCAAGTGTACTACGTTAGTTGAACCCGCTCTTTCATGCAGGTCATCGATGTTTTGGGTGATGATGGTTACATCGTATTTGTTTTCTAATTGTGCAAGTGCCAAATGCGCGGCATTGGGCTTTGCCTCCAATACTGACTTACGGCGCATATTATAAAACTCCTGCACCAACGCAGGATTGCGTTCCCAAGCTTGTGGGGTGGCTACCTCCTCGATATCATACCCTTCCCACAGGCCGTCACTGTCCCGGAAAGTTTTCAGCCCACTCTCGGCACTAATACCCGCACCGGTTAACACAATTACTTTTTTCATGATCTGTATTTACAAAAAAAGCGATTATGCCGCAGCAAAATCGCTTTTTATATGATTTAAATCAACTTTATAAAGCCAGTTGCTTTTTGTCTTTAAGTATAGTGTATTTATTTTTTGCAAATTCAAAACCACCAAATAATAAAGTGCCGAATAAAAGATCGCCTAATACCATGTTGCTTTCAAACGGTATAGCATTAAATAACGATTGTCCATAACCAGCTAATGTGTGCGGATATAATGTGCCGTATAACCATGGTAGGTCCATAACCAGCCAGTGCACCGCTACTGACGCTAATGAAGCTACTGCCAGATTGGTAACATTTACCTTTTTAATGAAAGTGCCAATAAGCACCATTAAAGCAAAACATGCATACACCCATACCGAACCGCTATAATAAATAACCCATTTAGAGGTATAAAGATAATTTATAAATATATCGCTAACAAATAAGGCCAGTAGAGGCACCAGATATGCTTTCCATTTATCGGTAAAATATGCACCACCAAAAAGAGCAATAGCGCCTACAGGTGTAAAGTTGCTTAACAAAGGATATTTGTAACTTACTAACCGCATAGCAGCTGCGGATATTATCATTAATATAAGAACTATGTTGCGGATGTTTGATTTCTGTAATGACATAGAAGTAGTATAAGTTACAAATTTATTGATATTATGCTATAATATAAAATGCTATTTGAACTGATAATTTGCACCCAACATAAAATTAATTCCCCTGGTGTTATATCCTAACCAGTCGGTATATTTCTGATCAAGCACATTATTCAGATCTCCAAAAAAGTTTAGGTTTGCTGTCGCTTTTAACTGAACGTGCAGGTCTACTAAATGGTAATGTTTTAAGGTTACAATTGATGCCGGATAGGTAGCGAAGTTTTGTTCTGCTCTGTTACCGGTATACTTATAATTTATCCCCGCCAATAAATCGGCAGTTAGCTGGTAATTTACGTTAGCGCCGAATGTAGTCTTAGGTCTGCGATAGAGATTATTGGTTTTTACACTTTTTTCATCTGTTTGCTGACCTGTTACATAAGCATACCAGGCAGATGCTGATAATTTTTCGGCATTGTATTTTAGTTCTGCCTCCAAACCTTTGTCTTTTTGTGAGTTGCCGTTTTTGTAAAACGACGCATATGGAGATACTGATTGCGAATAAAAATAGATAACATCCTGCGTGTTACGTTTATAAAATACAGTATTGAATGTAAACGTATTTTTAACTATCTCCCAATCAAATCCTGCTTCGTAAGAGTGTGTGTATTCAGGTTTGAGTTTACTGTTACCATATTGTGAGGATAGTTGGTATATTGATGGTGCCTTGAACGCAGACGCGATAGTTCCGAATATTTTAAACTGATCCGCAAGTAAAATAGAAGGATTTATGGTATAGGTAAACTTATCGCCAAATTGACTATGGTGATTATATCTGCCGCCTAACTCCATGTGAAATATTTCAGATTTAAAGAAAAGTGATGTATAAACGCTGGCTATGTTATTATTGGCCGTATCTTTATCTATAATACTTGGGCCGGGGTTGTAACCCGTTTGCTCATATAAACTGTATTGACTGGTGTTACTGTATTTATAACCGGCACCACTGGTAATATCAAAATATTTACCTAAACCCTGGTTTAAAACCAATTCAGCATTTGTTATACGACCAATATTTTTCGTTACCTGATGGGTTTCATCATTATCAGGTGGCAGGTTTTTGAAATTATAATGAACGGTATTTTGAGTTACCTTAAAGTTTAACAAACCTTTAGGTAAGTGAATCTTAGCACCAATCCCTCCAAATAAAAAAGTGTTATTGTAATTGTAATTTATGTCGTCAGTAAATGCGTCGAATGGCAAATCACCGGTATTATGGCTTATTTGAAAATTTCCGTTCAAGGATACCTTTGAAGATAAATATTGATCAATATTTACGCTTGCGGATTGCTGATGGAAGCCATCCTTATTAAAACTTCCGTTACCTGTAGTATCAGTTGCAGCTGCAAACCCTCTTGAATCCGTATTAGATAAATTAATAGCTATACCCGTATTTTTGACTTTGCCGTTTAGACCGGCTGATTCACCGAAGGTAGCATAACTGCCTCCAGTTGCCTGCACATTTCCTATTAGATTTCCTTTCGAATGCTTAGTAATAATGTTTATCACCCCTGCAACTGCATCCGAACCATAAAGAGTGGAGCCACTTCCTTTTAATATCTCAATTCTTTCTATCTGATCAAGCGGGAAAGCATTCAGGTCATAACTTCCATCAATAGAACCCGCATTGTTAGCCGGGAAACCATCAATTAATATTAGTGTATTACCTGTAGATGCTCCTCTTAAATATAATGAGGTAGCTATGCCCGGAGCATTTTGTGCACCCGAAAAAGTAATACCGGGGATAGTATTTAATAATTGAGGTAATGATTTGCCTTGCGAACGACTAATCTGTTCTTGTGATATTACAGTTACTACCCTGCCAATATCACTTAATTTTTTGGGCGATCGTGATGCTGTTACCACAACATCGTTAAGTGTTTTTACAGTATCCTGAGCTTGTATTGTAAAATGTATTAAGCAACCTGCTACACTCGTGGCTAAAAATTTAAAGTAGTTTTTTTTCATCGTTGTGGTCTGTGTTCGATATAGTATAAATAATAAAATGCTTAAACATTATTTTACCATAACACCGGGAAATACAAAAATGAAAACACACCGCCTTATAGAAGAGCATTCACATCCTAGCTTCAATCCCCGAAAGCTATGAATAATATAATATGCTCTGGCAGGTATTCTGACTTGCTCCCTGTTATTCCGGCCTTCCCGTTTGCGTTTGACAAACAGTGACTTTTAGAATGGATAACAGTTTTTAGAGCTTACAGCTGCGGGACAGTTACGGATTCACACCGTATTCCCTTTTAATTCTGCCGCGATAATCCGCGGTAGAAACCTAAAGCGGAGCAAATGTACTATTTGTATTGATAAACACAATGAGCCGTAAACAATAATTTTAATAAATCAAAACTCCGTGTATGCTAAGATGTTTATTTACCATATAAACACTACCATGACAACTACAAAAACATTACAGAATAGATGGAGAGGTCCCGTTCCTGAACAAGAAGTGGGGGTAAACCTATCTCAGGCAGAGAGAACCCTGTCGATTGCGGGCGGCGTAAAATTAGCCCTTTCCGGTTTTAAAGGAATTTTTAAGAACCCATTTACCAGCATTATAAAACTGGGTGCAGGTGGCTATTTATTAAACAGAGGTATTACCGGACATTGTGAATTGTATTCACAAATGGGCCGTAATTCAACCGAGCCGGTAAATGTAAATATTCGTTCATCGTTTCTTATAAATAAGCCTAGGCAACAGGTTTACGAGTTTTGGCGTAAGCTGGATAACCTCCCTTTGTTTATGAAACACCTTGAAAGCGTTGAGATTATTGATGAGACACGCTCTCACTGGACTTTAAAACTTCCGTTAGGAGTTCCCGGAGTAAGTTGGGAAGCAGAAATTGTACATGATGAACCCGGATATATGATAGGATGGAGTTCGTTACCTGATTCATTGATAGATAATGCCGGAAAAGTGCGTTTTCAGGATAGTCCGGACGGAGAAGGCACATTAATGGATGTGGTTATCTCCTACCGCCCGCCTGCGGGTGGAATTGGCGGAGGCATAGCACATGTTTTAAATCCGGTATTTAAAAATATGGTGGATAATGATATCCGCAATTTTAAACAATATATGGATATAGATGCGGGCAGTAATTCTTTAGAAGAACCTGTTTCGATAACTATAGAAGAGACTATTATAGAGCAACACCAGCAAACTAACTCCGGTGAAGGCTTTATTGCAGATCAGACCTCACAATTCTAGCAAATTTTTTTTATTAAAACTTGTATTAAAAGAAAAGCGACTATACATATTGTATAGTCGCTTTTAATATGATGTTTATACTAATTATTCAGCAGCAACTTCTTCAGTGTCTGCAGCTTCTTCTTTTTTAGCTTTAGGTGCTTTTTTAGCTTTAGGTGCAGCTTCAACTTCTTCAGTTGCCTCTTCCTTAGGAGCTTCAACTTCCTTAGCTTTAGTTTCTTTTTTCACTTTAGCTTCAGGAGCTGCATCTTCGGCAACAGGTGCAGTTTCAAAAGGAATAACTGAAACATATGAACGGTTATCTGCTTTCTTTTTAAATACAACTTCGCCCTCAATTAAGGCAAATAAAGTGTGATCTTTACCAATGCCCACGTTTAAACCCGGGTTGTGTTTAGTACCGCGCTGACGAACGATGATGTTACCGGCAATTGCAGGCTGACCGCCGAAAATTTTGATACCTAAGCGTTTGCTATGTGATTCGCGGCCGTTTCTTGAACTACCGGCCCCTTTTTTATGTGCCATTTCTTAATTTCTTTAGGTGGGATGGTATCCCGTTTAAAATTTAATTATAATGTGATACCGGTGATCTCTATCTTGGTAAATTGCTGGCGGTGACCATTCTTCTTTTTGTAACCTTTTCTTCTTTTCTTTTTGAAAACGATCACTTTATCACCTTTTAAATGAGACACGATCTTAGCTGATACCTTAGCGCTTTTTAAATCAGAACCTAATTTAAATTTACCTTCGTTTTCTGCTAACAACACATTGTCAAATTCAATACTAGCGCCTTCATCTCCCTGTAAACGGTGTACAAAGATCTGCTGGTCTTTTGCAACTTTAAATTGCTGTCCGGCTATACTTACTATTGCGTACATTGTTGATTAATTATTGTTTAAATTTTGAGGTGCAAATATAGATATTAATAATTTAATATCAAATGCATATTTTACTATTGCTTTTGCCTGCCCTCTGCGTCAGATAACTTCGATTTTATCTCCTTTATTAATTGCTCATTAGCGTCAATTAATTTGGGGTCTCCATTATAGGCTTCATCAAATGTTACTTTTTTGCTTTTACGCTTATAATTGAATTCAATATAATATCTCGGAGATCTAATCTTAGCAGTGTCATCTTTTGTCTCATCTACCGGAAAGTCCCAGAAACCTAAATCGGCAGCCTTGCGGTGCAGGTATAAAAGATCATCCTTAGTAAGTTTTAAATGCATTTTTACTAAAGAGTCTTTACTATTCACATACTGATAGTCTCCTGTTTTAGAGTCATATTGATTTACTAAACTATCATTATAACCATACTTAAAAACCATTGAGTCAAATTCCGCGAAACGGTATGGCGCATTTTTTATGATCATGCCATAATAATAAACTGAATACAAAAGGAATGGCACAGTTATACAAATGGCTAAGAATATTTTTTTTTGACGATCGTTCATCTTCAGATAAAAGAATTAATTTAATATTTACTATAATGTGATGAGGCCTGCAAAGTTGGCAATTTTAAAACCGGATTTCAAAATTAATCTTCCAGCTCTCCCTCCCATTTACTTACCACCGCCGTTGCCATAGCATTACCCAAAACGTTGGTGGCAGATCGTCCCATATCTAATAGTGGATCGATACCGATAAGCAAAGCCAATCCTGCTTCCGGTATATTGAATAAGGAAATTGTACCTGCTATTACAACCAGTGACGCACGTGGCACACCCGCTATACCCTTACTGGTCAGCATCAAAATAAGCAACATGGATAACTGATGCTCAAAGGAAAGATGTATGTTATAAGATTGCGCTAAAAACAGCGAAGCAAATGTCATGTACATCATAGAACCATCCAGATTAAATGAATAACCAAGCGGTAATACAAAACTCACTATTTTGTTATTACAGCCAAAACGCTCAAGTTCCAGTAATACCTTTGGGTATGCCGCCTCACTGGTTGATGTACTGAAGGCAATAAGCATAGCATCTTTTATACGGCCAACTAAAGTAAGTGCTCTCTTTTTGAGCACTACAAACCCTGCGAAAACAATAATGAGCCAAAGTATTATAAGTGAAAGATAAAATTCACCTATGAAAATAGCGTAGGTAGATAATATACCTAAGCCCTGTTTGGCAATTACAGCGGTTATAGCACCAAACACTGCTAAAGGAGCCAATTGCATAACGTAACCAGTTATCTTTAAAATAACGTGAGCGGCAGAGTCGAGCATTTTAATAATGATCTCACCTTTTTCACCAATAGCCGCTGTAGCTACACCAAAAAATAGCGAGAAGACTACTATTTGTAATATTTCGTTAGAGGCCATTGCCTCGATAAAACTTTTAGGCACCACATGGCCTATAAAATCGCGTAATGATAAGGCTGTTTTTTGGATGTCGGTTCCTAAGTGACTGTCAGGCAGTGGCAAATGCATAGCCTTACCGGGTTCAAAAAAGTTTACCAGCGCCATTCCCAGTAATAACGATATTAGGGTTGCACTTAAAAACCAAAGCAAGGTTTTTCCTCCTATTCGTCCCACTGATTTGATATCGCCTACTTTGGCCACACCTACCACAAGGGTGGTAAAAACCAGCGGAGCCACTATCATTTTTATTAGCCGGAGGAAAATATCGCTCAATATGGTAAAGCCAACCAGTTTATCCTCACGAATAGAGCTATTTTCAGTACGAACTTTTACCTGTTTTATACGTTCTGTTACAAGCGATTTATAATTTAGCGCAGTAGTATCGGTTGCAGACACCAATTGGTTGTCTATATTTTTGATGGTTGCGTCGGCTGTATCAATTTTTGTATTATACTGTTTAATAACCGTAGCATTATATATATATCCGGCTATTACGCCTAAAATAAGTGCTAAAAAAATGTAAAGGGTTAGTTTGCTTTTTTGCATTTGCGCTAATTGATGCCGCTAAACTACAAAATTTACTATGTTGCGGAAATATTAATATTACATGAGTATAAACACTTACGGCTTACAACAAATAAAAAAAGAACTGCAGCATTTACCGCAAGAGCAACTTGCAGATTTATGCCTGCGACTGGTGAGGCACAAAAAGGAAAATAAGGAGTTGCTTGCATATTTGTTGTTTGAAGCGCACCATCAGGATGATTTTATAGAGAATATAAAGTCCGAAGCCGGATTCATGTTCAGTCAGTTACCGTCACAAAATTACTATACGGCAAAAGCCCTACGCAAAATTCTGAAGATGCTAAATAAGTATATAAAATTTATGGCAAATAAGCCCGCGGAGATAGAACTGCTTTTGAACTTTTGCCAAAACTATATGCAATATGTAATAAAACAAACCGGTCATAAACCTATCAGGTTAATATTTACCCGGCAGCTTGACAAAATAAGGGTATCTATAGAAAAGTTACACGAAGATCTTCAGTTTGATTATGGGCAGAATTACAATCTCTTATTAGATGAAGCAGACAGAAAATATCCGTGGTTAAATAAAAAAAGTTATTTGTTGTAACATTTAGTGTGTTATTTTGTCAAACCAAAAACTATTAACAAGTGGCAGATAATAAAGAAGAAGCTTTCAGGCAGGTGTATGAAGCCAATTCCAAAAAGATCTATCATTTGTGCTATGGTTACACAGGTGACGATGATGCCGCTAATGATCTTTTACAGGAGACATTTTTAAAAGTATGGCAAAATCTTCATAAGTTTCGTAACCAGGCATTAATATCAACCTGGATATACCGTATCGCAGTTAATACCTGTTTAACTTATCTGCGGTCGGAAAAACGCCAGGCGAAAGACGAATTGACCCCCCAGATAGCTGAAAGCAAGAGAGAAGAGTTTTCAGAAAAAAACGAACAGGTAGCCTTATTATATAAGTGTATTTCAAAACTGGAAGAATCAGAAAGAATTATTATTACGCTGGTACTTGACGAAGTGCCATATCCTGAAATTGCAGAAGTTTCGGGTATATCAGAAGGGAATTTGAGAGTGAAGATATATCGCATTAAACAAAAATTGACAGAGTTATATAACCAGTATGAAAGACTTTGATCATTTAATGATGGTTTGGCAGGATCAGCCAAAGCAGGAACCGGTAGCGGTAGAGAATGTACTTAAACAAGTTAAAAAAGGCGTAAAAGGCCTTGCGAGTAATTTGTTTTGGAGTATAACGGGTATGTTTCTGGCCATGTTCGGTATATTTGGAGTTATGCTTTTCCTTGTTTTTCAGTCGCTTATTACTTATATTGGTATAGCAGTAATATTAATTACCATGATTGTTTATGTAATAATGATGATAAGAGATTATCGGCTTATTAATAATCATGATATAACTACAAATCCTACCCAATATTTACAAGAGCTTAAAGAATATCAGCGTAGTCGTGCAACTATATACGGCTGGATGTATTACTTATACGTTTTATTATTAAGCATAGGTCTTACGCTTTACTTTTTTGAAGTATTACAAACAGCTTCAATTCCTTTTAAATTTGCCGCTTATGGGTTAACAGCCGCCTGGCTTTTATTCTGCACTTTTTATCTTAAAAACCGCATATTCGCCAGCGAACAGGAAAAATTAAACCTGATAATTGAAAGATTGGAACGTCTCCAAAGTCAGTTTAATTAAAATTTAATAGATTGTGCCCTCACTTATCCGTTTAAAAAAGTTAAGTATTATTGAGGCTGAAGAATTACTTGCCTTAAGCCGTAAGACTTTTTTCGACGCCTTTGCTCATTTAAATCGCCCGGATGATATGCAGGTTTATGCGCGAAAAGCGTTCACTTTGCCTCAAATAAAGCAGGAACTTTCTAACGCAGATTCAGAATTTTACTTTGCCTTGGTTGAAAATGAGATAGCCGGATATATTAAACTCAATTTCAACAATTCCCAAACTGAATTTCAGGATTCGGAAGCGATGGAAATAGAACGAATTTATATTTTACAAAATTACCAGGGTAAGCGCATTGGAGGGGAATTACTGGATTTTGCATCGCAAACAGCTAAGCTTAAATCTATGAAGTATATTTGGTTAGGTGTGTGGGAACACAATACTAACGCCATCCGCTTTTATCAGAAAAATGGTTTTACCATATTTAGCAGTCATCAATTTATTTTGGGTAACGATGAACAGACGGATTTGCTGATGAGGAAACAATTAGAGGCTTAAAATAAGTTATTACCCTTTCAAAAAGGGATTAAAATTTCTGGTGCCTATTTCCATACCCGCCGCGCGGCAAACTGTTTTATCCCCGAACCTGAAATTAATGTTGTCCATTGCCTGATAAAGCCGGATCCGCTCTTCATTATCCTCAAACAGATTGATCTGATAACTCCCTGTACACAGGTCGCTTAATCTTACGCCTATTAAACGTATGGGGCGGTGCTGATTCCAGGCTTTGCCCAGTAAATTTTTAATTCCCGGTATTAAAATATGCTCAGCTGCAGTGAGAGGTATTTTTTGCTGTTGAGTATGGGTGTCAAAATTGGCGTATCGTATTTTTATCGCCATACACGATGATACTTTATTTTCTCGCCTCAATTTACTCGCTAATTCTTCTGTCATGGATACCAGGATAGTTTCTAATGTATGTTTATCGCTAATATTAGTGTGAAAAGTATGCTCAGTAGAAATAGATTTTCTGTCACTATGGGGGATTATTTCTGCTTCATCTATACCGTGGGCTCTGTTGTATATGAAAGTTCCGGCCTTTCCAAAAACACTTTCAAGGAATTTTATATTAACTTTTTGCAGATCGCCTATCTTTTCAATACCATACATGTAAAGTTTTTTAGCGGTACTTTCGCCCAAACCAGGTATTTTACTAATGGATAGCGGCGCCAGAAATTCTTTTTCACAACCATGCTCAATTAATAACTGCCCGTTTGGCTTTGCCTGATTAGTAGCCATTTTAGCCACTGTTTTACCTGATGCCATTCCAAAAGATATGGGTAGGCCGGTTTGTTTTATTACTTTTTGCCGTAGTTCACTGGCAAACTGGTAGCAATTATAAAAACGGTCCATCCCTGTCAGGTCAATATAAAATTCATCGATTGATGATTTTTGGTAAAGTGGAACCGTGTTGTGGATGATTTCTGTAACCTCGCGTGAGGCCTCGGAATAGCGGCCATGTGTACCGCGAATAAGTATGGCATGAGGGCAAAGCTTGATGGCCTGACGTGTAGGCATTGCAGAATGAACACCAAATTTTCGCGCTTCATAGCTACATGATGCTACCACCCCCCTATCTGCCGAACCTCCGATAATAATTGGCTTGCCGATTAACGATGAATCAAATTTCCTTTCCACAGAAACAAAGAAAGAATCCAGATCAATATGT
The DNA here is from genome assembly GCF_016522075.1 of Mucilaginibacter segetis. Lineage (GTDB taxonomy): Bacteria > Bacteroidota > Bacteroidia > Sphingobacteriales > Sphingobacteriaceae > Mucilaginibacter > Mucilaginibacter segetis. The sequence continues at coordinate 1,958,032 of NZ_JAEHFW010000001.1, read as the reverse complement.
ACAATATGCCGTTGAAGATGCATATACAAATATGAATAATTATTTTATAATGCTAAAATAATTAGCAAAATTTGTATCTATTATTATTATGCATATGACCAGCTATACAGATTATCTTTTTCTGCTTTCACCACCGCAAAATATCCGATACGAAATAAGTCGTTATAAAAAGGCTTCCGCAAAACATATAGGCAATTTTAAGAGTATGGATTCACCGGCGCATATTTCTATATGGCATGTAGAGCGGCAAAAACCATTTTTCGCTGATGGAACTGTAGAACGCATGGAGGCAGCTTTAAAAACTTTACCGCCAATTTTAATGCATATTGATGGATTTAAATACTTCACTCATTTACATGGCCGTTTTACTATTTATGCCCATATCCGAATTAGCCCTGATGTAGATGAATGGTTAACTTCATTAAAAAAGATATTAAAAATTAAGAAAACATTAGTGTCGCATATTACGGTAGTAAGAGATGTTCCTGAGGCTGATTTTAATAAACTATGGCTACATTTCCGCCATAAAAAATGGGTAGAGCCATTTTGGATAAAGGAGTTACACGTACTCAAACGTGAAACTTTTAGCAATACTCCAAAATGGGAGAATTTTAAAATCTTTCCTTTTAAAAGAATAATTGATTCGCAGATAGCAAACGCTCCCCAAAATACCGACCGGTTAAATCCGGGTTGTAAACAGATGAATTTGTTATAAAAAAATCGCCGACAAATAACAGTCGGCGATTTTAGAATTAATTATAACTATACAGCCTCGTAAAATTTAAAGAAGTAATCAGGATTTTTGATGCCATAACTTCTAATATCATTACTTATAGATACCCAATCGTTAACTGTATATTCCTTTGCTCCTGTTTTAACCTCATGTACAAAGCGAAAACGAACATGATCTCCCCACTCAATATTTTTAAACTCGGGTGCTGATGGTTTAATATTAAACCTGATCTTATAGCCATTAACTACCTCAACAACCGCACTTTTCCATTTGCCGTTTGGATACTTCTCAATGGAAGTTACCTGTCCGTCTGTAAATCTTACTTTATTAGCTTCATACAAAAATGCATAATCAGGTATCTTATCCGCCTCGGCTAACTGAAATATTTTCTCCCCATTTTTACTGACAATTGCGGGAGAAACTGTTATAAGCTGTCCCTTTCCAAATGCTCCCCCAAATATTTTAATATCAACAACATCACCTACCTTAAGTAATTGCTTCAGTTCTTTCTCTTGCCCATATCCAGTTCCCAATAAGAATTCCTCATTGTCATTTACTATTTTAAACCCCTTCTTCTGAATTCCGGGTTGGTTATTTACAAAAGCAATAATTTTAAAAGGAAGCGTTTTATTACTAACCCTCATCATAGAAGCCATTTTTTGTTTGTACTCATCGGTTTTTTTGAAGGCCTCAAATTCTCTTTTAGATTTTTCTTCGGCAACCTTTTGATCATTTGTTTGCTTTAATTTTTGCATGTAACGGGTGGTATCAGTATCAAAATAGAACACGATATTATAGTCATCCAGACTTTTATCAGTTTTACCTTTATAATCCTGGGCTGGGCCGGTACCATGTACTGCGGGTTTCGTATCTTTAATCAGTTGTTCAACCTTATTAACCTCCCGCTCAGTAAATACCTTTCCGTTTACAACAAATGCCAGTTTTTCCCCAGGTTTAAATTCATTACTCATGCCACCGCCAACAGGGTTGTGTATTATGCCTTTCTCATAGATAGTTCCATCCTCATTTTTAAGAGTTAAATGTGCAAAAAATTGGCTATTAGGCACTGCAGCCTCCTTCTCCAAATTTTCATGCCCAATTGCGGTTAAATAAGTAATGGGATTGTTATTTGTGCTTATCTTCACAACACCGTCTTTCGCCTTATCGCCGTATTTCTTAAATTTTTTGAGTTTACCTCCCCCCGGATAAATTCCGGTTGATGATATACATGATCCGCTGATCTTGTATAATATCTCATCGTCATATACTTTATCATTGATAAGTACTAATGGGTGGGGTCCTAAATTGCTTAGATCGCCAAGTACACTTAGTTTTTTGTGTTGTTCCAGTTTTGCAAAAGCCAGGCAGCTTAATACTACTACAGGCAGTGTAAGCAGGTAAATTATCTTTTTCATATTAGAAGTGGGTTTGTTAAATAACATACTGATTCGCTTTTTTAACGGTACTTTACTAAAGCCATGGAAGAGATAACTTTTTCCTGATACGGCCAGTTTAAAAAGCAGGGATGCGTATAATCCTTTATTATCATTACCTGCTGCTATGCGGTCAACTTCAAACTCGTGATTTTCTTCAATAGACCTTATATAGAAATAGGCAAATGGGTTAAACCATAATAAAATTTGTATCACCCGTGCTATAAGGCGATCGGCAGAGTGCATTAGTTTTATATGGAGCATTTCATGCGCTATAATTTGCTGTACCTCTTCAGGTTCCAGTTCATCATCGTTTATAAAGATCACATTCAGAAAAGAACTGTTTCCTAATCTTTTACTTCCTTTCAAAACTCTTACCTTACCAATTCGCACCAGTGTTTTATTATTTAGTTTAAGAAAGAATACGACAAGCGTGAATAATAAATGGATTATAGAGGCGAAAGCTATCAACAGGTAAACCATTTGGAGCGTTAATATCCAGTTAAAATTGCTTTGCTTAACACTTGCCGCAGTTTCACTTGCAATTATTGGTTCGTTAACCGTTTGCATTTCGTGAATGTACACTACAGGCCGCATTATCGATGATCCTTCTACCTTGCTCAGGTTGAGCGTTAAGGCCGGTATAGCAAAACTCAAAAAAAGGGTTGCCAGCAAATACCATCTGTTTACTGTGAAAAAGGTTAGTCTGCGTAAAAGCAGAAAGTAAAAGCCATAAAAGATACCAGTACACGCTGATACCTGTAGCAGATAGATCACTGTTTTCATTTTTCGGAGTTTTTTTCTATCATTTCCTTTAATTTCTTTATCTCCTCTACACTTAGTTTTTCTTCTTTTAGCATAAAAGATAATAAACTCTCTACTGAATTGTCAAAGTATCCGGTAACCATCTTCTTGAAAAAAGTTTTACGATACTCCCCCTTACTTATAGCCGGGAAATATTCATAAGTTTTACCATATGCCTTGTAATCTACATATCCTTTCTTCTCCAGCAAACGTACCACAGATGATATGGTATTATAAGGTGGTTTAGGATCATCCGGTAAGGCATCAATAATATCTTTAACAAAAGCCTTTTTAAGCTTCCAGATAATTTGCATAACGCGTTCTTCGGTCCTTGTTAATTCTTCCATATCCAAATCTATAACTTAAATTCCAGTTTTACAACTATTTTTTAAGTTATATAATTTATTTTTCAGTTTTAAATATAGATACTTGCTTTAACCCCACGGTACGCCCTTTTTGCTAAAAAATAGTTATACTTGCTACAAGGCATAATAATACATTAGTATTAAGGAATGAAAACGTTACATATTATTAAAATAGGCGGAAATGTTATTGATAACTCAGAGAATCTACACAGGTTTTTGCAGGATTTTACTGCGCTTGAAGGTTTAAAGATATTAGTGCATGGCGGCGGTAAGGTGGCTACTCAGGTATCGGAATCTATGGGTGTTGAGGCACATATGATTGATGGCCGGCGGATCACGGATATAGATACTTTGCGGATTGTTACAATGGTGTATGGCGGACTAATAAATAAAAATATAGTAGCGCAATTACAGCGTTATGGTACTAACGCATTAGGTGTTACCGGTGCTGACGGCGATCTTATCCGCGCAAAAAAACGCCCGGTTAAAACTATTGATTATGGTTTTGCCGGAGATATTTTTGAGGATTCAGTACGATCAAGTAATATCGCTAAACTATTAGATGCGGGGTTTATTCCTGTATTTTGTGCATTAACCCATAACGGTGAGGGCCAATTATTAAATACTAATGCTGATACTATAGCATCGGCATTGGCTGTTGCGTTATGTGAATTTTATGAAACCACTTTGGTATACTGTTTCGAAAAGAAGGGTGTTTTGATGGATATTAATGATGATGATTCATTGATAAGGGATATTGACCCGGTACGTTACGAAGAATTTAAAAAAGAACAGATCATACATAGTGGAATGTTACCTAAAATGGACAATGCTTTTACAGCTATAGCATGCGGAGTAAAGGCTGTAATAATTGGCCATTCAGCTGATTTAGGCAAATTAAAAAGCGATTCGTCATTTGGGACGCGTTTAAGCAAATAAGACATGGAAACAAAACAACGCATTGCCATATTAGGCAGTGGGAATATTGGATTGGCTTTAGCTAAGGGTTTAGTAAAAGCAGAAATATTTAAACCACAGCAAATTACACTTACCCGTCGTAATACCGCGGCATTAGCTGTATTAGAAACTGATGGTTATAATGTAACTACTGATAATGCCGGGGCGGTAAAAATAGCAGATATTGTGGTGTTGGCTATTTTACCTCAACAGTTAAATAAACTGATTGAAGAAATACGGCCCGCGGTCAACCAAAGTAAGCATTTATTAATATCAATAGTATCGGGTGTAAGTTGTAATGATATACGAGAGCAGTTAAATCTTGATATACAGGTTATACGGGCTATGCCTAACACAGCCATTGCCATTGGTCAGTCCATGACCTGTATAGCTACAGACAACGCATCCGATGCTAACTTAAGCTTGGTAATGTCTTTGTTTGATACAGTTGGAGTTAGCATTCGGATTAATGAAGAATTAATGACATCCGCTACAGCTCTTTGCGCTTGTGGAATCGCTTTCTTTTTACGATCAATAAGGGCGGCATCACAGGGGGGTACCGAAATAGGGTTTCATGCACATGACGCTTTAAAAATGGCCGCTCAAACAGCTAAGGGAGCGGCAGATCTGCTGTTGCAACTGGCCTCTCATCCTGAACAGGAAATTGATAAAGTAACTTCACCAAAGGGCTGTACTATTGCAGGGCTAAACGAAATGGAACATAACGGTTTTAGTTCGGCAATGATAAAGGGGATTAAAACCTCCGCTCAAAAAGCCGGAGAACTTTACAAAAGCGAATGACTAATCCAAAAAAATAAATTTGTTCCGCTGTTCCGCTTATATAGATGGAACATGCGAAACAGTGTAATAATTAATTAGATATTATAACTGTTTTAGATCATGAAAAAAACGATTGCCATTGATATGGATGGCGTAATTGCTGATGTTGAAGAGCAGTTTTTAAGCTGGTATCACCGGGATTACGGCGTCCGGTATACACGTGAATATCTAATAGGGTTGAATGAGGATAATGCCTTCCCAGAACGGGGAGTTATACGGAAATTCGCACATACAGCGGGCTTTTTTCAAACGCTGCCAGTTATGCCCGGTGCTGTTGATGCCGTGAAAAGGTTGATGGATAATTTTGAAATTTACATTGTTTCGGCTGCAATGGAATTTCCTTTAAGCTTAGGTGAGAAACTCGAATGGCTGAAAGTGAACTTCCCGTTTATTGGTTGGAAAAACATTATATTTTGCGGCGATAAGAGCATTATAAACACAGACTATATGGTTGACGATCACATCCGAAATCTGGACAGTTTTAAAGGTAAACCAATTATGTTTCATGCTTTCCACAATGTAAGCTATGATCATCATGTTCGTGCCAATAACTGGAATGAGGTAATTGCTTTATTAGAAGCGGATTTATAAAGATTTTATTACAAACTATAAGTAAGTATCATGGTCTAAATTCTCCGGCTGAACCAATACAAATCTTACCAATTTAAACTCTTTGCGTACAAGTGCCCTTATCCGATCGATAGCTATATTTATATTCTCAGTATCTCTATCCTGCTCAAAAGCTATAATAAGCATTAAAACAACTTCATTGGGTGATTGATAGGTGGACAAGATGTGCATTACCTTTACAACATCGCTATCTTTTTCAATAAGTGCGGTAATGGTTTTTTTTGTTTCTGAAGAAATCCCCTCGCCCATTAACAAACTACGACTTTCGCGCGCTAAGATGGCTGAAACAAAAACCAGCAGTAAGCCAACCAGCAACGAGGCAACTCCATCCAGATATGGTAATTTAAATTTTTGCCCCAAATAAATACATATCATTACAATAATCAGCCCGATTACAGCGGCGGCATCTTCAAATAGCACTAAAAAGCTTGATGGATCTTTGCTTTTTATTACAGCATCCCATAACGCGGTATCGCCGCGCTCCTTATTAAAATGCTTAAAAGCAATGATCAGCGATGTGCCTTCAAATATTATAGAAAGCCCTAAAACAATATAATTAATAGTTGGATCTCCTAATTCTTCCGGATGTAGTATATGGGTAACTCCCTGGTATATAGAAATACCACCACCTAAACCGAATATTAATATGGATACAATGAATGACCAGAAATAAAGCTCCTTACCATAACCAAAGGGATGTTGCGGATCCGGCTGTTTTTTACTTTTATGTAGGCCAAGCAATAAAAGTAATTCGTTAACAGTATCCACCAATGAGTGAACACCTTCGGAAACCATTGCAGCGCTATTGCTTATTCCGCCTGCAATAAATTTTGTGATTGCTATTAGTAAATTGGCTAGCAGCGCGCTATAAATTGATTTTTTAGATGTGGCCATACGGTAATCTAATAAATCAGTAAGGCATTTGTTTGTATTTAATAAAATTAAGTTGGCGAAAACTAATCTTCATTATCAATTGGAAGCATAAACCAAAATTTGCTACCATGCCCCCAATCACTGTCAACTCCTATTTTGCCATTATGCCTGTTAATAATGTCGGCGCTGATGTAAAGTCCTAAACCTAAACCAGAAAATTGATGCCCCAGATCGTCCACTCTGTAATAACGGTCAAATAGATGCGGAAGTTTTTCGGGGTTGATACCAATTCCATAATCACGAACGGCTACAATAGCGTTATCATGTTCAACTTCAATTGATATATCTATCTTTTTTGATTGTGGTGAGTATTTTATGGCATTATTTATAAAATTGACTAATACCTGGTCAATACGCCTGTAATCGGCGTAAATCATCAACTCCTTAACGCCTGAAACATCAATATCGTGGTCATTATCCTGTATAATATGTTCGCAGCTATCCCTTACCAGTTCCGCCAAATTAAACCTTGTTTTATTGAGAGCTAACTGCCCCTGCTGAATTTTAGTAACGTTTAAAAGATCATCTAACAAATGCACCAGTTTGTTCAGATTATTGCTTGCTTTTCCTACAAACAAACGTATCTTATCTGAAACCAGCTCTGATTTGATCAATTTTTGAAGTATTTGCATTGATGCATTTAGTGAAGTGATTGGTGTTTTTAATTCATGACTGGCAACACTTATAAATTCATCCTTTCTTACCTGTACTTTAAACTCCTCCGTTACATCCTGTAAAATGCCACTAAAACGATATGGAGTTCCTTCATCATTAAAGAGCGCTTTCCCGCTTGCTTCCACTACCCTTTTAATGTTATCATTGGGATTAATTATGGTATAGACAATGTTAAATATACCTTCAGATTCTCTTTTTAATGCGTTCTGTATAGCAGTCGTAACTTTTACTCTATCTTCATATGCTATTACATTTATAGCTTTTTCAAGTTCTATCTCATGATCACCAGTTATACCAAACCACGATTTTAATCTGTCATTACCAATAAATTTATTAGTGAAAGGGTTTAGATCCCAGGTTCCAAGCTCAGCAGCCTCAATTGCAAATTCCAGGTCTTTTTTTGAATCTTTTATTACATTTATTGCTTTTATTTTTTCAGTAGTTTCGTTACATATCACTAACACACCTCCGGGCATGCCGCTTTCATCAGTTACAGCACTATAACTAAAAGTCCAGTATACGTCTTCAAGTTTATTATTTCTGTAAATAGGTATTAATTGATCTTCGCTCCAAGTTGATTGTCCACCCGCCATTACCTCATCGATCAATGGCTTTATAACTGGCCATATCTCCCCCCAACATTCAGCGCCTTGCTGACCCAATGCAATGGGGTGTTTCCCATCTCTGCCTAAGCTCGGTCTGTAAGCATCATTGTAAAACTGGATGAGATGTGGTCCCCACCATAAAAACATTGGGAACCTTGAATTAAGAATGATATTTACCGTTGTCAATAAACTTTGAGACCAATTGCTGGGATCACCTAACACTGTTGATGACCAGTCAAATGAACGGGTTAATTGGCCCATCTCGCCTCCTCCTTCTAAATATTTTAGATGAGGCTCATGAACTTTAGAATTAACTGTCATATAATAAAGTGAACGTATAAAGGGCTTAAAATTAAGAATATTTAAAATAAATTATTCTTTTATGAAATGAATATACAGGATAAAAAAATTACGAATAATGCTTTTTAACAATAAAAGCAAGAGTTTGTTTTTGTGTAACTTTTTAATCTCATTTTAGGTAAGGGTAAAAAATTTAGCATATTTAATCGCTGATGAATTTGATATTATGAAGAAAATTTTACTTGTATCTGTTATTTTGGCTGTTTACCATAATGTTTACGCTCAAAAAATATCTAAAAAACCATTGGATCACTCTGTGTATGATGGTTGGCAAAGTATAGATAACGAACTGATAAGTAACGATGGTAAATGGATACTATATACAATAAAGCCACAACAGGGTGATGCCGAACTTATAGTTACGGATGCAGGTAAATATCAAGTACATGTTGCCCGTGCAGATTCGGCGGTGTTCACTTCCGATTCTAAATTTGTAGCATTTAAGATTAGGCCTTTTTATAGGGATATACGTCAGGCTAAAATAAAAAAGAAAAAACCTATCGATTTCCCTAAAGATACATTAGGCATATTAATATTAGGTAAAAACATTGTCGAAAAAATACCGGCTGTAGGTTCTTTTAAAATATCTGCAAAAGCTTCTGTTATGGCTTATCTTTCTCCGGCAGATACTATTAAAAAACCTGCGGCTAATGATACTTCAAAGAAAGCAGTGGCTAATACTATTGCCCCGCCTTTAAAAAAAGGCGCTACACTTACTGTAAGGCAATTATTAAATGGCAAATCAAGATCATTTAATTTTGTTACTGAGTATCAATTAAATAAAAACGGGAAACTGCTTGTATTTTCGGTAATTGCACCCAGCAAATCAACCGATGTAAAATCTGGAATGTATTTATATAATATAGATAATAATACCCTTAAAACCATAAGCACAGGTAGAGGAAGTTATAACAATATAACATTTGATAGCACGGGTAACCAACTCGCATTTACTGCAGAGAAAAACCCTGAAAAAGCACTTGTTAAGCCATTTAAACTTTATTACTACAAGGCCTCAATGGACAGTGCTGTAGTAATTGCAGAAAAAGGTTCATCCGGAATGCCTGCTAATTGGGCAGTAAGTGGGAATGGTCGTGTTAATTTTAGCAGAAATGCTAACAGGTTGTTTTTTGGAACGGCACCAATTCCTAAACCTGCTGATACTACTATAGTTGATTTTGAAGTTACCAAGTTGGATATATGGAATTATAAAGATGACTATTTGCAACCACAGCAATTAAGTAATTTGCAACGCGATTTGAAGCGTAGTTATTTAGCTGTTATAAACCTTGCCGACGCAAATAAAACTTTAGTGCAGTTAGGTAACGAAGCTATAAGAGATATACTAGTACCCGATAACAGCAATGCAACATTTGTATTAGGTTTAACCGACACAGGCGCACGTGTACAAACTCAATGGGAAGGCGGAGGTCAGCAGCAGGCATTTTTAATAAACTCTAACACCGGCGAGCGCTCTCTTATAAGTAATCGTTTAAGGGCGCGGTTCAGTATTTCGCCGGAAGGGAAATATGTTTTGTGGTTTGATTCGAAAGATCAGAATTGGTATAGTTATGCTATAGATACCCGAAAAAAGATAAATCTGACAGCCTCTACCGGTGTTAAAATGGGTGATGAAGAAAATGACGAACCCGACTACCCGTCCTCTTATGGTATGGCAGGCTGGGAACACAATGATAAACATGTATTATTATACGACCGGTATGATATATGGAGTATTGATCCTGCTACGGGAAAGGCTGTTAATTTCACCAATGGAGCGGGACGAAAAGATAAAATAGTTTTTCGTTACCGCAGGGACAATTCGGATGAGCGTACCATTGCCTCCAAAAAAACAATTTGGCTTATTGCCCAAAATGAGGAGAATAAACAATGGGGATATTATAAAAAAACATTGGGTACAAACAGGCTGCCTGAAAAAGTAGTTATGGCTCCTAATGGATATAGTTCATTACAAAAGGCAAAAAGTAGTAATAAATTTATTTACACTAAATACAATTATCAGCAATCCCCCGACCTTTATTTATCTTCAGACCTAAAAAAGGAAATAAAATTAACCGCTATAAATCCTCAGCAAAATGAATATAACTGGGGTACTGCCGAACTAATGCATTGGACAACCCCGAAAGGACATGAGTCAACCGGGATTTTATATAAACCCGAAGATTTTGATCCACATAAAAAGTATCCGGTCATCGCATATTTTTATGAGAAACTATCGGATGGCCTATATAATTATATTGCCCCGGCTCCTACACCGTCTCGTTTGCCGATCTCTTTTTTCGTGAGCAATGGTTACATCGTTTTTGCCCCGGACATTAGCTATGAAAATGGCCACCCTGGCGCATCTGCCGTGGAGTACGTAAACTCGGGCATGGAGGCCTTAAAAAAGAATGCCTGGGTGGATGGCAACCATATGGGTATACAAGGCCAAAGCTGGGGTGGTTACCAGGTTGCTTATTTAATAACACAAACTAATATGTATGCTGCTGCATGGGCAGGTGCACCGGTAGCTAACATGACATCAGCCTATGGTGGCATACGTTGGGAAAGCGGGATGAACAGACAGTTCCAATATGAGCGTACACAAAGCCGTATTGGTGCTACATTATGGGAGCGGCCTGATCTTTATATTGAAAACTCTCCATTATTTCAGTTACCTAAGGTTAATACACCTGTAGTTATTATGGCAAACGATGCAGATGGAGCTGTCCCATGGTATCAGGGTATTGAAATGTTTACAGGCCTACGCAGATTGGGTAAGCCTGTTTGGCTGCTTCAATATAATAACGAAGCACATAATTTGGTAAAACGTCAAAACCGGAAAGATATCTCCATACGTGAACAACAATTTTTTGATCATTTCTTAAAGGGTGCCCCTATGCCTGTATGGCTGGACAAAGGCGTGCCAGCTGTAAATAAAGGTAAAGATTGGGGACTGGAATTAGAACAATGATCAATTATTCAAGATAATAATGTCCTATTTGATTTAGTCTGTCGTCAAGTTCGTAAACCCAGGGTGTTGCTGTGGGTATATCCAGCTTAGTTACTTGCTCATCGCTAAGGTTCTCGATATATTGAATAAGTGCACGTAAGCTATTACCATGCGCACATATTATTACTTTCTGATCCTGACGTATTGCCGGAACGATATGTTCGTGCCAAAATGGTAATGCCCTGTCCATAGTTTCGCTCAAATTCTCAGTTAACGGAAGTTCCCGATAAGTAAGATCATTATATCTTAAGTAATGACCAGGGAAGCGGTCATCCTGTTCTGTAATGGCAGGTGGGTGCTCATGCGGATCGCGGCGCCATTTATGTACCTGTTCCTCTCCGTATTTAGCCACAGTCTCATCTTTATTTAATCCCTGTAATGCGCCGTAAAAACGCTCATTTAAGCGCCAGGATTTACGAACAGGTATCCATAAATGATCTAACTCCTCCAAAACAAAATGCATGGTTTTTATTGACCGCTTTAAAACCGAGGTGAACCCCATATCAAAAGTGTAACCATGTTTTTTAAGTAACTGACCTGCATTTTTTGCTTGTTGCAGACCTTCTTCCGATAAGTCAACATCCTCCCACCCTGTAAAACGGTTCTCTTTATTCCATAAACTTTCACCGTGTCGTATCAATACTAATTTTTGCATATGCTAATTTAACATTGCGCGTCCAATACAGTTTAGAAATTATTGCTAATTAATTGTAAATAATTAGATTGCATTATAAACCAATTTAAAACCTTTTTATTATGATTCCTACCACTCCCGTTATCGTAAAGGATGGCATTGCTAATCCTGCACCACTTGGCTTATGCGCTTTCGGCATGACCACCGTATTATTAAACATTCATAATGCAGGCTTTTTTGAAATGAACACCATGATATTAGGAATGGGGGTTTTTTACGGAGGACTTGCACAAGTAATAGCCGGAGTGATAGAAGCTAAAAAGAATAACACATTCGGTTTAACGGCTTTTACGTCGTATGGTTTCTTCTGGCTTTCATTGGTTGGGTTAATTGTTATGCCCAAGTTGGGCTGGGGAGCAGCGGCAAGTGAAGGCGCCATGTGCGCCTATTTAAGCGTATGGGGTGTATTTACATTTTGCTTATTTTTCGGCACCCTTAAACTTAACAGGGCGCTTCAATTTGTATTCGCATCATTAACTATCTTGTTCTTTCTTTTGGTAGCGGGCGATGCCACCGGAAACACATCTATTAAACATTTGGCAGGATATGAAGGCATAATATGCGGATTGTCAGCTATATATACAGGTATTGCTAATGTTTTAAATGAAGTTTATGGTAGGGTTGTTTTACCTATTGGTACAGTAACAAGTAAATAATAACGAAAAAAACCGTTATTTGCACCGTGAAAGATTTTAAAAAATATTACCTGTTACCGGCCACACCAGCTGAACTTTACATGGCACTTACCAATCCAATAACCATTCAACTTTGGACTGGTGAAGTTGCCGAAATGTCAACCGAACCAGGCTCTGAATTTTCTATGTGGGAAGAGAGCATTGTAGGTAAGAATATCGAATTTGAAGAAAATAAAAAAATAGTACAGCAATGGTATTTTGACGGCCAGCCTGAGGAGTCTGTTGTTACCATAAAACTCCATCCTGATAAGCATGGTACCTCTGTTGAACTGAAACATACAAATATTCCTGATGAGGATTTTGATGATATAATAGAAGGTTGGGATAATAACTATTTTGGAAACCTGGCTGATTTTTTTGCTGAAGTATAGGTTATTGATTTATAAAAAAAAGCCGCAATTATTTAAAATGACGGCTTTTTTTATAAAATTATTTACGCTTAGTATAAAGTAAATTCAACACGACGGTTATCCTGACGACCAGCAGCTGTTTTATTACTTGCTATTGGTTGTGTTTCACCGTAACCTACTGCCTCAATTCTTGATGCGTTTACACCTTTACTAACCAAATAAGATTTAACAGATTCTGCGCGATCTTTTGATAATTTTAAGTTCGCCGCGTCAGAACCTACATTATCTGTATGTCCGGCAAGTTTTAAACTGAAGTTTTTGTTTACTAACAGTTCAGCTACTTTATCTAAACTCGGATATGAAGTTTGACGGATAGTTGATTTACCGAAATCAAATTCCAGGTTAGTGATAGCATCTTTTACTACTTTTTTATCTTCCTCGGTCACGTAAACCTTAACTTCCTGTTTAACTAAAGGACAACCTGATCCGTCAACTTTAGTATTAGCCGGTGTATTGGGGCATTTGTCATTAGCATCCGGTACACCATCACCATCGCTATCAGCTGTTAACTTAGCCAGATTAGCGTTGGTTTCGTCCAAATCACTTCTAAGTTTTGCATTTGCAGCTTTTTCGGCATCAATTTGTGCCTGTAAAGCTTGCTTTGTCTTCATGTTTTCCCATAAGTACTCAGTACGCATTGATGATACCGGGTTATGAGTAGCCAATTGTGGTTTTGACGTCTTGCCTAAAGCAAATTCTAAACCGATATGTGCATAAGAGAACCTGTCATTCATACCGCCGGTTTTATAACCATCGAAATTATCCGATCCAACAAAATTTACCTGGTAACCCATATCAAGGTTAACACCAGATCCTAAGTTGATCTTTACTCCTGTTCCAACCGGGATAAAATATTCTTTAACACTTTCATTATTAGCCTTAAAGTTAACTGGAGTAGCGCCGTTAGCATTTAAAACAGGTTTATAACCCATTAAACCCCAACCAAAGGTTAAGTAAGGTTGAATAACACCTTTTTTATGCATCCAGTTGATGTTAGCAAGTGTTAAGTTACCACTAATACTCGCTGCATAATTCAATTTTGTTTCAAAATCAGAATAAGTGCCATTTTGACCACCGTCGCCACTTACTTTACCACCCAGGTAATCCAATTGAATGCCAAATGATGGGATGATTTGTTTCTTTATATAACCGCCATAACCCAATTGTGCGGTGGGGTGAATAAAGTCTTGATTACGGTTTGATCCAAAAATGGTGAAGGGAGTTAGTAAACCACCATTAACTCCTATTGACCAGGTACGATATGAATCACTTCCTGAAAAAGGTTGTACATAATCTTTTGTATCCAACGTATCTGGCGATTGGGCAAATAATTTACCGCCAACCATTAATCCGGTTAGCAGTAGTGTAGCTTTCTTTAAATTTGATTTCATGTTGTTGAGTTTAAATTGTCCTGTAATATTTATATACAGGTTCACTCCCATTAAACAACATTAGTGCCACTAAATATTATAGTTTGTTAAATTAATAGCTAATTGTAATTAACGTACACAAATATTCCTCTATGTGTAGGTAATCAGCATCTTACTAATAATTAATTATATGTTTAAACATTTGTACAATGCTAATTAGTTAGTATGAAGTAAGTAATATGTGGCTTTAATACTATACACTTTAGTATTTTAAAACATTCCCCGGCCGGATTAAAAATTCATATAATTCAGCAATTTCTAATTCATATATTTTATAGCGCTTGAGTTATATCGTTGATTATGTCGTCAACATTTTCTAAGCCGGCAGAAATACGAATTAAGCCCGGGGTAATACCCACAGAAGCTCTTTCGTCATCTGTTAGTTTAGAATGAGTAGTACTTGCTGGGTGTGAAGCAATACTACGCGTATCACCTAAATTGGCCGTTACTGATAATAGTTCCAGAGCATCCAAAAATCGTCTGCCTGCGGGGAGGCCGCCTTTTATTTCAAAACAAAGTACTCCTCCCCCTGCTTTCATTTGTTTTTTAGCAATATCATATTGTGGATGACCTTCTAAAAAGGGATATTTTACCCATGAAACATTCGGATTGTTTTTAAGGGTTTTAGCAATTGTTAAAGCATTTTCGCAATGGCGCTGTAACCTGACATCAAGTGTCTCTAAACTTTTACTTAACACCCATGCATTAAATGGCGACATTGCCGGGCCTGTGTTTCTGCAAAAAAGGTAAATATCCTTGATGAGGTCGGCACGACCAACAATTACCCCACCAAGCACCCTACCTTGTCCGTCAATCCATTTAGTAGCGGAGTGTACTACAATATCGGCACCATATTCAATTGGTTTTTGTAATAGTGGCGTGGCAAAGCAATTATCTACGTTAAATATTAAGTTGTGTTTTTTAGCAAATTGCCCTGCCCATTCTAAATCAATTACTTCTAATTGGGGGTTGGTGGGCGTTTCAAGGTAAAGCATTTTTGTGTTAGGTTGTATTGCTGCCTCCCAGGCTTCTTTATCCCCTGCCGGAACTAAAGTGCAAGTGATACCATAACGTGGTAAATACTTATTTACTATGCTGAAAGTGCTTCCAAAAACCGAACTGCAACACAACAAATGATCCCCGCTCTTCATCAATGCCATAAATGATGAAAAAATAGCACTCATGCCGGTTGAAGTAGCAAATCCATCTTCCGCTCCTTCCAAAGCGCACATTTTAGCCACAAATTCATCAACATTCGGATTGCTGAACCGACTGTAAATGTTATCATCGCTTTCATCAGCAAATGCAGCACGCATAGCCTCGGCTTCATTAAATGTAAAGGAGCTGGTAAGGTATAAAGGGGTAGAATGCTCGTTCTGTCCTGTTTTAGTAGTTTGTATCCTTATGGCCTTTGTTATGGCGTCTAATTCTTTTGACATTACAAATAAATATATGGTGTTTATTGCGCAGGATGTAGTATAACCTGCCATTTAATTTCAGTTTCGCCTTTATATAAAGTGGCTGCTACTGAACAGTATTTATTAAGGGATAATTCGACCGCTTTTTTGGCCTTATCCTCATCTACATCGCCGTAGATGTGAAATTCTATATCTATATTTTTCCACAACGAGGGTTCTTTTCCGGCTTCGCGTTCACCGTTAATTACCATTTTATAATCAATAACATTTTGGCGCTGCTTTTTTAATATGGCGATAACATCGATTGCTGAACAGCCACCCAAACCCATCAGTAACATTTGCATTGGACGAACGCCGAAATCCTGTCCCCCGCTTTCCGGACTACTGTCCATTCTAACTATATGTCCGGCTTCGTCTGTGGCTTCAAAACCATAGTCGCCGCTAACCCGCGATAATTTTATTGATTGCATGTTCTGTAATAATTTTGCTAAGTTATGTTTTTTGACGTATTATGATAAAATTCACTTCTAAAAACATGTACTTTTAAAGGTGTATTTATTAATATGAAATTATAATGAAAAAAATATTTTTAAGCCTGGTGGTTTTTTGCTCAGTTAATTTGTGCTTTGGTCAAAGCAGTCTTATTTCTTATGATGATATAACATATTTGCTTCATAACAATATAAATAAAGCAGATACTTTTTTTATGAGTAAGGGCTTTACAATGGTAAAAAAGGATGTCAAGAAAAAAACCAGAAAATATGGCTTAAGTTTACCGGGGCACACTTATATAAATATAGATCTGCGTACAGATGGTAAACGTCTTTTTATTGATATGGAAACCAATGAGCCACAGCAATATAATTTAATATATAATTCTATATCGCAATATATAAATAAGGAGGGGAATATTGCAGACGTGCAATCATTTACTGTAAAAGATCTGGGAAATATCTACATTACTATTAATGACACCATGCCTTACGATCCGCTGAAAAGGTTATATGATATTCATATTATATCTGATAAAGGAATTACCGCATATAATTAATATCACATTTAATTGAATATAAGTTAATTGTTATTTTATTTAGATAGCAACTGCATAATTTGAATTAAAACATTTTTAATTCGTTATAAATTATTCAAAAAAAATTATCTTGAGGCCTTTAACACTTTTATGGCCCTTAACTATATCTGGATAGCTTTTTTTGTGATCGCTTTTGTAATTGCGCTTGCTAAACTTGTTTTTTTAGGGGATACCGATGCCTTTAAGTTATTGGTTGATGGCATGTTCGATTCATCCAAATCGTCTGTTATGGATATTGCCCTCCCCCTTATCGGGAATATGGCGCTTTGGCTGGGTATATTAAATATTGGTGAAAGGGCTGGTGCAATAAATTTTTTGTCGCGTATTGTAGGCCCCTTTTTAAATCGTCTTTTTCCGGAAGTACCCAAAAATCATCCGGCTACTGGGCAAATGATGATGAATTTTTCTGCTAATTTATTAGGACTTGATAACGCGGCTACTCCCCTTGGTCTTAAAGCTATGGATAGCTTACAGGAATTGAACCCGGATAAAGAAACTGCATCAAATGCACAGATCATGTTTTTGGTATTACATACCTCAGGACTGCAACTATTACCCGTAACCATTATTGCCCAACGCTTTATATTACATGCAAAAGACCCGGCTGATGTATTGATTCCCTGTATCATAGCCACCTATGTTGCCACGGTAGTTGGAATGTTAGCTGTGGCCATTAAACAAAAAATCAATCTGTTAGACAGAGTTATTATAAGCTGGTTAGGCGGGTTAACATTATTTGTTACAGCTTTGGTGTGGTTTTTTACAACCCAGTTAGATAAAGAGCAAATTACTACAGTGTCAAAGGTATCCAGTAATTTATTATTGTTTACCATACCTGTCATTTTCATTTTAGGAGCCATACGTAAAAAGGTAAACGTATTTGAAAGTTTTATAGATGGTGCAAAAGCAGGATTTGAAACTTCAGTAAAAATAATTCCTTATTTGGTGGCTATGTTGGTAGCTATAAGTGTATTCAGAAACTGTGGTGCGCTTGACTATTTAAACGAAGGTTTAAAATGGACCTGCAATCAGTTTAATCTGGATACCCGTTTTGTAGATGCTATGCCTGTGGCTTACATGAAACCTTTAAGTGGTTCGGGGTCAAAAGCAATGATGATAAGTACAATGCAAACTTATGGACCTGATAGTTTTGCGGGGCACTTAGCATCGGTTTTTAACGGCTCGGCAGATACTACCTTTTATATTGTCGCTTTATATTTTGGCTCGGTTGGTATTAAAAAATCAAGATATGCTATACCTGCCGGTTTGATTGCCGATTTGGCGGGTGTTATTGCCGCAATATTAATTTCTTACCTGTTTTTTGGTTAACTATAGGCCAATAAAAAAAGTCTTTCAACGTCCTTAAATTTGCAACACGCGATATAAATTTTCCGTAAAAGCTATTATTCAACCATTGGTTGAGTAATAGCTTCACTCACTTGATGTGTAACAATTATGTTATTTTAGCAGTGGTGTTGCCCATGCAAAAAAGGAGTTTGATGGATAGAAAGATTACAAAAATATTAGCATTGTTATCGCTTTTCTGTTTCATTTTTTTAGCTGATACATTTGCTCAAACAGTAACCATTACTAATATTGACCCCGGACCTTACGGCCAAGGATCTACAATTGCAGTCCCTTTTCAAATTAGTACTGCATCCGGTTGCATAAATACCAATAACATATTTAATCTTTATTTATCTGATGCCAACGGTAGCTTTGCCTCACAAACTAAAATTGGCTCGTTCACAGGTTTTTATGCTTCAGTAGTAAATGGGGTAATCCCTTCGGGAACGCCGGCGGGCAGTGGTTATAAGGTAAGGATTTTGTCTACAAATCCTTCTGTAATAAGTTCTGCTTCAGCGGCTTTTACTATAAATAATACTACCGGTGTTGTAGCGGGGGCAAGTTCACAGGCAATAGATCCTGCATACCCCGAAGTGTTCGGCTCATGTATTGGTGCGGATGGAACTTCCTACCCTTTTGTTAATGAATCAACTGCAGGTGCCACAGCAACCGCTAATTTTTATAATGAATTTTCACAAATAAGTGAAGGTACCATTCCATTAAACGGCAATTTTGTTGCAAACGCCGCTAATTATACAGTAACTGTTAAAGCAGTAAAAGGTGGAATTGTGGGTACCAAAGGTTATATGCTAATCAATAATGTTGTAAACAATAATTTTGGTGTAACTGGCAGTAACTCGGTTTGTTTAAACGGACAAAATAGCCTCTCCTATAATGTTGACGTGAGTTCGCCAAATGGCATTCAGTATAATTTCCCGGGTTTAACTTACTCTATCTCCTGGGGAGATGGTACTATAAGCACTTTAACCATTTGTGATATCGTTAATTCCGGGGGTAAAATAGATCATGCTTACATAAAATCATCTTGCGGTAATACGGCGAATGGACAAAAGAATGTTTTTCAGGTAAACCTGCAACCGGTTAGTCCATATTGTGGCACTTTAGGTACTCCTGTAACCAGTTATGCAAAAGTTATTGCACCACCACAAAATAAATTTGTTGCACCTGATGCCGCATGTATAAATACGGAAGTAGTTTTTGGCAACAGCTCAGTACCTGGTCAGGATCCGAATAGTACAGCTGATGATTGCGCAAACGTGGATGCGCGTTATACATGGATGGTTGACGGACAAACTATTGCGGTTAATCAACCTGTAACAGCAGAATTTAAATATACTTTTACAATACCTGGTATACATACTGTAACCTTGCATTTACAAAATAATAATGGTTTATGCGATGCGGAGGATGCTACAAAAAATATTTGTATACAGAATCCACCGAAACCTTCATTTAATTTACCAGCAACTACAATATGCAGAACAAATAGCATTACGCCCGTAAATACATCGGTTATTGATGCTAATTGCAATGCAAGTAATGTATATAAATGGATAATTACCGGTCCGGCTCCTGTTAGTTACGGTGGTGGTACTACTGTAAATAGCGCGAACCCAAATTTCATTTTTAGTGCAAGCGGAACTTATGACATTCAATTAAGTATTAGTACAGCCAGTTGCGGAACTGTGCTTTCTTCAAAAAAGACAGTATATGTAAATTCACCACCTACCGCAATATTATCTCCTGATGGTTTGGTCTGTGGTAATAATCAAACACTTACTTTTGATTCGAATGCTAATGTTACTAAAACCCAATTGACCGGAACACAGCAAACACAACCCACTACGTATACATGGACGGTTACCGGGGGTCAGTATAGTTTTGCAGGCGGTACCAATGCCAATAGCAAATACCCGCAAATATTATTTAACGATTATGCAGTTTACACTGTTTCAGTTATCCATCAAAACGGATGTGGTACTGCTTCTGATTCTCAGCAAATAGCGTTTCAGCAAGCTCCTGATGTCTCGGCCGGGCCAGCTCAACAGATTTGCGAAAGCGATCAGGCTACATTAGCGGGCTCAATTAATGGAGCGTACAATAGTTTTCAATGGATTGGTGGTACAGGTACTTTTACTACGGGTAGGAATGATCTGAACAGTGGATACATACCTTCATCTGCTGAGATAAGTGCGGGTACAGTTACACTTTCTTTACAGGTTAATACTTCATTAGCGCCTCCCTGTAATGTGATCACCAGTAATGTAATCATCACCATAATAAAAAAGGCAAATGTTACCAGTTCCGCTGCGGAATTTGCTTGTGATGGTCAGAATTTTCACTATGTGATAACTGCCGACAATACGGCCACAAATTTTCATTGGGTAACCAGTCTTACGTCTGGAAACGCTTCAGGTTTTAATGCCACAGGTAGCGGAAATACTATTAATGATATAATAAATAATACCGGAACTACAGATGCTGTTATTACCTATACCATCACCCCAACAACCAATGGTTGCCCGGGAAATCCTTTTGATCTGAAAGTAACGGTTAAGTTTATTCCTGCGATAACTGCAGTGCCGTCAAGCCCGCAAATATGCAGCAATCAACCTGCAAATATTATTTTTTCATCCAATGTGTCTGGCACAAAATATATTTGGACAAGTACTGCATCTACAGGTATAAGTGGTAATACTAATCAGACTACTCCAATTACAGATGGAAGTATACAGGATGTTTTGGTTAATAATAGCACCGTACCAGGAACCGTGACATATACTATAACCCCATATAATGAAATCTGTACGGGAAGCCCGGTTACGGCCACAGTTACCGTTCAACCTCTTCCATTGCCATCAAATCCCGGACCGGACGATGAAATTTGTAATACCACAACCTATACATTAAATGGAAACGACCCTTCACCGGGTTCAGGGAAATGGACGGTGGTTTCGGGACAGAGTGGTGTAACCTTTTCTGATGATACTGACCCTCATGCTGTGGTAAATGGTCTTTTGCCCAACAATGTTTATCAGTTTCAATGGGCAATTACTGCCGCACCAACCTGCCCCCCTACCACTAATATTGTAACAATAACGGTTGACGCTGAAACGGTGCCGGGTGCGGTAACGGGTAGTGTTTTTGTTTGCTCAGGTTCTAACGCAGGGCAGCTTACTTTATCTGGTCAAGTAGGGAATATAGTAAGATGGGAATCGACAACCGATGGCGTTAATTGGACGCCTATTGCTAACAATACAACAACGCTAAATTATTTTAATATAACTCAAACTACTAATTACCGGGCGATAGTCCAAAACGGAGTTTGCAGTATACAGACATCATCATTAGCAAGTGTGATTGTAAATCAGCCTGTTACACCCGCTAATGCAGGTAGCGATACTACTATTTGTAATGCGACAACAATTACACTTAATGGGAATGACCCCTCTCCCGATCCTGGGATATGGTCACAAACTGCTGGGCCAACCGTCAACATAGTTGATCCTGCAAATCCACAAACACAGGTTACAGGTTTAGCCGGAGGTGATACTTACAAATTCACCTGGACAATAAAAGGAACAGCGCCATGTGGTGATAGCAGCGATGAAATAGTGGTAACTGATGCCCCTGATGTAATAGCTGGCTTTACTTCTGATAAAAGTGACGATTGCGGCCAATTTACTGTTCAATTCACTAATACATCCTCTGTAATTTCAGGAACTATATTTAACTGGGACTTTGGAGATGGTAGCCCCCTATCGGATGAGTTAAACCCACAACATACCTTTGAACCACGTACTGATGGTAAGGACACAGTTTATACAGTATCACTCACTTTACCTCAGAATTGTGTTAGCCGATCTGCTGTAACAATTGATATTACCGTAAGGCCTGCGGTGCCAATAGCAAATATTTTACCTGATCAATTACAGGGTTGCGGAGATTTCGCTATAAGTGTGCAAAACGTATCACCAGGGAATAACAAGCAATATGATTTTTATGTATATGACGGGGACAATTTGATACAAAAAATTACAAAAACGGATAAATCTCCGGTAACATTTGATCCGATAACCACCAATAGGGCACATACATTTACGCTCTATATGGCGGCTACAGATTTTTGTGGTAATACTGCGGAAAGTAATCATATACCTATTACTATTTCGCCCGCCACATTTGTGCCGCAGATGTTTGTAAAAGATAATATAAGAAAGGGTTGTGCTCCGTTCAATGTTATTTTTGTAAATAACTCATCCGGAGGTATAAACTTTGCGTATAAAATATATAATGATAATAATGATTTAGTAGATCAGATACAGGGAGGTTTTGATGAACAGCCTTACACCTTTACTAATACGGGTACATATTATGTAACCATAACAGCATCAAATGAATGTGCATCAATAGAATCTGATCCTAAAATTCGTATTGATGTTGCACCTATACCTGTTCCTGATTTTGATGCAGATGTAAAATCGGGGTGTAAAACTATTAATGTAAACTTTTCAAACTTGACAGCTGATGATGGCGATACTCCGGCTTCTTCGTTAAGTTATGAATGGGACTTTGGGGATGGCAGTCCTCATTCCTTTATATTTACGCCACCAACTCATACCTACACGTTTAAAAACTCACCTTATAGTGTAAAGTTAACAGTTATTAATTTGGCTACAGGCTGCAGTAATATAATCACTAAAACTGATTTAATAAATGTAAAAGCCCCTCCAGGCACAAATTTTTCTATTGAGCCGGATAGTGTGACTGCTATACCTAATTATCATTTCTCTTTTGTTGATCAAACTACAGGTAGTCCGGTTAGCTGGCAATGGAGTTTTGGCGACGGCCAGACATCTACTACCCGAAATCCCGGACATACTTATGCCGATACCGGCTCGTATAAAGTTACTTTATTAGTTGCCGATGCCGAAGGATGCGACAGCAGTATAACACATACCGTACAAATAACCGGCGTACCAGGTCAGCTTTATTTACCGAATGCCTTTATGCCTGACGGCAATGCCGAAGAATTAAAAACCTTTAGAGCCAAAGGTTCAGGTATTGAAAGCTGGAACTTACAGGTATACAACAAATGGGGACAACTAATATGGCAAACATCTGAACTAAGTGAAAAAGGTGAACCAGTAGAAGGTTGGGATGGCACCTTTAAAGGTTCGCCTGCGCCACAGGGTGTTTATATATGGCAGGCAACTGCTAAATTTATTAACGGCACAGAATGGAAGGGTATGTCCTACAATAATTCGTTGCCAAAAAGAACGGGGTTTATACACTTAATAAGGTAAGGGGATGAATGGTATAAAAGGATTTTGTTTTTTATTTATCATGAGCTTGTTTACCAGTACTGGGGTTGTGGCACAGGATCATATGTATTCGCAATTTTTTAATTCCCCGCTTTATCTTAACCCCGCGTTAAACGGGCAGTTCCCGGCGGATCTGAGGATGAATTTAATTTATCGCAATCAATACAGTTCAGTCACAGGTAATTTATCGTATATATCGGCTTCAGTAGACCTGAATGTGCCTCAGTTTGCCGGAGGTGTGGGCATTTTATTCACCCGGAGTAGTGAAGGTTCTGCATATTTGAATAAAAATAATATTTCGGGAATCTATTCCTATAGCGTTGGATCTGATGCATTCGTGCTATCATTTGGCCTGCAGGCCGGAGTTACTAACCGATCAGTAGATTGGAGCAAGCTCGTTTTTAGTGATCAGATTGATCCACGACTGGGGTACATTCCAGGGTCTACATCAATTGCCGATCAACCATTATTTAATAATAAATTTTATTTCGACTCCGGTGCCGGAATAAACCTGTCATCAGGGAATTTAAATATAGGTTTTGCCGCACAGCATATTAACCGCCCGAATGAATCTTTTTCCGGAGTGCCGGCAAAATTACCAATCCGTGGCACAGGGCATGCGAGTTATCGTATAAACCTCACTCGTGATGATAACGTATATGATTACGAACGTACCTATGTTATACCCTCGATAGTTTATTATAAACAGTCTACTGCTGAATCCTTAAATATCGGCATGCAATACAAACATAATAACGTAAATGCCGGCTTGTGGTATCGTGGCGGAGGTGTAGGCGGCCCAAGTGCGGTGGTGGTTTCATTTATTTTTGATCTGATAATTAATCGTGACGGTGGAGAAAAAGTACGCTTAGGTATAAGTCATGATGTACCTGCCGGGCATGGTTTAAATTACAGTAATACCAGCGGTACAACAGAGGGGAGTATTGGCTATCAAACTACGCTCCCATCCAGAACAAATTCCTCACCTAAATTTTATGGTTCAACAAGATGCTATGATTTTTACTAATTTTATAATATCTTTCGCCATAGTTATAAACCATGGAAAAGGATATTTTAATTGACAAAACAGCTAAGAAAAAATCTGCCAAAAAAATGGGGTGGGTTGTAGTCGTATTTGTAATAATATTTGCTGTTGTACTAATAAAGTTTGCATTTACAGGATCACTTAGCTCATTTAGTGGTTTACCTGACAGTGACGCAGCTTATGGCGTTGCAAAAGAATTTATTACGCCTACTGTGCGTTCCGGTAGTATCAGTTTTCATGACAGTGAATATCAATTTGCAAAAAAGTCAGACTCCGTATACGTTATCCGGTCGTCTTATACATCAAAAGATGATAATGGCGAAAACAGTGATGTGAAGTTCCGTATAACCCTTAAATATAATGGCGGGGCGGCATCTAACCAAAACAACTGGACGATGCTTAATTTGGATCAGGACTAACTTGAAGTGGATCAATTTAAATTATGGGTATAGAGAGAAGAGTTGTAGGTGAGTTATCCGCTAAAATAAGTCGTGTCAAATACCAAACTATTATTACAGCAGGTAAACATAGTATAATAGCTGACGAGCCATTAGCAGATGGTGGAGACGATACAGGGATGTCTCCTTATAATTTATTGCTTGCAAGCCTGGCCAGTTGCACGGTAATTACACTAAGGATGTACATTGACAGGAAAATGTGGGTAGTTGATGAAATAAAAATAGATCTTGAACTGGTCAGAAATGATCACGGTGTTATAATCGAAAACAAACTTGAATTTAAAGGAGATATAACACAGGAACAAAAAAAGCGCTTAGTGGTTATTGCAAACGGATGCCCGATTCATAAAATACTTACAGGTGAAATACTTATAAATACCTCACTTTAAAATAATTACCTTAAACCTTTAACAAAAATATCAATTAATAACAATCGCTTATCATGTATAAGCTCCAGATGCTCGCGTTGCGGAAAACCCATTTTTTTTTGAGACATATTACCCACCTTAATTCCGTGTAAAGCATCTAAAAATACATCTACTATTCCTTCGGGATTGGCAACATGTTTTATGTGTCCTTTTTCTATTTCTGCTTTTATTGTGTTTGCGAGTAGTTTGGTTTCGGCTTCACGAATCTGATTTACTATACTCCATATATTATCCGGAAGATTCTGTTCATTAAGCCTTAACGCATCAAAAAAATTATAATTATTTACAATAAATTTATGATGGGTGTTTACCTGAAATAAAAACGCTTCCTTTAAATCAGTAAAATGATCAAATTTTGCTTCTAACATACCGAGATAATCACCAGCCAGTTTACGCATTACTGCCAGGTATAATTCACTTTTATCCGGAAAATAATAATAAAGCAACGCTTTCGACATAGACAAATCACCCGCTATCTCGTTCATGGTTGTTTTAGAATATCCGTAATGTAAAAAACGCTGGTAAGAAGCTTCTAAAATTTTTTCACGCTTTACATCTTGCTGATCACTACCTGAACTCATTCCTAATTTATAAAATCCTGACTTTTTTAACAAACTTATCAAAAAAACAGTAAAATGGTAAGTATAGAAGTAAAGATGATATTACAATGTTGAATTATAAACCCTGGTCAGTTCAATTCCAAGGTAAATTACTAACGCATCTTCGATGGCTCCAATGAACGGATCGGGTATGCGTGTATTTTTACCTATTGCTTTCCGTAAAAAATATATACTAAATGTAGAGACTAAAGCCGCAACAGCAGCTATTGACGCTCCACCTAATTTATTTTTACCTTTGCTTTTATATATGCTTGAGCCTACAAGCAAGCCGGATAAAAGGCGGGCCGTAACAGATATCGGTTTTATGCGGGCAGGTGTTTGAGGTAACTTGTCTCCTATCAATTCTCCTAAGGCTAATACTTTTAAAATTTTTGAAGTGGTAATGGATTGTAAAAAACTCAGGTCAGAGTCTTGTATATTCTTATCAGGATGCCTGCTTAATATATGACTGATAACCGCAGGAGCATACATTGTACGCATACCGGCCATTGATCCTAATAAAATAGTTTGAATTGTGGCATCCGTAATCTTAAATTCCATTATATATGTGGTTAAAATCAGTTATCATTAGTACTTTTCTTTTGCTAAAGTTACCTACGAAACAGGTAATACAGGCTTAAAAGGAAAGCCATAATCCGGGTTTATTTTAAAGAAACATCATTGGAATTGAAATGTTTGATTTGGCTTTGGGCAAGCCGCACTACCCAACACAAGTTATACTCTAACTGTCATCTATAATACAAATAAGCAAAGCTCCAATTAGTGTATATACAACTATTTGGGGATTGAGTAGTAAAATATTCATATTTTCTTAAGTAGATATCTGACGGATAATACAATCATCAATAAAATAGCAGATTTAGTTTAGACCAAATTTATAAATCAATAGCTGATTTTTTTTGTTAAAAAGAATTATAAACTAACTAGATAATTATGAAAATACATCAAAACAATGCGCTAGGTGAACTTGGAGGAGCTATAGGCAAAGGTATTTTAGCTGGTTTGGCGGCAACTGCTGCTATCACCTTGTCGCAGATGATAGAAATGAAAATTACAAAACGCGAAGCGAGTGATGCCCCGTTGAAAGTTGCTGAAGAAACTACTGGTGCAAAGCCAGCGAGTGAGTATGATGAAGATAAACTTGCCCAGGAGTTACATTGGGCATACGGCACTACATGGGGCATAGCCCGAGAATTGATAGGTTTAACCGGGTTAAAAGGTCTTCCTGCTACATTAGTTCATTTTGGAGCTATATGGGGAACATCAATGATATTACTGCCGGCTTATAATGCTTCTGAACCTGTAACCAAGCAAAAACCTCAGGCAATAGCAATTGACGGTTTACACCATGCGGTTTACGCAATTACTGCCGGATTAGTTTATGACGCGGTTGATGCGGGAAGTAAAAATGAAAAAAAGCTAACAAAAATAGCGCGACAGCTAAAAACGTTAATTAAAAAATATAAATAGCGAAAAATCCCGGGAAAATGCCCGGGATTTTTCGTTTATAACAATAGATAGGTTACGCTTTGCTTATTTCTAATTTGGATTGATCTTTTTCCTTTTTACCGAATAACTTATTTTTCAGGTTTATTCGTATAATATACATACATGGAACTAATATCAGCGTTATGATAGTTGCGAAGCCAAGGCCAAATATCATTGTCCAGGCTAAAGGCCCCCAAAATGCAACGTTATCGCCCCCAAAATGTATATGTGGTTCAAAATGAGTGAACAGTCCTACAAAGTCTATATTAAAACCTACAGCCAAGGGTATTAATCCTAAAATTGCAGCAGTAGCCGTTAACAATACTGGTGTCATACGGGTATGGCCGGCCTCCACAACTGCATCATGCAAACTGGTCCCCTGTTCTATCAGCATATCGGTAAACTCAACAAGTAATATACCATTACGAACTACTACACCTGCGAGTGCTATAATACCTACCCCGGTCATTACTATGGCCATCGTCATTCCAAATAAACTTACCCCTAACAATACACCAATAATACTAAAGAATATCTCGCTGATAATGATGAAGGTTTTACCTATGGAATTAAATTGTATCATCAATATGATCAATATTAAACCAAAGGATGTAGCCATTGCTCCGCCTAAAAACTTTACTGCTTCCATCTGGTCTTCCTGGCCCCCACCCTGACGGATAATAATATTATCCGGCTTTTTAAAGTTACTTATTGCTCTAAATATATCCGCGTTAACATCGTTTGGATTATAAGGTTTAATTACATTAGAACCCAGTGTTAAAACACGCCTTTGCTGTTTATGCTTAATATTACTATATGTATCAGTATAACGCACATCTGTAAAGGCAGATATAGGGACTTGTCTTATGGCTCCTCCTGTAGCAAGATCGCGGTAGGTGATTTTCATGTTTTTCAACTGATCTAAACTACTGCGTTGTTCCTCTTTAGCCCTCACCTGTATTTTATAATCGTCTTCCTTAGTATTTCTGAAATCACTTACGGGTGCGCCAAATATCGCCGTTTGTAATGCCTGGCTTATCTGACTTGTATTTACACCTTCACGATTGGCCCGCTCACGATTGATATCAAAAACGATCTCCGGTTTATCATTTTGCACATCCGCTACTAAATTTTCAATACCGGCTATATTTTGTTTACCCAGATAGTTTTTAAGACGTTCCCCGGTTTTAACCAATGTATCCAGATTGTCACCGATGATCTCAATACTAATGTCCTTTTGTACAGGCGGGCCACTATTTTCCTGTTGTACAGATATTTTTGCTCCCGGTACACCTTGCACGGCTGCCCGTATTTTTTTCAATATTTCTTTAGTATCCTTACCATGCCGTTCCCCATATTCAACAAAGGCAACAGTAATTTTACCTTTATTTTCATAATCCCCCTGATCTTCATCAGTGGGATCTGTAACACCTTTAGTTACATTTGATATGATAGATGATACGATATCTGTATCAGGTTCAACCACTTTAGCTACCTGTTTTTCCAGTTTTTTGGTTACTTCATTGGTAGCCGCCTGATCGGTACCTATGGGCATAGTAATGTATACGTAGGCAAAGTTAGGATCTCCGGATGGGAAGAACTCAGGTGTTTTGCCTAAAAAATGGTTGATGATCAACGCTAAAACAAATAATACAAATGTACCTCCTAATACAGTTAGTGGTCTTTTAACCGCTCTTTCTAACCATTTAGCGTACCAGGCCTGAAAACGGGGCCAAACATTTTTCTGGAATCTATCAATAACTCTTAACAAAAAGAAGTGATTTAATAAATACAAAATAATAACGAGCACCATAAAGTTTCCGACACCCACATTAATAAAGTAAGCTACTATAGTTGCTATTCCCAAATAAATTAAAGAACGTTTTGTTTTTTTATCAAACTTAGGGTTATCATGTTCACCTTCTACGTGTGGCTTCATAAAATCAACCGCAAAAACGGGGTTCATGATATAAGCCACTACCAAAGATGCCAATAAGGTAATTATTAATGTTATTGGCAGGAAGAACATGAAGTGACCAATTAAACTATTCCAGAACGCTAATGGAACGAATGGTGCAAGGGTGGTCATGGTACCCGAAAATACAGGCAGGAAAACCTCACCCGCTGCCATCTTCGCAGCTTCTTTAATCGGCACTTTTCCGTTTGCAAAAATACGGTGCGTATTCTCTATCACCACAATGGCGTCATCCACTACAATACCTAAGGCCAGCAGGAAGGAGAATAATACGATCATGTTAAGTGTGAAGCCAATAGCTGGCATCACTAAGAACGCAATGAAACACGAAAGCGGAACTGATAAAGCCACAAATATGGCGTTAGTAGTACCCATGAAAAACATAAGAATAACTGTAACCAATATAAACCCAATTACAATGGTATTGATGAGGTCATTAAGTGTTGTCCGTGTCTTGTCTGACTGATCTCCGGTTACGGTGATATCAAGTCCTTTCGGGAAAACGTTTTTTTGCTTTTCTTTTATCAGGGCATTTATTTTATCTGACGCTTCGATCAGATTCTCCCCTGCCCTTTTACTTACGTTTAGGGTAATAACATTTTTAAAGTTCGGATTGTCATTTGTTTTTAAACGGGCGTAACTTTCCTGCTCTAAAAATGAATCTTTTATATCTGCTATATCGCGTAAGTAAACTGCCTGCCCCTTCGGATTTCTTATCACCATGGCGGCAACTTCATCGGCACTTTTAAAATCTTCTTTAATATCCACGCTGCGGCGAACACCATCTGTTTTGATACTTCCGGCGGTTGTAAGGATGTTCTCATTACCGATGGCCTGTATTATATCATTAAATCCGATTTGGGCTGCAGCCATTTTATTCAGATCAACATTTACCTGAATTTCTGGCGTTAAGGCACCAACTTCGTCTACTTTCGATATTTCTTTGTAACTTTCAATTTCGTCTTTCAGTATATCAGCGTATTCCTTTAGCTTTTTAAGGTCATAATCACCTGATATATTAATATATAAGATAGGTAAGTCGGCAACGTTAATATCCGAAATGATAGATTCCTTCAAGTTTTTATCATTCTGAGGCAAATCCTGTTTAGCTTTATCTACGGCATCTTTTACATCTATTTTTGCATCTTTTATGTCAACATTTGCCTGAAATTCAGCCACTATCCTGGATGAATTTTGTACAGAATTTGATGTAACCTTTTTTAATCCTTTTAAGGATTTTAACTGCTTTTCTATTTGTTTAGTAACCAGATTCTCTATGTTTTGAGGTGACTGGCCAGCGTAAGGTGTGGTAATAAATACTTTTGATTGCGCTATATCCGGAAAGTTTTCCTTAGGTAAATTAATATAACTGATAATGCCCAATACCGTAATTAAAAATATAAGTACGTATATGGCGGTCTTATTATCGATAGCCCAACTTGAGGGGGCAAACTCTTTTTTAACATCTTTCATGGTAACAGATCAAATGTTTAAATAATTAGTTTGAGGATTGTAGTATACGCACCTTGTCGCCATCTTCAATATCACTTGAACCTTCAGTAATTAATTGTTCACCCGCTTTTAAGCCTGATAATATTTCTGATTGTCCTTCATACGTAGCACCAACCTTAACGTTTTTGCGTTTGGCTGTTCCATTTTCATTTACAAAAACAAAGTCGCCATTTTCTGACCTTTGAATTGATTTTACAGGCACTACAATAGCATTCTGTTTTGAATAGTCTGCTATTTTTAATATTGCGGTCATGTTTGGCCTAAGTGTGCTGCGTTGAGGTAGCTTTATTTCAACATTAAAACTACGTGAAGTGGGATCAATAGCCTTTGCAGCGAATGTTATGTTAGTAACTAACGAGTCATTCGCGTCGGGTACTACTATTTTAACCTTATTGCCTGTATTTACACTGCCAGCATAAGACTCCGGCACATCGGCCTTTACCTTCAGGTTATCGGCATTAACTATGCGTATACCAGTTTGTCCGGGCTGTGCAACCTGTCCGAGTTTCAGATCCATTTGATCAATACTGCCATTTATGGGAGACGTAATACGGTACATGCTTGACTGTTCACGTAAAGCGTCTAAAGCCTTTTGACTGGCCTCCAAAGTGGTCTTGGCCTGTAAAAATTGTACTTCCGTACCAATTTTTTGATCCCACAGGTTTTTTTGACGCTGATAAAGTGTTTTATTCAGACTAACCTGTGCTTCTGACTGGGCAATTTGTTGTTTTAATACACTGTTATCTAACTGTACCAATGTTTGCCCACGACTTACATGCTGACCAGGTCGTACATAAATAGCGGTAATTGTACCTGCTGCTTGCGGATAAGCAGTGACGTTATCCTGTGCATCAACTTTACCCTGAATTTCTACATAATTGCTGAATGGCTGCGAAGTTATAGTAACCGCGCTAACATCTGTAACTTTTGCAGAATCAGTAGTGCCTACCTCACTTTGTAATTTCGAGATCCTGGAATTTAATTCTGCCTGTTGTTTTTGTAAGTCTGCCAGTTCGGCTTTCTTATCCTTTGGTTTTGAACAAGCTGCTAATAGCAGTATGGCCGGAATGTATATTAGTTTTTTCATTTTTTTATAATGTGTGGTTTAGTTTGTTTTATTGAATTCTTCCGTATGCTTTATCAAGGTCTACTTTGCTGACCAGGGCATCATATAAACCCTGTATATATTTATTATCGGCATCTTCCAAAGCAGTTTGTGCTTGTGTAACTTCAATGCTTGAACCTACTCCTTGTTCGTATTTTATTTTTGAAATACGCAATACCTCTCTCGCAAGTTCTTGATTTCGTTTTTGGTTATTAAGACTTTGCAAACCATTTATATAAGTGATTTTGGCCCTGTTTGCCTGTAGGGTTAATGAATTTTTAAGACTATTTAAATTATTCTGATTTTTTTGAACGGTTATCTGTGATTGCTTTACCTGATTGGCACGCTGGAAACCATTAAATATGGGTATGTTTAATGTTAAACCAATATAACTTGATGGAAAGCTATTGCTATACAAATTACTGAAACTATTATCCTGATAAGATTCAGATAAAGATGCATTAGCTGATAATTTGGGCAGGAATTGTGCTTTCTGACGTTTCAGGTCAAACTCACTTAATTTAAGATTAGTTTCCGTTAACCCATATTCTATTCTATTGCGGTAAAAAGATGTGTCAGCTACCGTTGCTGCAACGTCTTCGTTTAAATCTACATCTGATAGTCCATCCTTTAAAGTTAAATTATACTCTATTGGCATTCCCATCTGAAATTTTAGCAACTGATAATTTAGTGCAAGTAGCCTTACGGTGTTTTCCCGGGTTGTTATCAGGTTATTATATTGCACAGTAATACGGTCAACATCTATTTTTTCAACAAAACCCTGTTTGTTTTGTGCTGCCGTTTGATCCATCTGTTGCTTAAGCTGTTTAATATTTGCATCCAATAACTTTATCTGTTCATTACTAACTAAAACCTGATAGTACGCCTTAGTAACATTTACCGCGACTTCAATTTTTGAACGTGTGTAAGCGCGATTATACAACTCTTTATAAGTGGCACGACCTTGTAAGCCCACAATATAACTTGGATCAAAGAGTAGTTGGGTAGCGCTTAAGCTTAAATTAGATTGATACTTTACACCAAATTTTACCGGTATAAATGTACCTGCAGGTTGTCCAAAAAATTCACCAGGCAACAACGTTGTAGGAATTTTAAGATAATCCTGAAAAGATGCTGTACCGTTAATTTGAGGAAGACCCTGTCCAACGGTTTCCTTAACTTTAAAATCGGCACTTTTTACATCAAGCCCTGCATTAACAACGGAATCCTTGTGTTCATAAGCGTAATTTATAGCCTCATTAATGCTGAAGCTATAGGTTTGATCTGGCTGGGCCTGTGAAAAACCTTTGAGGCTTCCGGCTAAGCAAATCATCATTATTAGTATTCGTTTCATTTGATATGATGGTGGGGTTTAGTTTTTATTTATTTCTGCTGCAAAAAAAAGCTGATTATTGACAACCTTATGTCAGTAGAATATTTATATTCTTTAATTTAATCGTGATATATATTTTTATGTTGATCCAATAATTTATGTCCCTTAAGAGTACAAATTCCATAGTTAAAATGCTCCAGTAATTGGTACTGAACTTTCCATGCACTGAACTGCGATGTTGGAAATATATTGGTATTAAATCCCATTTCCACTTGATTTACACGCATTTTTGCTAATATCTTAACGTCAATATCGGGTCTGATAAATCCTTGATCAATTCCTTTTGCCAATAACTGCTCAAGTTTATTAATTAATACCTCTGCCTTGAATTTCTGAAACTCTGCCCAAGCTTCCGGATGATATTTTTGCATATCGTGTATCACTATCGGGTTTATCCTCGAAAAAATTTCTTCAGAGCATTTCATCATGTTGATCATCTCTTCAATTACATTCGGTGACCGTTCAATAATATCATTTATCTGATTCTCATCATCCTGTAATTTTTTCTTTACCAAGGCAATTACCAGGTCGTTTTTATCATTGAAAAAATGATATATGGTTTTTTTTGACATACCTAAATGTTTAGCTATATCATCCATGGTAACGCTTTTGATGCCGGCTTGTAAAAACAAGTCCTCACCACCTTGTATTATCCGCTGTGTTTGACTAATTGACATTTTGGGTCAAAACTATGGAAACATTTTTGGATTTCAAAGTTTCCAAATCAAATTACCTTAGCCTGACAATCACATTTTATTATCTTTGCAAAAAAACTTTTCAATGGAATTAAATTCCCTTACCGCTATATCCCCTATCGACGGCCGTTACCGTAACACTACATCAGCCCTAGCAGACTATTTTTCGGAATATGCACTGATCAAATACAGGGTTTTTATTGAGATAGAATACTTTATATCCCTGTGTGAACATCCTTTAGCCCAACTTCAGACTTTTGATAAAAATAATATTGAAAAGTTACGTGATATATATAAGAATTTTACTGAAAAAGATGCCACCTCAATAAAAGAGATAGAAAGAACAACTAATCATGATGTTAAGGCGGTTGAGTACTTTATAAAACAACAATTTGATAAACTGAGTATTACTGATTATAAGGAATTTATACACTTCGGTTTAACTTCGCAGGATATTAATAATACGGCAATACCTTATAGCTTTAAACTAGCTATTAACGAAGTTTATCTGCCTGTTTTTAACGACTTGCTCGATCTGCTTAAAAAATATGCTGTAGAATGGACAAACATTGCCATGTTAGCACATACGCATGGCCAGCCAGCCAGTCCTACCCGTTTAGGGAAAGAAATAATGGTATATGTAGAGCGCTTAGAAAAACAGTTGGAATTATTTACTGCTATTCCTTACTCCGCTAAATTTGGCGGTGCCACCGGAAATTTTAACGCGCACCATATAGCCTATCCGGAAACCGACTGGAGAGTATTCGGCAATCATTTCGTTAATGATATACTGGGGGTGCATCGGTCGCAGTTTACCACCCAAATAGAGCATTATGATAATTTTGCGGCCCAGTGTGACGCCTTAAAGCGTATAAATAACATTGTAATGGATTTAGATAGGGATATGTGGACCTATATTTCCATGAATTATTTTAAACAGAAAATTAAGGCCGGGGAAGTAGGTTCATCTGCGATGCCGCACAAGGTTAATCCGATAGATTTTGAGAACAGCGAAGGAAATTTGGGAATAGCAAATGCATTGTTTGAGCATTTGGCTGCCAAGTTACCAATATCACGCCTGCAACGTGATCTTACTGACTCTACAGTGCTACGCAACATTGGTGTACCTATGGCACATACGTTAATAGCTTTTAAATCAACTATTAAAGGGTTAAATAAGTTGTTATTAAATGAGTCTGCAATAAACAAGGATCTGGATGCGAATTGGGCCGTTGTAGCTGAAGCTATTCAAACTATTTTACGTCGGGAAGGATATCCTAATCCATATGAAGCATTAAAGGAGTTAACGCGTACAAACACTCATGTCAATTCAATAACGATAGCCGATTTTGTGGACACTTTAAATGTGAGTGATATGGTTAAGAATGAGATAAAAAATATTACACCTCAAAATTATACAGGGATTTAAAGAATTTATATCCTGAATTGATAGTCGAAATGGATTATCATTAACGGGTCATAACAATTTAAGGTTTACCATTAAACCAAAATCCTGTTTAACTTTGTAGATAATACAATAAAATAGCAGATCATGAATATCAACGTATATACCGAATCAACTCCTAACCCGGCAACCATGAAATTTATAGTAAATAAATTACTGGTTAACGGAAGTGTGGATTATGCGACTAAAGAAAGTGCTGAAAAATCTCCATTCGCAAAAGAATTGTATAAGTTTTCTTTTGTTAACGGTGTTTTTTTTGCCAGCAATTTTGTTACAGTTACTAAAACCGAAGGTAGTGATTGGAATGATATAGAACCGATATTAAAGGAATTTGTTAAGGGCGCTGTTGAATCAGAGTTAAAAGTACAAGAGGTTGAACAAACCGTTGATGTTGACTTTGAAGGAACCGAAACGGAAATAAAAATACAACAGATACTAAATGATTACGTACGACCGGCTGTTGAACAAGACGGCGGAGCAATAAGTTACCGTTCATTTGACGCGGGCGTGGTCACTGTTGAACTAAGAGGATCATGCAGTGGGTGTCCGTCTTCAACTGTTACATTGAAAGCTGGAATAGAAAATCTGTTAAAACGAATGGTGCCCGAAGTGACAGAAGTTGTTTCTGAAGCTTTATAAAAGGTCTAATGCCTCAAGTACAGTACTTCTTAGAAACCGTGTTGCGGACTGGTAACCTTATATCGGTTGTTTAAAAGTATTCCTAAAACTATTTCATGTGTACCATTACTTACCGTGCGAAGAGCAGAGGTTGTAATATCGTAGGAATATCCGACGTTAATGAATGAACTTAAATTAAATCCGGCTAATACCGCGTAAGAATCATCTTTACGGTACGACCCCCCAAACCAAAATCTATCACGGAAGGAGAGCTTCATGTTAATATCAAAGGTTACCGGTGTAGGTTGTATGAATTTTAATAACCCGGAAGGTAGTAGTGTTACATCGTCTGACAGATATATCTTATAACCGCCGGTTACAAAAAAATGCGGGACTGTTTTACTTTGATTTGCTGTGTTGCCGGTAGTTAAATATAGTGTTTGCGGTAAAACTTGTTGGACTGATGCCCCTAAATAATAATTTGAAGAGTAAGCCCACACTCCTACCCCCAAATCTGGTTTCCATTGGCTGGTATTTAAGTTATTAATCGTTGGGTCGTTAGGGTCCTCAAGTGTTATCATGGATGTATTTAAATTGATATGACTTACACCTGCCGATACTCCTACTGCCAGATTAAG
Organism: Mucilaginibacter segetis; assembly: GCF_016522075.1. GTDB lineage: Bacteria > Bacteroidota > Bacteroidia > Sphingobacteriales > Sphingobacteriaceae > Mucilaginibacter > Mucilaginibacter segetis. The sequence goes on along the minus strand of NZ_JAEHFW010000001.1, from coordinate 1,920,815 downwards.
CCTATCAGTTATACCCAAATGGTAGGCATAAGTGGCATCTATATTAGTTTGGGTGATCGGGCCGGCCTTATCTGATACTATAGTAAATCCGATGCCGTGATGAGGTTCTGCAGCGCGATAGTACTGCGTATATAATCTGCTGGACGGATTAACCCCTCCAGATGCCGGAAAGGCGGTAGCATCTCCCTGTAAAAAGTCTTTACCTAGTGGCGCGTTTATGCTGAAATAACTTGTAACAGGAGCCCCTTCCAGTCCAGTCCATTGACTGCGATAACCCAACTTAACATCAGTATAATTTTCAATACCCGTTACAGCAGGGTTTAATAAATAGTTATTAAACACATATTGGGTGTATTGAGGCTTTTGCTGCGCATACAGTAAGTGCGATGTTATTAACAGAATTGTAAGGAGTAATTTTTTTTTCATCTGATGATGGTAACATTCCCTGAAATAACTTTGCGTCCATTTTTAGGGTCTATAATATAATAATATGTGCCTGCGGGCAAAATACGTCCATTGAATGTTCCGTCCCAAGGATCAGAATAACCAATAGACGAATATACCGTTTCTCCGTATCTATTGTATATCTTTACTGTACTTCCTGGATAATTATCAAGATAAGGAATATTCCATTTATCGTTAATACCATCGCCATTAGGTGTAAATGTATTTATAACCGTTAAATCTTTCAATACTTTAACAAATATATTATCCGTTTTTGTACAACTATTGGCTGTAGTTACTGTTAACGTATAATTGGTATCAAATATCGGAGAGGCAGTTGGCTGCAATATATCATCTCGATTTAATCCTGTTGACGGTGTCCATTTATAACTTACGCCGTTGCCGCTTGCACTTGCTTTTAAAATTACGCTATTTCCTTCTAAAATTGTTAAATCTTCTCCAGCATCAATAACCGGATCAGGGTTTACGGTAATTTCTTCTGAAGTGGTGTAACTGCAGCCATTTTGAGCTGTAAAATCATAATTAATAGTGAATACTCCCGGACCTGCAATATACGGGTCAAATAATCCGTCAGCACTTACGCCCTTACCACTGAAAATACCGTTGCCAATAAATCCGTTTTTATCGACTTGTATCTGTACAGGTGAAGCACTCTGGCAAATAAATCCTAATTGCGTAATAAAAACAAGCGGATTAGCTTTAACTACAATGTCCTGTTGAGTAATATTTACGCAACTTTCGCCCGAGTAAGCTTCCATTCTTATGGTGTAAGTTTTTGTCTGAGGTGAATTAAATACACCATAATCGTGTGTATATTTTCGATTAGCAGGCATATCTGCTCTATTAAAAGTTTCAAAGTTCTGCGGATTATCTGAATAGTCATAATACCAAATTATCTTTGTTATATTTCCAAAATTTACGGTTGACTGATCATCGATGATTACAGGATTACCACTGCATAAATTATCTTTATCTTCTATCGTAAATTTAGCAGCAGGAGTGTCTCCATTAACTGTGAAAATTTGCGACTTTGAATAGCTACAACCGCTTGATGTAATTAATGTTAAAGTAACGGTGTAGTTGTCGGCACGGGTATAGATATGTTTAGGGTTTTTGCTTGTGGAAGTATTGGAATTTTGAGGCGTAGCATTATTATCACCGAAATCCCATTGATAAGTAAAAGAATTGTTGCTGCCATCCTCAATTGTACTTTTATCAGTAAACTGAGCAACCGCATCAGTAAGGCAAATATCCGGCACCGTAAAATCAATTACGGGTTGTGGATTGATATTTATAACCCGTTTACTGCTATCTACACAGCCCTTATCGGTAAATATAGTTAAGGTAACCGTGTCTATTCCGGTAGTGGTAAAAACATGAGTGAAAGGTGTACTGCTGGTGCGTGTTTCTATCTCCGTACCGTCTCCATAATCCCACACCCATTTTATTATATTACTTTCTTCGGATGTAGATTTATCGGAAATAATTACGTCTTTATTTACACAAGCCGGAATGGATAAATTAAAAGCAGCAGCCGGTTTTTTGATTATATGAACAGCTACAGGCGCCGATGTTGAATAACACTCATTTTCATTACCCACAGTTAAAATTACATTGTAAATACCCGGATTTGTATAATAGTGTCTGGGGTTTTGTAATGTGGAGGTTTGCCCGTCACCAAAATCCCAAAGCCATGTTTTTATTATGCTGCTTTCATTGCTTGTACTATCAGCAAAATAAGTGGTATCGCCGTTACAATTATCACTTACGGAAATAACAGGTGCAGGATAATCAGCAATATTAAAATCGAAATCTATGTCCTCATCAGATCCGCATTCATCCGCAACAGGATTAAGCACAGTAGCTGTAATAGAATAATCTCCCGCGAGAAAAGTTACCGGTTTATAATACTCGTATGTGTAAAGCGTTTTATTATCTTTTTGTGTTGTAGATTTAACTGTGGGATTATTATCAATATAAGATGTGTTATCACCATCAATATTTTTCCATGTAATTCTTCCTGTTTGATACGGCAATGTTAATTTTAATTTATAAGATACTCCTACGCAACCGTTTTCCTGAATTTTATTTGTTTGCTGATTTTCAAATACAATAGATTCATTCAGATTTTTAACATTCGTACCTGCAGAATATCCATATGACTCCGCGTAGCCAAATCCGTAAGCAATGGCGTTAAATCCATCACTTGCATTTATATTATGAGTGCCATTTTGAACGTTTATCTGAGCATACGAATAAGACGTATCTCCTTGTAACGGTGTGAACTTATCATATGATTTTCCATCCAATTTAAATGTTTTAACGTTGCTCGATTTAGTTACGACATTTATATAACTTTGACTTATTGCAGATTCACTTGCCGAATATAGAGTTACGTGATCCAAGGTTTGTTCGATTGGATTTAAGTAAATCATTTCCGGGTCTCCGACATCATTTGGATTGCCATTACAGTTATCTCCCAGACTTTTTTCCTGCGAAACTGCATACTGAATTATCTGAATAGGTTTATCCGCAGAAATTATATTCGGTATTTGTGAATTAAACTCTATATAAGGAGGGCCTTCTTCCTGCGTTTGAAGTGCGCCATTTATGGTTAGTTTAGTATCAGGTTCGCTAAAGAAAATTCTGAAAACATCGTAATTCCTATTTTTAAGCGGCACCGTAATGAAATTTTTACCCCATGAAGATGTAGGATAAGCTTGTTGAATAAGATTATCTGAAGTAAAAGAACCTTCATCACAGCCAATACCTATTTTTGTACTTCCTGAGAAAACAGCAATTTTTTTGCATTGGCCGTCTGATGTACTTATACTGCGTATTTTGGTTCCCGTTAAATCGCCTGATGAAAGTCCTTGATACAATTCTCCTTTTTTGAGTGTAACTGTAAATTTACCTGTTTTACCTATAAGTGGAGCGGATGGAACTATTTCTACAACTGTATTATCTTCAGTTGCAATAACCATAAATGTAGAATAGGTTGGCGACTCGTTTGCTTTTTGAGTATAATTCAGCGAATAATAACTTTTGCCCAAAACATTCACGGGTAACAACAGCGTAGCGCCAGACACACTCGAGGCATAAATATGTGCATACACTGCTACTTTTTTTTGCGCGGTAATATGTAAACCTTTTAAAAACTGTCCGGAACTCTTCACGAAAGCTATTCGTGGGATGGCTATTTTGGTTACCTGTTTAGCAGTTACTGTAAACGGAATTGGGTCAAAACTTCCATCAGCTATTTCTACAGTACCTGAAGTATTTACATCACCTGTTATGTACAAATTCATTTGACTTTGGCCTGTACTTTCAATATGTGACATATAGCCCGTCCAAAACTCTTTGCCTTGGTTGGATGTGTTCTGTGCAAAAGAATAATAACTGCTAAAAATAAAAAGGAATATTACAGTTGCACTTATCGCCGCCTTGTTTTTATTCAAAATAGGATCCTTTAATTAATCTAAAACAGTTTATTGGAATTATAAAAATACAAAACAGTTCGCAATCAAGTGGCTTGATGTAAAAAAGAGTTATTCAGGATGATTATAAAAACTTATCGGGGTTAGGAACAAGGTTTAGAAAAGAATTGATGTTATCTTTATAATTAGTTTGATCTAACCGATAATAAAATGCTCCCTTTTTTGATGATTGCTTGTCTTTTTCAGCCAATTTAACTAATAAACCGGTTGAGAGCAATTTTCTGCTAAAGTTACGGTCATCAAATTCCGTTTGATAAACTCCTTCATATAAAGCTTGTAATTGCGGTATGGTAAATTTTTCAGGAAGTAACTGAAATAATATAGGATGTAACGCGGCTTTGTATCTTAGTTCTCTTTTTGCCAAGTTTACCATTTCAGCGTGATCAAAAACCATTTCAGGCATGTCATCTAATAAAAACCACTCTGGGTTATTTTCAGCGCTTAATTGTTTTTCATACTGATGTATGTCAATTAATGCAAAATAAGCAATGGATAATGTACGCTCAACCGGATCACGCTCAGGATTGCCAAATACCTGAAATTGCTCCATATAAACATTTTTAAGTCCTGTACGTTCTTCCAAAACACGATTAGCAGCATCTTCCGGACTTTCGGATGGGTTAATAAAACCGCCCATTAAACTCCAATTGCCGCGTTCAGGTACTAAACTGCGTTTTACAAGTAACAATTTTACGTTTACACCATCAAATCCAAATATTATACAATCAACAGCTACTAAAATTCGTTTTTGTCCGGGATACTCTTGCATGGTTATAGTTTAGGTGGAATAATAACAATTCAGCTTTGCTAGAAGGTATATGTAATGTATTTGCAATGAATTATTTAATAAGCCTGCCGTTGTTGTTAAAGTTTTAAATTTATCGGTAATTATTAAGCAAAATATAAATACAGATTGGAAAATATATTAAAAATTTCAAATTTAAATAAAACCTATAAAAGTGCGGGGCATATACTTACTGTATTAGACGACATAAGTTTTACTGTTACAGCAGGCTCAACCAATGCTATTGTTGGCCCGTCTGGCAGCGGGAAAACTACGTTGTTGGGGTTATGTGCGGGGCTTGATAGTGCCACCGATGGTATCGTGGAATTAAAAGATATTAATCTTGGCAGCCTTACAGAAGACAAAAGAGCGCAGATGCGTAACAAACATGTTGGTTTTATATTTCAAAATTTTCAGTTGTTACCTACTTTAACCGCATTAGAAAATGTAATGGTACCGCTTGAACTACGAGGAGAAAAAAACATAAATGCCAGAGCCATTGATCTGTTAGATAAAGTTGGCCTGGCTGACCGTAGTCATCACTACCCTGCTCAACTATCAGGCGGAGAACAACAAAGGGTATCACTAGCGAGGGCTTTCTCTAACTCACCTAGCATATTGTTTGCAGATGAACCTACCGGAAACTTGGATGCCGAAACAAGTGAAAAAGTAATTAAATTGATATTCGACCTTAATAAGGAAGCCGGAACTACTTTGGTTTTAGTAACTCATGATCTTGACTTGGCCGCAAAAACCAATAGGATTTTGAAGATCAAAGGAGGGAAATTGATCTCAGATGAAAAAACCGGTAATGAATAAGCTGCTTATGGACGACGTAGATTTCAAAAGAAAAATAAATATCCCCTGGCTTTTTAAAATGGCCGTGCGCGATAGTCGCCGTAACAGAAGCAGGCTGTTGTTATTCATTTCTTCTATAATATTTGGTATCGCCGCTCTTGTTGCTATTTATTCGTTCAGGTATAATATTCAAAATGATATTAATAGCCAGGCAGCTACTTTAATAGGCGCCGATCTTGCTATTACCGGGAATAAGGATCCCGACGTTCAGTTTAAAGCCTTATTGGACTCACTTGGCGATGACAGATCGGAACAGCGAAGTTTCGCCTCTATGATCTATTTCCCGAAGAGCCAGGGTACAAGGCTTGTACAGGTGAGGGCACTAGAAGGGAAATTTCCTTACTATGGTCAATTGGAAACTAACCCTTCACAAGCAGGCAATACTTTTAAAATGGGTAAATACGCGTTAGTTGATAAAACACTAATGCTGCAATATAATGCCAAAGTTAACGACTCCATAAAAATTGGCAATACCACATTTTTAATAAAAGGTGTACTAAATAATGCCCCGGGACAAACGGGCTTATCTGCTGGCATTGCACCCATTGTTTATATCCCCTTAAGATATCTGCACGAAACGGGTTTAGTTAAAGTAGGTAGTCGCGTTAATTACAGCTACTTTTTTAAGTATAATAAACAGACAGATATTGACAAAATAGTAAAGAAAATCAATCCTCACCTTGACAGCGCTGACTTTAATTATGAAACTATTGAAACACGTAAGGAAAATACAGGCCGCTCATTTGCTGATCTGTCCAGGTTTCTGTCTTTAGTTGGTTTTGTAGCTTTATTATTAGGATGCGTAGGCGTTGCCAGTGCTATTAATATTTACATTCGCGAAAAGGTAGCTTCCATTGCTATTTTGCGTTGCATAGGTGTAAAAGCGTCTGAAGCCTTCCTGATTTACCTGATACAAATAATTGGCATAGGTTTAATAGGGTCAATTGCAGGAGCCTTATTGGGTACTGCCGTACAACATCTGTTGCCCTTAGTACTTAAAGACTTTTTACCTATTACCATATCTGTTAATATATCCTGGATAGCCGTAATACAAGGAGTTATTTTAGGCGTAATCATATCCGTGCTATTTGGCCTGCTTCCGCTGATATCTATACGAAATATATCACCATTAAATACGCTAAGGCTGTCTTTTGAGGAATCTTCTATATCGCGCGATCCGTTAAGATGGTTTGTTTATTTTTTAGTGCTGGTGTTTATACTTTCGTTCTCGTATATGCAATTAGGCGACTGGACGGCTGCTACAGTATTCACTATCGGTATAATGATCGCTTTTCTAGTATTAACCGCCATAGCCTATTTGCTGATCAGATTTACACGATTGCTGATTATGAGTTCATGGAGCTATATTTGGCGACAGGGCTTTGCTAATTTATACCGGCCCAATAATCAAACCATTATTTTAACTGTATCTATCGGTTTAAGTACTGCCTTTATTTGCACGCTGTTTCTTATACAACAATTGCTTATAGGTCAGGTAACGTTATCTGCAAGCGGCAATCAGTCAAACATGATTTTGTTTGATATACAAACCAAGCAGGAAAAAGCACTTGCAGATCTTACACGTAAACAAGGACTGCCTATATTATCACAAGTGCCAATTATTACTATGCGGCTAGAAAAAGTAAATGGTAAGACTGCGGCTGATGCTAAGAAAGATAGTACATCACATATTTCGCAACGTGCTTTTTCTTACGAATACCGGGTAACTTACCGCGATACATTAACCGCATCAGAACAAATAACAGCTGGAAAATTTGAAGGCGTGGCTACCACTGGCAAAGATATACCAGTCTCTATAGAGGAGCGCTTTGCAGAACGTGTAAAAGTAAAAGTAGGTGACCATCTGCTATTTAACGTACAGGGAGTAATGATGCCCGCCATAGTAAGTAGTATACGTAAAGTGAACTGGAATAAAATATCCACAAATTTTCAAATTGTGTTTCCAACCGGGGTTTTAGAAGATGCACCACAGTTTCATATATTATTAACGCATGTTCCGTCTAATGAAGTTTCAGCACAATACCAGAGGGCTGTTGTAAAACAGTTCCCTAATGTGTCTATAATAGACTTGGGCCTGGTACTGAGTGTACTAGATGATTTATTGGATAAAATAGGTTATGTTATTAAATTTATGAGTGGTTTTAGTATCATCACCGGAATTATCGTACTGATATCATCGGTAAGAATAAGCAAATACCAGCGCATACAGGAAAGCGTACTGTTGCGCACTTTAGGTGCCAGTCGTAAACAGATATTTGCTATAACCTCACTGGAATATTTATTCTTGGGTGCTCTATCAGCACTAACGGGTATTGTTATTGCTATAGCCTCAAGCTGGTTTTTGGCAAAATATCGTTTTAATATGCCTTATTCCATCAACTTTATGCCAGTTGCTGTGTTATTTTTAATAATAACATCATTAACTATAATTATAGGATTATTAAACAGCAGGGGTATTTTAAATAAACCACCGTTAGAGGTTTTGCGGTCAAATGCTTAAGGAAATAAAAATGAAACATCGGATAAAAATAGCCGTTTTAATAGTTACTATAATAGCGTTTGCAGGTTGCAGTGGTAAAAATAAACCGGAATCAACCGATACCGTTACTAATACGGCTGCAACAAACAAGCAGAAAAAAACCATTCTTTTTTTCGGAGATAGTTTAACAGCCGGTTACGGTTTAGATGATCCAGCAGATGCTTACCCAAATGTAGTTCAGGCAAAAATAGATTCGGCTAAACTACCATATACAATTGTGAATGCAGGACTAAGCGGAGAAACGTCTGCAGGCGGTTTGGGACGTATTGACTGGCTGTTAAAGCAACCCCTTGATGTTTTTGTATTAGAGTTAGGTGCAAACGATGGTTTACGTGGAATACCGGTAAAGGAAACAAAAGAAAATCTTCAGGCTATTATTGATAAAGTAAAGGCTAAATATCCGCAGGCTAAACTGGTAATGCTGGGCATGCAAGTGCCTCCAAATATGGGAGCGAATTATGCTAAAGATTTCAAAAATATTTTCCCCTATCTTGCTAAGAAAAACGACATGACACTTGTTCCTTTTTTATTGCAAGGTGTAGGTGGTATACGTTCATTAAATCAGGCGGACGGAATACACCCTACTGCTGAAGGTGCCAAAATACTTGCAGCAAATGTTTGGGACATCATTAAAGGCATTTTATAACTTGTCTTCTACCATGTTTTAGTTTATTTCCAGTTCATCCTTTGAAGGTAATTTTGGGAAAGGTGTGTGAGAACCTGTTTGATACCAAAACACTACGGAGGCGATATCATCCTGTAAAGGCATATAACGCCCTCCGCTGCGCCACCCCAGATCCTGTAGGGTTACTTTCAAGCCTCTTTCAAAACGGATAGGATCGGCGATATGCCATCGGTATAAACCAAAACGTTGAGCAATATTATAATTCCCGTCGCCGCGTATCACCTGTGCCAAACCGGTATAGGGACCTGTAAACTCTGTATATTCTGCAGTTTCTACACCTGCTGCGTTTTTCTTTTTGGTTTCAAAATTATATGACCCGCAAAAGTAATCTTCAGTACCGGTACCTATTATCGTGGGGAATTTAGTATCTCCATCCATAAAAAATTTTATTTCCCCTTCACCCCACCATCCATTTTTATTTGAGCCATAGGCCAGATAAGTACCCACATATTGCCCTTTACCTTGAATACTATCTACTAAAACATAATCTTTTTTATATGGCAGCGGATTTACCCTCCTGAACTGCGCATGAAAATAAGCAGCATCGTCAGGTACTTTTGTCAGCGTATAATCAACCTGATAGTATAAAACCATGTCCTGATCATCAATATTTTCCATTGTTATACGGCATTTTTTATGAAAAGGCATTGGCCAGTAGCAGTTGAATGCGCTACCGGGGTTTACAGCTACAGCTAATGATTGTATTGGCGCATACTTACCCCATCCCATACAAAAGAAGTCACCAACAGGAACTTCTACAGACGGTGTAGTTTCATCATCCCAGTAAAAGCGAATAATAGAAAAACGCCAGTTGCCGGTAGGTGTCATCCAGATGTGCTGAACGGCTCCCGGCCCGTCAATTTCAGCTATAGTATAAGTGGTGTGTTTTTTTATGATAACACTCGGACTAACCTTCCAGGTTTGCCCTAACTCACGTGCAGCAGAGGCGCCGGTTCCTGTTGTCGCCATCCCTCCTTTCCCCTTTTCGCCATTAAAATTTTCCGGACTAATTGATCGGCTAACTGCATCAGATAAACGGTATATATTACCCATATTGGTATTTAAACCGTTAAATTTTTCCTGTGCATTTGTAATTACAGCAAGGTAAAGCAGTGCTGTTAAGATGATAAACTTTCTCATAATTCAGGTTATTAAATAAAAGTAATAATGTATGCTGAATTATTAGATGTATTTTTGCATTCTTTATATTTTACTATGGTGTGGGCAGAAAAATTTAAGCTAAAAAAGCAGCTAATAAAAACATTAAACGAGGTCGGTTTCAATTCTCCGAAAGAGATCCAATTAAAATCATTATCCAGGATAATTGGCGGACAGGACGTTGTTAGCATTGGACCCGAAGGCTGTGGGAAAACAACAACTTATGTTTTGGGAGCGTTGAATTTATTTAATTATAAGCCTGATGGCGTACCAAGGGTTTTAATATTGACGCCCAGCCAGGAAAGTGTATTTGCTATAATAGCACAATTTGAATTATTGAATAGAAATACGGCCATACAAATAGTTGGTTTACATACCGGTGGCAGCATAGAGCAGCAAATGGATGATTTGGCCGAAGGCGCAGACATTATAGTAGCTATGCCTGACAGAGCACGTGCAATTTACCTGAAGTTAGGACTTAACTTAAATAAGATAGATCTTTTTATAGTGGATGACGCACAGCTAATTGTAAAACAAGGTATGCAATTGCCTGTAACAGAACTGGCAAACAGTATCATAAAGTGCCAGCACCTGGTTTTTAGTGAGGTATTGCATGAGCGTTTGAATAAAATGATAGCCCCATTTATGCAATTACCTGCGACTATTGAAGTTGATGAAGTGCCTGATACAGAAATACAAACACACTCACAGGTACTTTATCATGTGCCTAATTTTGGCACCAAACTAAACTTGCTTAATTTATTTATGTATGATGATGAGCTATTTACTAAAGCGGTAGTGTTTGTGAATACCCGGATAACGGCCGACAAAATTTATAAAAGTTTAGCGAATCGTATGCATAATGCTGTGGCTATTCTAAACCCCTTGAACTTTGAGCAAAATAGTTTAGATACAATTGAAGAATTTAAAGAAACTGAGGCATGCCGTGCATTGATAATTGCAAATGAATTGAAATTAAAGGTAGATCTGAAAAATATTCCCTTTATTATTCATTTTGATTTACCGCTGGAAAAGCATATATATATTGACCATGTAGTTAATGGAACACCAGATACGCAGGAAGAGACATTGGCTATAATTTTTACTACTGATATAGAGTTAGATCAGGTACGAAAAATTGAACAGGCAACCGGACAAAAAATGCTTAATGCAGAATTACCTGATGAATTAATAATTGAAAAGGATAAAAAGGACAAAACTGAGGCAAAACAAAAACAGCCAGGCAAGCCAAATCCAAACACTCATGTGCCGGGCGAGGCTTTTCACGAAAAGAAACCAAGTAATGCCAAAACGTATAATTACAGCTCAGGTACTAAGGCAAAAATGAATAATAAAAAGAAACATTAAGTTTTGTTATTATCCATCTGTTTATGGTATTTAATATAAAGATCCTCTATTTTTTTACGTGCCCAGGGAGTCTTTCGTAAAAATTTAAGGCTCGAGTTGATGCTTGGGTTATCCAAAAAACAGTTGATACGTATGCGATATCCCAATTCGGGCCAACCAAAGTGTATTACTAATGCTTTTAAAATAACCTCCAGTGTTTTACCATGTAATGGGTCTTTTTGAATTTGCTCCATAAAATCACATTTACATCTGTTTTATAGTAATCTACTTGCTTAATTGCACCAGCTCAAGCGCTTTGCATGTGTCATTATATAGCTGGTCGTATAATTGCTTATCTAATATATTTTTACTGATTAATTTACTACCTACACCTACAGCACAAACACCGGAACGGAACCATCCTGCTATATTATCTGCTTCTATCTCTACCCCACCCGTTGGTATAAAAAGCTGCCCCTGAAAAAGATCGCGGACAGATGATACAAAAGCCGGTCCCAATATATTAGCCGGGAATATTTTTATTAACCGGGCATTATTTAGTTGTGCCTGGTGTATTTCTGTTGGCGTCATGCAGCCCGGTATCCATAACAATGTATGTTCCGCCGCTATTTTCGCTACTTGGGCATCTATTATTGGTGAAACTATAAAATCAGCGCCGGCATCTACAAATTGTTGAGCTTCATCTGCGGTTTTTATAGTGCCTATACCCAAATGTAATTCGGGCATGCTGTTCAGCACTTCTTTTTTAATTATTTTGAAATTATCCAACGCTTCTTTTCCACGGTTGGTGTATTCCAGTACCTTTACCCCGGCATTGTAAAGCGTTTTAATTACTTGTACACTCACTTGCGCGTCTTCATAAAAAAACAGCGGCAGCATTCCTTGTAATAAAATGCCATCTAAAACAGCTTCTTTTTTATTCATATTTTATGGCTTTATTAATATCTTCGACAGTTTGGGTGGTTGCATCGCTGTTTATAAACAGTTTTTGAAAAGCCGCGGCTGTGGCAAAATCTAATAACTCTTGCGGCTGATGATTATGATATAAACCATAAATTAAACCAGCCATAAAACAATCTCCGGAACCCACCTTACATACTATTTTATTAGTTTTATATTCATAAGAGTTGTAAAAATCGCCTTCAGTATACAAAGATGTATAATAGCTGATTAGGTTATCTGTATCAAATCGGAAAGTATTGGCAACTGCCTTACATTTGGTATACAACCTTGTAATTTGTTTCGAGGTTGATAAGGCCTCTTTTAAATAAGTGCTTTTTTGACCTGTTTCATGTATATCTCCTAAAACAGGAATGTCCAACATAAATTCTGCTGCCCATATATTTCCCATAACAACATCACAATATTGTACCAATTGAGGCATAATGCTACTCGGCTTTTTGCCGTACTGCCACAGCTTTGAGCGATAATTCAAGTCGACTGATATTGTAATATTTTTAGCCGAAGCCGCTTTTAATACTTCTAAACAAACATCAGCCGCCTGTTGACTTATGGCAGGGCATATAGCGCTGAAATGAAACCAGGTGATTCCCTCAAAAATTTCATCCCAGTTTATCATACCCGGCTTTAGGTCCGCAAATGCAGAATTTGCCCTGTCATATATTAAAGCATCATTTTTAAGATCCTTACCCTTAGTCAAAAAATATATTCCTATTCGGTTACCTTGGTAAAGAATACTTGAAATATCAATGTTTTTTTTATTCAAATGACGGACAATCTCTGCCGATAGATTATTTTGAGGAAGTGCTGTAAAATATTTGCAAGGTATATCCCATAATGATAAAGCCGTTGCTACATTAAGTTCGGCACCTCCAATAAAAAACGGCAATGAGTTGTTATTTAACCACCGACCTTCCTCATCGGGGCTAAGTCTTAGAAGTAGTTCACCAAAACATAAAACCTCGCCCTGCTTATGATTTTTTGATAGTACGGAACTCATCTCTATTTTTTATCAAAATCAAAATAACTTTTAGCATTATAGTAACAGATATCCTGAATTATTTTTCCTGTCCATTCCAGGTCATTAGGTAGTTCACCGTTTTCTATATCATCGCCAAAAAGATTGCACAGTATTCGTCTGAAATATTCATGACGCGGAAAGGACAAAAAACTACGTGAGTCTGTCAGCATGCCCACCAAACGACTAAGCAGCCCCATGTTTGATAAAGTGTTCAATTGTTTGGTCATGCCGTCTTTTTGGTCAAGAAACCACCATGCGGAACCAAACTGTATTTTGCCCGCTATTGAGCCATCGTTAAAATTACCAGCCATGGTTGCTATCAGCTCGTTATCAGATGGGTTTAAATTATAAATAATTGTTTTAGTCAACCTGTCTTCTTTATCCAATTTGTCCAAAAAGCGTGATAGACTGATGCCTTGTAAAAAATCCCCTATAGAATCTCTGCCGGTATCAGGTCCTGCCTGCCTTAATCCACGTGAGCTGTTATTACGCAAAGCACCTATATGGTATTGTTGTACCCAGCCTTTTTCATGATCCCAAACCGCGAAAGTATATAACATTGCAGATTTGAATTTAGCGATTTCCATGGATGATAACATCTGCTCTGAGCGTATTTTTGAAAAAATAGCATTTATCTCAATATCAGTATAATCTTCTGCGTACATATGCTCTAATCCGTGGTCAGACACACAACACCCGTTAGCAGCAAAATAGTTGTGGCGTTTTTTTAAAGCACTAAGATATTCTTCAAATCTGCTTATTGTACTATCGGAAATTTCTTCCAGCCGCTGTATGTAAGTATTAAGCGCAATAACATCATCAGCTTGCATGGCTTTATCGGGTCTGAAAGCGGGAAGCACTTTAGTGCCAAAACCATCTTTTTTTATCTTTTGATGATGCTCCAGGTTATCAAGCGGATCATCAGTTGTGCAAATAGTTTCTACATTACGGGCAGTTATAAGGCCACGCACACTGTTTTGCTTTTGTTGAAGCATGGTATTGCAATGCGCATAAATATCTGATGCTGTTGCTGCAGACAGACGATCATGTATGTTAAAATATCTTTGCAGTTCCAGATGAGTCCAGTGATATAAAGGGTTGCGCAAGGTATAAGGAACTGTGGCAGCCCATTGATCAAATTTTTCTTTGTCAGATTTTCCTCCGGTTATATAACTTTCATTTACGCCGTTAGCCCGCATTGCCCGCCATTTATAATGATCACCATTTAACCAGACAGCCGTAAGATTTTCGAAATTAATATCGTCTGCGATCTCATTTGGAGGCAAATGGCAATGGTAATCTATTATAGGCATTTTAGCCGCATAGTCGTGATATAAACGTTTAGCTGTGGGGGTGTGCAGTAAAAAATCATCATTAAGAAAAGTATTCATAAGAAGTTTAATGTTCAATTGTAATATTAGGATAAATAAGATTAACGCACAATTTATTGTGGATTTATATAATATAAAAGCCCGTAAAATTTCTTTTACAGGCTTTATATAGAAAATATTATAAATTACTATTTAACAATAAGTACACCATCAGCCATAATGGCGATGTCTCTTTTGGGTACAGTTATAGCAGCTATTTCTTCTTCGCTTTTTCCGGAATCCGCTGCATAATGCTTCAATCGTTCAACAGGTGTCTCCTTAACTTTAGCTGCACCTTCTACTACTACAGTTTTTCCAACAATATTTTGCGGCATAAAGTAAGCGTAATCAGTAAACTGCACCATTATGGGTGAACCATCAGGTTGAGCAATTTTCATAAAACAACCTTTCTTTTTACAAACCTCAACAACAGTACCGGTAATTTTTCCTTTATAAACGGAATCAGTAGCCAATGTTGTATTAAGCTGCTCGGTAGTAAGCGCGTTATCGCCGGTAACAATTTTACCATAAGTAACACCGGGAGCAGCGGGTTTAATGCTATTTTGTGCCCAAGCAAAAATGCTGAAACAAATACATAATAAAAACAGGATTAATTTTTTCATAATGATATTTTAGGGATATTATCAAACAAAAATAATACATTTCTTTCTGTTTTTCTTTTTTAAATAGTCCTCTTATTACTTAATTATTATCTTGGACATATAATTTAAATTGTTTTATGGCAGAATATCAAGAGCATAATTTTCATAGCGAAAATCCGAGCCATCTGTGGCATTATATTCAGGAGTCGTTGCTCTCGCTTATTAATAAAGAAGATAACCGGTGTATATTAGACCTGGGATGTGGAAATGGATACTTGGTTAATAATTTAATAGCATATGGTTATAATGCTTATGGCATTGATGCTTCGCAAACAGGTATAGCTATTGCAAAACAAAAAAATCCGGATCGTTTTTTTATCCAAGACCTGGACGATAGCAAATTGCCGGTGGAAATACGAGATCTTAAGTTTGATACTATCATTTCAACCGAGGTTATTGAGCATTTATACAACCCGTTTGCTTTCATTGATTTTTGTAAAAGTATTTTGGACGAAACAAACGGAGAACTGATCATATCTACTCCTTATCACGGTTATTTTAAAAATTTAATATTAAGTGTATTTAACAAGTGGGATAAACATACCAACCCGGTAGCGGTTGGCGGGCATATAAAGTTTTGGTCAAAAAATACATTAAGTAAGCTATTAACCGATGCTGGTTTTACCATTGTGGATTTTAAAGGGTGTGGAAGATTTCCTTATTTATGGAAATCTATGATTATTAAAGCCAAGTTAAATTAAACCGGTCCCTGATGTGTCAGGGATTGATATATTACATCGGCTTGTCTTTCATGTCTTATAATATGATATATCGATAAATATAATATTTCAAGTCTGGTAAGAGGTCCAAAAGCATTGGTATCAAAATCAAGGCATACAAAATCGTCATTAAGAGTTTCTGCTGTTAATTTAATTTTATCGAATATTTCTTTTAATCCGGCCAGCATAATTGTCTTTTCGTGCGGTGCATCATCAGGCAAGATATAGGAAGGTGATTTATATTTTGCGTTAAAATCTAAAAATATACCTGCAAGCATATCCTTTTTTTCGTCAGCCTGTCTTTTTGCCGGTATTGTGTTTCCTATTAAACATGCTGGGATACCTATCTGTGATTTTAATATATGCTGTGCAACCTGCGCTGCCGTCCAACTAGAGTTTAATGCTTGTTTATTAAAATTATCCTCAGTAAATTTTGATAAGGTGTTGATAAATGTATCTGTAACCTCTATATACTCTTCAATAGCTTCTATTAACATGTTCATTTAT
The DNA here is from genome assembly GCF_016522075.1 of Mucilaginibacter segetis. Taxonomy (GTDB): domain Bacteria; phylum Bacteroidota; class Bacteroidia; order Sphingobacteriales; family Sphingobacteriaceae; genus Mucilaginibacter; species Mucilaginibacter segetis. The sequence goes on along the minus strand of NZ_JAEHFW010000001.1, from coordinate 1,904,201 downwards.
TTTAAATAATAAATATAAAACTGCAGATATTATTTTAGAGGGTGCAAATACGGCAATATAGGGGGTAAAATACGCCATGCAGCGGTGTAACAATTATATGATATTGCAATACTCTTAAACATCATTTTAAAAATAGTTTTAGTTTAGTAAAAAACTATTATCACATGAAGAAACCTTTACTTTTTTGTTTTTTTCTGATGGTATTTCAACTGTGCCGTGCCCAGGAAACGTTTCCGGTAAATGGCGCCTGGGATATACGTCCGGGAAAATACGCTTTCACCCACGCTAATATCGTTGTTAGCGCCGACCAAACCATTACAAATGGTACATTGCTCATTAAAGACCGTGTTATTGAGGCTGTCGGTAAAGACGCAGCAATCCCAAAAGGTTATGTCATTATTGACCTTAAAGGAAAATTTATTTATCCCGGCCTTGTAGATGCTTACACCACTTATGGTATGCCGGAAGCCCCACGTCAATCTTTTACAAGAGGTTTTGGTCGTGTTTCCGTACCGGTTTCAACAAAACCCGGCGCTTATGGCTGGAATGAAGCTATCAAGCCCGAAATGACAGCCAAAACCATATTTCATGTTAATTCATCACAGGCTGAGGTCTTAAAAAAAAATGGATTCGGCACGGTTCAATCTTTAATACATGATGGAATTGCCCGAGGTACATCAGTAGCTGTTAGCTTAGCCGATGAAAGCGACAACCTGGTTATACTAAATGATGAAGCTGCAGCTAACTATTCGTTTAGTAAAGGTACTGCTGCCACAAATTATCCTTCATCATTAATGGGGAGTATTGCATTGCTACGTCAAACTTATTATGATGCGCAATGGTATAAAAATCAGAACGAAGAGTACAATATATCCTTAGCTGAGTTTAACCGTATGCAAAATATCCCGCAGATATTTGAAGTATCCGATCCGCAAAATATTCTACGTGCTGCTAAAATAGCTAAAGAGTTCGGCAAACAATATATTTATAAAACGGATGGTTTGGAATATCAAAGGATTGATGCGGTAAAGGCATTAGCAAGTCCGTTAATAATTCCCTTAACTTTTCCTGCACCTTACGATGTGGAAGATCCTGTTGATGCGCGTAATATTAGTTATGAGCAGTTAAAAAACTGGGAGCTTGCTCCTACCAATCCAGGTGTATTAGAAAAAGCGGGAGTTAAATTTGCCATTACTTCTTATGGAATATCTAATAGTCGTGATTTTTGGACCAATCTTAGAAAAGCTATTGATTACGGGTTAACAGAGAAACAGGCTTTAAATTCGTTAACTACCATACCTGCTGAAATGCTTGGAATTGCTGATAAAGTAGGTACCCTAACAAAGGGTAAAATGGCCAGCTTTATTATCACTTCCGATAGCCTATTTAAGGCTGATAATATAATTTATGAGAATTGGGTAGAAGGGCGTCAGTATATCGTCAGTAAATCAGATGTTGCTGACCTGCGTGGTGTATACAACCTTACAGGTGATTCATTTGGTAATACGGTTTTAACCATAGGTGGTTCACCTGGTACCTATGATGTTAATATTGAACGCAAAGGTCCGGATAGTACCCGTGTACGTGGTACTATAACTCGCACAGGTGATGACCTGAGCATTTATTTCAATTTTCGCAATAAACCGTCCGGAGTAATTCGTTTAGCGGGATATATAGCTGATAATTCGCCTGTTACTATTAAGGGGGATGCAATTCTCCCGGATGGTGCACATAGTAAATGGACGGCTGCTTATTCCGGCCCCGCTCCTACATCTCCGGCTGGCCGCCGCGGTGGTACAGACAAACCTGACCTACAGGTTGGCCCTGTAATTTATCCTTTTGTAGCGTATGGTAACGCTGTTTTGCCTAAACCGGAAACAGTACTATTAAAAAACGGAACGGTTTGGACAAATGAGAAAGATGGAATTCTGCAAAATACAGATGTATTAATTGAGAATGGCAAAATAAAGGCAATAGGCAAAAACCTTGCGGCAGGTAATGCTAAAGTAATAGATGCAACAGGAAAAAATATAACACCGGGTATAGTTGATGAGCATTCGCATATTGCTATTTCCGGCGGCGTAAATGAAGGAACTCAATCAGTAACTTCAGAGGTAAGAATAGCTGACGTAATTGACGCAGAAGATATAAATCTTTATCGCCAGTTAGCTGGGGGGGTAACTACTTCACATATTCTTCATGGTTCAGCTAATGCTATCGGCGGGCAAAACCAGTTGATCAAACATCGCTGGGGCCTTTTACCGGAGCAACTTAAGTTTGAAGGTGCGGATCCGTTCATCAAATTTGCCCTGGGCGAAAATGTAAAAGGCAGTAACAATAATTTTTCATTTGGCTCCGAACTGCGTTTCCCTCAAACACGAATGGGCGTTGAACAGGTTTATATAGATGCTTTTACCCGTGCAAAGGAATATAAAGCAGCGCGAGCAATAAAAGGTAATAATGTAAGGCGTGATCTTGAACTGGATGCGTTAGTTGAAATATTGGATAATAAACGTTTTATTACTTGTCACTCCTATGTTCAGTCAGAAATTAACATGTTGATACATGTCGCTGATTCTTTGGGTTTCCATATTAATACATTTACACACATATTGGAAGGTTATAAAGTGGCAGATAAAATGAAGGCACATCATATTGCTGGCTCTACCTTCTCCGATTGGTGGGCATATAAGAGCGAGGTAGCCGAAGCTATACCTTACAATGGTAAATTAATGCATGAAATGGGATTGGTTACCGGCTTTAATTCTGATGATGCTGAAATGGCTCGCAGGTTGAATCAGGAAGCAGGGAAAGCAGTTACCTACGGAAGTATGAGCCAGGAAGAAGCATTGAAGTTAGTTACCTTGAATCCTGCAAAAATGTTACATATTGATAATCGCGTTGGCAGTATTAAGGTTGGTAAAGATGCAGATATTGTAGTATGGACTGCTAACCCTTTGTCGGTTTACGCTGTTGCAGAGAAAACTTTTGTAGATGGTATACTTTACTGGGATTATGACAAGGACGCTGCTAATCAAAAAACCATGAAAACCGATGAGGCACGAATCATTCAAAAAATGTTAGAAGCCAAAAATGGTGGTGCTGCAACACAACGCCCGGGTATGAATCGCAGGCGCTTATATCAATGTGAAACATTGGAAGAAGAAAACTTTGTTGTTGCTGATGAATATACCGAGATGGAAAAAGTACGTGCAGCTATACATGCATCTGCTAAAAATCAATAATCCTATTTAACACGATCATGAAAAAAATAATATTAAGTTTAGGAGGATTATTGCTTTGCATAAGCCTCAGCTACGGGCAAGCAAATATATCGCCCGCTAAACCACAAGTTAAACCCGTATTGATAACCGGCGCTACCATACATGTAGGCAACGGACAGGTTATAAACAACGGATACATTACATTTGATAAAGGGAAGATAACAGGTGTAGGCGAAGGAGCAGGACCTGCAGTTACCGGTTATGACGTTGTTAATGCTACAGGCAAACAAATATATCCGGGCTTTATTGCTCCCATGACCACTCTTGGTTTAATCGAGATTGAAGAAGGCGCACGTGGAACTGTTGATGATAGTGAAACGGGTGAACTTAATCCTAATGTACGCTCTATTGTTGCCTATAATACTGATTCTAAAGTAATCCCTACGGTACGCTCAAATGGGATTTTGCTGGCACAGCCAACACCTAACGGCGGAGTAATTTCAGGAGAGTCATCCGTAGTTCAGCTGGATGCATGGAATTGGGAGGACGCTGCTTACAAGACCGATATTGCCATCCATTTAAACTGGCCTTATGTGCGTACAGGCGGGAGACGTTTTGCACCATCCGGAGGTGGCGGTAATCAGGAATCACCTGCGGAACGTAATCAAAAAGCGATTGACTATATAACAGAGTTTTTCATGCAAGCTAAAGCGTACGCTGAAATTGATAAACCCGAAATCAAAAATATTAGGTTTGAGGCTATGCGCGGTCTGTTTGATGGTTCAAAGAAGTTATTCATCATTGCCGATGGTGCTAAACCAATTACGCAGGCTGTTAACTTTGCTAAAAGGTTTGGAATACAAGCAGTTATTGTAGGTGGAACAGAAGCTTACCTTGTCACCGATGTGTTAAAGGACAATAATGTCCCTGTTATTATTCGTGAAACACAAACTCTTCCTGATAAAGACGAAGATGACGTTTATCTTCCTTATAAATTACCAAAAATACTACAGGATGCCGGAGTATTATATGGCTTAACCGGCACAGGGTTTTGGCGACAACGCAACTTACCTTTTGAAGCCGGCCAGGCAGTAGGATTTGGCTTAACTAAAGAACAGGCCCTGTCGATGATTACAATTAATAACGCTAAGATATTAGGTATTGATAAAACCACCGGAACTCTGGAAAAGGGTAAGGATGCTAATCTTTTCATTTCCACAGGCGATGCATTAGATATGATAACATTGGATGTAGAAACCGCATTTATTCAGGGACGCAATATTAATCTGGATAATCTGCATAAGCAACTTTATAAAAAATTCAGCGATAAATATGGCTTTAAAGCTGATTAATGATAAAGAGATTTAAATTAAAAAATCCCGGATGTTTGAAACTCCGGGATTTTACATCAATTTAGCTCAATTTTTGCAGCTTTACCGTTAGTATGGAAAGGACCTGCCATACCAGCAATTATAATTCTATAAAAAATTCTGATCCAACACCGGGGTCACTTTGCACACTTATTTTACCTCCAAATGTTTCTATTTGGGTTTTGGTCATGAATAAGCCAACTCCTTTGCTATCGTAGCCACGGTGGAAAACCTTATTTAGCTTAAACATATTATTACCGTGTTGCTTTAAATCAATACCCAGCCCGTTATCCTTAAAGGTGAGCAGGGTTTTATCTGCTTTAGTTGTTGATGATATTATTATTTCTGGAGGTATTTCATCTTTACTGTATTTTAAGGCATTGCTAATCAAATTATAAAATATACTTTCCAAATATATTTTTGGGAATAAGATGTGATTTTTGTTAAAATCAGTTATAATACGAGCTTTCTTTGCAACCATTTGACCTTTCAGCATCTTTTCTATGCCGTTAACTATTTCTTGAAGATCGCAATCATCATAAGTTAAATCATGATTGTTCCTAACTTCAAGTACTTTCATCAACTCATTAAGGGTTTCGTTAAGGGTTTCGCTCGACTGACTTAGCATCTTCAAAAGATCGGCTTTTTCATTCTCATCGGTAGTTTCATCAAGCATGGTCAGTATCATCCCGATACTGCCTGCTGGGCCGCGTAAGTTATGTGCAACTATGCGGTTAAAATCTTCGTACTGACTTATCTTATTTTCCAGATCAAGCGCTTTTTTGTATTCGTCAATATCCGTGCATGAACCAAACCATTTTACTATTTCACCTTTGTTGTTTTTCATGGGTACAGCTCTGGATATATGCCATCTGTAAGCACCGTCTGAAGCTCGTTTAAACCTGACTTCGGTATCGTATGGTTTACCTGTCGCAAGTGATTCGTTCCAGAGATTTGTGTCATTTTCCAGGTCATCGGGATGCAATACCGGCTCCCATCCTTCTGTCTGCGTTTGTTCTAAAGTCATACCGGTATAATCGAACCAATATCTATTATAATAATCTGTATAACCATCAGCTTGTGATGTCCAGATCATTTGAGGAATAGAATCAGCTAAAAATTTAAACTCCTGTATCTTTTCTATGGTTTTATCTTGCTCTTTTACCAGTTCGATCTGTTCAAGTAACGCTTCATTTAATCGCTCCTGGGCAGCTACGGATCTTTTTAAAGCAAGTTCAGCCTCTTTATAAGCGTCAATATCCTGAAAAGTGCCGAATAATCTTTTACAAACTCCGTTTTCAAATTCCGTGTTACCCAATGCTCTAACCCAAACTTCTTTACCACTAACATCAATAATTTGAAGTTCTTCGTTCCATGATTTTCCTTCAGCAATACCTAAATTAATGGCTTGGGTTATCCTATCCCGGCTATCACCCTCTTTGTAAAAGTTTATCCCTGATTTTAAGTCGGGTTCATAGTCTTGAGGTACACCGTGTATTTCCTTAGTTACAGAAGTCCAATATATCTCCTGCTTTTCTAAATTAAAGTCCCAACCGCCAACCCTTGCTACCTTATTAGTTTGCTCAAGCATTTCTTTTGTTCTTATCAGGTCATTTTGCAAGCGTTCTCTTTCTGTTATATCATAAGCGTTGCCTATAACATATTCTTCGCCGGTTGCTCCTTTTTGTAAGAAATTATTGAATAACCAAACATGTAACGATCCATTTTTATGCCGGGTGAGCATTTGCCCTTTTACACTTCCGCTTTTTTTTATTTCATCTAAATACGCATTTAAATATGGATGACGTTCTTGTGGAATAATATCAAATAAACTCATTTGTGTGATCTCTTGAGGTGTATAACCTAATGTTGAAGCGCCGGATGTATTGACCGATAAAAATTTCCCCTCAAGATCATGTGTACACATTAAGCCCTGAGAGTTTTCAAAAAATACTCTCAATTTCTCTTCACTTTCTGCTAATTGTTCTTCTTTCTCCTTTTCTTTTGATATATCACGGCCGATACCAAAGATGTAACCTGTAGAGGCTTCAGGTGAGGAGGTCCACTGTAAAGTTTTATAAGATCCAGAGATTGTTTTAAAGCGCTGTATGAAGTTTACGGTACTATGGCCATGCGCTAATTTTTTTAGTTCTATTTCTGTACTGGCAATATCATCAGGATGGATAAATTCAAATGTAGAAGTATTTAATAGTTGCTCTTTACTCCAGCCTAATACTTTAGTAAAGGCCGGATTAACTTTTTTAAAAAATCCATCGCCTCCACCAATAAAAATAAGATCATTTGATCTGCGGAATATATTCTCAAAATTCTTAAGCTCTTCCTTTTGTCTGCGCTCTACAATTTTTGATATAACTTCTTCTCCCAATAATTTAAGTGCGCGTAGTTGTTTGGCAGAAAGTTTTTTGGGCTTGCGGTCAATCACGCATAATGTACCTAACGCATAACCTTCGGGATCAACTAATGGTGTTCCTGCGTAAAACCGGATACCAGGTTCTCCTGTAACTAATAAATTGTTTTTAAAACGTTCATCAGTTATGGCATCCTGTATTTCCAGGATGTGCGGGTCCATAATAGCATAACGACAAAAAGCTAATTCTCGAGGTGTTTCATTTACATCCAGCCCTATCTTTGATTTAAACCATTGTCTGTCTTTGTCTATTAATGAGATTAAAGAAATAGGAACATCGCATATAATAGAAGCTATCTCCGTAATCCTGTCAAATTCAGCTTCATTTATAGAATCCAGAACCTCATAGCCATGAAGTGCTTTAAGGCGTTCTTTTTCATTTTCGGGAATTGGTAAGTTATTCACAGACAGTTAAATTAATCATCAATTATTTTTTATATACGAAAATTTGAATTGCAGGTTTCTATTATTAAGAATAATGTTGAGATAGTTTATTTAAAAATGTTGTTAAATAATTTTATATAATTAAAATATATAAAACGATCGATCGTCTTCAAAGTATACAGTAGTTTGTATGAATACAAAGATTAGACTAATAATAACCGGCACAACCGGAATGGTAGGAGAAGGAGTACTTCATGAAAGTATTAATAATTCTGATGTAGAAGCTATTCTTATTATTAATCGTAAAAAATCAGGAGTAACTCACTCTAAAGTCACCGAGATAATCCACTCGAATTTTTATGATATGTCAAATATTGAAAATTCATTAAAAGGATATAATACCTGTTTTTTTTGCTTGGGAGTATCTTCAATAGGGATGAGTGAAAAGGAATACACTAAGGTAACATATACATTAACAATGCATGTTGCCCAAACGCTCAGCAGGCTTAATCAAGAGATGAAGTTCTGTTACATATCCGGGGCGGGTACAAATAGTACCGAAAAAGGCCGGAGCATGTGGGCTCGTGTAAAAGGTAAAACTGAAAATGATCTGATGATGTTGCCTTTTAGTGATGTTTATGCTTTTAGGCCGGGCTTTATCAAACCAATTAAAGGTTTAACTAAAGTTCATAATTTTTATAAATATATAAATTGGATATTTCCTTTTGGAAGAGCCATCTACCCTGCCGGATTTTGCAGAATGACAGAATTGGGGGCCGCTATGATGTATGTAGCTAATCACTCATATGGAAAGAAAGTAATAGATGGTAAGGATATTATTTCCATAGCAGCGAGACAAGTATAAGTTAATTAATTTTATCGATCGCTATATGATAAGTAGGATCTTCTAAAATATTTATATCTATCAGCTCCTCGGCGTTTTTTAGCAATACGCGGCAGTCTTCACTTAAATGCTTTAGGTGAAGTTTTTTGTTGACGTTTTGGTACCGCTCCGTTAGCTTATTGAGTGCTTCTATACCCGACATATCCGCTACACGGCTATCTTTAAAATCAATAATCACTTCATCCGGATCGTTTAGTACATCGAATTTTTCATTAAATGCAGAAACTGAACCAAAAAATAATGGCCCATATATTTCGTAATGCTTTACACCACTGCCATCTGTATATTTTCTTGCTCTAATTCGTTTGGCGCTCTCCCAGGCAAAAACTAATGCGGAAATAATTACTCCTATTAAAACGGCTAAAGCCAGATTATGCAACAGGATGGTCACTACCGCTACCAGTATACCTACAAAAATATCATGTTTGGGCATTTTACCTATCATGCGGATACTTACCCATTCAAATGTACCTATAGCTACCATTACCATTACACCTGTAAGCGCAGCCATGGGTACTTTTTCTATAAGTGACGAGCCAAACATGATAAACACCAATAACATAACAGAAGCAATTATCCCCGATAACCGGGCTCTGGCTCCTGATGAAATATTTATAAGACTCTGCCCTATCATAGCGCATCCGCCCATGCCTGAAAATAAACCGGTAAGCATGTTAGCTGCGCCCTGCGCCATGGCCTCTCGGTTACCACTTCCGCGGGTTTCAGTAATTTCATCAATCAAGTTAAGGGTTAGTAAACTTTCAATCAATCCTACTCCGGCCATAATTAAAGCGTATGGCGCTATAATTTTTAATGTATCAAAATTAAAAGGCAGTGCCGGAATATGAAAAGGCGGAAACCCACCTTTTATAGAGGCCATATCACCTACTGTTTTTGTATCGATATTAAAGCCAATTACAACTGCGGATATTACAAGAATCGCTGCTAATGATGATGGGAAAGCCTTTGTAAGTTTTGGCAACCCCCAAATTACAAACATAGTAAGTAATACCAAGGCAATCATTAAATATAGTGGTGTGCCTGTCATCCAGTGTAATTCCCCAGCAGCATCTGTTGTTTTAAACTGAACAAGCTGTGACATGAAAATAATCACAGCTAAACCGTTTACAAAGCCAAACATTACAGGATGCGGCACCAACCGGATAAACTTCCCTAAACGTAACAGGCCAGCAATAAATTGAATTAAACCAGCTAATACTACTGTGGCGAAAATATACTCGATACCATGTGATTTTGCCAATGCAACAATAACTACTGCTACCGCACCTGTGGCTCCTGATATCATGCCCGGCCGGCCGCCAAAAATAGAAGTGACAAATCCCATGCTAAAAGCGGCGTATAAACCTGTTAGGGGCGAAAGTCCGGCTATAAATGCAAAAGCTACTGCTTCGGGAATTAATGCAAGTGCTACTGTTAATCCGGATAATATCTCAGTTTTGTAATTTACTTTTTGTGAAAAATTAAATAGATTTAAATAGCTTTTCATTAATTGCAGATTGGAGTAGCCCGTATTACAGGACTGCGGTGTTAAAATTTCTGCAAAACTAACAATCTAATTCTTTTATGTATTGTTTTAAATCAATTAAGCCATATTAACGGATGACGTACCGGTAAATTCCTGATTACCTCGGTCTCAACAGGATGATGGTCAAGTTTCTTCCATGTATTAAGCCATTCTTTATTATTGTAAGCACAGGCTGCAAATACTAATGAAGGCTGAGCTACCGGCCAAAACTGCCAATACATCACATCCGGATGCAACGGCCATGTTGATTTATCAGATATATAAGGATACATCCATTCTATAGCCCTTTTTATTGAGCGCCCGTCAGCTGTCGTGTAGGTAAACAGATATTGTTTGTTATCTGATAAAATCTGGCATACTGTTATCATAGCATCCAGGTTGAACAATGAATAGCCATATGGCTTTGTACGTGAAAGTTCCAATGGAAAACTTCCATTTTCAGCCATCTGATCAGGTAAAAGCACATTTTTAAACCTATCAGTACAAAATGAAAGAATTTTCTCATTCCCTGTTAATTTAGCAAATGCGGCAACCTGCATTACCCAACACGTGCCATGATTGTTTTTCGCATTCATTTCATCATGCCCAAACTTGCTGGTAGTAAGCCAGGTTAAATATCTTTGAAACCAACTTTTAGTGTCAGCCAATACATTTGCATCAAATACGGGTGAGTTTTGCATCACTATTATTCCCTGCGCCACTTCTATTAGTTGAATAGTATCTATTATACCTATACCTCTTCCTGTAACCCGACCTTTTATTGCCTGTGCATATTGCAAATTAGGATTCATTAATGTTGCCTCATTTACAAACCATGCTTTAATATGTATTAATGCTTTTATAACGTACTTGTCGTCGTGGGTGAGTTTATACGCCGATGCCAGAGCGCCTATAATTTTGCTAAATCTTATCATAGCTAATCGGTGAGCAACAAAATTATCGGGATTTGTTAGTCCGTCACGTTGAATATACGCGCTATCGGCACTAACAGGATTTGGCCACCAATAATCTCCTTCAGAGTAAAAATCATGAATGCTGCCAGTGCTACGTTTGCAATAGCTGCCAGTAACAGTTACAGGCTGTTGATTCATTGCCCATTTGGCTTCCTTCATTACATCTTCACGCAGTGTTGCAGCAATAATTTTATCAAACTTGCCACTGTGATTTGTAAGCTTTACAGGATAAAACAGCGATACAACTAAAAAGCTATACAAAATGATCTTTAAGTTCATCCCGTTTAATCTTAATCAAAAATTAAGGCTTATTGAGCAGACCACTTATCTGCCAGCATTTTAATAAAATATCCACCTACAACACTCCTTGCCTGAAATCCCACCTGTTTCCCTGTAGTAGTTTCATGCCAGTCACTTAAAGGTACTCGACTTGGAGTTTCTACTGCGTATTTATATACAGGGGAAATTAATTTTTTAAAGTCTTCCCTATTGTCGGTCAAAGTTGCCGTCCATAATATCCAATCAGATTTAGTATATGTTTTGCGGCTGTCGAGTGGTAAACCGTATTCATTTTGTTTAGTTAAATAAAAACTAACTTCCGTATCATATACCTTTTTTGGAAATAAGTTAAACCCTATCAGTTTATCCCAAATCAAATTATATTTTTGGCTCCAGGAATTTTTATTTTGAAACGCTAACAAATAATGATCTCCGGCATCAGCCATCTCCATCCATTTAGGAACCATACTTTTTGCCAGCTTCTCATTTTTCGCTGCTATATCATTATAGCCAAGCTTATTTGCCAGCATGGCGTAAGCAGCAATGCCGTTTATAGCTTTTATAGACAAATTAGCATTATGTGCCAGATGACCGGCAAAATCATCAGTACATAATTGATTGGCCGGGTCGAAACCCTCTTGCGCCAGATAATTAGCCCATTTAGTTAAAATTGCCCAATGCTTTTTAGCGTATTGGCCATTACCCTCAGCTTTGGCAATAGCTGCTGTTAGTATGATCATGTTACCTGATTCTTCCACCGGCATGTCTTCACCATAAGTTTGTCCGTTAGCTATAGGATAAGTTCCCAGATCATGCGCTGCAAAATCTTTATTGAACTTACCACTTTCGCTGTAATAGAATATACCGTTAAGCATTCCTTTAAGCAGATCAGGGTTGTATAATAAGAACAAAGGCGCCGAAGGATAGGTAACATCTACCGTATTGATAGACCCGTTGCTGAAATTTTCTTTTGATAAAAACAGAATATCGCCCTGAGGACTTTGCACCAGTTCATGAGCGGCAATACTTTGCCTATAAGCAATAGCGCATAGGTCAGCATATTTTTCACCTCCCGCGTTTACCGCATCGTCGTACATTTTTTTATCGAATGCAGCGCATTTGGCCATAGTACTACTATAATTTGTTGCGGCAGTCTCTAATTCGGTTTCCATGGTCAGTTTACCATTGCGGTTCCACCAGGGCCTTAAATTTTTACCAAAAAATTGTACAGCATAAATATCGTCATACCCGATCTCCATGAATTTAGAAACCCAATTTTTACCCACTTTGCCAAAAGGTAATAAAGTATTTAAAACCATTTGTTTACCCTGCATAACTGTTGACGAAGTTTTATTTTCCAATAAAAAATTTATAGCTTCATTAGTATTAGTAACATATTGTATTGTGTTTGATGATGTGGGTGCAGCAATATACAGGTAGCCCCAATCTAAACGTAAATCATCTCCTTTCTTTTTAAGAACAGGTTGCTCAACTGTCCCCACTTTTAAATAAGAAACAGAGTTATTGATCATTTTTTTAGCGGATACTATTTGTGTTGGCTGATTTCGTGCCAAATCTGCAGAGGCGCTTAAATAGACCTGGATCTGATGGTCGGCTCCATCATTTGACCTTACTTTATAAGTTATGTAAGATATCGGCCTTGATAACAGGTCGAGGTTATTCATTAATAATGGGGAAGTAAAAGTTACCTCAAGGTCTGCTTTCCCACATTTAAAGGTATACACTGTTTGTGTTGCCTTTATTATTACCCCCGTTTGTTTTGCAATTTTTAATTGCGGGTATTCAGTCGGTTTTATCTCGTCAGCGAATCCCGCATCAATCCATGCAGCACCACCCGTATTTATGCAATGCATAGCCAGAATATTTTCACCTTCCTTTAACTTGGTGGCAATTTCATTATTTAATAATACAGGTTGCAGATCGCCGTTTGCTCCTGTACTTACATTTATTTTTTCGCCATTTAGATAAACCTCTGCCTCATCATCATGATGAAGTTTCAGATATAATTTATTTATGGCTGTTTTATGATATGTAAAAGTACGCCGCAGCCAAATATCATGTGTTGTCCACAATGTTTTAGCCATTGTACGATCATCACTAAATGGAGCAGTACCATTTTTCCACTGAGTATCATCAAACCCTTCATTTTGCCATCCATTCGCGGGTGCTGTTTCGGTATATTTTGCTATATATGCTTGCTCATCCGCAGCGGGCAAAATAGTTTTGTAAGTAACAGGTTGTTTGCCCAAAAACCTATAAACTTCACCGTCTACCTTTATCAATCCCAACAACGACTGATCTTTACCCGTCCAGTGATGAGTTGAAGACGCATTAAGTTCATCTGTAAATGACCAAACACTAAAATAAGGATTGTGTGTTATCAAAGGGTAAGCAGGAGCTTTTGTAGCCTGCCCGTAAGTAAAACGTATAAATAAAACAAGTATAAAGGTTAATAAGTACCGTACAGAAATTTTCATAAAGGTTGATATTATGTGTTTTTAAACTTTTTTAATCGGGCGTATATTTCCAGCATTGCTGCCTGATCTATGAGTGATTTAATCTTACGTTTCCCTAACAGATTATTGCCATCTCTCTCATTGTTCCATATATTGTCAGCATCATTAATAATAAATTGAAGTCGGTTTTTATCCTTCTCAACTTTATACAATTCAATATAACCACGCATTAGTACCGCATTAAACCAATAACCTCCGGGTAATCGTCCGTTTTTATAAAAATGTTTTTCAGCTGCTGTTGCCACATTCTTTGCATCGGTAAGGTATTTTTTGTCACCAGTGATGTTATACAGTATGACACCCGATTGCAGCATTGTACCGGCATTATAAGTATAAAAAGCCGAGTCTATTTTTAGTGAAGGTAATTTAACAGCATCATAATATATACCTTCGGGCGATAGAAGATGCTGCTTTGTCCAATTATAGACTGCTACAGCGGTATCTAAATAGGCTTTTTGTTTGGTCGCCTGATAAAGCCTTAACGCCACCAACACCCCCGGTCCGTTAGAACAGGTATTTTTGCTTTTAAAATTGCCCTCTTCCCAATAAAATCCGCCACCTGCTACTTTATCATGCCCTGTAAGCAGAAAGCGGTATATCATTTGAGATTTTTCCAGGTATTGTTTATTATGTGTACGACTGTAAGCATCCATCAACGCGATGGCTACCCATTCATTATCGTCGTAAAACCGTGAATCGACTTTCTCCTTTACCACCATAGCCTGGTATGCAGGTGCAGGTGCTCTTTCGGAATAATATTGGTCTATAGCCTTCATTACAACAGCCATATATGATTTAGTAGGTTGTAATACTTCCATCTCATTAGCTGCTTGGATAAGTGCGCAAAGCGGCCACAGAAAGGAATGATTACCTTTATTAGTCACCGAATCAGTTGTTTCAAAATACAGACTTTCGTTTTTGTCATAAAAACGCTGAGAAATATTTTTGTTGATTATTTGTATACGCTTTTCATAGTCTGCCGTTTGTGCGGTGACTGAAATAACCACGACAAAGCACATTAATACGGTTAATATTATATTTTTCATTAGGTAATAAATGTGTTAGGCTAATAATTGTGGTTTGCGTGTATAAGTTTCCCAAAGCAATTCACCAAAAAGCGTATTAGCCCAGGCAAACCATTTACGGGTAAAATTCTTCGGATCATCCTTATGAAAAGATTCGTGCATAAAGCCAGTGCCACCATGTGTTTTTCTCAAGGTATCAATACAATACCTTATTTCGTCGTCATTATTGCTGGTTAAGCCACGCATTATTATGCCTAATGGCCATATCATATCTTTTCCAATGTGCGGGCCGCCAATACCTTCGGCTGCTGTGCCTTTAAAAAAGAACGGGTTATTTAGCGAAAGCAGCATTTTGCGGGTATTAATATAAATAGGATCGGTATTTTTAACGGCATCCAGATAAGGCAAGGACAGCAAACTTGGCACATTTGCATCGTCCATTAAATTATAGCTGCCAAAACCATTTATTTCATAGGCATATATTTTACCATATTCCGGATGATCAATAACCGCGTATTTTTTTAAAGCACCATCTACTTCACTTGCCAATGCAAGCATTTCTGCAGATAAAGCATCATCTTTTAAAATTTCTTTAGCCATTTCTGCAGCTTGTTTTAAACTTACAACAGCAAAAAAGTTTGAGGGTATCAAAAAAGAAAATATAGTGGCATCATCACTTGGTCTGAAAGCTGAACAAATTAAACCAACAGGTTTTACAGGATAACCATATCCGTTCATAGGTACACCATCGGTAGCCCATGCAGTTTTACGTTGGAAAGAGTAAGGGCCATCGCTGTGTTTGCGTTGCTGTTCTTTGAATGTTTTTAAAATACTTATTACAGCTTCTTTCCATTTGCTATCAAACGGGGAAATATCACCCGTGGTTTTCCAATATTTGTGAGCAAGTCGAATAGGATAACATAAAGAATCTATCTCCCATTTACGCTCGTGTAAACCGGGTTTCATATCCGTAATATCATTCTTCCATTCTCCTACTTTATTCGGGTCATCGTAAAATGCATTCGCATAAGGATCGCGTAGTATACAGGTTACCTGCCTGTTTATCACACCGGCAATTAATTGCTTTATATCTTTATCTTTGTTAATAAAAGCCATATATGGCCAAACCTGGGCACTGCTGTCACGCAGCCACATAGCATCAATGTCGCCGGTAATTACATAGGTATCCGGCTTATTATTTATAAGTTTATAAGTAACCGTTGTATCCAGTGTATTAGGAAAACAATTGTTAAATAACCACCCAAGTTCAGTATTCTTTACTTTTGATTGAAATTCTTTAATTGCTGATTCAACAGATGTACTGGTAAAATTTCTTTTTGACGCAGGCGTGCGCACTACCGGATAAATAGATGAAGCAAACGATATTTTATTCGTTAATAAGGTAGCACCTATTACACCTGTTGTACCTAAAAATTCTCTTCTTTTCATTTTTTGAATTATGTAAAACAAACAAGTTAAAAAACTTTACGAATACATTAAAAATATCCTTAAATTATTTATAAGTTAAAACTCGAATTAGCTGTAGATTAGTACTTATATCGTGCTATAAGTTAGCATGATTTGATTTCGTAGATTATAATTATACACATTATACGGGTAGTTATAGGTATTAGTATCCTATACCATGCCCAACTAATTCAATTAGTTGTGATTATTTCAATTTAAATTTGAGAGCAATCTGCTGGTTTTAAAAATACAGAAGTAATCTTTGATACCAGTTTTGCATCAGCATATTCAGGAATAGAGCTTATTTTTTTCCATTGCGGATCACTCCCAAAAGCTTTCCAGTGACTGTCATGAGATGTCATATCATCAAAAGTAATCATATAGGTAAGATTAGGCCGGTACTCCCCTATTATTGTTTCTCCAAAAAACACCGGGTTAAAGCCAAGACGTTTAAAAATGTCTATTTCACCGGCATCGTTAAACATTTCCAGTTTCTTTTTACCCGCGTTTTCGCTCGCATGTTCATATCTGCGCAATTCAAATATTCGTTCTTTTTTCTCAGGTATCTGGATTTTGGGCATGTGAGCAAATGCCTTTAAAAGCCAGCTTTCTATACGTTCATATGCAGGTTGGGATGCAGGAGCATTTAAATAAGCAGAGCCTTTTTGTTGATAGGTTCTATCAGTAATTAGTTTGTTTTGTATTGTATCAAAATCCCGAAGCGATTTATAAGGGATAAGTACATATATTCTTGTTTGTTCTTTTGGCTTCAGCTCAGTAAATACGCCTACGCTTTTGCAACCCATTCTGTTTAAAGCGGGTATAGCTGCGTCTTTAAAGTATTCTTCAATAATTGCTTGTTGTTGTTCATTTTTTAAAGTATAGAGTCGTAATTCATAATAATCGACGTCCTTTTCGTTTTCTAATGATTTTGTGACGCCAGGAAATGTGATTCCTGCAGCTCCCGTCAATAATGAGCCCTTTACAAATGACCGTCTTTTCATGTATTAAAATTTATCATCGTTAACTTCTATCCAAAAGTTGTCAGGATCTTGCAGGTAAACTTGCTTTACTCCATCGGGCCTTAATTCAATAGCTTTATCTATGCTTTTCCAATTGCCATATTTAATATTCATAGCATCCAGATGCTTGGTAAAAACTGCTATATCTTTTACGGAATATGCCACATGGGTATTTATATCATGCGGAACTACTTCAGTTGCTCCTTGTATGATGTGCAACTGACTATGCGGACCCGTCCGGAACCACACATGTTTGCCATCATGGAAAGGCTCCGGTATCTCCTTTAACTGCATTACGTTTTTGTAAAAATCAGCGCTTTTATGTAAATCCTTTACATATAGTGCAACATGGTTTACCATAGTAGCCTGAGCTTTTACATTAACAGTTTTAAAGCTGATAGCTAAAATTAATAGCGAACAAAAAATTAAGTTCTTTCTCATTTCATTAATTATTTAATATTGAATTTATCTTATTAATTTCTTCATCACTGAATGTGGTGTTATCAATACATTTCAATGAATCGGTAACCTGCTCAGGCTTACTCACACCAATTAATACAGAAGTTATACGTTTATCCTTCAATATCCAGGAAAGTGCCATTTGCGCCAGATTTTGCCCGCGTTTTTTAGCGATCTCATTTAACTTTTTCACCTTCTCAATTTTGGCATCAGTTATTTGATCTTCTTCTATGGCTCCATTACCCCGGTGTGCTGCTGCTCTGGAGCCTTCGGGTATACCTTTCAGATATTTATTAGTTAGTAATCCTTGTGCAAGAGGTGAAAATGGAATACAACCCACTCCATTACCTCCTAAAACATCCAATAGACCATCTTCTACCCAACGGTCGAACATAGAATACCGGGGTTGATGTATCAAACATGGTGTGCCTAAATCGTTCAGAATTTTAAGGGCTTTAGTTGTTTCCTCTGCGCTGTAGCTGGATATACCTATATATAAAGCCTTCCCCTGCCTTACTATCAGATCAAGCGCACCCATTGTTTCTTCTAACGGAGTTTCCGGATCGGGACGATGGTGGTAAAATATGTCCACATAGTCAAGTCCCATGCGTTTTAAACTTTGATCTAAACTTGCTACCAAGTATTTTTTTGAGCCCCAATCTCCATATGGGCCATCCCACATTCCCCATCCTGCTTTTGAAGAGATTACTAATTCATCACGATAACATTTGAAGTCTTCTTTAAAAATGCGTCCGAAGTTTTCTTCCGCAGAGCCTGGAGGCGGGCCGTAATTATTTGCCAGATCGAAGTGGGTGATTCCGCTATCGAAAGCGAGCCTTAATATATTGCGTGAATTTTCCAGTATATCGATATTTCCGAAATTATGCCACAGTCCTAACGATACGGCAGGTAATTTTAAACCGCTGTTACCACAACGACGATATTCCATGTTTTGATAGCGTTTTGGGCTCGCCAGATAATTCATATTAAATTTAATTTATGAGTAGGTAAATAAAAATATAAACTT
Organism: Mucilaginibacter segetis; assembly: GCF_016522075.1. Taxonomy (GTDB): domain Bacteria; phylum Bacteroidota; class Bacteroidia; order Sphingobacteriales; family Sphingobacteriaceae; genus Mucilaginibacter; species Mucilaginibacter segetis. The sequence goes on along the minus strand of NZ_JAEHFW010000001.1, from coordinate 1,885,576 downwards.
AGCATGTTTAATATATAAAGCCAGCTTTTTATTAAGATTATCTACAATTTTTATAATCCGAACAATAAAAATGACATTCTTATAAAGTTTAAAAGTACAGCTCTTCAGTTAAAAAATCGTATTTTTAAGCGTATTATCCGATCATAAACAGAGTTTGACTTACTAATATGACTGTTATCCATAATAAAGATATTGCCACTAAACAAAAAGCGCTTGCTATAAATCTCAACCCTTCTGTTTATGGTTCTTTTGCAGAAATTGGGGCCGGTCAGGACGTAGCGGCTAACTTTTTTAAGGCAGGTGCCTCATCTGGAACCATTGCGAAAACTATGTCGGCTTATGATATGACGTTTTCAGATGCCATATATGGTGTACAGCAAGTGCGACGGTACGTTAGTGAGAACAGACTTATATCTATGCTGGAACACGAGTATGGATTACTTATTGAGCGATTGGCCGAACAACGTGGTGCATCTACCACTTTCTTTGCTTTTTCTGATACAGTTTCCGCACTTAATTATAACAAAACTAATGACGGCCACGGCTGGATGGGGGTGCGCTTTCAGTTAAAGCCAAACGGCTTGTATAATGATGTGGTGCTCCACGTTAAACTATTAGATAATGATAATAACCTGCAGCAGCAGGCAGTTGGAATATTGGGTGTAAACCTTTTATACGCATGCTTTTATTATCATGAAATACCCCCGGTTTTCCTGCTGTCGTTAATGGATAACTTGTCAAGAGACCGTATTCAGATTGATATGATCCGTTTTGAAGGACCGGATTTTACAAAAGTAGACAACCGGCTGATGAGTTTACATCTGGTAAAATATGGATTTTCGGATGCGGCATTATTTGGCCCTGATGGTAAAAATATGCAACCATCTGAAGCGTTATACAAAAAGCATATTGTGGTAATACGTGGTCGTTTTCGACCGGTTATTAATGTACATATGGATATGCTTAACACAGGTGTAAAACAATTTTTACAGGAACCAGATGTTGATACCAAAAGAGTTGTTGTAATTACCGAATTAACTTTGCAATCGTTAAAAGAGAGGGATGCAGATGAAACTGCTGAAATTGATGAAAAGGACTTTCTTGACCGGGTTGATATTCTTTGTTCTTTAGGACAGACAGTTTTGATCTCTAATTTCCATGAATACTACAAACTGGTAGCTTACTTATCAAAAATTACTTACCTAAAGTTGGGAATGGTTTTAGGCTATCCGAATTTGGAGTATATCTTTTCTGAAGAACATTATACTGATTTACCCGGTGGTATTTTAGAATCATTTGCCACCCTTTTCAGCAGAAAGGTTAAACTATTTATTTATCCAACATTACGTAATGGTTTAATATGGAATTGTTTAAGGTTTAACCCTCCTGCACACCTGATAGATCTTTACCGTTATCTGATAGCTAATAATAAAATTGAAGATATCCGGCATTTTAATGAAAATAATCTGCATGTAGAAACCGATAATGTATTGCAACTTATAAAACAAGGAGCAAATGGATGGGAAAAATATGTACCACAAGAAGTGGTTAAAATAATAAAAGAACGTTGCCTTTTCGGTTATGCCTGTGGTAACGAAATTATTAAGGAGAAAACAACCACAGGGAACGGGGAAATATTTTAAAATGTAGTTTTTTAGTTATTGTGAGGACTGGTCTGCAGCGAATTCACTAATAATATCCTGTATCTGCTTGTTATAATCTTGTATCTGTGTGTCATAATCATGCGTACGTTCATCAATAGATTTATACATTAAATTGTAACACTTAATTCTTAGTTCGCAATAATGCCTTAACTTTTGATTGCGGAGGTATAGCTTATCGTTTAGTTTTAGCTCATCAGCTTCGTCAAGTAATTTCAGGTTATCCTGCCAATAATTAATCCCCTGATATTTTAGCTCATAAAGCAAACGATATTTTGACTTGTCATATATATTGTTAATTACTCCCAGCGCCTTCTTTTCAGTTACTACAAACTGGTTCATCTTAGCTTCGTAAATTCCAAGATCATTGGGGATGTTTTTTGCCACCACTATTGACGAGCATACGATCAAAATAGAAAGTAAAGAGATGGTGATCACTTTAAAATCTTTGTTTTCCGGCCGTTTTAAACTTGGGATAAAAGCATAACCAATAATTATTCCGCTAATTAAGCCTCCAAAGTGCGCAGCATTGTCAATCCCGGCTTTTAAACCATATATCAAGTTATAAGCAACAAATACACCTATACTGATAAGCAGAGGTTTACGTGTGGTTTTCTCTATAAAACTGGTAGTTAGCAATGCCAGAAAAACACCATACAATCCAAATATTGCACCGGATGCGCCGGCACTAACTGTGAGATCGTGCCACCAAATGCTATTGACACTAGCTGCAACACCTGTAAGTAAATAAGCAGCAATATACCTGGAGGTTCCTAAATGCTTTTCTAAAAGTAACCCTATGTATACCAGGGCATACATATTAAATATGAGGTGTATAAAACCTATATGTAAAAAACAATTAGTTATTAACCTCCACCATTCCCCACTCAGCGTTAGTGGACGAAAATTAGCTCCCCAATTGACCATGCTTTGCGTATCGGGCAGAAAAAAGCCCACTCCACTAATAATCATTAACAGGAATACCAATATGTTAACATCCATCAAAATTGGAGTAACTATATAACCCTCAGAAGGGACGAATAATGAAAAAAATCTCTTTGCTTTTTCACCGGATGTTAATTCAGGCTGTTGTAAAAGATCATCATCACCTGGCGGTATACTTTCTTTCAGCTCGTTATATTTCTCATCAAGTTGTTTTAATGAATAGGTTGATCGCACTTCATAAAACCGCTTATTAAAATAAGCCAGATTCTTTTTGTTTCTTCCCCAGTCCGCCAATTCATTTCCAGTGGAAGTGCTTTTTAAAGTTACCTCATCTCCTTCTGTTTGAATTCGAATTTCGCTGTTTTTGCTGAAGATACCTTTACTCGTATTTGCTATTAAACCGGAAAGACTCGTTTTTTTTACTGTCCAGCCCAAAACTTTAACTGTTTCTATGGCGATAACTAAATATTGTTCACGACTAATATCGTCTAAATATTGGGTCTCAATATATTTTGGTGTAAAACCTATCGCCATAAATATTTTGTATGATAATGTTCAGGATTAACAGGTATAAAACTATTAATAATATTATAATTAAGTGCTATTTAACCTCAAATGAATAAGTTTGATGTGCTAAATGGCCCTCATAATCTAATCCTTCAATTATAACTTTATAAGTTGCGGGTGCATTTGCAGTGTAGAAACTAAAGTCTGCTTTTCCATCTTTGTCGGTATTAATATTAGGATTCCAATAAATAGTAGAGCGGACATCATCCCGTTTATTATCCTCCTGAGTTTTAAATACAGGAGAATAGAATTCACGTTGAATAGAATACCCCTGGACTTTTATATGGCTGACATTAGTTATTGGTGGAAAATAACTTGCGGAATTGCCAACCTTTGTGGTTATTTGTATAACACCCCAATACCCATCACTTCCATATATTGCCGTCGAGGCAAGGGATTTGAATATTTCAATTCCTTCAACCGATTCAGGTTGGATTTCTTTTAACATATCTGACCCTATCTTAACGCCATCCAAGAATATCGCCATAGGTTCTCCTCCGGGTTTGGTTAAGGACACTACTCTGCCTATTCTATAAACCGTTTGAGTTTTTGGGTCTACTTCTAATCCAGCTAACCCGTAAAATGAATAAATAAGACTTGGATACTGTGCAATTTTCTCTTTTTTTATTACGATGTCAGCTGTGCCACTTCCTAATTTACTTGAATTTGCAATCGCGTCTGGGTCAGGAAAAAGCTTTCCCTTTATTTTAACTTCTTTAAGCATTCTTGTTTTTGCAGGCAAAACAATATTATTTTCGTCAAGATCTTTTTGAGTGCTCCTTAAATAGTTGATTGCGCTGATGGTAAATACTTCATCAGATTTAAATATTTCCGGAAGATAGGCAGGTAAGGGTCTGTTGTTTAACAATATCTTTACGTTTTTTCTGTCTTTTGCATTAGTTGCCTTTACAACAAATTTAATGATGCCCATAAATTCCAGTCCGTCTATCAAAAATTTCCCATCTTCATTTGCAATCGTGTCCAGAGTTATTGGTCCGGCCACTGTATTGGCAAATAAAGTTATTTTACCATATGGAATGGGTTTATCATTAAGTGAGGTAATTTTGCCGCTGACTTGAAAGCTTTTGCTTGGCTGATACTTTATTATTGCGGGTACAGTTGCATTATTAATATCAGTCCATTTAAAACGACGCCAACCTTGTGTTAATAGCAAATTGTCCAACTGACTGGCTTTATCTTGGGTTATATTTGTAAAATAATAATTAGGATCTTCAATATATCCTCTCAGATCTGAAGTCAGTAAAAGATCGGAATATATAGAGGTCACTTTATCTTCATCCATATCAATTTTTCCTGCATCAACTACAGCAACCGAAAAATTTCCAGCGGCGGCCATGTTGTTATTTTTTACTGACAAGCTTATATCTACCTTTTCGTGTTTGTTATAAACTTTTTTATCAGATGTTATTTTAAGATTTAATTGATCATGACGATCAATAAATATGAGACGTTCGGCAATTGGGGAACCATCCGGAGATAATAAAGTAAACTGCGTTATACCTGTAGAAAAATTAATGTTAGCTAAGCGGGAACCAACGGAAGGCTGATCGATTTTTATTTTTGCAGCATATTTTACTACATCGTTTTGTTGTACGATGAGTGCAATTTTCTGTCCGGTGATGAAGTCTTCAGTAGTTTCCACCCTAACAGTAACGCTATCGTCCGACGTATGATTTACACTGAATACATATCCGGAGTTTTTAACAGCAGGTAATTGATAATTAGTGCTTTTTCCTGATTTATTTTCCACAACGGCTACATAGGTATGGCCCGCAAGGGGCTGCAATGCAAAAACTCCCATACCTGCATGTACCGTTGTAAATACAGCAACTTTTTTATTAATATTCTGATCAACTATATATCCTGTAATGTTTGCACTCCTGCCACCGGGAATGGTAGCCTTAAAACCAACCTTTGACCTTAAGCCTGCAACCAAGTCTCCCCCTTCGGGAAAAAACTGTACATCGACGGCTTTGTCCAGGTCATAAACTGCAAAATCACGATCAATCTCAATACCTGTATTTGACGGAATAGCAGTTTTTAAATAAAGATCTTCCACACGGTAATCCTGTCTCAATCGAATGCTTATATCTATCAATCCTCTATTATTTGTAACTGTTTTTCCGTTTGCTATAGGCTGCCCCTTATAATTCAAAGTATAAGTGACTTGTTTATTAGTTACCGGAGTTTTATCTTCCAGTTTTTTATAAGCTACTACGGCTTGCAAATGGTGCTTATCATCGAAGGTGAATTTAGCATCAGCAAGTACGCTTGTTTCAGTACGGGCATCACCTATAAATATTTTTTTGTCAAAAATAAAATCACTGCTAAAGTTTTGCATCCAACGGGTATAGGCTTTAATGTGATAATTGCCCGGATGTACTAATGAATCTGTAAGTTTAATGTCACCGTTGGTTAAGCCGTTTACTATTGGCAAAACAACTGTTTTTTTGATTGAATCCTGATCGTCAATCAAATCAACGTACAAAATCTTACTTAATGCTGAAAGCTCATTTCTTTCCGCATTTACTATGTATGCCTTAAACCAAATATCTTCGCCAATAATGTAGTAAGGCTTATCAAAATGCATGTATACCTTTTCCTGCGGATACTGTTCCCTGCGACTATTTAAACGGGATAAGATGCCGGTCAGCCAATCACCATCGGTGATAAAAGACGATAATGCAATTAAAGTTAAAAAAATGCCACTTAAGTATGCTTTTTTCATATAAGAATATATATGTCGTTAATAATATTAAAAACGCCAACTTTAAAATAAAGCTATTTAACTTCAAAAGTGTAGGTTTGCCTTCCTAAACGACCATCGAAATCTAATCCTTCTACAATTACTTTGTAATCGGAGGGCTCGTTAGCCGTATAAAAACTGAAAGTTGCTTGGCCATCATCTCCTGTAGTTACATTTGGATTCCAGTAAATTGTTGACCGGATATCTAACTGTTTATCATCTTCTGGTGTTTTAAATACAGGAGAATAAAATTCACGTTGAACCGAAAAACCATTAACAGTTATATAAGCCATATTGGTTATTTGCGATTGATAGTTGACTGATTCGCCAACCTTTGTAGTTATTTGTATCACTCCCCAATAACCTTCATTGCCATATATTGCAGTATTAGCCCCCGATTTAAATATTTCAATCCCTTCCACTGATTCGGGTGGAATGTCTTTCAACATTCCGGGTTCTATGGCTATGCCGTCTAATAATACTAACATAGGTACCCGTTGAGGGCGGGTCAAGGATACAATTCTCCCCACCATGTAAACCATTCTGTTATTTGGATTTACTTCAATATTTGGCAGCCCATTGAACACAAATAACAAGTTAGGGGATTGTTCAATTTTTTCTTTCTTTATTACAATATCAGGAGTGGCACTGCCTAATTTGCTGGAATTACGTATGGTGTTTTTATCAGGAAAAAGCTTGCCCTTTATATCAACCTGTTTAAGCATTCTTGTTTTGCCGGGTAGCACTATATGATGATCATCAAGATCTTTCTGTGTAGCTTTGAGATAATTGAGCACACTATTAGTTGATAATTCGCTTTGCTTTATATGGTAAGCATTATACACTGGTGCCACCGGCTTATTTAAGGTTATCCTTATATTTTTTTCACCTTTATTATCAGTTGCTTTAACAATAAATTTAAGATTGCCATTAAGATCAAAATTGTCCACTTTGAAATACCCGTTTTTGTCGGTAATAGTATCTATTACTATGGGGCCTTGCAATGTGGCTGCATATAATGATACTTTACCGTAAGGTACGGGTGTGCCATTTAAGGTAGTTATTTCGCCACTTATATTGAAATTGTTATCCTGCTGATATTTAATTTCGGGAAGCGATTTGTTTTTTATAGATGTCCATGTAAATCGTCGCCAACCTTGGGTTAAAAGCAAGTTATCCAATTCAACAGATTTTTCGTGACTCTTATTGTCAAAGTAATAATTAGGGTCTTCTATGTAGCCCTTTAAATCTGATGTAAGCAATAAATTAGAATAGATGCTTGTTGCAGTATTTTCATCGGTGTGTACTTTATGCGCATCTATCACAGCAACTGAAAAACTTCCCCCTGTTGGGATATTATCAGCACCCTTTACCATCAATTCAATATTAACTTTATTATGACGCCCGTATACTTTTTTATCTGTAGTTAAATTAAGTCTTAACTGATCATGATGATCTATGAATATTAATCTTTCGGCATATGGTGTAGCATCTGATGATACTAATGTAAATTGCACTATACCTGTTGAAAATTTTATTTTAGGTATCCGAATATTGATCGATCCCATATCCAAATTGAATTTTTTGGCGTATCTGCTTATACCATTCTGTAATGCAATAAGTGCTATTTCCTGTCCTTTCTGAATGTCCTTACTTAGTTTAACATTGACCGCTATGCTATCATCCAGCGTTTTGCCGTCAATACTCATAACATAGCCACTTGTTTCCGCAATTGGTAAATTATACCTTGTTAATTCTCCTAATTCATCTTTTACTATTGCTGTATAAGAGTTGTCTGTTTCCGGTTTTAAACTAAAACTTCCCATGCCTGCATGCAAAGATTTAAAATCTGCAACTTTTTTATTGTCTTTGTCAATTATATAACCAGAAATATTAATACCTCTGCCATCAGATTTCATTGCTTTGAACCCGATTAATGATTTTAAACCAGTAACCAGCACTCCCCCTTCAGGAAAAAATTGCACATAAATCTTACCGGCATCATATATGTTAAAATTCCGGTTTATCTCAACTCCGGATTTTGTTACTAAAAAAGTTTGTAAATACAAATCATCAGGTTTGTAGTCTTCTTTTAAAGGAATATTGATCTTTATCATTCCTTTATCATCCGTCTCCGCTTTGCCTGAATAAATTACCTTGTTTTTTTGTTTAAGTGAATATGCTACAGGAGCTTTTATTAATGGCATTTTATCAATGAGATTTTGATAACCAACCAAAGCCTCAAGGTCTAATTTTTTATTAAGGTTATTTTTAAGTGTAAATTTCGCGCTTCCGATAATACTTGTGGGCGTTCGAGCGTCGCCAATGGTTATATCTTTATTGAAAATAAAATCACTGTTAAAGTTTTGCATCCATCGGGTATAGGCCTTAATATGATAACTACCTGCATCAACGAGTGAATCTGTAAGTTTAATATCGCCATTCGTTAAACCATTCACTATCGGCAAAACAAGTGTTTTTCTGATTGAATCCTGATCATCAACCAGATCAACGTATAATATCTTACTTAATTCAGAAAGTTCATTATTTTCCGCGTTGACTACATATGCCTTAAACCAAATATCATCTCCGATACTATAATATGGTTTATCGAAATGCAGATGGATCTTTTCCTGTGGATATTGTTGTCGCAGGTTATCTAAACGTGATAAAATATCAGCAAGCCAGTCTCCATTGTTTATAAAAGCTGATAAAATAATAAAAGCTAATGCAACATTAGTTAAGAAGACTTTTTTCATACTACAAATATTTTTTGTTAATATAACCATTTAGCCAAATCTATTAAATAAGTATAAAAAAAACCTGCGGTTTAACCGCAGGTTTCAATCTACCATTAAATGATTTCTACAACTCTCTATTTATATGTTGATAACAGAGGTTTATTTAAGCCAAAAACTCAATGTCCTCGTTTGTAAGAATGATATGTGCCGCTTTTAAATTTTCCTCGAGGTGCTCAATTGATGTCGTTCCGGGTATGGGCAACATTAATGGCGAACGGTTAAGTAACCAGGTAATATTCATTTGCGCAGTAGTTAGTCCATATTTTTCTGCTACCTGCTCTATCTTAGTTTGGTCTTTTCCTATTGAGGTTTGTAAAGAGAAATAAGGTATAAGAGGTATTTGATTTTCTTCAAGCAAATCCATTATCTCTTCACCTCCTGCGCCCCCTAAATGGCCGCTTAGGGTGGTGCGCTGAGTGTAACCATAAAGATTTTGTACACTGGCAATTTTACCCATTTTTAACCCATTTTGTAATAAATCCTTAGACACGTTGCTTAGTCCGACATGTAATATTTTACCTTCTTTTTGCATATCAAACATAGCTGCTAAAGATTCCTCAAATGTTTCTTCGCCACCATTCATAAAACGGAAATGCACCAGCGAAAGCTGCTCTTGTTTCAATTCCTTTAAGTTATTTTCGATACTTTCCCTCAATTGCTCCGGTTTAGTAAATGGGTTCCAGCTTTTATCATCCCCACGTTTGGCGCCTACCTTTGTTCCGATTATTAAATCGACCGGATATGGATAGAGGGCTTCTGCAATTAAACGGTTGGTAACTCCCGGCCCGTAAAAGTCTGCAGTATCTATGTAATTTACACCAAGTTCAACTGCTCTTTTTAGTATTTTTAATGCTGCCGGGCGATTGGCAGGCTCCCCAAAAAATCCTTCACCGGTTAATCGCATAGTTCCATATCCAGGACGACGTGCTGTTAAAGGTTTATTTGAGGATTTTCCTATGATTACAGTTGAATTTATTGTTTTGGACATAACGATATTAATTGAATTAAAGCTAAAAAAACGAATACTCTGCCAAATTGTTCGTATAATATAGTTTAAAATACCGGGGAATGACATAACGGCAAAATAATGCGTTTCCCCTCAGTTACGCTACTTTAAACATTATTACTAAATTTGGGCATACTTATAACTATGAAATTTATAATGAAGGTAAGAGTGAATTATTTAGTTGTGTTTTTTCTTGTATTGTCCGGTAGAGTTTTTTCACAAAATGAAATCAAGGATTCAGCTTTTAAAAGCTCCTTCAACTACGGAAAGTCTGTAGCGGTATTTGGGGGATCCGTTTCTGTAATACCTGAAAGTGATAGCGCGAAAATTATATGGAAGAGGCGCCTCGGCATGAATATTACAAATTATGGAGTTCCCGGTGCGGGTTTCTCTTCATTACAAGGAAAATCTCTTCAGCAACAGGTAGATGAAGCTGGTGTATTTGACATATATATTCTTTGGGCTTCAACTAATGACTATACAGGTCACAGAGCTATTGGATCTTATACCGATTATACAGAATTTGATGGTTACGATAAATCAAAGTTAACTACTCAGGCAGGAGGAATTAATTATTGTATAAAAAAGATTTATGAATTAAATCCAAATGCTACAATTTACTTTTTTACTTCAAGTAAGGCTTTCAATGATAGAGGCGGGTACGATCCTTTTATAGCTAATGGCATGAATGAATATGTGAAAATGCAGAAAGAAGTATGTGAACTTCACGGGATACCAATTCTTGATCAGTTCTTTATAGGTGGATATAATATATATAATCAAAAATTATACTATCGCGATCCTATACATATGAATGTATCAGGCTATAAAAAATTAGGGGAATTACAGGCATCTTTCCTTGCTTTTCCGTAATAACAAATAATTCTGAAAGAACAAAAAGCCTGCAATGATTTATATTGCAGGCTTTTTGTTTGCGCGTTAATAATAACGTTTGCGGTGAGGGAGGGATTCGAACCTATCACCATATTTCTTTGTATTTTAACTCGTTAAAGTAGCATTAACCAATTGAACTCACCGAATCACTCACTTTTCCATTTTCAGTTGCTCAAATCGTTAGGCTAAAGGTACAAATTTATGGCAATAAAACGCCATTTTAATTGCAATTTTCTTAACACACTTTTTGTTGTTTGAACGAAAACGTCCCGTGCTTGCACCCTTTTCAAATCGATTTTCAGGCAAGCGCGGGACGCAAAATGGGGCGGGCGTATGCCCGCCCGCTGGTGAGTTATTGGCTTACGTTGGGACAAGCGCCAATAATTTCTGATAGACATCTTCCCAATATTTTTGCAGTTGCTCGTCTATTCTATGATATTCAGGATTGAGGTGATGGTAGTGGCGATAATCATCGGCCTGCATGATGGCTAATTGGAGATTGTCTATTTCAAGATCGAAGCCGTTTAAATCCGTAATTTTCATAATCAATTATTTAAGCCACTTTCAATGGCTGTGTCCTGAAATCGTTCAGGTTTAAGAAAAACCCACGGTTAAATAAAATGCCCTCCCGGAATAACTGCCATAACAAGGATGCTCCACAATTGGCAAGGGCTGAATTGATAAATAAATCCTGTTTAGATAAGGCTTCGGCCAGTGAACAACTCGGTACGTCATCGGCTTGTTCAGTTGCGCTTAGCAGGTCTTTAAATTCATCCGTCAATAAAGGCAGGCTTTCAACTGGCCTGTAAAGTTCTGAGGCTGGCTGTGTAATTTTTTCTAATGTTGATAGTATCACCTGTCCGCTTGAACGGTTGTTCCCAAAGTCAAGCCAGTATTTGACATGGTTGCGACCACCATATTGTTTAGCGAGGTATTTTAATATTTCAGCTATTTCATATCGAGCCCGTACTGTATCCACGCAGGAAATGGTTATTGTAGCACTCGCCAAATCGGCATTTTTTAAAGATGGTTTGTCGTAACGGATGGTTTCACCTTTCCAGTTCGTACCAAAAAAACGGTTAATCCGGTTAATCAGGGCGACCGACTTGTATTGCCCCAATTCTGCGGTTGTAAATAGTTGCCTGCCGAGGTTGGCGATGTCCACCTTATCGTCGTCAAATACCCTGACAAATAACCCGGCATGGCCTAAAGTGGTTAAGGCATAGTTCATTCTTGCCAAAGCCGTCAATACCTGACCGCCTGTCCCCCCCGCTCCTATTAAATTCACCGTAACGGGGTTATAGGGCTGTAATAACTCCTTTTGTATGATGTGCACAGCAGGCTTATATTTTTTCTGCTTTTTCATTCAATGATGTTTTTAAGGGTGATATTTGCTGCAATCAACTCATCCTGCGGGAAAATCTTTTCAGTTCCCGCAAGCGAACGCCACAATGCGGTGGTATTGGTATTGGTGCTGTTATTGCCGTTAATGGAATGGGTGAAATTGCTGTTGAAGAAATATTGCTCCCAAGTGCTGATAAAATCCTCCAAACAAATGGTCTTGCCAATATTGATTTGTACTGTCCCCATACAAACCTGACCGTTACCATACACATTCAGATAAGGTGCATGGCAGAGTTTGGTCGTTATGGTCGGTTTGGTTTTTCCCTTTACGGCGTAAACGGCTAACTGCTCGGCGTTGGCTTTCCACAGCATCGCAGGGATATGAAATTTACCTGACGGGATTTTCAAACCCTCGGTAAAAAACAAATTCACTTCCTGTGGTGGCGTATACCAAATGGCATAACCACCTGACTGCTGATTGACATATAAAACGTTTTGTGGTAATAAGCCCCTGCTTTTAAGATAGCTGTCTTTTAATTCCTGCGAAGTCTTTAACAATTCGTGTAAGGCAGCCATTTCCTTGACAGATAAAGGATGCGCATTAATCGGGCGTCCATTTTTGCCAATGTCGTAACTCTCCACGTAGATTTGTGTTTCCCTTTCCGTATGCTGAAACTGGTTCATTTGTTCCTGCTTGTCGTTCCTGTAAATCAAGAGGGCTTTAAATGGCTCAAATCCACTGTTAAAGTGTTGGGTGATGTTCTTCATGGTCGTAATCGTTAAGTAAATTCCTTAGTCTTTCCATCAAATCAAATAAGCGGGTTTCAAAATCAAATTCTTTTTGGTCGGGGTTGGGCAATTTGTCAAAAAGATAAACGGCGGTTGGTTCATCCATCACGGCTATTTCCTGTAAAGAACAATTAATCATTTCATTCAGTTCATCCACGAAACAATCCTTACCACTCCAATAAAAACTGGTGTATTGATAGGGTGTAATACGTTCATCTTCATCAGGATAAATTAAGTTCTGATGAATACAATCAGGAAGGGAGCGTTTGGGATATTGACGGTAAAGCTGCAAGAACTCAATAGCCAATAACTCCCATTCCAGCTCCCAATTATCCCGATGGCGATAATTGGTGATTACGGTTTCCATCTGTCGGAGCCAATAGGGGTTTTTGATAACGGGCATGATATGCCCTCCTGCCCGCCTTAATTCATACAAGGTGTTTTCCTGTTCCTCCCGCCATTCTTTTTCTTCTTCATCGGTATTGCCCTTGTTCTCAATATCACCGACCCATTGTTCTAAGGTATCATACTGGTAATCCATAAAAGTGCCGTTCTCGGCGTAAAACGGTATATCAACGACCTGATGGAGGTAAGCAAAAATGACCGTTAGTAGTTCGGTGATGCGTTGCTGTTCAGCACATTGCGACCATAACCAATACGACCTGACAGGAATATAAAACAGGCATTGGCTCAAATCGAATGTCTTGACCACAGCGATAACAGCCTTTTTCCCGCTATCCTGCATAATCATACAATGGTTATTGACATCCAAATTCCTAACCTGCTTTTCAATCTTCTCCCACGTATGGTAAATGTTTCTCGGGAATGGCAAATCTGTTTCGGGTATCGCCAACTGATAGTAATGACAGAGATTGGCGAGGGAGCCAAAATACTCCCTTGTTGCCCTTTCCTCATTCCCGCTAAACGCCCAAAAAGGCAAGAAACTGTGATTTAAAAAATCATTTCCGTTAGTCCTGCAGGTGCGCTGCGTAAGGGGTTGCGCTTTACCTCGTCTGCATCGGGCAGGCGGTCTAACCTGACCGCCAGTTCGCCGAATAACTGCTGTATTTTCCATTGGTCGCCTTTCACATTGATTTTAACAATCCTGTTTTTTGATTTCTTTTTCATTGTTATCCTTTATCTCCAAAAGTGCTTACAAAACGGTACTGCGCTTCATCGTCCTTGATTTCGGGGCCGGTAATTTTCGCATTGGTCAATACGGGGTAAGTGCCTGCATAAAATTGCTGTACATCGGCAATCGAAAATTGCTCGTTCGGGTCGGTCAACCGGATATCCTGTCCGTTTTCCTTATGCAGGAATATCCTTGGTAATATCATCGTTTTCATGGCATATAGTTAATCGTTAAAACTTGCGGTTAATTTATCATAGGCTTCCTTGCCTGTTTGTAAGGTTTTGCGCTTGGTTTCAATCGCTTCGGCTTTATCGGGGTAGTCGGCCACGTCAGGCAGTTGGGCTAAGGCTTCGGTATATTTGGTATTTTGCGCCAGTTCCTTAACCCGCTCCATTGCCTCATCATAAAGCCGTTTCTTTTCTGCTTTTGCCTGCTTATCATCCTCGGGTGGGGTAAACAAATCATTATCGTCCTCGTCCTCTTTTGATGCGACGGCGTTATTACTTTTGCTTTTTTCGGGCTTGGCGTTCTTTTTGGCCTTGTCGAGTTCCTTTTGGTAACTTTCGATATTGCTTATCAGGCCGACGGTCTGTTGTGCAGGTCGTACCAGTTGTTCAAAAAAACCCTCGTCGAGTTCTTCGGCAGTTGCTTTAAAAAGCATGGGCGGCAAGCCATTAATAGCTTTATCCTTTTTGAGTGCCACCGAAACCGTTTGTACCCCAGTTTCGTCATGGTGAATATTAAGCAGGAAATTGCCATTAAAGCCCAAGCCTGCTATCTGTTGAAAAAAGTTAGTTTTCATAATGATTAAAAGTTAATGTGATTAATTCCTGCAAAGCAAGCAGATATAAACCCGCAAAACCACACAGGTTGCCGATAAATAATATCAGCGTTTCCAAAAATGTAGTCACTACCGCCTTGCGGTAGCTACTGAACTGCTGCAATCCACCTACTCCCCTTCGATTAAATCTGCGCCGACCGATTTGATAGCGGATAAAAAAGCAGGCAACTAACAGAAGAAAACCGCAGGGAATTGTAATATGGTGGTGGATTCGCATGGTCAGGTAAATAATAGTTCAACGGCGGGTTTAAACTTGGGGTCGGCGTATTTGCCAAGTGCGATATACTGCACTAAAGCATGTGCCGTAAAGATGGCCGTATAACCGTCGAATAGCTGGTCAGCAAAAACGTTGGGGCTTTTATACAGTTCTTTGGCATATTTTGCCATTACCCGCTGTACATTTTCCGCCAATTCGAACCAAAAATCAACGCCAAATAACTGGTCTTTCCACTCGGCGGTAATGCGCTCCCTATCGTTCAAAACCGTTTCAGTCAGTTCGTTGAGATACCCTAAAAATTCGGGTATCTCATTGCTTAACAAGCTGTGCAAAAGCCTTGCTTTCTGCACATTGGTCAGTAATTTCAAAGGTTGCATAACTTTAATTTTTAATGAAGTTTAAGGCGTCCGCGCCCCGATGGGCAAAGTTTCCGCAAAGGTCAAAGGCTATCTGCGCCCGTTGTTTGGCGGTGCCGTCTATGATGGATTTGAATTTGGCGTCGCTGTCTTTGAAATTGCGGACATTTTGGTAATAGCCCGTAATGGCATTGTATGCGCCAAACAAAGTACCTGCGGTAGTTTCCATTTGTTGGGTGGGGTTACCCATCGCATAGGCATAAGCGTTATCCACGATATTGGTATAAGTAGTCGATAATTTGTCTACCAAACCCAGTTCAAGATTGCTGATAACTTCCTTGTTCGGTGCCATAGCCACCTGTATCAGCTTTTTCACTTGTTTATCGGTGATACGCACTTTTGTCCAGTGATTAAAGAGTTCGGCTAATTCCTGCGCCATGATATTGGAAATGCCCATGAGCGTATGCGCCTGTTTCAATCGGTCATTAGCCGAAGCGGTATGCCGTATCTTGATGCCATTGGAGTGGTTGCGCATCGCAGCGTTCAAAGTATTATTACAAACGATACGGGTTGGCGTAAAAGCTGCTGTAATACTGCCAAAACCATCGTGCGAAGTGGTCAGGAATAGATATTGCTCGATTAAGTCCTGTTTGCCGACTTTGATATAATCGGGCAGTTTGGCGGTAATAAAAATACGTTCGCCTTTACCTAAAGCGCCTGCGGTTTCGTATTTAATACCGCTACTACCACCGACAATAGCATCAAAGAATTGGAATGCATCGGCATTCTGTATCACTTCGTAATCTTTACCTACTACGCCTAAAACGGCATTATTGTCATTGCGGACAGTGGCAAAGAAATTGGGTACGTCTATCTTTGGAAATACGATACCGTTATCCAAATCCGATAAATCATTCGCTAAGGAATTGCTGAATAACGGACGCTTCTCTACTGTATAATCTAACCCCGCATAGCGGATGGCTTCTGCACTGGTCGGATAATCTTCGACGATTTGCCCCAACCCGTGCCACGCTTTTTCCTTTACACTGAAAAATGCGTGTTGTTGTTTTTGGTCGTTATAATTAAGATGGTGTGCCATGACTTTAAATTTTTGTGTTCAAAATTGATTACTATAATTCGTGGATAATGAGGTATAGCCGTGTAAAAACGGCTATACCCGTTTAGCTTATCGCTGTCTCCGCAAGGTGCTTGTCGCTCCATCATGATAAGGCTCTCCTTCATCAGCCCTGCCAGACGCTCCTAAGAGCGTAATTTCACTGGTACGAAAATTCAGACTTGCCATTGGCTCGCCATCACGGCTCACCCACGGCCGCGCGCTTATGGTGCCATACAGTTGAACGACTAAGCCTTTGGTTAGGTAGGGCGCTAATTTGTCACTTCGCCAATAAGAGCAATCCACATAGGTGGTCTCTTCCTTTTGCTCACCCCGTGATTTGTACCTGCGATTGATCGCAACTCTGAAATTGGTTACTTTTTTGTCCTCTGCGACATTTGTCACTGTAGCATCTGCTACTAATCTTCCGGTCAATTCCATGACTTTTAAGTTTTTAATTATTTAATGAATTTGCTCTCCAGTCCGCCGTCCGGGCTTCCCCCTTTCATTTGGCTTTCGATAAACCCCTCTACCGGAATTGTCGGGCATTAAGGCGGGCTGCGAACGGAAAATACTACCCTTTGGGGTGGAGATTTTATGAGCGCATTCACTTGGGCCGACGTATGCGCTGCAATTTCGACAGCGAAGCTTTTGTGGCATCAGAAAGCCAAATGAAAGGGGGAAACCCGTTTTTTCAAGTTTCGGGCAACTACTTACACAGACGGAAATGGTAACTGCTATCGCAGCCTTTGAAGGCACTGAAGGCTGCGCGCAGCACCCGCCATGTGGCGGGCCTGGTTAGCGTTTACGCCGGGTCTTCTGTCATTCAGTGCGGAGTGGCGCGAATTCATTGAGTATGAATTATAGCGCTACGACGCTATGATTTACGCCGGGGCTTTTGCAGCGGAGCGAAAATGCCGGAGGCGGTGGCGAGTGAAAATTTTGATCGTTGCGGGGCAGCTATACACAACAACTTTTTGATAATCAGCGTTATTATAGCACTATGAAAGATATCAGTCTGGAGGAAAAATCGCGGGCGATCAAGATTTCGCAGGCGCTGGAGCATTTTTTTGAAGAAAACAGGGGTACGCTTGAATTGCGTTCAACCGATGCTTATGAGGTGTTGGTGACGAAGAATCTGGTGGAACGGGATCGGTTCAGGGGATTTTTCTTTCGGGAGTTTTTGAAGAAACTCAACCGGGCAGGTGCGTTGGGTTTTATTCCACAGTGCCGGTTGGTGGCTGGGGAATGGCACTTTCGATCCGCAGGAAAGCAAGCATTGCGTTCAGAAAAATTGCGTCCGGTAGGTGGAGCGCCTGCTCCGACCGTCGAGGCTGAGAAACTACATGGTATTTGTTTAGCGGTTGAAAAACTGCCCAAACGTGACGTCAGTCGTTTAACTTATCTGGAATTAGCAAAAAGAAAATTGTATCACCGGGCTTATGAGTATTGGTCAAAAACCGAGGAAGCGTTGCTGTTGCAAGCTGAACAAATGGGTTTGGGTATACAGGAACTGAGCAGGATATTCGGCCGGCAGCCGAGTGTTTTAGAGACCAGATTGAAGGAACTCCATTAAACGGATAAAACCGTTTATAAACGACTATTCTTCGTTTATCGGAACATATGATCCGGAGATTTGACCCAACAAATTTTTGAATCATGAATAATTTAAGCAACAGCGTGCGGCTAACCGGGAGGTTGGGCGCGGCACCGGAAATGAGGCAGATCGATGAGGAAAAGAAAGTAGCAAAAATCAGTCTGGCTACGAATTATTACCGGAAAAATGGCCAGGGTGAAACGGTGCAGGAAACGCACTGGCACCATTTGGTTTTGTGGAATAAACAGGCGGACGTAGCGGAGAGATATTTGGATAAAGGCAGCCAGATTGCCGTGGAAGGACGATTGGCGAACCGGTTTTATACCGATCAGGATGGCGTCAAGCGTTATGTGACCGAGATTATTGTCAGTGAGCTGATGTTGTTGGGTAAAGCGCAATGACGGTTAGTGTGGCGAGCGCGGTGTTGGCAGGGATCGATGCCGCGCTGATCACGGTGGAGACGCGGGTTTGCGCCGGACTGGGCTATTTGATCGTGGGTTTGCCGGGCGATGCAGTGAAGGAGAGCTTGTTTAGGGTGGAGAGTGCGTTGAGTTCGGTTGGTTTGGTGATGCCCAGACAGAAAATATTGGTATGCCTCGCTCCCGCCGGCATACGGAAAGAAGGGGCGGCATTTGATCTGCCGATTGCGCTGAGTATTTTGGCGGCTTCGGATCAATTGTCGGAGGAAACTTTAAGGGATTATGTATTTACGGGTGAGCTGTCTTTGGCGGGAAAACTGCGGCCAATCAAGGGCGCTTTATCAGTCGCGATTGAGGCGCATAAACGGGGTTATAAGCGGTTAGTCTTACCAAAAGAGAATGCCGCGGAAGCCGCCATGGTCAGTGACCTGGCGGTTTTTGGTTTTGAGACCTTGGATGAGGTGGTCGAGTTTTTGACTGCGCCAAATACCGTAGCACGCGAACGTGTGCCAGCGTTTAAAAAAGATGAGGGTGTTTGGTATTCGGCTGATTTTGCTGACGTGCGCGGGCAGGCCGAAGTGAAAAGGGCTTTAGAGATCATGGCGGCGGGCGGGCATAATGGTTTGCTGGTGGGGCCGCCGGGAACGGGTAAAACGATGCTGGCGGCCCGGTTGCCGGGGATATTGCCGCCATTAAGTTTGACCGAGGCACTGGAGACTACCAGGATCTATTCGGCAGCGGGTCAATTGGATAGCGCAGGTTTGATGACGCAGCGGCCATTTCGCGCGGTGCATCATACGGCGAGTGATATTGCGCTGGTGGGTGGCGGTCCGGTGGCCTTGCCCGGAGAGATTTCGCTGGCGCATCATGGGGTGCTGTTTTTGGATGAATTGACAGAGTTTAAACGGAAGACCCTGGAGGTTTTAAGGCAGCCTTTGGAAGAACGACAGGTGGTGGTTTCGCGGGCAAGCTATTCAGTGGTGTTTCCGGCGAACTTTGTTTTGCTGGCAGCGATGAATCCGTGTCCCTGCGGTTTTTATAAGCATCCGACGCGGCGGTGTACGTGTACACCGATGGCGGTAAGGAATTATTTATCAAAGATTTCGGGGCCGTTGTTGGACCGGATCGATCTGCACGTAGGTGTGAGGCCGGCGGATATGTCGGCTAAATCTGCTGAAAATAGTGCGGATGTGCGGTCACGGGTGACAGCTGCCAGAGTGATACAATTAGAAAGGGCCGGCTGCCCTAATGCACTGTTGAGCGCTGCGATGGTTAAGCGGTTTTGTGCTTTGGGTAAAACTGAAGAGACCGTATTGCAGCAGGCCATGGTGCAGCACAAATTATCGGCACGTTCATATGAGCGGATTTTAAAAGTGGCGAGAACAATCGCTGACCTGGATCAATCCAAAACTATTAAACTATCCCATTTGGCCGAGGCTATTGGCTATCGTTGCTTTAGCATATAACTTCGCGTTCCCGGCGGACGACCATGATGGTTTCATCTTCAAATTCGCGGAAGCCGAGCTCAAAGCAAAAACAGTAGATGTCGCCCTGACGGGTGGGTGCCCGGCTGGTGAAGTATTTAACGTTGAAGCCGCGGCCTAACAAATCTCTTTTGTCTATACTTCTTTTATCACGGTCCGGGCCTAAGACTTCGTCGAGTATCTGGCGGTTCTTTTCCAGGATATTCTGGATCTTTTTGATGTAATCCCCGACGCTGAGTTCGGTTTTGTCTTTGTTGTTATTGTAGTTGGTGCGGCAGGTGTCATCGCAAAACTTTTTGTCTTTCCGGCCGACTTTGATCGGCGTTCCGCAATCCAGGCAAAGTTTTTCTTCCATGGCAATTAAACGTTTAGAAACGGCTATACACGGATAAAACAACATTTTAATGATTTGGTTGGCAGAAGTTTGCATTGCTAATCAACACGATATGGAAATGATTCAGAAAAGAAGGCTGGACTGGGAGATGTTTGGCGAAGAGGGCCGGCTTTATTACATCGACCTGATGCAGGGCAGAAATAAAAAACCTTATTTACAGATCACCCGGTCGGATTATAAGGCGAAGGAGAAATATGAGCGTTCGACGGTCATTTTCTTTGAACGCGATTTCGAGTTTTTAATTGAGGCGTTGTCGATGGTGCTGACGCGTTATACGCATGGTGAAGGGAGGCCCGCCTGATGGAGAATATTAAACACCTGCCGCCGATGGAGCGGCCACGTGAAAAACTCACTCAATATGGAGCGGCCCAATTGACCGATGAGGAAATCCTAGCCATTTTACTGGGTTCTGGTACCCCACAGGTGCCGTTGGGCCAATTATGCACGAAACTATTGGAACAATATCAATTAAAGGACCTGGCGGCAATGAATCTGGCTCAACTTTGTGGGATCAAGGGTATTGGCCCTGCCAAAGCCACTGTGCTATTGGCCGCAGCCGAATATTGCAAACGATTACAACCGGGTGTTTATTTGAAAGACGAGACAGCCTGCTATAATTATTTACAACCCCTCCTCGCTCCTGCTACACAGCTACAGTATGTATTGTTATTAATGACCGCCGACAAACAATTACTGGCCTTTGCTGAAATGGGATGTATGCTACCGACTATCAGCAGGGTCACCGAACTTGCCTTGGAGTCCGGTGCCAGGCGGATTGTGCTCGGGCGCAATGGCTGGCCGGCATTCAGCAATATGGAAGCGCGCTGTTTAACTGACTTAAAAAACGCCTGCTCGGCGCTTCAAATCATCTGTGATGGAATGATGTCGGTCGGATCGGAACATGTTAAAATGATCTGAGATGAATATTGGGGAAATCATTGGTGAATACATATATCTGAAACCTTTAGGGGAAGATTTTGTGGGGCGCTGCCCGTTTTGTCTGCACCCCCAACAAAATATGGTAGTGATCACCAGCTTACAGATTTATGAGTGTCTGCATTGCAGACAAACCGGTGGCCCAGTTCATTTTGTGAAACATATCGAGAACATTATTAAGTGGGATTTCCGCCGCAGCGCCAAACGAATTGTCAAACACACCACAGGAATTGTTTATATCCTGCAATTGGAAGACAATTGTTATTATATCGGTTTCACTCAAAACTTACCGCAGCGGCTCAGCCAGCATTTTGCGCATAAAGGTGCGCTATGGACACGAAAACACCCGCCGATAAAGTTAGTGGACGTTTACTATGATGTGCCTGAATTTGTGGAACACCGGGTGACGAAGCGTTACCTCGAACGCTATGGCGCTGAGAAAGTACGGGGCGGTAATTACGTTGACGCCCGTGATCGACCAGGCATATACCAGCGCTATCCTAAAAGGCTTTTTCATAAAGGTGGCGCTAATCTTGTATCATTAAAAATGAAATAAGCCAGCTGATTTCACCTTTTTTGAAATATATACTAAACAGTATATATCCCGGCAATATATACCAAACGAAGTATATTTACGGAATGATAAATGTTGGTTTTGGCGGGAGCTGTCATTGGTGTACGGAGGCGATCTTTCAGTCGCTGGTAGGTGTGACGGAGGTATTGCAGGGCTGGATCGATGGATCGGAGGCGGTGATTGTTATTTTTGATGAAAACGTGATCTCATTAGCCACTTTGATCGAGATTCATTTGGCGACGCATAGTTGTACTTCGGAGCATTCGTTGAGAGGGAAGTATCGGTCGGCGGTTTATACGAATGAGTTAGGTGATACTGCGCAACGCATCATAAATGGGCTGCAAAGGGATTACAAACAACCGATCATCACCCAGGTATTGCCATTGGGTGAGTTTAGGTTGAATAATCCGCAGTATTTGAATTATTATTATCGTGATCCGCAGAAGCCATTTTGCGAGAACATTGTGAAGCCCAAACTGAACTTCCTATTGGAGCGGTTTGGGAAATACACCCGGATGGGCGTACAAAAATAGAGAGATTGACCCGATCGCACCCCTATTTGGTCGCGATAAGCCCTTTTCGGTTTTGGGTTTTGGCTGCATCTTTGTTAAAAAAAGCTATCATGAAAGATAACCAAGTTTCTTTACACCGGGTGATCAAGGCATCGCCTGAGAAAGTGTACCGGGCGTTCACGGACAGCCTGGCGATCGCGGCCTGGCTGCCGCCTTATGGTTTTTTGTGTACGGTGCATGAGATGGACGTGAAAGTCGGCGGCACCTTCCGCATGTCGTTCCAGAATTTCACGACCGGTCATAGTCATTCCTTTGGCGGCGAGTATGTGGCGGTAGAACCTAATCAGTTCCTGAAATACACCGACCGGTTCGATGATCCTCATTTGCCGGGTGAAATGCCCACGACCATTTGGCTGGAAAAAACCTCGGTCGGCACCGAACTTAAAGTCTTACAGGAAAATATACCGGCGGCGATACCGGCCGAGATGTGCTACCTGGGCTGGCAGGAATCGCTGGATAAACTGATCAAGCTGGTGGAGCCTAACATACCCGATGCGGGGTGATTTGTTACCTGTTATTTCCTGAGCTGGTTTTTGGCTAAATGAAAGGTGGTTTTGGTTAAATCTTTTTGCATGTCTTGACCGTTCTTTGGGGGATGAAAGTATTTGTTACGGGAGCTTCGGGCTTTGTGGGGACTGCGGTAGTGCAGGAACTGCTGAATAATGGTTATGAGGTGCTGGGTTTGGCGCGGTCGGCGGAATCGGCGGCTAAACTGAATAAATTGGGTGCGGAGGTGCACGGGGGTGATTTGGAGGATCTGGAGAGTTTAAGGCGCGGTGCTGCGGTATGCGATAAGATTATTCATTGCGGGTTTATTCATGATTTTACGCGGTTTGCGGAGGTTTGCGCCATTGATGAGGCGGCGATTAAGGCGATGGCAGAGGTGGGTAAGCCGATGGTGGTGACGTCGGGGACGGCTTTGGTGAGCCCGGGGAGTTTGGCGACGGAAGAGATGGCGTCGCCGTTTAATCCGGGTTGGCCGCGGGCTTCGGAGCGGGCGGATAGCGAGGCGATGGTGCTGCGTTTGCCGCCTTCGGTGCATGGCGAGGGAGACCGGCATGGGTTTGTGCCGATGTTGGTGAACCTGGCTAAAGAGCAGGGTTTTTCAGCGTATATTGGTGAGGGGCAGAACCGTTGGAACGCGGGGCACCGGCTGGATGCGGCGGTGTTGTACCGTCTGGCTTTGGAAAAGGGGAAACCGGGGGAGCGTTTTCACGCCGCGGCGGAGGAAGGAATTGCGATGAGGGATATTGCGGAGGCGATTGGTAAACGATTGGGTTTGCCGGTAAAATCGGTTAGCGTAGACGAGGCTGGCGCACATTTTGGCTGGTTCGCGCATATGGCGGGGCTGGATTGCCCGGCGTCGAGTGCGCTAACGCAAGCATGTTTGGGCTGGCAACCGGTTCAGCAAACGCTGATCGCTGATATAGCAGCAGGAATTTATGATCTATAGATTTAACAGTATAACGGAATATCACCGGGCGGCGGGTTTGCCGAAGCCTGCGCACCCGCTGATCAGTGTGGTGCATATGGAGGATATGACGAGGCCGATGGCCGAGGCGCCGTACAGCATCATTTTTGATTTTTATTCTATCGCGCAGAAGAAGATGGACCTGGTGAAGTTTAAGTACGGGCAGCAGGATAGTGATTTTGATGAGGGCGTGTTGTTTTTTATGTCGCCCGGGCAGCGGTTTACGATCGATGCGGTGCAGGCGGGCCACCGGCCGGAGGGCTGGATGATCTTAATTCATCCTGATTTTTTATGGCATACCAATTTAGCCAAGACGATTAAACACTACGATTTTTTTAGTTATGCGGTGCATGAGGCGCTGCATTTGTCGGATAAGGAAAAAGTGCAATTGACGACGATCGCCGGTAATATTGAGCAGGAATACCAGACGATTGACCGTTTCAGCCAGGGGGTGATCATCGCGCAACTGGAACTGCTCCTCACTTATGCCGAACGGTTCTACCAGCGCCAGTTTATTACCCGCAAGCAGAATAACCATGAAATACTCGGTCAATTAGAAGCGTTGCTGGACGACCATTTCGCCGCCAAAAAAGGCCTGCCGAGTGTGAACCTGATCGCCGGACAGTTGCATGTTTCGCCGGGCTATTTAAGCAGCCTGTTAAAGTCGTTGACCGGCCTGAATACGCAGCAGCATGTCCACCAGAAACTGATCGAACTGGCCAAGGAGAAACTCTCCACGACCCAGCTTACGGTCAGCGAGATCGCCTATGAACTGGGTTTTGAGCATTTGCAGTCCTTCAGCAAGCTGTTCAAGACCAAGACGAGCCTCTCCCCGCTCGAATTCCGGCAATCGTTTAATTAAAAATGGCCTGCGGGTTATTTTGCCGATCCTGCTATCTTTACGGTTTAATTTTACGCGCACATGCTTTCAGTTTATGCACAACAGACCATGGTGGATACGCTGCCGATCGGGGCATGTGTGTTTATGGGGCCGGATCACGTGGTCAGTGCGGCCAATGGGCAAATGTTGTCCCTGTGGCATAAGACCGAGGTGATCATCGGCAAGGCGCTGCGGGAAGCGGTGCCCGAAATACTCCGCGGGAATTTCCTGGAACTCTTGCAGGGGGTCTACGAGCGCGGGGAAACCTGCCGGGAGCCGGATAGTGAGGTGAAGGTGGTCATTGGGGGCGAGCGGCGGCGCATTTATTTTGATTTTTCTTTTAAGCCTTTGCGGGATAAGGACGGGCATATTTACGGCATTGTCCATACGGCTGTGGAAACCACGGACCGTGTGCTGGCGCTACAGGAACTGTCGGCGCTGAACGAGGAAATGGAGGCGAGCAGTGAGGAGGTGCGCGCGACCAATGAGGAACTGCTGGAAACCCAGGAACACCTGGAGCGGGCGCTGGCGGAAACCGCGGAGGCGGAGGAAAGGTTCCGGCTGGCCACCGAGGCTGCGGACGTGGGTACCTATGATATCAACCTGCAGACGCAAGCGGTGGTGACTTCCGAGCAACTGGCGAATATTTTCGGGCTGAGCGGGTTGGTGCCCAGCGAAATGTATGTAAAGGCTTTTCATCCCGATGACCTGGAAAAAAGACAGCTCGCCCACCAGCAGGCGCTGGTGACGGGCCGTCTTTTTTACGAAGCCCGGATTTTCCGGACCGATGGCGCCTTGAGGTGGATCAGGGCGAGCGGCAAAGTGCGCTATGACGCGGCGGGCCGGCCTTTGCGCCTGCTGGGCACGCTGATGGATATCACGGAACAGGTCAGCGCGAAGGAGACCGAGCGCAAACTGAAGACCCTGGCGGATAACAGCGCGGACCTGATGTCGATCCTGGACCTGAACGGGGTGAACAGCTATATTAATGAGGCGGGCAAGCAATTGCTCGGTTTTGAAAGTGATGAAGCGGTGCGGACGACCCCGATCGCGGACCTGCATACGCCGGAGGATTTTGAACAGGTCAGGCGGGAGGTACTGCCGGGTGTGATGACGACGGGTAAATGGGTGGGAATCATGAACGTGCGGCATTTGAACACGGGCGAGGTTTTCCCGGTGCTCAATTATACGATCCGGATCGATGACCCGGTGAGCGGGCAACCGCTGGCGGTGGGCGCGATCATGCGGGACCTGCGTCCCGAACTGGCGGCAAAAAAAGCGCTGGCGGACAGTGAGCAATTGCTGCGCAGCGTGACTTCGGCCGCGCCCACGGCCTTGTGGCGTACGGACGCGGAAGGAAAGCTGACCTATGTCAATGAGACCTGGCTCAGCTGGACAGGCCGCCCGCTGGAGGCTCACCTGGGCCGCGGCTGGCTTCAGGCGGTTCACCCGGAGGACCGGCAGCAGGTGGAGGACGCCTTTTTTTCGGCGCTTCCGGCGCGCAGCGCTTTCGAAGTGGAGTTCCGGATGCCGCCTGTTTCCGGGGAGATTCGCTGGTACCTGAACAGCGGGCAGCCGCAGTTGGACAGCGAGGGGCATTTTACCGGCTATGTCGGTGCCTGTATCGATATAACGGCGCAGAAGAACCTGCAGCAGCACAAGGATGATTTTATCAGTATCGCGAGCCATGAGCTTAAAACGCCGGTGACTTCGCTGAAAGCGGCGCTGCAGCTGATCGACCGCCTGAAAGACAAGCCGGACCCGGCCATGCTGTCCAAGCTGATCATACAGTCCCGTAAGAGCGCGGAGCGTGTAAGTTCGCTGATCGATGACCTGCTGCATGTCGGGCGGCTGCAGCAGAAGCAGATGGCGTTGAACCTTTCGGGCTTTGTGCTGTCGCAACTGCTCAGCAATGCGGCGCAGCCCATTGGTTTGTCCACCGGCAAGCACATCCGGGTCCAGGGGGCGCTTGACCTGGAGATCCGGGCGGATGAACAGCGGATCGACCAGGTGATCACCAATTTTTTAACCAACGCGGCGAAATACGCGCCCAATGCCGATCGCATTGATGTGACGGTCACGCATGACGAGCAGTACGCCAGGGTGTCCGTCACCGATTATGGTCCCGGCATTCCCGCCGATCAGCTGGCCCGTCTTTTCGAGCGTTATTACCGTGTGCAGGAGCATACGAAAACCATATCGGGGCTGGGCCTGGGGCTGTATATCTGCAAAGAGATCATTGAGCGGCACGGCGGGCAGGTCGGCGCGGAGAGCGAGCTGGGGAAAGGCAGCAGTTTCTGGTTCACCCTGCCCCTGCGCCCTGTAGTGATTTAAGCATCGCTAATTCCCCAAGCAGGCGGGTTTCGGTTACCGGCAGGTCGCCGGCCAGGCGGACGATCTCTGCGTTTAGGGTGTCGAGTTCGGTCGGTCGACCCTGGCGGATATCCTGTAAGGTAGAGATGTATTGACCGTCAGATAATCTACTGATGTTCAATAAGCTATCCATCACTGTTTCAAGTTCCAGTGTAACAAACTGCTGTGCTACCGCCATACATTCGGTGATGACCCGGCGGGCAATTGCTCGTGCGGATTCATCCCGGTGGAAGATGCCGTTGTCGGTTTCGAGTAAGGGGCAGATGGCGTTGAAGACGCAATTGACGATGACCTTTCTCCAGACCAGTTCCTGGATATTTTCTGCTGCTATGAACCTGAACCAGGGATTGTCGAGTGCTGCGACTACTTGTGGTAATTGCCCGCCCCTTACCGCTCCTGTGGGACAGGGGCTGACGGGTTTAAATTGAACCACGCCGTTGGTATCGAACTGGCTGGTGACCATCAGTACGCACCGGTATAATTCGCGGTTATCGAAATCTTTTTCGATGTTCAAACCATTTTGAAGCAATACCACGGTTTGCCCGGCAAGTTTTGCGGCAATGCCGGGATTGGCAAAGGATTTGGCGGTCACCAGTACGAGCCCCTCGCCTATTTCCTCTATGCGGATGACCGGGACAGTGGCTTCGAGCAACTGATGGGCCTGCACTTTGATGCGCATGGGGCCAGTGCCCGCCCGGCGAACTAACGTAACGGCTCTGCCGGCATGTTGTAAGCAGACGGCCAGTGCCTGGCCGATAGCGCCCGCACCGACGATATAGATCTTGTTAATGCTTGGCATAGACGATCAGGGATGCTTTGGCGATGGCGGCTTTGTTCAGGATAAAGCCGGTCAGTGCCGCGGTGGAGGCAGCCGTTGTGCCGAGTTTGGGGGTGTTCAGGGCGTATACCGTGATGATGTAACTGTGCGGGGCATCGCCTTCAGGCGGACATGGGCCCTGGTAACCGGGTGCGCCGGTATCATTGATGCTTGAAAAGCTGCCGGCGGGAATGGCGCCGCGTTTGACCTGTGTCACCGTGCCTGGTATATCGACCACGACCCAGTGCCAGAAGCCGCTGCCGGTCGGGGCGTCCGGGTCATACATCGTGATCGCGAAACTTTTAGTGGCGGCAGGCGCATCCGTCCAGTGGAGTTCGGGGGACTGGTTGTCGCCGCTGCAGATATATGTTTTGGTGAACTGGCCGCCCAGGTCGTCACTTTTCAGGGTGAAGGTTTGGGCGGATGCCTGGTGGCAAAAGAAAACAAGGAGGAACAGTAATTTTTTCATGCTTCAAAATTGGCGCATGAGCTGCCTGTGGTGTTATTGCGAAACGTTCATTTTGTATTGCGGAAAGCCCAATCTGCGGGGGTAGCACCGAACTGGCGTTTAAAGGCGGTGTTGAAATTGGACAGGTGGCCATAGCCATAGTTCAAATAAAGGTCGGTCGCCGATTTTCCCTTAGCCAGTTCGCTCGCCGCCATTTCTAGGCGGCGTTCGCGGATATAGCGTTGGGGGGAGACTGCGTATTCTTTTTCAAAGTCGCGTTTAAAAGAAGATAGACTGCGGTTAGCCAGGAAAGCCAATTCATCCAGTGTCAGTGGATGAAGTAAATGTTGTTCAACCAATACTTTTAGAGATGATTGGCTTTTATTGAATACGGAACTTAACAGGCCGGGCGATAATTCATTAAGTGCGGTCAGGAGTTCCCGGACTTTGAGTTTGGCCATCTCGGCAGATAACACTTGCTGTTTTTGGATGAGCGAACACATATGGCTGACATACGCCCGGATATAGGCATTGGTTTGAAAATGCAGATAAGGGGCCTCCATCTTGCTGGAAGGCTGCATAAAGTCTTTGCCTAAGGATTTCGGAAAGAATACAATAAAGCTGCGGTATAGCTCCGTGGTGTGGCTGTGTTCGGCGATGATGGCATTGCCTTCGGGAATGAGCATCCCCTGCCCCGGCCTTAGTAGGGTGTCACCGCCGGCGCGGTAGATCTGTTTCTGGCCCTGCTGCACCAGACTGATGGCGTAACGCTCAAAAAGTACACGGTGACGGAACGGGCCGCCCTGGTCACTGTAGTTGACAAAAGCAATATCGCCGGCCGCTATCTGCGGCTGGGCGCTGGTGGCTAAGGGTACGCGTACGATCTCCATGTCAGATCATTAATTTTCCGAGACGCTTAAGCGCGTCTTCGATGGTCGAGTTCCAGGGCATTCCATAGCTCAGGCGCATGCAATTGCGGTACTGGTCCTGCAGGGAGAACATATTGCCCGGCGCGATGCTGATGCCCTGTCGCATGGCGCGTTCATATAAGGCAACGGAATCAGTTTTTGCGGCCAGTTCGACCCAGAGCATAAAACCGCCCTGGGGCCGGCTGATCTTGGTGCCTTCGGGAAAATAGTCGGCGATGGCGCGGGTATAACGCAGGGCATTGGCCTGTAAGGTATGGCGCAGGCTTCGCAGATGGTGCGCGTAACGCCCGGTCTCCAAAAAGCCCGCGATGACTTCCTGCGTGATGGTGGTGCCCGCGATGCTGTGGTATAATTTCAGGCGCAGCACTTCGTCCCTGAATTTGCCCGGCGCAACCCAGCCCACCCGGTAACCCGGTGCCAGTGTTTTCGAAACGGAACTGCACCATAAAACGAGGCCGCTGTCGTCAAAGGAACGGCAGGAACGCGGGCGTTCGGCGCCGAAATAAACTTCCCCGTAGAGGTCATCTTCAATCAGCGGGACGCCATAGTGCTGGATGAGGCGCACGACCTCTTTCTTGTGTGCATCGGGCATCAGGCTGCCCAGGGGATTATTGAAATTGCTGACCAATAAAACGGCGTTGACCTTGTTTAACGCTTTCTTCAAGGCATCGATTTCCACACCCGTTTGCGGATGCGTGGGCAGCTCCATGACCGCCAATCCCAAACTTTGCGCCAGCTGCAAAATGCCGAAATAGACCGGGCTTTCGACCGCGATCGTGTCGCCACGCTGCGTCACCGCCATTAACGAGAGCGAGAGCGCCTCCATACAGCCGGCCGTGACGACCAGGTCTTCGGCATTTCCGCCATAGAAACGGGCCACCTGCCGCCGCAGGTTGGCGTTACCCTGTACCTGTTCATATGCCAGCCCGCTGCCGGCTAAGCTCCGTGTCGCTTTGACCAGCCCTTTGTTCAGTTTCGCCACCGGCAGTAATGCCAGTGCCGGCGCCCCCAAAGACAAGGGCACCGCCCCGTCACGGCCCATGTCCCGGTAGACCCGGCTGATGATCCCGTGAAGTTCGCCCGACGCGGCCTGCCCCGGCGCGCTTATCTCGGGCAAGGGTAACTGTCTTTTGGGCGAGCGGTGCACAAAATAGCCCGAGCGCGGCCGCGATTCGATCAGGGACCTGGCCTCCAGTTGATAATAAGCTTGCAAGGCGGTGCTCTGGCTGACGCCATAACGCTCACAGATCAGGCGCAAAGAGGGCAGCTTATCCCCCACGCGCAACACGCTTTGGGCGATCTGCTGCTCGATATCCGAGGCGATACGGTCGTATAAATATGCCATCTGCTATGGTCTAAAAATCAAATTCTGCATCTGTACAGGTCCGCAATTTTACGACAATTTTGTGTGATGACAAAAAAAGATATTTCTAACCTGCACGCGATACATCCCTGGCATGAGCGCTATATCAGCCTGACGGCGGACCTGTCGCCGCTGGAAGTGCTCCAGGAACACCGGCACCCGTTTGACGCCAAAGAACTCGAGGCATTGGGTGCGCTGACCTATGCACCGGGTAAATGGACCATCAGGGAAATACTGCAGCACCTGGTTGACACCGAGCGGATCCTGGGTTACCGGGCCTTGTGTATCGCCCGCGGTGAGCAGGTGCCCCTGCCGGATTATGATGAAGCGGCTTATGGTCAATCTATCGGCGTTGCTAACCGCCCCATCACTGCATTGCTGGCCGAGTTCGACCTGGTTCGTCAAAGCAACCTGCTCTTGTTTCAAAGTTTTGATGAAGCGATGCTTAAACAGGTGGGCACCGCTGCGGAAAAGCGCGTTTCGGTACTGGCCATTGCCTATATCCTGGCGGGCCACCCGCTGCATCACCTGGCGCTTGTCCGGGAGCGTTACTTGCCTTTACGGCAACCGGTTGCCCTGGTCGTGAATGCACCGGCTTATCTCCGGTATTTTGAGGCGCTCAATAAACAATGGATCGTCAAAGACTTTGTGCTGGAGCCTGAAGATATTTACGTACTGGAGAACCCGCAGGAGGCCATCGTCGACCGGGGCGGTGTCATTCTCTATGCGGTCGAACAAGATGAAGTGGTCGGCACGGTCGCTTTACAACCGCAGGGTGAGGACTGGGAAATGATCAAAATGGCGGTAGCAGAAAACCGGCGCAGGCGCGGTATCGGCCAGTTCCTGATCCGATCCGCTATCGCGCAGGCCCAAAGTATGGGCATTGAGCGGCTTATTTTACACTCCAACAGCATCTCTAATGCTCAAGCGGTCAGCCTGTACCGCAAACTCGGCTTTACCGAGGTCCCCCTGGGCAAGGTGCCTTATGAACGCGCGAACCTTAAAATGGAGATTAACATTTAAACTTATGAACATACCAGTAACACGAACGCATAACAGCCGCCTGGCGGCTTATGATTTCAGCAACATCCAATTCGGGCCTAACCCGACGGATCATTTGTTTACGGCCGACTATCAGGACGGCGAATGGCAGCAGGCCGAAGTGAAGCCCTTCGGTGCGTTCCTGATCAGCCCCCTGGCCCTGTGCCTGCATTACGGCCAAACGGTCTTTGAAGGCATGAAGGCCTTTCGCCTGGCCGACGGCCGGGTCAGCATTTTCCGTAGAGACAAGCATCTCATCCGTATCAATCGTTCCTTGGAAAGGATGTGTATGCCGGCCCTGCCCGAAGAACTGTTTTATGCCGCCCTGGACGCCCTGGTGGGAACCGATGCCGACTGGGTGTCCGGCCTGCCCGGCAACGCCCTTTATTTGCGCCCGATGGTCATCGCCATTGAAGCCCGTCTGGGCGTTATGGAAGCCCGGCAATATAAATTCCTGATCGTGGCCCTGCCGATGGCCAATTATTACGAAGGCACCGTCAACGTCAAGGTCGAGACCGAATACACCCGCGCGGCCAAAGGCGGCGCCGGCTTCGCCAAATGCGGCGGCAATTATGGCGGGGCTTTCCTGCCCACCCGGCTGGCCCGTGCCGCCGGATTTGACCAGGTGCTCTGGACCGACGGGGAATCGCACCGCTACATCGAAGAATCCGGTACCATGAACGTCATGTTCGCCATCAACGGCACCCTGATCACCCCGCCGCTCAACGGCACCATCCTGGATGGGGTTAACCGGGATAGTATGCTGACACTGGCCCGAGACCGCGGCATGACCACCGAGGAACGTCCGATCAGTTACCAGGAATTAGAAACTGCTTTTAAAAACGGCGATACCATTGAAGCCTTCGGCGTCGGCACTGCAGCGGTACTCACCCAGATCCGGGAGATCGATATCTTGGGCCAGCGCTATTTCCCGGCCACACCGCCAGCAGGCATCGCCGCCACCCTGCGGGACGAACTGAACGCCATCCGGACCGGGCGGCAGCCCGACCGTCATGGCTGGAACCATGTTGTCGTTATGGCGGAAAAAGCAGAAATTACGGAATGAACCAAACGCTGATCATCACCGGCGCCAGTCGAGGTATTGGCGCCGCTACCGCCAGACTTGCCGCGCAGCAGGGTTACGCCGTCGCGGTCAATTATCACCGCAACCTGCAAGCCGCAGCGGCGGTCGTTGCGCAGATCCGCCATAAGGGGGGCAGGGCCGAAGCGATACAAGCGGATATCCGTTCCGAAGCCGGTATCCTGCACCTCTTCGCTGAAGTGGACCGCTTGATGCCGCCCTTATACGGCCTGGTCAATAATGCCGGCATACTGGAAACACAAACCACCGTCGCGAACCTAACGGGTGAGCGACTGCAACGCCTGTTGCAGGCCAATACGGTCGCCCCCTTCCTGTGCTGCCGTGAAGCCGTGAAAAGAATGCCCCAGGGCGGCGCTATCGTTAACGTTTCCTCGCTGGCTGCTAAAACAGGTGCACCCCACGAATATGTGGATTATGCCGCCAGTAAAGCGGCGCTCGAAGCCCTGACGGTCGGGCTGTCCAGGGAAGTCGCCGCGCAGGGTATCCGGGTCAACGGCGTCCGCCCCGCCTTCATCTATACCGATATCCATGCCGATGGCGGCGAAGCCGGCCGCGTCGACCGCCTGCAAAGCAGTATCCCCCTGCAACGCGGCGGCCGGCCCGAAGAGGTCGCCGAAGCCATCCTTTGGCTGCTGTCTGACAAAGCTTCGTACACGACGGGCACGTTTATCGACCTTACCGGGGGCAAGTAGACTTCAATATTTATTTTTCTAAGGGTGGTCTTTTATGCTGAAAAGTTGTATAGGTTGCGGCCATGACAGCCGATGAATTGATTACCAAGAAAGACCTGGAGCTTTTTAAGCAGGAATTGTTAGCCTTGCTGGCGAACAGGCCGGAGCGGCCGAAGTGGCTGAAGGCGGCGGAGGTACGCAAGCTGCTGGGGATCTCGCACGGGACCTTGCAGAATTTCCGGGTGAACGGGGATTTGCCGTATAGCAAGGTGGGCGGGACGTATTTTTATAAGGCGGAGGAGGTGGACAAGATGCTGGAAAGGGGTGAAAAAAAAAGCCCGAAGCGGAGCAAAAGCTGAGCGTTGAGCGGCTGACCTTCGGGTTTCGGTTTTATTTGAAACCACCGAAGAATAAGCAGGCGGAACTTAGCATGATTTATGGGCGGCTGTCGGTGAACGGGCATACGGAAGACCTGTCGACGCAGCGGAAGTGCAGGCCGGCGGATTGGGATAAGCAGGCCGGCCGGGTGAAGGGGAATAAGGAGGAGGCCCGGAGTATCAATGCCTGGCTGGATTTGTTGTATGCGCGGGCACACCAGTGCCGGCAGGAATTGTACGCGGCGGGGAAGCCTTTTACGGCGCGGCAGGTCCGGAAATTGATGCAGGGGGAAGAACTGGAGCCCTCGAAAATGTTGTCGGAGGTCTGGAATTACCAGTTGAACTATATTATCGGGCTGATCGGGAAGGACTATTCGAAAGCCACGCTGGAGAAATATCAAGCCGGTTATAAGGCGTTGAAGAAGTTTCTGCAACTAAAGTATCAAACCGACGACTTGCGTTTAGATCAATTAGATCATCAGTTCGTGAAAGACTATGAGTATTATTTAAAGACCGGTCATCATGTCCAAAATAATACGGCGATACAAATTATTAAAAAGCTGCGCACGATCGTGCGGATCGCGATGGATTTTGGCTGGCTGCAGCGCGACCCTTTCATCGCCCACCGCATGCGGGCGACGGAAGTGCACCGCGATTACCTGACCGGCGAGGAACTCGCCCGGCTGGCGACCAAACGCTTTTCCAAAAAGCTGAGCGTGGTACGCGACCTGTTCTTGTTCAGCTGCTATACCGGCCTATCCTATGCGGACACCGTAAAACTGGCAGCTACGGACCTGGTCACGGAAAACGGCGAAACCTGGATCCAAACCCACCGCATCAAGAACAATAACCGGGTACGCGTGCCCCTCCTGCCCCCGGCCAAACTGCTCCTCCAGCATTATGCACACCATCCCCGCCGGCCCGAAGGGAAACTCCTGCCCAACATCAGCAACCAGAAAGCCAATGCCTACCTCAAAGACATCACCCGGGAACTTGGCCTGAACAAACGCCTGACCTATCACTGCGCGCGCCATACTTTTGCCACGACGGTAACCCTGACCAATGGCGTCCCCCTCGAAACCGTGGGCCAGATGCTCGGCCACCGCAGCATCAAATCCACGCAGCACTATGCACGCGTCACCGACACCAAAGTCCGCACCGACATGCAACCGGTCAAAAAAATCTATACCGGGCAAGCCTTAACCCTGGTGACTGAAGCAGAGTAAATTAAATCAATTTGTTGAGTTCGTCCAGCGTATTATCCAGCAGCGACGTTACACTTCCATTAAGCAATTGCGTGTAACTCACCGCGTTCTGATCAACGACATCAACCGTAAGACAAAAATCCGGATCCACTTGATGGGTTGATCCATAAACCAAATTCAAGTATTTATACATCGCTTCCGTGTACATACCTAAATCACCAACACTAAAACCATCTAACCAATGAACAAACCAAATCCCGCCTACCATTTGGTTTCCGTTAATGTCAAAACCAAAGACATGCTGCGGCAAAATCTGCAACGGAACGTTCTTTAGCATTAAAGTAATCTTGGGACGTGTCAAAAATTTCAACGGAACTGATGGGCGCCATTGTGCCAAGTTAAAATTCTGGTAGATCTGCAAAATCTCCAGATTCCTTTTATACATGGTTTTTGTGTTGGTATGCTTGGCCGTTTGATACTTCCGGTCTAATTCGCCTATCTTATCGGTAATCAATTGATTATTTAACACGCGGAAGGTATTTCCAATTGCACTCAGGCAAGAAATCCAGTAATCTCCGCCGCCATCGCCGGATG
This sequence comes from Mucilaginibacter segetis, assembly GCF_016522075.1. Lineage (GTDB taxonomy): Bacteria > Bacteroidota > Bacteroidia > Sphingobacteriales > Sphingobacteriaceae > Mucilaginibacter > Mucilaginibacter segetis. The sequence continues at coordinate 1,849,895 of NZ_JAEHFW010000001.1, read as the reverse complement.
CAGCAGTTTGCGGCACTTGAATCCGGTTCGCGAAAGTCTTGCGGCTGCGGTCAGATAATCTTCTAAATTCGACCAGTTGTTTAATGGTGATATTGGTAACAATCATGCTATTCGGTTTAGTAATCCGAATATAACAATGATTACAATCAGAAACAACTAAATGATTATCTGCTAATTAAACTAAGCTTTTGAAGCTGAGGTTTTGTTATCACTCCGTGCATCAATGAGTATGATACTTTTATTTTCAGTCAGTTTTAGCTCCTTCAATAATAACTTAAGGCTTTGTAACTCATATAAAGTAAAATAAACGATGACCGTGATGCTCTTCGTGGTGTTGTTAGCTTCCTCATAAATTGACACTTGATTTTGCAAGTTTTTTTTTAACTGACTATTAGAAGCAAGTTTAAATTCGACGAGCGTCTTATCTGCGGCTCCTTTAGAAACCGCATAGTCAACCGGCCCCCTTCCATTGTTGACTTCTCGATTAACATCAAAGGTGCTTGCATGCCATGTTAATCTAAAAATAATTTGGACGTCCTGTTCACGCTTAATTGGCTGGCCTTTGACGTAGAAAATTCGATAACCATCATTCTTTTCAATAACATGTTTCATGAAATTGACACGCTTTAAACTGGCCGTAAAAGAATCTTCCGTAGTCGGAACGAAAAACTCCGTATTTTCTTTTAGTTTGTCAAGTAAACGCGTCACGCTATTTACGAAAAGTGATTTAACCTCTTCCACTTTTTGCTTAGACATCCGTTTTGCACCGTCTTTATTACCCTCTTTGAGTTTAATATAATAATCGATGATCTTCGGAAATTTATTCAGTGTTTCTATTATAGCGGCGCTTTTTTCTTTCTGCGTGATCTTCGGATGAGATTTGGTTATCCGCGGTAGTTTGTTACTGAAATAGTTGTTTACTTCACTTCTCAATTGGCTATTCGCTATTGAGTTACAAACCTTATGGAATTGGCTATGCAGGTCGCCCCCGTTAATCCAATTTTCATCTTTTGTAAGTATTTCGACAGGCGTTAGCAAAACATAGTCATCTTGAAAAAGCGGCAGTGTAAATTCTTTGGGCATCCAACGTTTCAAATCATAATCGAAATACACCTTATCCACCTTAAATTTCGCTCGGTCTGCTGCAGCTATGTGACTAAGCGTAAATTTTTCTGTATACTCCAATAAATACCTCTTAATCAGGTTAGTGGTAAAATCACTGATATTATCCTTTCCAATACCAATTTGAAATAAGGCAGCTTTTTCGAGGTGAGAAGTCTGAGAAATTTTTTCTTCACCTAAATCAGCAAACACAACGGGCATATTGATAGATAAAGAATTTGCAAACTTAGGTCCTAAACCACGACCACTATTGCCAATTACGCTGAAACCAAGCCATGTTTGCTCAACTTCCGGAAACATAAACCAAGCTTTTTTTTCACCGTCACTGATATTTCCTAAAGCCGCCTTTTCCCGCAAAAAAATCAAATAGTCTACAATCTCCTTATGGAGCTGCTGATACTCTTTCTTTTGGCTTCCAAATAATAAGAAAGGGTCAATAAACAGTGGTAAATCGTTGATTAATGAAATATTAAATGCCCCATATCGGTCAATAATATCTTCCTGAACACGAAAATAATTTGAAAAGTAAATCATGATAATTGTTTGAAGGTAGATGCAATATACACAATAACATTTTTAAAATATTTGTCACCGTTAGCGGAAGGCTTAATTGCTATATTTGAGCATGGACTTGCCTGATCACGAGGGTTTACCGGTGCATTTGCTGGCGGGGTGTTTTAAAAATACTTCGGCGACGTATAAGTTTTACTGGTTTCTGGCTTTGCTGGGGCGGGTGGAGCTGGGTGAAAGGACGATCGCTAAGCGGGATTTGTTCGCGGAGATGGTGGCGCATGCCTGGTATACGGTGAATTATTTCAAGGTTTCGTTTGGCAAGCAGGATAAGTTGCAGGAGGCAATTCAGGCGATCAGGGGTTTGGAAAGCCTGACGATCGATGCGGATAGGATATTTATTTTCAACCAGTTAGCCCATACCAGCAACAAAGCTACTTTACGTGCATTGCGTTATTTTAACGGCGAGGTACCGCACCGTTTTCTGAGTCCCTGGTTCCGGGCAGCGGATAGCCAGGCGGCTTACCGGGCTTCCCAGCGTTTTGAAAATAACTGTTTGTATGCGCTCTACGCCGATCATATCGAGTTGAATCCGGCCTGGGTAACTTATTTGCAGCGCCATGCCCGTATCCTGAAAAACTTTTGTTACTGGAACCTGGCGGTTTATCTGCAGGCCAAGAACCCGAACGTACCCGATATCCCGAACAAACTGATCAAACTGCCGGTACGCAAAGCCCTGACCGAACAACGCAAATTCTGGGACCTCGTTTTGGCTGAACTGGGCAGTGTGGATTGTATCTATACCCATAAGCGACTCACTGTTGGCGACTATGCCGTCGAGCACTTCCTCCCCTACGCCTTCGTCTCCCATGACCTGATGTGGAACCTCATCCCCGCCGACCGGGCCTTCAACAGCAGCAAAAGCGACAAACTACCCCCGCTCGACACTTATTTCGAACCGTATTTCAATTTACAACGATCTGCTTTAGAAGTCATACAACAAGTGGCGCCCCAGCATAAATTCCTGGAGGATTATTTGACGATTGTTCCGGACCTCCACTTATTTGAACGCGACCGGGTATGGGAACAATTACAACCGTTGGCAACGATAGCCCGGAATAATGGATTTGAGACTTTATTGCCTTATATTCGGGTATGAAATTCTGGTGGGTCAATCATAAGCAAACCGTACGGAAAGAGCTGGGCGGCGGCTATATCTGGTCACCGAAAGCGAACAAGCTGGGCCATTTCAACCAGGGCTATTTCAACATGACCCTCACTTCACCGGGTGATGTCATCTTTTCTTATGCACATGGCCGGGTTAAAGCCGTCGGCATCATTGAATCGGGCTGTATCGCCTCCAATATCCCCGATGAATTCGGCCGCACCGGCGATCAGTGGAATCCCGACGGTTACCTGGTGAAGGTCTTCTGGCTGGAACTGGAACAGCCATTCGCCCCCAAAAGGGACATCGAACTCTTTCAACGCCTGTTGCCTGAAAAGTACTCGCCTTTACAACAAAACGGCAACGGTAACCAAAGCATTTACTTAGCAGAGATCTCCGCTAACTTAGGGGAACTACTTTTAGGCTTGATCTCCAGATCGAACGCCGTAACGATCGACAGTCTGGATGACGTTCAAAGCCGTTTAATTAACAATGCCGCTGAACAGCAAATCGCTGCCTCACCGATCCGGGAAACCGAAAAAACTCAATTGATCAAAGCCCGTGTCGGCCAGGGTATTTACCGCCAACGCCTGCTAAAAATCGAAAAACACTGCCGGCTAACCGGCGCCAGCGACGTCAAATTCCTCATCGCCAGCCACATCAAACCCTGGCGCCTGTCCGACAACGAAGAAAAACTGGACGGCAACAACGGCTTACTCCTCAGCCCCCACGTCGACTGCCTATTCGACAAAGGCTGGCTATCCTTCAAAAACAACGGCGACGTCCTCTGGGCCGTCCCGCCCATCACCGACCCCACTGTCGCCATCTGGAAGTTAACACCCCAAAACGTCGGCAGCTTCAACACCGCACAAAGACATTACCTCGACTATCACCGGGAATTTATTTTTCGTCCCAGTCGGATACAAACGACATCATACTAGAGACATCGATAAAGCACATAGCCTTTTTTAGAGATCTGCGTAAAGCCCGAAAGATCATGGTGGATTACTCTCATTTTTTGCTTGATTAAATGCTATATTTCCTATATTTAGACACCTTTTCACGAACACGATTATAATGCCTAATATATTTATTTCCTATAGTGCTAAAGACCGAGATCTTATCGCACCTATCATCACTAAGCTTAATCAATTAAACCATCAAGTCAAAATCATTCAAGACACTGAGCCACATAACTTAGTGTTGGAGACTAGCCTGAATGGTATTGATATTTTTATTTTGTTTTTAACGGCGCAGGGATCTTTTTCGTCTAGTTTACTTATGGAATTGGGCATGGCTATGCAAGCTGGTATACCTGTTCTACCTTTCGTTGAACGTGGCATCGAAATACCTAAAGAATTAGCCAATTATCAAGTCGAATATTTTGAATATCCGCTAACAGAGAATGGCCGATTGCATATTTTGACAAGTTTAGAGCGTCATTTAGCTCGTTACGAAAAATCAATAAGCGCTCCAAAAAAGATTGATATGTCGCCATTTATTTTTGCGCAGGAATTTTATAATTATCTGGATCGGTTGCAACCGCAAATTCTACCTTCAGGCTGGCGGTGTGAGGGTCACACAGATATTGCTTACGGCACGCCCAGCGGTTCCTGGGATACGGATGGCTTTCTTTTTTCCAATGATGAGTACAAATTTGTGCTGCGCAGCGTGGCCCGTCCGGACAATAGCTATTTGGTCGTAGAGTCGGTTAACCTAGGCAGCCAGTTGGGTAATCTAGCACTGAACAATAAGGATAAGTTTAAAAACGAAAATGGACAGGTTACCATCCTGGAAACCTATGACATGACCGTTGGCTATGGTAAACGCGCGAGAAATGACGTCAGGAAAGCGTTTGATGAAGCAGGAATGCCTGATCAGATTGTAACAACCTTTTATCAGGCCGAATTCAGCTGGGATAAGATATTGTCTGACATTCTGAAGTGGGCGGAATACCGCGAGTTGGCTAAGGAGATATTACTTAAAGACACCGTAATTGTTCCTCATGCTAAATTTTGGTTGTTAAAAATTAACGGGCCGAATTGGGCGACAGATGATCTAAGCGAAGATACGGTTGTTTTTTTTCATGCAGATTACCAGTCCAGGATGCCGCGCCCGGAATATGAGAGATTTAGAGCAATAAGGGTCGGTGAGTTGGGTATTGCCATTGATAATTCAAAAGATGAGAATATCGTTTTTATCTTTCAGGTGACACGGGCACTGGAACGAGAAAATGATGCCAGAGAGCGCTTTTTATTTAGAATCAGCTTAATACGTTACCGTTATAATTTTACCGCCGAACAATTTTCGCTTATCCGTACCCTTAACGACCGATTCGAGTCCGGTGATGAACGATTATTCGAAATCAGCGAATCCGAATTTTCCCCTGTCTACGAAGATATGCAGCGGGCTATTAATGAGCCCGGGGAATTGATAGGTAATAAGGCCAGTTTGGTGCGTGTTTTTTCCGACAGTGCGGCTAAGGATATTGAAGATAGCTTAGGGTTTCAAAAGGATGTAGATGCACTCGCGGCAGTAATGGTCTACAAAGAAGTAACTCCCCCGTTAGCTATCGGACTTTTCGGTAATTGGGGTAGCGGCAAGAGCTTTTTTATGAATAAGCTACAGTCAAAAATCGATGAATTGAGCGCTGGCCCTCAAACTACGTTTTGCAAAAAGGTCCTTCAAATCAATTTTAATTCCTGGCATTATTCCGATGCCAACCTTTGGGCAAGCCTAATCACGAAAATCTTTGAAGATCTGGAGCAATACGGAAAAGACCGCCCGGATGAACTTAAGGACCTCTTTCAAAACCTCAGCTCTACTAAAGAATTGATCGCGGAAACCAAAAGCGAAAAAACGGAAGTGGATCGCCGCATTACTTTGCTCACTGACGAAAAAGCAGTCTTCGATACCAAAGTTTCCACACAATCTGCCAAGCTTAGTAATTTATCCATATCGGTTATTCTACAGGAACTTATGGGCGATGCGGCCGTGCAAAAGCAAATAACGGATTTAAAGAATGAATACAAATTCCTCAAAATTGACGCGGTAGATGACATCAGTAAACAATTAGGCGAGGTTGATAGCTATTGGGACCGGTTCATCAAATCGGTAAAAATATCAGGTCCGTTCTTCGCCAGTAAGCGGACGATATTTCTATTCATAACGTTTGCGGTATTGATCGGGATCAGCTATTATTTCAAAACTGTATCCGTCGCCGTCAGTGTTTTATTTGATCGGTATAAATACCTGATCTACGCGCTTAGCGGTTTACTGGCAACGGGCTTGAATATTATCCACCCGGCCATGAAGCAGTTAAAGCTGGTTTATGAAAAACTCTTGCCTTTAAAAGATACACTGGGCCGATTAAGAAAGCGAGCGGAGGACGAGTTTTTGGAACAAAGGCAGCAGCTTAACAATCAAATCTCCGGCGCTAAAGCGGAATCTGCAAAGTTAACTACCAAGATAGAACAATTAGAACTCCGTCAGCAGAAGTTAAAAGAGGACATTGACGATATCAAATCGGGCCGCAAAGTTATTCACTTCATTGAAAGCCGGGTAGCCGATGAACGTTATGCCAACAGTCTCGGCATCATTTCCTGGGTGCGGCGCGACTTCGAACAACTCGATCACCTACTTGGTCAACAGAGAAAGGCCCGAACCATGAACGACGGACAGCCGACTACAAAACTTCAATTTGAATTAGAACGGATTATTTTATACATCGATGACTTGGATCGATGTTCAGAAGACACCGTTGTTAAAGTGCTGGAGGCGATGAACCTGCTTCTGGCATTTCCGCTTTTTGTAGTTGTTGTTGGTGTCGATCCCCGATGGATGCATAATGCATTGCATCTACATTATCCGCATCTTAAAAATGGTTTCCGCCGCAAAGTCGAAAAGGATAAAAATGACAATGAGGAAGTCATCGCCACTAGTTCTGATTATCTTGAGAAAATATTCCAAATTCCGTTCGCACTCAAACCAATGAACCAAAAAAGCAAAGCCTCCCTCATAGCCGCGCAACTGAAGGTGGAGGAAGATAATTCGGCGATGGAACAACTAGCGCCGTCTACACTGGCGACGAACAGTCTAGCGGATACAGGACTTCGCGACATTAAGCCCGAAAATATACAGTCAAAAGAAAGCACCGACTTCCGAAAAGAAATAACCAAAGAAAATTCGATTGCCCAACCCTCAAAACCCGTTGATACTGCCAAACTGTTAATTAGTGTCGAAGAAGAAAACTTTATGCAAGGGCTGGCCTTTCTGATCGGTGATTCGCCACGTACTATCAAACGATTCATCAATATATTCCGTATTCTACGGACGCATGAGGGTTTTCAGGTGACTTTGTACAACGAGTTAGACTATTATTATGCGGCCATAATTATACTAGGGGTAATCACAGGGCGACCACAACTCGTAGAAGGCTTATTCCACATGGTCAAATCGGCTGATGATAACGTTTCATTCTTGGCGACTTTAAAGGAAAGCAAACTTATCGAAGGCGAATCTACCCTTTCGCTTAGCGACTTACTCACTATTCCTGCCCAGGTCGAAACTATCTATAATCTCAGTGAAAAAATCATACCATTGACTATGTCGGTTTTCAAAGCCAACATTGATCTGGTATGCCGTTTTTCATTCTCTAGCTTGCTATAGGCCCAACTATTTTACTCACTCTGGCCGGGCACCGCGCATACCGTTGCGATTTCGGGTATGATGGGTTTCGCTGAAGTGGGCTTTGACGAGTTCTTTGCCCCAGATTTTGCGCCCGGCTCGTTTGGGGTTGGCCAGGAAGTGTTGGTTACGGGCGGTGAAGTGCAGGTCGATGGCGGCTTTGCAGGCATCAGTGCTGGCGTAATCGCTGTTGTGGATGACCGCTTTGGCGAGGCCGCAGAACACGGATTCGATGACATTGAGGAACTGGGTGCAGGATGGCAAGGGGGCGATTTTGATTTCGGGTGTTCTTGTTTGGTTATGATCTTCGATATAGGTTTTGAGTATGTTGGAATTATGCCAGCTCACGGCATCCCAGCATAAATATAAGCGCTCCTGATCCGCATACTGCTCGATCAAAACGTCTAATAATTTGATCATTTCAAAGGTATTTTTCTTCTGGGAATAAAAATGCGTTACCTGGTTGGTCGAGAGTTCCAGCGCAGCGGTGCAAATGATAAAACCTTTGCATTTTTGTTTTTCCGGTACGATGTCGGGTGAGGCCGTGGTGTGTTTGATGGTGCGGCCGCCTTTGATACGGATACCTACCGGGCCATATTCATCTATGGAAAAGAATTTTTCATTGGGTTTCAGGTTTTGCAGCATATGCTGAATGTGATTGATCTTCTCACGGAACTTAGGGTCCTGGCTGGTCAGCATGTCACGGGATTTTTTATAGCTATAGCCCAATGCTTTCAACGAATGCGATAATTGCATATAACTGACCTTGACCGGGTAAATACGGTTATAAACCCCGGTTAATGCCAATATCGTCCAGCTGGTGCGGTTGATACCGTACAGCTTCGGTGTCTCATGCAGCAGTTTAACCAGATTGTCCTTTCGTTCGGCGATGCGTTTGACCACCCCCTCATTGGTCTTACGTGGTACTAAGTCAAATCCTTTTAATCCCTTGGTGCGGTAAGTATTTAACCAATCATTAACTGACTTACGTTCGCAATCTGCCTTCTCCATAATCTGCGCCACATTCGCACCAGATAAAGCCGCGCGTAACGTTGTGGCGATCTGCCAGCGGCGGTGATCATTGCCATGCCGCCACTTAGCCAATATCTTTAAATCAGCATCTGGAATATGTTCTATCAATTTCGGCGGTTCCCAGCCCGGGTTTTCAGCCAGCCATTTATAGTAAAAGTCCTTAAAGGGAAAGTAGCTGTAACCATCAGGATATAAAACATGATATTTCTCCCAAACCGGCTTGGCTTTCGTACCGGGCCGTTCCGCACGGATCAGATCGGGCAGCACCTGCATCAGCTGTACATATAACGGCGTTTCCCGATGTGGTTTTGGCGGCTCAGGTATATAAAAGCTAAGATCCTTTAACTTCTCAGGATACTCCGCTTGAATCCGTTCAAACTCTTTTCCATAACGCCAGGTGGTAATCGTTGAAAGCTTAAGTTCCTTAGCCAAGCGATGCGCGCAGTAATTCCCCCGAATGAACTCCAACCGCAATCGGTTCATGGTGACCTGAGGAATTTGATGACGAAGCATATTTTAGGAACACTTCTTGTCTTTTATTGTTTATAAGTTCCGTCCATTATGCGTTCTGCCAATACTGCTATCCGGAACTCAAAATCTAAATAGTTAACAATCCATTCGGCTAGCCGGAAATAATCAGATACAGTCCACTCCATACTGATATTATCGATGATCTTCGCTTGTAACATACCATCTTCATCGCGATGAGCACCCACATTATGCCGCACCAACTTATGCCGTTCGATACAGGCACGTTTGGTATCGTTAAAACTGCTGACCAGGATATTCAAGTCCGCCTCCACTTTTTCCCAAGGCGGAAAACGCTGAATAACTGTCCGAAATTTTTTACCGAGCATGGCCGGCACATCTTCAAAAAATTCGTAGAAATGCGTACTCAATGTCCTGGCTAACAAGTTCTGTGCGTCCGGGTCTGTTTCATTGAGCAATTTCTCAAACAATACATTCATGTCTACAACCGCTAAGCGCATACGTAGCGGGACGGTTCCGAAATGATAACCCTCACTATTTTCCGGATAGGTTGCCATTGCCCTTTTTGCGGATTTCCGTATCATAGGAATTTCTGTCCGGCAGCGTTCGGTAAGTTTTTTTATGGTGGTTGTTAAACTGGCCCGCTGCTCAGTATCAATCGTTTCAAGTATACCCATGGCCTAAACTAAGTTTTATCAAAATAAAAACTGGTATTTTTACACTAAATACTTTTAAATTAAAACACCTACTTTATCGGTTTCACATGTACATTTCAAAACTATCTATCCGGAACTTTCGGAACTTCAAAAATATTTGCCTTAGCTTTTCAAAAGGAGTAAATACGATAATTGGTGAAAACGGCTCTGGAAAGACGAACATTTTACAAGCGTTACGTTACCTGATCGATGAAACCATGCCCCGGCACATCCGTTTTTATGAATCCGATTTTAACCGGTCGATTGGTGATTGGCGTGGCCATTGGATCATAATTCAACTTGAATTTGGCGATCTCGATGTCAGCGAGGAGGCTCAGGTCTTAGCAATGCATAAGGCCGGTACAATGGATGAATTGGATAGTTCTAAAGGTAGTTATTCGCTTATATTACGACCAAAGGATGCGAAACGAAGAGAATTATATGATTACAGTCAAGACACCTATAAAACCCAAGCCGGATTAAAAGATATTTTAGATTACCTGACGATCAATGATTATGAATTAACTTTTCGGGGCAGAGGAAACGGTGATTTTTCGGATGATGACATTTATAGAGATTATGTGGGTGATTTCGAGAACATCGTCTTTCCAAATCCTGATGAACAAGAAAACGATGTTTATGGGATCCGGCTTTATGGAGTTTCGTTACCCAACGAGTTGTCTTGCACTTTTATTAAGGCGCTGAGAGATGTTGAGGCCGATCTCCGGTCTTATAAAGATAATCCTTTATTGAACTTGTTAAGAGGTAAGGAAAAAACGATCGATGTCGCTAAAAAAGATGATATCATTAAAAAGGTTGACGAGTTGAACGCCGAGATCACTGAACTTGATGAGGTAAAGAGCGTGTCCCAAGGCATCTCAGATAGTATCAGGCAAGCGGTTGGCGAGACCTATGCACCGACCATAGATATCAAATCAGAATTGCCAGCAGATATGGAAAAATTGTTGCAGTCGCTCAAACTATGGGTCGGCGATCCTGACGAAGACGGTTATCAAGGCAAAATATGGGAACTCAGCCTTGGCGGTGCCAACTTGATTTATTTGTCTTTAAAATTATTAGAATACGAAAAAGTTAAATCAGACAACAAAATTGCCAATTTTTTACTCATCGAAGAACCTGAGGCTCATATTCATACGCATATACAGAAAACGTTATTTCAAAAGCTGCATAGCCATAATACACAAATATTAATCACTACACATTCGACACAAATATCGTCAGTAAGTCGGATTAGTACACTGAACGTACTGAGTCGCAGCAAACAACAAGCGGTCGTGTTCAATCCTTCAAATGGATTAACGCCCTCTCAAATTACCGGTATTGAACGTTACTTGGATGCTGTAAGAACTAACTTACTCTTTGCAAAAGGCGTGTTATTGGTTGAAGGTGATGCAGAACAAATATTAATACCAGCGCTAATAAAAGCGGTTTTTGGCGTCACACTCGATGAAATAGGGCTCACGCTGGTAAATATCGGCAGCACCGGGTTCGAAAATATTGCGATATTATTTCACGATGATCGCGTAAAAAAGAAGTGCGCCATCTTAACAGATCTCGACACTTCCATCCTTCCCTTACCTCCACAAAAAGACGATGAGAGTGCAGAAATTAAAGGGTGCCGCAATTCGCAGATTTCAGGATTAACCCGGAAAGACAAACTGGATGCCTTCATTGATGGAAACACTTGGATAGAAGTATTTTACGCGAAGTACACTTTTGAGGTGGATTTTTTGCAGGCCAACAACAGTTACGAGATTAAGTTAGCGATAGCCGACGAATACAAGACAAAAAAAACATTGGATGACATCGGCTCCAAATTGGATGATGCGAATGTTGCTGTAGCCGGAAAGGAAGTTTTGAGATTAGCACAGAAATTTGGCAAAGGCTGGTTTGCGATCATGATTTCTGAAAATATAAATCATTTAACAGTATTACCCGATTATATCATCAAGGCAATTGCCTTTGCATTTAAAGATACAAGTTGGCAAGCGTTGATCCCAATGGTTAGTTATCGGCTAAAAGCATTGGCAAAATCGACTTTTGACGGGGATAAAACCGATTATAAAAAAATCTTGGAGGAATTTTCAGCCATCAAAGAACAGGATAAAGCATTGAGCTATTTTGTGGGTCAATTGCCAAAAGACCCCATAAGTCTGTTGATCAAATATATGACCCATGCTTGAAGGCCTGACCGATCAACAAAGAGCAGCGGTGGTAGCTGACCATCATGTGTTGCTCACAGCTTGTCCGGGAAGTGGGAAAACGCGAGTGCTAACACACAAAGTCGCTTACGAACTCCAACGCCTCACGGGCAAAAAAATGGTGGTGGCGCTTACGTTTACCAACCGGGCATCCGACGAGATCAAAAGACGGCTGGACAGAATGGATATTGACGCGACCAAATTATGGACCGGTACGATACACGCTTTTTGTTTAGAATGGATACTTACGCCCTATTTGGGCTATTTGCCTGAGCTCAAAAATGGATTCGTGATTGCCGACGAGTACAAAACGGAGGAATTATTATCCACACTGAGGGCGGCCTATGATTTTACCTGGGACAATATCACGACACGTTTAAAACCTGACGGGTCATTTGCGGAACAGGTATCTAAGTATCATCACTTTTTACGGGAGTACCATGCCACGCTGAAAGAACAGGGGCTGATCGATTTTGATCAACTCTTATATTATGCTTATAAGCTCATAGCCAGTTATCCTAAAATAGCAAGAACGTTGAATAATTTCTTTCAGGTTATCTGTGTTGACGAGTATCAGGATACGCAGGAACTGCAATATGAAATTTTAGCCAAAATCATTACCGCTAAACTAGATAACACCACACTTTTTATGGTCGGCGATCAAGACCAGGCTATTTATGGCTCTCTAGGCGGCGTAGCCCGCTCTCTATCTGACATCAAAGCCAGTTTCGGAAATATCGATATTAATGAAATGAAATTGTCGGGAAACTACCGGAGCACTCAAAGGGTGATTGATTATTATCGGCATTATCAAACCGCAGCTATTGACATTCGTTCCATGTGTGCTTACGCTGGTCAACAAGGCCAGATCACCTTTAACGAAACAGTAGATAAAGACAGCTTGGCTGAGCATATAGCAGAGATTATCAGTGAAAGGATAACGGCCGGTATCGCAGAAAAGGAAATATGCGTACTCGCGCCGCAATGGTGGCTGGTTATTCCTATGGGCCGCAAACTTAAACAGCTATTACCGGACGTCAATTTTGATGCAATCGGCCTATCTCCACTTATCAAAAGCAAGGAAAATATATGGTTCAAGGTAGCGCGGCTATTTCTAGTTGATCCGGCACCTAACATGTATTTTGTGCGTACCCGTTGGGCTAATGAACTGGTGGATAGCCTCCAAACCATGGGCATTGACATTTTTGATAGCGAACAACGTAAGGCAAAGAAACTTTTGCGCGTATTCAATTTAATTAAAAGCGATCATACCGTAGGCTTAAAGTATTTAGAAGATTGCTTTATACAATTGCTGGCCATACTTGAAATCGATATAGAATCTAATGCAAATTTAAAGCAGCACTGGACCTATTTTTTTGTGGGCACCCAACGCAGGCTGGACGACCCACAATATAACTATGCGACCGATATCCAAAGCTTTCGCCGACTATTCCGCCACAATCAGGGTGTAGTGGTCAATACGTGCCATGGCATAAAAGGAGAAGAATTCCATACAGTCATCGCTTTTGGGTTACTACAAGGCTATATTCCTAACCGGAATGAAGCTGATCAAGTTAGCGCTGCGAAAAAGTTGCTTTATGTGATTTGTTCACGAGCGAAAAAAGAGCTGCACCTCATTGCAGAAAGTGGTCGGATGAGAAGCAGAAATCCGATGTTTGCGACTTTACAACTGGCAAGTGTACGGTTTGATTACGATAATTAAATTGCAATTTGCTAATGTTATAAAATAAAGATTCCTTGCGTATAGAAACGGGCTTGAATTTCAAAGTGGAACTCCGGAAGTCCGAACTTTGAGAGATCATGTCCTAAGGGAGTAGGAAAATCACAATTACAATTACAGCGCAAATCCAAATTGAGATAAAAGTTTAGTTATATTAGATATCTACAATTTCTACATTAACAATTCCTCTCGCCAGGGAGCTTTGTTTAATAAGAAATTCTAGCGTACGCTGGAAATTTCGGATCTCCCGGTATTCTAATAACCCTTCTTTAACATCCTTGCCAATATGTTGACGGTTGGCATACATCCGAATGGATTTATTTAGCGCATTTAAAGTCAAAGGTATGTCCACCAGATGTAGCAAACCAGCAGCCACCTTGGAAACATCAATAGAGAAATCATAATCACGTACGTCTTTGGGATCGACTTTCATATGTTGCCAGCCCTTCTTCAGACGCTGGGCCTTAACTTTTTTAAACATATCGTCATCCAGGTCATTAGGTAACAAGATGGTTATTTTCAGCTCCGTAATACTGAAACTATCACCGCTTTTTAGATGAAATACCTTTTCCTCCTTCTTATCCTCTAATAAGCGTTCGACCGTGCGTTCAATAAAATTTACAAAGTAACCGTATGCGAGCGCCGTTGAAGGGAGAAATCCCAGGTCAAAGGTTTTCTCTTTACCGGTAATTTGTTTCCGGATATCTGCAACTACCGCTTTAACAGACGCTTCATTTTTCGGCTCAATAAAAGGCAGGGTAAGGCCTAAAAGATCGCTCGGGAGTTTGGTGTTTGCCTCTATCATATAAAACACGCGGGAGCGGCCGAGGCCGCCAGCGAATAAGCCAAACTCAAACAACACATTATCTCGTGCGCCTTTACTTCGCTTTTTACGGGATGTGATAACGTCGTCACCAGTGGCTATCATGATAGCATAATCGTAAAACGCGATCTGGCTGATGAGATTATCAAAGTTACTTTTGCCATTTTCAAAAGCTACCGTCCATAGGGTAATCTCAGCCATATCTGTTAACTCAGCTTCCACCAATTGGGCTACGGATAGACCTTCCTTTGATGACCCTATAAATATATTGGGTTTAAATTCCATAAGTTTAAAGTTTGCGATGTTCGACGAATGGGTGTTCCCATTTGCCGCTGATTAAATAAATTTCGTAGTACAAAAACCATTTATGGGTCCAAGGTATGATGGTATCGAAAAGCCGTGAGTGCTCTGTCCAACTGTGATCTGGTGGGTAATACAAGCAAAGCCTGTGATCATCCGAGTACATGTGAATATCATCTTTATAAGCGATCTCAGGTTCTGTAACATAAACCTTAGGCACGCTTTTCGGATCGTAAACAACCTTGTAATGATAGGTTATCGAATATTCCGTCGGCTGGCAATAACCATAAACATACAGAACGCCGCCTACCAGCTTTGCTGACAAAAACCCATAATGTTTTCGCAGCAAAGCCATTTCCAGACGCAGCAAGTGCGCCGGGTTAAGGCGGCGCTCTGGTATGAGATTTTTAACCGCCATAATTCCGGTTATACTGAGGTGTAACGCCTGAAGAATGATTAAACTGCCCTGTATAACCCAATAAACTGGTGGAACCGGCCGCCGCATATAAAGCCCTGGCTTTTTGATCGGTATCTTCGTCAGCTCCGTCTGGAAAACGATCACCCAAGTATTTCTGCCAAATACGGGATGATTTTAACTGGTTAGGCTCATCCAGTGCCTTTTTGGCATCGGCGACAAATTTGTCCAATTCCGTTTTAAAACGCGTTTTCTGATCGGCACTCATCTTTGCCGTCAAGTCGTCGTAAGGTTCAACAGGCGCATAGCAGGTAACGCTAAAAAACACAGCTGATTGAATTGCTTTCAATAAATTATATAAACATTCATCATCCCTGTCTTTTACTGCCGAAAAATTCTTGGCAGCCCACACAGCGAGCGCAATGCCGCTCGGCATTTTGCAGCTGCATTTAGAAGCCCAGGCTTTTAGATCTTTCACCATACGGATAAGCTGCCCGTCCTCATCCTTGTACCCTTCAAACCAAGTAATCATATGCCAGGGGTCATCTTTAATCCAGCCATTGCCTTTTACAGCCATGTAGGCATAGTCTTCGCCTTTAACCGAATAATAAACCGGAAAGTCAATATTATACGCGCCCCGGTAAAACACACGTATACATTTTTTGCGATGTTCGGCACCATCGGCCGTATGCTCGCACACAGCCTCATAAACGTACCTCTGCACCGTTTCCGCGCTTACAGCTGGTTTTTCCGGTAAATAAACACCTCGGTCAGCGTCGTAAGTACCGTTTTCTTTAATAATAATCGTGCGCATTTTATGCGCACCCGAACCTTGTGTGTAATAGGTCGGTGTCATGCCCAGTTTTTCCTGGAGTTTCGCAGTGATCTTTTTCTCCAGAGCTTGTCTGGAGTTTTTCATTCGTTGCATTTCATCTGCGTTCGGTGTGACCGTTTTTGTAAAGTCGCCGAACAATTTGTTACAATTCGCCATGTTGTGAATTAATGGAGATTACTAATTACCGGGTTGGAGCATGTCCGGGACAAACATGGCATCAGGCTATAATTGTGCAGCAGGGATGGTTGTAAAGATTTACTTGATAAAAGTCTGACTTTTGATATCTTTACAACGTTAACGCAATTAACGTCCCAGCGTCACATAGTATCTACCGGGGTTGAAGACCGGTTCCTGATTACTTGAGACACATTGACCTGCAGGCCGCAAACCCCGCAGGTTTTTTTATTAATTAAGCCTTGCGGCTTGTTCTTTTTTTAATTCTGCCATAAACTCAAAATACATTTTGTTGTTAATGGTCGCAATATTGAAATCCTCCAGTGAATACACCGGAACTTTTAAAGCTGTACACAGCGCACGCACAAAAACATCATCTTCATTAGCTACCAAGATCGCATGCTCCGACAGGCAAAAATGCAAGAGCATTAATAATGAACGCCCTGCACGGCGATGAACAACCTGGTGCTCCAGTATAAAATCCATCGGTATTTCCTGCTCTTTTATCGTGATGATGCCCCGCGCTGCTATTTCTCTTAGCTGCTGCCAATAAACCGGCGAGTAATCAGCTTCTTTCAGTGCGGGTATCAGTACATTTACGCCAGTAGCAGCTATCCGGCTTAGAACTTGCAACCGGTGCAGCAAAATAAGGTCGTCGAGGTGATAAAAGACAAACATGGCGCTTAGATTAAATTTAATTTTTGGTTTCCAAATTTGTCATTAATCTGGTCCAATGGGACATGCATCAATTGCGCCACCATTTCCCTTGAAATACGTTGTTCAGATAGTGCACGGTTGACCAAACGGTTTAGCCGCGTAGGCTCTTCTTTTGATTTAGTAAAAATTCCAAAATCTTCCTGGGCAATTCTCCAACCGTTATAATGCTCTATCCATTCCCGGCAGGTGTCGTAATTAATCAACCCTATTTCTGACGCCCGGTAAATAATACTCATAATAGACAAGCCATAAACCTCCTTCAGTTCCCGAAGTTCAGCTAAAGAAATACTGATCCGCTGACTACCTAAAAAATCTATTAAGGCTGTTGCTGGCAATAAAAATGCTGAGGCGAAGCGATTACAAATTTTTTCTGCCAAGTCTTTAGTGACACTATCGTCCATCCTTAACAAGAGGTGTGCACACTCGTGGGCTATTGTAAAACGTTTACGTGTCGTCTCCCGCACGTGTTCATGCAATATATTTAATATAATAAAAGGTATCATCTGCTCATGTTCACGGATAAAGCCGCAAATACCTGGTGAATCTGTCTGACGTTCGACCGTAAGAATTTTAAAACCTTGGTCTTCCAGCAAACCGCAAATACTATCAATTGGTAAATTTTGCAACTTCCATTTTTTCCGCAGCTGTTTTGCTGCCGATTCGCCATCTTCTACTGATCTTACCAGCAAATCCGCTAACGGATTATCAAAATTAATTCCCGCATTCAAGAGGTTCTCCAATTCCATAAATCCCTGCGAGCGGCTAATCACTTCGTCGTGAATACGTTTTTTCTCACTCTCTGAGTCGGTCAGCTTCTCGCCATGGCGGAACTCGGCCAACTCCAATGTTACTTCAACCGTTTCAAAAAAACTCCACAAGTTGACCTTCAAGGCTTGCGCAATAGATAGTAACGCTTTGTTACTCGGTTGCGTAGTACCATCCTCATATTGCTGAATGCTCGCTTTTGACAAACTAACAAGATCAGCTAATTGCTGCAGCGATAACGCTTTTGATAGCCTGAATTTCTTTATATTATTGCCAATGCTCATTTTACAAATCGTATAGTCAAATATAAAAAAATAAGTTTACACTATACGATTGTGGATAACTATTTTTTCCACAACGTGTTAACAGTCCTGTTCAGGCAGTACGAATCTTTTCCTCAACTAAAGATAAGGCAGCATAAAACCCCAAATCAGGGACATTATTATGGTGTATTAAAGGCTCCCTGAATATGATTTCAAAATAATTATAACGTTCTGACGCACTGGTTAAATTGATAATATGTGATTGCTTGGGCCAATCACTAAATTGTTCGACTGTAATATCAATTAAATAGTTCTGGTTTTCCAGCCAGGCATGGGTAAAAAATCGCTCTCTATCATATGAAGCCGAAACGAGATCGAAGTCGCCAAATCCTTGTCTACCAAGTAAAATGCCTAGCAGTATAGAAGCATCCATGCAAGCTCCGCGGGGAAAATCATAAAAACCGACATAAGATTTTTTTACTTCATCATCTTCTAAAGCGTTCTTTACATTTTCAACAAAATTTAACAGGTCGACCATTTACAGAAATTTTCTAAATGCAGCTATGGTTTGATAGATGACATAGGCGATCAATATTTTCCCAAGCAGAAAGAAAAATCCGCCGACAAAACCACCGTTAACTGTATTGTTTATGTTGACCAGTCCGTTAAGACCGTTGGGTAACCAAAAGTATTGTAGAAAACCCGGCCAATCGGGTTGAACAAAGTGGAAATTGTGAGCACTGAGTGCAAACATGTAAAAGAAAACAAATCCGGTAACAATTGTAAATCCTGCTCCTGTTAGCCAACTGGTGCCGTATCGGTTAGACCATGCGTTAAGTTTTAATAAGAGCCAATCTCCGGTTTGTCTGAAATGTAAACCCTTAGCGTGCAATTCCATTTCACGGCGATAATAGGCTAAGGCAGAAATATTATTATTGATTTTTTTTGCTTCATTTTTTAGCAGCCGCGCTCCGTGCCAGTCTGTTACATAAGGTGCTAATGTGCCGCTGACTTGCAGGTTACCGGTTACAACCGCTCCATCTAAACAAATCTCTTTTATATAGACCTTTCTTATATCTACCAGACCCTTAACTAGTGCACTTTGCATATGGAGTTTTCCCTTAATAGTCTCCTGGGTGTTAATGCGGAAGATGCGTACAATAGAATTAGCGGAAATAATACTCGCTTCAAAACCAAGCGTACCCGGAAACGAAACAGCTTCTTCGGCCTGCAGGCCCGCTCCTATCCACATATTGTCGTTGACTTTCGCGCCGGTAAACCATAAACTTCCGTTGTAGACAGTATTAGTAAATGACACCGATTTTTCTAATAAACCATGAGAAAAACTCAGGTCCTGTTCAAATTTACAATGTTCGATCATCACAATCCCATTGGCTGTCACTGCTGGGAAGCGTACATGTCCGTTAAACACACTGTAATCAATATATAATTCTTTTTCGAATAAGGCTCGCGTTGCACGAAGCGTTCCAGTCAAGGTTATGTTATGCAACTGTACTTGTTGTTCGAAAGCGGTATCACTCAAATTTACATCATTCAGCAAAATGCGCTCATCGCCTCTAAAAGCACCGGCAAGCACAAACCGGCCCACTCGAGCGTCAGAAATATTTAAAAGCCCTCTTATGTGACCATGACTAATCTCCAATTTATCTTTAAAATGCGAAGAACTAAGGTCCAGGCCGTTCGGAAAATGGGTATCAAATAGAAAAACTTCCTTTTCAAAAACGGAATATTTGAATCCCGGTTTTCCTAAAGGCAACACCGACTTTAAGATAGAAAATTTGTCATGCGCCCGGGTAGAACTAAAAGAGGCTTCCCCGTTTACAACTACTTGATTGAAATTTAAGTAACCGATAAGTTCATTATAATGAAACTGAAGCCCCTCCTCAAATATTACGTTATTAAAGATAACAGGGCCTTTTATTAAACAGTCAACTATACCAAACGTTTTTTTAAATCTAAGGTTAGTTAAATACAAGCCAGGGGTTATCTTGGCACTTATTAGGTCAGTGTTTGTGCTCTGATCAAGCCCTTCAATAAGTTCAATACCCTCTATCGGATTTTCCGCTATGATCTCATATAAATTGATGTTTAATTTGATCTCACACTGTGAAAGGACATGCACATTGCGTTGTTGCCGCAGTAAGACCAGCAGATCTTCAGCTTTATGGATAACATGTCGTTTTTTTTTAAGCATGTTTAAAAATAGTGTTATTTACGGCAATTTTTCTTCAGTAGTGAATTGCCCGATCCGAATGATAGACCACACGACAACGTCGGCCAGTTCCAATGTGTATTGTTCCGGTATAAGGAAACTGTGCGCGACTTTATTACGCAAATCCATTCCCCCCTTTGCATAAATATGCCTGATCAGTTCCATATCTTTCTGGTCTAGTTTATCTGTTGGCAATTTGTCCAGCAACTCCGGGAGATAACTTTCACGCGGTTCACTGCTTTGACTATCAATGGTAGTGGTAGGAATACCGAAAGATTTTAACAGCATTCGAGCGAGCATCTCATATTTGGTGACTAACGTATCAATGCAAAGTATAAAATCGGCTTCCTGGCCTTGCAGACGGCGCGTAGCCTGTTCAACGTAATAGACCAGGGCAGGTCTAACCATCGCGTACAAATCATAGTTCTTTTCAGGATCTTGTTCTGCCTGAATAATGGTTTGGCCGATCCAGGATTTTTTAAAAAATACATCGAGGGAGGGCATATTCAACTGTCCGTTTTTGATCAATTCTTGCATGATTGCATTAACACAGGTTTGGGTATAAATTTTAAACTTCAAATGATAAGTATTCGCATCACTAAAGCGTTGGCTTCCGGCTTCGGATAAAACTTTTGGATTTTGATTGATATCGAAATTGACAAAAGTAACAGCGCGGGACAGGTCGTCATAAACACGTAAACCATCGTCAGCGCCCTGCCAAAACAATAAATCCAAATCTACCGCCAGGTTAACCAATAAATCTTCGATCGGCATGGTCAAAAAGCTTTTCTTGACGTGTTCAATTTGTCTGTATAGCAATTTACCTTGCGTTTCATTAAGTAAAGGAATTCTAACACTATTCGTTCTTCGGTTTTTCTTCAGCGTTTCATAATCCGTTGCCGCTGCCTGGTATTTAGCATCGGCTCTTGCTTTGCGAAAACAGTCCATTGCTTTAGCCATCCAAGGCATCGTTACAATACCCATGGCATCATCTTCACGTTGTAAAGCCGATGCCTGAAAGGCGTCTCCTAACTGCTCCCATAACAAAGCTTGCCGCTGACCCGTTAATACCCGATCTATTTTTATAGCCGTTTCGACAATTTCTTCATGCCTGGAACCTTTTAGCGCCGATGGAAGTTGTAAAACCTCCTGCACGTAGTTGTCAAGATCGAACGACTTGATTTTATTCTTCAGGTTCGCCAGCAAGAAATTAAGAATACTACATTTCATCCATATCGGAGCAGCAGAATTCAACAGCCGATTGACCAAGTTGATGCCTTTTGTAAACGCAGTTTCATTGTTGATAGCAGCGCTTAGTTTTAAAGCTGGTCGTATTGCATCATTCCAAATTGAAAACACTTTGTCTTCACCGCTCAACCGGTCTATAACATCTTCAGCCTGCTGCAAATAAACACTAATTGCAGTCGCACATCCCGAATAACCCCGATGTAATTGCCAAAGCAAATGCCCATAGAGTGCTTTGGTCTGCAGATTTTGCGTGATAGTCAGCCTTTGCTGGTAATAAGTTTTAGCACCTAGTTGCTTAGCCGAAGCCAATTCCCCTTCAAAATCAGTAACCAACTCGGCTTCACCATTAAGATAGAGTTTAAAAGCTACCACTTCCAACCAATATGAGGACTCATTTCCGTCTTCAAGTTTTGCCAACGCTACAAAAGACTGCATCACTTCGAAGCGGTCGTAATCTTGTTGCGGATCGTCAATCAAGAGGAAAAGCTCATCTATATTCATAATAATATGCAATATAATGTAACTAGTTAGATTTTTTTCGCGCCCTCACGATCAATATCTCAATAGCAATATAGGATTAACGTGGCAACCGGCTAATAGCACAAGACTTTATTGAAATCTAAAGTAAGTCTTGTTACTAAACTTAACTGGTAACAGAATTAGCTTTTTTGTTTAAAAATGCCCTAAGAAAAAACACATAAATGGTATAAAACAGAACACAGGAAAGCAAGTTGCAGAAATAATAATAAGAATAATCTTTTTCCGATTGGATGAAATAGGGAATTGTTGAAAATGTAGATATCACCCCGAATATAACAATGACTATTAATTCTGACCCATTTTTGAGTAACTCCCATTTATAAAACGTAATTACAAGCGGCACAAGACCAACCAAGACTGCAGATACGTTCGCATGATGATATTTAAGAGCGACAAAAGCCAAAAAAAACAATAGTGAACTCAATATGTCACAAATAATATAAAGCGGTGTTTTAGACTCGGTCATGTCTGCAGCTTTCATATCTACATACAAATGGATATAATCAATTGCAAAGTAAATGATCAATAACAAACCGATCCACAACTCGACTCCCTGCAAAAAACCTGGATGGGTACCCGAGACGCGAGCCGTCGGGTCAATCAAGGCTTGAACAATATCATAGATCATGTTACCAAAAAAAGCCGGGTAAAATAACCCATAAGTAAGTTGAGCCGCTTTTGTAGTACGGATTTCCATGATTGCTAATATTCAGGACCGTTCTGCTAAAAATTTAATCGTAGTAATGGCTAACTCGTCGTATAGCGCGATTGGATATTCATCTAATTCTAATTGCCGGTTGAGAACTTTTAAGTATTGTATTTTTTGATTCAATTCATAAGCATAGTCTATATCGGATGAAACAGATAGTGCTACCAAATTTTTAAAATAATTATGGATTAGCATGGAACGTGTCTCATTATCACTAGCAGTCTTTTCGTACTCAGTTAAGTCGGAAGTAATATTTTTTGCACCTATATTTTCCAGCAATTTTATGCGAATACAATTACAAATAATCCGCAAAAGATAGATGTTGTCACTCGTACGCTGATAATCATAAAACGCTATTATAATTAAATCAGCCCAAGTGCTTTTTCTGCCAATACGCCATAAATCATCTTCCTGATCAAGTTGGCCTTCAATTTGTAAACGGATGATATCAACATTCATAAACCCATTTTTGTATCATCAACAGGTGATGCATCAGCCCACATGCGTTCAAATTCCTGCTGATATTCTTCAAACAACCAATGCCCCTGTTTGATTTCCATTGTCGTGGTTGCCTTGCTCTGTTTTTTATAAAAGTGCGGGCCAACAAACATAACTTTATCGATACGAAAAATCATCGACGAAATAGGTGAATGAAAAAACCTAATTTCCACTTTACTGTTGCCTTTGAAAAAACGAAGCATGGTAGTTATTTTTTCCCTGAAAGCACCCTCACTTTTTAGCTCATTTTGTGCCCGGTTCTTAGAAAAAAGGCTGTCTGGATCGACCAGCATTATACGAAGGTTTACCGGGTTTTTATTTGTCTTCACTTGAAGGATATCAGAATAACTCTCAAAAAATGCACCCAGGGAATAGCCTACAATATCTAAACTGGAACTCATTTCACTGACCAGGTCGTCATATTTATCAATATCTCTTTTTTTATAAATATGTTGTAAGCCAGCATCATAAACGATATTTTGTAATTGGGCAAAAATTCTGCTAATGGAAAGTTGACGAAACAAATCTAAAAACATCACGATCGACGCCGCAATCAAAGATGTGCCTATTGATATCGATATAGTTGAATTGGATTGATCGGATGAATTGACATCCAAACAAGTGCCAGATTTGATAAGATAAGCTCCAAGCAATAAGATAATAATATTGACCAGCAGATAAATGCTATTCTTCCACAAAAATCTAAAAAACGCCATTCGCCTTAATTGTGAGTTTGGTTTCTAGAATATCCAAGATCAGCTCATGAATCTCTTTAATGCTTTTGATTTGTTGGTGCTCGTCACAGCAAGTGACTTTTACGATTGATTCATCCATTTCGAGTATCTGCTCGTATTCCTTGCGCACGGCATATTGTAATTCCAAGTCTTTTTCGTGAATATCCTCTTTGCCCTTTAAATAATTTCGCTGCTCACCTTCCCTGGCCGCATTAAGGGCACGTTGCGTAAATTCAAATGGAACCTCTAAGTAAAATGAAAGGTCAGGTTTGGGAATAGCTTGGAATTCGTATTCAAACATATTAATCCATTGGCGCAGCTTTTCTTTTTCATGCTCATCTTTTGTTTTAGCACATTGAAATGCGATATTAGATAACACGTAGCGATCTACCAATACGTAACAACCTTCAGCAAGCCAGCCTTGAATTGTTTCAGCAAACTGTTTGCGATCCTCAGCAAAAAGCAAGGCGACCAATTGGGGATGCACCGCATTTACTGCGCCGTATTCTCCTCGCAAGAAGCT
This sequence comes from Mucilaginibacter segetis, assembly GCF_016522075.1. Classification (GTDB taxonomy): domain Bacteria; phylum Bacteroidota; class Bacteroidia; order Sphingobacteriales; family Sphingobacteriaceae; genus Mucilaginibacter; species Mucilaginibacter segetis. Next base: position 1,825,456 of record NZ_JAEHFW010000001.1, on the reverse strand, counting down.
AGCGATTAATTCACCGAAAATACCTTGGTTTAAACGGGGAAAATGCACGAACCTGGTAGCTTTACCTTCAGCTTCGAATTTTTTTATCAGTAAATTGATTTGCGTCGATTTACCCGACCCATCCAATCCCTCTATAGCTATAAACATACTCATGCTCTTTCTTTAAATAGCAAAAATAACATATTAATTGATATTAAAATACAAGGATGATTCTAGTAGTCGTTGGTCAATTGGCTGATGATGAAAAATAATTGCCAGCACTTCGCCTTCTCTCACAGGATCATTCAGCCTCTTGGTCAGGATCAGGCCTGACTGTCTCTCCTGGTCGATTCCAAAAAACTGATTTTGTCCCCCACCAAGCTCGAAATTTACAAAACTACCGAGCTTTTGCTGATGGATTTGGTTCAGAACTCCGCTATGCTCAGCATAAATTGATGTTTCCATATAGGAAGATGGTTGCGCATCCGCAAATAAGCGGTCGCTCTCTATTTGTTTAACTCCGTGACACGCTAGTAAAAAACGGAAATTTTTTAATACTTCACCCGTTTCAAAGAACTCGTCTGCCATTTTATAAAGATCATTTTCATCGAGTTCCGGAAAAGTTATCTTGATCAGTTGTGCGGTCATCTGGATAACGAGCGCTTTTTGTTCTGCTAATCCTGCAAGATTCAATCTCCCTGTCAAATAATTGCGTCCCCCCATTAGGTTCACGGCTTCTAAGATCTCCCAATAGTTACCTATCGCCGCACCGGTTGGTTGATTGCTAATCGTAAAACAAGATTGACAACATATATTTTGATCTTTCAGAATCGCGGCAATTGATGAAGCTAAGGCCGATGCTTCTTCCCTATCAACCAAAAATGCACCTTCACCGTATCGGACATCTAACAATAATGCATCCGCAGGAACGGCTAATTGTTTACTTGCAATACTGCTTACTATTAAGGGAAAAGAATTGACGGTATGAGTAAGGCTTCGAAAAGGATATAAAAAATCATCAGCAGGATTGTAGTTAGCGCCTGTTACGGTCATTGAAATCCCGCACTTGACAAGCATTTTTACTGTCTCTTCCCCCTGTTCGGGAAATTTAAAACCCTTTATAGCGCTTAGCTTATCCCAAGTGCCACCCGTGAAAGCTAAGGAACGGCCAATTGTAAAAGGTGAGATAATTGGAATTTGACGGGCGAAAGCCATTAACAGACTCGGCATGATCAAAGCAATTTTTTCAGAAAGTGCGCCGGTTGGATAGCGTCGAATTACTTTTTTGTATCCGAGCCGGTTCATGCCACGGTAATCATATGTATTGCCAGAGTGCCACATTGCCAAAGTCATGGTCGAAATAGAACCTTCAGTCAATCCTTTGTATTTAATGACGCTGAGTAAAACTGCAAGTTTTTCACGATCAACTGTATCCGCGCAAATCTCTTTTATTAGTGGCTGCCAATCCTTTTCGCTAATGAATTCTCCAAGAAAAATCTTTTTGGTCAACCCCTCATTGAATAGCTCCTTGTCAGTTAATATTTTCGATGTAAAAGCTTCTTCAGTTGTTGACAGCTCTCCTCTTAAGTAAAGTTGAGCGGCCACGGCTGTTAATTGAAAATCTTTTATATTAGGTATGGCAAATAGCTTATTAAGCGCGGGCTCCGAAATTGTTTTGCCTTGATCTATCGCACGGAAGACTTCGAAAAGTTCTGTCATCAGAATTAAAGTAAATTTCGTTCTATCAATAATCGGTGTAAACGTTCAGCGGAACTCTCGGGTGAATCAAATACTTGATCGAAAACCACCAATTCAACATTGGCTTCTCTACAATAACGTTGGGCTGCAAGTAAAAAAGGAGCCTGACTGTCAAAGCATTGGTTAAGAAATTCAACATCCTGATCAAGGTTACGATTACGAACACTTAAAAACCGCTCCCAGGTTTTACGGTCAATGTGAAAAAATATAATAGCATTTGCGTCCGGTAATGTTTCATAATCTTTTTTTGCAATAGCGATCATCTCTGCGGCATAAGGATCTATAGTTTCATCAAACAACCATCTTAAGCTTTCTTCATGCATGTAGAGATAAAATAATTTATCGTAATAAGAATCGGCGAAAACAACTTCCCTATTTCCCCGTAAACAGTCCGCCTGGTATAGTTGAGGCACTCGTTGTGCACGAAACCACATGATCGCAGTAAAATTACCCGACAAATCTCTTTGTCGAACTGCGTCACCCCAATCAGGCTCTTCCGGTTCATGGAATACCTTCTTACCTGATAACTGGCCTAATGCCTCAGTAACGCTCGATTTACCGCTTCCCGGTATCCCGAATGCAACAATAATTTTCCCCTGTGTCTCCAATGAAATTGTGTTTTTCCAAATATCTGCACTTGCTGTGACAATTTATAACGCCCATGAAATATATTACAACTTTTGATAGGCCAATTTGATCGGTTTCATCAAGGAAATGCAGGTGCGTTTTTTGAGGAAACTCGAAATTGCTAATGCCCATTCAAATATCTTCTTTGTCCGATGAGTATTGAGTCTTGCGGAGCAGTGAATCCAAAACCGTCGAAAAGCTAGATGATCATTTCGGCAACAATGGTTGTGCTACTTTCCAATATTTCTTCCATTGTATAATTTACACCTAGATGCACAGTCAGTACTATCGTTGTAAATCGTGCCGACGTTCTTGGTTATCTACTCTTAGCGTACGGTTAGCGGCCTGATTTAAGATTAATTCAACCTCGACGCCTTCCTTGTACAAATGATTTTCCATGAGGCGCTCCAGAAATGTATACGCATCCGTCACCAGGTAAACGGGAGAGGTATAAAAAGCGAGGATAGTACCACTGGAGACTGCTGTGCTACGATACTAAATCTGCTATTGATGTCATACCAGTCTTCAGGTAAAGCTTTAAAATCAATAAATTGTTCTTTTTGATAAAACCGCCAAAGCTACTTTCGTGAGGCAATTTCAGATTCTAACTGAATAAACCCATTTGCAGGAAAGATTCGATCATCTTCTGTTCTATTTTTGGGTATCTATGGAAAGGTCCAGTTGAGGCTAACTTTCGAACGCTCAATTAGAACGATGCATTCATTGGTAGTGGCTATTTTTCGCGGAACGTTTGGTATAACGCGTATTTCCCAGTACTCACGACTTTTAATCCTTGATGATGCCCCTTCTGCTGGCCACATAATCGTGGCCCGTGCTATCCTTAGGAAAATTAACAAGAATATCAACAGCTGGATCAGCTTACTACAATAGCTGATCTTTAATTTCATCGGCTTTATAACTTTTAAGCGTAGCTCCTAAACAACCAGTCCCAACAAAACGATTTTCTTCCTCTATAACACCTATAATAATAAATCCGCTATCCTGGATATTTGACATCGCTAGTATATCTTTCGCGAACATTTTGACATCCCAAACCATATCAGCTTAAAAATCCAAATTCTGTGTTTCGGCCTGGCTTTCTATAAATTATTCTAATTCCTTAGTCGTCATACGGTTTATCGATAGAATTAAGGAGTTTAAAGCAAGAATTACATACGTGCTGTTAGTCGGTCGATGGCACGGTCAAGCACCTTTTCGCCTTCTTCTTCAACGGCCTTGGCGTGAGCGAGGATTTGGACTTTGAGATCTTTATAGAATTGGGCGCCGGTTTTTTGGATCTTTTCATCGATTTTGGGGAGCATTTGCGGGCGAAAACTGAGCCGGAAGCGCGGATCTTTTTTCCTCAGCTCCAGCATTTCGGGCGCTCGTTTGCGTATGGCCGAAAAGAAGAATTTCCGGTCCATATCGCTGGCGAATTCCATCATATGCTTGAAATGGAGCATTGCTTTGGTGGGTTTAGTTGGTATGGTGACCAGCTCGGTTTCCACAACGGTAGTAGCAATGCCCAGATGCGCTTCAATACGTGCGAGGCGCGCAATAATCTCGTCTAACTTTGCATCCAAGTCCATGCCTAAAGATACAGAATTTATAAACCCATTTTATCCGTTATCCATCTTAATAGAGCGTTGGTAAGTTTGTTGAGGAAGACGGGGATTTCTTTTTTGCGGTTGGTGATGTCGGTGAATTTGTGGTAGGATTCTTTGAGGTCGACCTGGAAGATGGTTTCCCAGAGGGTGATGAGTTCGGCGATGTCGATGTTGCCGTTGTTGATGGCGCCTGAGGCTTTGAGGGCGTAGATGAGTTCGACGGCGTCGACTTTGGCGGCGGTCCAGTTGGGTAATTTGAAGGGCAGGAAGATTTTCCAGTCGGTGATGCCGGTGTGCAGTTTGGCCATTTCAAGGTTAAGGTAATCCTGGAAGCGTTCGTTGGCGATGATCTTGGAGAGTTTGTAGTCGTGGCTGGTGGAGTATTGCTCATCTTCCTCGAAGTCTTCGAGCTCGAGGTGCACGTCGAAGCCGCCACGGGTGTAATAGGCCTGGTCCAGTTGGGTCATGCCGGAACGGTAATAGGCATAAAAGGCCCGGTTATGGTCGAAAAAGGTCTTGATCTCGTGCTGGTGCATGTGGATATAGTCGGTCTGGATGCGCTCGTTGCCGGCAGGTTTTTGCATGTGGTAGTTGTAGATGTTGATGTAATAGATGTATTTGCTGTAAAACTGCGGCTTGACGGTCTTGAAGAAATGGATCTCTTCTTCGGTGCTTTCAAAAGCATAGCTGGCCATGTAGTTTTTGAGTTTGCTCATGGCTTTTTTGCAAATAAGGATGGAGGCTTTGTATTGCCCGGTAAGGGTTTCGCCGTTCCCGGAAATTTCAGCCAACTGGTTTTCTAAAGCTTGTAAAAAGCGTTCGGTAATGTTTTTCATGGTATGAGTATAAAATTGTTAGCACTCATACGCGGGACCTGCCGTACTATACAGGATCGGCTCTGGCGGGCCAGGCATAGCACAAACAAGCCCGCGCGTATCAGCGGACGGATGTGCTCCCAGCCTGTAAAATTTACCAGATTTTTCCTGTTTGGGAGGTGTGGTGATAAAAAAAGCGGGCGGCTGCTCCGTCAGCCGCTGCGCTCACTAAAAACTATTAACTGATCCTACTTCTACCGAAGCGGATCGTAAAGAACGAGGAGGTAGGTAATGTTTTATCTCGATAACTGATGGATTATTTCCTCAACTGTTTTTTCCAAATCATAACCCGGCTGCCAGCCCCATTCATGCCGGGCATGGCGGTCGTCCAGCCCGAAGGGCCAGCTTTCGGCGATCACTTGCCGGAAATCCGGGCGGTAAGCCATCTTAAAGGCCGGTAAATGCGCCTGTATCGCTTTTTCCAGTTGCGAGGGATTAAAGCTCATGGCCGCGATATTATAGGAGGTCCGGATCGTTAACGGATCCGCGGGCGCCTCCATCAAACTGATCGCTGCCTGAACAGCGTCCGCCATATACATCATGGGCAGTGGGGTATGCGGTTTGAGGTAACAGGTATACGCCCGTTTTTCGATGGCTGCCGGGAAAACTTCGACGGCATAATCCGTGGTGCCGCCACCGGCTTTAGCCGTATAGCTGATCAGGCCCGGATAACGCACGCTACGCACATCCACCCCATATTGTTCAAAATAGTATTTGCACCAGTTCTCCCCTGCCGCCTTGCTGATGCCATAAACCGTTTTCGGCTGCGTCACGCTATGCTGTGAACAAACCGCCTTACCGACATGATCGCCGAATACGGCGATACTGCTCGGCCAGAACACTTTCAGGTTATCAATCTTGGCGGCATCCAATACGTTCAGCAAACCCTGCATATTCAATTCCCAGGCCCGTAGCGGCTGTTTTTCGGCGACGGCCGACAGGGCCGCCGCCAGGTGGTAGATCTCGGTAATTTTTTCCTTTTGCACCAGTGCCATGAGCGCGGTCTTATCCAGCACGTCCAGTTCACGAATGTCCGTGGCAATGACCTGGTCTGCTCCATAGCGCTCCTGCAAGGCAACGGTCAGTTCCGTGCCGATCTGGCCCTTTGCGCCGGTGATCAGGATTTTCTTCATGGAATGACCTCCAGTAGTTGACCAACTTTCGTAAAGGCGGCAATAGCCCTATCTAAATGCTGCTGTTCATGCGCAGCCGATAACTGCACCCGGATGCGGGCCTTGCCTTGCGGCACGACCGGGTAGTAAAAGCCGATGACATAAATATCCTCGTCAAGCATTTTGGCGGCAAATTCTTGCGCCAGCTGGGCATCATACAACATCACGGGTACGATGGGGTGCACACCGGGCTTGATAGCAAAACCCGCGGCAGTCATCTGCTCCCTGAAATAGCGGGTATTCCATTCCAGCTGATCCCTTAACTGACTACTGCTTTGTAACAGGTCCAGTACCGCGATCGAGCCGCCTACAATAGCTGGCGCTAAGCTATTGCTGAACAGGTACGGCCTGGAGCGCTGGCGGAGCAGCTCGATGATTTCTTTTTTACCCGAAGTAAAACCACCTGAGGCACCACCTAAGGCTTTGCCTAAAGTGCCGGTAATGATATCTACACGGCCCATCACGTTATGGTATTCATGCGTACCACGTCCGGTCTTGCCCATAAAGCCCGAGCAATGGCTTTCATCAATCATCACTAAAGCCTTATACTGATCAGCCAAATCACAAATTTTATCCAGTTGGGCGATCGTACCATCCATGCTAAAAGCGCCGTCTGTCACAATGATGCGGTGACGGCAGCCCTGGGCAGCTTTCAATTTTTCCTCAAGATCGGCCATATCATCATGCTGATAACGCTGCCGCTGGGCTTTACACAGGCGCACCCCATCAATAATCGAAGCATGGTTCAACTCGTCGGAAATGATCGCATCCTGCTCGTTAAACAAAGGTTCAAATACGCCCCCATTCGCATCAAAGGCCGCGGCATACAAAATGGTATCCTCGGTACCTAAAAATTCGCTGAGCTTTTGTTCCAGTTGTTTATGGATATCCTGCGTACCGCAGATAAAACGTACCGACGACAGGCCATAGCCGTGTGTTGCCATAGCCGCCTGGGCAGCGATGACAATGTCTGAATGATTAGATAACCCCAGGTAATTATTGGCGCAAAAGTTCAGCACGGTTTTCCCGTTCACCGTGATCTCCGCACCCTGCGGCGAGGTAATGATCCGTTCCCGTTTATAGAGCCCGTCCTTTTCTATTCCGGCCAGTTCCCGTTCCAATACCGGTTGTAATGTTTCGTACATGGACTAAAAATGGGTGCTTTTGCAGGTATTTCATCAGCTTATTTTTGTTTCGGTAAATGCTGCTGTGCAGCGATTACCCCGCAGCATTTTTTTCTGTAAAAACCGCTTTCGGCAAGATCAGCGGGCCATAGCTCTTGCATTCCTTCATCACAAAACTGCTTTCCACATGCTCCACATTGGCCTGGGCGCAAATGCGTTCCATCAGGAACACGTAATAATCCTGTGGTGTCGCTGCCGTCACATGGAGGATAAAATCCCAGCCGCCGGACACATGCAGACAAAACTGCACTTCCGCCATATCGACGGCGATCTGCTCGAAGTCCCGCAGGAGCGCCTGGGTCTGCCGTTTTAATTTGACATGGACGATCACCAGCACCGGCTGCCCGACCAGTGCCCGGTCAAGCAGCGCGACCTGTGCTTTCACATAACCCTCCTGGCGCAGCCGTTTTAACCGCTCATGGACCGGGCTTGGCGAACGGTTGACCAGTTTCGCCAGCCTGGCTAAATCCATGGAAGCATCCTCCTGCAGGATACCCAGCAACTTTAAATCAATCTCATCGGGTTTGCCGTTTATCATAGTTGGTTACTTGTAAATTGATAATGACCACCCCTTACCTCCCTATCGGGTTGATGAGGCAGCCGGATCGTTGCCGTACAGCTATCCGGTATTTGGATATCGAAATGATATTTTCCGCCACGGATTTTCCAGTTCGATACAATCGTCCCATAAGCCGTTTTCAAACTGCCTTTGGCCCAGGTGAGCCCGCCACCGGGTTTAGGGGCGATCAGGATCTTTTGATAACCCGGTGATAGTGGCCGGATGCCGGCAATATTTTCATAGAGCCATTGCCCCACCGAGCCGAAGCTGTAATGGTTCAGCGACGCAGGCTGGATGGAACCGTCCGGACGGATCGCGTCCCATTTCTCCCAAAGCGTTGTCGCTCCCCGATCTACCATATACAGCCAGGAAGGCACATCTTCCTGTAGCAAGACTTGATAGGCCAGGTCCGTATAGCCATTCGCGGATAAAACCTCCAGCAAATGCGGTGTGCCCAGAAAGCCGGTCGCTAAATGATTGTGATTGGCCTTGACCAGTTCGGCGAGTTTACCCGCATCAGAACCCGGCAAAAGGCCGGTATAGATACCCAGCACATAAGCCGTCTGGGTTTGCGGCATATGATCACCAAAAGTCTTTTCAAAAACGGCCTTTATTTTGGCACTTAATTCATCGTTTGATGGATAACCCAATAACCTTGCTGTTTTTTGCAAAATAACGGCACTCCGGTACCAGCAGCACAGGTCGATATAGTTGATATCCGTTTCCGGACCTGCCGCATACCAATCCCCAAAACCGCCTATATGACCATCATGCCGGGTGACATAATCCACCCAGGCTTTCATGCTTTTATACTGCTCTTTTAAGATACCTGTATCGCCATACCGTTCATAGAGCGTCCAGGGTGTCCAGACCGCGGCATCGCTCCAGCCAGCCGCCACAAAGTCCCTTTTCATGTAATTCACATAAGGGATCGTGACCGGAACACTCCCATCACTATTTTGATCAGTTGCCAGATCGCGGAGCCACTTGCGATAAAAATCTTTCACATCCATCAAATAGCTCGCCGTCGCACAAAACGCATCCGCATCCTGTGTCCAGCCCAAACGCTCACTCCGTTGCGGGCAATCCGTGGGAATATCGAGGATATTGCTTTTCATACTCCACTCAATATTGTGCTGCAACTGGTTAAGCTTCGCATTCGAACAGGAAAAACTACCCGTAACCGGCAGATCACTATACAGTGCTACCGCCATCAAACCCAACCCCGAAACATCCAGCATCTTATTGCCCCGTTTCCATTCTACCTGGGCATAGCGAAACCCATGATACGTAAAATGTGGCGCCAGCACCTGTGCCTGGCCATTTAAAATATACGTATCCGTTGCTTTCGCCTCCCGCAGGTTACCCATATATAATTGCCCTGAACGATCCAACACTTCCCCATGCCGGATCCGCAGCGTATCCCCAGGCTGTCCCTTGATCCGCAATCTCACGAAACCGGCCAGGTTCTGATGAAAATCAAACAATCTTTCTCCCAGGAATTTACCCTTAAACTGTTCATGCGCACGAACCGGCGGTATTCCCGCAGGTACCAAATTTCCCTTATTAAGAGCCGCCACCACAACCGGTTTAAAATCAGTCGAAACCGAACGGGTATCTAAAAACTCGCCATCATACATGCTGCTTTGCAAAGGCGAAACAGCATACTTCCAACTCCAATCACTGGCAATCGTATCCCTGCTGCCATCCCGGTAGGTGATCACCAAGGCGCATAACAAACTGATGTCGCTTCCGAAATTATCTACCTGCCTCCCAAACATCCCGCTGTACCAGCCGCGACCGATCAGCACCTCCAATCGGTTCTCTTTAGTCAGCATCGAAGTCACATCCAGCGAATCATATTGAAGTCGCCTCCCATAAGATGTGAAACCCGGGCGTAAATAGGTATCCCCGATCTTTTTGCCGTTTAGGCTTGCTTCGTACAGGCCTTGGACAGTAACTAATAGGGTTCCTGACCGAACCGGCTTTACTGCCGAAACCACTTTTTGAAATATAATGACCTGGTTGGGTACACTTGCTTCAGCATTGATCCAATAGGCTTTACGCAGAGAAATGGGCTGTCCAAATGCGGACAGCCCAAATAAAATCATTCCTATGCAAACCACCAGCTTATTCATGCTCCGGTCTGATTTCCTTTATATAAACTCCCTGCAAAGCAAGTTCATTCCTGATCTCACTCAGATCGACTTCATTTTTAGCACGCAGCATCAGAACCACCGGTCCGAAAGGATCGGCTGCTTTGAATACTCTTATCTCCGATAAAACTGGTAAAACATCTTCCTGCACATTCGCCTCCGCACGATACGTTCGGTATTCGGAGCTTTTATCAATAAGATCCTTTAATGCGCTGCAACCAGTTATTAACCCACAAAAAAGGCAAAGGCATAGCCCGGGTAACCCCAAAATTTCTCTTTTCATGCCTTAAATTTTAGTTAGTTTGCGGTGGTTTGCTTAATGTCGTATCCAACAGTCCCGGCCCCGGCGTTAAATAACGCCCGTTCTTATCTTTCTCCCTGACTAGGTCCAAGCCACTGTTCACGCCCGGATCATTCGGATCTACCCCATACAACATCCATCGAGGAGCGGGTTTATCTTTCAAATAATGATCAAAGAATTGCTGCATTCGTATGCTAAAATCTTCACCAGAGGCACCCCATACTCCATGATCACCATCGTCATATTGCAACAGCCAGGCTTTTTTATTATTACGACGCAGACCAGTGAAAAATGCAATTGCATCCTCTATCGGACAGAGTCCGTCTTTGGTTGTATGCATCAGTAAAACGGGAGTTGTTACCTTATCGGCATTGAAGATGGATGAATTTTTAATATATAAATCTGGTCGGTCCCACAGAGAATAAACCATGCGAGCTTGGCCAATTTCAAAAAAGCCATATTGAGCTGATCCGTCATCATTGATGTGACCGGCAGTCGATGTAAAATTTGAAATGCCAGATGCGCTACAAGCCGCAGAAAACTTGTTGGTATTAGTTACTAAATAATCGGTTTCAACCCCGCCAAAACTGCAACCTTGGATTCCTATCTTAGTAGAATCGACAAAGGCTAACTTTGAAACATACGAAGCCGCTGATACTACAGCATCATATGTACCTTGCATCGGATCGCCCAATGAATAATATATATCAGGCGAAAAGATTAAATAGCCATTACTTACGTATGATGGAATATTTATGACACAGCCAGACGTCAATTCTTCAGGTTCATTAAAATTGTGGAGTCCGTCTGACTTTCGTTCATAATATTGGAAGATAACAGGGTATTTTAAATTCGGATCAAAGTTTTCAGGTTTATAAAGAATACCTTTTAATATTCTTCCATCTAAACTTTTCCATTCATGGAGTTCGGTAGTTAACCAGTTGACATTTCTTTCAGGATGAATTTCACTTATCGGTTGAAAGCGTTCAAAATCAGATGTCACAAAAAGATTGGGGCTTTCCCTCTCACTCATTCTTTGTAATAAATAGATTCCACTGTTAGACCATTTAATTGTCGTATGTGCAAGATTATCAACGTAGGGGTTACCGGGAAGCGAATAAACATATGGCCCCATGCTTAATTTCTTTGGGTCGGCAAAATTGTTAATAGACGAGGTATAGAAGCCATTTTCCTTAGTCTCAACATTAAAGGCGTTTAATATAAGTTGGTCACTTTCTTTGTAAATATTATTCTCTTTACCGACATCTTCAATTGAAAAGGCAATTCCTCTTTTTTTACCCGAACTATTAGTCAAATTTATAGGCTTACTCGTAGCTTTAAGACTAAGCTTCCAAATGTCATAGTCATCATATAATAAAACGCTGTTTTCTTCGGGAATCCATGCCGCTATACCCCGGACATCTAGAAATGAATTAGGTAAATCAGAAGCATTCCTGTTTAGCCATGATGTACTAATCCCATTAGTAATATTTCGGTATTGGTTTGTTGAAACTTCGTATGAAACAAAGTTTTGGCTATCGGGATCATAGAATAAAACAAATTGCCCATCGGGTGACAGTTTCACGCTTCCACCAACAAATCCTTCCAGTCTTTTTAGTTCTGTGGTTTTATTAGTGTTTAGTGCATTTATAAACCAACGGTTCACCGTTAGTTTGTTCCAATTTTCCTCGCCTCTGGCATTAGACAAAGCTGTTGATACTAGTGCCACCTCACCTAATGTTGTGTTACTTCTAAACTCAATAGAAGCATTTTGATAAATAAGCGGTACTATTTTAGACTCTCCAATTAGCACATATCCTAAATAGCTGGGTGTATGACTTCCTTCTTTAATCATTTGAGAGGGTAATTTGGCATCCTGATAGTTCCAAACTGTTAAAGGAACTTTAACTTTTAATGCGAAAGCCTGCTTAATACGAGGTTTTAAATTAAGTATCAAACCTTTTTCATCGTCTGAAAAAGACTTGATACTCAATACGGATAATGAATCTTGGGCGCTCTCCGCATATATAATTTGCGCTTCGTGCTTAACGATGTCAAATTGACTAATAGTTTTTAAGTCCGAATTCCTCTCATTAACAAGATATATCAATTTCGAACCCGCCTTATTGAAAAACAGATTATTAAATGAAGTACTTGTAGCTATAGTAAGTTGATGACCGGATTCCAATTCGACCAAGGTCAACTCTGCACTATTTGACTGGTGTTTAACTACCAGTGCCAAATATTTGCCATTATCCGAGAACTGCCATTTTTGGGCATTAGCAAATAGCAATTGCTTTGTCGTACTGAGATTCCTTAAGATAAGCTTTTTGCTATTTCGCATAGCAAAAGCAATCCAATGACTCGATATGCTATAATTCTCAACGCTATCAATAAACTGACTGGTACCTCCTTTTAAATCTAAGATTTCAACTTTATTACTTGAATCGCGGAAAACAGCAAATTTGGCATCTTCAGTAAATTTTGCATTATCTGCGGAACTTTTTGGAAACTCCCATTGCTTCCCATTTTGCACATTCCTTATAATCAACGTAGAAAAACCAACAGGTTTGTTTTTGATACCATACAAAACGTAATTACCATCATTACTGATCTTTGCCCCCCAATCCAAACTCTGCCAGGTTTTATAGGTATTACTGTCAATTGCTGACTTTTGGCCAAAAGCAATATGTACTGAAAGCAGCAGCCAAATTCCAACTATATATTTCATAATTCTATTCATATTAGGTGTTTCAAGAGATTAATTGTCTGTCTTCCAGGTTGGAATACCTTTTTCCATCTTTGATATCGCTTCTAAGTATACTTTTTTATCGTCGGCCAGTTCAAGCGCTGAGCGTTCCAATTTTAGCGCTTCTTCTTTTCTACCTAATTTGTATAAAATGTTGGCATAGGTGTCAAAAGCATAGGGATCAGTACTATCAAATTGCTCGATGTCATACTTCATGACCTCTGCGGCAAATGCCAAAACATCTTTGTCACTAACATGTTCAAATACATCCCAGGAAATATTATTGATATGAAACTCATTATTTTTCAACTGACTCTTATAATAAAGAACATAATATTCTCCGAATTTGTCCCATTCTTTGCTCACGGTCCAGTAGTAAAATAGGCGCCTTCCGATAATATATGCCTCTCCAAAATCCCCATATTTTGACTTTACTTTATTCTGAATTTCATCCCAATGCGGAATCATATTGTTCTTTAAAAAAGGATCAATTTCCTCTCGCTGAATAATGTCTTTTATCTTTCGAGCAGCAGCGTTGGGGCCAAATATAGCATTAACTTTTTCTGCGTTATTCTTAAATAGCACCAATCCAGGATCAGTAGATTTTTGGGTGATTACACTGATAAAGCGAAGGTTTTCGAGTGTATAAAGGCTATTCCGGCTGTTGATATAAGCACTACTCAATTCCTTAGTCCGAACCGTATCTTTTTGCCTTAAGGAAATCAATATCAATCGTCTTAAAAAAACCGAATCTCGCTTACCATTGTCAAAATCTTTTAGAAATTCAGCATAACGCTCGTCTGTATCATGAAGATCGATGTCTTTAACCGCTACGCTTTTAGCAACAGCATCATTGCTTTTAATTATCGTTCCGTTTATTTCCCGTAATCTGGCCATCGGTATCTTAATGATCTCCCGATCATAGGTCATCAAGCCATTTTCTTCCCCTTCCACATCAAAAGGCTGCGTGTATATGGAGCCGCTCAAACCTTGGACCTCTAACGTCTTCAACTGATTGGTCATTTCGCGATACCGCCTTTCCAACTGATCCGGAGTTACTTGTACATAGCCCCATCCTTGCAAATCATCCCATTGATGTCCTGGAACGGGAACACCCACACCGCCAAATTCGCCTAAAACCATTGACTTGCTTGGAAGTTGTAAAGGGTTTCTTGGATCAGGATAAGAATGTACGTCAGTCAGGTCGCTATTGATATAAGGTTGTTTCGATGGCGATCTTAGCTTATCGTTGACATATAGCAACTCTCCTGAATGACCATTTACAATCCTGGATGGATCATAATCCTTCATCCATTTGGTGAGCCTTTCCTGATCATAAGCTCCCCAGCGTTCATTAAACAGCACCCAGGTCGTAATCGATGGATAATTGTGCAGTTGATCCAAAGCTTCTTTGGCTTCTTTCTCAAACTCGTCTTTGGCACCGGCAGGTAAAGACTGATTGGGATTGACCATATCCTGCCATACCATCATCCCTAATTTATCGGCATAATAATACCAGCGAACTGGCTCAATCTTAATATGTTTCCTGATTGTATTGAAGCCCATTTCTTTGATCGCTTTGATGTCAAACTCCATGGCTTCATCTGTGGGTGCCGAATACAAACCATCCGGCCAGAAACCCTGATCCAGAACCCCCAGATTATAAACATATTTGTTGTTTAAGAAAATGCGATTAAAACCCTTTTCATCTTTCTGAATAGCAACCTTTCGCATTCCAAAGTAGCTTTGTACTTTATCTACGACCTTATTGCCTTTAAGCAATTCCACTGACAGGTCATATAAGAAAGGATCATCAGGGAACCATAAATGCGCATGAGGAATTTCCAATGATACTTGCGCACCTGCTTTTCCATTAACAGATGAAATTTTCTTTCCTTCAGAAAATGCAGTAATACGAACGGAATAGTTTTCATCAGTACCTGCCATATTTGTAACAACCTTCAATACGCCCTGGTCAACGTCCGGAGTCGATGTTAACCCACTGATATGAACAGCCGGAACAGTTTCCAACCATACGGTCTGCCAGATGCCGCTACTCGGCGTGTAGTAAATATTAGCGGGATTTAGCACTTGTTTCCCATGCGGACCAATTCCTTTATCCGTAGGGTCGTAAACTTTTACAACAATTTCGTTGTTTTCCCTATTCAAAAAGGGCGTGATGTCAAAGGAAAATGCGGTGTATCCACCGGTATGGTTGCCCGCTTCTTTTCCGTTGACAAAAACAGTCGCTTGCCAATCCACAGCCCCAAAATGCAATAACACCTTTTCACCAGTTTTCAGTTTGGGCCTGTTGATGATCCTGCGATACCATAGGTTTTGCTCTGGCTTCAGGCCTTTCTGAACACCTGAAAGCGCTGATTCCAAAGGATAAGGAACCAGTATTTTACCGTCAAAATTTGACGGTAAAATACTGGTTTGAACAGTTATTGCGTAATCCCACAAGCCATTTAAGTTTGTCCAGGCCTTTCGTTTCATTTGTGGCCTTGGATAAGCTTCCAGGGTATGATTTGGATCAACATCCTTTGCCCACCTGCTTTGCAGGAGAATTTGCTTTACTTTCCAATTTTGACTAAATGCCTGAAAGAAAAATAAAGTCAAAGCAGTGGCAAATAGTATTCCTTTTGTGAATCTCATCAGTTAAATTTTTATTTTATAAATGCTAACTTTTAATACCCCGGATTTTGCGTTAGATTTGGATTTGCATTTAGTTCATAGAATTGGATCGGATATAACTGGTCTGTAGAATTCCAGATTCCACCTTTTAAAGGCGTAACCACAGACATGATCGCATCTACCTTGTTTAACCTTTTTAGATCCAGCCAGCGATGTCCCCATTCCGTAAAGAGCTCCACCTGGCGCTCATGCAGTATCGCATCTACGGCTTCCTGCTGTGATGCAAAATTGATTTTAGCTAAGCCAGCTCGCTGACGAATGACAAAAAGGTCATCCGCTGACCCTGAAAGGTTATTCTGCATGGCCCTCGCTTCCGCCCGAATTAAATATTGTTCGGCGAGCCTAAGGACGGTTGAATATTCCGTAACCGGTGCATTTCTTGCCGAAACCTTATATTTATAGGGATAGTAATAAGTTACATTCGGAGTGACCGTTGTATTGGTAAAGCTATTCACCCATGAAGCTCTTCTTTGGTCACCGGTTTCAAAACTACTTAGCAATTGATTGGAAAGATATACAGGAATAATATCACTAAGCCCAGTAGAAGGAATTACAAACGTACGCGCCTCCTCCGTATTCCAACCGGTGTTTACGGGTTGCAATTGCCAAATGGCTTCCTTGCTGTTTTTTAAGAATATATCATTTAAGGGCAAAATTGAAAATAGTGAACTGTTATTGATCACCTCTGTGGCTTTAGCCTCTGCTTCCGCATATTTCTGGTTATATAACAGCACCCTGGCCAGTAATGCTTTGGCTGCCCACTTATTTGGCCTTACCCTCTCATTCGTTGAGTTAACCAATGTATTGTCTACAAAACCCGAACTAAGTGCCAGCTCCGCTTCTTGTAAATCTTTGATGATTTGTTGATATACTTCGGATTTAGGGCTTCGTGGTTTAAGCGTATTTACTGTATAGTCTGTAGAAAGTACCAAAGGCACATCTCCGTACAAGTTAACCAAATAGAAATAATTAAAGGCCCGCATAAATTTCGCTTCACCCAAAAGTTGCTGTTTAACTGCGGGACTCAAAGTGGCGGAAGCCTCTATGCCTTCTACAGCCTCGTTACAAGTATAGATAGTATTATAAATCTCGCTCCAATAAGTTTTAGCCCCTATATTGTTAGCAGCTAGCGAATTAGAGTAGTATGCCACATAGGTACTATTTGTACCAAAAAGACTTAACTCATCACCCGATAAGCCCGTTAGAAAAGGTAAGGTCTTAACAGAAGTAAGAGAAGTTATACCCGCGGAACTCATCTTTATATAGACCCCTGTTAAGACAGATGTGGCTATTTCGTTATTTGAATACACATTAGCCTTTGTTATCGAAGTTTTAGGCGCATCTAATTCAATAAACTTTTTGCACCCTGACCCGAGCATAAGGGTCGTTGCTGAAACCAGCACTATTATCAAGAAGCGGTAATCAGCTATTTTATATTTTAGGATATTTTTCATCTTTTAATTTCTTTAATTCTCAGCTTCATTTCAGATTAATTACAATGTTAACTGAACACCGAAAGTCCAAACCTTTAGTGGCGGTAATACTGAAGAGGTTTTCGTTTCAGGGTCCAAGCCTGGGTAATTTGTAAATGTCAGGAGATTCTGGCCAAGTGTATATACCCTGATGTTCTGCATGTGAATTTTGCTGGCTATCGGCTGAGGCAGTTGATAAGAAAGCGATAAATTTTTTAACCTGATATACGAAGCATCTCCGTACCCGCTATCACTATTTTGGGCATTGGCATATGGTGAAAATTGACCATAATCTGAATTGTAACGCTGAATTTCAGTTTGGTCACCAGGCTTTTGCCATCTGTTTAGCACCGAAGTAGGTTGATTTCCTAGGCCGAATGAGGTACCGGGTAAACCTAGCCCAAAATAATCGCCTGTTGGCCCTTTTTGTTTAACAAACTGTAGCAGAAAGCTTAAGTCAAAGCCTTTGAATTGAAAACTGTTCTGGAAACCACCGTAAAACTTCGGTGCAGTGTTAACAATTGCTATCCTATCATTATTGCTACTAACTGAAGTTGTAATGTTGCCATTGTGATCTTTAAAGGCATATAAGCCTGTTGCTGGATCAACACCCTCAAATTGATACTTTCTAATTATCGTAATTGGCTCACCAACAATCCAGTTCGACTTGTAAACAGTTTGTGCTATATTATCAAATTTTAAAAGTTTGTTTTTTGGAAGCGTAAGGTTTATAGAAGATGACCATTTAAAAGCAGCACTTTTAATATTCGCTGTATTTAAAACTAATTCCCATCCGCTATTTTGGACGGTCGCTGGCAAATTGGCTGAAATATTTCCAAAGCCTGTTGATAAGGAAAGGGAATTGCCTAGTAGCTGGTTAGATGAACGGTTCCTATAATAGGTTGCGTTCAACAGCACGCGATCCTTAAAAAAGCCCAAATCAAGCCCAAACTGTAATTTCCTGGTTTCTTCCCATTGTAAATAGGGATTGGAAAGATTGGTCGGTTCTACACCCTTAGATCCCAGATATGGTAAATCAGACTTAATGACCCGATACAAACTAAGATAGGAATAATCCGGTATCTGGTCATTCCCAGTCGTTCCAAAACTGCCACGAAGCTTACCTAGACTTAAAAAAGTTAAGCTTTCTTTAATTAGCGTTTCTTCCGAAAAAATCCAAGCTGCACCTATTGAAGCAAAATTATGGAAGCGGTTTTCCGGGCCAAATCTTGAGCTTCCGTCGCGACGGGCGGATAAATTGATCAAATATTTATCCTGGAAATTATAGTTTAAGCGACCAAAAAGGGCATTATACGCATAATCTTTATCAAGAACTGAAGTGGACGTTACTTGGGCAGCAGCACTTATATTTTCCAGGAAAATATCATTTAGAAATCCCCCTGCAACAAATTGCTCTCCGTGACTATGGGATTTCTGAAATGTGCTTCCCAATAGGAAATCCAACTTACCACCGCCTAAAAGTCTGGAATAGTTAAGCTGCGGTTCTATTATCCAGCTATTGATATTGTAATCACCGTAGACACCGAAAGGTGTATTATATTGACGATCTTGTGGTGGGTAATAATTAATCGACGTTAACTGGTTGTCCTTGCTTTGCATATTCGTATAACCCATACTAACCGAAGCCGTCAAGCCGTTAATGATATTATAGCTCAATAAACCGTTAGATACCAGGTTATTCGTCTTGTTGTTGTAATGTGCCATCGTATATTGCAGAGGATTAATCCACGTTGAGCTGCCTGAGGAGTTGACTTGCCAGTTCAGACTGCCATCCGGATTATAAAGTGCGGGTGCCACGGGCGGCAATTGAAGGGCATAATAAGTAAGGTCCTGGCTGGGTAATTGATTATTATCAAATAAATAGCTGCCGGATAATTGTACCTTGAATTTTTTGTTGGCGGAAGTATTGTTAATATTAAAATGCAAAGAAGCTTTTTGATCAGAAAACTCACCCGGGAAAACCGTTGTTTCGCGATGATAAGCAGACCCTATCAGGTATTGCGTGTTTTCATTTCCACCTGAAAGACTGACCTGCATATCTGTGTAGTGCGCACTATTTCCTATCAATTCTTTTTGCCAGTCGGTTGTGCGTGTAGTATCCCAGGCGCCATTTAAATCATAATCATAATCTGCTATTGAAATACCATCATTTTTTAGTGCCTCGTGGCGCATCTGCAGGTATTGCTGAGCATTTAGAAGATCCATGGTGCGGGTCACTTTTCCCACACCTTGCTGGAGATTAAAGTTCACCCTGGTATCACCTGCTTTACCTTTCTTGGTCGTAATCAAGATGGCACCATTGGCTGCTCTGGAACCATAAATGGAAGTAGCGTCGGCATCTTTCAACACGGAAATACTTTCAATATCCTGCGGATTAATAAAACCTAAAGGACTATTCCCGACCATTGCAACCTGCCCATTCGGTGAAGCTAGAATACTCCCCAAATTTGGCAATGACTGTGAACTGTAGGGCACCCCGTCAATCACATACAGTGGATCATTTCCGTTACCCAGGCTATTCTGTCCCTGGATCTTCACACTTACTGCTGTACCCGGAAGACCCGTAGCCTGTTGAATAAACAATCCAGGAACATTTCCTTCCAGCGCCAGTAAAGGATTATTTACAGGTTGTCGTTCAATGTCTTTCGCAGATACCGAAGAAACATTCCCTACACTCAACCGCTGACTCGTTTTCCCATAAGCAATCACCTGCACCTGATCCAACTGCGACTCCGCCACCTTCATCACCATATTCCCCATATTCGCCGCAGCCTTCACCTCCAACTGCTGAAAACCAATAAAAGAAACCACCAGCGTCGCATCCGGCTGCACCTGCCGCAACGTAAATTCCCCCCGCGCATCCGTCGTCGTCGCCTGGCTCCCATCCTTCACCTTCACCGTCGCCCCCGGCAACGGCTGCCCCTGCTCATCCACCACCCGGCCATTCACATCCACAGCCACCCAGGCCGCCCGGATCCTGTCCAGCAAACTCATTTCCTTCTCCTTCAGCACAATCGCATTATTCACAATCGTATAGCTCAGCGGCTGCTCCCGGAACACCTCATCCAGCACCTCCCTCATCTCCGCATCCTTCACCCGGATACTCACCGCCTTCGCATCCTTCAGCATCTCCTCCGTATACACCAAATTAAAGCCGCTCTGGCTCCTGATCTCTTTTAAAACTTTCGTAAGCGGCGCCCGCGACTCGGACAAACTGATCTTCTGCGCCCGGGAAGCGGCGCTCACCTGTAACAAGGTCACGATCAGCAATAGCGTAGTTATTTTCATAACCATGAACATTTTCCGGGGCAGTTTAAAACACAGCCTCCCCGGCATAAAAGCATTTAAATTCATACTTTTGTATGGGTTTGAGTTAATCTTGAAATTCTATTAGCCAATATTTTTTCATTGACCGCCTGGCGGTCAAACGGGTAGCTCAAACTGATTGACGTGGAGGTGGTGGTACACCTTCACGTTTTTTTTTGCCCCCGGCTGCCCTAAGGGCTAGGTTTGTAAACGTCTCTGCATAGTTTTCTAATTAATTACGGTAATCGTTCTATTCTGAATCTTAAAATGTACTTTACCTGTGGCCTCCAGCGTACGCAACACCTCGGAAACCTTGTCAAAACGCGACACGCCCCCGCTGAAATTGGCCGCCGGCGCCGGCCCCTTATAATTAATCTCCACATTATACCAGCGCGAAACCATACGCATCACCTCGCGGATATCCGCCGCCTGGAACATGAACAAACCATTCTTCCAGGCCGTGATCACCTCCGTATCGGCCGCCTTCACCACTAACTGATCCCCTACGCTGCCCGCCTGCTGGCCCGGCCTTAAGGTCACGCCACCGTCCCGGCCGGACAGCTGCACCCGCGCCGCACCCTCCGTCAGCGTCGTCCTGACCCCCGCCTCATCCTTGTACGCATTGATATTGAACGCCGTCCCGATATCTTCGATCAGCTGGTCCCCTGCCCGCACCCTGAACGGCTGCCGCGCGTTGTGCGCCACCTGGAAATACGCCTCCCCCTCCAGCTCCACCTCCCGGCTGTTCCCGGTAAAGGCCGCCGGGTACCGCAAACGCGAAGCCGCGTTCAGCCATACCTTCGTACCATCCGGCAGCACCACCTGGTACTGCCCGCCCCGCGGCGTTCCTACGGTATTATATACCAGTTCCGCCGGATTATGACCGCTATGCGCATCGTCATAAACCAGCAGGCCATCCGCCGTCTTTTTCACCGCCCGGCCCGCCTGCTCCGCGACCGTCCCGTTCTTCGCATCCGTCAGCGAGATCCGCTGCCCGCTGGACAAGACCAGGTAAGCCTTATTGCCCCCCGGCAAAATATCCTGTTCCGTTTTCACCACCGCCACCGGCGGTGCCGGCCGGTGCAGCAGGAAATAGCCGCCGGTCCCCAGGGCCAGGATAATCGAAGCTGCCGCCGCCACGCGCGGCAACAAGCGCTTCACCCTCGCCGGCCGACTCACGTCCTCCAGGTGTTCCAGCACCGCGTCAAAGGTCTTCAGCCGCTCCAGCTCCGACAGCGCTTCCGAACTGTCCGCCGCCACGTGCAGGTACCATTCATCCAGCACCGCCTTTTCCGCATCCGTAATCGTGCCCAGCTTATATTTTTCCAGTAATCCTTTGATCGCTTCGTCTTGCATATAACCGTAAGACGGCCAACCTATGGGCAGGGGGGTATTGGTGATGAAAAAATTATTGTTTTTATTATTTGTTATTTGATAGATTGCATTGGTTTTCCTAAACACCATGTCTATGCCTGTCGCACCTAACCTCAGTATCCTTACCTTTTTCACCAAGACAACCAGTAGCTCCGAAAAGGTGTTATTTATAAGTGTTAAGCCTGTAGCAGATGTCTTTCATGAAGCAGAAATCTTTTGGTATCCGGGAAAAGGAGTTGGTGGTAAAGCGCAGTGGATTTGGGAAGCGCTTAACATTAAGCAATGGTGCGCGTGCGGGACAGACTACATGATGCAGCAATTGTTTGATGAAATTATCACGCAAAAGCTTCTTATAATTGGAACCCATCAAATCACTTTAGAGATTTTTCCGCATGAGTTGATTCGGTTTGAAAACCGACCGTTCAAAAGCAGATACGAAACCGTGAGCGATCAATTGAAAAGTAACTCATTAAGTGGTATGCCACATGGCTTTATGCAACAGGAGAATCTCCAATATCTTTCAGGATACAAAACAGGCTCCCACCTGATCAAGCCCTTGTTTCCCTTTGGCTTTTTTGAACAGGACTTTATCTACCGAAAATTAAAAGCCAACATCTGGGGTGTAAAGACTTTTCGCCGGCCCTATCTTACCTACAGGGGAGTGACTAAGACATCGATCAAAGGTATAGGCAGCAAACAACTCGTAGGCTTTTATCAACATAATTACAGTCCGCATCAGCCTTTGACCGTTTCAGTAGTCAATGAACGTCAGGAAATGATCGGCCAAAGCATTTTTCCTTGCGGCACTCCGGTTTTCAAGATCGATTTGACTGAACCGGTCATGAAAGGAGCCGTTCAAGTTTACTCAGGCAAGGTACTCGAGCAGGAGAATGAATTTGTCCTGCTCCAGGATATCCAGATCAATACAAATATTTCGAGCGGGAATTTTAAGGACCATTATGGCAGAAATTTCATGCTCGGCGATTCGGCCAAAGCCCGACCAACTGAAATAGATAGTTTCACCTGGCAAAGACACGCGTACGCCGACCACAAAGAAGCTGACCAAAAGCTCTCGGATCTGTTTCGTAATGTATTCAATTACTTAGGGCCGGATATTCTGATCGCAGATCCTTATTTTATTGGCAATATCAAGCTGGATGAAAACGGGTCAGGCATGCAATTGCAGCATTGCCAGGCTG
Organism: Mucilaginibacter segetis; assembly: GCF_016522075.1. Lineage (GTDB taxonomy): Bacteria > Bacteroidota > Bacteroidia > Sphingobacteriales > Sphingobacteriaceae > Mucilaginibacter > Mucilaginibacter segetis. Next base: position 1,802,423 of record NZ_JAEHFW010000001.1, on the reverse strand, counting down.
CGATGGTCAACGCGATTTTGCATACTGCAATCGAAACCGGTACCGAATCATTCCGGGTCATGGGTTACTGGGGCCGCGCCAGCAACCAAGCGGATAACGACGACGAAACCAGCCAGTCGAAAATCGAACAGTATTTTGAGAAATACGATCACTACTTTCAGTCTTTTCGGCGGATCGATGATGTAGAAAAGTACCTGCCGATCGGCTGCCTATTTTTTTACAATGCCCGGGAGGAATTTCACAACCGCTACTGGTTTGGTCTAAAAAAAACCGATGAGGAAATATTATTAGAAAAAGTAGTGATCATGACGAATAGTCTGGGTAATATTAATGAGCTCGATATCATGCCCATCATCAATGAAACACAGCGCCGGCAGATTGCCGGGAAATACAGCGAAATTTTTAGTAAAGCGGAACTCAAACTGAATGTTTAAAATGGAAGAATTATTGCTAAAAATAGAAGAAAAGCTGCAATCTGCCCAAGGGGTAAATTGGCTGATCGTTCACGAATTGGTAAATATCCCAGTAGCGGTAAATGATATAAAGTTTTCTTTTGTCGATGGTAAAGAAGATCTGTATGAGCCGTTTAAGGTCAGCCCCGGCTACGTCACCTTAAATACGGCAGAAGCCTACCAAATATTTAGTAGTCGGTTGATTCGGTGGCTAAAAACCTACAGGAAACAAATTCCTGTGCTGGCCCAACTCTATGCACTAGTTTCCCGCATCAACCATCCCCAGGAGCAACTATCCCTACAAGAATTATTCAAATCCGCATTGCCTAAAAAATGGAAAACTGAACTCTACGGATACATGATCGCCACCTTAAATGGCGATTACTTTAAGCATCTTCATTACTCGCTTAAGGAGATTACCAATGTAGAAGATTGGTTGACTTTGATACGGTCCGCGCAATATCGCCATCATATCGCTGATCCTTTACTGGCAGTACTCCACCTTGTCAAGATTCCAGGACGCCATTTATCTTATTCACTTATAGAAGATATGGCGCCCATGTTGCGGTCAACCTTAATAGGTTGGTATGGTTATGAGATTCGCATCAGTGTTAATGAACGGGCAGCCATCTATGGAAATCCAAATGAGCGTATGTTCCTGACCGCGATCTTACTGGAGTCTGGTAACCACACTGACACACCACCATCTTGGTTAAAATATCCTTTAATAGAAAAAACGCTGGATACTGACTGGGAAACAGTTGGTCAGTACCTGTTTCCCCAGATTTACGGACTAAACTTCCGTAAGCGGCAACAGAATAAAGTCCACCAGGCTATGAAAAAACTAACCGGCAAATTTCTGCGAGCCAAATTGAGTCAAAAAGAGACGGCGGCGGTTTGGATCAGCCGACTGGAATTTCCCAAACATTTTATAGCGGTATGTTCTTGGTTGATCGAGAAACCTGCGAATTTTGGCAAATTACCTGATCATTGCGGTATGCAATTATTAGACCAATTCCTGTCGGAGCTTAACAGAATCGGCCGACAGATTCCCGAACTTATAGCCGAAAAAAACAGCAGCGATCCTTTCCTGACCTCTTATGTCGGAGAGAATCAGTATCTCACTGCTATTGCTTACGCTTTAATCTTGTTATTGGATACCAACGAAGCGCAGCTAAAGCTGCTAAAAAAAACCTATTTTACATTCAAGCCGCTGTTTTATGGAGGTTACCGCTCAAAATATCTGGCTACCCGCTTTGCCGAAATACAGTTATTGATTGCCTTATCTGGCCCGAACCTGACTAATATTTCTAATGATCGATTTCTTAAATTAAACGAATTACTGCAAATAATCAGCGATACTATCTTAATTCCGTATATACACCTCACTGAAAGAGAGGAAGATATTTGGAACCCTGACTATGAGTTTGGCATTTCGCTGAGCAATATGGGCAGGCAGCAAATCAATGCTTATTTAAAAAAAATACTAACGAGCTCCATGTTACCGTATTATCAAACTTTTGTAGATCGCCTGTCTTCAATAAAGACAGCAGAATGGCCTTATGAACGCCTTTAATACCATTTCTATGACTTTAGAAGAATTTGAACAAGATTGGGAAAGCAAGTCGGCTAATATCAGTGCCGATTTGGCTTACACCAAAAATCTGAACGAGCATTTCGTTACAACACAGTTGGCCATCCATCGTCTCCACGATTTGATGCTATTAACATCTGACAAAGCCGAATTACAGCATTTCATGCTCTTGGGCTATGAGATATACGCTCTCAACTACCAAATACTGGCGCATATTCCTGATTTCGCGGCCAAACAGCGTCAACAACTTATGGCTCTATCCAAGGGAACTATTAAGGAAGAAAAGTTATACAACGTTACGCTCAACCCACAACAGGCTACAGCTGAACAGGATTTTTTAGCTAGCCTAAAAGAACGTGATTTCCTTATACAGGATGCGCTCATCACACCTGACCGCAACTTGGTCATTCTGCTAATTAACCCGCAACCCGAAACTCTACATGCTACTGCCACTGCTTACCACCGGGAAATCGACGCCAAAGGCTTAACATTTCGAAAAATCCTGTTTTATGATGTTGCTACTGCAACCATCGCTCCGGGCGTGTATGGCGTACCTTTGTTTGAGAAGCCGTTGAACTATTAATGACAAAGAATTAATAATAATATATCTAAATATATATTGTATTTACTAAAACTGCCTTCTTAATTATACAGACTTAGATCGAACGCAAGAATTGCTAAGATTGAATTCTCCGTCTAAATATCTAAAACTGACGGTTGGCGACGAAGGCCTGTTGCCTGCCAGGTTTGATTTCATTAACTTTGCCGCATGGTCAATGAAATTCCGGGCGTCAATATGGCGGAGCTCCGCCTAAGGGGCTTTAAGGTGCATGAACTGCCTGCGTATGTCGAAGTACCGGCCGTCCACGGCCGCCGTGATTTCTATAAAATGGGTTTGGTGACCGGGGAAATGACCATTGGTTATGGCGGGGAAATCCTGGAACTGAACGGTACGGTGCTGTTCTTCGTCAACCCCAGGGTATCGCGCTCCGTGGTCCGGCGCTCGGTGAATACCACCGGCTATGCCTGTATCTTTACCGAAGCCTTTATGCCGCCGATTGTCAAAAAATCCCCGCTCTGGAATGCCGCGGAGAACCCGATGATCCCCCTCAACAAGGAGCAGGCCGCTTTTATCCGGGGCATGTTTCAGAAGATGATGGCTGTCCATCATAGCGATTACAGCAATAAGGCCGATGTGATCAAAAACTGTATCGAACTCGTCATTCACGAGGCTTTGTCGATACAGCCGCCGGGCCGCAGCCCGCAGACAGGTGCCGCCAGGCTCACCCATTTGTTTATGGACCTGCTGGAGCGCCAATTCCCGATCGAACATACTGCAGCACCGCTGAAATTAAGAACGGCACAGGACTTTGCGGCAGGTCTCGCAGTGCATATCAATTACTTGAACCGCGCCGTCAAGGAAACGACCGGCAGACCCACGTCGGTGCATATCGCGGAACGCATCGTGGCCGAGGCCAAAGCCCTGTTGCAGCATACGGACTGGAGTATCGCCGAGATCGCCTACGCGCTCGGCTTTGACTATCCCAGCTATTTTAACAACTATTTCAAACGCATAGCGGGCGTGGCGCCCAAGTCGGTCAGGTTTGAAAATCATAAGTAATGGTTTGATTATCGTTCCTCCGCTTGTCTTTTTTGCCGGACCTTTGGGTCATGAAAATATTAGTTACCGGCGCTACCGGCAAGGTCGGCAGCCGCTTAGTCCCCCGTTTAATTGCCAAAGGCTACGACGTTCGTGTGTTGGTACGCGATGCCGCCAAAGCCCCGGCCAATGCAGAAGTCTATGTTGGCGATCTGTTTGATCCCACTACCCTGCCCGCCGCGGTCGCCGGCGTAGACGCCGTAGTGCACTTAGCGGCCCTCTTTCGCACGATGGATAACGACAGCATTGTCAAAACCAACCATGACGGCACGATGGCGCTTGCTGACGCCGCAGTAGCAGCGGGCGTCAAGCGCTTCGTCTTTACCAGCACCAGCAATGTGTACAGCCCGGGTTGCGGACACCCGGCCAAAGAAGGCGATGTCGTCAATCCCAATGATCCGCGGGCTTATTCATCCAGTAAGATTGCTGCGGAACAAGAGCTGCTGAAGAAAGACCTGGATGTCCGCATATTACGCCTGGCTTTCGTGTACGGCGACGAAGACCCGCACATCGAAGAGATCCTGCCCCTGTTAAAAAAATGGAACCGCCACCCCGGCTGGCGCATGCAAATGGTGCATCACCTGGATGTAATGCAGGGCATCCAGTTATTATTACAGACCGACGGGCTGAACGGCCAGATCTACAACATCGCCGATGACGCCCCCATCAGCCTCTACGAACTGGCGGAGGCCTTCGGCCAGGCGAACGACATTTTCGGTACCCAGCAAGGCCCCCTGGCTGATCCCTTCGAAGGCATCATGGACCTCGCTAAAATCCGGAAGATCGGTTACCGGCCGCTGGTATCCAGTTATTATGTGGCGCACGACCTGGATAGCTTATAATCGCTATCTTTGGGTATGAAGTTCGATGTGCATTTACCCTGCGACCCATTGCTGCCCTGTGTCAAGCACCTGGTCATTTCGGAAAATGAACAGGAGCATGCCTATAACGTGCTGCCGGATACCGCGCTTGTGATGGGTTTCCAGTACCGGGGCAACTTATCCTATTGGGGAACCGGCCAGCAGCATCATTTAGCGCCGGCAGGGATCACCGGCCTGACCGACAGGTACCGCACCTTCCAAAATACGACCGGCACCGGTTCGGTACTGGTCGTTTTCCGCGAACATGGCGCCGCGCGCTTCCTGAAAACACCCCTGCATGAACTCTTTGGGGAGAGCTTGTCCTTAGACCATTTCTTCGATCGTCCTTCCCTGGCGCAATTACAAGAGCAGCTGGCAGGCGCACAAAGCGACCCGGCCCGTATTGCCCTGGTCGAACAGTTTTTGATCCGCGCTATGCGGGACCAGCCGACGGACCTGTTGGTCCGTTCCGCCCTGCACGCCATTCATCAGTCCCAGGGCAGCATCCGCATCAGCGACTTGGCTAAACAGTTAAATACCAGTGCCAGCCCGCTGGAAAAACGTTTCCGCGCGGAGGTCGGTGCCTCGCCAAAAAAATTCGCCACGATCGTCCGTGCCCGCCATGTCCTGAACGCCATGCAAAACGGCCAGCAAGGCTATGCCGACTATTTAGCTTCCTATTATGACCAGGCCCACTTTATCAAAGACTTCAAAAAGTTCGCCGCCGTCACGCCCGAACAGTATCTGAAAAGTTTGAAATAAACGGATTTTTACAATGGCCGCCCCTACCGGCCGGCTACCTTTGAACATGTTCACATTACAACAAATGAAGGCGGCACACGCCAAAGTCAAAAGCGGCGCGGATTTTCCCGCTTACGTACAAGCCATCAAACAACTGGGTTTAGTCCATTACGATTTCCAGGTCCGGGACGGACAAACCGAATACCACGGCGCCGGCGGTTTTCAGATCAACAGTGATCCCATCTACCCCGAAAAGACGATTTCAACCAACCCATCGGCCCAGACACTTCAGCAGATCATCACGGAGCACCAGCAGGGCAAAACTGATTTCCTCACCGTTTGCCAGCAGGTCGCCGAAGCCGGTGTGGCCAAATGGACGGTCGACACGCAGGCAATGGTGTGTACCTATTATGATCGGGCAGGAAACAGGATTCTCGCCGAACCCATACCCGAACAGGCGTATTGACCATGTCCGATGACGGCGATCATGATAATATTTGTAACTTGTAGGGGTCATATATCATCCTAATTATAAAAAATGAAGCCAAGTATAAGTAAGCAGTATGCGTAAAAAACGAAGCCCTATACCCGTTAACCCGATGGCGACCGAATTTGGCCGGGGTATCGCCATCGAGCGAATGGTGATCGACGACCTGAAAGATTTCCAGGGCAGCCAGGATGCGCACCGGCATGACGGCCACTCCTTCTTTTTGCTGGAACAAGGCACCGTGCAGTTAGAGATCGATTTTCAGTCCTGCACGCTGACCGCACCGGCAGTGATCTATATTCATCCCGACCAGGTGCATTTTACGCTGAACTCCGAAGCACTGATCGTCAACAGCCTGGTCATGACGGACGAGTTTGTACGGCCCGAATACCTGAATAGTCTCGGGGAACTAGTGCCCGCACCGCCCATTGCCCTGCGCCCCGGACAACTGTTGCTTATACTGGAAATGTTCGCGCTCACGATCAAATTACAGACTACCGGCCGGGCCTTCATCGATAGCTGCAATGCCATCGCCGCCTGGGTCATGGACCAGTATGCGGGCACCACGGAGCCGCATTCCCGTTTCGAAGTAATCAACCGCTCCTTCCGAAAACTGCTGGAACAGCACTACCGGACCGATAAACGCCCGGCGGCCTATGCCGAAAAGCTCCATTTGTCCGTCCCCTATCTGAACGAATGCGTCAAAAACGTGACCGGGTACCCGGTTTCCCACCATATCCGGCAACGGGTCATCCTGGAAGCCAAACGCCTGCTTTACCACACCCCCTTATCGGTCAAGGAAATATCCGCCCTGTTAGGTTACGACGATTACCCTTACTTTTCCCGGCTCTTCACCAAGATGACCGGTCAAAGCGCCCTCGCCTTCCGAAACCGCGATTAATCCAATACTCGCTGCGAAACAGCCTTGTCCTCTGCCGGATTTGCCGCTTCTTTTGCGTTATGAAAAATGTATTGATCTCCGGCGCCAGTATCGCGGGCCTGTCAACCGCCTGGTGGATGAGCCATCTCGGTTACCAGGTCACCGTGGTCGAACTGGCCGCCGCACCTCGCACCGCCGGTGGCGCGGTCGATATCCGCGACCAGGTCGTGGAGACCGTTAAACGTATGGGCATCTACGATGCATTAAAAGCCGCCAGCCTGCATGTGGAACGTATGGAATTCAAGTATCCGGATGACACCACCGCCTGGTCAATGGTTATGCCCGAAGAAACGGACGGCATCGAGATCGAGCGCGATCAATTCGTTGATATTATGCTTTCCCGCCTGCAGCAGGTCACGTTCCTGTTCAACAACAGCATCACGGCCATCCAGGACAGCCTGGTGACGTTCAAGGACGGCCAACAGGGTTCTTTCGACCTTATTCTGGGCTGCGACGGCATCCATTCCACCGTCCGTACCCTGATTTTCGGTCCCGAGGCTGAATACAGCCAATTTCTGAACGCCTATTTTTCCATCAGTATCGTCCCTAAACTATTGGTACCGGAAAAGACCATGCAAGCCTATAACGAACCCGACAAGGCGGTTATGCTCAATGCCTATAACGGCAAAACCGACATCATCTTTTGCTATTATGCCGAACAGGAGCTCGATTACAATTACCGGAAAGACCAGCGACACCGGATCATCGAACAGTTCCAAACCGTGGGCTGGCGCAGCGCCGAACTTCTCCAGGAAATCCAGGCTTCCGATAACTTCTATTTCGATAAATTCTGCCAGATCCATATGCCCTGCTGGACCCAGGGCCGTGTTGCCCTTATCGGCGATGCCGGCTACTGTGCCTCCCCCGCCGCGGGCATGGGCGCTTCGCTGTCCATCGCCGGTGCCGAAGCCCTGGCGGATGCCCTGCTCGCCCATGGCTACGACCATGAAAAGGCTTTTGAAACCTATAACGCCAACTTGCGGTCCTTTGTAGAACAGGTGCAGGCCACCGCACGGCGCAACATCCAGGAAAACTTCATCCTGCGCACCGAAGAAGCGATCCGCCAAAGAAACCAGGAAGGATTTGGATTTTAATAATGGAATAACAACAGCAGGTAGGCCAGGACACCCAGCTTTACCCGCAACTGCTTCAGCGCGCCGGAAACCTGCTTCTTCACCGTTTCTTCCGAGGTACCCATCAGTTCGGCGATCTCCTTATGCGTCAAATGCTGCTTCCGGCTCAGCTCAAACACCTCCCGCATCCGCGGCGGCAGGTTCGCGATCTCTTTTTCAATGATCGCCCGCAACTGGTTCTCCCGCACCAAATGATCCGTCGGCACGCTGCTCAGCTCCGGCTTCACCCGGCTAACATACTTCAGTTTCACCTCCCGGTGCGCAAAAATATCCAGCACCCGGTTCCTGACCGCGCTGTACAAATACCCCGAAAGATTCGTCCTGATCTGCAAGGCCTCCCGCTTCAGCCACAGGTTGGTAAACACCTCCTGCAGCACATCCTGCGCCTCTTCCCTATTCCGCAGCTTATTAAAGGCGTGATGATGTAAAATGAACTTATAACGATGATAAATCGCCGTATACGCAGACCGGTCACCCAACCTTAACAGGTCCAGTAATTCCTGGTCACTATATCCCTCATACGTATTCATCAATAGCTATAATGCTCGAATAAAGTTACTTAAATAAAAACAATGTTAAAGAAAAAAATGGAGAACTGAAAAGCGTAGCAGTCACAAGCATAAATTTCATTTATAAGTGAAATTTTAGTTATATTTGTATATATTAATGGAATTATTGTATTTTTAAATGAATTTCAGCTTAAATAAGGTTGTAAGATTGAGCGGTAATGAAGCCTCTGTGTACGCGGTGACACTGGAGGGTCAGCCGACGTCGGTCTTTGACGATTTTTTAGCTGAATATCAGGAAGATTATCATGATGAAGTTAAAGATATTGTGACCCGCTTGCGTGTTATTGGTCATAAGACAGGTGCCCGTGAACAGTATTTTAAACCTTATGAAGGTAAATATGGGGACTTGGTATGCGCCTTGTATGATGACCCGGATAAGAAATTGCGCTTGTATTGCGTTCGTTTTGGCGGTGATTGCGTGATCCTTGGCGGCGGCGGCCCTAAATCGAAATCAATCAGAGCCTGGCAGGAGGATGACAACCTACGTGAACAAGCCGAAAGGATGATAACAGTAGCCAAGAAAATTCATGCCCGTTTTAAAGAGGGTGATTTGAAATGGGACGCAGGATTTAAAGATATGATAGGTAACCTGACCTTTTTGGAGGAAGACGATGAGTAAAGAACATAAAAGCGTATTAGATGACTTACTGGATGAAATCGATCCGCTTGACGCAAAAAAAACGGAAAACCGAATGCTGCTGGCAGCACGGATCGACGAACTGGTAAAAGCGCATGGCTGGAATAAGTCCGGTTTCGCGGAACGTATGCGTCAACAACCGTCGGTCATTAGTAAGTGGTTGAGCGGAACGCATAATTTCACGCAGGACACCTTAACCGAGATATGCCATGTACTGGATGTGTCATTGGCGGAGCTCTTTCGCGAAAAACCGCAGGAACTGGTTTTCAGATCGAATTTTGCCGTTCTCGGACTGGCTGAAACGCTTTATCCACGTATGTATTATGGCGGTAATCCCTATCTAAAACCATTGATTGCGCCTGATGCGAATTCGGAAGACTGGTCAGAATATATCGGAAAGATTGATCCGAATATAGGAACATTGAACGTTCCGCACCATGGTAGCCAGGAATGGCATACATTGGGTACATCTTATTGGGTTGGTAATATCAATGAATTTCAAACCAAAAACAAAAAGGACAGTGATGAGGATAGGCATTATGCACTAAAAGCTTAATTATGAGCAAAACAAAAAAAAATTCTGAAATAGATTTCCAGTTAGTACAAATCGAACAAACTGGATTTAGTCTGAATATCCCGGAAGGTTTTAAAACAGTACAAGGCTTTCAATTTCGTGTATCCCTAGAAAGCTTCATTAATGCAGAAAAGAAAAGGCTGGTCGTGACCAACCGCATAGACGTGCGCGATGGCAGCGATACGCCCATTTTAGGCCATTTAATTGCAAAATACCATTTCGATTTAATCGGTATCGAACACATTAAACAAAACAAAAAAGGAAAACACTTAATTCCAGATGAATTGCAACTTTCCGTGAACACGATCGCGCTTTCGACGACCCGGGGTCTCATGTTCGCGCAATTCAAAGGAACCATTCTGCAAGGTGCTGTTTTGCCAGTGATTGATCCCGCCAATTTTTCAGTTAATGAAGCAGAAGATTAGTGATGATTTTGGAATTTGATTATGAAGCGGATGTCTACGAGCAGTTCATTCAAGAAGAAATTACGCTAATAGCCTTTCTTGAGGATATTTTAAAACACCAGGGTTTCGAAGAGTTTGAATCTGGTAATAAGGAACGTATCTTAAGCATTTTGTTTGATTATCACGACGATAACGGAGGCGCACCGGAGATCGATGATTTTGAGATTGTTGATGCTTTCTATGACCCGAATTCCTTAAAAGGCAAGGTCGAGATTCAATACTGGATTTATTTTTACTACGGCTGCTCCGACCTGAATACCGAGGAAGATGATTATGAAAATTGGAACTTCGAAATAGTCCCCGAGACCTGCAAACTGTTGTTACACATTCCCGAATACGAAGTCCGCTCCACCGCAGATGAGTTTTAATCGGAAAATTACGTCATGCTAAAGTATTACCGCAGCCGCTCATCGTAACGAAAGGGCTGCACGTCAGCGATAGTAATACGGGCCGAATCGGGATGCAACGGATTGATGAGTACATTTTGCGCCAGGGGGTCGATCACGCTTGGCACAAATAACAACGCCGAACTTTTACCCCGCAGCCAGGCGTTACCAATCCGCTGTAATACGGGTGGTGCCGGATAACTGCGCCAATTTAGCGGAAGGTCCCGTAACACCAGTTGAGCCATATCCAGGTCGTCGGGGGCGTCCAATACGGTGATTATCAAATCATGATGAATCTCTTCCGGTCGCAAATGCACCAGCTTTTCCAAAATACAGGTCGAGGACTGCAGCGAGGTATAAATGACCGGCAAATGGTCATGCCAGCGCGCTGCGCTTAACTGCCCGCCATAACCGCTGAGATCACGGCAGTATTTTTCACGCGCGATCCGGTAAAGCTTCATGAATAAAAACCAAATTCGATCTGGGAAAGGAGGTCGTTCACCAGGCGGATACCTTCCGTCGTATCCAGTAGATGTAAGGGTACCTGTCCGCCTAATGCCAGTTGCGGCCGGTTCAGCCAACCCTCAAAGGTTGCCCGATCGCCCAGGATATCCACGCCCCGCGCATAGATCCGGCTGAATTCATAGATCGGTCCGGATAATTCGGCGGGTAGCAAATCATCTTTATCGTAACGACTTAACTGGCGAGTACTGATATGCAGGATATTGGACAGGTCTTTTCGTGAAATGGTTGTGCTTTCCAAAATGAACACGATCACATAATAAGGATAGCCAACGCGTAAACATTCAATTACATCCAGGCGACTTTCACAAGATTGCTTTAGGGCTTGACCTGTTAAAAAATAACTGTAAGCGCGGCAGCTTTCATCCTGCCCAATATCTAAATCATTTATGTGCAGCGTTTTCATAACTAAGACACTTGTCCTCAAATATAAAGACAAACGTCCTAAAATCCAAATAGTTTAATATTCCAAAGTCAAATCGGCTTGATTAATGACATAAGCCAAATTTTGCAATTGGTGAACATGCGATAAATCCACAATACCATCACGCAATTCGCTGAAATAAAAACCGTCCTCCACCTGGCGAATTCCTACAAAATTGTTCCACCAAGCTTCATTTTCCTGTATAAATCCGAACCGTCCTAACCAATCCTCAGTGAGGCCGACCGGTTCGCAATCATTATATTCCATGACTTTAGTCTCTCCGTTTTCCAGGCGAACACCGCCAATTTTCATATTTGCGATGGTTTGGACCCGAGCCAGGCCGTCGGGCGTTTGAATGAAGTTACCTATTCTCAGGTCTTTAGCATCTAATGGCATTTTCAACGATTTAAGCAGCAAGATAACTAGAATTGCTCATCAATGCGCTTTAAATGACCACAAAAATTCGCCCACCTGACCTGGGACGTTGGAAAGAAGTAATTAGGGGCTGTTGACCTTTGCTTTCAACAAAAACGAAAGCTTATGTTAAACCACATTTCCTGGCCGCAATACAGTACGGCCATCCTCGTCCTCACCGCCGCCTGGTACGCTTATGTCGCCCTGCGGTTCAACTTGTTCAAATTGAAAACGGCCACGCCGGACAGCCTTCCTGCCGTAGCCACCGCGCCGGTGATCGGCAGCGTCCGGGAAGAGCCCGGCATGCAAGCGTTACCGGCCGAAGAACTCGTCTTTGGCAGCAGCGCCCCGGATAATATCAGCGACCAGACCGGACCGGCAGACAACTTCCTGACGGAAGCCCAAACGCTCGCGGATGCGACGGCGAACAAAACCGACTTCCTGGCCCTGCTGGAATTGCTCGTGTGTAAATACGAACACGACGAGCTGAACTTCCAGGCCCTCTACCCCCAATTAAGATTAGTATTTGACGTAACGGCCGGTGAATGGCCCCAACATCCAACCCCATGAAAAAGATCCTCATTTCCCTGACGCTGCTGCTTTGTGCAGCCGCCGGTATGGCCCAGGACGGCAACGCCGGCATCAACGAAGCCACCACGCAAGTAAAAAGCTATTTCTCCACCGGTACGAATTTGATGTACGCCATCGGTGCTGTCGTCGGCCTGGTCGGCGCGATCAAGGTCTACAAAAAATGGAATGACGGTGAACACGATACGGGCAAAGTGGCCTCTTCCTGGTTTGGCAGCTGCATCTTCTTAGTGGTCGTAGCCACTGTCCTTAAATCATTTTTTGGCGTATGAGTTACCAGATCAACAAGGGCATTAACCGCCCCATCGAATTTAAAGGGCTGAAGGCGCAGTACATCGGCTATTTAGGCGCCGGCCTGGTTGGCCTGCTGTTACTGTTCGCCATCCTGTATTTGATCGGCCTGGCAGTATATCTCTGCATCCTGATCATCGCCGGTTTAGGTTCATTCCTCTTTTATAAAGTCTTCGGCCTGAGCCATCAATACGGACAGCATGGCCTGATGAAGCGAAATGCCAGACGGTATTTACCGGATTATTTAAAATTCAGCTCCAGGAGGCTATTTTATGAAAAACGCTGAGCACCTCTTTCCGGTCTATAAAGTCGAACACGACACCCTGTTATCGGCACAGGGTGACCTGACCATTGGTTTTGAGGTCACCCTGCCCGAACTGTTCACGCTGTCCAACGACGAATACCAGGCGCTCCACCAATGCTGGGTCAAAGCGATCAAGCTATTGCCGAGGAACAGCATCTTTCATAAACAGGACTGGTTCGTGGAAGACCAGTATAAAGCGCAGTTTGGTGACCAGACCTTTTTAGGCCATGCCAGCGAACACTTCTTTAACGAGCGCCCTTACCTGGCGCATCGCTGCCAGCTTTATCTAACCCGCCGTCCGGCAAATTTCAACATCATCAACAGCGCCGCCAGCAGTTTGCTGCGCAAACGCATCACCCCTGTTGAAGCCACTTCACCCGACCGATTCCGTGATTTTATGGATAGCGCCGGGCAGTTCCAGCGCGTGCTGGAAGACAGCGGACTACTCAAACTGCGCCGCCTGTCTGATGACGATTTAGCCGGAACGCTGGTCCGTCCCGGCTTATTGGAACAATATTGCTTTTTGATCGGCCCGGACGACGCCCCTGTACTCAAAGACGTTCATTTCAAAGAGGAGTTGCGTATTGGTGATCACCGCTGTCAATTATATGCTTTGGCAGATGCAGAAGACCTGCCCGCACAGTGCAGCCCGCGCATCACCTATGATCCCTACAGCACCGACAAAACCAAGTTCAGTACCGGCTTCGCCAGTCCTATTGGGGCCTTACTCGACTGCAACCATATCTACAATCAATATTTATTTGTGGAAGACAGCGCCAAAACGCTGAAAAAACTCGAAGCCAAAAAACTGCGGCTGCAATCGCTGTCGGCCTATTCCCGCGAAAACGCGATCGGCCGTGATGCCACCCAGGAGTTTTTAAACGAAGCGATCAGCCAGCAGCGGCTTCCGGTTAAAGCGCATTTCAATATTCTGGCCTGGGGCGAACCCAAAGCTATCCGCAACAAGGTGAGTTCGGCCCTCGCCCAACTCGATGCCAGCCCCAAACAGGAAACGGATGGCGCGCCGCAACTCTGGTGGGCCGGCCTGCCCGGCAATGAAGGGAACTTCCCGATGAACGATACGTTTGACACCTTTGCCGAACAAGCCTGCTGCTTTTTAAACCTGGAAACCAATTACCGCAGCAGCCTCTCCCCTTGCGGCATCCGCCTCGGTGACCGCTTGTCCGGCAAACCCCTCCACGTCGACTTGTCTGATGAGCCCATGAAGGCTGGCATCACCACCAACCGCAATAAATTCATCCTGGGGCCATCCGGTTCCGGCAAAAGCTTTTTCACGAACCACCTGCTGCGCTCCTATTTTGAACAAGGCGCTCACATCGTCCTGGTCGATGTCGGCCACTCCTACCGGGGGCTCTGTGATTTTGTGGACGGCTATTATTTTACCTATAGCGAAAAGCAGCCGATCAGTTTCAATCCCTTTTACGTCGCTCCCGGTGATACGCTCGATACCGAAAAACGCGAAAGCATCAAAGCCATGATCCTGGCGCTCTGGAAAAAAGAAGACGAGGGCGTACAGCGCAGTGAGTACATCGCCATTTCTGATGCGCTGTACCATTACTATCAAAGCGATCCCGAACCCTCCTTCAATACGTTTTATGAGTTTTTGCAAGGGCCGTTCTATGAAACCATGAAAAGCAGCCGCGTCAAAGACCGGTACTTCGATATCGACAATTTATTATTTGTACTGCGCCCCTATTATAAAGGCGGCGAATACGACTATCTATTAAATGCCACCACCAACCTGGACCTGCTGCACCGACGCTTTATCGTCTTTGAATTGGACAATATCAAAGATCACCCTATCCTATTCCCGGTAGTAACCCTCATCATCATGGAAACCTTCGTGAGCAAAATGAGGAAATTACCCAAAGACGTCCGAAAGATGATCTTAATTGAGGAGGCCTGGAAAGCCATCGCCCGCGAAGGCATGGCCGAATACATCAAGTATTTATTTAAAACCGTCCGCAAATACTTTGGCGAAGCATTAGTAGTAACACAAGACATCGAAGACATTATCAGCTCGCCGGTGGTCAAACAAGCCATTATCAACAACAGCGATTGCAAAATCTTACTGGATCAGCGCAAATACCAAAACGACTTCCCTAAAATCCAGCAACTACTCGGCATTACCGATAAAGAAACGGCCCTGATCATGTCGATGAACCGGGCCAATGACGAACGCTATCGCTACAAAGAAGTGTTTATTTCCTTAAACGGCCAGCTATCCCGCGTTTACCGTACCGAGGTCAGCCGGGAAGAGTACTGGACCTATACGACAGAATCCAGTGAAAAAGCCAAAGTCCAGCACTACCGCCAAAAATACGGCGATATCCGCAAGGCCATTGCCGCTATCGTACAAGAGGAAATGGACAGTTCTTTCAATTAACCCTGATCACCGATTTGCCGACGATATGCGCTCTAGGCGCCTCAGTGTAGGCGGTTTTAAACGCATCAAAGGAATAGACCCTGCTGACGACGACAGAAAGTCCCGCTTCCATGTAGCTTTTCAACGCTTTCAGATAAACCGGTGAAGGTTTGAGCATCAGCACCTTGTACTTTTTTGCTGAAAAAAGACTGATAAAAAACGAACTGATGATCTCTTTGGGTCCCGGAGCAGTATGCACATAGACCGAAGAAGCCTTCATGATCTTTTTCGCCGCGCTATAAGGCAATTGATTGGACAGATCGATCACCGCATCGTAAAGCTTGCCGGCTTGCAGCACATCTTCATTCCGGTAATTGATGACAACATCACTGCCCCAATCCTCTGCGGCCTCTAAGCCGTTATCACTTACCACGGCGGTAACAGCGGCGCCTTTCTTTTTGGCGATTTGTATGGCGAACATGCCGATCCCACCGGAAGCGCCATTGATCAGCACTTCCGTACCGGCTTGAATATTCACCAAGGTGTCGAACAACTGGATGGCCGCAGAACCGACCACCGGTGCAGCAGCAGCTTGCTCAAAAGAAGCCCCCTTTGGTTTAGCTGCAATATCTTGCTCGTCGGCTAAGATATAGTCAGCCAAAGCAGCCCCTTTAAAAACGTCCAGCAGGCCAAATACTTCATCGCCTTTTTTATACGCCTTAATGGTACTGCCTACAGCTTCAACGATCCCCGAAAAATCGATGCCGATCCCTCTTGGGAATTTGCTTCCTGACATTAACTTCATTTCCCCGTTCCTGATCTTCCAGTCCAGGGGATTGATTGATACCGCTTTAACTTTGATCAGGACTGTTGTTTCGCTGACTGCAGGCATGGCTACATCCGCCATTTCCAATACCTCGGCGTCGCCGAACCTATGATAAATTATCTTTTTCATGTTGAGCTGTGTTTAGTTAAATAACGCCGGATAATCGGTATAGCCTTTAGCGCCTGGTGTATAAAGGGTGGTAAAGTCAGGTGCGTTCAGCGCTGAGCCATTGATGATACGCTGATCCAGATCAGGATTGGCCAGAAATCCACGTCCGAACGCGATCAGGTCGGCATCGCCTTTATTCAGTTCTGCTTCGGCTTTTTCGGCGTTAAAAGTATTACAGTAGATTAATGTACCCTCAAATTCTGTACGGATAGCGTTTAAGGTTTGCGCCGGTATCTGCGGGCTTAGACTGATATGGATATAGGCAAGGCCAATGCGGTTAAACTCCCGGCTTAAATGAATGTAGGTTTCCTCGGTGGTGTCTGCGTCATAAGCCTGCAGGTCGCCAAGAGTAGAATTAGGAGAAATTCTTATACCGACCTTATCTTTACCTATAGCATCAGCTACTTGCTGTGCAACTTCAATAGCAAATCTGGACCGGTTTTCAACACTCCCGCCATAGTTGTCTGTACGATCATTAACGTTTGGATTAAGAAATTGCTCGATCAGGTAACCATTGGCACCATGCAGTTCTACGCCGTCAAAACCTGCAGCTATCGCATTTTTAGCGGCCGCTACATACTGGCCAATCACCTCTTTTACGCCCTGTGTGGATAGCGCTACAGGTACGGGGTAATCCTGCATACCTGCGGTATCGGTGTGCATTTGCCCCGCTGCCGGAATAGCGGACACGCCAACAACCTGCACACCTTCGGGCAGGTTAGCCTGGTGACCGATACGCCCGGTATGCATGAGCTGCACAAATATTTTGCTGTTATTTTGGTGTACGGCTTCGGTCGTTAATTTCCAGCCTTCTGTCTGTTCTTTAGAAAATATACCGGGGATACGGGCATAACCAAGCCCTTCAGGTGCCGGTGCGGTTCCTTCGGTAATGATCAATCCTGCTCCGCGGCGCTGGCTGTAATATTCGGCCATAAGCGCGTTGGGTAAGTTGTCAATAGCACGGCTGCGTGTCATGGGGGCCATCACTAAATGATTCTTTAAATTCAGCGCTTGGCTGGTATAGGGCATCAGTAACTTTTTCATATCGTTTGTTTTATTTGATAGGTCAAATGTCCGCAGGATATGATCGTTAAAATAGCGCCTCAGGCCCGAAAAATAGTCCTATCCGGCAAGCGTATACTTTTTTGGAGTGGTTCCGAAATGCTTTTCGAAAAGTCTGGAGAAATGGCTGAGGTTGGAAAAACCCAGCCGGTAACCTGCCTCGGAAACGGAGTAGCCTGCATGTTTTAATAAAAAGCCGGCCTCCTGCATCCTTTCATTCTGGTAAAAGTTGTAAATGGTATCGCCAAAGGTCTGCTTAAATAAGTGCTTCATTTTTGTTTCACTGAGGCCGGCGTATGCTGCAAGCTCGCTTAAATGAGGCGGCTGACCCAGATCGGCCAGTACCGCCGTTCGGATCAGGTATAATTTATCAATATCGGCTTTGTTAACCGGGCTTTGTTTGTCGCTGTCCCTTTGCAGCAGCTGATCAAATAACAGGTAGATCAGCTCATGCGCCTTGATACTATAAAACAAATCACTCAATTTATTTTGCTCGCTGATCTCAGAAATGAGCTTCAACACCCTGGCCACTTCCGGGTGCATTTTTTCGTGATAAAAGAACAAGCTATCGCCATGCAAAATGGTGTTCAAAGGGCCATTTGCCGGATCTACCCGAAGGATATCGGCCAGCAGTTGCCTCCTGATGCCGATGACAGCGAAATAGACCTCAACATGAGCGGGAAAAATGGTTTCGGTGGCTATAGCGGTCGATGCGACCTGGATGGACGACCCATTCTTTTTTAAAAATTCAACGGCCGTTTCCCGGTCGGCAGCGGATCCTGCCGGTAGCTCATTACTATTGAATACAATGGAGACCAGCTCACTGCCTTCAGCGGGAGCTTTACGCTTTAAATGAAATTCCTCTTTCAGGGTGTAATGATGCAGGACGAATTTAAAGCCGGGTGCCACATCAACAGTCTTAATGTGGCCTTCGCCCATATGCGGCGGAATTTTCAGTTCGTTCTTGAAAACCGGAATGTTAAAATAGTCGCCAAAGCTTTTAACAAAATTAAACCCTGCCTGCACGGTAAATTCGAAATTCATGCTTAAAAGTATGGATTAATTAGAAATAAAACCACCTCCTGACGGGCTGGAGTGGAGCTATTGCGGGGCCGGCAGTCCAATTTTGCTTTATGAAAAAAGCAATGCTCGTCCTTTTGGGTTTTGCAGGCTGCACCACCGGCAGCCGCACCTATGTCAATCATACCGAAGGGCAATACGCCATAGCGGATGACACCCTCGTCATCCAGGACACGATCCTCGTTAACCGCACGGGGTATCAAAAGATCCGTAACGGTGTCCTGCAGCCCAAAGAATTTAAAGTCAGGCAATGGGGCCTGCACAGTCCCGATGCGCCCGTCATCCGCTTTGACGGTAAGCGTGCCTTTTGGAATAATACCATTTACACCCAGTTGCCATGAAAAAGTTGCTCATTATCCTGTTACTCAGTGGCGCGGTTAGCACGGCCAAGGCCCAATTTATCGTGGGCACGGTGGTCAAAAAGGTCATCAAAGCCATTGACCTGAAAATTCAGCGCCTGCAGAACGAGACGATCTGGCTGCAAAACGCGCAGAAACAGATCGAGAACGAACTATCCAGGATCCGGCTGGGCCAGATTGCGGGCTGGAGCCAGGACCAGGAAACGCTGTACAGCGGCTATTACCACGAGCTCTGGCAAATCAAATCCTATATCAGCGGTTATCAGCGCATCAAAAATCTAGCCCGCAAACAAGCGGCGCTGGTCAGCCGGTACCAGCAGGCCTGGGCGCTGTTCCGGGGCGATAAACACTTTTCGGCCGATGAGCTCAACCATATGCAGGCGGTCTATAGCGGCATCCTGGAGACCAGCCTGAAGAACCTCGAGGAGATCATGGCCCTGGCCAGCGCCGGGCGCAGCCAGATGAGCGATGCGGAACGGCTGGAACTCATTAATCAAGCGGGTGACCATCTGGATGAGAATTACAATGACTTGAAACAGTTCAATGCGCAAAATCAACTATTGAGCTTGCGGCGCGCTACCGATCTAAATGAATTACAAACCTTAAAAAAATATTATGGCCTCCATTAGAATAATAGCATTGGTGCTGCTCAGCACATGCGCAAAGGCACAAACTTTCGCCGAGTGGTTCTCGCAGCGCAAAACGCAAAAGAAATACCTATTGGCGCAAATCGAAGCCTTGCAGGTTTATGGCGGCTTTCTGAAAAAAGGCTATACCATCGCCAAAGGTGGTTTAGGTTCCATTACCAATTACATCGGTGATGAGTTCCAATTACATACGGCTTACTATGACCGATTGAAAAATGCTGATCCAAGCCTAAAGAAAAATAGTCAAGTTAAGCAAATCATTGGTTGGCAACAGGATATTATTAAACAGACAAATAGCTGGTTAGCAGATGATATGGCGTACGTAACTAAAGTTAAAACTGCATTGCTCCAAGATTGCGAAGCCCAGCTAACTGAACTGACCAATGTCATTTCGGGCGGTACGGAAATGAGTGATGCGGAACGCCTGCAACAAATAGAGATCCTGCATGCAGCGATGTTATCCAATTTGCATTTCGCCACCAATTTCAGCGATCAGCTTAAACGGTTTAACATCCAAAAACAACAAGACCTTAATTCTACCAACACTTTAAAAGGATTATATGCGAACCATTAAAATAATAGTGCTGTGCTTATGCTTTAGCCTGAAGGTTCATGCCCAGGCGCAGGAGATCGAGCAGCTCATGCTCGACATTGAAAAGTTGACCCAGTTCAAAAGCATCCTGGCGGATATGAAAGCCGGTTACCAGATCTATGAGCAGGGCTACGGTGCCGTATCGAACCTGTCCAAAGGCAATTTCGACCTGCATAATAGCTATTTAACCGGCCTGATGGCCGTCAGCCCCGCGGTCCGCAATTACGGCCGCGTGGCCGAGATCATCAGCCAGCAGGCCAGTTTGGTCAGCGAATATAAACGCGCGAATCATAACTTCCGTCAAAGCGGCAGCTTCAGCGCGGACGAACTCCGTTATATCAGCCAGGTCTATGCGCAGCTCATCAACCAAAGCCTGGAGAACCTCGATGAATTAAGCAGCCTGGTTACGGCCAACCAACTGCGGATGTCCGATGCCGACCGCATCAAGGGCATTGACCGCATTTACCAGTCCAATACCGACCTGCTCAACTGCCTGCGCGCCTTTAACCGGCAAAGCATCCTGCTCAGTTTACAGCGCGCCAAAGACAGCAACGATACCCAAACCCTCAAAAAATTGTACACTTATGAATTTAGCAAATGATATCGGCGGCCTGCAAGGCACACTGAACCAGGTTTATAACGACATGCTCCCCTTATGCAGCCAGCTCATCGGTGTAGGCCGCGGCATCGCCGGCTTTGGCGCACTGCTCTTCATCAGCACCCGCGTCTGGCAAAAGATCGCCGCCGCCGAACCCATTGACTTTTACCCGCTGTTGCGCCCTTTCGGGATCGGCCTGGCCATTCTTCTGTTCCCCAGCCTCATCGCCGTCATGAACGGCGTGCTCAGCCCGATGGTCACCGCCACCGGGGGCATGGTCAAAAACTCGGACGCGGCGATCCAAAAACTACTGGCGGCCAAACAGGCGGCCATTGAAAAGACAGATGCCTGGCAGATGTATGTCGGCGCCGACGGGGACGGCGACCGGGACAAATGGTACCAATATACCCATCCCGATGACCCCAATGGCAGCAAGGAAGGCGTATTTGCAGGGATCGGCAACGATATGAAGTTCGCCATGGCCAAAGCCAGTTATAATTTCCGGAATACCGTCAAGCAATGGATGAGCGAAATACTCCAGGTCGTTTTTGAGGCCGCGGCGCTTTGTATCAATACCATCCGCACCTTCTATCTGATTGTACTCGCTATCCTGGGCCCGCTCGTCCTGGGTTTATCGGTATTCGACGGCTTTCAGTTCACGCTCAATACCTGGCTGGCCAAGTATGTCAATGTATTCCTCTGGCTGCCCGTCGCCAATATCTTCGGCGCGATCATCGGAAAAGTGCAGGAGAATATGCTCAAACTGGATATCCAGCAAGTGCAAACTGCTGGCGATACTTTCTTTAGTTCTACTGATACCGCTTACTTAATCTTTTTACTGATCGGCATTGTCGGCTACTTTACCGTCCCTGCGGTAGCCGGCTATATCATCCATCCCGGCAGCGGCAATGGTTTATTGAACAAAGTGACCGCGCTAAGTTCCCAACTCTTTAAAAAATAACCCTATGTTCAGTCACCTCAAAAACATCGAAACGGCCTTCCAGCACATCAAGCGCTTCAGCTATCTGCTGATCGCGGCCTGTACACTCATCTGCGGCTTCGCGGTCTATAAAAGCTATCAGTTCAGCACGCAAGCCAAGCAGCATATTTATCTCCTGGCCAACGGCAAAGTATTGGAAGCGCTGGCCGCTGACCGCAAAGACAATATCCCGGTGGAGGCCCGCGACCATATCCGCACGTTCCACCATGATTTCTTCACGCTCGACCCGGACGAAAAAGTGATCGAAACCAATATCGGCAAAGCGCTCTACCTCGCGGACGAAAGCGCGCGCAACGAGTACAACGGCCTGAAGGAAAAAGGCTATTACAATAACCTGATCTCCGGCAATATCAGCCAGCGGCTCCGCATCGACAGCATCTGGCTCGACATGGACCAGTACCCCTATGCGTTCAAATGCTTTGCCGTGCAGACATTGGTACGCGCGACCTCGACCATCCACAAAGTCCTGATCACCCAGGGTTACCTCCGGAATGTCAGCCGCTCGGACAACAATCCGCATGGCTTCCTCATTGAAAAATGGGCAACCCTGGCCAACCGTGACACCACCATCAGCCCATGAAAAAGCGACAAGTCATCTTCCTGGTCCTCGCCGCAATCTATGCCTTGCTGCTGGCCTGGTCATTAGGCCATAACGATATTCAGCTCAACCCGACGGATGCACCCAGGTACATCGGCCGGCATTCTTTAACTAAAAAATAACACCATGAACAAACAACGCAAATTCCTGCTGGTATTGCCCCTGCTGGTCATACCTTTCCTGACCATGGCCTTCTGGGCCCTCGGTGGCGGCCAGTCCCCCTCCCTTAACGAAGCGGCTACTGCCGGCATGGATGTGAGCCTGCCCCAGGCCCAATTCAAAAAAGAACCCGACGCTACCAAAATGGCGGTCTACCAGGCCGCACGCCGCGACTCCGCCCAAAACGGGGTGAGTTCCGGCTTCCTCAGCAGCGTCGCTGACAAACCGGCGGCCGACCAAAGCGCCGACCGCATCCAGGCCAAACTGGCCCAGTTGAACCAGCAGCTCGCCCAGCCTGCGCCCAGCCGCTCTTTGCCGCCTGAAGACGAAGCGCGGGTGAGAAAGCTGCACGACATGGCGCAATCCATCCAGGCCAACCGCGAAGAGGATCCGCAAATCGCGCAGCTCAGCCATATGCTCAGCCAACTCCAGGCGATGCAGCACCCCGTCCCGGCCAAGACCGATACCCAAGCCGCTGACGCCAGCCCCTTCCAGGCGATACCCGCTGTCATTGCCGGCAAACAGAAGGTCATGGACGGCGCCGCTGTCAAACTCCGGCTGACCGACAGCGTCACGCTCAAAGACCAATTGCTGCCCAAAGGCCAGACCCTTTTCGGGGTCTGTTCGGTGACCAACCAACGGCTGCTCCTGACCATTCAGCATATACGATTGGGTAAACAAATCATCCCGGTCAGCCTGACGGTCTTCAGCCTGGACGGGATGCCCGGCATCCCTGCACCGGAAGCCGAACTCGGCGGCGCCGCGGCCAATGGTGCCGGTGACGCCATCCAGAACCTGCAATTCCTCAGCATGGACCAGTCCCTCGGCACCCAGGCCGCTGCGAGCGGCATCAACGCGGCCAAGGGCCTGTTCAGCAAAAAAGTCAAAAAGATCAAAGTCAAACTCAAAGACCGGTACCCGGTGCTGTTAAAGATCAACCACTAACTAATAATTTTTTTTTTTACATCCATAAACAATCAGACGATGAACACACAGAATTTAGCTTACCTGCAAAAACAATTATTGAACCTGGGCTTCGGCGATAAGGTCAACGGCGAACTGGAGCAAAAGATCAGTGCGAAAGAAAAAGAATTTACGCTGACCACCAGCCAGGCGTACAACAAGGCCAATATGGATTATACGCTCCATTACAAAGCCGGCGAGAAAGACGATATGTACTTTTTCAATAAATACGACGCCAAACTTAAAGACGAACAACAGACCTTTTATATCAATAAGGGCCAGGGCATAACGGCCAAAGAAGCGTTCAACCTGTTGGAAGGCCGGGCGGTACACAAAGAAATGGAAAATAAAGCCGGTGAAAAGTACAACGCCTGGGTCGTGCTGGACAAAAGCGACCGGACCGAGAACGGCAACGCCAAACTGCAAACCTACAGCGACGGCTGGAATTACAAACCGGAACGCGCCATCGATAAAATGGACATCATCGGCATCGACGAACCCGGCGCCCGCGACAAACTGCTAAAATCCCTAGAGAAGGGCAACCGCCACCAGCTGGAAGCCCTCAAGAACGGCAAACCGGTCAAACTCTTCGTGGAGGCCAACCCTGCCGAACACCGCGTCAACCTGACCAATTACAAAGGCGAACCCCAGCGGCTGGAAGACTATAAAAAGCCGGAAGCCAGGCAAGATAAGAAACAAGCGCAGAGCCAAAAGCAAAGTGACGACGGCACAAAAAAAAAGCGCACGCGGCAAGTTAAACAGCATGTCTGAATCCCGCGCCTCCCTGTCACCGGGGAGGCCTTTTTACACCTGATCTGCCTGATGGACTAAAGGAAATGGTGGAAGACTACAAGGCGTCCCGGCGACTTAAAATGACCGCATAAGCTCAACGTCAGCTGTTCCGGTACATTCGGCTGCTGACATTTTTGGCATCTTTATTTAAAAAAGATTTATGTAAATTTGATTTATGGGACACGCGCAGTTAGAAACCGATGAACTTTTTGTCAAAAAGGGAACCATGACAAGGAACCCCTTCCATATGGACAGGGCGGAATTTGCTGCCTGGAAAGCACAGGCGGAGGTTACCCTGAAAGAACGCCTGTTCGCCATCGGCCAGCCTTTGGTTTATGAAAAGGATGGCAAGTTCGTCGCCGAATACCCCGATGGCCACATCGAAGGCGAATAGTTATGGCCTGCATTTATATCATTGCCGGGCCGCCCGGGATTGGTAAAAGCACTTCCGGCCACGAGTTTATTCCGGAAAACATCGATATTTGGGATGCCGATATGATTGCACAGCGCTATCGCCATATGGGCTACACCGATTATAAAGATATCGGCAATATGCGTTTTCAGCAATCTGTGCAACGGTCGCTGATCTCCGGCGAAGATTTTGCCATCGAGTTAAACCTGGGCTTCCAAAGCCATTACGATTATCTCCGGAAAGTTAAATCGTTTAATGCCGACAATAGCATACATATTGTTTTGTTCTATACGGAACAAATTGCGCTTTGTCTGGAACGCGCCCGCCGCCGTCACACCGCCGGGCTTCATTTAGTTCAACCGGAAACCATCCACGAAATGTATGCCGCTACCTTTACCCTATTACGTGCTCATCTTAAACTTGTTGACCGGTTGACACTCGTTGATGTAATGACCACCGGTACACCCTATATATGCGGTGGGTGGAGCTGGCCGTCGACCAGTCTCCAATTAAAAGAAGATGCGCCCCGTTGGGCCTCACAGCTTAATGAAGACCTGAAAGCCGTTTCGAAACAACAAATCAAGCGGAAGCCGCGCGGACCGCGATTATAATTGTTATTTTAAGCGCCTTATTCGTTGTCATGAAAAGTTTGCTCAGCCTGCTGTTGCTTGCCGTTAACTTTTGTTTAACTGCCGCAGCCCAAACCATCAATGCCGCTTATGTTAAAGCGCTTTACCAGCGCTATCCCACCCAAGCCACCGACTTCTGCCCTTCGTGTAAGCTCTGGGTCAATCCGTATTATAAATCCATCGCTGATACCGCCGAGCACCGGCCGCTGGTCACCTTTTATATTTACACCAAGGCCCATCGCCTGCAACAGGAAGCCGCCGGCCTGCCGCGAACCGGTGCTTACGCCGCCTGGCATCCCGCTTACGGACAGCCGGATGAAACGAAAGTGTATAAGGCGGCCAACGTGGAGTCACCCGATATGATCGCCAAGGGCCATTGCCAGGCCTGGATCTTACTGGCCTGGTGCGCCGATGCCGCTATCCTGTCGGACACCTATACGTTTAATGCGGGCATGGAATACCAGGGGCAGAACATCGGTACCGAGATCGCCACCGAAGAATTATGCCGTAAGCTGACGGAACAAACCGACAGCGTGCGCATCTGGTGCGGCACCTACGGAAGTCAGCGCACTTTTACCAAAAATGGCCTTACCGTTACCCTGCCCAGCCATTATTACAAGATCATCCAGTATAACCAGGAATTGTTATGCTACTGGATGCCCAATCTGCCCACGGAAAAAAGGGCCCTGCTCCCCCAACGCCTGATCTGCCACGAACAGCTGGTCGCCAAGCTCGGCTTTGACCCGATGCTGGTCTTAAAGGCGCCGTAGTTTTTCCGCCACTGCGCGGAGTAATCCCAGGTCAACCGATGCGGTGGGCGTACCGATCACCCGGTACAAACCTTCTTCGTCGGGTTCGAAAATATAGTTCACTTCTTCCATGGTCACGACGATACGGTAGGTATAGCCATAACGCTGAAAGGCGGCCGGGAATTCATAGTGCCGGTTTTGATAAGCAAGTTCCAGTATAAACGGTTCGTTCATCAGAATTTGATTTGTGCCGGATCGGTGACGATGATCTCCGGTTTGCCTTTATAATCGATCACTTGCCCGGTCACCGTCACCGTTTTATCCTCCAGGGCGAGCGGTTTGGCCTCTCCTTTTAGCGCCAGGGTCAGGAGCTGGTGGGGATAAGCCGCCCCCATATTGGCCAGCACCATGCTGCCGATATCCTTCAGGCTATAGATCTTGCCGGTGACCGTCACCTTTTTCCCTACGTAGTTGGAGATGTCTTTCAAATCAACCGGGGCGGCGGCGGCCACCTCCGGCAGGCTCGCGTTCCCCAGCAGCCTGTTCAGTTCGCCGGCCAGCCGGATACCGGCCTGGTCGATGCGTTTGCGGACCACGGGAATATATTTTTGATAATAATCCTCGTCGACGGTCTGGCCAGGCTTTACTTCCGCATATAACCCGCTGCTGAGCTGGTAACTTTCCCAGATCCATTCCATGGGGTCGTCGCTTTGCCATTGCTTGACTTCGGCCGGGGTAGCGGTATCATAATTTTTAACGATATCCGTCTCGCTCAGGCCTTCATGATCGATGAGTTTGCTGTCCCACAGACTATGCAGGTTGGTACCTTTATCCTCAAAGCGCAACTGGATGGTATTGCCGCCCTTATCTTCCTTGCGGCTGATATGCATCGGCTGGTGCGCATCGCCCACCAGGTGGATCAGGTAGGTCAGCGCCAGTTTTTTCTGGTCCGCGCTGAGCGCGGGATCTTTTAATTGCGCTTCAGCTTTTAAAATGGCCGTGTACACATTGGCATCACTTGCTTTAACGAATGCCACGAACTGCGCATGGTCCAGACCCAGCGGCAAGTTCAGGAAATGCCAGGGAGCGGTTTCGCTGCTGCGGTGCTCATCGGCCCAGGTACTGACCTCCGCCAGGCTTTGACCGTCCAAATAAGCCCTCGCGGCTTCCGCCGTGTGCGGCGTCAAATGTTTTTCGGCGATAGTAGCCACCGCTCGGTGCCCTTTAAAACCCCAGGAGGCCAATACCAGAACGCCGCCCAAGGCCAGCATATGCCAACTATATTTTTTCATAAATAAGGGACTAATAAATTATTGGAGGTAAACGCCCGGAAGCGTAAAATCGTATTCGCAGCCGGGTCATAAAAGACCTCTACATAAAAGCTGTCCAGGCGGTATAACTGTACCTTCAGCCCGGCCGCCTCCCGGTCCGCCAGAAAGCTACCCCGCCAGACCGCTTCAGCCTTTTCCTGCTCGCTTAGCGCATTAAAATCATACAGCGTGAACATGGGGCCAAAGATACGCTAAAGCAGTTCATAAGATTCCCGGATGTAAATAAATAAACCGGGACGGATATCGTCAACCGACGAGACGCGGATATGGTTCTCAAACTTTTTGCCGGCTGCCACGCTCTTGATCACCGGTTTTTCTTTATGCGCCACCTTGGAATAGAACTTGATATCCAGCCATTTTTTCATCGGCCGGATGATCAGGAAACCGACCCGGCGGGTAAAGACGATACAATTGGGCGTCACGCCCACCAGTACCTTCGGCCAGTCGGCAACCTCGGCCAGGAGCTTATCAAAGGCCAGGACCAGTTCCGGCGAGCGGCCTTCAAACAGACTGTCCAAGCTGACCCGCGCGCAATAATGCCGGTAATCTTTCCAAGGCAGTTCACGGTCGCAGTTCGGGCAGGTCCAGCTCATAGGGCAAGATATTGCTAAAATGATGCCGGACTGGCCGATACAATCATTTCATGAAAAAATAAAGTACCGTGACCAGGAGAAGCTGGCCCCCAATCACCGCACCAATTCTTCCCCAGCCCTTTATCCGGTTTGGGCCGAACAGGTAGGCCGCGGCCGTTGGTAAATAGATCGCCAGCGCCATGACCGCAACGATCAAAAGATTAGGGCCTTCGGGATCATGAAAGAAAACAAAGAGTAATCGGGAACAGATCAGGGCGGTAACCGCTAATAAGATCAAAGCGCTTTTTTTAGACCTGAAATACCGGCCACAGCGCGGAGCATTTCCTAACACTTCAGTGCCAGTAAGTGCCTGCCAGCCCCAAAACGGAACCGAGCCATAAGGAAACCACAAAAACCAGCAGCCCGAAAATGGTCAGCATGACCTTTGCCCCTACCGGCTTTTGTACCAGGTTGCGGATGAACTGGAAAGCTGCGCCGCCCATCGCCGTGGCAACCGGAACAATAATTAAAGGCCGCAACATCCAGTATGGCCCGAATTCCGGTTTACCGCCATGGGTCTGGGAAAGAAACCACACGATAACAGCAAGACCAATACTGCCGCCGATCAGGGCAGGCTTTAAATAGTCCCCCAGCCTGATCGAATTTAATCTAAGTGTACTCATCGTCATTAATTTGATTAATGAGACAAAATTAATAAAAAGTACTTTGCATTTCAAAGTTTAGTTAACAATATTTTTTTAGGTCTGCCACAAGGAGCCCCGGATCACCCGTTTGACCCGTACCCGAAAGTAATCATAAAACAGCACCACCAGCAGCAGGCCGCAGGGCACATAAAAAGCGGCAAAACGCCAGGCCCGGAAAGCAAAACCGCCCGCCAGACCACCCAGTAAAAAGAAAATAATGATGGTCAATCGCAGCAGGATGCGGCGCCGGGCTGCAGGATTCGACGGCTTACCGGCCAACAATGCCCCGGACAGGTCGATGCCCAGGTCGGTGAACATGCCCGTAAGATGGGTCGTACGTACCACCGAACCGGAAACCATGGAGACCAGTGCATTCTGCATACCCATGGCGAACAGTAAGCTACCCGCAAAGTATTCCGTTTCCGGTAGCCGGTGACGGTAAGTATGCCCGAAAATGGCGACAACCAATACCAGCAGGATAATGACCACAATGGGTACCGTGTAGGCGAAAGATTTTTCCCGGCCTACTTTGCCGATATACAGGCTGGAGCAGAAAGCACCGGCGAGGAACAATAGCAGCCAGAGCGCGACCATCCGCGCCGCGCGGAACCCCTGGGACGTCAGGTTGACGGCCAGCAGTGCCGCATGTCCGGTGACATTCGTCGTCAGCACCGCAAAAGCGATGAACCCCGCGGCATTGATAAATCCCGCGTTCAGACAAAGTAATATCGCCAGGCGCAGGTTGTGTGCAAAACTTCTTTTTTTCCCGGTATGTCGCAGCATACGCTAATATCGGAAAAATACCTCATCCGGAAGTAATCGCATACACGCGGAACAGTTCCCTGGTAATGTGCTGGCAGTTCGCACAGAGTTCGCTCAGTTTACAACTGATCGTTTTGACCCTTACAGGCAGATCGCCGCTGGTCTCCATGAGGTCAAGGTGCAGTACCGCCTGGTCATCGGCATCGTCACGCCCTATCAAGCCGGCAAATACCGTTTCGGCGAAAGCGCGGTCGTTGCCTAAAAAATAGCGTCCGCAGGCCCGGAAACCCTCCGGCGTGCGAAAGCTGATCCATAAATCAAACGCACTTTTCATGATATAATAATAGCGAAAGGCCCGGATTCGGGCCTTTCATAAATTTACTTGATCTCAATTTGCCTGCGTACCGCTTTGGCCTCTTCCCGTTTTGCAATATCAATCTTCAGTATCCCATCGGCATAAGTGGCCTCGATTTGCTCGGCATCGGCACTCTCCGGCAGGGTAAAGGAGCGCACCCAGGAAGTATAGCTATACTCGCGCTTGCTGTAATTCCTTTGCGCATCGTTTTGTTCTGCGGCTTGTTCTACCGAAACCTGGAGCACGTTGCGTTCCAGATTCAGTTTAAAATCTTCCTTTTTTAAACCGGGGGCCGCCATTTCTACATGGAAGTGATCTTCACTTTCGCTGATGTTGGCGGCAGGGACGCGGGTCATCACCCGATCGTTGAAAAAGGTGTCGTTGAAAATGGATTCGAAAACATCGCCAAAAGGCATCAGGGCATTGTTTCGTTTTTCGGGATTAAATTTAACCAATGTCATAGGTCTGTCCTCCTTAATAAATAAATTAATGAATGAAACTTATTGATTAATTAAACTAAAACTGCTTATTCAAGCACCGTGCCAGCCGCAGGCTGGCCGTCTTTACACTGAAAAAATTGCAGGCTTTATGAAAAAATTTCACCGGTGAATGTCAATTTTTCCCGAATGTGCATCCAATGCCTATCTTTGGGCGTCACTGGAAAACCATGAAGAAAATCGGCTTTTTATCTTTTGGTCATTGGTCTGATCACCCCTCCTATGCGACCCGTACAGCAGGCGACACCTTATTGCAATCGATCGACCTGGCGGTGGCCGCCGAGGAAATCGGCCTGGACGGCGCCTATTTCCGGGTGCATCACTTTGCGCGCCAACTGGCTTCACCCTTTCCCCTGCTTTCGGCCATCGGTGCTAAAACCCATCAGATAGAGATCGGGACCGGCGTGATCGATATGCGCTATGAAAATCCGCTGTATATGGTAGAGGACGCCGGTGCAGCGGATCTGATCGCGGGCGGGCGTTTGCAACTGGGCATCAGCCGGGGTTCGCCGGAACAGGTGATCGAAGGCTGGCGTTATTTCGGTTATGCGCCCGACGCGGGCGAAACGGATGCGGATATGGGGCGAAGAAAAGCCCTGGAATTTTTGGAACGACTGGACGGGTCTGGCTTTGCCCGGCCCAACCCGCAGCCCATGTTCCCTAATCCGCCGGGCCTGCTGCGCCTGGAGCCTTATTCGGAAGGACTGCGGGAACGCGTCTGGTGGGGCGCCGCTTCTGACGCCACTGCGGCCTGGGCGGCAGCGCAAGGCATGAATTTACAAAGTTCCACGCTGAAGTTCGACGAAAGCGGCGAGCCCTTTCATATCCAGCAGGCCAGACAAATCAGGGCTTACAAGGCAGCCTGGAAAAAGGCCGGCCACACCCGTGAAGCCCGGGTTTCGGTCAGCCGTTCCATTTTTGCCCTGGTCAGCGATCAGGACCGGTATTATTTTGGCCAGCAAGGCAAATCAGCCGACAGCTTCGGTTATATCGAACCTACGCAACGCGCGGTCTTCGGCCGGAGTTATGCCGCCGAACCCGATCAGCTCATCAAGGAGCTGGCGCAGGACGAAGCGATACAGGAAGCGGATACCCTCTTATTAACAATTCCCAATACCCTGGGGGTCAACTATAATGTTCATGTCTTGTCGGCGATCCTGGAGCATGTCGCTCCCGGCCTGGGCTGGCGATAGCTGGATTTTAGTACGGAATCACCGGAAGCAAACTCAGGGTTTCAGGTGCCGGTAATACTGCTCAATAGCGGCGCCGATCAGGTTGACGGTTTCCTGGTCCAGCGCTCCTTTAAGTGAGCTCCAGGTGTTGTCGCCGTTATTGAGCAGCGACAACGGCTTCCCCCGGTAATCCATATCAAAGGTCTCCGACTCATGAGATACCTGAAGTGATACCTCCGTCCCATTAGGGTCGGTTATTTGCAGCTCAAACGGTTGATTAACTTCATTCATGGTTCTTAATAATTAAATGCTTAACTCCGGTTTTTTAGGTTCCGGTTCCGGTTGCCGGGGCAATTCTTCCGGCTGTTGATCCGGTATAGTTTCATGTTGCTTACCCATAACATTCTTTTTGGTTGTAAAGAAATAACCCGACAGAATGCCGTATGTTTTTTAAGTTCAAGCAGGTCGGCTCACTTCCGTACCACGGTGATTCCCCCGTTTTGTTCCATATACACCCGCTCGATTTGCTTCAGGTCTTCGGTCAGGGCCGTCTTCCGGATTCCCTGCATGACGTCCTCCCGGCTGACCAGCGCCCTGCGCAGGTGGTCATCCAGAAATTGCCCCTCCGCATACAGCAGTATCTTTTCGCCTTCCATCCACCGGGTTAAGCGGTAACCCCGCGCGATCAGCCAGCCGAAAGCCCGGTGCAACAGGACGATCGACAGGCAGGTTACCACAACGGGCACGAACGGAGATGCACCCACTACGGCCCGGCTCAATACCGCGCCAAGCAGGATGACGATGATATTGTCCAGCGGTGTTCGAAGAGCGAAACTGCGCCGCCCGGAAATCCGGATCAGTACCAGCGAAAGGATAAAAACTGCGATACCTCGATCACACATTTGGAGGATACCGAGGTCCTTCCCCTGACCGAAGATGGCGTGAAGTGTATCCATTTATAATTTTTAATAATTTCTTAGTGTTAAACATTTTACAACCAAGCGTTGTTTGGACATCATAAACAAATCAGTTGGAGGCCATGTCGGAAATGGTGTGCTGCACCATATTAATACGAAGATGGCAGCGCCTGCTTGAACAAATATCCGCCGGATTCGTAAAAGTTGTGTAAATTGTTCCGAATGAGAAGCCTCCACTTACTTCTTTCCGCGCTTTGTTTGTACTGGATGCCCTGTGCGTTCGCCCAGTCCGGCGATGCCACCGGGCAGATCAGGCGTTACCTGGCCCTCAGCCGCCAGTTTGAAAAAGAACAGCCGGATTCAGCGGTCTATTACGCCGGGCTGGGGGTAACATTGGCCGAAAAGACGAAAAAAGAAACGCTCCTGGCCGACCTGTTGCTGCAACTGGGTGAAGTGAACATGCGGCATCACCACACCGATCTGGCCCGGCAATTTTACAATAAGGCATTGGGACTTTTCCGCAGGCAGCATGATGCAGGTGGCGTAGCCCGCACCTATGATGCCCTTGGCCTGTTGGACGCCGACACCGCTGATTTCGGCCGCGCCATGCAGTATTACCGCGACAGCCGTGACAGCAGCGGGATCATCACGACCTATATCGCGATGGGCAAAGCCGCCCAGCAAAAAGGCAGGCAGGAACAAGCTATCAGTCATTACCTGCGGGCGCTGGCGCAATATGAGCACCGTGAACACCGTCCGGAAGCGTATTACAGTTTGCTCGAAACCGTCGGCCGGCTTTACGAGGCCAAAGGGGACACCGCTACCGCCATGCATTATTTTCGCAGCGGCATCCGCGACAGCCTGCAGGAGGGTCTGCCGGAAACGGCCGTGCACCTGATGAATGCAGAAGGCGAAATCCTGGAGCAGCAACACGAGGAGAAAAGGGCGCTGGCCGTTTATAAACAGGCGCTGGCAGAGGCGCGCCGGCAGCATCAAGCGGACGAGCAGGCGGAAGCGCTGCTCCATATTGCCGGCATCCTGAAGCAGACCGATGCGAAAAGCAGCATTACTGACCTGAAACAGGCTTTAGTGCTGGCGGAAAAACTGCGGCAACCCCAATTGGAAGCCCGTATCTATGCCGCGCTGGCGGCGGTCTACCGGCAGGAAAAAAATTACGGTGAGGCCATGAACGCGCTGGAAGAACAGCACCGGCTGGTGGACAGCCTGCTGCGCACGGACACGGTTAAGGAGATTAACGCACTGGAAAACAGTTATGCGCTGGAAAGTTCCGAAGAAAAAGTCAGCAACCTGCAGCATATCAACCGGCTGGAAAGGTGGCTGCTGGGCTGCGGCGCACTGGTGGTCCTGGTGATCGCCGTGTTCCTTGTGCTGCTCTGGCGTTATCTTCGTAAGAGCCGTCGCCTCAACGCCGAACTGCGCGCTTCCAACCGGGTAAAAGATACGCTGTTTTCTGTGATCGGGCATGACCTGAAAGGCCCGGCGGCAAGTGCGGCCCAGTTGTTTGAACTGATGGAAACGGAAGAATTGCCGCCCGACGAACTAAAGGTGATGGTGCGGGAATTGCGCAAACAGACGGCCGCTTCGCTGGAACTCCTCCAGGCCTTGTTTGAATGGGGTAAGGCCCAGCTCCGTGGCGTAACGGTGCAGCCGGTGGATTTCGACCCGCAACCGGTGGTAGAGCGCTGTGTGCACCTGCTTGGCCAGCAGGCCGCGCTCAAAGGGATCCGGATCGAAAACAATTTGCCGGAAAACCTGCTGCTGCATGCTGACGCCAATCACTTCGAATTTATTATCCGCAACCTGCTGTCCAACGCGATCAAGTTCAGTTACGAGGGCGGGGTGGTCGCTGTGGGTGCCAAGGCTGAAAAACAGGCACCTGAAGTAGTGTTCGCCGTGAGCGATCAGGGCGTAGGGATAAGCGACGACCAGCAGGCCATCTTTCTGTCCGGTAACCTGAAAGTCAGCTTCGGCACACAAAAGGAAAAAGGCAGCGGACTCGGCCTGCTGCTGACCAAGGATTTTGTGAAGGCCAATGGGGGCCGGATCTGGCTGGAGAGTGAAGAAGGCAGGGGCAGTACCTTTTTCGTTGCCATGCCCTGCGCTTTAAGATAGTTCTCTGTTCAATTATGTTGAAAAGGTCGGCAACAGCGCTGGCATTGTTTCAGCTTACCGAGTCTGTATATCACAAAGCTGTCATCTCTATGAGCATTCAGGACTTTTCCTTTTTTTGGGCAAAGCGTTGGGATTTACGTAGATGATTTTGGTTCGCCGCATCGATAGAGTGGGTCGTAGTGAGGTTACCTTCCTCTTGTGCCAGCTGAGACAGCCGGAGGTAGAACTTATGCAGTTGATCCAAGTCCTCCTCGGTCAGGTCTTCAATATTCACCATGCGGTTGCTCGTGCCCTCGTGGGAAGCCAGCAATTCGTTCAATTTCAAATGCAGGGCTTTTGAATCTTTATTTTGCGACTTCTGGATCAGGAAAACCATCAGGAAGGTCACAATCGTGGTGCCGGTATTGATCACCAACTGCCAGGTTTCAGAATAGTTAAATATGGGGCCGGTGACCGCCCAGGCAACTACCACGGCCGCCGCGGTAAGAAACGCAGCCGAGCTGCCGGTAGCCGCCGTGGCCCAATTGGCGAAGCGCTCAAAAAAATAAGTTTTATTTTTCATGACCAGTTGATTTGAAGGAAACTATTGCCCGTGATAATGTATTCCAGGTGACCGTCCTTTATTTTCTTGCCGCTGATTTTACCGGCTTTGCTTTTTACGGTCAATTTCGGCAATGCCTTTTTTGATGTTTTTAAGATGCGCATCCGGCAGCTGAACCGCTCATCACCTTTAACATTAAAGCCCAGTTGCCCCTTCCGATGCTGGTGCCCCGAGGTGGGATATTCCACATAGACCATAAAGTCCTCACCGGGCACCCGGTAATAATGCCGGGGGATGATCCCGAAGGCCACGCCCGCCCCATAAACCTCCTGTCCTACCGTTCCTGATTGTTCCCAGCCGTCGTGGATATCTTCGATGGCGATCCAAAGCTTAGGGTCCACCTGTCCGGTCTTTACCTTATCGGACAGCATTTCCCTCGGCAGGTTGGGTGGGTAGTAAAAGGGTGCCCGGTTCACCACATACTTCAGGAACTCGGGGACCAGTATATTCACCGCCGGCAGAATGTCCTCGCCATCCGCATACAGCAGCAAGTTGTGAAAAGCCGCAAACACTTCCTGTTCCTCATAAGCAGCCGTATAGGGTGCATCATTCAGCGGAAACATTGCAAAAAAGGTAGGGTAATGTTTGGCATACCCGTATTTACATTCCCAAAGCTGCATGTTTTTAAAGATACCCGCCAGACAAACATAGGCCAGGTCCAGGTATTGTCGGTCTTTGGTTTCCTTGTACAGCCACAGCATGGCATTGGCGCCGAAAGCCGTGTTGTTGGCCTGGTAAAACAGGTCAAAGCCTTTGTCACGGAGGCTTTTCGCGGCGCGTTTGGCCTCCAGTAAATATTTATTTTGTTTGGTAAGCTGCCAGGCATGCAGCATGACCAGCGCATAAAGCCCGGCTACATCTTTCTCGCCACCTTTACCGGGTTTTGTTTCGGCCTTGACCACTTCCAGCGTTTCCATATGGTAGAAAACCGGCCACTCATAATTAAAATGCCGCGCCACTTTTATGGTAAAATCCAGTGAGTCCAAAAACAACTTTTTACATTGCCTATCGCCGCGAAGTGCCATGCGCCCCAGGTTAAGCAGCGGATGGTGCAGGTACCAGGCATCCATTACACCGGGTTTCAGCTGTTCTTCCTCGCCGCTTAGCTCGTTTGCCAGTTCGGGAAGAAAGCGCACAACCGTTTTAAGTTTCTTATTATAAAATGCGTCAAGTCCATTTTG
Source organism: Mucilaginibacter segetis (assembly GCF_016522075.1). GTDB lineage: Bacteria > Bacteroidota > Bacteroidia > Sphingobacteriales > Sphingobacteriaceae > Mucilaginibacter > Mucilaginibacter segetis. The sequence continues at coordinate 1,766,138 of NZ_JAEHFW010000001.1, read as the reverse complement.
TATTTTCCGGATAGCAGGCAAATCGGCCTGGTTCCAGTCATAATAGTCTACCAGGGGCATTAATACCGCCATTTGTACCATCAGTTCCGGTGGGGTTTCGTAATCCGCAACATAGGCATTCAGGTAATCCTGTCCGGCGCCATGTGACCAGCAGCCATGGCTGAACTCCAGGTCATGCAAACCCTTGTCTACCATATCCGGCCAGGCGTAATATTGGGTTTCCGGTCTGGGTAAATGCAGATAAACGTCTGCCAGTAAAGTCAAAAATTGCTTTGCCTGCTCCGGTTCATCTTCAGGCAAATTCGGGCTGAAAGCGATATAGGCATCTGACAGCACGATTTCCTGATGCGCAGGTATGGGTTTACCTTTCAGCGTAGGCGGTAAGGCAAATCCCAGTTCAGGCCAGCTGCCGCCCACCGTATTACCCAGCGAAGTTTCGGTTTCCCCGGCATAATCGTTGAGCGCCGTCAGGTTCTGGAAATATAGCAAGGCGCCTGAGGCCGGTTCGTCCAGTGTGATATATTGCAAGCCGGAGCGCGTACCCACCTGGCTGACCAGTACCCGGCCTTTCGCCTGCCGGTCACTGTCATCCGGCCCGGTGATAACCATGTCCCGCGGCCAGAAAGGCAGCAGCAATGGCGCAGAAGGTCTGAGGGTAGTAGTATAGCGGATCAATGGCTTTTGAGGGTCAGGGAAATCGATTTTAACCTGATACTTGCCCAGGTGGCATCTCAAGGTTAGGGTTAGGCCTGTCTCATCTTTCAGCACACGATGTATTTCCAAATACCCGTTTGGAACATAGGCCGGCCGCAGGATAACCTGCGTTCCCAAAGGGCAAGTGACGGCGATCCAGATTGCGTTATTCAAGTGATGCAATCTGAAAGTATAACCCGCAATTTCCCGGCTAAAACGGCTCGGCAGATCCTGCCCGTGAAAAAGCTCCCGGACAGCTGCACCCCAGGGTGATAAAGCGCTCATCGTAAAAAGTCTTTGGTCGTCAAAAGTAACTCATGATTGAATTTATTGTTTCAATTTTATTAGAAATTAATTTAATTAATTTAAAAACACATTTAACTCCCGTTAGTTGTATAACAAATAAGTTTCTGTTTGTTCATTGTTCAACATTTAAATCAATTTACCTATGTTTCACCACGTCAAAGACTTACAATTCAACGCCAGGGTTTCGCGCCCTGACCCGTATTTTGCTAACTTATTGTTAGAACAATTCGGCGGCGAAAACGGCGAACTGGCTGCGGCTATGCAGTACTTCACACAGGCTTTTGGCGCCAAAGTGCCACATCCTGACAAATACGACATGCTGATGGATATCGCGACCGAAGAGTTCAGTCACCTGGAGATTGTCGGCGCCACTATCCAGATGTTGCTTAAAGGCGTTAACGGCGAGTTAAAGAACGCCGCGGATAGTTCGGAGATTATGCAGGTGCTGAATGGCAAGGCCGCTAAAGAAGATATTATCCACCAGGCCGTTTTCGCTAATCCGCAATTTGGGATCATCACCGGCGGCGGGGTAACACCAAGAAATAGCCAGGGTATCCCGTGGTGTGCTTCGTATATCGCCTCTAACGGCGACCTGACTGTGGATCTACGCAGCAACCTGGCTTCCGAATCGCGCGCCAAACTGGTGTATGAGCACCTGATGAAATTCACTGACGATCCTTACATTCACGAAACCCTATCGTTCCTGATGACACGAGAGGTTGCGCACTTTAAAATGTTCGAGGCGGCTCTGAATGATATTCAGCCCAACTTCCCGCCGGCTGTATTGGCCGCCGATCCTCGCTATACCCAGCAATATTTCAATTTGTCCAATGGACCGGAAGTACGCGGCCCCTGGAACCAGGGAGAGATGCCGGGCATGGGCAAGGACTTCGAATATATTGCCGACCCGGTTGCCCATGTACGGGAAACCCAGGGCATGACCGCACTGGAAGATGATAAGGATAAAGAGCTGAAGGCTGCCGAAAAACAGAATAAACAGCTCAGCAAAGAGAAAAGTGCCGAAGTGAAGAATGCCGAACCCGAAGGCGTTGCGCAATGGAGCACCTATCAATAAGTTTAATTTTAATGATTTAGTGAAGCTGCCTGTAAAAGGGCAGCTTTTTGCATAGTTATGGAACAAAAGATCGCAGCTTGTGCACGCGCGCTGGCAGAAAAGCAGCTGACGGTCGCCTTCGTAGAGAGTGCGACAGCAGGCTGGCTGTGTTCGGAATTCGCGCTGACCGAACAAGCCGGTGAAGTATTGCAGGGTGGCATCACCTGCTACGATGCATCCCTGAAAGAAAGTTTGCTGGGTGTACCGCACCCGCTGATCGAAATTTTTACGCCGGAATCGCAGGAAGTCACGGACGAACTGGCCAGAGGCCTGAAGCACCTGATCCCGGCGGATATCGCGGTTGCCGTTACCGGCCTAACCGCGCCTGGCGGTAGTGAAACCGCGGAAAAACCGGTTGGTACAATGTTTGTTTCTGCCTTGATCCGGCGAAACCTTATCTCGCGGCGCTTTACTTTTAGCGGGAACCGCGAAGCCATCATCAAGCAGACCATCGGCGCAACCGCCGAATTGCTGCTGGAATCTTTAGCGCAGCAGGTTTAAAATTTCAGCGATCGAGAAATGTGCGCCGCAGACAAACTCATCCGCCGCGCCATAATAAATGGTCAATTGATCACCATCGACGACATGGCCATTGGTAAACACCACATAACCAAAAAAGCCACTGAGCTCATAGGATTCCGTGGGTATCATGATGGGCTCTTTTGTCCTGGCGATCACTTTGCCCGGATCATCCAGGTCCATCAGGAAAGCCCCCAAACAATACCGGTGTTCGGCATCGGCACCGTGATAGATCTCCAACCAGCCGTGTTTGGTGCGGATGGGTGCCGCGCCGGCACCCACACGGGCACTGTCCCACATACCCGGACGGGTCTTGATCAGGCAGCGGTGATTACCCCATCGCCGGGCATCAGAAGATTCGGCCAACCAGATATAGTTACCACCGATCTCCTTGCTGCTGGGCCGGTGCAGGCAATAATACTTGCCGTTTATCTTTTCTTCAAAGATTGCGCAATCTTTGTTATGCGGCGGCAAGATCATCCCGCCGTTTTCAAAATGCCGCCAATCAGTAGTAGACCGTAAGCCAACGCCCACGCCGCTGTCGGATACGGCGGTATAGGTGAGGTAATACATATCTTCCATTAGCGTCACCCGGCAATCTTCAATCCCAAAACGTTCCAGTTCACCTTTGCCAAACAAAGGCGGGTAAGCGGGGTCTTCCTGAAAGTGGATACCATCGGTACTGGACAACAGGCGTAAATGCGACACCGTGGTCAGATAATCCAGGCCCTTATAGCTAATTACCCGCGCGTCTGAGGCGATCAGGTCGGGGTCATTTAAAGGCACTTCAATAATTTCTGTATCGCCTGCGACATTAAGTGCCGGAAAAAACAATACGCCTTCCTTTTGTTCTACACCTTCTGCAACACGCACAATCATCCATATTTTTTCTTCAAAACGAAAAACACCCGGATTAAGCAAGCTTATAATTTGCAGCCCCTCGCGGCTTGGAGCCAGGTCCTTAGGCAGCAACAGCGGGTTTTCGGGAAAGCGGCGGGCGATGTCGGTCATATTTTTTTCAGGAGTTGATAACCCAGCCCTGCAAATAAAGCGAAGACGATATGCGCCGGTACCAGTTGCAGGTAATATGTATTGAACCGCAAGGACGGCGGCAGCGGATGGGCCTTAAAAGTAGCTTTCCAAACAGCCACTGCCAATAGACCACTAAGACCGCCCAGCCAAAGACCGGTCTTCCAGTCGGGCCGGAGTTTCCCGCTTCGCCAAAGTTCGACATAGACCATCGCAAAAAGCAAGCCTACCGCATAATGCCCCAGCCAGCCTAAGGCCTGGCTTTGTTCTTCGTCCAGCTTAGGGATCAGCCTGTTCGCCAGCTGGCCCAATCGTTCCGGTTCGCTGAAGTTTTCCTCAGCTGCCAGCGACACCAGGTAACTGAACAGCGTCATAAACGTGGTGCCGGACACGCCCGTCAATAATATCTCCTTAGCTTTCATGAGTGCTGATAGCGGTTAAGTCCTTTGTGGCAGGGCCGGTTAATACTTTGCCAGCTACGTCGTAGCGCGCGCCGTGGCAGGGGCAGTCCCAGCTTCGCTCTTCACTGTTCCAGTTGACGATACAACCCGCATGCGTACAGACCGGGCTCAGGGCATAAATTTCGCCGGACTCATCGCGGTACGCTGCTATTTTTTTTCCGTCCACTTCTACCAGCTTGCCCGTGCCGGGTGATAAGCGTTTCAGCGAATCGGTTTCATAAATGCCGAAGCGATCCGCTACAAAATGATAAGCGACATCTGCGTTTTCTTTGACGAATTCGCTAAAGCTGTCCAATGGTTTGACGCGGGCCGGGCTGAACAGCTTTTCATATTTATTTGCTTTACCCAGTACAAGATCACTCAGGATTTTCCCGGCCACGCTGCCCAGCATCATACCGTTACCGTTATAACCTGTGGCGCAGTAAATACCTTCTGCTGACATGGGCATTTGCCCGATATAAGGCAGGCCGTCTACCGGCACATAATATTGCGACGACCATTTATATTTGACCGAGGATACACTATAATATTCCCGCACATATTTTTCGAGCGCTTTAAAAGCTTTTTCCGGGTCGTCATGGCCCGTTTTATGGTCCAGCCCGCCCACCAGCAGCAGTTGCTCCCCTTCAATAACGTGGGTCCGCACATAATGGTAGGGTTCCTGCGAATCGTAGATCAGCGCATCCGGGTATTTTCCGCCCTTTAATTTTACAGCGATCACATAGCTGCGGTACGGGGCGCATTCGAAATTGAACAGATTGATATTCGGCGGGGTATGCGTGGCATAGATCACCGCCCTGGCTTTGATATCACCGGCGGTATGAAGGCCGCCTTTGCTTTCAATGCCGGTGATCAGCGTGTTTTCCCTGATGCTGCCGCCAGCTGCCAGGAAAGCCTTTTGCAGGACACTCAAATATTTTAGCGGGTGGAACTGCGCCTGGTCCGGCCAAACCAGGGCTTTTTTGAACGGAACCGGCGTAGGTACCTGGTCAGTATAAGCTACATTTACGCCAACCTTTACCGCAGCTTCATAAATTTTGTCTAATTGTTTTACTTCTTTTTCGGTTTCCGCATACAAATAGCCGGGCTTCACTTCAAAATCACAATCCTGTTGCCAGCCCGCAATCAGGTCGTAGCCTTCCCGGATGGCGTCGGCGAAAAGCTGTGCGCCCTCCAAGCCAAAGGCGCTTTCCGCCTCGGCGTAAGTCGTATCCGCGAAGGTATTGATATGGGCGCTCGTGCCGCCGGTGGTACCAAAGCCGATGCGATGCGCTTCAACAAGGAATACCTGCTTCCCGGCCTGTTGCAGCAAGAGCGCCGCCGTCAGCCCGGTGATACCGCCACCGACCACCAGACAATCGTAAACGCCGGCATTCTGCCGGTTGGAGATACTAACTTCCAAGGTATTTTGCCAGGGGCTTTCTAAAGCCCCGTCTCTGGTGCCCATTGTTGTTGATTTTGATGTCATATTCCTATTACAAAAACCGGGCAGATAGTGTTTGCTTTTTAAAAAATTATTAAACAAATATTTTTCGTTCAAGTTAATATAGCATATCGTCGAAACATGGAAACAAAAGAAAAAGCACCGAAAAAACAGCACCGGCAACCGGGTATCGAAGCTAAAATGGACCCAGCGCCGCAATATATTAAGGATAGTTATAAGCCCGCCGAAAAGTTGCTGGGCAAGGTGGCTTTAATTACGGGTGGAGATAGTGGCATCGGCCGTGCCGTGGCGGTGCATTTTGCCGAGGAAGGTGCTGATGTAGCCATCGTTTATTTAGACGAAGACGTAGATGCCGAAACCACGCGCGACCTGGTCGAAGCTACGGGTAAAAAATGCCTGCTGATCAAAGGCGACGTAAAAAACGCGGCATTCTGCAAAACGGCCGTTTCACAAACAGTTAAGGCCTTCGGCCAGCTGAATATTCTGGTCAATAATGCCGGGATGCAGTTCCCGCAGAAAGATGTCAAAGCTATTGACGAACAACAACTCGACATCACCTTCCGCACCAATATCTTTGCTTATTTCTATTTCGCCGAAGCGGCGCTTCAACACTTAAAGGAGGGCGACTGTATCATCAACACCACTTCCGTCACGGCTTATCGTTCTTCACCCTCGCTGATCGACTATTCGTCGACCAAAGGCGCGATCACAACGTTCACGCGTTCGCTGGCCACCAATCTGAGCGAAAAAGGTATTCGTGTCAACGGGGTAGCGCCCGGTCCGGTCTGGACGCCATTGATCGTATCCAGCTTTGACGAAGAGAAGATCAAAAGTTTTGGCAATGAGACGGCGATGAAACGCGCCGGGCAACCTTCAGAACTGGGCCCTGCCTATGTGTTCCTTGCCTCGGATGACGCCTCCTTCATCACCGGGCAAGTCATCCACGTCAATGGCGGCGAAGTCGTTAATGGTTAAACATCAAAAACATCATATCATGGCTAAATATTCAGAAAAAGCACAGGACAAGGTCCATAAGGCTTTACACGAAGAAAAAGAAGGCACGCTTAAAAGCGGCAGCGGGAAGAAAGTAACCAGTAAAAAGCAAGCTATCGCCATCGGCTTGTCAGAAGCACGAAAGGAAGGCGCCAAGGTACCCAAAAAGAAAAGTTAAAATGGAGAATCCTTTAGATAAATACCCGAAACCGCCATTTGAGGAACAATTCCAGGAATGGCCCGGCCTGGCGGGCAAAATGAACCCCAAACCAGATCATGGTGAGACCAGCTATCAGGGGTCCGGAAGGTTGAAAGGCCGCAAGGCCCTGATCACTGGTGGCGACTCCGGCATGGGCCGGGCGGCGGCCATCGCCTACGCCCGGGAAGGCGCTGACGTGGCCATTAATTACTATCCGACGGAAGAATCAGATGCACAGGAGGTGATTTCCTTGATGGAAAAAGAAGGAGCTAAAGCCATTGCCATTCCGGGCGATCTGCGCGACGAGAGGTTCTGTCAAGCAATGGTTGCCGAGGCAGTAGAAAAGCTGGGCGGCCTCGATATCCTGGTCAACAATGCGGGCCGCCAACAGGCGCATGATTCGATTCTTGATATCAGCAGCGCAGATTTCGACGCGACCATGAAGACAAATATTTACGCGCCCTTCTGGACCATCAAAGCGGCCCTGCCCCACTTGAAAGCCGGCTCGGTGATTATCGGCACCACTTCCGAACAGGCCTATGACCCGACACCCGATTTGTACGACTATGCGCAAACAAAGGCGGCGACCACGAATTATGTCAAATCGCTGGCCAAGCAGTTGGGGCCAAAAGGCATCCGGGTAAACGGTGTAGCACCCGGGCCCATATGGACGCCCCTGCAGGTCAGCGGCGGCGCCAGCATGGAAAAATTGAAACAATTTGGCGAACAAACATCTTTGGGCCGGCCAGGACAGCCGGCTGAACTGGCTTCTATTTATGTACAATTGGCCGCCGCTGACGCAAGTTATGCAACAGGTCAAGTTTATGGCGCGGCAGGCGGCACGGGGCAACCTTAATTACAACATATGACAACCAATAAAAAATGGTCGGGCGAGGTGACCGAACACAGTGATGCCCTCGACCTGGAAAAGGATATTTTCAGATCGGGCGATCCTGATAAGATCGCCGTTTCACTGAAACATTCGGCGGAAAGCAGTAACCGGCGCAAATCGTCGCCCTTCCGCAGCGCCATGTCCATGCTGACCTTTTATGAGAACCGGGCAGGTAAAAACCTCAGTGCGGATGAAAAACAAGTATTGGAAAAGGCAAAAGATAAACTGAGGGAACTATTTGGAAAATAACTTTTATGCGGGCACCAGCAACCTGGTGCTGCCGGTCAAAAACAAATCGTTTTTTCCGGAGGTGTTCCAACAAGGCACACGCCTGACTTATTACGCGTCGTTATTCAATTCTATCGAGGTCAATGCCAGTTTTTACCGGATGCCCTCGGTAAAGACCGTACAGAAATGGACCGGCGAGGTGCCGGATGAATTCCGGTTCAGTTTCAAACTGCACCAGTCGGTGACCCATGCTTTGCCCGGTCAATTTGACCTTGGGCCAATCCCCGGTTTTATGGAGGCGGTCAGCGCGACCAGCAAACGCGGCTGCCTGCTGGTACAACTGCCGCCCAAATTTATGTGGAATTTAGCTCAGCTAAGCACCTTGTTTCGGGTTTTGCAGCCCTACGGCTGGCGCATCGCGATCGAATTCCGTAACCCTATCTGGTACCGGCAGGAAGTTTATTCGCTGTTACAGAATTTTGATGTTGCGCTGGTGTGGCACGACATGCCAGGATCGGCATCACCGCTGCAAAGCACCGCGGAACACGTCTTTATCCGTTTTCACGGCCCTGAAAAGGGCTATCGCGGGAGCTATACCCAGGAACACTTACAGGAATATGCGGACCTTATCCGGGAACAGCTGGCAGAAGGCAAGCAGGCATATGCTTATTTCAATAACACGCTGGGCGCTGCCGTTCAAAACCTGCAAACGCTGACTAACCTGATTTAACCAATCGGTAGCTCCGCTGTCGCGTTATTGTTCAAATGATCAAACCGGATGGCGGGTTAAATAGATTCGGATCGTTTTTCGGGAACTGGAGTGGTGTGTTTTTAAACTGCCTGCATTCCTGCATAAAAATAAACCACTGCGGCTTCACTAAGCTTTTTCCGCAATTATTACATCAAACACAATTATCGTTCTAATTAATTTTTTTGAAAACAAAGTACTTTTGCTGCATGTTTTTAAAGAAAAAAGCATACCTATGGCAACTAAAAAGCAAACGAAAGTGGAGCGCACTCCCGAGGTGGAAAGCGCCCTGAAAGAATTATTCGTAGACGAACTAAAAGACATCTACTGGGCCGAACAGCACCTGGTAAAAGCGCTGCCTAAAATGATGAAAGGCGCAACATCAGAAGAACTGAAAAAGACCATCGAGAAACACCTGAGCCAGACCGAAGGCCAGGTAAGCCGCCTGGAAAAAGTATTTGAAAGCATTGGTGAAAAAGCCAAAGCGGTGAAATGTGAAGCGATGGACGGCCTGCTGAAAGAAGCGGACGAACTCCTGAAGGAAACCGAAAAAGGTACCGAAGTGCGTGATGTAGCGATCATCTCTGCGGCGCAGAAAGTCGAGCATTACGAGATCGCTTCCTATGGTACCTTACGCACCTTGGCTACAACCTTAGGCTATAATGAAGCGGCCCGCCTGCTGGAAGAAACGCTGAAAGAAGAAAAAACAGCAGATTCCCTGTTAACTGAAGTAGCTGAGAACTATGTGAACGAGGCTGCCGCGGCAGAAACGGAGTAATTAAAAACCTTAAAAATTTATCTTATGGAAACCAAAACAACTTCGGTTCTGAATGAACTGATCGAAATCAACAATGATCGCGTAGCCGGATTTGAAAAAGCCATCGCGGATATTAACGACGAGAATATTGACCTGAAAGAGTTATTTCAGCGTTATGCCGCGCAAAGCCGGGAAAATAGCCAGGAACTGGCTGCTTTGGTAGGCAGTGAGGGCGGCGACGTGGAGACCGGCACCAGCGTGTCCGGCAGCCTGCACCGCGCCTGGATCGATGTAAAGGCTTTGTTCGGGGGCAGCAGCCGCGAGAGTATTTTATCAGAAGCGGAACGCGGCGAGGACGCCATTAAAAAGGCTTACCGCGATGCCCTGGAAGATATCGAACTGAGCGGAAACGCACGGGCAGTAATAAGTCGCCAGCAAAGCGGTATCGATGCTGCGCATGACGAAGTTAAAGCTCTACGCGACGCCGCTAAGTAAGTCTATTTTTTTTAAGCCGCCTCCGGGCGGCTTTACCGTTTAACTATGAAAGCATTATTGATCAACTGTACACTGAAGCGTGCGCCGAGGTTTTCCAATACAGAAGCGCTGGCCAAAAAAGCGGCACAGCAACTGGAAGCGAAAGGCATCGAAACCGAGATTATCCGGCTCAATGATTATCATGTACTGACTGGCAATACATCTGATGAAGGCGAAGGCGATGAATGGCCGCTGATCCTCGAAAAGATCAGGGCCTGTAATATCTTCGTCATGGCCACACCCATCTGGATGGGACACCTGGCCTCCACCGCCCAAAAGGTGATCGAACGTCTGGACGCCATTTTTCGGGACGAAAACTTGATTGATGAAAAAACGGGGCAATTTATGCCCTACAATAAAGTGGCGGGCTGTCTGGTGACCGGTAACGAGGATGGCGCGCACAGCTGCGCCGCACAGGCACTTTGGTCCTTGCAGGAAGTGGGCTTTACCATCCCGCCAAATGTAAATGCTTACTGGGTCGGCATGGCCGGCGGCGAGCAGGATTATGTGGAAGCCGGTGGTGAACGCTATCTGTACACCAATAAGAGCTTGCGTTATATGACCGAGAACCTGGCCTGGTTTGCGCAATTGTTAAGGGATAATCCCATCGGCACCAACCTGCTGGCGGCCGAAGAAAAAGCCAAACAAGAAAGCTAGCCGGGTGTCAATTCTGCCGCAATTTTGCTTCCATGCTCAACGTAGTATGTGGTACGGCCATCAGCCGCTCTTTTTGGATCAGTTTCCCCGTAGCGCGGCAAATGCCATAAGTTTTATTGCCGATCCTTACCAAAGCGGCTTCCAACTGTTCCATAAACTTCTTTTGCCGGGCCGCCATCTGGTAAACGGTTTCTTTTTCCAGGGTCGCCGCGCCATCTTCCATCGTGGCATAAGCGCCGCTGTTGTCATCGTTGCTGTTGCTGCCATTGAGTACGGCACTCAGCTCGGCGAATTCGTCACGGGCAATATCCAGCTTGTTTTGGATCAGTTGCCTGAATTCTTCTAATTCTATATCTGAATAGCGGGTCGGCCCCGGTGTCGTTATATTTTCCATGCAAGCTAAACAGAAAAGCGCTGTCCTGGTTTTATAAAAAAAGGAGGAATCATGCCCTGGTATAACGGCGATTACCCGCCATCTTACAAGAACCAACCGAAATATCTTCGGGATAAAGCGACCGAGATCGCTAATGAAGTCTTAAAAACTACCGGTAACGAAGGTGAAGCCATCGCCACCGGCCTGAAACAGGCGCGCAAGCATTTTGAACATCACCCGGAAGAAATTCCCAAAAACGAAAAATGACATGCCTTCTGCCGTCATCAAATCTTACCATTACGACGCCGGAACGCAGATATTCGAAGTCATCTATCACTCGGGAAAGGTGTACCATTACCTGGGGGTTCCGGAAAATGAGTACCGGCAGTTCAAAGCCACGATGGTCAAAGGTATCTGGTTCAATAAGCACATCAAGGGCAAATACCCGTTTAAGGATGTTACGCCGGGTATGAACCAGTCGAGCTTATTTTGAATGAATACTGTCGCCTATGTTTAATGGTGTTTGAAATATTGAATTTCCTTTTCATGCTTCCGGGCCGCTTCCTTCGAATCGAACGTACCCAGATTTTTGCGTTTATGAGTATCCGGGTCTACCTTTTTGGAGTAGATCCGGTATTTGCCAGATTTTAATTTCCTGATCATAAATATTAAATTACTTTGATCACAATTTTGCCGCGGGTATGATGCTGCGCGTTCATTTCCTCGGCCTTCTTCGCTTCATCCAAATTAAAAACTGCCGATATAACGGGCTGTATGAGGCCCTCGTCGATCAAACCCGCGATCTGTTCCAGGTCTTCCGGGTAAGACTGGGCGGTGAAGCCCTCCAACTGGATATGCTTTGCTTTGGCCTCCTCTTTATACTCGGGCATGACCGTGGTCACCAGGCGCCCGCCAGGCTTGATCACCTGCAGGGAACGCTGCTGGGTCTCCTTACCGATCAGGTCGAAGACCAGGTCGATGTCGCCGGTCTTTTCCTCAAAACGCTCGTTCTGGTAATCTATAGCTTCGTCAGCTCCTATCTGTTTAATGAAAGCCAGGTTATCTGCCGAACCCGTGCCGATCACATAGGCGCCTTTCCATTTGGCAAACTGTACGGCAAAGCTGCCGACACCGCCAGAGGCTGCATGAATCAGTACCCGCTGGCCTTTTTCCAGTTTGCCGAATTTAAACAGGCCCTGCCAGGCGGTGAGTCCTGCGAGCGGAGCTGCTGCGGCATGAATATGGTCAATGCTTTTCGGCTTGAGCGCCAGCTGGTCGGCTTCCATAACAAGGTATTCGGCAAAAGCGCCGTTCCTTGTTGGAAAAGGCCTTCCGTACACTTCGTCGCCTATACTAAATCTGCGGACCTTACTACCGGCCGCCTCCACCACACCAGACACGTCCCAGCCGATGGTTAACGGAAATTGGGTGGGAAACCTTTGCTGTGCCGCACCAGCCATAATTTTCTGATCGACCGGATTCACGGAGCTGGCATGCACTTTAATCCGTACCTCGTGGTCTTGGGGCTGCGGTTTTTCCGTTTCTTCCAATTCCAGCACGTCTGTGTTTCCGAATTCATGTATCCTTGCTGCTTTCATCGTGTTTCTACTTTTCTTTAGTAAGTTGCTTTTCTACCTCCTGGCGCTGATTGGAACCCGCCGACTTTTTGGCGGTTGATATGACGTCTTTATTAACACCATCCTTGCGCGCTTCATAATTGAGTTCGTGGGGTTGATCTGATACAGAACGACGTTCCACCTTGCTTCCTCTTGTGCTCATAAAACAATAAATTAGTTTACTTATTAGTTAACAATATTTACGATATTGGGTTTTGTTTATTTACATGTTGACCATGGAAACCGTTATCATACAGGAAACCGATCCCGAAATATCAGATGTTTTATATGCCGTGCTAAAACAGGAAGGCTTTCGGGTCTATGCGTTAAGCGAAAGCGGGCCCGATGTCCTGGAACTGATCGGGCAAGCGCAGCCCCACGCCATTATGCTTGATTACGTACTGAGCGACAAGGACAGCGCCTGCCTGTGTAGCGAGATTAAACAGCGTTATCCGGCGCTGCCGGTGTTGGCCTTAAGCTGTAACAGCGATATCAGCGAGGTTTACCGCACAGTCGGGTTTGATGGCTATATAGCTAAACCTTTCAACCTGGACGACCTTTTCCGAATTCTGCGCGGATTTATCCCGGAATCTTAGCTCCTGAACAATTCGTGCGCCCGGGTGTTATATCTTATCTTAATTTTAAAACGCAGTTGTGAAAAACAGTTTCGCTATTGATATCGTACCCGGTAATGACCCCGAGCGTGTGGCCGCTATGGCACGTTACCGCCTATTTGATACGCCGGCGGAAACGGTATTTGATAACATGACATTGCTGGCGGCGGCCACCTTTCAGACGTCCGTCGCCCTGATCTCACTGGTAGGTTCGGATACTGTCTTTTTCAAATCTACCGTAGGTGTCGGTAAAGTGCGCTGCGCCGAACGTGGTGAAAGCCTTTGCGCCCTGGCCATCATGAGCCCGGGCGTCATGGTTTTTGAAGATGCATTGAAGGCACCGCAGGTAGCGGACAGCGTACCGGTGAAGCAAGGTGTGCGCTTTTATGCCGGCGCCCCGCTGGAATCGCCGGACGGCTATTTGATCGGTACGATCTGTATCGCTGACTTCAGGCCACGAACGTTCAGCACGAACGACCGCAAGGTATTGGAAACGCTATCGCGCGTGGTGATGGAGCAGATGGAACTGCGCCTGGCTGCGATGAATGAAGTGGAAGCGCAAAAGCAATTGGCCGAGGAAAAAGATGCTTTCCTGAGCGTCGCCAGCCATGAACTGAAAACGCCGTTAACCAGTCTCACCGCGTCCCTGCAATTATTGGACCGGCTGCAGCCCGATAAGACCACGCCTTTTGGAAAAATGCTGGCACAGGCCAGCCGCAGCTTGCAGAAGCTCAACCGTCTCGTTACCGATCTGCTGAACGTCCGCCGGATTGCTACCGGTAACCTGCCGCTGAACCGTAGCCGTTTCCGCATCGGCCAGCTTATCGAAGATTGCTGCGCCCATATTCATCTGGAAGGCCGTTACCAAATCCAACTGGAGGGTAAGAAAGAGCTGGAGGTATTCGCCGATGAACAAAAGATTGAGCAGGTCATCGTAAACCTCGTTAATAACGCGATCAAATATGCGCCGACATCCTACCATATTTATATCAGTTTGAGCTGTCAGGATCATAGGGCACGCGTCAGCGTTCGGGACGAGGGGCCCGGTATCCCTGCCAATAAGCTGCCGCATATCTTCGAGCGCTATTACCGTTCAGAAAATCAGCGTACGTCCGGACTTGGTCTGGGGCTGTACATTATTTCCGAGATCATTCGTCAGCATGGCGGAGAGCTGGGCGTAGAAAGCGAAATCGGTAGGGGCAGCAGCTTCTGGTTCACTTTGCCGCTGAATTAAGGCAGGCGATAATTCTGCATCTTTTTTCACTTTATTTTGCTGGTCAGCTGCTAAAATGACCACAGTCATATTATTTATTTCAAAAACTATTACTTTTGTCGGATGAAGCGAGTGTTCGCCCTTTTGTTTACCCTTATTTACGTACTTTCGGCCACGGGGGTGTCTGCAGCGCAGTTTTACTGCTGCGGTAGACTGGCCTCGACCACGTTTACACTGGGAGAGGGTGATAGCCGGGCTCATGCTTCCCTTCCTTTAAACGGGCAACAACTTAAAGGCAAAGACTGTTGCCAGACCACCCACCAGGTATTCAAATTAAAAGACCGTCATTTTGGTGCAACTGAAACGGCCTTTAAGGTCATTGGCCTGGCGGTGGCGGTACCTGCGCAGAAATTTGAGTTCCTGAATATCGCTGCGGCGATGGCGGCAGCGCCGACCCTATACGCCCATGCGCCACCGCAGCTATCTTGCCCCCCTGTCTACCTGCTCAACTGCAATTACCGTATCTGATTTCTTTTCTTGCTGCCTTCCCGGGCAATTGAATGCGTATCAATTTACACATTCAAGATAACCGTATTCGGCTGATTGCCTTATACCATCCATTTACGCTTATTTTTTATTAAAACATGAAAAAGATTATGCTGATGGCTACTGCTGCCATCTTGTTTTCTGCCTGTGGCAGTAATACCGCTAATAAAACCAATACCGATACAACCGCCAAAAAGACGGCCACCATGCAGTACACGTGCACCATGCACCCGGAAGTGTTGAGCAATAAGCCTGGCAAGTGCCCAAAATGCGGCATGACGCTGGTTGAAAAAACGGATAACAAATGATCAGTCAGCTCATCAGCCTGTCTTTAAAAAACAGGTACCTGGTCTTGCTGCTTGCTATCGGCCTGTTTGGCTGGGGCGTGTTTGCCGTACAGCAAAACCCGGTGGATGCCATACCGGATCTTTCAGAGAACCAAGTGATCGTGTTTACCGAGTGGCCGGGGCGGAGCCCCCAACTGATGGAAGACCAGGTGACTTATCCGTTGGTGAGTAATCTGCAGGGTATTCCTGATGTAAAAACCATTAGGGGTACCTCCATGTTCGGGATGAGCTTTGTTTATGTGGTTTTTAAAGATAAAGCCGATGTGTACTGGGC
Organism: Mucilaginibacter segetis; assembly: GCF_016522075.1. Taxonomy (GTDB): domain Bacteria; phylum Bacteroidota; class Bacteroidia; order Sphingobacteriales; family Sphingobacteriaceae; genus Mucilaginibacter; species Mucilaginibacter segetis. Next base: position 1,750,581 of record NZ_JAEHFW010000001.1, on the reverse strand, counting down.
ACGAACCCGCGTTTTAGAGCGCCTGAACTATGCCCAGCGCCTGTTGCCGCAGGGCGTTACCCCCACTTTGGGGCCTGATGGTACCGGTGTGGGGCATGTGTTATGGTACACGCTGGATGTAAAAGGTATGAATCTGGGCGAACAACGCGCCTTACAGGACTGGTATATTAAACTTGGCCTGCAAACCGTACCGGGCGTAAGCGAAGTGGCTTCATTTGGCGGCTTCGAGAAGCAGTATCAGGTAAATATTGATCCGCATAAACTCGACTATTATAAAATCCCGTTATCGCGGGTGTTGCGCGCCATCAAAAGTAACAATAATGATGTTGGCGGCCGAAAATTTGAGATGAATGGAACCGGCTATATTGTACGCGGGTTGGGTTACATTAAAAACCTGAGCGACGTAGAAAACATCAGCGTTGGCGTAGTTAACACTATTCCTGTACTGATCAAAGATATCGCCACCGTACAGATGGGCGGCGACCAGCGCCTGGGTATTTTTGACCGTAATGGCAACGGCGAAGCGGTAGGCGGTATTGTGGTGATGCGCTATGGCGAAAATGCCGAAAAAGTAATTGCCGGGGTAAAAGCAAAAATGGCTGATATCCAGAAAGGACTGCCCTCCGGCGTAAAATTTCATATCGATTATGACCGGAGCGAACTGGTGGGGCATGCGGTAGCATCAGTAAAGCACACGCTGATCGAAGAAATGATTACCGTATCGCTCATTGTGCTTTTGTTTCTGTTCAGTTGGCGCAGCGCGCTCAGCATTATCATCCAGATACCTATTACTGTAGCCACGAGTTTTATCCTGCTAAATGCCTTTGGCATCAGCTCCAACATCATGTCATTAACAGGTATTGCGCTGGCCATAGGTGTTATTGTGGATAACGGCATTGTAATGGCCGAAAATGCGCACCGCAGCCTTGCGCTGGCAGGGCCTGTCGGGAAAAATGATCGTCTGGCTATTATTGAACGTTCCTGCAAGCAGGTGGGTCGCGGTGTGTTTTTCTCAACGCTTATCATCGTCACTTCGTTCTTGCCGGTATTTATGCTGAGCGGTCAGGAGGGTAAGCTATTTGGTCCCTTAGCCTGGACCAAAACCTTTATCCTGGGTGTTGATGCGGTGCTGGCTGTTACGCTGGCACCGGTGCTCATTTCGTTCTTTCTGAAAGGGAAGCTGCGCAGTGAAACAGAAAACCCGCTCAATCGTGCCCTTGAAAAAATATATCATCCCTTACTCAACTGGTGCCTGCGCTGGCGCAAAACCACTCTTGCTATTAACCTGATTGCATTGCTGGTGAGTATACCCCTATTGTTAAGCCTTGGCAGCGAGTTTATGCCGCCGCTTGATGAAGGCTCCATCCTGTTTATGCCGGTTACGCAGCCGGATATTTCTAACACCCAGGCGAAGCAACTATTGCAGGTGCAGGATAAAATCATAAAAAGCCAGCCCGAAGTAGCTGATGTGCTGGGCAAAGCAGGGAGAGCCAATACCGCAACGGACAATGCGCCGCTGAGTATGACGGAAAGCATCATCTTACTTAAACCACGCGATCAATGGCGTAAAGGCATCACTAAAGAAGATATTGTGAATGAACTGAATGCCAAACTACAGATACCAGGCGTAGTAAATGGCTGGACCCAGCCCATCATCAATCGCATCAATATGCTGTCTACCGGCATCCGTACCGATGTGGGTTTGAAGGTTTACGGGCAGAACCTGGACAGCATCAACGCACTTTGCGAAAAAGTGAAAGATGCCTTGCAGGGTATTGATGGTGTGAAAGACCTGTATGCCGAACCGATTAACGGCGGCAGGTACCTGGATATTGTAGTAAACAAAGAAGCCATCAGCCGGTACGGCCTGAGTATTGATGATGTGAACGAGGTGGTGGAAAGTGCATTAGGAGGCGTTAACCTGACCACTACGGTAGAGGGGCGGCAGCGCTTTAGCGTGAACGCCCGTTTTGCGCAGGATTACCGTGATAACCTGGCGGCCATCAAACGTACGCTGGTGCAAACGCCCGGTTTTGGGCCGGTGCCGCTGTCATCAGTGGCCGATATAAACATCAGCGACGGGCCGGCCATGATACAATCAGAAAATGCGCAGTTGCGCGGCACCGTGCTGTTCAATGTACGCGGGCGCGATCTGGGCAGTACGGTGAAAGACGCACAGGAAAAGCTGAACAGCTTGATTAAAGATTTGCCACAGGGCTATTATTTTGAATGGAGCGGGCAGTATGAAAACATGATTCGCGCGGAAGGTACACTCAGGTTTATCTTACCCATTGTGTTGCTTATCATTTTTGGGTGCCTTTACCTGGCCTTCCATTCGGTACGCGAAGCTTTTTTCAGTCTCATCAGCATCCCCTTCGCCCTCATTGGCGGCGCATATATGGTCTACTTCTTCGGCGTGCATTTATCCGTAGCTGTGGCAGTGGGTTTTATCGCTTTGTTTGGCATCGCAGTAGAAACGGGTATCGTGATGGTGATTTATCTTAACGATGCCATGCAGCAACTGGTGGCTCTTAAAGGCAACTCCGCAGAAACCATTACCCGGGCCGATCTGCGCACTTATGTAATGAATGGTGCAGTAAAACGCTTGCGGCCCAAGCTCATGACCGTTTGCGTGGCTCTTTTTGGTCTCGTTCCCATATTGTGGGCAACAGGTACCGGTAGTGATGTAATGCGCCCTATCGTGTTACCCATGATCGGTGGTGTGCTTACCTCTTCTACACATATTTTGTTGGTTACGCCACTCATTTTTTTGATGGTAAAAGAGTATGAGCTTAAAAAGCACGGTAAACTGGATGTACTGGAAGTAAAAGAATAAGACAATGAGAACAAAATTAATGATCTGTTGCGCGTTGCCGCTTATCCTCATTTCACTCCACACAAAGGCACAGCAGGTGTTAACCTTAGACAGTGTGCTGTCTCTTGTAGCTAAAAACCCGGCTTTGAGTGCTTTTGATGCGCAGGCAAATGCAGAAAATGCCTATGCCGAGGGTGCAAAAAACCTGGATGCGCCCAAGCTTAGCGCCGGGCAGTTTATGACGCCTTATAAAACGAACCCCAATATGGGTGCTTTTATGGTAACCGGAGAGCAAATGTTTACTAATCCGGCCAAACTAAAGGCAAAAAAGCAATTTGAACAAGCAAAGGCTTCTGTAACCCTTGCTGATAAGTCAGCTTTGCAAAACCAATTATTTGCACAGGCCCGGGAAGCTTATGCTGTCCGTGTGGTGTTGGAGAAAAAGCTAAACTTGTTACAAAACATACAAGCGTTGTTTGATTATATGCTAAAGGATGCCAATATCAGGCTTACCTATAACAAAGAAAAACTGAGCAATATTTACAAGGTAAAGGCGCGGCTTTATCAATTGGATAATACCCGTGCACAGCTACAGAATGAGGTTAACCAGCAAAATATAATGCTCAATACCTTGATGAACCGTGATCCTTCGGCTGTGTTTGCAGTGGATACCAATATTGTTGCACAGGCATTCCCTTTACTATCCTCTGATACCGCCTCACTCGCCTCTGCACGAAGCGATATCAAAAGTATAGACCGAAATATTGATCTGCACCAATTGCAGGCCAAAATGGCTTATAGCGAACGTAAGCCTGATTTTGGCATCCAGGCAGGTCACATGTTTACTTACGGAGCTAACCCCGATCAGTATACGTTGATGGCATCGGTTACTATCCCAATTTCACCATGGTCGTCTAAACGATATAAAGCCGACTTAAAAGGTCTTGGTTATGAGGTAGCTGCCTTGCAGCAGCAGCGGCTTGATGTGCTTAACCGGGCCAGGGGGCAGCTGGCTGCTCTGGAAGCGTCCATTCAAAGCCAGCAAAAACAATTGGATAACGACAGCACAAGGATTATACCCGCATTTCAGCATGCTTATAAAACGGCGTTGCTGACGTACGAGCAAAATACGGGCGACCTGCCAGCCGTACTGGATGCCATAGATGATTTACAACAGGCCCGCATGGCCGCCTTAGATGACATGCAGGCGCTATTTACCTTACAGATAGCTTATGAAAAAGAACTGGAGAAATATTAGTATGCTATGTGCTTTGTTGTTATTGGCAGCCTGCTCGGGCAGCACAAAACAACAACCCGAAGTAACACAAACCCAGGCATCATTTTATTATACCTGTTCTATGCACCCGCAGGTACATGAAGATAAACCAGGCAATTGCCCTATTTGTGGTATGACGCTGGTAAAGAAAAGCGAGGAACCGGTAGAACAAACGCTGATAGATTTGCAAACGGTAATGCGCCCGGTAAACGCTTCTGTTATTGCTCATATAAAAACAGTACATCCCACAGAAAAAACCATGGCTGATACGGTGCATGCGGCAGGTTATCTGGCGTTTGACACCCGCCGCTTTAATAATATTGCAGCCCGATTTTCGGGCCGGATTGAAAAGCTATATATAAAATATTCTTTTCAGCAGATACGCAAAGGGCAGCGGATTATGGACATATATAGCCCTGAAATGGTCACCGCACAGCAGGACCTGCTTTATCTGCAACAAACCTCATCGAACGAGCCCGGGCTTATAAAAGCAGCACGCGATCGTTTGCTACTACTGGGCATGACTGAAGCGCAGATCAGTACGCTTATCCGTACTGGTCGCCCTTTCTATAGCTTGCCCGTTTATAGTAATTATAGCGGCCATGTTCATGATGCAACCCACAGCCAAATGATGAATGCAGGCGCAGGCAATAACAACTACAACCAGACGACGCCTTTAAACCTGCGCGAGGGCATGTATGTGCAAAAGGGACAAACGCTGTTCCAGGTGCTGGATGAGCACCAGGTATGGGCCCTGCTCAAAATAAAACCGGCCGATGTTTCCGGCATACGGGTTGGGCAGCCGGTTACCCTTACCATCCCAGATGCGAGCATGACGATGACGGGAGAAGTTAATTTCATAGCGCCAATACAGACTGCCGACAAGACGACCACCGTTCGTGTTTACCTGGAAAATCATGACCACCACATGCACGTGGGCAGTGTGCTCCGGGGTGACATTGCAGCCGGTTCAAAAAAAGGCTTATGGCTACCCCGCGCCGCCGTGCTCAGCCTCGGTCAACAAAGCATGGTCTGGTTGAAAAACGCCGGTGTTTACGAAGCGCAGGCGGTTAGCACCGGCTTGAGCCGCAACAACGAAGTACAGATTACCACCGGACTTTCCACTACAGACAGTGTTGCCGCCGATGCGCAGTACCTGGTAGGCAGCGACAGTTTTATTAAAACCCGAAACGGAAATGACTAAGACAACAATTCTACTTTCAGCGTTGGCTTTTGTATTGCTGATGACAGCATGTCATTCAGACAAAAAGAAGACTCAAATAGAAGCCAAACAACAGCAAAGCTTTTATTATACCTGCTCCATGCACCCACAGGTACATGAAACGCATCCGGGCAATTGTCCCGTTTGCGGAATGAAGCTTATCAAAGTTGATCAGGTGCACGAGCCGGGCATGAACAGCATCCGGCTTACTGATTTACAATTGAAGCTGGCCAATATACATACAGACACTGTGCGGGAGACGGGCATTAGTACAGAGAAAGTGCTCACCGGCACCGTTACCACTGATGAAAACACAGCCGATCAGCTGAGCGCACGACTTCCGGGACGTATTGAACAACTGTTTGTACGTTCGGTAGGTGAACAAGTGCGGATTGGTGAGCCCGTTTACCGGATTTATAGCGAGGAACTGCTGGAAGCCGAACGCTCATTTCTTCTGGCAAAGGCACAGCAGCAACAGCTACACAACCCTGATATGGACTACCAGGCCCTTGTGGCTGCCGCCCGCCAGAAACTTAAGCTATGGGGATTGACCACTAAACAGATTGATGCACTTGCCCGCACCGGGCAGGCTTCCGCTACGACCGGTATTTTAAGCACGGTCGGCGGCACGGTAACCGAGATCGGCGTACATGAGGGTGATTATGTAACCGAGGGTTTCCCCGTTTTGCGGGTTTACCAGCTCAACCGGCTTTGGGTGGAGGCACAGGTCTACACGGGCGAAATCGCCCAATACCGCGAAGGCGACAAGGTAAAAGTGGATATTCAGGAGCTGCCCCAGCAGGGCCTCAGCGGAACAATCAGTTTCATTAACCCTGAACTGTCGGACGATGCTGCGCTCACCCTGATTCGGGTAGGCATACCTAATCCGGACGGTCTCATCCGACCGGGTATGCAGGCCAAGGTATACACGGGTAAAAGCGCACAGGTGCAGGCGGTACCGGTGCCAGCTGTGTTACGCGACGGTCAGGGCAGTGCAGTATGGGTGAAAAATGCCGATGGCAGCTTTTCGGCAAAAAGAATTGAAACAGGCGAGGCGGGAAACGGAATGATACAGGTGCGCTCAGGCCTGCAGGCAGGCACTGTAGTGGTTACCTCGGGCGCCTACCTGCTTAACAGCGAAATGCTTTTCCGGCATGGCACCCAGCACAATATGACCGGTATGAAAATGTAGGTCAAACAGAAAGGGACAGGTTTTTATTATTCATTTATTAAAGCAAAGATCATGATGCAACATCGTTACAGGATTAATGGCATGCACTGCAATGGCTGCCGGGATAAAGTAGAAAAAGCATTGAATCAGCTACAAGGCGTTTCCGCAAAAGTAACCCTGGAACCGCCGCAGGCGGTTATCGACATGGAAACACATATTCCCCTGGAACAATTACAGCATGCTGTGGCGCAGGCTGGAGATTACACCCTGGCAGCAGATCACGGCACCGGCAAGCCCGTGCCACACAAACATTCCCAGGCGCATAGCCGGCCATCGCCTATGGGAACTGGGTCAGGTACCTATTATTGTCCCATGCATTGCGAGGGTGAAAAGACTTACGACAAACCCGGCAATTGCCCGGTATGTGGGATGGACCTGGTGCAGCAGCCTGCCAGGGTAAGTCAAACGAAATATACCTGCCCTATGCATCCCGAAATTATACGGGATCAGCCGGGGGCCTGCCCGATCTGCGGAATGGAGCTGGTGGCTATGAACAACAGCGAGGACGAAGACCGGACCTATCAGCAACTTCTCAGGAAATTAAAGATCGCAGCCGGATTTACCCTGCCCATCTTTATCATTTCCATGAGCGAAATGCTGACCAATAATCCTTTGTTCAGGTTAATGCCGGTAACCTACTGGAACTGGGTGCAGTTCGCGCTCTCGCTCCCGGTGGTGTTTTATGCCACCTGGATGTTCTTTGAGCGGGCCTGGCGCTCGGTCATTACCTGGAACCTGAACATGTTCACGCTGATCGGCATCGGTGCCGGCGTGTCCTGGCTGTTCAGCGTGGTTGCACTGCTTATGCCGGATAGCTTTCCGGATGAATTTAAGACGCATCACGGAACGGTGTATCTCTATTTCGAAGCTGCTGCTGTTATCCTTACACTGGTATTGTTAGGACAATTGCTCGAAGCCCGCGCGCATGGTAAAACCAACAGCGCTATACGGGAACTACTCAAGCTGGCCCCAAACCAGGCGACGCTGATCAAAGATGGTAAAGAAGAGGTTGTTTCCATTGATAGCATCCGTGCCGGCGACCTGCTGCGGGTAAAGCCGGGCGAAAAAATTCCGGTAGACGGGAGCATACAGGAAGGCCAGGCGGTAATAGACGAATCTATGATCACCGGGGAGCCGGTACCCGTAGAAAAACAACAGGGCGATGCGGTTAAAGCAGGTACCATCAATGGCAACAAAACCTTTATCATGATTGCGGAAAAAGTCGGGTCCGATACACTGCTTGCCCAGATCATCGACATGGTAAACACCGCCAGCCGCTCGAAAGCGCCTATCCAGCAAACGGCCGACCGGATCTCCGGTTATTTTGTACCGGCAGTGGTGCTGATCGCGGTCATTACCTTTGTCATATGGGCGATTTGGGGGCCGGAGCCCTCGCTGGTCTATGGTTTTGTGAATGCGGTAGCGGTGCTGATCATTGCCTGCCCCTGCGCCCTGGGACTGGCCACACCGATGTCCATCATGGTCGGTGTGGGCAAAGGCGCGCAATCAGGCATACTGATCAAGAACGCCGGAGCCCTGGAAGCGATGAACGCCATTCGAGTGGTAGTGATCGATAAGACCGGCACCGTTACCGAGGGCAAGCCGTCGGTGGAACAGGTTGCCGGCCGGGAGAATGGCCTTTCCGAAAACGAATTGCTGGAAAGACTCGTCGCCCTGAATGCCAACAGTGAGCACCCGCTGGCGCAGGCCATCCTGAAATATGGAAAAGAAAAAAATATCTCCGTACAGCCGGTCTCTAATTTCGAGGCCGTTACCGGCAAAGGCGTAACCGGGTTGTTCAACCAGGCAAAACTTGGCCTAGGCAATCAAAAGCTGATGGACGAACTTGAGGTGAACATTCCACCGGATATGCAAAAGCAGGCTTCCGAAGCACAGCGGGCGGGAAAAACGGTTTCTTATTTGTCGGCGGGCCAGCTGGCGCTTGGCTTTGTGGTGATTTCAGACAAAATAAAACCGGACGCCAGACAAGCCATACAGCAACTGCATGAGGAAGGAATGCAGGTGCTGATGTTCACCGGTGACAATGCGGATACGGCCAGTGCTGTGAGTATAGCAATTAATCTGGATGGCTTTAAGGCCCAGTTACTGCCGCAGGATAAACTGAACGAGGTCAGGAAACTGCAGGCAGCGGGTAAGCAAGTAGCCATGGCCGGCGACGGTATCAACGACGCGCCGGCGCTTTCGCAGGCAGATATCGGGATCGCCATGGGTACCGGTACCGATGTCGCCATTGAAAGCGCAGACATTACCCTGGTAGAAGGAGACATCCGCGGTATTGCTAAAGCAAGGCGCCTGAGTGAAAAGGTGATGGGCAATATCCGGCAGAACCTGTTTTTTGCACTGGGCTATAATGTGCTCGGCATTCCGCTGGCAGCCGGTGTACTCTACCCTGCGTTTGGGCTGCTGCTATCGCCAATGATCGCTGCGCTGGCCATGAGCTTCAGTTCGGTATCCGTCATTGGGAATGCTTTGAGGCTGAGGCGGACCAAGCTGTAAAACAAAAGCCGGGTCACGCTGTTTTTTAGAGATGAAAAACGCCCATTACGGAAAGTTTGCGGCCATGCTGGCCGTTTCTTTCGTCCTGATGTACGGGATCATGTTCCTGAATGTGAATGAGCCGGACCATATTTATCTGAATATGACCCGGTTCTATATGACCCTGATGATGATCTCGGCGATGGCCGTGCTCATGCTGGCCATGATGCCGGTGATGTACCCGGATAAACGGAAAAATACCTGGCTGATCCTTTCCGGGGTGCTTGTCTTTATGTTGGCCTTTTTTGGCGTGCATAAGCAGGCGGGTATCGGTGACATCCAGTACATGAAAGGGATGATCCCGCATCATTCTATCGCGATCATGACCAGCGAGAACGCCCATATCAAAGACGGCCGGGTGCGTAAACTGGCCGACGGCATCATCAAAACCCAGGTCAGGGAGATCAAAGAAATGAAGGCCCTGATCGATAGTCTGCAAAAGGCGGGGGAATAGAGGCCCCGTATCAACGATATAATCTATTCGCTTAACGACATCTTTTGTATACGGACAGCGTTCAGGATCGCCAGCAAGGCTACACCCACATCCGCAATGACCGCTTCCCAAAGATTGGCGACACCACCGGCACCCAGAACCAGTACGATCACTTTAACCGTCAAGGCCAGGGTGATGTTCTGCCAGACCACCCGGCTCGTGATCTTACCGGCACGGATAGCGGTAGTAATCTTAGACGGCTGGTCATTCTGGATCACCACATCTGCCGTTTCGATGGTCGCATCGCTACCCAGGCCGCCCATGGCAATTCCGGCATCAGCCAGCGCCACCACCGGCGCGTCGTTAACGCCGTCCCCAACGAAAGCGATCCGTTTTCCTGCATCCTTAAAACCCTGCACCTTTTCCACCTTGCCATCCGGCAACAGGTCACCGAAGGCTTGGTCAATGCCTAAGGTTTTTGCGACCTGTTCTACGACCGCCTGCTTGTCACCGGATAGCATGACCGTTTGCAGCTTCAAACTATGCATCTGCTCAATAGCTTCCTTCGCATCTTCCTTGATCTCATCTGCAATAGTGATGTAACCGGCATATTGATTATCAACCGCAAGTACCACAACGGTATCTACCAAGCCATCTACCTCAGCGGGATAGGTAATATTGAATTTCTTTAAAAGCTTCGCATTCCCCGCCAGTATCGTCTTGCCGTTAACCGTACCCTTTAAACCATGTCCGGCGATTTCTTCGACATTTTCTGCTTTGGTTGCTTTAGCCTTATCGCCAGCATATTCTACCACCGCTTTAGCGATGGGATGCGTAGAGTTGGCTTCGATAGCGGCTGCCAGGCGTACCAGTTCGTCTTTGCCTAAGCTGGACGCTTTGACTTCCTGCACTTTAAACACGCCTTTGGTCAGTGTACCGGTCTTGTCCATGATCACGATATCGATCTTGGTCATCACGTCCAGAAAATTGGAGCCTTTAAATAAGATACCGTTACGCGAGGCCAGCCCAATGCCACCAAAATAACCCAGCGGGATAGAGACCACCAGGGCGCAGGGACAACTGATCACCAGGAATACCAAAGCCCGGTAAAACCACTGGTGAAAGCTATAACTGTCCACAAAAAAGTAGGGTACCAGGCAAACCCCTAAAGCCAAAGCAAAGACAATCGGTGTATAGATCTTGGCAAAGCGGCTGATAAACAGTTGCGTCTGTGATTTACGGGCAGTGGCGTCCTGTACCATTTCGAGTATCTGGCTCAACTTGCTGTCCTTAAACAGCGATTTAACCTGCACTTCGCTTACTTTGTCCAGGTTGATCATCCCGGCCAGCACCTTTTCCCCTTTTCGTTTGGTATCCGGCTTACTTTCGCCGGTCAGCGCTGCCGTATTAAAGCTGGCGGCATCCGAAAAAAGCTCGCCGTCCAGCGCTACTTTCTCACCGGCCTTTACCTGGATGATCTCATCCACCCTGACCGTCTTGGGGTCTACTTCACGGCTTTGGCCGTTGCGGATCACCGTCACTTGATCGGGCCGGATATCCAGCAGCGCCTTGATGCTTCTTTTAGCACGGTCTACCGCTGCGTCCTGGAACCATTCGCCGATGGAATAAAAAACCATTACGGCCACGCCTTCACTATACGAACCGATACTGAACGCGCCGATGGTCGCCACGCTCATCAGGAAGAACTCGTTAAAAAAATCATAGTGCCTGGCCTTGCGCCAGGCCATGCCCAACACGGTGTACCCGGATAAGCCGAAAGCGATCAAAAAGATAATGAGGTTAACGGGAAACGGTGGCTGATATTTGAAACCGTATTCCAGCGTCAGCATTACGGCCAATATCAGTAAGGCAGTCAGTAAGGGCCAGTGACCCCGCCAGCCTTCTTCCTGATGATTGTCGCCGCCCTGCATATCCAGGACTTCTTCGGTATTCAATCTTTTATTTTTTTCAGCAGGCGCTTTGCCGGGCTGCTGTTCATTTCCACAACATTCTTTACGCATAATAATTGTCTGAATTTGTCTTAAGTTTCATGCCGAGACTACGTAATCGATGATCCGCCTTATTCTGACCCGAGCCGGGATTCTTTTCTTCCTTGCCATCCTGGTTTAAGATAGATCTAATCATCATCTCCAACTGCTTTTTGAGCGGACAGGATGTAAAATGCGCCGCTAGTCACAATCTTCGCCCCTTTCGGCAGCGGGGTAATGAGTTTAATTTCGGTATAACCCAGGTCATTTACCCCTGATACCACTTCCGCCTGCCCGAAGACATATTGTTTGCCGCCTTCCTTATCGTCCGTCATTTGCTTCAAATGGTAAATGTATGCTTTACCGCCTGATTTCACGATAGCACCGGAAGGTACCGCAGTAACCTGCTGCTGGCCGACATCGATCAGTGCGGAGACATACATACCCTGGATGAGGTTGTTTTTAGCCGCCTGTTCAATGACCGCATGGGCAATAATAGCTTTGCTTTCATTTTCAAAGGACTGGTTGATGCCATAGATCTTACCCGTGATCTCCCGGTTATCCTGGTTCGTCAGCACAAAACTGACCTGCTGGCCCGCTTTAACCTTAAAGAGATCTTTTTCATACACGATCAGATCGCAATGCACTTTCGAGTTGTCTACGATATTCATCAGCGGCCTGGCGGGTTCCACGTAAGAACCGGTCTCGATCCCGATCTTACCTACTGTGCCGGAGATGGGTGCAAATACCGGTATGCTGCTGGTCACACTGCCACGCGAAGCAGCGGCAGGATCGATGCCCAGTTGCCTGAGCTGGCCGCGTAACGAGGCCACTTTGGCCTGTTCACTCCGCAGCGTACTTTCAGCTTGCTGGTAAACCTTACCGGTACCGGCATTGGCTTCATTTAATTCGCGCTGGCGCTCATATTCCTTTGTCGCGTAAGCCAGGCTTGACAAAGCGCTGGTGTAATCCTGTTGTAACTGGATCACCTGCGTATTCCCGATCGACGCCAGTTTTTGCCCTTTGTTCACATGTTGCCCTTCAAGTACAAAAACTTGTTTCACGATACCGCCTAACAGTAAGGTAACCTCAGCGCGGTTCTGGGGTGGCACTTCCAGTTGTCCGCTGGCCTTGACCACTGCTTTCAGATTCTTTTCTTCCAGCGTGCCGAGTTTGATGCCCACGGCATCCAGCTGGCCTTGAGTTAAACGGATACCTTCCGGATCTTCTTCTGTTTTGCCTTTTTCTTCGGTGGCGTCCTTTTCATTGCTGCTCTTGTCTGATGGGTCAGAACAGGCGGATAAGATCAGCAAGCTGATCAGTACTAAGCTTAGCAGCGGCTTTTTGCCTAAATATTTTAATTTCATGATTATCATTGCAGATTGTTGGTCAAGTATTGTAATTCAATAACCGCACGGTTATAGTCGTGAATAGCGGCGAGGTAGTTGAGACGCAGGTTCATGGCCTGTGTAATATTCTGTACAAATTCCACGTAACCGATCTCGCCTTTCTCATAAGCAAAACGGGCAATGCGCACCTGCTCTGCGGCTTGCTTGAGGCCGGCATCGCTGTAGAAGTTCAGCGCCTCTTCATATTTGGCCATTTCCTGTAATTGCTGCTGATAGGCTTTGTTCAATAAGGTATAAGCATATTGCTGCTCCGCCTGCGCGATCTGTTGCCCGACACGGGCCGCTTTGATCTTGCTTTTTTGCGCTCCGAAGAACAGCGGCACGGCAACGCTTAGCTGAAAGCCCGCGATGCGGGTACCGGGGAAGTAGTTACGGTCGATATTTGCAGGATTGAACGCGCCGATGAGCAATTGTTGCTGGTAACCCAGCGTAATATCCGGTAAATAACCGCTTTGCTCCGCTTTTACCTGCGCACCGGCCACTACGCTGCGCTGCTCATAATAAGCCAGCTGGGGATGCTTAGCCATGGCGGTACTATCTACCTTTGCAGGAGCAGCCAGTTTTTTGAGGGAGGTCGGTGCTATTGATGGCAGGTAGTCCACATTCAGCAATTGCTGTAATTCCTGCCGGGCGATCAATACATCGGCGGCTGCTTTTTTTAGTGTTACGCCGGTCTCTTTATAGGCGTTTGTGGCGGATAGCTGTTCCAGGTAATTCGTTTCGCCGGTTTTGTAACGAAGCGCTGCCCGTTGTGCAAATTGCTGATACAGGCTGTCCTGACTTTTCAGCTGTTGCCATTTATTCTGTTCATAGATCAACTGGTAATAGGCCAAGCTTACCTGCTTTACCAGTTCTTTTTCGCTCAACAGGCGAGCCTTATCGCTGAGCGTCGTTTGTGCCTTCAATACTTTAGCCTGGGCCGAATAGACGGTCGGAAAGGCAAAGCTTTGGGTTATGCCCAGGCTGTTCCCGTTATTACCACCGGAGGTCGGGTCCTGGGTAACGGTAAGCCCGGTTTTACCCGGATCAAAAGCTGTTCCCTGCAAGGCGCTGTTCTGGCTGACCTCCAGTGCCGACTGCCGCAGCTGCGGATTGTTACGGACCGCCAGTTGGATGCTTTCACGCAAGGTCAGCGGCGGGTTTTGTTGCGCCCGTGCAGTCGTGCCGCACAGCAGGCCGCCTGTTATGATCAACAGGATCGTTAAGGGCTTATGACTTAAGGCCATAGACTGTCGTGCTTTAGGTGGATGATTTTTGGTGAACAAGATGTATAATACGGGAAGCACCAGCAAAGTGAGCAGCGTCGCCGATACCAGCCCGCCGATGACAACAGTAGCCAGCGGCCTTTGTACTTCAGCCCCGGCGGTGGAGGAAAGCGCCATGGGCAAAAAACCCAGCGATGCTACCGCTGCGGTCATGATCACCGGGCGAAGCCTGACCTCGGTGCCTTTTTTCACCCGCGCTACAATATCAGTAATACCTTCTGCCTGCAACTGGTTGAAGTAACCGATCAGTACAATGCCGTTCAGCACCGCCACCCCAAATAAGGCAATAAAGCCGACACCGGCGCTGATACTGAAGGGCATACCGCGAAGGTATAAGGCTGCCACGCCGCCCACCGCCGCCAGCGGCACCGCCGAAAAGATCAGCAGGGTTTCGCGCAGGGAGCGGAAGGTAAAGAAAAGCAGTACCAATATAAGCAATAAAGCAACCGGTACGGCAATGGCCAGTCGTCCCTTGGCTTCCTCCAGGTTCCGGAACTGGCCGCCATAGGTTGTATAATAGCCTGCCGGTAATTTCAGCTTTTCGCTTAAGAGTTTCTGTATTTCTTTGACCGTGCTTTCAACATCCCGGTCACGCACATTAAAGCCTACATAGATACGGCGCTTGCCATCCTCCCGGGTGATCTGTGCCGGTGCATCTTCGAATTTAACGGTGGCGACCTGGCTTAACGGCACCTTGTTCCCATCCGGCAGGGGGATAAACAGGTTTTCGACATGGGTGATATCCGAACGCTCCTTACGATCCAGGCGCAATACGATCTCAAAACGCTTTTCACCCTCGAACAGGACACCGGCCGCCTTTCCGGCAAAAGCCGTGCTGAGCACGGTATTGACGTCCTCAATGTTCAGCCCGTACTGGGCGATCTTATGACGGTCGTACGCCACGTTGATTTCCGGCAAGCCGCTTACCCGTTCCACCATAGGCTCGCTTACTCCTTTAACCGGCCGGATCAATGCCGCTACCCGGTCAGCCTGGGCATCCAGCACATCCATATCATCACCAAAGATTTTAATGGCTACGTCCTGCCGGATGCCGGTCATCAGTTCGTTAAAGCGCATTTGCATCGGCTGGGTAACTTCCACGTTAATTCCAGGTATGGTGGCCAGCGTTTCTTCAATCCTTTCCATCATTTCTTCCCGGGTTCCGGCAGAGGTCCACTCCTCTTTTGGCTTCATGGACAACATCATGTCCGCCCGTTCGATCGGCATAGGGTCGGTCGGCACTTCGGAGCTGCCGATACGCGTAACCACCTGTTTGATCTCGGGAAACTTTTGTTTCAGCAGTTTTTCAGCCATACCGAAAGTTTCGACCACCTGGCTCAGCGAAGTGCCCTGCATCATCGCGATCTCTACGGTAAGGTCGCCTTCTTCCAAGGTCGGGATAAACTCGCCACCCATATGGCTAAAGCCCCACACGGCCAGCGCCAGCAAAGCCGCCGCTAAGGCCACCGTCAGCCTTTTAGCCCGCAGTACGGCATGCAGCACGGGCCGGTAAATACGCTGCAGGGCATCCATGATGCAGTCGGCGATGGTGCGTTTGTGCTGCGTTTTCTTGCTCAGGAACAGCGCGCTGGCCATGGGCACATACGTTAACGACAAAATGAAAGCGCCCAGAATGGCAAAGGCGACCGTTTCGGCCATCGGACGGAACATTTTACCTTCAATGCCGGCCAGGGCAAAGAGCGGCAGGTAAACGATCAGGATGATGATTTCCCCGAAGGCCGCGCTGTCGCGTATTCTGGATGCTGCCTCATACACTTCTCCATCCATTTCCTGCTGCTTTAGCAGCGGTTTGTTGGTAAAACGTTTGCTGTCGGTGATCCGGTGAACGATGGCTTCCACAATAATGACCGCGCCATCCACGATCAGGCCGAAATCTATGGCGCCCAGGCTCATCAGGTTGCCTGATACACCGAAGAGGTTCATGAGCGTAAAGGCAAACAGCATGGCCAGTGGGATCACCGAGGCGACGATCAGCCCGGCGCGCCAGTTACCCAGCAACAGCACCAGTACGAGTACCACGATCAAACCACCTTCGACCAGGTTGCGCTCTACCGTACCCATCGCCCGGTTCACCAGTTCCGTCCGGTCAATAAAAGGCTCCATGACCACGCCTTCCGGCAGCGACTTTTGGACCTGTTTTACTTTTTCCTTGACCCGTTTGACCACCTCGCTGAAGTTTTCCCCCTTAAGCATAAGGGCAACGCCCGCGACCACCTCCCCTTCGCCATTCCGGGTTACTGCCCCGTAGCGTGTAGCGCTGCCAATTTGTACTTTAGCTATATCCCCGATGACCACGGGCGCGTTGCCGCGGTTCTTGACCACGATATGTTCGAGGTCGTCAATGGATGTTACCTGACCCAGTCCGCGGATAAAGTAGACGTTGCTGCGCTGCTCGATGTAGGAACCGCCGGTGTTCTGGTTGTTTTTTTCCAGGGCATTATAAATATCGCTGATCGTAATGTCCAGGCTGTTGAGTCTTTCGTTGTCAATAGCGATCTCATACTGTTTCACGTAACCGCCCCAGCCGCTGATCTCGGCAATGCCGGGCGTGCCGGCCAACTGGCGGCGTACGATCCAGTCCTGTATGGTGCGCAGGTCGGTCGCGCTGAATTTGTGTTCATACCCCGGCCTGGTATGGAGAACATACTGATAAATTTCCCCCAGGCCGGTGGTGATGGGGGCCAGCGCGGGCTCACCTGTATCTTTAGGGATCTGCCCCTCTGCTGCTTTCAGGCCTTCACTGATTTGCTGGCGCGCCCAGTAAATATCCGCGTTGTCTTCAAAAACAACCGTGATCACGGATAAGCCTGAACGGGAGATCGACCGTTTTTCGATTACTTTGGGTACGTTAGCAATGGCCAGCTCGATCGGCGCGGTAATATATTGCTCGACCTCCTGTGCGCCTAAGGTCGGGGCCTGGGTGATGATTTGCACCTGGTTATTGGTAATATCAGGCTGCGCGTCAATAGGTAAGCGGTTCAGCGAATAGATGCCGGCCACCACCAGTATAAAAATGAATACGCCCACGATCAGCTTGTTCCTGATCGAGAACGCGATAATCTTATCAAACATGAATGTGTTGGATTAATACGTAAATAATAGTCTGAATTTGACGGGTCAAACCCAGTGCAATAACTAAAGCGTATTAACCGATTGAGGCGGCTGCCAGATAGAAAGGACCTGATCCGCTAACGCAGGAACTGATGGTTGTGCATAATCCTGCTTAACCGGCACTTCAACAGCGGAGGCCAAAGTGAGCTGCGGGGTAAGCGTACGGACAGTGGAACAGCAGGTACAGGTACACAAAGGGGTGCAGGTCTCTTTGCCCGCGCTTTCCTCGTGGTGATGTGCTTGCTGAATGCTTGTGGTGTTGATCGTGAAGCCTGCATCATCCTTATCCTGGCAAGGCAGGATGCCCAGCAATGTCATATACAGGCATAAAATGATATTCAGCAACTTCATTTTTCCAAAGATATTAATATTTTATGAGTAACTATCATCAAAGCCTGGGCCGCCGTGGCCGCTTTGGCCTGGCAGTTGCGTCCAAAGGCGCTGCTTTACGGTGAACGGGCGTTGCTTCCGGTACGATATTTAAACTTAATTCGCGATCACCGACCAGCATCCCGTTTAATTGCCCGATGGCCTGATAGGCATGGGTTTCATCGGCCACTTCTATAAAGCCATAGCCTTTGCATTTTTTGGTGGCGCGGTCGCGCACAAGTTTGATGGTCAGCACATCGGCATAGGGCGCAATGATCTGCACCAGTTCCATTTCTGTCATGTCCAATGGAAAACCGCCGATAAAGAGTTTGATCATATCGGACAAAGGTAATATTAAATGATCAACCGGAAAGTCAGGTTGACGCGGGGCTTCATGGGTTTGACCGACTTGGCAATGCGGTGTTCCCAATTTTCCTGCAAACCTGCTTTCATGAGCAGAAAAGAGCCATGCTCCAGTTTGATGGAATAATGTTCTTTATGATTGGCCTTATTACGAATATCAAAATTTCGCACCTGCCCGAAACTCACCGAGGCAATCACCGGCTGACTGCCCATGATACTTTCCTTATCGCTATGCCAGGCCACCGAATCATTACCGTCACGATAATAGTTCAACAGGACGCTGTTAAATTTAATTGCTGCCAATGGTTCGACCAGTGATTTAATATACAGCAGTTCCGGCGTCCAGGGCAAAGTCCCTGCTGTCCGCTCCGTCTCTCCATACCAACAGGTCAACCTTGGCGTCAGGTACATCTTATCCCACAGTTTCTGCGTGCTTTGTTTCCACGGCGTATCCGAAATAAGCTTTTTCAACAACGCATCACTGGTTTGTGCATCAATAAAACCGGGCAGGTATTTCAGTAATTCCGTTGGCAAGCCCCTACTCTGCCCTGCCTCCGCAAAAAAACTCAACTGCTCCATAATCCTTCCATATGATACTGAATAAACTTACCCAGTTGCTCCTGCTCTGCCACGGTCAATTCCTCCCCGTCGTAAATCCAATAGCCCTGGTCGTCAAATAAAATCCGGCCCAAATAACCGGCTTCAAATGCCGTATACAAATGATAAACCAGCGCCGCATCGGAACATTTCATATCAGGAATAATACTGACCACTTCATCAGGCCCATGTTTCCGTTTGATCCAGGCATTCATAAAACAAATATCGGATTTTCTTATATATATACTAAAAATATTAGCAATTTTTACATCCGGAATTATTATTCGTTAATGCTGCCCCGGGGACCGGTCGAGATAGATCAGGGTGAGTACAGCGGTATCATACACAATATGCGAGGCAATGGCGGGCCAGAGATCACCTTTATGTTTTACCGTAATCCAGGTCCAGTATAATCCACCGAGCGTAGCGGGGATTACGCCTAACCAGCCTTGCTGGATATGGTAAAGGCCGAAGAGTAACGAGGCGATTCCTGCGCTGTAATACCGGGCCCCTGGAACCTTACCCGCTAACCGGGTAACGCCCCAGCGGATAAAACCCCGGAAAGCCAGCTCCTCATAAACGCCACCCACTAGCCATGCGGCCAGTACGGTCATCAGGTAGACCTGCAGGTTGCCAATCAAAAAATTATATTCTGTATAGCCATTTGCGTGTCCGGCTGCAATATAACGGGCCAGCGGAATATAAACACCTAGCATGAAACCCAGCCAGACCAGGCCGGATAACACGCCGATGAATAGCTTTTTAACGGATAGGCCATTTAGGCCTAAACCCATAGCTTTCAGGCTTAGTCCTTGACGCAATAAATAAAGCCAGATGAATAAGAAGCAAACGAGGGCATAACTATAAAAAGGCAATGGCGCCCAGTGTGGGAACAGGACAATAAATAGGATACCGCCGATCAACGGCAACTTGCGCTGAAGGGATCTAAGGCTTAAGGGCTTCATCGGATTTAAGTTGGGTTAAAGAACTGGTGGTAACACTCAACCGTGAATCATCCTGTAAGTGCGGAAAAATGGATGTGCTGTGTAAGGATCCCAAATCGGCGGAACTTCCTCCCGCAAGGTCGAGCCACAAAGTTTCGGTTTGATTGTCGTCTTGGAAAAAAGTTGCTGATGAACCCGTGGCCCGCAAGGATAATCGTTCTACATTGAGCCTTTTAACACGCAGTAAGGACCTGTTTTGCTGACTGAGCAGCAGGCTGTCTTGGCTTAAACCGGTTAGATCACCGTTGATGCCGGAAAGCCGGAGCGCAGCCAGGTGAGGTACGGTAATAATCAGTCCGGTGGTACATTCCTCAGGGGACTGGTACTGTTGGTTGGCTACCGAGAAACGGATGAACGCGGTATCGGCACGCTGTTCCAGCCGGAAAAACGGCTTCCGGGAATTCATTAGCATTACCCTGAAGGAATCACCTTGCATCACCCGGACGATATACCCATTGCCACCCCGGATAGCCAGTACCCGAAAAGGGTGGATCGTTACGGCACTAAAGTTCTTATAGGGATCATTCAGGTCTATATGCCGGTACTGGACGGCGAGCATTTCATCAGTGAAACCTATACCGGCGGTAAATAATAACCCGAATAACAATAACAAACGGTTGCTCTTTTTCATGCGGTGATCTCCTTTTCCATTAATTTGAGGTAAGCGATATAGATCAGAAAGCAGGGCAGTAACCAGCCAAGCAGGTCAACCAAGTGTTGCGCCAACGCTGGCAGGTACACATAGATATTCTCGTTTTCATGTACAAATTGAAAATAGCCATACGGTAAGCTGCTGGTAATCCTGGCTTCACCGGTAAGCATTTTCATCAACACGACATTGCCACTCGCGGCCAGGATAAAATACAACAAGAGCAAGAGCACGGTTTTTATGATGGCCGCCTTTTTAAAGCTCAGGCTGCCGATCAGCAGCCACAACTGGATATTGATGAAGGTAAGGTAGCAGGTGTAAAAACCGTTTTCGAAAATAGCCGAGTGTAAAACACCAGCGGATGAACCTGCAACCACGCCGTAAAATAATGTTTCGACAATTTGAAAAAGCAAGGTAAACCCTACTCCGTAGAAAATAATACTATGCAACAAAAAGATCAGTATTTTCTGACCGGCAGAAGCAGGCAGGCCCAGCAGCCAGATGCTATCTGCGGGGCGGCTTAGTTCCTTATATAACCATCCGGAAAAAGCGATTCCGCCGCCGAACAGGCCGATCAGGAAGATACCATTGCCCTGCGCACCCGGAAAGCTTTCGCGCCAGTGCCAGCCAATAAAGAAAAACAGCAATAGCACTACTGTTAAAGCAAGGCCCGTTAAGCCATAGGCCTGCCGGTTTTCCAGCCACTGCCGACGGTTCAGCGCGGCTATTTTTTTGAAAGATAAAGCCATTGACTGTTTCATGAGCGCTGATCGATCACCCGGTTAAACAATATTTCTAGATCAAGCGGTTCGGGGCTGAAATATTCCGTGAGGGCTGCCTTATCCGCCTGTAGCAAGATCTGCCCCTGGTCGATCATGATCACATTATCGATGAGGTTATCCAGGTCTTTGACCTGGTGGGTTGACATGATGGTCAGCCTGTCGCAGCAACCGGCACTGCGAACAATGTCCCGGAACTGGAGCTTGGAGGGAATATCCAGCCCATTTGTCGGCTCATCCATAATCAGCACCGCGGTATTTGCCGCCAGGGCAAAGGCGATATAGACTTTCTTCTTTTGGCCAAAGGACAGTCTGCGTAAATGGCTGTCCGGCGGGACACGGAATATCCGGAGATATTCCTCAAACTGATGGAGATTGAAGTTGGGGTAAAATCCCTGGTATATCCGGAGAAAAACGGGAATGGTGACCGGCGGCAATTGGCATTCCTCCGGAATGAAGAACAACTGTTCGAGCATATCCGGATCACGGTGCCTTGCTTCCCGCCCATTAAGGGTACAGGAACCATGCACTGGGAACAGCAAACCGGCCATTTGTTTAATCAGGCTCGACTTTCCGGCACCGTTCCTGCCCAGCAGGCCATACACCTTACCCGGATGTAAGGTCAGGTTTAAACCCTCAAATAATTGCTGGCCTTTGCGGTAACCATAACTTAAATATTTGATAACGATCATGATGCAAATAGACAGCGATCGACAGTTAGGAACAAATCCATTCGACGAAGGGCCGGATATTTCCAACAGAGGGACACCTGAAGACAACCAGCATCTGTTTCTATTGTTCGTTGGCGTAAATGCGTGCTCCGTTGTTTATTTAACAGGCTTTGTCGAATAGATTTCGGAGCGCGCTCGAAGATCGGTCTATTTGTATAAAAAACCTGTTATGGCCCATCCCTTAAAATTTTCAGCCTGGCAAAAAGTTACCGGCTATTTCCTCGTCATCATCGGCGCTGCCTGGCTGGCCAGCCGCATATTAGTACTGGACAGCATCTTTTTTTATTTCGGCATTGCGTTGCTGCTCAGCTACCTGCTGCTGCGTTCGGAAGGCCGGACTTTATTGAGCCTGGGTATCAAACCGGAAGGACGCCGGGACTGGCAGGACTTTTTCTGGGGAATCGTTATCGGCATCATGGCCTTATTGATCAGTGCCGGTGTGACGATCTGGCTGAACGGGAGCCGGTTGGAATTTACCGGGCGTATTGATCCGGTCTTCCTGCTGATATTGATCCTTATCCACCTGTGGTCCTCTTTTGCGCAGGAGTTTACCTATAGGGGTTATCCATTTCAGCGGCTGTTGCGCGCCTACGGGCCCTGGGTGGCGCAACTGGTAATCACGCTGCCCTTTGCCGTTATGCATCTCAAACTTAATACAACAATCACGATAGAACAGTTCCTGATGACCTGGCTCACTACCGGCTTAGGTTCCATTCTTTATGGCTTGTGTTACCTGAAAACAGGTAAGCTCATCCTGCCCATCGGATTACATATGGGCTGGAACCTGGCGCAAGCACTGGTGCCACGGTCACCGGAAGAAAATAAGACTATGTTATTCCAGCTCATACAACCGGGCGGACATTACCAGCCACTGAATGTGTTATGGCCTTACCTGGGTGTTACCTTGTTACTGATGTCCCTGATCTGGCGGTATCCTAAACGGGTAAGGATATGAAAAAAAATTTGGTGCTCCGCATAGGACTGTTTTACCTGCTCACGCTGGTCATCTTTGCCTTAGCCAATGTGCTGAAACCGCTGTTACTGAGTATGACACTGGCAGCGTTGGGTACGTATGTATTGTCCTTATTTTTCCTGCGCCGGGAGGGATTGTCGCCTGCGTCTGTTGGTTTAGCATTCGGACAGCATAGTGTAGTCCGGTTTTGTTGCGGCCTTACAGGCGGACTGCTTATGGCCGGTCTGCAACCTGTTTTTCTGCTGGCAAGCGGTCAGTTTCACCTGGAAAGGGTACATCCCTCAGCGGGACCGGTCATCTTGCAACTCTCGGTTTACCTGGCCGCCGCCTGCCGGGAAGAACTGGTTTTCCGCGGTTATTCACTTCGCCGCTTAGACCAGCAATACGGGCTATGGATTGCGCAGGCTGTACTCTTCGTGCTGTTTGCCCTGGAGCATAAAATAACCGGCATGAGCTGGCTGACCGCGTTTGTAGGTGCCGGAAGCGGCGCGCTGCTTTTCGGTTTGGCCAGTTTAAAAAGCCGGGGCCTGGCGCTGCCGCTCGGGCTGCACCTTGCCTGGAATGCCGGGCAATGGTTGTTCGGTTTTAAAGGAACGCCGGGACTATGGCGTGCCGTAGTGGAACCAGGATATGCCGAACAGGCGGAGTTTTTGGGGTATGCAGCTTATGGGGTCGCTGTTGGCATCGCCGCTATAATTATTTACTTTTATTATCGTCATGAAAATCACCGAGCGCATACACCTGCTGAATCCCAGGCCTAAAGAACGGATTGGATACCATCTGTTATTTTGGCTGGTACTATTTGCGCTGCGCCTGTATTTAACGGCCATTACCTTTAATGTCTATTCCGGTTTTGCCGTTACCGAGGTAATGTTGCTTAACCTGTGCAGCACAGCACTGGTCGCCGCGGTTTACTACCTACTGACCGGCCCGCTGTGGCATTGGGCCGGGAAGGGACGATGGGGAATCGCCATACCCGGTATAATACTGGCCATAATAGTTTATACGGTACTGGATGCCGGCTTTGAACAAATGATCCTCTCGACTTGCGCCAATTGCCTGGTCATACTTAAAGCGCATCAGGTGGATTATTATGGCTTACTACAATCAGGGATGATCAACATCGTGTTAAAGCGCCTGCTCAGCCTGGGCACGCCCTTTATGCTGTTACTTACCCTCAGCATTCCTTTATGTATCAAGCTGGCACTTAACAGCTGGCGCAGCCAGGTTAATGCTTTGCAGTTGGCCAAGCAAAATATCGAACTGGAATTTAATTTTTTAAAGTCCCAGGTTAACCCGCATTTCCTGTTCAATACCATGAACAATATTTACGGTCTGATCATACAGGAAGATACTATTCGCTCCGCTGCGATGGTCGCACGTTTGTCGGGGCTATTGCGTTATATGCTCTACGAAACGAATGAAAGTTACCTGCCGTTGGACAGAGAGATCAAGTTGTTGCAGGACTATACGGCACTGGAAAAAGTGCGACTGAACGACACGGTGGTAAAAACGGCCATTAGTACCGATGCCGGAGACTATACCATGCCGCCTTTATTATTGGTTCCGTTGCTGGAAAACGCCTTTAAGTTTTGTTCGGATGGCCCGGGCGCTTACATTGACCTTTTTCTGGACGTATTGCAGGGACGGCTGCGTTTTACACTGGACAATACGGTTGAACCCGGCAGGACAGCTGAATCCGGCCGCGGTATCGGGCTGGCCAACTTCCGGAAACGGCTGGAAATGTATTATCCCGGCCGCCATAGTTACGAAATCAGTTTGCAGGACAGCGTATACAGCGTACATTTAAGCATCGACCTGTTATGAAAAATATCAATTGTCTGATCATAGATGATGAACCAATTGCCCGCGATATTTTAAGGACTTATATCGGGCGAATGCCGGAACTTGTCCTGGTGGGTGAATGCAAAAACGCCACCGAAGCCTATGAGGCTTTGCACAGGTACCCGGTTGATGTGGTCTTTCTGGACATCCAGATGCCGGTCATCACCGGTACTACCTTCTTACGCTCCCTGCAAAAACCGCCGCTGGTGGTATTCACCACTGCTTATGCGGAACATGCCGTGGAAGGCTTTGAGCTGAATGCGGTGGATTACCTGTTAAAACCCATCACGTTTGACCGGTTCTGCCAGGCTATCCAGAAACTTCAGCAAAAACCAAGCGGGCCGGCGTTGCCTCAGGAAAGGCCGACGGCTATTTTCGTCCGGCAGGACACCCGCCTGGTCAAAGTCGATTTCGACGAACTGGTCTATATTCAGGCCGAACGTGATTTTTGTTCCCTATACCTCAGCGGCGGTCTGCGTTTGCTTGTGGGCATGCACCTGAAATTGCTGGAGGACCTGCTGCCGTCGGATCAGTTTATGCGGGTGCACCGTTCTTTTATGATCAACATTAATAAGATCAAAGCCATCAAAGGCAATATGATCGAGATCAGCGAAACGGAAATACCCATCGGCAGCAATTATCGGGACAGTCTTTTTGAACGGCTGAGATTACAACGGTAGATCCTACGTTAGTTGGCCGCAAAGTTTGGACGAAAATATTGCTTAAGGTAAATCGTATCTTTTAGTTGCGCATTATTTACCGCCTGCAAATAGAGTTTGGTTTCTACGAGCCAGCGGGTTTGATCTGCCGGCTTTTCCGGGCTGGCGTTCCTGCCTTTCACATAACCGTCTACTAGCTGGAAGGGGATCGAAAAGCAAGCGGGGCAATTACGCTCGAAGACCACTTTGCCGGAAAGGATCGCAGCTTTGTCCAGCGAAAAAGTATCACCGCCCATGGGCGCTTTGACATAGACGGTTGTGGTGACGCCGTCTTGTTGCTGGCTGGCCCAAAACAGCCGGTAGGCGCCGGTCATGAAGGTCTTGTTTTCCTGCAGGTCGGCCTGCTCAGTGAACAGGAAGTTACAGTTGCCTGAAGGGCATTCGGTCAGGTTGCTGTCGTCTAAGGTTTGCGCGGGTTCGTTTTTCTTGGTGCAGCCCATCAGCAGCACCGGGATCATCAGGAAAAGGAGTTTTTTCATGGTCGGTTAAGTTTGTGTTTATATAGTCCTAAACGCAGCGGGCATGGAGAACGCTACAGTAAACGGCGCCTGGCAGATTATTTAATAATGAATTAACTTATCCTTAACCGATTCTTAGGGTACTCTTTGAATTAGTTCTTTCACGCCGGCTTTCGATAACCAAAGGCTGCGGTAATGACCTGCACCGTCTTTGATAAATTCAACGGTTCTTTCCGGATCATCCGAGCGGTAAAACTTCCTGTCCGATTCGGGCACCAAAGGCAGGTCTGTGCTGTTGTAATACAACTTGCCTTGGCTGATGATGATTTCGATATTGCCATATTTTCCGGCAAACTTTGGATACAGGGCCGAATTCCCGGTCACGGCATGATGATGGTACGGCAGATCAACGGATTTACCGAAACAGATTGCTGCCAGCGCATAAGCGATCAGGTAGGAAGAGGATTGGTTATTGGACAAGACCGTGATAAAGAGCCGGTCTTTCGTAAAACGGTTGACGGAGGTCATTGCCCCGAAGAAACCGCCGTCATGGGCGATCAGCTGGTGGCTCTGGTTGTAAAAAGGATCGATGACAAAACCGTAACCAAAATGTTCGTCGTTGTAGGACGTAAACATTTTTTGTTTAATTTCCTGACTGAGCAGGACGGTATCGTACAGCGCACGGTCCCACTTCGCCAGGTCGCCCACCGTGGAATAAATCCCGTCATGGCCGATATTAAAAGCCCAGTTGATGTAGGGGTTGCGGGCAAAGCCCTTATCCGTGCGCACATAGCGGTCGGCGAGTTTGGGGATGATGCTGTCATTACTGATGACCCCGGAATGGGTCATTTTTAGTTTATCAAAGATCGCAGCCTTCAGGAAAGCGCCATAGGACTGACCGGATACCTTTTCGATGATCCGTGCCAGCAGGTAATAGCCCGTATTGCTGTAGGCCGTGCCGGTACCCGGAGCGAACAGCAGCTTTGGCCGGGCCAGGTAATCCATCACCATCTTTGGTGTCAGGTCAGCTCGGTTCAGGTAGAGCGTATCAAAGTCCATGGGCAGGCCGGACATATGGGTAAGTAAGTGCTGCACCGTGATCTGATCACCGGACGGAAACCCGGGAAAGAACTTACTGAGCCGGTCTTCCGTGGAAAGGCGGCGCTGCTGTGCCAGGATCAGGATAGCAGCAGCGGTGAACTGCTTGCTGACGGAGGCTAAACTGTAACGGGTGTCAATTGTACAGGGCATATGCCATTCCCGGTTGGCCAGGCCATAGGCCTGCTGTAACAGCACGGTATCATACCGGCTGACCAGGACCGTGCCGCTGAATCCGTTGGTGTCCGCTTGTGCCTGCATATACCGGGCAAGTCTTTGCGGCAGATCATCCTGTGCATAGCCGATTTTCCAAACGACACCAATTATGATGATGGTAATTGAAAGTATCTTTTTCATCTTATTGGGGTTAAGGTTGCCGGATCAGTTTAATCGCCGTGTCCAGCTGGATATCGCTTCCGGACAACAGGCTTTGCCGCGTTTGGGGCACCCGCTGCTCGATCCGTACACCATTTTGCTGCGCTTCCCGCCCATTGTTGTAAATGATGGCATTACCGGTAAAATCGAAAGTGTAGCCACCCGGCAGGTGCAACTGTTTGATGTCACCGTCAGCTCCTGCGCTTTGTTCACCGATGGTAATGGCCTGCGGGAAGATCGCCTGCAGGTTCATCGTGTTCCATTCGCTCTGGCTGAGGGTTTCACTGTTCACAATAATCACCACCTTTCCCGGGTAGGGCGCCTGATCTACCGGCAGGCCCGGCGGATAGTAGGTGGCGGTATCTCTTTTTAAGCGATACGTACCTACCTGCTGTTTATTCAGCTCGAAATAGCGGGCATAAAAATGGGGTACGGCGCCAAAATGCTTAAAAATATACGTATACACAAAGCCGCCCCAGTCGGGATAACCGCGCATATCAAAGATGATGCCTGGCATTTTCCCGGCTGTGGTCAGCAGGGAATCCATATGGTGGTCAATGGCTTCGTCCGGTGTTTTGGCGATCAGACGATAGGTATCGCTGATTTTAAAGTAAGCGATACTGTCGCTTAAAAGGATCAACCCGTCGCTGTCCGACTTCTTCGGCGCTGCGGTTGAAAGGTACCGGCTGATGCGCGCGAGATCTTCCGGCTGCCCCAACCCCGAAAAAGTAGCAGGACAAAGCAGGATTTGCCTGCCGCGCCGTACCTGCAATTGAAAGCTGCCCGAATCGGCACCCCATACTAAATTCTGCGCATAATCAGACAGGCGGTGCACCAGCGCCGGACGGTTGGACGCCGAAAGCAGTCCGGCCAAACGGTTAATCACCCGCTTCACCGGTTCGCCGTTGATGGCCGTAATCTCATCACCCTTCCGGATACCTGCAGCGGTGCAGCGCTCCGGGATGATCTCCCCCGTCACCAGGATATTATCCTCAAAAACATGATAGGTAAAGGGCGGATAATACCCATTCTTAAAAATCGCCTTCCTGAACTGCAACTGTTTGTAAAGGCCGAAGCTATGGGTATCCTGTAACAGGGCGGTGAGTTTCAGCAAAATTTCTTCGTATTGCCAGCGGCCGTCCGCCGACAGCATCCGGGGAACCGCCTTTTTTAACGCCTGGTCAAAATTGGCGGCCATCAGGTATTTGTGGGGATAGACGTAATCCACAACGCCCTGTAGTTTGGCCAATGCCAGCAGGCGGTAAGCCAGGGGTACATTTTCGTTTTTGGGGAAAGAATAGGCTGGCTCATGCGGGATTTCGGCCTCATAACTTAAGCCGGGCAGGTAATAGCTCGATTTTCCGGTATAGCGACGCTGCCAGTGCGCTTCCAGCGTTGACCGGTTCACCGGGCTGACCAGCCGGCTCTTGCGAAACCAGCTGAGATCAAGATTCCTGGTTAAAAGCTGCCCATTCTCCGTAGTGTCAGCCGCCCGACCAGCCGGAATAGGAAAGTGCTCGAGCAATTGCGTCAATTCCGCATTCAGTCCTTGCCGGTCTGTGACTGCTATTACTTTCGGCAATGCGGACAAAAACAGCGAATCGGCATTAACACTACCCGTTGTCATCAACGGATGGGTATACTTCAAAAAGTTCCAGGCCTTAAAATACAGCAGGCAGGCGTCTTCTTGTTCTACAGCTTGTGAGAAGGCAGTATGGCCACCCAACCAGCCGGACAACAGCAGGCATAAGATTATCTTAAACAGTTTTTTCATCTACTTCTTTACTGACATTATGGAGGATTTTTTGCAGGACCTGTTGTACGGTCTGCAGTTCTGTTTCGGTCACCCCCTCGAGGGCCTGACGACGATTGCTCAGAGAAATTGGCCGCATCAACTCCAGCACTTTCCGGCCTTTGTCCGACAGCGTCAGCGTAAAACGCCGGCGGTCTTCCGCGTGGCTTTTTCGGAACAATAGATCTTTCGTCACCAGCAGTTCGATCATCCGCGTCACCGACGCCACATCCTTAAAGATCCGTCCGGCCAGTTGATGCTGGGTGATGTCGGGATATTCCCCGATCGTCTTCAGCACCAGCCACTGGTCAATAGTGATCTCCACACCAGCCTTCAGGCAATTCGCCTGGGCGAACTGCCGGTACGATTTGACGGCCTTCTCTAAATTATAGAAAATTACATTATCCAGCTTCTCCATAGTGTTATTTATTGATACAAATATAATTGATGTATCAATAAATACAATTTAATTCTAAATATGAACGTTCACGGCGTGGTAGTTTTGGTGAATGTTTCGACCAGTTGACTGATGTCGGCTTTGAGCCGTTGGTAATTGCCGTTGATCGCTGCGGTACTGATTTTACGCACGGCCGGAATTTCCTGGTAGCGGGCTTCTTCGCGGGCAATGGCGGTGTGGTCATTCTGTATTTCGTTATGGAATATTTTCAGGTCGATTTTATTTGTGGGGTCATCAGCGACCAGGCCGACAAATTCGCCGGAGGACAGGGTGGCGATCCTGGAGGCAGGTATGGCGTAATCCAGTTGGGTGGATTTGCTGACGGAAGTGTCCATCGCGTTAATGGATACGCTTTCCTTGAGCTGGTTGATTTTGCCGAATCGTTCGGAGAGTTGTTTGGCCGTATCGCCGGTTACCTGCCCGCAGATCACGTTGCCGACGATGTTCATGATGACCTCCGCCTGCTCCCGGCCGTAATCTTTCTTTAACTGACTATAATCTTGTACGGCCAGGGTGACGGCCACTTTATTGGAGCGCGCGGTAGCGATCAGGTTATCGATGCCATTGAAATAAATGGTCGGGAACTCGTCAAAAATTAAGCTGCATTTCTGCTGGTTTTTCCGGTTGACCAGTTTGTTGATCCGGTTCACATAAAGGGATAGTACGGCGCCGTAGACCTGTGACTTCTGCGGGTTATTCGCCAGGCACACGACTTTGGGATCGTCGGGGTTATTGATGTCGAGCGAAAAATCATTCCCGCTCAATACATAATATAATTGCGGTGAACTTAGGCGGGCCAAAGATATTTTAGCGCTGGCAATCTGTCCCTCTAACTGTTCATAAGCCTCATTCTTCCAGGCCGAAATAAAAGGATTAATGAGCACCTCGATTTCGGGCTCGCTGGTCAGCACAGCGAACAGGTCCTGATAATCCACCAGCGACAGTTCGATCACATGCGGCAGGGTACAATACTTGCCACCCTCATATTTTTTCAGGAACCAGATCAGCGCCGTGACAAAGTTGATCGGCGACTCGACAAAGAAGTCGCCCTGCTTTTTGATCCATTCCCGGTTCAGGCCCAGCATGATGGTCCGCGCCGATTCAATCGCGTCGGTGATATCCAGCATGGTTTCCGGTTCCAGCGGGTTGCTGCGGTGCATGATGTTTTCAAAATTGATCACATAAAATGAGCGGCCGCCGTGTTGCCGGAGCGCATTGTAAGCGATCCTGGACAAGTCATCATATTTGAAATCATACAGGAGCATGGCGAATCCTTTGGCGATATGCTGGGTGATGATATGCCGGATCACGAAATAGGACTTACCGGCCCCCGGACTGCCGCCGACCAGCGTACCCCTGAACGGGTTAATGATATTGACCCAGCTGTTCCGCTCCTTCCCTTTCAGCTGGTATTTCGCCGGCAGATTAACGGAGTATTCATTTTCCAGCAGCCGTTCTTCCTGCGGGAAGGTTTCGTTCTCTTTATTAAAAATATCCCCGCCCAATTTCAGTTTCAGCATACGGAACAGTAAACCGCCGCCCGTCATAAATAATAAATAGCCGATAGCGGTCGCCCAGATATATAACCAGCCGGACAGGTAGCTGCTGAAGAAATAAATGAGCAGTCCGCTCAGGCAATAAGTCACGATGGTTTTAGCCCTGATATTTTCATCGCGCTTGCCTTTGGAACCGATCAGCGAAACGATCAAAAGCCCCAAGGCATTGAGTTTGGCCATCAGCGCTGTTTTGAAAACCGGCATTTTGGATAAGGGCCATAGGATATGGTCAATGATCGGGTGCGTCAGGTGCATTTGCTGAAAAGTGTTGTAGCAGCTCAGGTAAAAATGGATGAGCAGTATGGCGATGCTGAGGAAGCGGGTAAAGTCGATGATCTTTCTGAGGGCTTGTTCGTTTTCTCCGGTTTGCATAATTATAAATTTAATCCTTTACGTTTTTTGCGGCTTTCGCGCTTGATCTTGTTGAGCGCGCCTATATCTTCTTGGTCAGGCGCCAGTAAAATGTCGAGCAGATCAACGCTGGTGCTGTTGTCCTGATTGGTCTGGAAGTAGGTCGGTTCGGCTTTGTTAAAGCGTTCATTCAGCGGGTTGGCACTAAATTCCTTGCCGAGATCGCTGCCCTTAAAGACGGCTTTGTTGTAATGGTCAATAAACGTTGCGCCGTAAATCCGGCCGTCTTCACTTCTTCGAAAAAGCACTTCGATGTTATCGGCTTCGAGCGCTTTTTCAAACGAAGCACGGTCAGTGGCATTTTGTAATGCCTTTACGAGGGTGATTTTGAGTTTGTCTTTGAGTGGTTTGCGCAGCGTTTCATTGAGCCGGAACTTTTCCTCCAGCGTTTTGAGTGTTGGTTTGCCATAGATACTACTGGCTTTGACCGGCACCCCGGCCTTGTTGCCTTGCTTGTCGGTGACCCAATAAACCAAGCCGCCTTTTGCGTAAATACGTGAATCTCTGGAACCCGGGTCCGCTTCAATATGATATGGCCGCAGGACGGCATTTAATTCCGGGATACTGGTGAATTTGTAAGTGCGGATGACCTGGTTCACCACATTGGTAATGGCCCGTTTGGTTTCTTGCTTGCCATAATCTGCGGGCTCGGCTTTTAACGCTGGTTTTTGCTTTTGCTGTTCTTCGGCCTTGACGAGTTTATATTTGATTTCTATGGCTTTACGTGCTTTTTCGGATTGGTTCTGGCCCAGGTAATGCAGGCTGATGCGTTCGCCGTTCTTTTTGATATTGGTCGTTACGATATGAATATGCGGATGCCCGGCATCCTGGTGACGGTAAACCAAATAGGGCTGGTTCCCAAAACCGATGCCTTGCATATAATCCTGCGTGATGGACTTCAGCGTTTCGACGGGCAGGTTTTCACCATTAGGAAAATTCAGCGAGATGTGCACGGTATTGGTTTTGGTCCGTTCGTTCCTGGCGGCCAGGTCAGTTAACCGCAGCAGCTTTTCATAGAAAGATAGATTTCTAGAGTCTTTAAGATAGCCTGCGGCTTCGATCAGCTCGGCCCTACCCTGTTTCACTTTGTGCTCGTTATAGTTCAGCGCACCTTTCAGGCTTTTCCCGCTTTTGATTTTTGCGACCATAGATCGGCGTATTGGTTCATCTGTTCTTTGATCTGGTTGATGGCTGGCTCTACCCTATTGCTGATCATTGTGAGCAAGTTCGTCCATAGTTTGGCGTCTGCGTTGCCATGGGCCGCGTTGATGTTGCGCACCGATTGGTTGAGGTTGTTGCCGATGGCATTGAGTTCGCGCCGTAATAAAATCAGCTCTTCCAGGATATCATCCATGGCCTTGTCGCGGTAAGTGACCGTGATCGTTTTCTCCAACAGCACGTGGCGGGTGTACTCGCTCAGCTTGCGGAACAGCGTTTTTTTAAACCGTTTCTCGATCTGTTCGAACTCGGTGGGTTTGAAACGGACAATGAGTCTGTGGCTGCGGTTTTCTTCCATACCGGTGTTTTTGAAAAATGCGACTTCGGAGCTTTTTTTTGCCTGGCAGCGGTCATCCCCGGGAGCCGGGGCAAGATGCGTTTGTATGACAAACGTACATCTTGCTGACTGCTGCGAAGCGGGCGGTTTGCTCCTGCTGTCAGGTGTTTTTGGTTTTGGTGGCGAGCAGTAGTTCCAGGGCTTCAATGTTGCAGGCTTTCAGGGATTGCTCGTGTTCGATGCAAAAGGTTTTGAGCCGTTTGAGCAGCGTTTTGGGTATCCAGTTGTTGAACTGTACTTCGGTCGCCCGGTCGGGTGCAGGCGCTTTAACGGGCTGTACTTTTTGTATCGGGGCCTGCAGGGACGTAGTCTTGAGCTTGTCGGCCAGGCCGCCGAGTTTGTCTTTATAGTTGGTCATAGAGATATAGATTTCTAGAATGCTAGATAATTAGATTTACAATTTCTTCAGCAAGCGCGGTGATCTCGGCGATGGCTTTGGGGTCGCCGCTGTTGAGGATACTTCCGGTCACTGACGACCGGGCGATGCTCACCCGGTCATGAATGCGGGTTTGCAGCACCGGCGCTTCCATCACTTCCAGCAGGGCCAATGTTTCTTTGGTCATGCCGGAGCGTGGTTTGATCATATTCAGCACGACACCGCAGCGAATGTTAAAGGTACGCTGCTGTACCTGCCTGACCATCGCCAGCGTGGAACGGATGGCCATCACATCGAAAAAGCCGGCTTTGGTCGGAATTAAAATAAAGTCCGAATGAAAGAAGAGCTCGGGTAACTGATCGGACAGGTACGGCGGCGTGTCGACGATGACCAGGTCTTCTTCCAGTTCTTGTAAGTATTCGACCTTATTGGGCATGAGGACGGGCAAACCCGGGAAGTCGTCGCGGATATGAAAAAGGCTGCCTTGCAGGTCGGTGTCGACGATAGCCACGCGGAGTTCGCCTTGAAAACATAAGGCCAGGTTAAGGGCCAGCGTGCTTTTGCCGACGCCGCCTTTTTGGTGGGCGATGGTGATGATCTTTGCCATGATTAGAAAATTTGATGTATAGATTTATAGATGATTAGATTTTAGCCTTTTTTGAAGCTTTAGTTCCTGGTGATAATTAAAGATCCAGTCGGAGGCCAGGATTTTCCAGTTGCGGTAAGGCGCGCCGCGCGGGCCGGTCCAGTTGATGCTTTCGTACCAATTGTAAAAAGATGCCGCTTGGTTAGCCGCCTCTTTCTGGTCGAAATAGATCACGACCAATGCATAGTCGGGCGGCATTTCCGTACCGAAGCCCTTTTGTTTGGAAACCGGTTTTTTGATTTCAGGCTGTTGGCGCGGCTTGAACCGTTTGGCTTTTCGTTTAGCGAGCATGGATTTGGTCTGAGTTCATCAGTTCTTCAATTTCGCGCAGGTTATAATAGGTCACGCCGCCGAGTTTGGTAAAGGGGATCACACCCTTATCACGCAGGTATTGTAATTTGCCGTCGGACACGCGCAATAAGTTTTTCACCGCTGCCGATTTGATCCATTGTTTCGTAGGCTTGCCGTGATCGCTAACGAATTGCCGGATGTCGTTTAACAATTCCTCACTAAAATTCATCAGGTCCTGGATCGTCAGCAGTTGATCGCGCGTCGTTTTATCGTTCATGATTTATTGATTTTTGTTGGTGGCCATCATTTGGATCAGGTCCTGGTAATCATAATAGACCGCGCCGCCGATCCTCGTATAAGGCAGGATTTTCTCATCCCGCAGCATTTGTAAGAAGCCATGGGAGATGCCCAATATCTTTTTGACATCCGCGGATTTGAGCCAACGCTTATTCGGTGCGTGTGCAAAAGTCTCTTCGATAAGCGCGCGAAAATCTTTAAGCAGATCGGCTTTGAGTTGGGCGATGTCTTCCTGGGTCGCCAGCGTGTTTCTGTCCATGACCCAAAATTCGGCAGCTTGGCGGGGCGGATTTACACCCGCACACCGCAGTGTGGTGATTTTTTAGAAAACTACCTTTCTATTTTTATAGCTTTCTAAGCGGTCCGGATGTCGTTATCCTACCGCCGCCTTCTTCCCCGCTCAACTGAAACATGGATAAGGTAAATTTTATCGGCCATCTGCCGCGGCCTGATTTCCATGTTGCGTATTAGCCAAATAGATCAGGCTGCCCCGGTAGTAGTTATAGGAAGGAACATAGCCGATGACCCCCATCGTGCTCAAGTCTTTGATGCATTTATGATAGGTCGCAATGGAATGGATATGCGCGAGCGCCATCAGGTCTTTCCGGTAAACGGCGAAGGGTTCACAAAAATCATTTTGTTTCCAGCGCCAGAACAGCGCCAGGTAAAGGCTGATATGCGTGGGCAATACTTCGGTATTTTTAGCCGCTTGCAGCATAAAGCGGGCTAAGGCATTGAATTGTTTCATACGGGATTGCCGGCTAACATTTTGTTGATGTCATCATGGTTATAGTACATGATGCCGCCCAGGCGGGTATATTTTATGATGCCGTTGACACGCATGCTCGTTAAGGTATTAGGGGATATATTGAGCATTTTGCGTACCTGGGCACTGCGCAGCCATTTCTTTTGCGGATCCGTATGTTGGCCCATCATTTTTTTGAGCGTTTCCAATAGCCTGTTTTCAAATTCAAGCAGGTCTTCTTTGGTGATCATTTCTACTGCCATGGGTATGGTGTTATGGATAAAAAAATACCCCGCCTAAAAGGTAAGCGGGGTTCAAATTTGATCAAGCCGGCGTTATTAAATTCAACCCTTAAGCGCAAAGTGGGTGTTTTTGCGCATTTCCGGGTCTTTAAGTATCCTGGACTAAGATCGGCGAATCCGCGATAAACTGGGTTTCGGTCAGTTTCCGGTTAAGTTCGGCCATGTCCTCGGTGACCTTAACCGCCAGTACTTTGGCATAGTGCTGGGTTTGCCGCAGGCTTTTGTGCCCCATCATTTTGCTGATGGTCTCCATGGGTACGTTGTTGGCCAAAGTAATGGTGGTCGCGAAGGTATTACGGGCGATCTTGGAGCTTAGTTCAATGTCCACTTCACAACGGTCGGCCAGTTCTTTGAGGTAGCTATTGTATTTCTGATTACTTAACACGGGCAGCAGCATATCTTTGATCATGCAATATTCATCGTTCTCATACTTTTTAAGTATGCCGGCGGCAATCGGCAATAAGGGAATTACAGCCGCCGTTCCTGTTTTCTGACGGTTTTTGAAAATCCGCAATTCGCCGTTGGTGGTAAATACTTCCGAGCGCTTTAACTGTTTCATGTCGATGAAAGACAGCCCGGTAAAACAGGAGAAAATGAATAAGTCCCGCACCCGGCTTAAACGCTCATTAGTAATTTGCTTATTGGCGATCGCTTGTACTTGTTCTTTGACTAAGTAAACGGTGCTGACCTCATTCCGGGTCATTTCAAATTTGGCGAAAGGGTCGGCGATCAGCCAGCCGTTATCAACGCAATCCAGTACGATCTTTTTCATGTTGGCGATATTCTTCAGCGTGGAGTTATGGTTCAGGTTTTTGACTGTGCGAAACCAGTGATACAGTTTTTTGATGAACATTAAATCGAGCGAAAGGATGTTGATGTCGTCCATTTTATATTCTTTGCGAAGGAAATTGACGATGTGTTTATAGGAGGTGTCAAAATTCGTATGGGTTCCCTTGGCGACACTTTTTCCGATCAGTTCTTTTAGTCCCTCATTGTGCGCTTTGAAAAGGCTGAGCAGCATCCACTGACGCTGATCTTCACCGGACACAATATTTTTAATGGCCAGCGCGGTTACGATCTTTCCCCGGTCGATGAGATGTGTCCGTGCTTCGTAAGCCTTGTTTTGCAGGATGTCCAGGTAGGCGTTTAATGCTTTGGTGTCTTCTTTGTTGCCGATAACGCGATTGGCTTTCGTGTTCCACTTTTCGGGGTTACAAAAACGTTTGGTGGACATCTCTTTCTGCACGCCGTCAACGGTGATGCGCAGGTAGATTTGTACAGGTCCTTCGGTGTAATCTTTCGGTTTTTTAAGGTAAAACAGTAAACCTAAACTTTTTTCCAACATAATCACTCACGATTTAAATGAATAAATGTCGAAATGAGTGGCCTGAAAATCAAGATGTTCATTTATTGAACTTCTTGTTATACAGTGAGTTATGGCGTTTCCAGTGAGTAAATTTTTGCGAAGTGATTTTACTCACTGAATTACTCACTAAAGTTATGCGTTTTGGTGTTTTTTTTGGTTTTGCATTAAAACAAAAAAGCCTGAAAATCAACGATTTACAGGCTTTTGCGTTCTTTTGAGTTCGAATTTTGCGGTGAGGGAGGGATTCGAACCCTCGGTACAGTTTCCCGTACGTCAGTTTAGCAAACTGATCCTTTCGGCCTCTCAGGCACCTCACCAATTTATATCCCGTTTTCGGGATTGCAAATATAGTAATTAGGTTAAGCTGTCAAAAAAATAAATCAGATTTCTAATAATCAATTCTCACGTGGTAAATACTCATTAACATTCGCTTAAAAATAACCTTAATGGTCTCAATATCTTTGAGGGTTATATTGCTGTCTTTCAGCTGATCCTGATCTAATTTGTATTTAACAATCCTGTCAACCAGTATGCTTATCGATTCCTGATCCGGTTCTTTTAATGAGCGCGAAGCGGCTTCAACTGAGTCGGCTAACATTAATACACCTGTCTCTTTAGTAAAAGGAATAGGCCCGGGATATCTAAAAATATTCTCATTAATGAATTTTTCTGGAAAATTCTTTAAAAAAGACTGGTAAAAATAATCAACCCTGGTATTACCATGGTGAGTACGTATAAAATCTATTAAGATTTCCGGAAGATTTGATTTACGGGCCATTTCAATACCCTTACTCACGTGTCCAATTATAATTTGTGCGCTTTCTTCGTACGGCAATTTATCATGTGGATTAAATCCTGAACTTTGATTTTCAATAAAAAACAGTGGATTTTCCATCTTGCCGATATCGTGATAAAGAGCCCCCGCCCGTACTAACAACGCATTTCCCCCTATAGCATAAATTGCATTCTCGGCCAGGTTTGCAACCTGCAATGAATGCTGAAAAGTACCGGGCGCACTGAATGCCATTTCGCGCAATAGCGCCGTATTGGTATTGGTAAGCTCAATAAGTGTAATATCTGAAGTGATGGCAAATATTTTCTCAAAAAGGTATATAAGCGGATATGCTAAAAGAGTGAGTAGTACGCTAACCGCAAAGGGAACGAAATCCACCCAGTCAATTGTAGAGAATGTGCCCTCTCTTATGAGCGAGACACCCACAAATGCAACAAAATATGTAAAAGTGATAATGAGAGCCGATATCAAAAACTGCTCCCGACGTATAAGGTTTTTAATACTGTAAATAGATACCATACCCGCCGTAACCTCATAAAATACAAACTCAAAACTATTGGGAACAAAAAATCCGGCAATAAGCACTACTAATAAATGAATATTGAGTGCAAGTCGCGTATCAAATAAAATACGAATGATTATTGGTACTATACAATAAGGTATGTAGTAAAAATTAGGCAATTCCAGTTTAATGGCTAGCGAGAGGGTTGCCAGCATTGCAGTTACTACCAGTAATATTAAACTAACAAGGCGGTTATCATTAAAAATATCACGTCTGAAAAGGTATAGAAACACCATTAACAAGGTAATAATGAGTCCGGCTAACAAAAACTGACCTAATAAAACTAATGTATGATTGCCATTTATTCGCGCGTTATCTTCAAATGCCTTTTTGTAGGAAGCCAGTCTTTGAAATATCTCATCGTTTATTACCGCACCCTTGCTAACGATTACATCGCCCTTTTGCACCATACCCCTGGTTATGGATAGGTTCTCGGTAGTCTCTTTTTCGAGGCGGGACGTTAGACGTGCATCAAAATTCAGATTGGTTTGCAGCCTGTCTTGTATAAGATTCAATAAAAAAGCCTTGTCTATGCCGCTTATTTTACCAATGGCTTCATCGCAAAAAGCAATTGCTTTTTCACGTGTAAATAAATCCGACGTGTTTTTTTCGCTTGAAACATTATTAGTGAGAATGGTAACAGGATAGTTAGTACTGCTTTGCTGATATTTCGGGTTAAGGGTTAAAATACCCCTATCGTAAACTTCTTTTAACAAATGTGCGCCCGTTTGCAGGTATTTATTTTTTAATCTGTCATTTATATTAGCGTTGTGCCACTTTATTTCCAGATCATTTTTAAACCCGTCTATCTGATGGTCCCCCATTTCAGCATCCCGCTGATAAATTGGAGTTACAGCTGCTAATGCGGCTTTTTTATCGGCCTCAATCTCTGCATTAGTTTTTAAAATAGCAAAACTGTAGGGTGATATCAGATCTTTTCGGTTCCATACCCTGCCCTTTTCATACTCGTAACCAAACTTTGCCTGCTTGGGTAAAGCGTAAACTATTAACACAACACTGGCCAGCATCATAAAAAATTTCACATTAAGCGCGTATTTACGTAGTAGCGCTTTTTGCCTTGATGTTGATAGTTGTGCCATGTATAATTAATTATCCTTTCAAAAATAATATAACTTTCCGTTATATACATTTTTTCTTGCTTTTAACGAATAAAAGTTGATATCTTTATGATATCATTTTAAATCATTTAAACCATGAACAAAGAAAAAATTATCACAGCACCATCAGGTTTTCTAGCGCTTTTTTTAGCAGTAGCACTATTAATCGCCGCAGTATTTTGTTTTGTTGCGGAAATCATTATTGCCGGAGTTATTATTGTTATTGTTGATTTTGTATTTGTTTTTCCGGGACTTGTGATTGTAAATCCTAACGAATCTAAAGTACTCACCCTGTTTGGTAAATATGTGGGAACTATAAAAGCGGATGGTTTTTTTTGGGTAAATCCTTTTACAGTAAAAAAGAAGATATCGTTAAGGGCATTTAACCTGAACGGACAGCAGCTTAAGGTTAATGATAGTGTCGGTAATCCTATTGAGATAGCAGCTGTTATAGTATGGCAAATAAAGGATACTGCTAAAGCTGTATTTTCAGTAGAAAATTATCTCCAATATGTAAATATTCAAAGCGAAGCCGCAGTAAGGCATTTGGCCAATTCATTCCCATATGATAACATAGAAGATGAAAGTGCCGATATTACGTTACGTGGAGGCGCCGATCAGGTGAGTTTTTTATTAGAAAAGGAACTTAATGAACGATTAGAACGTGCAGGTATTGAGATTTTGGAAGCACGTATTTCTCATCTGGCGTATGCCCCTGAAATTGCACACGCTATGTTACAACGTCAGCAGGCATCGGCTATCATATCTGCCCGCAGATTGATTGTGGAGGGTGCTGTAGGAATGGTAGAAATGGCATTGAACCGTATGACAGAGAAAAATTTGATTGATTTGGATGAGGAACGCAAAGCAGCCATGGTAAGCAATCTGCTGGTTGTATTATGCGGCGACCGAAGCGTATCTCCGGTTGTAAATACAGGAACATTATATCATTAATGGAGATGAATATTTTCAGGGATTTTGACGAGGTTCGAACAAATGAGCTCTATATCATAAGGAAAGGTTGGTTTAGAAGTGCGTATGAGCTTATTGATGGACAATTTCTTTATGGAAAGTTAAGTTATAAGGGCAATTTTAAAAGATATGCTGTAATTGAAACTGCTGCTGGGATTTGGACGCTTAAACAATCAGGATGGTTTAGTCGGAATATGGACTTGAAGGTGGGTGAAGAACAAACCGTGGGCACTGTTATACCGGAGTTATGGAGCCGGAGAATTACACTGGAAATGAATGATGGCTTTGCCGCGGATTTTTATTATAAAAAATTATTTTCAAAAGCCTGTATATGGGCAAATCAATTATATGGCGATATGATATTTATAAAACAGAAGGTATTCAGCATAAAACAGCCATACATAATAACATTTGACCAATCCTTACCAAAAAATACCGCTGTCAATATACCAATGTTAACGTTATTAGGTGTAAGCTTATTGATAACACGTCAAAGACACGCGGCAGCAGCATAGTTTTATTTGCATATGGCAGAAAAAAAAGCATTTGTATTAAGAATAAACCCGGATGTGTTAAAGGAAATTGAAACATGGGGAATCCAGGAATTCCGCAGTACTAACGGACAGATAGAGTATTTACTACAGGAAGCGTTAAATAACCGCAAAAAAGCTACGAAGCGGAAGAAAGTGAATTAATATGCATGCATATTAATTTTATATACCCATACTAATAACTAAATTTGTCCTCTACCATTTATAAAAGAAATCATATCTTATGAAAGAAGTATATATTGTATCGGCCACACGTACACCTATAGGTAGTTTTGGCGGCAGTTTGGCGAGGCTCTCCGCAACTGAATTGGGAGGCATTGTAATAAAGTCTGCCGTTCAAAAAGCGGGTTTACAACCTGCCGACATCCAGGAAGTTTATATGGGTAATGTGCTTTCGGCCAACTTAGGACAAGCTCCGGCTACACAGGCAGCAATATTTGCTGGATTGCCTTATTTACCTGCTACAACTATTAATAAAGTTTGTGCTTCGGGTATGAAAGCGATAATGTTAGCTGCACAAAGTATTGCATGTGGTGATAGCGATATAGCTATAGCCGGTGGTATGGAAAGCATGAGTAATGTGCCTTATTACCTTGATAAAGCACGTAATGGCTATAGGTTGGGTAACGGCCAATTAACTGATGGTCTGATCAAAGATGGGCTTTGGGATGTATATAATGACTATCACATGGGTTCGGCAGCGGAACTTTGCGCCGTTGATTGTAATGTTACGCGTGAAGACCAGGACGCTTTTGCCGTAGAATCCTATAATAGAGCTCAAAAAGCGCAAACTGATGGCAAATTTAAGGAAGAGATAACACCAGTTGAATTAAAAGACCGCAAAGGAGAAGTAACCATATTTAGCGATGATGAGGAACCTAAGGCTGTTAAGTTTGATAAGATACCCTCATTAAAACCTGTATTTAAAAAGGACGGAACGGTTACTGCCGCAAATGCTTCAACATTAAATGATGGCGCTGCAGCATTGGTGTTAATGAGTAAAGAAAAAGCGGAGGCCATAGGAATAAAACCCTTAGCCAAAATTGTGGCTTATGCAGATGCACAACAGGCACCTGAATACTTCACCACTGCACCGTCTAAAGCTATCCCGCTTGCTCTGTATAAGGCTGGTTTATCGGCAGAACAAATAGATTTTTTTGAAATAAATGAAGCGTTTTCAGTTGTAGCTTTAGCCAATAATAGGTTATTGGAATTGGATGCATCAAAAGTAAATGTAAATGGAGGTGCTGTAGCATTGGGGCATCCGCTTGGCGCATCGGGTGCTCGCATAATTGTGACATTACTTTATGTATTACAGCAAAATAACGCCAAATTAGGCGCAGCTGGTATTTGTAACGGCGGCGGTGGTGCAGGTGCAATGATTATTCAAAATTTACGTTAAAAAATTCGTGATCAGCTTTCCTGATTATTTTATCATCTCATAATTGTTAATGAAACGAATTTTTATTGCTATAACATTTTTATTTATTAGCGGGTATTTATTTGCGCAACATTCAGATGAGGGTGCAAATTTAAGACAGTTAAATTCTTATAAAGATAGCCTTATCACATTAGGTAAAAGATTTATCAATAACCCGGATGAGCTTGAACGCAAAAATGCTAATTATACATTTATACGTACATTAGTAAGTGCACTAAAAATTCCGCATAGTTTTAATTATTCATTTGACTCTGTAAAAAGCATAAGTGTACTTAACTCACCGGATAATCGTTTCCGTATATTTTCATGGCATATAATGAATCGTGACGGCAGTTATAGGTTTTACGGTACTATTCAAATGAATACAGGTGATCGCTTATTAATGTACCCCTTGGAAGATTATAGTCCTTTTATAAAACAACCGGCTGATACTATTACCGACAATCATAAATGGTACGGGGCCCAGTATTACAAGATAGCGCGTATTAATGCGTCAAGACCCTATTATGTTCTATTAGGTTGGAAAGGCAATAATATTAAATCAACAAAACGCGTTATTGAAACATTATCTTTTGGGCGTGACGATAAACCAATTTTTGGAATGCCTGTTTTCAATGATAAAAATCAAACTCACAATCGCATCGTTTTTGAATACACAAGGCAGGCTTCAATGCTACTAAGGTATGTACCGGAACAGCAGCTGATCGTTTTTGATCATCTCGCCCCTCCTGATAAGAAATTAAAAGATAAACAAGATACTTATGGGCCAGATCTTAGTTATGATGGCTACCAATTAAAAAATGGTAAATGGATATTAGTTGACGACCTAGATATGCGCAATGTGCCGAATGAAAGCGATGAGCAGTATGTTGACCCTAAGATACAGGCGATAAAGGATAAGAACTCAGTTCCATTAAAGCAAAAAAATTAAACTGTTACAGTTTAGTTTCACTCCAAATATTAAAGTAACAGTTGTAATAATTTCGGTATAAAATTTCGATTTAATAGAATAATAGTATTTTAGGCAAAATTTAAACAAAGACTATATGGCGCAAGATGTACAATTAGATTCAGAAACCACTAAACCAAAATATCCGCGGAGTATACCTTTTATTATAGGTAATGAAGCAGCGGAAAGATTTAGTTTTTATGGAATGCGTTCCATATTGGCCACATTTCTGGTTGCACAATTCTTTAATCCGACAAACAACCCTGCTTTGCAAGCAGTGGCTGAAGCAAAATCAAATGAAAGCACTCACTTTTTTGTAACTCTTGCTTATACTCTACCCTTTTTGGGAGCGATTGTGGCTGATTGGTTTACAGGTAAATACAAAATAATTTTATGGATATCAATAGTATACTGTTTCGGCCATTTATTCCTGGCGATATTTGACAGTAATTTAGATGGCTTTATATTTGGTCTGGTGTTAGTGGCTATAGGCGCCGGTGGTATTAAATCATGTGTATCAGCTAACGTTGGTGATCAGTTCGACCAAACTAATCAATCACTTATTTCAAAAGTTTATGGTTGGTTTTACTTTAGCATAAATGCCGGTTCCATGATATCAACAATTTTGATACCATGGGTTTATGCAAATTATGGTGCAAAATGGGCTTTCGGTATCCCAGGCATATTAATGGCATTAGCCACTATTATATTTTTCTCTGGCCGTAAAATGTATGTCCGTGTTCCCCCTTCCGGTATTAATAAAAATAATTTTGTATTTATTTCGCTGTATGCCTTATTCAATATCGGCAAAAAGAAAAAGGGTCAGGCGTTGTTAGATGTGGCTAAAGAAAAATTCAATAACGAAAAAGTTGAAGGGACTAAAGCTGTATATAGAGTTATG
Organism: Mucilaginibacter segetis; assembly: GCF_016522075.1. Taxonomy (GTDB): domain Bacteria; phylum Bacteroidota; class Bacteroidia; order Sphingobacteriales; family Sphingobacteriaceae; genus Mucilaginibacter; species Mucilaginibacter segetis. The sequence continues at coordinate 1,706,213 of NZ_JAEHFW010000001.1, read as the reverse complement.
GCAGTATTTGCGTTTGTACCTATATTTTGGGCAATGTGGGATCAAAATCTTTCGGAATGGGTTTTGCAAGCCGAAAAACTGAACAGACATATTGATTTAGGCTTTTTAGATTTCACCGTTTTGGCGGGGCAGGTACAAACGGTAAATCCTGTGTTTTTGTTATTGTTTATACCGGTATTTAATTATGGCGTATACCCGTTATTCAGTAAAATGGGTATAAATCCTACTCCGTTAAGACGAATAGGTGCAGGTTTAGCCTTAACTTGTCTATCGTTCGTTATTATTGCCTTTTTGCAGGCTAAAGTTGATGCCGGCTTGCATCCATCTATCTGGTGGCAAATATTTGCTTATGTTATTTTATCTGCCGGCGAGGTTTTGGTATCTATAACTGGTTTGGAGTATGCTTATACCCAAGCCCCAAAATCTATGAAAAGTACAATGTCTGCAATATGGTTGTTAACTGTAGCGGCCGGTAACTACTTCGATGTTTTTGTAAATGGGAGCATAGCCGAAGGCGGATTTTTTTCGAAATTTACCGGTGCTGATTATTATTGGCTCTTTACTGGTATTTGTGGTGCTTTTCTTTTGGTGTATATGTTTGTTGCTCCACGTTTAAAAGAGCGCAATTATATTGATGAACCAGAGGTTACAGAAAATGAAGTAGTAGCCGAGAATTTCAATCTCTAATTAAATATTACCTTAATATTACAGGCGAGTGATAACTTTCCTGTAATATTATTTTAGAGCGGGACTAAAATCGATTATTTTAGCGGTTTACTTTACCTATAAATAATATCGCTTTTACGTGCCCGATAGCATAGTCATCATACCTACTTATAATGAAAAAGAGAATATCGAACGAATGGTTCATAAAGTATTCTCCCTGCTTCATGATTTTCACTTGCTTATTATTGATGACGGCTCCCCGGATGGAACTGCCGCTATTGTTAAATTACTTCAGAGGGATTATGCTGAAAAGCTTTTCTTAATAGAAAGAGAGGGAAAACAGGGTTTAGGTACAGCCTACATTCACGGCTTTAAGTGGTCTATAGAAAAGAATTATGATTACATTTTTGAAATGGATGCTGATTTTTCTCATAATCCGGATGACCTGCTCAGATTACGACAGGCTTGCATTGAAGGGGCAGATGCTGTTATAGGGTCGCGTTATATTAAAGGCGTAAATGTTGTTAACTGGCCAATGAGCCGGGTATTAATGAGTTATTTTGCGTCGGTATATGTTAGGTTCATTACCGGAATAACTATTCAGGACTCAACCGCTGGTTTTATGTGTTATAGGCGAAAAGTATTGGAAACCATTCAATTGGATAAAGTTAAGTTTGTTGGTTATGCTTTTCAAATCGAAATGAAATACACCACCATTAAGCATGGTTTTAAAGTTAAAGAAATCCCTATTATTTTTACCGATCGCACAGCCGGTACCTCTAAAATGTCTACCGGGATTTTTAAGGAAGCAGTTTTTGGTGTGATTCAAATGAAGATCAACAGCATATTCAGAAAATATCCGGAAGGATGACTTAATCAACTAAGCTTAATGGGTCTATCTTTGCTGTACTGTGTCTGATATTCTTTCTCACAAAAAATAAATTACTAATTTCGTTGGCAATATGAATGAAAATCTTGATCCGGAACGTGAAAGCCTTTCTCCTGCCGAACGTGATATAGAAAAAGTATTACGCCCACAGGCTTTTGAAGATTTTACCGGTCAACAAAAAATATTAGACAATTTAAAAATATTTGTACAGGCTGCCCGCCAACGCGGTGAATCATTAGATCATGTGTTACTGCATGGTCCCCCGGGACTCGGAAAAACAACCTTATCTCATATTGTAGCAAACGAAATGGGAGTAGGTATCAAAATCACTTCGGGCCCTGTTTTAGATAAACCAGGCGATCTGGCAGGTTTATTAACCAATTTAGAGACAGGAGATATTTTGTTTATTGATGAAATACACCGTTTAAGCCCGTTGGTCGAAGAATATTTATATTCGGCAATGGAGGATTTTAAAATTGATATTATGCTGGAAAGCGGCCCCAATGCGAGGTCCGTACAGATATCTCTTAATCCTTTTACTCTTGTAGGAGCCACAACCCGATCAGGATTATTAACCGCACCATTACGTGCGCGTTTTGGCATAAACGCCAGACTCGAATATTATGACGCAAAGTTACTCACTACAATTGTGCTGCGTTCTGCATCAATACTGAGAACCCCGATAAATGATGAAGGAGCCTATGAGATAGCGCGCCGTAGTCGTGGTACGCCACGTATTGCAAATGCCCTGCTTCGCAGAACACGGGATTTCGCACAAATAAAAGGCAATGGAAGCATTGATACTGCTATAGCTAAATATGCCTTAAATGCTCTGAATGTTGATGAGCATGGATTAGATGAAATGGATAACAAAATACTTCTAACAATTATAGATAAATTTAAAGGTGGTCCGGTAGGTTTAAAAACTATTGCAACAGCGGTTGGAGAAGAAGAAGGCACCATTGAGGAAGTGTACGAACCGTTTTTAATTCAGGAAGGCTTTTTAATGCGTACAGCCCGTGGTCGCGAGGCCACTGAAAGTGCTTATAAACACTTAGGTAAAATAAAGACCGGAAATAATCCGTCACTTTTTTAAAACAAAAATTCCATTATACAAATTACTTTTATTGATGAAAAAACTATTACTGCTCATTACATGCTTATTTTCCCTGAATTTATTTGCGCAACAAGTTAATAAGGTAACAGATCCGGTGGAGTGGATAAACCCATTAATGGGTACGCAATCAAAGTACGATCTATCAAATGGGAACACCTACCCTGCAATAGCTTTGCCTTGGGGAATGAATTTTTGGACACCGGAAACCGGCCGAATGGGTGATGGCTGGCAGTATACTTATGATGCACACAAAATTAACGGCTTCAAGCAAACACACCAGCCATCTCCCTGGATGAACGATTACGGACAATTTGCAATTATGCCTGTAACTGATAGTTTAAAAGTGACTCAAAATGCCCGGGCGAGTTGGTTTTCACATAAAGCCGAAATTGCTAAACCCTACTATTATAGTGTTTACCTGGCTGATCATGATGTTACTACCGAGATAACACCTACTGAACGCAGTGCTCAGTTTAGATTCACTTATCCTAAAACAGATAGCTCATTTATTGTTATAGATGCCTTTGACAGAGGCTCATATATTAAGGTAATACCCGGCGAAAAGAAGATTGTAGGATATTCTACTAAATATGCTCGTGGTCCGTTAAAGAATTTTAAAAACTACTTTGTTATCTATGTGGATAAACCTATAGAACTAACAAAGTTGTATAGTGATAGCACGCTAGCTGCAGGTAATGAACTGAATGCTAAGCATGTTACTGCAGTTATTGGTTTTAAAACCAATAAGGGTGAACAAGTTCACTTGAGGGTTGCTTCATCATTTATTAGTATTGAACAAGCCGATGTTACACTTAAAAGAGAAATTGGAACTGATAGTTTTGATGCAACTGAGCAAAAGGCTAAAACCGTATGGAATAAGACCTTGAGTCGTCTTACAGTTGAAGGTGGATCAGTTGACCAGGTACGTACATTTTATTCGTGCTTATACCGGATGTTATTTTTTCCGAACAAGCTTTATGAAGTTGATGCTAAGGGGCAAATTATTCACTATAGCCCTTATACAGGTGAAACACTACCGGGTTATATGTTTGCCGGGACTGGCTTTTGGGATACATTCAGAGCTTTATATCCCTTTCTTAATTTAGTTTATCCATCTATTAATAAGGAAATGCAGGAAGGCCTTATTAATGATTATAAAGAAGGAGGCTGGCTGCCTGAATGGAGTAGTCCGGGTTATTCAAATGTAATGGTAGGTAATAATTCTGCTTCAGTTGTTGCAGATGCCTATATAAAAGGTGGCAGAGGATATGATATTAATACTTTATATGAAGCATTAATACATGGTGCTAATAATGACGGACCGGCGGGTACAGGGCGCGATGGTATTGATTATTATAAAAGTCTGGGCTATGTACCCTATGATGTGAAGATCAATGAGAGCGCGGCGCGTACCCTTGAATATGCTTATGATGATTTTACTATTTATAAATTGGCTCAGGCTTTACACCGTCCAAAGTCCGAAATCGATTTATATAAGGCCCGTAGCATGAATTATAAGAAGCTCTTCGATCCGTCAACCAATTTAATGCGTGGTAAAAATAAGGATGGTAGTTTTCAAAGCCCTTTTAATCCATTTAAGTGGGGTGATGCTTTTACCGAAGGAAATAGCTGGCATTACACCTGGAGTGTTTTTCATGATATACAAGGTTTGATTGATTTGATGGGTGGCAAAAAGCAATTTGCAGCTAAGCTTGATTCTGTATTTACTTTACCGCCGATATTTGATGATAGTTACTACGGAGAAGTAATACACGAAATAAGAGAAATGCAAATAGCGGATATGGGCCAATATGCCCATGGTAACCAACCTATACAACACATGATATATTTGTATGATTATGCTGGCGAACCGTGGAAAGCTCAATACCATGTACGCGATGTAATGAACAAACTATACAAAGCTACCCCGGATGGTTACTGTGGCGATGAAGATAATGGCCAAACCTCGGCATGGTATGTGTTTTCTGCTATGGGTTTTTATCCGGTTTGTCCTGCCACAGATCAATATGTATTGGGTGCTCCATTATTTAAAAAGCTTACTGTAAATCTTGAGAATGGAAAGAAAATAGTTATTAATGCGCCAGCTAACAATACAAAAAATAAATACGTAAGCAAATTAACAGTTAATGGAAAACCTTATGATTTTAACTGGTTAAGTCATCATTCTTTAATACAAGGAGCCACCTTAAATTACACCATGTCGGCACAACCAAATAAAACAAGGGGTACTAAAGCTGTTGATGTACCTTATTCTCTATCTACCGAAAAATAATATAGCCATGAGGTTTGCAAGGATTTTATTGTTCATGTTACTTATTTCATGCATATGCGGCAAAATCGCATATGCCCAGAGCACACTTAAAGTAGGAATTGCAGGCTTAACTCATGATCACGTAAATGGCATATTAGATCAATATTGCCGAGGAGAAGTAAATATTGTTGGCATAGCAGAATCTGATAAACAGTTAAGATTAAAATACCAAAAGAGGTATAGTTTACCGGATTCAATTCTTTTTGATGACCTTAAAAAAATGGTTATTTCAAAAAAGCCCGATGCAGTTTTGGGATATAATGCAGTAGCCAAACATATTGATATTGTGGAGATATGTGCGCCGCTTGGAATATCCGTAATGGTGGAGAAACCACTGGCAGCTACTTTGGCGCAGGCCAAACGAATGGAGTTTTTATCATTAAAATATTATATAAAACTATTAACTAATTACGAAACTACCTGGTATCCTTCATTTCAGAATTTATATAACATGACCAGCAACGACAGCATTGGCCATATACGTAAAATTGTTGTACATGACGGGCACCAGGGGCCAAAGGAAATTGGTTGCAGTAAAGAGTTTTTAAGCTGGTTAACGGATCCTGAACAGAATGGCGGCGGAGCTTTGTTTGATTTTGGCTGTTATGGCGCTGATTTGATGACCTGGTTAATGGACGGGCAAAAGCCAGTTGCCGTTACAGCAGTAGCACGTCATCTAAAACCGCAAACTTACCCTAAAGTAGAAGACGATGTAAATGTAATTGTGGAATATCCTACGGCTACCGGCATAATTGAAGCATCCTGGAACTGGCCCTTTTCTATAAAAGATTTAGAAGTGTTTGGAGACATGGGATATATTCACGCGTTAGATAAAAATAATTTTATCACCAAAATTCGGGATAATAGAAGCTTATCAATGGTAGCGGATACATTAGCAGCCCCAATGGATAATCCGGTGTCTTATCTGCATATGGTGCTTAATAATAGACTTATGGGTATTAACGACAGATCGTCTTTAAAATATAATATGATTGTGATGCAGATATTAGATGCCGCCAAAAGATCAGTAGCCGAAGGAAAGCGAATAGTATTGTAAACAATAATTCTTTTATTAACAGTTAATAATATATACTGTTAAATATATTATTTTAGCGGCCTACTATATAATACATTTATCTCAAACTTATGTTAAAAAAATTTATAGCCGTTATTTCGATTGCTATTTTAGGTATTACAGCTTGCCAGTCCGAAACATCTTCAGATCAATCTAAAACAGATAGTTTATCTGTGGATTCCGGAAAGACGACAGCCGCCACCTCTTCCGAACCATCGGTAAAGCTTGCCACCGGCCCTATTGATAAAGCTGCAATTATGTCGCGTAAACAAGTACCTGTGGTTTGTTATCACCAAATACGTGACTGGAAACCCACCGATTCAAAAACCGCTAAAGATTACATTGTTCAAATTGCTGCTTTTAAAGAGCATATGAAAATGCTTGCTGATAGTGGATATCACACCATTTTACCCGACCAACTATATAATTATTTAACAACTGGCGCGCCGCTTCCCAAAAAGCCCATTATGCTTACCTTTGACGATACCGACCTCGATCAGTTTACTGTTGCTGGCCCGGAAATGAAAAAATATGGCTTTAAAGGCGTGTTTTTTATTATGACGGTTTCAATTGGCAGGCCACATTATATGAGTAAAGAACAAATTAAACAATTATCTGACGAGGGGAATGTGATAGCATCACACACGTGGGATCACCATAACTTTAAAAAGTATTCAGGAAAAGATTGGGAAATACAAATAGATAAACCAACAAAAAAGCTGGAGGAAATTACAGGCAAAAAGATGAAGTATTTTGCTTATCCTTTTGGCTTATGGAATGAACAAGGTATACCGGAACTAAAAAAGCGTGGTTTTATTGCTGCATTCCAGCTTGCAGAAAAACGAGATCCTAAAAATCCGTTATTTACTATTCGTAGAATATTGGATAGCGGCTATTGGAGTACAAAAACTTTTAGTAATAGCATACGGAATAGTTTTTAACCAACCTTTATGCTATTTAATTATAAACCCTCTTTTGTAAAACAGAAGAGGGTTTATTTTTTCATTATCTTAGGTATATTTAGCCATGTTTAATATCTCACGAATCGCGATATATTGTTTTTTTGCTTTACTGCTTTTGGAAAGCTGTGGTAATTCTAAACCCGTTGATACCCGAGTGTCAAAGAAAGAACAGTCAGAAGTGTTAATAGCAGAACACTTTAAATTATTGAATGATCATAATTTAAAAGCATTAACACAACAATATGCCACAACTGCATCAATTTCGTCAAGTGAATGGAATGGTATTGCAATTGGTCCTGCCGGAGCTGATCAAATTTTTCATCTCGAATTTTATAAATCGCCGGATGCCAAATACTTGGTCGATAATATCATAAATAATGATTCAACATTAGTTGTACAATATGATGTTGTGGGCCTGCGTGATATTAATAATGGCAACACACGATATGATCTTCGAAAATGCAGTGTTTTTAAAATTGATAGCAACCTTATCGTAAATGAAGCAACTTATGCTAATCCGTTATTTTATCATAACGGTAATTAATTTACTAAAGGTTTTCTCCCGACGGCCCCTGCCCTTTGTTAGATGAATTTTGTCCGGCTTCGGAGACTTCATCATTATCATATGGTGTAACCGTTGGCACTTTTTTAGCCAAATCATTGTCTGATACGTTTTGTTTAAGCTGATCATTACCAACGTTTGCAATATTTCCCTCGGTATCATGATTTTTCCCTTGAGCATTAGCCCGGTCAAATCCCTCTTGTTTAGTTTCCATAATTATGTTTTCTCTATTACAACTATAATCATACCAATAATGTGTTAATTGCATAAAGGTGGTTTATATTTATCTTTGTAAAGTGCAAAATATCTCAGCATATTCTAAACTAATTAAAGCCGAGGCAGAAAAACTTGGTTTTATGTTTTGCGGAATAGCCAAGGCGGAGTTTCTTGAAGATGAAGCGCCTAAATTAGAAAGCTGGTTAAGTAAGGGAATGCATGGTGAAATGCATTATATGGAAAACCACTTTGATAAGCGTTTGGATCCACGGCTGTTAGTTGATGGAGCTAAATCAGTAATATCATTGGGTTTAAATTATTACAATAATAATATTCAGATAGATATAACATCACCCAAAATATCCAAATATGCTTATGGTGTTGATTATCATAGTGTTATTAAAGACAAGTTAAAGCAATTACTCAATACTATCAATACTGAGATTGGGGAAGTCAATGGCCGCGCTTTTGTGGATTCGGCTCCCGTTCTGGATAAAGCCTGGGCAAAAAAAGCCGGTTTAGGCTGGATAGGGAAAAACGCCAATTTAATAAGCAAAAAAACTGGTTCATTCTTTTTTTTAGCTGAACTGATTATAGATCTCGAATTAGAATATGATATAAAACCTACCGCTGACCATTGTGGTAGTTGTACAAGGTGTATTGATGCATGCCCTACCGATGCTATTGTCGGGCCTTATGTAGTAGATGGAAGTAGGTGTATATCATATCTGACTATTGAACTAAAAAACGAAATACCCAACGAGTTTAAAGGCAAAATGGATAACTGGATGTTTGGTTGCGATATATGTCAGGACGTTTGTCCGTGGAATCGTTTTTCTGTTTTAAATTCTGAACCCGCTTTTATCCCACCACCGGAACTATCACAATTTAATAAATCGGATTGGGACGAGATAACTTCTGAAACATTTAAAAAAGTATTTAAAAATTCGGCAGTTAAACGCACCAGGTTTGAAGGTCTAAAAAGAAATATTAAATTTCTTTCTTAGCACCTAAGACAATACACGTTTTTATATAACTTATCCGAATTATCCTTTCTTAAACTTCATTGCTAACTGCTGTAGCATATCCTCATTTACTGGTTTAGCAGGTTCTTGCTTTTTTTGATAAGTCCTATTTAGAGAGTTTGAATTATTACTTATTACAGTTTTCTTTTGAAAAATTTGATTGGAATCAGATTTAGTTTTGTTTTCTGTAGCGTGTGAAGTTTTGGACTGTCTTTCAGCCATTTTTTTAGCATTCCATCGCTTATATATCTCTTCCAGCTTACGTTTGGTGTATAACGGGAAATCACCCTGCATCATCCATGAGTAGTAACTAGGCTCAACAGTAAAAACATCCTCAACACGTTTGCCTTTATGTTTGCCAAAATTTATAAGTTCTTCACCTTGTTCATTATAGATCATTCTACCTGCGAAATCAACAGGTCTGGTCAAATTTGTAAATTTATGCAAGGCTTCCACGTCTCCTACTACGGGTTTGCTTCGGTTGCCTTTTTTATCTTCCCATTCGGCGTTCTCATATCGTTCAATTTGTGCTAACAACACCTCCATGGTAGCGCGGGTATCGGCTTCAGCTGAATGTGCATTGAGTATCTGTTTATCGCAATAAAACTGATAGGCCGCTTTTAAAGTGCGCTGCTCCATCTGGTGAAAAATATTTTGTACATCCACAAAATGGCGGTTATCTAGCTCAAATGGTACACCAGCCCTTATAAATTCCTCCATAAGCATTGGGATATCAAATTTATTTGAATTATAGCCCGCCAGATCACTATTATCAATAAATTTGGCTATCTCCTCTCCCAACTCATGAAAACGTTTTTCATCAATTATATGTTCGTCGAATATTCCGTGCACCATTGACGACTCTAATGGAATGGGAATTCCCGGATTAACTCGCCATGTTTTAACTTCCTCACTTCCATCCGGATAAAGCTTTATAACGGATATTTCAACAATACGATCAGCGCCGATATTAGTACCAGTCGTTTCCAGATCAAAAAAGGCAAGGGGACGTTTTAAAATTAATTTCATGTTTATAATTCAGTGTTGCAAAGGTGGCAAAACTCTTAAAATTATCTATAGTTTATTTTTTATAGTTTCATTAAAAGAAAAATAGCTATTTTCATTGGCCTGATTAATATATAAATTATATGAATAAATTTTTACCAGCCTTATTTGCTTTTTGTCTTTTATCTATCTGTGTATCTGCACAAAACTTTCCTTATGGCAACTACAGTCAAGAAGAAATTAACTTAAAAAGATATGCTAAAGATACCACTGCACATGCTGTGGTATTAAATGAATATGGCAATACCCGTATAGATGTAGTGAGTGATGATGATATTAAAATAATATATACCTATCACGTAAAGATAAAGATATTTGACAGTAAGGCATTTGATAAAGGTATAGTTGAAGTTCCCTTTTATACTGAAAAGGATGATATGAGAGAAAAAGTTGATGATATTAAAGGTATCACAACTTATTTAACTGATAACGGGACGGTACAACGGTCAGAACTGGATCCATCTAAGATTGTTGAAGTAAAAGAAAATGATTACTGGAGCAATAGCAAGTTTGCTTTACCAAATATACGTAACGGCTGTATAATTGAATATGAATATAAGGTTATTACGCCTTTTTGGGATAAATTTCCTGCATGGCACTTCCAGGATGATATACCAAAGGTATATTCAGAGTACGAGGTGCATATACCTGCATTCTGGACATATAACGCCTTACTGCGTGGTGGTCTTGCTTTAACAAAAAACACTTCAGAAGTAGAAAAGGGTTGTTTTTCTACACACGGTTCAAGCTGCGATTGTTCACATTTGGTATATGGTATGGCCAACGTGCCTGCATTTGAAGTGGAAAATTATATGACAGCGCCAAAAAACTTTAAGTCTGCTATATATTTTAACCTTTCTGAATATATAAATCCATACCGTGGTAATAAGGTAAGAGTTACTAAGGAGTGGAAGGATATTGATTATAACTTAAAACATGCCGATTATTTTGGAAACCAGATAAAGCATAAAGACCAGCTTAAAAAATATACAGTGCCGGTAGTTGAAGGTAAAACTGATGACTTAACCAAGGCGAAAGCTATATATGCTTACATTCAAAAAAACATAAAGTGGAATGGTATACGCTCACGTGGAAGTGATGATGGTATACGAAAGGCTTTGGAAAATCATACAGGTAATGTGGGTGACATTAATTTAGCATTAGTTTCAGCGTTAAATTCCGTTGATTTGGATGCCGATGCAGTGTTACTGTCCACTCGTGATAATGGCCTGATCAATAGGATTTATCCGGTTGAGAATGAATTTGATTACGTTATAGCCAAAGTAGACATTGGTGGCAAAACCTATATGCTCGACGCAACCGATCCTTTACTTGGGTTTGGGATGTTGCCTTTAAAATGTTTTAATGACCAGGGTCGGGTAATGAGTTTGGACAAGCCATCCTACTGGATAGATTTAGGTAAAGAGCAAAGAAAATCAAGTACAAGTTCATTAGATCTGACGCTGCAAAGCGACGGTAAATTAAAAGGTACTATTACCATTTATTCATCCGGATATCAGGGATACGAAAAGCGTAGTGCTATTAAAAAATTTAATACGCTCGATGAATATATTGAAAACATAGATGAAAAACTTACCAAAACAAAAATACTTAAAGCAGATGTAATAAATGTGGATAGCTTGGATTCGCCTTTAGAAGAGAAGTATGAAGTTGAAATTGACGCGTTTGATAATTTAGACCATAATCGACTATCTTTTAATCCATTTATTTTTGACAGAATAACCGTTAATCCGTTTAAATTAAATGAACGAAACTATCCGGTGGACTGGGGAATGCCCTCAGATGACCGGTTTATTTTAACTATGCATTTGCCTGCTGAATATGCTATTGAAAGTTCTCCGGACGGTATAGCACTTGCTTTGCCAAACCAGGGGGGCAAATTTATTACTAACTTTACGGGGAATAGCAATTCCTTTACATTCTCAAACGTACTTCAATTTAATAAATCGGTTTATGCGCCAGAAGAATATCCCTATCTAAAGGAGTTGTATAACAAAATAATATCAACTGAACGGGCCGAGATAGTGTTCAAGAAAAAATCATGAAATTAATTTATTTGGCATTTCTCATGCTGATGCTTTCTGTAGGTACACAAGCACAGCAAAATTATGATGTCAGCCTCATCCCGAAAGATCTTCTACCTTACGCAAGTGCTGTTATCAGAAATAAAGATGTTACTATTGAAGTAAAAGATGTTGACAATACTATATATCATATAAAAACTGCCATAACAGTTCTGAATAAAAATGGTGATGACATTGCCCGTATTGTAATATGGTATAATAAGGCCAACTCTATAAAATACATTAAGGGCACCACATATAATGAATTTGGAAAGCCAATGGGTAAATTTTCGGAGAAAGATTTTTCTGACGTTAATGCTTCAAACGATTTTTCTTTATTTGAAGATTCGCGTGTTAAACACTATATACCGTCTATAGGATCCTATCCATACACTATTGAATATGAATATGAGCAACGTTCAAAACAATCATTAAATTTTGACGATTGGGAACCCAACTCTTTTGATGGCTTAGCAGTTGAGAAAAGCACATTTAGTTTTATTTGTAAACCGGAATTTAAAATAAGGTATAAAGAAATTAATATGCCTTCTTCAGTAAACATCTCCACAACTAATAACGGGCAAAATAATTATACATGGCATGTGGAGAATGTTAAAGCAATTCGCGATGAGCCTTACAGTCCTAATCCGGAGCAATATTTAAGTATGGTAAAAATAGCCCCTGAAAATTTTGAATATGAGGGCATAAAAGGTTCATTTACCAATTGGAGGGAATTAGGACAGTGGACGTATGATAAATTATTAGCTGATCGTAAGCAACTCAGTACAGAAACTATACAACATGTTAAAGAACTGACAGCAGGGATATCAGATCCAAAACTCAAGGCGAAAAAAATATATGAATTTATGCAGTCTAAAACTCGGTATATAAGTGTGCAGGTCGGTATTGGCGGTTATCAGCCGATGCTGGCCGCTGATGTAGATAAATTAAATTATGGTGATTGTAAAGGCCTGGTTAATTATACTCAAGCGCTTTTAAAAGCTGTGGATATCGATTCCTGGTATTGTGTGGTTGAGGCTGGTAGTCGTAAGGTAAGTTTACTGGACAATTTTGCTAGCATGAATCAGGGAAACCACGTTATTTTGTGCCTGCCATTTAAAAATGACACTACTTTTTTAGAATGCACCAGCCAAAAAATACCGTTTGGTTTTCTAAGCAATTTCACTGACGACCGTACAGTACTTGCATGTACACCAACTGGTGGCAAATTGATACATACACCAAAATACGCAGCAGCAATAAATTTACAAGAACGCCGGGCAAATTTCACCATCGATGATAAAGGTGCACTTGCAGGTAAAATAAGTACTACTTTCAAAGGCACACAATATGATAACAGAGAGGAAATTATAGATGAGCCTTTGTCAGAGAAGATAACATTGCTCAAAGAAATCTACTCCTCTATAAACAATTTAAATATTAAAAAACTCGATATTGAACAGGATAAAAACATTTTACCGGTAACTACAGAAAAGCTGGAAATTGATGCCCGTGAATATGCTGCAATTGATAACGGTAAATTTTATTTTTCATTAAATCCGCTAAACCATTCGGGCCGTCCGCCACGAGATATAAGAAATCGATACAACCCTGTTTACATAAATAATGGCTACACAGATGTAGATGAAATAAATTATAATTTACCTGAAGGTTACCGAATAGATAGTGCGCCGCTAAATATTTCTATCGATAAGCCATTTGGTAAATTCACAGCCGTTATGGTAATGGAAGGGAATAAGTTGGTTTTTAAGCGCAGGTTGCAGCTAATTAGTGGTACTTATGATAAAAATGATTACTCCGAACTGGTGAATTTTTATCAAACAGTTTTTGACGCAGATAATTACAATGTGGCATTAGTTAAAAAATAATTATCAACTAAAAATAATAATGCCTAAAATGATACCAATAATCATGATTAAGTATAATAATATCTCATTTCCAGCATAGCGTTTATACTTAGTCCAAAAAGAATAATCCTGCTTTTGATTTGACATACTACAAAATTAAGAATTATATTTAGGTATGGATATTAAGGAAGAAGAAGAAATAAAAAAAGAGTTTCAACTGGAGCGGGTAATTTTATTTACCGATGCTGTTTTTGCTATCATCATTACCATAATGGTGCTGGAAATTAAACTCCCGGAAGATTTGCGTCATGCAGAGCACGACGAAATTAGAAAGGCCTTTATTGGATTAATTCCTAAAGTTGGTGGCTACATAATTTCTTTTTTTATAGTGGGAATATTTTGGGTAAAACATCTTAAAATGTTTAGTTATTTAAAAGATTATACTACACAACTTATCACGTTAAATCTTCTTTTTTTATTTTTTATATCTCTTTTCCCTTTTTCCATCTCGCTCTTATCAGAAACAATCAGTCCCCAAAATTATGATGCGCTGTTTGTTTATTTTACAGTGATATTATTGGCTTTTTTAAGCCAAACATTAATCACCGGTTATTTAGTGAAAAATGCTCAAAAGCTTTGTATTAAACCACAGGAATTGGAGAGAAATCTGGAATGGAAATTACAAAGAATACATTTTGTAAGTATTCCATTATTATTTACCTATATTTTTTTAGGCGGTTACATTTATAACTTTCCGCCACAGTTGTTTTCATATGGTTTTATAATATGGGCATTATCTATAGCAATTATTCGAAAAAGATTATATCCAAAACCGCACTATGACGGACCGATTTTAGCAAGATTATTTAAATCACTTAGGAACAGGAGTTTAAAGGCTAAGCAAAATTCTGAAAATTAATTGCTTTGTGCGGATGCCGTAGAATTAATTACCGACCCGCAACGGGAAAAATATTCATATATACCCCTATCGTGTAATCTTACGATGGTTACCCCCTTGCGGGTACTTGCATGTAATATATACCCGTTTTGAAGGTAAACCCCAACATGGCTGAATTGCTTTCCATCATAATCAAAAAACACCAAATCACCTTCTTTAAGCTCGTCCTCGTATTTGCGCTTAATCACTTCAACTTGTGTGGCACATGTACGCGGTACAGGTTGATCATATACCTGTAATTGCAATAAAAAAACCAGCCCCGAGCAATCTATCCCATCTTTATCCATGCCGCCAAAACGGTACGGTACCCCCATCCATTGGTCAATAAAATCATACAGGCGTCCGTTTTCAATATCACTGCGCTTAACCCCCATTATATCCGCATATTTCTCGGCTATATGTTTACCAGGCTTAACCATAATATAAGGCCCCCGGTTGATTAAGTCAGGTAGTTCGCTTCCTACATCTTTTTTATCAGCATTATTCTTTACGATTAGCTTTTTGGAATGACAGGACGAAAATAAAATGGCAGAAGTTATTGCAATTATTATGATCTTAAAATGGCGTGAAAAATGCATGGCTTAAAGATATTTTGAAACACTTTAAAATCTGACCTGATATTATAAACATTTCCACATTTTTAGCCTTTTATTACCCTTTGTATCTCATCCAGTTTCATCAGCGCTTCTACGGGCGTGAGCGTGTTTACATCCAGGTTATTGAGCGTGTCGCGTATTTTAACTAACACAGGATCATCAATGGAGAACATTTGCATTTGCACTGCTTGCTTTTGAACTTTCCGGATACTTTCTTTAATATGCTCCCCACCTGTTCGTTCATTTTCGAGCTTTTTAAGTATCTCATTAGCGCGGCCCAATACTTTTTGAGGCATACCGGCAAGTTTGGCTACATGAATACCAAAGCTATGTTCGCTGCCGCCAGGTACAAGTTTACGCAGGAATATGATTTGCTGTCCTACTTCTTTTACCGATACATTATAATTTTTTATACGATTAAAGCTGTTGCTTAGTTCATTTAATTCATGATAATGGGTGGCAAACAGCGTTTTTGGGCGTACAGATCCGTTGTTATGAAGATATTCAGCAATAGCCCAGGCAATAGAAATACCATCATATGTTGATGTGCCCCGGCCTATCTCATCCAACAAAATCAGACTTCTGTCGCTTAGGTTGTTGAGAATACTGGCCGTCTCATTCATTTCCACCATAAAAGTGGATTCTCCGGACGATAAGTTATCCGATGCGCCAACTCTTGTAAATATTTTATCTACCAAACCAATAGCGGCTGATTTAGCAGGCACAAAGCAACCCATTTGCGCCATTAATACAATTAAACCCGTTTGCCTTAACAATGCAGATTTACCTGCCATATTCGGCCCGGTTATAATAATAACTTGTTGCATTTCGGAGTCGAGATATACATCATTTGTAATGTACTCCTCGCCTATAGGTAAATTTTTCTCGATAACCGGATGACGACCACCTTTAATATCCAGCACACGGCTATCATTTACTTGTGGTTTGCTATAATAATTCTTTATAGAAATATCCGCGAAATTCAGCAACACATCTAACCGGGCAATTAGTTGCGCGTTTAATTGAATAGGTTTAATGTATTCGGCAAGGGCATAAAGCAACTCGTTATAAAGTCTTGTCTCCAATACTAATATTTTTTCCTCTGCACCTAATATTTGCTCTTCGTACTCCTTTAGTTCCGGAGTGATGTAACGTTCTGCATTTACGAGTGTTTGTTTACGTATCCAGTCTGCAGGTACTTTGTCTCTGTGGGAATGAGTTACTTCCAGATAATAGCCAAATACATTATTAAATGATACCTTAAGGGATGGTATGCCAGTGATTTCAGCTTCCCGCTTCTGTATTTCCAGTAAATAACCCTTACCACCAAAAGCGATCTTTCGCAGTCTATCCAATTCGTCATTTATACCATCGTTCATCACGGAGCCCTTTACAATCATTACCGGTGGTTCAGAATGCAGTTCTTTTGCTATTTTTTCACAAATAAGTGCACACGGATTTAATTGTTCACCTATTGCTTTTAATGGCAAATTGTTGGTGCTTTCAGTTAATTTCTTAATTTGTTCAATAGCTAAAAGTGCCTTCTTTAACTGGCAAACTTCACGGGGGTTGGCTCTCTGTAATCCTATTTTTGATATTAATCGTTCAAGGTCGCCTATCTGTTGTATTTGATACTGCAATGTTTCGCGCAGTTCCTGCTGTTCTATAAAATATTCAACTACGCCTAATCTGTCGTTTATTGGCTTTATCTCTTTAAGTGGCATTACGATCCACCTGCGCAGCATACGCGCGCCCATAGGCGAGCAGGTGTTATCTAAAACATCAACTAATGTTAACGCGTTCTCATTAGTCGAACTTACCAGTTCCAGGTTGCGTATACTAAATCTATCCAACCAAAGATATCTGTCTTCCTCGATACGGCTTATGGCAGATATATGTTGAAGATTGCGGTGTTCGGTTTCGTTTAGGTAGTGCAAAGCAACGCCGGCGGCAATAATACCAAGGTTTAGTTTATCTATACCGAACCCTTTTAAAGATTTTACACCAAAATGCTTTAATAAAGTTTCGTGCGCATAGTCTCCGGTATAAGGCCATTCATCTAAAGTGTAGGTATAAAAACGATCACCATAGGCTTCCTTAAAGTCATGTTGACGGCTTTTAGGAAATATTACCTCACTTGGGCCGTAACTTTGCAATAGTTTATCAATATATCCACTGTTGCCTTGTGCGGTTATAAATTCCCCGGTTGATATATCAATAAGCGCGATACCTAAACTGTTTTTCTCGAAATAAAGCGATGCCAGGTAGTTGTTGCTTTTTTGTTGCAGTATATTATCGTTAGTTGCAACCCCAGGAGTAACCAATTCAGTAACTCCACGTTTAACAATGGTTTTAGTGGTTTTAGGATCCTCCAACTGATCGCATATAGCTACACGCTGACCAGCCCTTACTAACTTGGGTAAATAAGTATCTAATGAATGGTGAGGAAAGCCTGCCAGCTCAATATGAGAGGCGGAACCATTGGCCCGCCGTGTTAGCACTATCCCTAATATACCGGCAGCTTTAACAGCATCTTCACCAAAGGTTTCATAAAAATCTCCTACACGAAACAGCAACAAAGCACCGGGGTACTTTGCCTTAATGGTATTATATTGCTGCATTAAGGGTGTTTCTTTCTTAGCGGATTTAGCCAATGTTTTGCTGATTTAATAATCTGCTAATTTAATTTATTGCATTTGGATATAAGTAATTGTGGAAAAGTTGATAGTTGTGGATTGTTAAATAATATAAAAAAAGCCTGAGACGAATACAATCTTTCAATCTCAAGCCTTTTAAATATTTTTAATTGTTTACTCGCTTCTTAAGCTCTTTACAGGATTTGCTAACGCGGCTCTTACAGCTTGATAACTTACCGTGGCAAGCGCTATTATTATGGTTATTAAACCAGAGAGCAGCACCATCCACCAGTTTAGGGTTATACGGTACTCGAATTTTTGAAGCCAATTATTTAATGCCCATACAGATACGGGAACAGCTATTACGATTGCAATGGCAACCAATTTCAAAAAATCCCTGGAGAGTAACGCAGTTAAATTAAAAACAGTTGCCCCCAAAACTTTACGCACACCTATTTCTTTAACGCGCTGTTCTGCAGCGTATGCGGCCAAACCAAATAAGCCGAGGCACGATATAATGATAGCCAAACCGCCAAACAGATTGGCCAATGTAGCCAGTAATTGTTCGTTTTGGAATTTCTTTTCAAAATCACTGTCTACAAACTTTACTGTTGGCGGAAAAGATGGATTAACACTTTTTAATGTTTTATTAATAACAGCTACATTGGCAGATATA
Source organism: Mucilaginibacter segetis (assembly GCF_016522075.1). Lineage (GTDB taxonomy): Bacteria > Bacteroidota > Bacteroidia > Sphingobacteriales > Sphingobacteriaceae > Mucilaginibacter > Mucilaginibacter segetis. The sequence continues at coordinate 1,687,486 of NZ_JAEHFW010000001.1, read as the reverse complement.
GTTTTGGCCGGGTTTAAGCGCAGATCAATTACAACTCCGTTGTCACCGGAGTACTGTGTTATCATCGGACGTGTTTTTTCATAAGGGGATCCCCAAACAAAATCCTTATAAACGCCAATTACCGTCATAGGTTGATCGCCATAATGTATAAGTGTTCCAATTGGATGTTTTAGTTTCATTATTTTAGCGGCAGTTTCATTTATCATTATTGTTTTGTGTGCAGTATCGCCGGGATATTCTACAGAGAACTCCCGCCCTTCCAATAATTTAATTCCCGCGGATTTGGTAAAATCGTTCCCCGCCAAAAATACGTCGAACAGAATTTGCTCATCGTCGGCCTTGCCGGGCCAGCTTACGCCCCAGGTATTGCTGCCCGATTGGGTAATACTTTGCGAAAACGTAGTAGCATTGGTTACCACTCCTTTACTTTTAAGTTCATTGATAAAAACTTGCGTTTTATCCTTTAAATCGCCTTCAATTGGTACCTCAACCAAATTGTTTTTATCAAATCCAATTGACTTGCTTTGCACAAATCGTATTTGCCTGTAAATACATATAGTAGCAGTGATTAAGAATACCGCAAAAGCAAATTGTACAACAACCAATACTTTGCGCAAAGGTAAAGCAGACCTTCCGCCCTTAAAAATGCCTTTTAACACCTTTATTGGCTCAAATGATGAGAGGTAAAATGCGGGATAGCTTCCCGCAAAAATACCGCTCATAAGACCTGTGCCTATAATTAATAGCCAGGTATACCATTGGTTATACGGAAGAGTTAGCTTTATATTTAACAGATCATTGAAATACGGTAGCGTAAGTACAATAATCAATAATGCCGCAAGAGTTGATAAAAAGGAGAGAATTACCGATTCAGTGATAAATTGCCATATAAGTGACTTTCTATTAGAGCCTATCGCCTTACGAATTCCTACCTCTTTTGCCCTTTCTTCCGAACGCGCAGTTGAAAGGTTCATAAAGTTTACACAAGCTATCAATAAAATACAAATAGCTAAAGTAATGAATAGCTGTATTTGATCTATCATTCCTCCCACTGCTTTACCATTTTCAAAATTGGAGTAAAGATGCAATTTAGAGAACGGATATAAGAAAACCTGATTTTCATTACCTTCGTTATGCCGTCCTATCATACCTTTCATGATAGAATTAGCGCTACTTAATGATGCCGAACTTTTAAGTTGAACAACGGTACGTGCAAAATTACTTCCCCACCCAGAATCTTTGGCCCATGGGTTTGAATCTTCAAACATTACCCAGGGTAAAACAAATTCAAATTGAAAGGTTGCATTAACCGGCACATCTTCAATAACGCCGGTAACTGTTAAAGGCAGTTCATTGTTACGTTTTATAATCTTATTTATTGGATCTTCATTCCCGAATAAGGTTTTTGCTAGTTTTTTAGTGATAACAATGGAATTGGGCAGCTTTAACGCGGTTGATGGATTACCCTCTATAAAGTGATAAGAAAAAATATCAAAAAAACCATTATCAGCGAATAAGCCCTTCTTTTTGAAGCTGTTATCTTTATAGGTAAGCAAACCCTCTGCTGTATAGTCTATTACCCTTACTGAACGGACAACGCCAGGTACTTCTTCCTTAATGGTAGGTGCCAGTAAACGCGGAGTAGCAGCAAAAGTATATATTTTTCCATCTCCTGGCTGGTTGTTTTCTACAAGATAAATATTCTCTAAATTTTTAAACTGCTTGTCATAATTGATATGATAAAAAACATAGAGTAATAACATCAGACAACTGGCTATGCCAAGGGCTAAGCCGCCTGCATTTAAAAGAGAAAAGCCTTTATGTTTTATAATGCTTCTCCAGGCAATTTTTAAGTTGTTTTTAAACATTCCGGGCAGTTATTAAAAAATTAATTAAATGTTACGTTTACACTTCCGTTACCGGCTACTTCAACTGGGGTACCCCCACCGTTTACTTTCCCATCAACCCGATCTTTTTCTTTTCTACCGGTAAAAGCCGTCGAATTAAAGCTGACGCGATTTCCCCGCAAATCAAGATCTAACCCTTTGTTAGATGGCAATTGAAGATCCACATGACCTGAACTGGCATCAATTTTTACGTATTTGCTTACACTAAGCATTTGCACATGCATACTGCCAGCACTTGTTGATGCATCCACGCTGCCAGATATGGCTGAAAGGTTCACACTTCCCCCCGAGGTACCTGTAATTAATTCGCCGGTTATACGATTACCATGTACACTTCCGCCGCTTGTGGAGGCACGAATAGTGCCGCTTAAATTGTTAAGATTTAGTGATCCTCCCGAGGTGGAAAGTTTAATATTGCCTTCACAATTGCTGGCATTGATGCTCCCGCCACTGGTAGTTAATTGAATATCCTGCTTTGCGTTTGATACCTGTATACTGCCGCCACTGGTGAAACCTCTTATTACACCAGTAACATTGTCTACATGCAGGCTTCCCCCACTGGTACTAAAGTTTTGTTCGCCGGTAACATTATCTATGTGGATACTACCACCACTTGTATTTAAATTGCTAGCTGTTTGCCTGCTAACATATATTTTAAAACCAATGCTTAACGATTTTCTCCAGTTAAACATGTTTTGTTTATTTTTAGCAGTTATGTGCAGTTCGTTGTCGTGTACGTCAATATCTAAAGTATAATCTTCATTCAAACGTTTACTGATCTCCTCTTTGCTTAGATTTTGATTGTTGTTGCCGACAATATACACTTCTAACCTTGGCGTTTGTCCAGACTCGCCACTAACGCTGATACTTCCACCGCTGGTTTTTACAAATACATTTCTTATTGAGGATGATAAAGCTTTTGTTAAATAAGGCGTACGGCTATCCTGGGCAGAAGCAAAAACGGTTTGTGACGCCACAAGTAATAAAAGGAAAATTCTTTTCATAATAATTTTAATTTAGTTTATTATAAGACTAACATTAAATTGAATTGGTTGCATGGATCAGTAATTAATAACTATTTATAGTATCCTGATTCACTCACTTCTTAAACTATTCACAGGATTTGCTAAAGCAGCTTTCATAGATTGAAAACTTACAGTTATTAATGCGATGACAGCTGTTATTAATGCAGCTAAAGCAAATATCCACCAGCTTACATCAGTCCGATAAGCAAAATCCTGTAACCATGAATGCATGACATACCAAGCTACAGGGAAAGAGATTATCACCGCTATACCGACTAATTTTATAAAGTCTTTTGATAGCAGGGTTACTACATTCTGAACAGATGCCCCAAGCACTTTACGTATCCCTATTTCTTTAGTACGGCTCTCAGCTGTGTAAATAGCCAGACCTAATAAACCAAGGCAGGCAATAAGCACTGAAATTAATGTAAAAACAGTAAATACCTTACTTAATGTTCTATCTGTACGATATAACGCATCAAATTCTGAATCAATAAAACTATATTCAAAAGGAGTATCTGGCATAAAAGATTTCCATTTACTTTCAATATGATTTATTGTTGTATGGTAATCACCGGGTTTTATGCGAACCGAAATATATGACTGACCGGTATTATAACTTTTAGAAGTATTATAAAATAAAGCAAAGGGAGCGATCTTGCTGTGTATAGACTCGGTATTAAAATCTTTTACGATACCTATTACTTTAAATTTTTGATTACCGTTGCCTGGATAAGCGATAGATTTACCAATTACCTCCTTCCATCCAATTTGTTTCGCGGCGGTTTCGTTAAGTAAAACCGACGCCGAGTCATTGAATTTTTTAGAGAATTGCCTGCCGTTTAATATTTTCAAATCAAAAGTAGGAACAAAATCTTCATCCACCGTAAAAGATGATAACGTAATCTTTCCATCAGTGCTATTTATATTATCTCCATTAGCTATAGGTGTATAAAAATCACCGAAGGGATTTCTTGTAGGCACACTGGTGGATATGGTTGCATTTTTTACTTCAGGTAGTGCAATCAACTCTTGCCGTAAGCTCTCTTCACTTGTACCCAACCTATCGGCATTAACTATTACCAATATATTCTCTTTTTTAAAACCAAGATCTTTTGACTGGCTGTATATCAATTGCTTATAGACAACAATTGTGCATATTATTAATATGGTAGATATGGTGAATTGAAAAACCACTAATGCGTTCCTTGTAAAAGAAGTACCAGTCTTATTTCCGAAGATATTACCACCTCTGAATATATTAACAGGTTTTACAGCAGTAATAAAGAAAGCGGGGTAACTACCCGCAAGTAAACCTGTGAAAATTATTAATAAGATAATACTTATCCATGTACTAACATGATAAAATACTTCGGTTCCTAATAATTTACCAGATAGTTGATTAAATGCCGGTAAAACGGCCACAACTATAAATAAGGCTAAAATCATAGCAAACAGACTGTACAATATGGCTTCGGTTATAAATTGAGCTATTAAATTTTTTCTTTCAGATCCTAATACTTTACGTACACCTACTTCTTTTGCCCGTTTTGCCGACTGAGCTGTCGCCAGATTCATGAAATTAACGCATGCTAAAATGATTATAAATAAGGCAATAGCTGAAAAAATATATACATTTTTAATATCACCCTGAGCAAAAAAATTTGTTTGGATATTTGATGAATATAAATGAATTCGTTTAAGTGGTTGCAAATGCAAATCCCATCTCCCACCTTTCTTTTTAAATTCATCAAATGGCTGTCCAATACGATTAAAAGCACTGGCTGCTTGCTCACTCACCATTTTTGGAAATTTAGCCTCTAATTGATTAATATCTTTTGCAGACGCAGGTATATTAGGTTTGAGTTTTACATATGTGCTCATCTGTAACCAAACCCAGCTCCATGAAAAACGCTTAACCGGCGGCATACCAATATTTGATTGCAGCATATCAAACTGTAAAGAGGATTGTTTTGGAAGATCTTTTAAAACTGCCTTTACAGTAAATGGTTTGGAGTATTCATCAAATATCAAGGTTTGTCCAATAGGCGATGTGTTTCCAAAATATTTTTTTGCAGCTTTTTGAGTTAGTACAACTGAGTTGGCATCATTTAAACATGAACCAGCATTTCCTTCTATTAATGGATAATCGAAAAATTCAAGGAAATTAGAATCTACCGATAAAAGGTTTTCTTCATTTAATGATAGGTTTTGCCCATTATGTTGATAATGGATAATTTCGTTACCCGGGTCATAAATACGAGTATAGCTTTCAATTTCGGGGAAGTTATTTATTAGAGCGGCACCTGCCGGCGGCGGTGTATGTCCAACGGTAAATTCGTCATTTCCCATTTTGCCATCAATGTTTACACGATAAACCCTGTCCGCATCCTTAAAAAAATCATCATAGCCATATTCGTCTTTCACATACATACCAATTAGTATAATGCAGGTGAAGCCTATAGTTAAGCCAATAATATTAATTGTACTGCTTATCTTATTACGAGTGAAGCTTCTCCAGGCTATTTTTAAATAATTTTTTAACATAACTCATGGTTTTGACATTATATATTCAAACATATACCAAAAACATAATTAATTGACTAACAGTATCTTTGGAATCACAAATCATATAATTTGTGTTCGTTACCGCAACAATACCGTTCGGTTATGATACAGTTTCGATTAATTATTCGCTTCTTAAACTTTTAACCGGGTTGGCAATAGCAGTTTTTAAAGCATAATAACTAACAGTTACTATTGCAACTATAACAGCAATAAGAGCTGCCGCTATAAATACCCACCATGAAATAGTTATACGATAAGCAAAATTCTGTAACCAATTATTCATTGCCCACCATGCAATTGGAGAAGCAATCATTATCGATATTAATACTAACTTTAAAAAATCGGCTGACAATAACGACGTAATATTTCCCAAACTTGCTCCTAAAATTTTACGTATTCCAACCTCTTTGGTACGTTGTTCAATGGTAAACGCCGCAAGACCAAATAAGCCCATACTGGCTAATGCTATGGTTATTATGGTAAATAAACTGAAAATTGATGCAAGCCTATCTTCTGCTTTGTACTGCTGGTTAAATGCATCATCCATAAAAGTGTAGTCAAATGGTGTAATGTTATCATATTTTTTATAAATATTTTGAACATTGCTGAGTAAACCCGGTAGATTGGTGTGTGGTTTTATCCTTGCAAATAAATTGCAGCCTACTTTACTCCAATATTTCGTGGTATCTGATGCAATAAATAATCCTAATGGAATTATTTCCGACTCCATAGTGCTGAAATTGAAGTTTTTAATAACCCCGGTTATTTCCAACTTTTGACCTCCGGATTTAATAAAATCGCCAACCGGATTTTGCTGAAGATGCAATTTGTTAATTGCCTCTTCGTTAATTATAACCTTATCAGTACCAACCAGATCTTCACCGGGAGCGGGCGGGTATTTCCACTTTAGTTTCAAAAGATCTATATAATTTTTATCAACAGATAAGGCAGCCAAAGCAGTTGATTCATCCTTTGTTTTACCATCTATAAAATACATATCATAGCCTCTAAACATAGCATAATGAGATGTAGCGGTAGCTTCAATTCCGGCTAACGAAGAAACATCTTGTTTAAATGCCGGATAATTACCAGCAAAACTATTATTTACAGGAATCATTATGACATTTTCGCGATCCATGCCAGTCTCTGCGTGTCTGAAATAATAAAGTTGCCGATCTATTACTATACCGCAAATAACAAGTCCAACTGATATCGCAAATTGCGTAGTAGTAAATACTTTACGTACAGTTACACCGCCTACTGAATTACTTCCCTTACCTTTTAAGGTAATTACTGGTTTAAAGGAAGAAAGTATAAAAGATGGATAGCTGCCCGCTATCAACACTATCAGAATAAATAAAGCAATAAATAAGCTTAATATAACCGGATTTAATAAAAATGCATTGTCAATTTTTAGCTGTAAAACATTCGTAAACCAAGGCTTAAAAGCATAAAATAATATAAACCCAACTAAAAACGCAAGACAGGCAACAATTGTGGATTCGATATAAAACTGAATGGCTAACGTTTTACGACTTGCTCCTGATACTTTACGCACACCAACCTCTTTTGCACGAAGTGTTGAACGTGCAGTTGATAGGCTCATATAATTGACTAAAGCTAATAATAATATTAGTAACGCTATCAGGGGGAATATTTTTAAATATCTGATATGAGATGAATCGTCGTAATTATTTTTTAGATGTGTATCTGTTAAGGCAGAAAGGTTAAAAGTTTCACCTTCAAGTGATTTGTCATTTTTAACCATGCTTTTTAACCCCCTGTTTAGTGCGGTTGTATCTGAAGCGTGGCTTAATAGCAAATAATTATCAAATGAGCCCGGACCGACACCTTGTTTGCCGGTATACATGGCAGCTTCTTTCATGCCCAGTAAACTTGCACCGGAAACTATAAAGTTATATTGGATAGATGAATTTGATGGGCAGTTTTCTGCTACACCTGTAATCTGATAATTATAAGAACTATCGGTTCTGATAGTTAACAGTTTACCAACAGGGTTTTGTTTGCCAAAATATTTTTGCGCAATATGTTTTGATATTACAACTGTAAACGGTTTGGTTAAAACATTCGCCTTATTGCCGGTAATTAGGTTGAAAGAAAAAAAGTCAAAAAAGCCGGGATCAACAAAAAGTAAATTATCTTCAGAAAATTTTCTGTCAGGCAATTCCGGGTTATTTATAACTAAAGGCTTAAAATATCTTAAAGTACGCATATATTGTTTTACAACCGGCTGTCTTTGTTTTATAATTGGCCCCGTTGCATAACTCATGTATGCCATATTCATGGTGTTTCCACCTATTTCTATTTTTGCTTGCAGCTTATATATACGTTTTGCGTTATGATGAAAGTCATCGTAGCTATGCTCATGTACCACATACATCATTATCATCATACAAACCGCTATAGCCACTGCTAAGCCTGTTATATTTATTGCACTATATAACCTTTGCTTCGCTATGTTGCGTAAAGCAATCTTTAGGTAATTTTTAAACATGATAATAAATTTTAAATACCAAACTTTAAGGCTGATGATGAAATAAGTAATTAATTATTCGCTTCGTAAACTTTTTACCGGATTGGCCATAGCCGCTTTTACAGATTGAAAACTTATGGTCACGAGTGCGATAACGATGACACCAAAACCGGATAATGCAAACGACACCCAAGTTAAATTTATCTTGTAAGCAAAGTCGCGTAGCCAGCTATTCATGCTATACCATGCAATGGGTATAGCAATTATTATGGCAAGCAAAATAAGTAAGATAAATTCTTTTGCCAGCATATTTACAATTTGCCCGATACTTGCGCCTAATACTTTTCGTATGCCTATCTCCCGGGTTTTTACCTGCGCGGAATAGGTAGTAAGACCCAGTAACCCCAAGCAGGAGATCATGATGGCTACAACTGAAAAAAGCTTAAAGAGATCGCCCTGTTTTTGATCAGCGGAGTATAGCTTAGTATAGCTATCGTCCAAAAAAGTATAGTTAAACGGTATATCATTGTTATAAAGCTTCCATTGTGTTTGCGCGGCAGCTATGGCTTTTTGGATATTTTTACCTGAAGCTTTTATATATACACGCCAGCAATGTTCGAGCTGATAGCGGAAAACTATAGGTTCTATTTTTTTATGCACGGTAGCAAAATTAAAATCTTTAACAACCCCTATGATGGTTCCGTTAACTGTTTGTATGCGCAGTCGTTTACCAACCGGATCAGTTATTCCCATTTCTTTTGCTGCAGTTTCATTAATTAAAAAATGGGAAGAATCTGCAACTGCACCTGTAAAATTTTTGCCTTGAATCACATCCATTTTAAAAAAAGGAATAAACTGTTCATCTGCGGGTATAAGGTTAAACCATAAATTAGAATTTGCCGGCTTACCGTCCCAATCATTATCGCCTGTTGCACCGCCGCCATTATTCACTATATCACGCCCTGCATGGGTTATACCCACGATCGCCGGATATTTTAACAGGTCATTTTTTACAGCGTCGTAATGTTCCTGCATATCGTTACGCAGGGTAAAAGCAAAAACATGCTCTTTGTCGTACCCAAGATCCTTATTTCTGATATAACTTAACTGCTTGCTGATCACGAGCGTTCCAATAATCAGAATTATAGATGTGGCAAATTGTACAACTACCAGAACACGCCTGAAATTGACATTGCCAATGCTGCCCGAAATACGTCCCTTTAATGCTTTAAGCGGTTCAAATGACGATAACAGCATTGCAGGATATATACTTGACGCAAGAAGTGTACCCACAAAAGAAACCAAAATGCAGAACCATACATCAGTATCGGATAAATTGAACGCGATCTGCTTTCCCGAAAAATTGTTAAAATACGGCAACAATAAAAACATTAATATTAACGACAAGGCCGCCGCCGCTATAAACAGCACTCCGGTTTCTATAATAAATTGTATAAATAATTGACTTTTACCCGCACCTATTATCTTTCGCATGCTCACTTCTTTTGCACGAAGCAAGGAGCGTGCTGTAGAAAGATTCACGTAATTGATGCAAGCAATAATTAAAATCATTACGGCAACAATGGTTAATGTACGTACCGTAGAATATCCCCCATCGGTGCCATCTGCTCTAAATAAATGCATTTTTATTAAAGGCTGCACCAAATAAGGCACTGGTGCGTCTTCGGGTTTATTCCTTTCATGTATTGCCTGAAGCTTTTTCTCTAAAGCCTTTAAGTTTACATCATGCTTTAACAACAAAAAGGTTTCAAATCCAAAATTAGACCAATCAGCATCCATTGATGGTACTATAGTTTTACCATCGTAACTGCGGCTGTTTTTTATATAGGAAAGATAATTAAGCCTTGCCATTGGTAACAAAACATGATACTGAAAACTGGAGTTTGGAGGATAATCCGCAATTACTCCGCTTACCTGGCAGGGTTCATTCTGCCCCATAATTACCGTTTTACCTATCGGATTTTCGTCCCCAAAGTATTTTTTTGCTGTGCTTTCGGTTATCACTAATGAATTAATGTCCGGAAAAGGATTTTTAGGATTGCCCCTTATCAACTTAAAATCAAATACTGAAAAATATGATGGGTCGGTAAAAGCAAAGTTCGACTCAAAAAAAACTTTATCTTTATACTGAAATGGAGCATCGCCTATACTCGTGATACGTACCGCATTTTTAACTTCAGGTATTTCGTTTTTTGCAAATGTTGCTACAGGTGCAATAATATTGTTGAATATTTGCCTGCTGATACCAGTACCTGCAACAATATCAACTTTATATATCTTTTCAGCGTTTTTATTAAATGAATCGAAACTAAATTCATCCTGGACCCATAACAGCATAAAAATACCGATTACAAGCCCTAGGGTTAGCCCGGTAATATTAATGATTGCATAAAATTTATTATGCATAATATTACGCCAGGCGGTTTTTATATAGTTTTTTAACATGATACTAATAATTTATTCACTTCTTAAGCTTTTAACCGGATTTGCCAATGCGGCTTTAATTGCCTGAAAACTAACAGTAACAATAGATAAGAGGGTGGTTAAAAATGCGGCTATTGCAAACACCCAAACAGTAATATTTACCCGGTATGAATAGCCTTGAAGCCAGCTATGCATTCCATACCAGGCTATTGGAGTAGCTACAATAAATGAAATAGCCACCAGCTTTAAAAAGTCTTTTGAAAGCATAGAAGTAATGCTTAATACAGAAGCCCCTAATACTTTTCTTACCCCTATCTCTTTTATGCGGTTTTGGGCCATATAAGTTGCAAGGCCAAACAGTCCGAGGCAGGATATGAAAATAGTTAAGCCGGCAAACAACGAGGCAAGCACACCTGTACGTTGTTCATCCTGAAATTTACGGGCATACTCTTCATCAATAAAATGATATTCAAAAGGATATTCCGGATTGTATTTTTTAAACACTGCTTCCGCAAGTTTTAAATTCTGAGCAGTTGTGTTTTTATTATTTAACTTAAAATGCACCACGTTAAACCATGATTTTGGCCCCTGTATAATCATAGCTTTTACAGGTTCGTACGGCGATTGTAATATAAAATCTTTCACAACTCCTACCACTTTTAGCTTATTGTCGCCACGTGTTACAATTTGTCCCACAGGATCTTTAAAGCCCATTATTTTTACGGCGGCTTCATTAAGTAAAATCGCAAGAGAATCTGTGGGATATGTTTTAACATCTAAATCCCTCCCCTTAATAATTTTAAGTCCCATAGTTTGGGTAAAACTCCCATCTGTGTTAAATACATTAAAATCTATCTTTTCATTTTGATTTTTGCCCGGCCAAGAAAAGTCCCACGAGTCACTCCAGCCTTGTGTAATGGGCGCGCTTGTTTTACTGACAGCAGTTGCAACACCACTGGAAATAAGTTCATTACGAATAAGCGAATAGTTTTTTTCAATATCACCCACTATCATAGTGTAAACTAAATTATCTTTTTTGTAACCAATGTCACGCTGTTGAGCATAATCCAACTGTTCTTTTACGATTATGGTGGAAATAATTAACACAATAGCGAAGGTAAACTGGGTTACCACCAATACCTTGCGCGGCGAAATTGAGGTATGAGCAGCTTTAAACGTACCCTTAAGCACTTTTACCGGTAGGAATGATGAAAGATAAAGTGCCGGATAACTACCAGATAACAGGCCGGTGAATAAAATAAACGATACCACAATGAGCCAAAATGAGAAACTACCAAATGGCATGAAAAGATGCTTATCTGTAAGCGTATTAAACCCGGGTAATGATAGTTGTACAATTATGAGTGCAACAATACCAGCCAGTATGGCTATCAATATAGATTCTCCTAAGAATTGAGCTATGAGACTGCTTTTACCCGCACCAACTACCTTGCGGATGCCCACCTCCTTCGCACGCTTTTCACTTCTGGCGGTACTTAAATTCATGAAATTTATACAAGCTATCAGCAATATGAAACCAGCTATAATACTGAACAGCTTGATAGTTTCTATTCTTCCTCCAGCTATTTTACCATTCTCGAATTTAGAGTAAAGACGCCATTTGGTTGCCGGATGAACAAATACATCTATATCTTTTATATCTGAGTGGCTGCGGGTTATATTTTTAACCTGTTTATCAAATTTACTTTCGGAAACACCCTTTTTTAATGTAATATAAGTTTGTACAGAATTATTACCCCAATTGTTATCTGGTCCTCCGTTCAACTTTTCCCAGTACGACCATGGTATAATATATTCAAAATCAAACTGTGTATTATTTGGCAGATCCTTCATTATACCGGTAACAGTAAAATAATCTACACTGTCAATCCTAATGGTCTTACCCATCGCTTCATCATTGCCAAAAAGCTTTTTAGCAGTTTTCTGAGTGATAACAATATTTTTCATGCTGTTCAGTGCTGTTTTTGCATCACCTTTTACCAGCGGAAAACTAAACATTGTTAAAAAATCGGGATCAGTAAAATCACCTCTTAAATTAAGATGCTTATCACCCAGCGTAAACAAAAAATCTGCTCCACTTACTCGTGTGGCCTCCTCTACTTGCGGATAATTCTGTTTTAATGCAGGTGTCATAGGTTTTGGAGTTGTACCCCAACTCCATAGTTTACCATCAAACACAGATTGATTATACATTTGGTAAAGACGATCTTTTTTCTCGTGAAACTGATCGTAACTTATTTCGTTTTGTACCCAAAATAAAATGAGTGCTGCACTTGCCATACCAACTGCGAGACCTGCTATGTTAATGGCGGTAAAACTTTTATTTTTTAATAAATTACGCCAGGTGATTTTTAAATAATTTTTAAACATAACCGATGTATTTAATTTACTTAGATATTCATTGGACTCATTCGCTTCTTAAACTTTTTACCGGATTGGCCAATGCAGCTTTTACCGACTGAAAGCTAATAGTTAGCACAGCAACCGTAGTAGCTGCTAAACCAGCCACAGCAAACACCCACCATGAAATATTTATTCGGTAGGCAAAATCCTGTAACCATAAATGCATTAAATACCAGGCAAGGGGTGACGAAATCACTATTGCTATCAGTACAAGCTTTATAAAATCTTTTGATAGCATTCCTATAATTGCACCAATGTTTGCTCCTAATATTTTCCGTATGCCTATCTCTTTGGTGCGCTGCTCAGCAGCAAATGCCGCTAAACCGAATAACCCTAAGCAAGCTATAATTATAGCCAATGCTGTAAAAATGATAAAAATGGTTCCTATCATTTGCTCAGAACGATACGATGCATCAAAGTCCTGATCCATAAATGAATAATCCATTTCAACGTTTGGCGAAACGGCCTTCCATTTCGCTTTTATTTGTGCCAATAACGCGGGAATTTTTGATGTTCCAACCCGGATACTTACAGCACCTGAATTGTGTCCGTATGTCATCACCATAGGTTCGATTTTTTCGTGTAAAGAATTAAAATTAAAATCTTGTACTATACCTATGATATGATAATCATTTACATTACGCTCACCCTTGCTATCGCCCCCTTTGGATTGATAGATAGTTTTGTTGATCGGGTCTTTAAAACCAAAGAATTTAGCAGCTGCCTGGTTTAATATTATTCCGCTTGTATCAGAAGAGATATCTTTTGAAAAATTGCGACCCGCAACTATTTTCATATTAAGCGTAGGGATGTAATCGGCATCTACCTCCCAGCTTTGCGGGAACATCGACTCCTTCTGACTCAAATTCGCATCTTTAAAATAAATGCGTGTATTTCGCCAACCGGATGTAGGCAGAAATCCGGTCATGGTAGCATTAACTACTCCGGGCAACTGGGTAAGACTCTGCTTAAATACACTGGCTTCATCCTTCAGTTCAAAAGCATTTTTAACAACAAGTACCTGATTACGATCGTACCCTAAATTTTTGGTTTGGATATAATTTAATTGGTTATAAATAACCAAAGTGCCTATTATTAAAAATATAGATATCGCGAATTGAAAAACAACCAGAAAATTACGCAACATACCGCCTTTAAAGCCGGTAGCTAACTTTCCCTTAAGTACGTCGATAGGTTGAAACGCTGATAAAAAGAATGCTGGATATGAACCGGCTAAAGAACCAATAATCAATATTATTGCTAATGCTAACGGCGTGAGCCATATAAGCGACTGCGCTGTAATAGCAATTTCTTTACCTGAAACCTGATTAAATAAGGGCAATAGTATTATCGCTGCTAACAGTGCTATTAACGTAGCGAAAAAAGTTAGTAATATTGATTCACAAAGGAACTGTGCAATAAGATATTTACGAGGTGATCCTAATACTTTGCGTACGCCAACTTCTCTTGCCCTGTTTGATGATCGCGCGGTAGAAAGATTCATGAAATTTACGCAGGCGATCAATAATATGAATAATGCTATTGCGGAGAATATATAAACGTATTGCACTGAACTATTGGCACCAAGTTCTCCGGTTAAGGTCGACTTTAAATGAATATCAGTGAGTGGCATCAGATTCAGCCGAAAATAACTTCCGCTTTTTTCAAATTCCTTAATGCTCATTTTAAGCTCGGATTTCATTTGATCACCACTAAACTTTTCAAGTAAATTTGGGAAACTCGCCTCCAGTTTTTTACTGTCCGCCTTATTTCTTAATAAAACATATGTATTATAATCACTCCTTAACCATTCGTTAGATCTGCTGTCAGGAAATGACTCCATTGATAGAAAAAAATCAAAATTAAAGTGAGACTGATTGGGTATGTCTTTTATCACACCTGTTACTTTAAAATTCTCATGATCATTAAACACAATAACTTTACCCAGAACATTAATGGTGTTAAAGTATTTTTTGGCTGTGCTTTCAGTAACAACTACTGAATTGGGCTCATTTAAAGCAGTTTTTGGGTCGCCGCTTATCATTGGTAATGTAAATACATTAAATAATGACGCATCAGCAAATGCCAGTCGGTTTTCAATAATATTTACGTTATTTTTTTTTACATGCGTAGCTCCCGCATTTTTTATTCTTACTGCATCTTCTACATATGGATATTCAGCCTTTAAAGTTTTAGCAAGAGGTGGCATAGCAACAGCATACTGCACACTATTGTCGCCTAATTTCAGGTCTTCGTTAACACGGAAAATTCTGTTAGCATTTATATTATACCTGTCGTAGCTTAACTCATCAACTACATAAAAAACGATAAATAAACAAGTTGTTAAACCTAATGCCAGGCCTAAAATATTTATTAAAGTGAAACTTTTATTTTTACTTATACTGCGAAATGCAGTTTTCAGGTAGTTTTTAAACATGGCAATTAGTTAAAGTTAGTTTATGTTGGTTCTAACTATTCATTTTTCAAACTATTGACCGGATTAGCTAAAGCTGCTCGGATAGTTTGAAAACTGATGGTTATTAATACAATAGTCAGGCTTAGTATTCCGGCAAATACAAACATCCACCATTGAATAGCAATCCTGTATGAAAAATTTTCCAGCCACATATTCATTGTATACCAGCCTATAGCAGATGCAATTATAAAGGCTATTAAAACAATATTCACAAACTCTTTAGATAAAGTTGCTGTAATATTTATTACCGAAGCTCCTAATACTTTACGTACACCTATTTCCTTTTTTCTTCTCAATGCTACAAATGCGGCAAGGCTTAGTAATCCTAAACTGGAAATAAACAATGCAAGGCCGCCAATTATTGCTATCATAGTGCTTACCTGTTGATCTGACTGATACACTTGTTTAAAGTGTTCATCCATAAATTCATAGCTAAACTGATCATCATCGGTAACACGCTTCATTGTCTGTTCAATTACCTTAAGCGTGCCGGAAATATTAGCAGGTAATACTTTAATATATAATTGGGTTTGCCACACGGGCATATCTACAGAACTTATTATTAGCGGCTCTATCTTTGAATGGAGATTACTGTAATTAAAGTCCTTTACTACGCCAACAATTACACCCGGATCAAATCCGCCACTCAGATTAATTTGTTTTCCAACAGGATTTGCGTAGCCAATTTGCTTGGCAAGGGTTTCGTTTATCAGGTATTGATTTGATGGATTTTTATTAAAAGTTTCGCCTGCAATCAATTTCATCTTAAAAAAATCGATATAATTGGGTGCGGCATTTTCCATATTTACGGATATATGCTTTGCCTCTCCGTTAGGAGCCTTATAATCAATACCATATAATCCACCGTTGCCACCCAGTTCCATATAGCCGTTAGTTACATCAACTACTCCATTAATTTTTGCCAAATCCGATCTTACAACTGTCAATTTTTCGGCTGCTTTAGTATCCAGGGGGATTTTTATGATTTGGGTGTAAGCAAAACCCAGGTCTTTTTGTTGCAGATATTTCAATTGCTGAGTAATAACAATAAGGCTTATCATAAAAACTACAGCTATAACTAACTGTCCGGTTACCAGAACATTACGCAAAGAGCTTTTTGAACTGCCAAACAGCACTTTTGATTTTAACGCTTTATTGATCTTAGCCGATGAAATGAGTATTGCTGGATAGGCGCCGGCTAATAAAGTAGTGAACACTAATATGGCAGCAAATAATAAAAGGTTATTATGCTGATAAAGTGTATTCATCGTAAGCTCACGGTTTACAAGTTTATTTAAAGCCGGCAAAAAGGCTGCTATTAAGCCTACGGCTATAAAAAGCGCCATTAAAACTGAAACTAACGTTTCGGTCAAAACTTGCAGAACAATTTGTGTGCGTTTTGCACCTATAATTTTTTTAATAGCTATTTCTTTACCACGATACCCGGCTATTGCAATGGTTAGGTTTATAAAATTCACACAACCAATAAGAAATACAGCTAACGCAATAATGATAAATATATTAATGTATTTACCATCAATTTTATTATAATTATAATAATCATAGTTAATATCAACAGATTGGGCATGTATTTGGCTTAAAGGCTGCAAGCGGATATCTATCCCTGTGTTTTTGATATGAATGGATTTGGTTAGTTTTTGTTCCAGTGCGGCAATGTTTTTATTATCTGCAATTTTAACATAAGTGGGGCCAAGTAAAATGCCATAATTATCGCCCAAATAGCCCTTTAAGAATTCATCAGGAATGGGTAATAAACCTTCAATTTGCATATGCGAATTTTGAGGCATATCAGCTATTATACTGCCTACAACAAAATAAGTTGCGGATGTATCCGATTTATGCAATACTATAGTTTTGTTGAGTGCAGATTCGTTACCAAATAATTTATGAGCTAAACTTTTAGTAAGGGTTATACTATTTTGCGTTTTAATAAAGTTCGCTTTATTGCCGCTTATAAATTTCACATTAAAGAAATCGGCAAATGAGGTGTCTGTACAAGCTATTTGATCTGTTTTTATTTTTTTTCCATTATATTCTAAAGTAATTGAAGGATATATAAACGGAACGGCCGGAAATACACGGCTATAATTACTAATTTCATTATGACTGGCTTGTAAAAAGGGGGCTATAGGGGGGCCAACTGCTGCAGAGAGAGATGGTGCGGTGCCATCATAATGAACATATTCATTTAATCTGTAGATTTGTTTGCTGTTAAGCACATTATCATCAAAGCTTACTTCGTTTTTAACAAACAGGCCTATTAAAACGCAGGTAGCAATACCAACTGCTAAACCAATAATATTTATGGAAGTATAAACTTTGTTGCGCATCAAACTGCGGATGGCAACCTTAAAATAATTTTTCACCATGATGCCTACAGATTATAATGCATTCTCAAGCATCCCCATCGCTTTTTAAGGCGACGGGGCGATGCCGGAGGCACACTTAACTATATATTAATTCACTAAAAAGCTAAAGTACTATACCATTATATTTTCCATTACCGTTTGACCATCCAGCAAACGGATAATACGATGACTGTAACGGGCATCATGCTCGGAGTGAGTAACCATTATAATGGTCGTTCCTTGTTCGTTCAAATCGGTAAGCAGTTCCATTACGTCATTACCATTGCTGCTATCCAGGTTACCGGTAGGCTCATCCGCCAGTATTAGTTTTGGTTTATTTACAACAGCGCGGGCAATAGCCACACGTTGCTGCTGACCACCGGATAATTGCTGCGGATAGTGGTTGCGTCGGTGCATAATCTGCATTTTGTCTAACACCTCTTCTACCCTTTTAACACGTTCAGATGAACTTACTCCGGTATAAATCAACGGTAGTTCAACGTTTTCAAAAACAGTTAATTCATCAATAAGGTTAAAGCTTTGGAAAACAAAACCGATATTATGCTTCCTTAAGTCGGCACGTTTACGTTCATTGAAGTGTGCAATTTCAACACCATTAAAAACATAACTACCTTCGTCCGGGTCGTCAAGCATTCCCAGAATATTTAGCAAAGTGGATTTTCCACAGCCTGATGGCCCCATTATGGCCACAAACTCGCCGGTATTAACTTCCATAGAAAGTTTGTTTAAAGCGATGGTCTCCACCTCTTCTGTACGGTAGAATTTCTCAAGGTTTGTAATTTTTATCATAAGCCCCTCCTAAATCCTTTCTTGCGTCCGGATTCTTTTTGTTTTAATTGTTTAATTGTGATTATATGTCTTTTATAAATTTTTATTAATTATATCAATGGCTACTGTTTCAGCACTAATTCCTGAATATCCCCATAATTTTCATAGCTTGATGTTATAACTTTATCACCAGGTTTTAATCCTTGCAGTAATTCATAGTAATCAGTGTTACCTCTTCCAAGCTGTATATCAACCTTGTATGCATATTTTCCGTCCTCACTAACCTTAAATATCCAGTTTCCTCCTGTTTGCTGGTAAAAACCGCCCTTTGGTACAAGAAGCGCGGTAGTCTCATCGCTCAAAGCCAAACGTATTTGTAAGGTTTGCCCCTTGCGTATGCCTTTAGGAATATCACCAACAAATTGCATGTCTACCTGAAAACGGCCATTTGTAACTTGTGTAAATACCTTTTTTATAACCAGTTTGTATGTTTTATTGGCAAATGTAAAATCTCCCTTTAAACCATTATATATGCGTGAAAGATAGTGTTCTTCAATATCAACCCTAACCTTAAATCCATTTTGCGCATCTATCTGTCCTAAATGTTCTCCTCGGTTCTTGTTTTGTCCAACTTCGGCATCCATAGAGGTAAGCTGCCCGTCAATAGGTGCCCTAACAGTAAGGTCAGCAACTTTTCTGCGCATCAGTTCTAAAGTGCTTCGCATGTGCGCATACTGCTCACTGGCCTGTTGTTGTTCCTGTTCTGTTAAAATGGTATCCTGTTTTAATATTTGAGTAGTAAGTCTTTTGCGTCTTAACTGGTAATTGTAATTATTTTCAGCTGCTTTATATTCTTGTAAGCCTATAGCTTTTTGTTCATAAAGTTTCTTATCCAGATTGTATATCCGTTCAGCTTCCTTAAATGCATTATCAACATCCGCCATTTGATTTAATTTGGTGATGGTATTTTGTTGCGCATTATTATGCGAGATCTGCATTTGCGTTTGAGCTGCATATACCGCAGTTTCCTGATTAGCCAAATTTAACTCCAGATCCGTATTTGATAGCCTAAGTATCGGATCCCCCTTTTTTAAATCAGCCCCATCCTCCACAAATTTTTCTTCCACACGCCCGCCTTCAACAGCGTCCAGGTAAATAGTAGTAAGCGGCATAACTACACCATTTACAGGAATAAACTCCTGAAACGGCCCTTTTTTAATTTCACTTATAGTAATACGCTCAGTATCAACATTCAGCTTGCTTTTTCCAGATGTAAAATAAATGCTTCCTGCAACCAATATAACTACGCCTGATATACCCGCAATGGTCATCAGTCGTTTAGTGCTCCATTTCTTTTTTTGTATAACTCTATCCACAGTAATTAATAATATTTTGTTATTGAATACAAAAACACATGCCACAAATTAAAAGTCTGTATTTCAATATTTTAAGCTATAAACCTGTATTTGCACCGTACGCTTCTGTTACAGCAAGTGTTCGGTTATGATACAATGCAAAATTACCCTGTAAATGAATATTTAATTACTCCTGATTGATTTTCAGTTTAATAGATGTATTAATATAAATGGTATGATATTTAACACTCAATTGCTAATTTGCACCTATAAATAAATTACAATATAAACCCCTGACCCTTTATACTATGATCTTAAAAAAAGCAACTGTTTTAATTGTTGATGATGATCCGGATGTGCTTACCGCAGTTAAGTTATTACTTAAGACAGAAACTCAGGAAATAATCACCGAAAAAAATCCTGAAAATTTAAACTGGTTGCTACAGCGCAATCAGGTTGATCTGGTTTTACTGGATATGAATTTTAACAGTGCAATAAACACCGGCAACGAGGGCATATATTGGCTGCGCAAAATAAAAGAATGGAAACCTAATGTTTGTGTGGTAATGATAACTGCTTACGGCGATATTGATCTGGCGGTACGCTCGTTAAAAGAAGGCGCAAACGATTTTGTTGTAAAGCCATGGCATAATGAAAAACTTATAGATACCATCAAAGATCTGCTGGATAAGAAAGAGGGAGTAAAAACGTCCAAACCCTCAAAAAGTAGTAACGGGCAAACCAATATCCTCGGTGAGTCAGAGGTTATGGAAGACATCTTTCATAAAGTGAATAAAATAGCCCCTACTGATGCCAATATTTTAATATTAGGTGAGAACGGGACAGGTAAAGATTTGATGGCTAAGGCAATTCATGAACGTTCTTTAAGGGCAGATAAACCCTTTGTGAAGGTAGATGTGGGAGCTTTAACCGATTCCTTATTTGAAAGCGAATTATTTGGTCATAAAAAAGGTGCCTATACCGATGCAAGAGAAGACCGTGCCGGCCGTTTCGAAGAAGCTGAAGGTGGAACACTTTTTTTAGATGAGATAGGTAATATCAGCCTTCAGCAGCAAGCTAAGCTACTCACCGTTTTGCAAAACAGACAGGTAACGCGGTTAGGTACAAATAAGGCCGTTGATGTTGATATTAGATTGATCTGCGCAACAAATTTGCCTTTATCCGAACTGGCTAACGAAAATCGCTTTCGTAAGGATTTGATTTATAGGATAAACACAGTGGAGATCAATATGCCACCACTTCGTAAACGAAATGATGATATCATAATATTAGCTGAGCATTTTGCCAAATTATATGCGGGTAAGTACCTTAAAACTGCTATGCAATTTGATGTAAGTGCTATTCAAAAATTAAAAACTTATAATTACCCGGGAAATGTACGTGAACTGCAATATACCATAGAGCGTGCAGTAATTATGGCGGATGAACCGGTATTAAAAGCTGATGATCTGATATTTTCCATATTGGAAAATTCAACGGATGCTATGCCGGAACAGGAAAGTAACGTGCCTTTAAGCACATTGGAAAAGAACGCCATACTACGTGTAATTGATAAACACAATGGTAACATAACACGCGCGGCAAAGGAATTAGGATTAACGCGCACCGCTTTATACCGCAGATTAAGTAAATATGATATTTAACCGTTATGAATGGCGGCTGGTGCTGCGGGTTTTGTTGTTATTTATTGCGGTAACTGCTACCTCTTTTATCGTCGTAAATACCTCGTATTGGCCTTATGCCGGTATCACCGTTCCTTTAGTGATATATTCAGTATTAGAATTAATACGATTTCAGAAAAAAGCACAGGAAGAGGTAAATCAGTTTGTAGAATCTATCCATTATCGTGATTTTTCGAGACATTTTGATGTTCGTAAGGCACCTAATGAATTAAAGCCCCTGCGTAAAGGGTTTAATGAGATTAATACAACATTTAAACTTATTAGCCGCGAACGCGAAACACAATATCATTACCTGCAAAAAATATTAGAGTTAGTAGATACAGGTTTACTGTCCTATGAGCAGGAAACCGGAGAAACAGGCTGGATAAATGAAGCATTTAAGACTTTATTAGGTATCCCCTATCTTAAAACCATACACTCGCTTGAGAAACGAGAGCCTGACTTATATACTGACATTATGAAGTTAAAACCGGGTGATGGCAAGGTGTTGAGTATTACCCGTAATCAGCAGCAGGTGAAAATGCTGGTTACAGCCAGTATTATGCGGAGCGATGATAAATTATATAAACTCGTAGCCTTTCAAAACGTAAGCGAAGCATTAGATGAAACAGAATCTAAAGCATGGCAAAAGTTACTGAACGTAATGACTCACGAAATTATGAACTCCGTTGCACCTATTTCCTCATTAGCAGATACTTTGAAAAATCGTTTGAAAAGTCCGGATATAACAGAAAGTCACTTGAGTAATGAATTGGAAGATCTGGAACTTGGAATTGATACTATTAAGAGGCGTAGCGATGGACTGCTTAAATTTACGGAAAGTTATCGTAGCCTGAACAAAATAACGAAGTTAGATCTCGAAAAAATAAGGGTTCGTAATATGTTCGAGAACCTGAACAGCTTAATGCGCCCCACACTTGAAAAAAAGAAAATTGAGCTTGATATCATATTACGTGACCCAACATTGACTATTGAAGCGGATATCAACTTAATTGATCAGGTAATGATAAACCTGTTAATAAACGCCATTGAGGCAGTAAAAGAACGGGATAATCCGCTTATTACTTTATCTGCAGAGGTATTAAGTAATAACAAAACTTTAGTTAAAGTGATGGATAACGGCATGGGTATGCAACCCGAGTTATTAGATAAAATATTTATTCCTTTTTTTAGCACGCGTAAAACAGGCAGCGGAATTGGGCTGAGTTTATGTAAGCAGATCATGTTGCTGCACAAAGGCAACATACAGGTGCAATCAACAGAGGGTAAAGGTTCTGCTTTTATATTAACGTTTGCTCAGCAAAACAAATAGTAAGGCTGTAATATCAATTAAAATACTTATTTGTAATTTTACTATACAAAATTTAAACATCATGAAAAAGTTGCTTTTATTTTCACTCGTTTGCTTGTTTATCGTAAAAACTAATGTTTTTGCACAATCGCCAATGCCGGGAAGCCAGGAAGTGATGCAACAGGCTTATGCAAGGGCTGCTAAAGAAAATAAAAATGTGATGCTGATATTTCATGCGTCGTGGTGTGGTTGGTGCAAAAAAATGGAAGCTTCGCTAAACGACCCTACGTGTAAAAAAATGTTTGATGATAACTATGTGATAACTACGTTGGATGTTATGGAACAACCCGAGAAAAAGAATTTAGAAAATCCCGGCTCTATGGAGATGATGACTAAATTTCATGGTGAAAAGTCCGGCTTATCATTTTGGGTTATATTGGATGCCAAAGGAAATGTTTTGGCAGATAGCCAGGTAAGGCCTGCCGGTGCACCCATGGATACTTATGGCGATAATGTAGGTTGCCCCGCCAGTGAAGAAGAAGTGGCCTATCTTACCAAGATATTAAAAACCACTTCCAAATTAAATGATAACGACCTTGCAATTATCAGCAAACGGTTTGCTCTAAATAAACCTGTACCTGCACCAAAATTAGCCGCCGGAACTAATTAGATTGTAAATACCATCCAATTATGCTTCCCTTTATTTAAAAGACATAATAGCACCTGCTTATGTCCTATTGGGGTTAGTATGCTCCTGCCAATTTGTCAAATATTTCTGTTTGGAACGCGCATTGTAATTGCGTTTAGTGACTTATATAATAACTTAACAAACACATTATACCATGCAAGAAAAAGGAACAATTTCGATCCACACCGAAAACATTTTTCCAATTATTAAGAAGTTTTTATACTCTGATAATGAGATATTTCTGCGAGAGTTAGTATCAAACGCAGTGGATGCCACACAAAAAATGAAACGTCTTGCTTCATTGGGCCAATTCAATGGCGAACTTGGTGATCTGCGTGTTGAAGTAGCATTTGATGAGGACAAAAAGACAATAACTATATCAGATAACGGTATAGGTATGACTGCTGATGAAATAAAAAAATACATCAATCAGATAGCCTTTTCGGGAGCTACCGAATTTATGGAGAAATTTAAGGAAGCTAAAGATGCGAACGAGATCATTGGACGTTTTGGTTTAGGTTTCTATTCAGCATTTATGGTCGCCGATAAAGTGGAAATTGAAACGCTTAGTTATCAGGAAGGGGCTAAACCAGCCCATTGGACTTGCGACGGAAGTACTGAATTTGAAATAAGCGAAGGCTCCCTTGAAGAAAGAGGCACAGAGATAACGTTGCACATCAATAAAGAATCGGAAGAATTTCTCAGCAAATATCGTCTGCAGGAAATACTGGATAAATACTGCAAGTTTTTGCCTGTACCTGTTAAATTTGGTACCACAACTGAACAAGAAGAAGACGGCGTTGAAGAGGACGGTAAACCAAAATACAAATCAGTTGAGGTTGATAATATCATTAATGACACCACCCCTATCTGGACAAAATCACCAAATGATTTAAAAGATGAGGATTATCTTAAATTCTATAAAGAACTTTATCCATTTAGTGAAGATCCTTTGTTTTGGATTCATTTGAATGTTGATTATCCGTTTAATTTAACGGGAGTATTGTACTTCCCTAAACTGAAGAATGATTTTGAATTCCAAAAAAATAAGATCAAATTATTCTCCCGTCAGGTATTTATTACCGATGAAGTAAAAGATATAGTACCTGAATTTTTAATGTTACTACATGGCGTAATTGATTCACCGGATATCCCATTGAATGTTTCGCGCAGTTTTTTACAGGCAGATAGTAATGTTAAAAAAATAAATAGTTATATCACCAAGAAAGTAGCTGATAAGTTAGCAGAGTTGTTTAAAAATGACCGCAAAGCTTACGAAGACAAATGGACCGATATTGGCTTATTTGTAAAATACGGTATGGTGAGCGAGGATAAATTTTACGATAAAGCTAAAGATTTTGTGTTGCTTACTAATACCAAAAAAGAAAATTATACACTTAATGAGTATAAAGAAGAGGTAGAAGCTGCACAAACCGACAAGGAGGGGCAGTTAGTTTACTTATACACTAACGATCCGCAAAAGCAGGATGCCTTTATACAGTCGGCCGGTAAAAAAGGATACGACGTATTACTGATGAACTCTCCTATTGATAATCACTTTATCAGTCATTTGGAGCAGAAACTTGAAAAGACATCTTTAAAGCGTGTAGATGCTGATGTTGCCGATAAATTGATAAAAAAAGACGATGCACCAGAGCATATTTTAACTGAGGAACAATCAGCGAAAGTTAAAGAAATATTTGACAAGGCTATAAATAAGCCAGCTTATAAGGTGGAACTGGAAAGCTTAAATCCGGATGAACTGCCTGTAACTGTTACTATGGATGAGTTTATGCGCCGTATGAAGGATATGGCAGCCATGGGTGGCGGTATGGGCTTTTACGGTAATATGCCAGACAATTATAAAGTGGTTGTTAATGCTAACCACAAATTAATAAGTCGCATTTTAGAGGATGATAATGCCGATGCCCAAGCCAAGTTGGCGAAACAGGCATTCGATCTTGCACTACTCTCCCAAGGGTTGTTAACAGGTGCCGAGCTTACCGAATTTGTTAACCGAAGTGTTAGCTTAATTTAAGTATTATAGAAAGTGCGGAATTTTTATTCCGCACTTTCTATTTATAACAGCGCACGAATCTAAATATCTAAAAGGAAGATCAATTCGTAAACATAGATTTTTTATTTTGTTGCAAAAGTGAAAGCAAAGTATCCATTTTTATGGGTTTAGAAATAAAATCATTCATACCTGCACTGTAGCATTCGTCCCGGTGTTCTATCATTACATTAGCAGTCATAGCAATAATACGAGGCTGACTTCCATTGTTTTTACGGATATGGCGCGTAGCTGTTAAACCATCCATGTCGGGCATTTCCATGTCCATCAGTATCAAATCATATGGTTGCTGATTTAATAGTTCTATAACTTCTAAGCCATTGTTAGCTAAAGATGGCTGATAACCTAAACGGTCGAGGATTTTTAATATTACCATTTGATTCACCTTGTTATCTTCAGCCACAATAATTTTTAACGGATTAGTCAGCGCAAAATCTTTTTGAAGCAAAACTTGTGGTTTTTGTTCAGTTGCCGGCCGTAATTTAAGTGCTGTTAATAAGGCATGTGCTAAGGCTTGTTGTTTAACCGGTTTGGTAATTATAGCAGTAAATAAATGTTTATTTTTTCTTCCGACATCATTACCTATTTGACTTAATAAAATTATAGGTACTGTTGGATTTTTTGCTTTAATAGCAGTTGAGAGCATTACTTCATCCATGTCTGCTAACCTGAAATCGGTTATTATTAAATCGAAATGCTGGTTAGTATCTAAAATAGATAGTGCTTCATTAGCGGTAATTGCACTTACAGTGTTTATTTTCCATAATTCCAGTTGTCTGCATAATAATTGCAGGCTCGTTTTATTATCGTCCACTACCAGCACGTGCAAACCTTCTACTCCGGACATGTCAGGCTTTATAACTATATTTTCTGATTGCCGGGTTAATTCGCACTTAATTGTAAATTTAAAGGTACTGCCTTTGCCTGCTTCGCTCTGTACTGTAATATCCCCGCCCATCAGATTTACCATGCGCTTGCAAATTAAAAGCCCAAGGCCTGAGCCTCCATAATTTCTTGCGGTAGCCGTATCAGCTTGAGCAAAGGGCTCAAATAAATTTGGAAGTTTTTCGGCGGATATGCCTATGCCAGTGTCAGTTACTTCAAATTCAACTTCAATATTATATTCATCGTGAGTTTTTAACTTTACTCCCAAAAACACCTCACCTTCTCGTGTGAATTTTGTGGCATTTCCTACTAAATTAATTAGTACCTGCCGTAAACGCATGCTATCGCAAATTATACGTTCCGGCAATTTATCATCAATATGATACAATAATTCTACATCGCTCAACGCAATCTTACCTCCAAATACATCAAGCAAATCTTCCACACATTCGCGTAAAGAAAATTCGTGTTGGTCAAGCACCATTTTGCCTGACTCTATTTTAGAAAAATCAAGCACATCATTAATAACACTTAATAAAGCTTCACCACTCTGAATAATTGCGTGAGTGTACTCCTTCTGTTCGTCATTAAGCTCGGTTTCCTGGAGTAATCCTGCCATGCCCATTACACCATTCATTGGTGTGCGAATCTCATGGCTCATGGTGGCTAAAAAGATACTTTTAGCCTCATTAGCATTTTTGTGTCTGAAAACATCGAGCTGTTTGCGGTATATAACGATTAAAAAACATACAACTATTGTGAATGAACACATCATAGCTGTTATTACAAGTACATCAATATTGTCTTTTATTTCGTTCATCAATTATTGCCCTAAAAAACAACAGATACATAATCAGTACAAAAGTAGCATGAATATCCCATATAAATAATTTAATATCCCCGCTCGCTTTTTGACTGACAATATTGGAGAAAATAAACTGAAATAGAGAGCTACAAAAATATATCATAAACCCTGCAGCTACCAATCTGCCTGATCTTGTGATTAGTGCTGAATTCTTTAAATCATGTTGTATAGTAAAATAGCACCCGGTAATCAAAATTATAATTAAAGCCTCTAACGGACGTGTATAGGTATTAAATTCATAAATACTTTGAAAAAAGCAAAAATTAACAATACATAATAAAGGAAATAATATCATTATACCCTTTATCCATTTATGAATCTTACCCGGCCCGAATGCTTTTAAATAATAGAGCATTATAGCAACTATTTCTATTATGGTATAAAAATGTAATAAAGGCAGATTATTAATATGGTGATCTGCCAGAATTATTCCGGCAACATTAATTATAAACGAAGCTATTAAATACACCAGTAATGTTCTTAAAGGTGTATTTATCTTTTTATAATAAAGTAATCCTGCTACAATTGGGATTAGCGTACTTGCAGGCACAAAATATCCCAGATAAAATGAGGATAAAGATTTCATTATTTAAATCCTTATACACTACCGCCAAAAAGAGGGCTTTCCGGGTCGCAGCAATCCGGGCAAGGCTTGGTAAAATCGTAAATGTTTGAGTCGTCTCCTCCTCCAAACTTTGATCCATCCTCACCGGTAACCACCCCTGGAGCATATATAATATCGTCTCCAAATGGTTTGGTATCATTTATCTTTACCAATACCATAACAAATTTCACTTCGTTTTTAATGTCTTCAGAATACGGAGTGTTAAGGGTGAAGTAAGCACGTACACCTGCAATGGTGTCATCAGCGCGGCATTGCTCGGCCATGTCTTCAATGTCTTCCTTTGATATATATACTGCTTTAGGTATTTTTCGATCATCCCGGGCGGCAACATTATTTTTCATAAAGTTCCTCCAGTGAGTTGTTCTTTCAATAGCAGTAGATACAGGAATAATTACTCTTGTGGGTTCGGCTTTTAATAGGTTTTTCATTTTCTTTTTTAAAATAATTTAATTGCCTTAAAATAGCACATTTATTTGAATTAACTAAAAAAGCAACGCTTGAATTTAATAAAGAAAAAAACAAATATTAAGACGCTTCACAACTAAAATACATTCGGCTGCGGCCTCTTAAAACTCAAGCATTTATTAACTGTAGAGTGGACTTGTGGGGTCGCAACAATCCGGACAGGGTTTTGTGAAATCAAACACATTTGAATTTGCCGTATCATTTTGTCCTGTGTCAAACTGATTTGATATATCAGAGTCTGTTTTAACAACATCAACATAATCAAAGGGTAGTCTTTCTTCTCCTGCCTTTACAGGTACTATCAGAAATGTTAACCGGTTTTCGTTCCCTTTAACATGTTTTTCATCAAGTGTAAAGTAAGCTCTTACCCCCATAAGTAAATCATTTGCCTGTATTTCCTCGACTAAATCTAAAAGATCTATTTTTGATATAAACACGGCTTTAGGAACTTTTTTATTGTCAGAGAAATGCGCACCCATAAAAGATCTCCAATTCTCAGTTCTTTTAATGGCCGTTGAAATGGGGATCTTCACCATGGTTCTTATTGGCATAGAAACTTTTTCTTCTTTCTCATTGTGGTTTTCCTGATTTTTCATTTTTACTCCTTTTTGCTATAAATTTATAGTAATTATCTTACAATGAGAAGTTTATTGAATTAAATTGAAAACAAATTTTATTTATTAATTTCAATTAGTACTAATTATATTAAACAATAGTAAGTCCAAATTTTCTTTTGATACTTCAGGGTAATATTTATTATTTGTGAAGTGTACCACGGTAAGTCGTTCTTGTAGTTAGTTTTTTGGTGATCAAAATGGTATTGTGCGCTACGCTTTATACGGATAAATCAGTTTGAAAAACATAAAGAAGGTTCATAATGAGTAAAATATTTGCTTTTATCTTAAAACGCTTTATTTAATTATATTAGAGCCGATGAAGATATTATTCTGGGTTAGTTTATTTATTACTGTTTATACCTATATAGGATATGGGGTGGTGATATATATACTGCTAAAAATCAGGAAAGCACTAAACATTAAAAGGCCTGTTTTTAAAACAATTGAATTCCCGACACTTACCATGATCACAACGGCTTATAACGAAGCTGCTATCCTGGAAGAGAAAATCAGGAATACGATCAATCTTAAATATCCCGATGGTAAGTTGAATTTCATATTTGTTTCAGATGGATCTACTGATGGCTCTGAAGATATTATAAACAAATATCCCCAGGTTAAATTAGTAAATAATTGGCCGCGTAAGGGTAAGATGCATGCCATAAACACAGCCATGGAACATGTAAATAGCGAAGTGGTAGTATTTACCGATGCCAATACATTTTTAAATGAATACGCGCTTATCAATATTGCACGTCACTATGCCGATCCTTCTGTGGGGGCCGTAGCAGGAGAAAAAAGGGTGGAAAGTACCACCGGAGACGGAACAGCAGGCGAGGGTTTTTACTGGAAATACGAGTCGACGCTTAAAAAGTGGGATTCGGAACTATATACCGCGGTTGGTGCAACCGGTGAGCTACTAAGTATGCGGCGCGAACTGTATAAACCACCACCTGCAGATACCGTGCTGGATGACTTTATGCTTTCAATGTCAGTTACGCAAAAACATTTAAGACTTGTTTACGAGCCTGATGCATGGGCAACAGAATTCGGCTCGGCAAGCGTGGGTGAAGAATTGAAACGAAAGATACGCATAGCGGCAGGCGGAATACAATCTATACTGCGCCTTACCGATTTGTTAAATCCTTTCAGATACCCTATGCTTTCCTTTCAGTATATAAGTCATCGTGTACTACGATGGACGATTACACCATTTATGCTGATTATAGCCTTTGTTGCTAATTTTTTAATAGTTACTAACCAGGGTGGTGTACATTATATGGTTGCCTTGGTATGCCAACTGTTTTTTTACTTGTCTGCCTTTATGGGGTATTTATTACGCATAAAGCCCATCAAAATCAAGCTCTTTTTTATTCCTTATTATTTTTGCATGATGAATTATGCTGTAATAGCCGGTATTATCAGATATTTTTCTACAGGTCAAAATGCCATGTGGGAAAAATCCAAAAGGCAAGTAGGATAATAGCGCTTATTACAAACCTAATCACCTTTCTTATTGCCCAGGTATTAGTACCATGAATCGACCCGTTGCAGAGTCCTGATTATGAACTTAACCGACATTGGCAATTGTAAGCAATCGTAATGTTTCCCGATCCCTTATACCATTAAAATATTTTACTAATACCTGTGCAAACACCGGATCTGAATCAGGTAAGGCCCCGAATAAGGTCATAGATGATTTCAATTTCAGGTTATCCGGGCTGCCGAATATTCGTGTCGCATCATCATCTTCCAGTTTCACCAAAGCGGTTGATATTTCGATCAGGCGTTGTCCCAAAACAGGGTGCCGCAGGTAATTTACTGCCTCTGCCAAATTCTTTATCGCATAAAATTTACTGGTCTCACTAAACCCAAGTCCGGCTATCTGCGGAAAGATATACCACATCCAGTGACTGCGTTTACGGCCGCTTTTTATTTCTGCTAATGCAATGTCATAATCCCGTTCCTGGGCGCTTAAAAATCTGTTAAGGTCATACATCATTTATATAACAAGTTTAAAGGCCAAATTGATTCCGGTTTTCATCATTTTTGCAGATTTAGCTATACGGAGCTTCAAAGTTCCTGCAAACCCGCTCTTATCAGCAGGATAGCGCCGTGTTCCGCTTTTCGACTTTTTTGTAACATTTCATTTCTATAAGCGTACGTATTTTGTTAATGATTATGGCGACATAATTTTAGTAACCTCCATTCTTCGCTTTTTTATTTTTGATGGTGAATTGACACCAAATGACTGGGATGTTCTCATCTTTTAACAGTTTTAAGTGAATAAATGAATAATTACATCCCGAAATTTTTGCTCAGTGGTGGGCGTTTAGATGAAATTTGGCTCAGATTTCTGATCTTTTGCAGTATTTTTTGAGCGCATATTTATTATATCAAATATCTGTATTACAGCTAATTAACTATTAAAAACACCCCGAATCTAAAAATAAAGGTGGGTGTGCGTTTGGGTGTCAGAAATGGTGTATTCGGAAGGATCGAGAAGAACTACTAAAAATAAAAATGCCTTGTAAATCAGTGACTTACAAGGCTATCATTTTGGTAAATTACCAATTTGTGCGCCCACCTGGGCTCGAACCAGGGACCAAAAGATTATGAGTCTTCTACTCTAACCAACTGAGCTATAGGCGCTGAAATTTTTACTATTTTCGAGGCGCAATATTACGTATTTGCACTCAATTAACAAAAATGAAAATGAAAAATATCAAGAATATTATTTTCGATTATGGTAATGTTATATTCAGTATTGATTTTCGTAAAGCGCAATCGGCTTTCAAACATCTGGGTATCAATAATACTGAGGAATTTTTCGGCCACAGAAACCAGGATCAGATATTTGACAAATTTGACCGGGGAGAAATTTCAGAAAGTGAGTTTAGAGAATATGTAAGAAAAAAAACAGGTAATCCAACTATTAGTGATCAACAGATAGATGATGCATGGAACAGTTTGCTTGTGGGTGTCGCCCCCGGGAATCATGAATTATTGTTAAAATTTAAATCTAAATACCGTACATTTTTATTAAGTAATATTAATGCCATACACTACAGCTATATTATGAGATACCTTAAAAATGAATTTGAGTATAATGACAATGAACACCTGTTCGAGAAAACTTACTATTCGCATTTACGGGGTAAGCGCAAACCCGAAACCGCCTTTTTTGAGCAGGTATTAAGCGAGAATAATTTGATGCCACAGGAAACATTATTTATTGATGATAGTCCGCAACACCTGGAGTCAGCAGCTAAGTTGGGCATACAAACTTTCTTGATGACCACCCCTGATACACTGGCCAAATTTACCGAGCGTGAAAATCTGGTTTAATTAAAAATGAGCTTAAATTAATTAAACTAAAAAAGATCGTCTGGATATAAGTATTAATGCAACCGAAATGAAAGCTAACATGCTGATAGTAATAATAACAGAGATACGCTACAAACGTAAAATAATAGTGCCGGCCTTTGATATTATAATGGGAACCTAAAAGTTTAAACCTCGATATAGTGTAGCAAGCCGCGCAAATAATTTTTATTTATAAGGGAATAGGCAAAATATTGGATTAATTATTGTTTTTGAATTTTAATGTATAAATCCCTCTTACACCAATATCAGTTAATTTTAGATGCACGCGAGGCATTGTTTACATATTGTGAAAATATTAAGCCGGATGACCTGTTAAAACACATACCTGAATTTAATAATAGCACCATAAGTGGCCTCTTAATACATAGTGCCAATACTTATTTATATTGGCTGGGCATTGTTGGTCAACAAAGTCATCGCACATATTTTAGTGAAGACGAAGTAAAAACCATTTCTTCTGTGAGGCAGATGTATGCACAGATAGATGTACTGGTAAATGATTTTATTCTTCAATTTAAAGATAGCCTTGAAGTACCTACTGATCAAATCCTGCCAAATAAGGATATACTATTAAATTTAACCCCGCTCCAATTATTTACGCACGTTATAACGCATGAATTTCATCACAAGGGGCAGCTGTTAACGATGAGCAGATTGTTAGGTTATACACCTGCTGATACAGACGTTATCCGTTTTTAACTTTATTCCTTCTTTGTTTTTCTTTTACTATCAGGCTTAATTCCCGGCTCATTTGCCCGGCTATTGCAGTATTTTCCTGGGCGCGACGAAAAAGATAAGGTAATACAGCTTTAATAGGCCCATAGGGTACATATTTAGCTACATTATAATTTGAATCGGCAAGATTAAAACTCAAGTTATCGCTCATACCCAACAATTGTGAAAAATAAACATGCGGATTTCTATGGTTAATTTTTTTTTTATTTAACATATCCGCCAAAAGCCTGCAGCTTTCTTCATTATGCGTGCCTGCAACAAAAGCAATTTTATCTATATGGTCAGCACAAAAAACTAAAGCATCGTTATAATCTCTGTCGGTAGATGCTTTGTCCGGCTGTATTGGTGATGGATACTTTTGTTCTTCTGCTCTTTTGCGTTCCTTTTCCATGTATGCACCTCGTACTATCTTAGCACCTAAAATAAAGTCCTCTGCCTCGGCAGTTGCATGATCAATAATTATAGAAGCCAGTTTATCATGGCGGTAAAGTTGATAGGTATTATATACAATAGCTTTTTCGCGGTTAAAAAAGCGCATCATATTTATAGCCAGATTGTCAATTGTTTTTTGGATCCAGCTTTCTTCAGCATCTATCATTACAGGAACACCTAACGAATGTCCCATCTCACAAATAGCAAGCACACGATCCTGCACTTTTTGCCATTCCAATTGTTCATCAACACTTAATTTTAAGTTTTCATCAAGTCTTTCTAATAGTGAAAAGCGTCCTACACCAGTAACCTTGAAAACAGTAAGCGGTATATCGCTTTTTTTTGAGGCAGTAATTATCGTACGGATGATCTCATCACGTGTATTATCAAACACACTTTCATCATCCTCACCTTCAATGGAATAATCGAGTATAGTTCCTACCCCACCCTGCGCAAGGTTTTTTATGGTTTTTTCGCACTCTTCAATGGTTTCACCACCGCAAAAATGTTTAAATATGGTTGCTTTAATTAAACTCTTTATAGGTAAGCCTATCTTAATGGCAAAGTTGGTAATAGGTGGACCAATCTTTACTAAAAAATTAACGTTAATGACTTTAAATAACCAATAAGCGCGGTTAAGGTCAGCGTTTGATGAGTGACGAAAAGCGATCTCGGTATTTTCGAATGATAATTTATCTTTTTGATTCATGTGTATTTTATGGCTTATCGACCATATTTAGCCATCTAAACCGTTTGTGCAAAATTATAAAATGATAACTCATTATCACATGAATAGTTTATTTTTGCCTGCCATGATGGAATTTAAGGTAACAGGCGAATATATCCCCATGATACAGCTACTTAAAGCACTTAATTTGGTGCAAACAGGTGGCGAAGCTCAAATAGTTGTTGAAGACGGAGAAGTTAAATACAATGGCATTATAGATTATCGTAAACGCCTGAAAGTTAAAAAAGGTGATGTTGTGGAATTCCGGGGTGAAAAGATCATAGTAATATAATTATGGAAATTATACAAAGCAATAATTACCCTATTTATTTTGATAATAGTATAGTTGAGCTGGTAAACTTTATTAAACAATCCGGCTATTCTCGTTTTTTTATATTTACAGATGAAAATACAGGTAAATACTGTTTGCCGGTAGTAAAGGAAAAAATTGATCAATTTGATAATTATGATATTATTGAGATCAACGCCGGAGAAGAAAGTAAGAATATTGACTTTTGCATTGGTGTTTGGAAAATGCTGATCGATTTTGGTGCTGATCGTAATAGCCTTATAATAAATTTAGGCGGAGGGGTTATTAGTGATATGGGGGGCTTTGTGGCATCAACCTATAAGCGAGGGATAGATTTTGTGCATATACCTACTACTCTGCTTTCCCAAGTTGATGCATCTGTTGGTGGCAAAACAGGTATTGATATAGAGGGAATTAAAAATATTGTAGGAACATTCGCCCAACCTAAAGCGGTTTTTATGATAAATGAATTCTTAAAAACATTACCACCGCGACAAATACTTTCAGGGCTTGCTGAATTACTGAAACATGGATTAATTGCTGATGCGCAGCTGTGGGCCGATCTAAAACAGAATGATCTTACCCAACCTTCTCCAGAATTGATACATCGTTCTGTAAAAATTAAAAACAAGATCGTACTGGAAGATCCAACCGAAAAGAACATACGTAAGGCAT
The DNA here is from genome assembly GCF_016522075.1 of Mucilaginibacter segetis. Taxonomy (GTDB): domain Bacteria; phylum Bacteroidota; class Bacteroidia; order Sphingobacteriales; family Sphingobacteriaceae; genus Mucilaginibacter; species Mucilaginibacter segetis. The sequence continues at coordinate 1,652,155 of NZ_JAEHFW010000001.1, read as the reverse complement.
TGAATTTTGGTCATACTATTGGTCATGCGGTAGAAACCTATTCATTGTTAAATGATCAGGTTCCTTTATCACATGGCGAAGCAATAGCTATAGGAATGATATGCGAAGCATGGCTGTCAAATAAAAACGCCGACCTTCCGGACGCCGACTTACAGGATATTACAGCAACTTTAACTACGCTATATCCCAAATACCAGTTGCATGAAAATAATTTTGACGCATTATTTAAAATAATGCAAATGGACAAGAAAAACCTTAACGGTAAAATAAACTGCACTTTCCTTACCAGAATAGGACAATTTAGTATTGATAATATTTGTACTGAAGAAGAACTTTATAATAGTTTAAGATATTACGCCGCCTTATAAAGATGCCCCATTTAGACACAAGAAACGAAGCTGTAGTGATACTGGTAGGCTTACTTATATTACTTACAATAGTGGAAATGTGGCTAAGTTATCGTGAGAACAGGCATTACTACGAAAAACAGGATACACTTACCAATATATATTTAACTGCACTTGCTTTTATTTTAAATTTAGCGGTAAATGGAAGTGCATTTGTTTTACTAAGCTTTGTTTATCAGTATAAATTATTCCAAATAAGAAATTCGGTGCTTTACTGGATAGTATTGGTCATAATACAGGATTTTTTATACTGGGTGCTTCATTATACTGGTCATTATTGCCGGTTATTTTGGGCTATGCACGTTACACATCATTCCTCCGAGTATTTTAATTTTAGTACTGGTTTTCGCTCAACAGTATTTGAACCTTTATACCGCACTTTTTTTTATTTGCCTCTCGCTCTTATGGGCTTTACAGCAGTTGATATACTTTACGCATATTTATTAACACAACTATATGGTAATTTGGTACACACACAATATCATATTCCATTGCCAAAATGGTATGCGTTAATATTTGTTACACCTGCTCATCACAGAGTGCACCATGCTTCAAATATTCCTTATTTGGATAAAAATATGGGTATGATGTTTATTGTATGGGACAGACTGTTCGGTACCTTTAATGATGAGGATCCGGCTGAACCAGTTAAGTACGGATTAACTAAACAACCACAAAACATTGGACCCGTAAATATTGTCTTTCATGAATGGAGGGATTTGTTGAAAGATGTAAAAAATGCGCCCGGATATAAAAATAAACTTCGGTATTTGTTTTACCCACCTGGCTGGAGTCATGACGGAGTAACTCAAACAGCAAGAGTTATGCAACGTGAATATTTAAAAACTAACTTAAAAAACGAATAAAATTTTGTTGAGGGGAGTTTTTTTACAAAAAATAAAATTATCTATTGACAAACTAATTTTTACTTGTACATTTACGCCATAACAAAAACAATGAATAATTCACGTGCATATTTTTATGGTTACTACTTTTACTTTACAAGTAAGAGCCGGGACTAATATGTACAAAACAAAATATACATAAAAATAAAAAGTCCCGGCCCAAAAGCCGGGATTTTTTGCTTTAAAGCAAATATGAAAACAGAAAGACCTCGAGTTGCTATACAAGGAATACGTGCTTCATTCCATGAAGAAGCCGCCTTTAAATATTTTGGCGAAGAAATACATACCATTGAATGTAACTCATTCAAGCAAACCTTTGAGGCATTACAAAACAAAGAAGCTGATTATGTGGTAATGGCTATTGAAAATAGCATTGCGGGCAGCATATTGCCAAATTACTCCTTACTTTTAAGCTATACTTTTCCGGTTGTTGGCGAAGTTTACGTTCCTATACAATTGCACCTTATGGCTTTACCGGGAGTGCGGTTCGAAAATATAAAATACGTAACCTCCCACCCTATTGCCATACGTCAGTGTATTGATTTTTTTGATGAATATCCGCATTTAAAAATAGTAGAAAGTAACGATACTGCCGCTTGTGCTAAACGTATCCGTGACGAACAACTTGACGACACAGTAGCTATTGCTAACACTTTAGCAGCAAAGCTTTATGGGTTGGATGTTTTGGAGCGCAGGATTGAATCGAACAAGAAAAACTTCACGAGGTTTTTGATATTAACAACCCACGAAAATGTTAAAAAGAAAAAAGCGAATAAGGCATCTCTATGTTTTCAGGTAAGTAATGAGGTAGGTGCTTTAGCTAAAGTACTTAACATATTCGCACAGGAAAATGTTAATATGAGTAAAATACAAAGCATGCCTGTTTTAGGTAAACGTAACGAATATAATTTTTACGTGGATATAGAATGGAACGATACCAAAAATTACGATGCCGCTATAAGACAGATATTAAAATACACCCACAACTTTAATATTCTGGGTGAATATGAGCGTTTTGAAGAAGATCCCACTCCTCCATTGCTAAAATCTGAAAAACCAAAAAGATATATCAATATAAAAAAATTAGATCAGAATTAACATTATTAAAAACATACGAATAACTAAAATTTAAATTTCCGTAACAAAAAAACGATATGAAAATAGACCTTAACATACAGCCCCTTGAATCCTGGATACAAACAGGTAAAGAGCCTCTTCTTATAGCCGGCCCATGCAGTGCCGAAACAGAAGATCAATTAGTAGCAACAGCACATTTACTGGCAAAAACAGGCAAAGTAACTGCCCTGAGAGCCGGAATATGGAAACCACGTACACGACCAGGAGAGTTTGAAGGTATTGGAAGCATTGGTCTTAAATGGCTGAACCGCGCGAAAGAAGAAACCGGCTTGCCAACAACAGTTGAGGTTGCAACTGCTAAACATGTTGAAGAAGCGTTAGCCGCAGGTGTTGATATTTTATGGGTTGGCGCCCGTTCAACCGCTAACCCTTTTACTGTACAGGAAATTGCAGACGCATTAAAGGGGGTTGATATTCCGGTAATGGTAAAGAATCCGGTAAACCCCGACCTTACTTTATGGATAGGTGCTTTAGAGCGTATTAATAACGCAGGCATTACCAAATTAGCAGCCATTCATCGTGGATTCTCGTCTTATGAAAAATCTGCCTTCCGTAATGAGCCCATGTGGGATTTGGCTATTAACCTTAAGACACATGCGCCTGGTTTACCCATTATTTGCGATCCGAGCCATATTTCAGGTAACCGCGACCTTATCCCTTACATTTCTCAAAAAGCACTGGATATGGATATGCAGGGTTTAATGATTGAATCACACATTGACCCAAGTGTGGCATGGACTGATGCGAAACAACAGGTAACACCTGCTGCTTTGGCAGAATTGATAGCCAATTTAACGTTGCGGAAACCCGAAACCCGTAACGCAGAGATCAATGACAAATTAGCGGACCTGCGTAATAATATAGATAAAATTGATGACCTGGTTATACAAAAAATGGCTGAACGAATGCAGATAGTTGAGCAAATTGGAACCTATAAAAGAGATAATAACATTACCATTTTACAGGTTAACCGTTGGGATGAAATTTTACACAAACGTACCAGCTATGCTAAAGCCTTAAAATTAAGTACAGAATTTACTGAGAAATTACTGGAACTAATACACAGTGAATCTATACGCAAGCAAACCGAAATAATGAATAAAAGCCAGGTAGTAGCTACAGAAAAATTAACACACGCCTAATCGGTAAAATGAAGCATAGTATTATACTTTCCAAACACAATGGAAATGTAAAAGGAACTGTACAATTAACAGGATCGAAAAGCGAATGTAATCGTGCCCTTATCATTGAGGCATTAAGTAATGGTAAGGTAAAGGTAGTAAACGTTTCAGATGCAGCGGACACAGTTACTTTATCCGGAATTCTTAAAGGAACCAGCTCAGAAAGTCCAAAAGTGGTAATAGGAACTGACGAGAAAAACGAAGTAGAAGCTATTGAAGCCAAACAGGAAACGGAAACAGTAAATATTGGCCCTGCTGGAACAGCTATGCGATTCTTAACCGCTTATTATGCCATAAGTGATAATGATATTATATTAACAGGCAGTGAACGTATGAAGCAGAGACCAATTGGTATATTGGTTAATGCACTTAGAAAACTGGGCGCCAATATTGAATACGAAGAGAAAGAAGGATATCCTCCCATCAAACTGAAAGGCAGTTTCGAGCAGCTAACTAGTAAGATCAGTATTAAAGGTAACATAAGCAGCCAGTATATAACTGCATTGTTACTCATCGCTGCCCAACTGCCTTTTGGTTTGGAATTGCATATAGAAAGTGAGTTAACCTCTCGTCCGTATGTGGAAATGACCTTAGCAATGTTAGGGCAGGCAAATATACGTCATACCTGGACAGACAATATCATCTCTATACCTCATCAGGACTTTGCTGAAACTTCTTTACATATTGAACCGGATTGGAGTGCAGCATCTTATTGGTATGCTATAGCAGCCTTAAGCGATGAGGCAGAATTATTTTTACCTGGGCTTACGCCGTACAGTTTACAGGGTGATAGTGTTATCGCCGAGATTATGGCTAATTTTGGTATTACCTCACAATTTAAAGATGGTGGGGTAAAGTTGACCAAAGAAGCCAAACCGGTTATTCGTAAAATATTCGACATGAAAGCATGTCCGGATCTTGCACAAACGCTAATTGTAGTGTGTGCGGCTTTAGGTCATGAAGCAAGTTTTACCGGATTAGAGACCTTAAAAATAAAGGAAACTGACCGTGTTTTAGCCTTGCAAACAGAATTAGCTAAAATAGGCGTTAAGCTGATAGAAAATGGACAGGTTTACAAGCTCGATTGTAGTGAAAGGTTTATACCCGATAGTATATTCATTAACACTTACGACGACCACCGTATGGCAATGGCATTTGCGCCCTTGGCAATGCTAATTAACAAGGTTGAGATAGAGGATGCTGATGTTGTAGAGAAATCATACCCTGCGTTTTGGAAAGATCTTGAAAAAGCAGGATTTAAACCCGAGTATCAGCATAACTAAAAGGTCGTGTTTTTTTAGTGTAATAATAATTAATAAGTTTATGATCGCTCCTCAACTTATAGGGGTTTAAGCAAATATTTATGGCAGGTAATTCATTCGGTCAGTTATTCAGAATAACAACTTTTGGCGAATCGCATGGCGAAGCTATCGGTGTAATAATTGATGGATGCCCAGCAGGACTGGATATCGACATAAATTATATACAGGCGGAGTTGGATAAGCGTAAACCCGGTCAATCAAAAATTACTACTCAGCGTAAAGAGAGTGATACGGTAAAAATTCTTTCGGGTACTTTTGAAGGAAAGACGACCGGTACTCCTATCGCTATGATGATACCGAACGAAGATCAGCGTTCCAAAGATTACTCACACAATGTGGATGTCTTCCGGCCATCACACGCCGATTACACCTATCAAACTAAATACGGTATTCGTGATTATCGTGGCGGCGGCCGCTCATCGGCCCGCGAAACAGCTGCACGTGTAGCAGCCGGAGGGTTAGCTAAACTTTTATTAAAAACTGCCGGAATTGAAATATTAGCGCACGTTAGCAGTGTAGGGAAAATAAACGCGCCTAACGTAATTATTGATGATGCAAATGATTTTTTAACTGCGCGCGAAAAAAATATTGTACGATGCGCTGATCCCGCAACTGCCGAAGAAATGATCAATTTTATTGATGACATACGAAAACAGGGCGATACTGTTGGCGGTAAGGTAAGTTGTTATATAAAAAATTGTCCGGTTGGTTTGGGTGAACCTGTATTTGATAAGCTGCATGCTGAATTAGGCAAAGCCATGCTCAGTATTAATGCTGTACATGGTTTTGAGTTTGGTTCGGGCTTTACCGGCAGCGAAATGCGGGGGTCAGAGCATAATGATATTTTTATAAAAGACAGTGACGGTAATATTCAAACACGCACTAATTTTTCAGGAGGCATCCAGGGAGGAATAAGTAACGGAATGCCTATTGAATTTAGGGTTGCGTTTAAACCGGTAGCTACTATAATGCACAATCAGGCAACTATTGATAGTCAGGGAAATTCCGCAGAAATATCTGGTAAGGGCCGGCACGATCCATGTGTAGTGCCGCGTGCCGTCCCCATTGTTGAAGCCATGGCGGCATTGGTTATAGCTGACCACTGGTTAAGAAACAGAAACGCAAAGTTGGCATAGCTTACTTTGCGTTTGGTATTATAATTAATTTCTTGTTTTCGATAATATTCGATAGATATTTACGAGTGCTTTTATTTTTGCTGGCCATGCAATCCTCTGTTATTAAAATTTACAAAAATGCCTATAGTGGTTTATCAATAAACAACTGGTATTTAAGTATTGTGATGCTCATTAACCGTAGCGGCACTATGGTTGTCCCCTTCATGACAATTTACTGTATCAACCAATTGCATTTCACGGTGGTACAGGCAGGTTATATTATGGCCTTATTTGGTTTGGGTTCCATTATTGGTGCCTTTACGGGTGGCAAACTAACCGATAAATTCGGTTTTTATGATGTACAAGCCATTGCATTAATAAGCGGTGGCTTAATGTTTATTTTAGTTGGTTATCAGCATACTTTTATCACTCTTGGTATAGGAACTTTTGTGCTGAGTTTCTGTAATGAGGCATTTCGCCCCGCAAATTCAACAGCTATAGCTCATTATAGTGCCCCGAAAAACAAAACACGTTCGTACTCTTTACACCGGCTGGCAGTAAATTTAGGATGGGCGGTGGGTGCCGCGTTAGGCGGTTTTTTAGCATCATTTAATTACCATTTATTATTCTGGGTTGATGGTTGTACCAATATTTTTGCGGGATTATTGTTATTAAAACTTATCCCCCGCTCCGGCACTCCTAAACCTTCTGATAATAATAAAGAAGTTGTTATTCTTTCCTCCGCATACAAAGACAAGGTATATCTACTGTTTATATTTCTTATCACCTTGTTCAGTATATGCTTTTTTCAGTTTTTTATTATGGAACCTGTGTTTTATAAATTAAAATGGCATTTTAATGTACGGTTTATAGGGTTTTTACTTGCGCTTAACGGCTTATTAATAGCCTTAGTGGAGATGGTACTTATCAATTATCTGGAAGGCAAAAAACACACGCTCATCTACATTACATATGGTGTTATAATTACCGGCTTTGGCTTTGTGCTGCTTAATGTATTACCTCCGTCTGCTTTTGCAGGCGTTATAGTAGTAGTTGTAATTACTATGGGTGAAATGGTGAGTATGCCTTTTATGAATTCTTATTGGATAGCACGAAGCAATAATAATAACCGGGGGCAGTATGCTGCGCTATATACCATATCCTGGTCTACAGCGCAGGTAATAGCACCTGCTTTAGGTAGTCAGGTAATTGTTTACGGTGATTTTAAATTACTTTGGTGGTTACTCGGTGCAATTTGCCTAATAGTAACCGGGGGATTAATTATAATGTACCGTTTCAGAAACAATGATAAAAGGCTAATGGATGCACTTAATGAAAATGCTGAGTTAGCTATAATATAACATTTAACATAAGATGAAAAAACGTGTATTGATCCTGGATTTAGATAATACCATTTATCCGGTAAGCTCCATTGCAGATAAACTATTCGGACGTTTGTTTCAGCTGATAGATGAAGAACTGCCGGAAGAAAGCAGACATGGTATCACAAAAGCAAAAGATGAACTTACACGTCGCCCCTATCAGCACGTAGCGGATGAGTTTGGTTTCGGCGCGGAATTAACAGCAAAAGGAATTGAATTACTTAAGAATATCACTTTTAACGAGCCAATGGTACCATATGAACAATACGCAACTTTACAATCTATTAACATTGACAAGTATTTGGTTACAACCGGCTTTACAAAATTACAAACGAGTAAAGTGAAGATGTTAGGTATTGAGGCTGATTTTAAAGGAATATATATAGTTGATCCTGAACAGTCTACTGAAACTAAAAAAGATGTATTTTTTAAAATAATAAAGGAAAACCATTATACAATAAATGATGTACTGGTAATAGGTGATGATCCGCAGTCTGAAATAAAAGCGGCTAATGAGTTGGGTATTGATACTTTTTTATTTGATCCCAAAGATATGCACGTTAATGCGTCTGTAACCTATAGAAGCGCCAGTTATAATTCTATAATTAATATTATAAGCTAATCGTATTCATTTCGCGCGATATTTTTACGGTAACCAACAACTGACCCACATGTCGCATAATATGTTCAGCTGCATGCACATACAGCCCGATAGCAGTTGAGGGCAACTTTTTGCGTCCTACTTCACAATGTTTTGTTAATGTGTTTTCATCTACATTGCTTAACTCTTTAATCGCTGTATCAATTTGATCATTGAAAGATTTTATTAAAAGGCTTAAAGTGTATAGTTTTGTAGTCGGTTTTCCTTCTTCTGCTAAATAAGTTAGCTGGTCGTAATTTAATTGGCTTTCCATTGCATAGGTAAATAACCTGTCAATTACACCTTTCATATGTTGTAAATGAAATGCCGGAGAAGCTAGTCCGGCAACTTGAAGCCATAAAAGTTCTTCTGGAAAGTCTTTCATTATGCTATTTACCTCATCTTTAGCTTGTAATAAAGCATGTGCTATTGGTTGTAAAAGAGCAGGGATACTTGGTAAAGGCCCCCTTAACCATCGCTCAGAAAGTTTGCTTTTTTCCATTTTGTAAATATAAAAACTTGTAATCAATCAACTTATATTACCTGTAACGTGCAATACGATTTTTTAGTGGTATGGGGATTGTATTATAATTTAAAAATATTTTAAAATTCAATATGATATCAAAACATACATCAAAGAAAATTACAATTGCTTTATTGTTAATTTCAATATTTACAATTACACTTACCTTTCAGAGCTGTAAAAAAAGCCGCTCAGATATGGGCAAGCAATTGTTTCAGGAAACTAAAAATAAGGTTTTTAAAAGCGCCACTCCCGATGAATTCGCAGCGGTGTTTGAAAAAGTATTAGCTGAGCAAAAGGACAATCTGGCTAACCCTAAATTAATCACTGCATTTTACACTCAAAACGGATTTGATCCGGTTTTATCAATCGATCATATACTTAAAAACAAAATTGATTTAAGTTCAGATTATTTTTATAAAGTTACCCAACATGGTCTTGAACCGGAGCTTTTTCAAGCCGATGAGATAGAAGCCTTACAAAAGAAATTTCAGGATAAAAAAGCAATAAAAACCTTAGATGAAGCATACCATGATTTGGCAATGCTGGAACTATTATCAGCCAACTCTTTAATAAACTATTCCAATGCCATGCAATTTGGTATTGTTAGCCCCAGAAGAATATATGCGAGGTATTATACAGAAACTAAACGACCTGATAGTGCATCAATGTCACAAATATTTCATACGGCGGATATAAAACATTATTTAGATAGTATACAACCTAAGGATCCCCAATATCTGGCTCTGCAAAAAATGCTTACCGATGGTGGACAAGCAAAAGGTATGACAGTTAAAGAAACCGCCCGGTATTTAGTTGTTAATATGGAAAGGCTTAGATGGAAAAACAAGCCTACAGCCAGTAAATTTGTTGTGGTAAATATCCCTGACTACAGGCTTGATGTAATGGATAACGGACACTCAGTTTTAAACATGAAAGTTTGTGTTGGTGAGGGACGTAATATTGATAAAACCAATACTCTTGTAGAATATGATGAAAGCGATAAAGTAGATCGTCCTTTCAGCAGAGAAACGCCTCAATTGAATAGTGTTATCCATAGTGTACAGGTCAATCCGGTATGGAACATACCGCAAAGTATAGCCAGTAAGGAAATTATTGTACATGCCGCAAATGACAGATATTACTTAGCAAATAATAATATAGACGCCTATAAAGATGGTGAAGTAATAGAAAATCCGGAGACTGTTGATTGGTCATCAGTAAATAAAGATGAATATAGCTTTAAACAACGCCCGGGAAACGATAATGCTTTGGGTAAAATAAAATTCCTCTTCAATAATCAAAGCAGTGTATACCTGCATGATACACCTGCAAAAGCAGCATTCGACAATAGTATGCGGGCTGTAAGTCATGGATGTGTGCGTTTAGGCAACCCACAGGGATTAGCACACGAGTTATTTGGAAACACTTCTAAATATGAGACGATAGTTAAGGATATGGGAGAAGATAACCCCGATCCTACTACTATAGCTTTACCAAATAAAACACCAATATATATTACCTATATGACATGTTGGGAAGATGAAAATGGCACAATTCAATTTCGCCCGGACGTTTACGGATTAGATATTGTACTATATGCACACATGCAAAAAATAATGAACAAAAAAAACCCGGCAGATCAACTTGCCGGGAATTTATAATTTTATAAAAATAAGTTAATGTAAACTAAAGTTTAGCAATTGAATTATCAGCAGGTTTTAAAACATCTGCTATATAATTAGCAGCTTCCGTTTCATCAAGATATTTAGAATCGTAATTAACATCGTTACCATTTATAAAAAACATATTTTTGCCTTTAATGGTGTTAATTACGGTTTCTGATACCTCGGGAGAAACCGCAGGGCAACCAAAACTACGTCCTAAACGTCCTAATTGGTTTATAGCACTTTGACTAACATAGTCAGCTGCATGAATAACAATGCCACGTGCTCTGGCAGAACTATTTATTCCTGCATCAAGTCCATCTAAACGTAATGAACGGCCATGTTTACCAAAATAGACCTCGTTGGTTAAATAAAAACCTAAGCTACTTTGGTGCGATTCATTATTGTTAGAAAATTCTTTAGCAATATCACCACCACTACCCTGTCCGTGTGCAACCCAGGTATTTAATATCAAATGTTTGTTAAGCATATCAATTATCCACATGCGTTTAATTTTGCTTGATTTTGTAAAATCAACAACTGTAATAATTGAACTATTTTGATCTAATTTATTACTTAATTTAAGATTGGTATATCCTGTAACCGCTTTTTGAAATACGGCTAAATTAAGGCCTGCCTGTTGTAAGTTAGCTGTTTGATAGATATCGGAAACATATTGTTCAAATAATTCCTTGGCAGTAAGTTTACCATTTACAGTTACTGATGATTTAGTATTTGTATTAATTATATCACTATTACTTGCCGGTCTCCAACTTATAACTGTTACAGCAAACAACAATAATGTGCTAAATATCCACCACAGATTCTTTCTCATAATTCTCCGAATTTAATTAATAACTTAAATAAAAAGGTTAACAGGCTTTGGTATGGGTGTTAATTGTGATATACAAATATAAATAATGCTATATATATTATCGTCACAGCAATATAATAATGTATTTTTATGAAAATAAATTTCTATAAAAGTAATTCTATTAGAAATGAATTAAATCTAAAGTCAATTTCTTATTGATTCCAGACGATTTTATCTTCAACAGGAATTTTACGTCTGCCTTCCAAATGTTCCTCAGTGTATCCTAAATAAAGTATTCCCATTATTTTATCCTCATCGTGTAATTTAAAAAAGTCAGCCATGGCTGGTTTTAAGGCCATCCCGCCTGTACTCCAAAATGATGCAATATTTAATGCCGTTGCACCTAATAGTAAATTTTGTATCGCACATGAAGCAGCTGCAATTTCTTCAAAAGCAGGAATTTTTGGCAAATCGCCGCGTTTCATGATCGGTATTATTATATGTGAAACATTGCTACCCATGTTGCTAAGGTTATTATACGTTGTTGGATTAAACGACTCCTCAGGTGTATATTGTTTGTATAATTCTGCATGTTGTTTACAAAACTCATCCGGTTTTGCGTATACCACAAAACGCCATGGTTCAGTTAATCCGTGTGTAGGTGCCCAATCGGCAAGTTCTAATATAGAGGCAATATGACCATTAGGTATTTTATTACCATTCATCATACTCGTTTTAACAGTACGACGGTTTTTTATTGTATTCGCAATTGCAGAGAAATTGTTTTCCATTGTTGTATATATTTTAAGTGCGAAAATAGGCAAATGTTGTAAATAACGCCTATTAAATACTTTAAAATAGGTTTAGCCTATTGTTTCCAACGTTAAATTTACGTGTATTATACATCAACATTTCATGTTAATTTAATGTTATTAAATTGTAAATTATATGTAAATTTACATTAACCAGTGTATGATCTATATCCGTAAAATATATTATATCTTATTTTTTACTGTTATCACCTATAATTTATATGGGCGTGATAATGAGCAAAGAATATGTTTTGAATTTTACGATGGCACATTTAACAGTGAGGTTGATCAGGCTTTCTTAATTGATGTGCCAAAATTGTTAACATCAGAAGTTACTTCAGCGTTTTATAATACGGCAAATATAGTAAACTACCGGCCTTTAATTGATTCATTAATTGCTTATAAAGTAAGGCATGAGTTAAATGATTGGCTTTTTTATCAACTCATTCGCAAAACAGCTCAACAACTTAGTCCCAAAGCTGATAATTACGGGCGTTACACTTTATATAAATGGTTTTTATTAGGAAAGTCAGGATATGATGCTCGTTTAGCATTAACAAAAGATAAAGTAATATTTTATGTATTAAATAATGAGGATGTTTCAGATATCCCCTATTTTATGATAGAAGGTAAAAAGTACATTTGTTTAAATTATCATGATTATCCGGGATATAATATTAATCAGGATCGCCCGGAGCCGATAAGTGTTATAATTGCAGACAAGGGCAAAGCTTTTTCATATCAGGTCACTAAAATGCCTGACTTTAAACCCGAAGCGTATACCGATAAGGAATTACAATTTACATATCACCATAAAACCTATAATTTTAACATTAAGCTTAATCCTGATGTTGAAACCATTTTTGCTAATTATCCGGTGGTTGATTTTGGCACCTATTTTAATATTCCACTTAGCAGGGAAACTTATGCCTCGCTAATTCCATTACTAAAAAGGAATTTAAAAGGAATGACACCCGTAAAAGGTGTTGATTATTTAATGCATTTTACCCGGTCGGCTTTTTTGTATGAAGATGATGAAGGTAATTACGGAAAAGAAAAGCGTTTATCACCCGAAGAAACCTTGTTTGCAAAATACAGCGATTGTGACGACAGGGCTGCATTGTTTTTTTACCTGGTAAAGGAGATTTATAATTTACCTATGATAGCCGTACTTTATTCGAGTCATATCACCATGGCCGTTCAGTTTACAAAACCTATAGGCACATCATTAAATTATAAAGGTAATTTTTATTCTTTTTGCGAACCTACTCCTCAGAAGGAAGATCTGCATATTGGTCAGGTATCATCCAAATGGCGTAATCAACCCTACGAGGTAGTGTATCAATATAATCCGCAGCCATAATTTACCTCTATAATTGTTAATCATGGTGTTTATATTACTTATAAATATAGGCTGTATCTGTTTTAATAAAAGAGGATAAAATCAAGTAGAAATACGTATTGCAAAAAATAATAGGTGTTATTAATTTAGCAAGTGTGCTAAAGGATTTTAATTTGATTCACACCTTATAAACTATAATATATTTTAATGTCCGGCAAATGATCAAACAACTTGCCCGTTTATCATACTCCTGTGAGTGTTTCTGACCATGAAAACCGAAGTGTAGACGAAAAATTATTCAGGCTGCTTGTAGCCAGTTTAAAAGATTGCTCTATATTCTTGATTGATCCTAACGGATTTATTTTAAGCTGGAATGAAGGTGCCGAGAATATAAAGGGTTATAAGTCTCATGAAGTCATTGGAAAACATATATCTATATTTTATCGCTCTGATGATGTGCAAAAGCAACTTTTACGTCACAATCTTAATCAGGCATTGAAAAATGGGTTATATGAATGTGAAGGTTGGAGAGTAAGGAAAAATGGATCAGCTTTTTGGGCGAATGTTGTTTTTACAACCTTGTACAATGATAATGGTCATTTAATTGGTTTTGCTAAGGTTACCCGGGATATTACCGAACGTAAAAAAATTGAGGAAAAGAAGGCCGCAATAAATGCCGAATTGGAAAGGCGTGTGAAGGTAAATACTGAAAAGATAATTGCTAATGAATTAAGATTTAGGAAGCTTATAGAAAACAGCTATGATGGTATTACATTATTTGATGGTACGTTAAAAGTTTTTTACAGAAGTATGTCCTGTGAACGAATCATCGGATGGGGAGATAAAGATACTACCGGCAATGCTGTAGATATTGTTCATCCGGAGGATGTGGAACGTGTTAAGTTATTTTTTGATTACTTACTTACGAAACCAGGACATGCGTATAAGATTACTAATCGTGTTAGACACAAAAAGGGCTATTATTTGTGGATTGAAAGTGCGTTTACTAATATGCTGCATGATGTTAACATAAGTGCAATTGTTTGTAATTTTAAGGATGTAACCAAAGCGCGTAACGCTGAAGAAGAACGCGAAAAAATGACAGCGGATCTTGTACAACGAAATAAGGATCTGGAACAGTTCACCTATATAGTATCGCATAACTTAAGAGCACCTGTAGCCAATATAATTGGTTTGTCAAATTTATTAAGGTCTGCAAATTCAAACGATATCGAGAATAAAGAAATTCTAAACGCGCTGTCTGCGTCAGTCCATAATATGGATAAAGTAATTATTGATCTTAATAACATTTTACAGGTAAATAGCGAAGTAAATGATAAGATTGAAATAGTTTCGTTACCTATACTGTTGGAAGAGATACAAATGAGCATCAATAATATTATCACTAAAAATAATGTAAATATCAATTATGACTTCGGTACCATAAGCAGTTTATTAAGTTTAAAAAGTTACTTGTATAGTATATTTCAGAATTTAATAGTAAACAGTATAAAGTATCGGCAAACGGATATACAACCTGTTATCAATATATCAAGTAAACTAAGTGAAACAAACATTTACATATATATAAGTGACAATGGCAAAGGCATTGATTTGGTTAAACATGGGGTGCATTTATTTGGTTTATATAAGCGCTTTGACTGGAGTGTTGAAGGTAAAGGAATGGGGCTATTTATGGTAAAGATGCAAGTAGAAAGACTCGGTGGTAATATTACAGTTAAAAGCGAATTAAATAAAGGAACCACATTCACACTTACCTTCCCATTAACCTTGCTGCCGCCCCCCGGAATAGAGAATTAAATTTAAACACTGTTAGTTACTCCCAAAGAGCTGTAGTGACAAATTATATCGAATTTCGCACCGATATTTTAAAGGAATTAAAATTAATAAGAAAGATGTTGTGGAGCCGGGCCGATTGCCTAAGAACCAATTCTGAATCTGCTATTTAAAATGAAGATTTTTTTAATATTGGTTATAGATTTGCTTGATGCGATTGAAGCGACAGAAAGATTCAAAAAGGAAAACTAATGCGCCTGTAGTTTATAATGATAATCTAATGCTAAAGTAAACATCGTTATAATGCATAAACTCTTCATAAGCCAATCCTAAAGTAATCCGGTTTACCATCAGTATCCGGTTTAAGTTGAAAGATCTAAATATTTGCGCTTTGTAATTTATCTGATTGTTAAATATAGAGGATGATAATTCTGTGCTAATGTTTGGTTTGCGAAGATATTTGGACGCATATAAATAAACTCCGAGTTTTTTATTTTTATTTATTAAGTAGTCCAATCCGGTTCTTACACTAAAATTTCTTTTTAGGTTTAATCCATATACAATTTGATGATTTTGAAAATTATTGTTTGGCCAGTCAATATCAAGTTTTCTGTTTTGATAGTTATAAACAATGAAATCAGAAAGCTGGGATTCTTTACCTAGTATATTCCATTTTGAAATCTGAAAATTCAAGTGGTAAAAGTTGTTATTGTCAAAATTGTATTGTAGAACAACCCCCGAATTTACTTTTGTTTTGCCTATATATGAGGCACTATATGAAGTGTAAAATCCTAATGGTAATTTTGTTGCTCCGCTATATCCTAATTCAAAAGCATTTGAATTATAACAAGTATTTGTCATCCCTCCTGAATTATAACAGCCTTGCTTTGGTAAGCCGTTTTTAAAGGTTTTGTAGGTCACTTCCAAATTCAATGAATCAGAAAGTTTTTTAATAAAACTCAGTACTATTAGTGCTTCGGGAATAGAGTCTTGCGCTGAAGGCGTCCAGTAGTTTTTTATCCAATAGTTTTTTTTATCAGAGTATTCGACGAAATAAGTAATTCCGTCAGCTCCATGTTGCCAATTCTTTATTTCTTTATCAGACGGCAATATTAAAATCATAGAGTTTACAATAACGTTATAGATGCTTTTAGCTTTTTCTGGCGATAAAATTATTTTGCTAAATAAGGTGTCAACTTTACCTCTATTTGCTTTTTTAGTATGATAAATATAATTTGTTATATTCCCATTAATGTTAAAACTATCTTTTTTAATTTCAATTATTTGACCATAATAGCTAAATCTGAAATTGAATTCATCAGTTGATGTTTCAAAATCCTTTAATTTCAAAGTTCGTTGAAATGCCCTATTTCTTTTGTACCAATAAGCGGTGTCGCCTTTAATTTCTTTCGTTTGTGAAAGAACAACTTGAAACGACAATAATATTAAAAGTAAAACTATTATTGGTTTCTTCATTAGCCTAGATCTGATTCAATTTAGTTGATATTGTATAATAGGTATTCAAATCGAAGCAGTTAATTTTATAAATAGATGATGCAAATTGAGAGATTATTCCATAATAATTTTTCATTTATTTTTTTGTATCCAAATTGATGTGCCTTCTAACAAAAACGTAAGCTAAACAGACGTTCAACTTAAGGTAAGTGATTCGGTGGAGGCTACTAAATAAATAACAAACCATTTCCTATCTGATTTGCGGCTAATTATTAAATAAAAACGTTCGCAAGTGTTTAGTAACTTACGAACGTTTTGTGGAGCCGGAGGGATTCGAACCCTCGTCCAAACATGGTATAAGATAAGCTTTCTACATGCTTAGCTGTTATTTAATTGTCGGGAATATGGAAGGTTAACCGCTTACCTGTACCTTATTCCTTAGATGCTTTATTTCGCTTGCTTACCACACCCTTAAGCAGGCTATTTTCATTTTTCGATGCCCCGTATGCCGATCCAATGAAACCGAAAACCGGCGGGACAAAAGCTATTCTAATTCTAAATTAGGCAGCTAAGGCGTAGTTATTTTCGCCATTTGTAAGTTTGAGCGTTCAGATTATAGCGCTAATTCACCCAACGCGCTGCATGCTTACCTATTTATCTCCATCCTGTCAATTCCGGTCGACCCCATTTTGTTAGAGTAGCAATGGTTAGTTTCAGTAGCAGATAATCCAACTACAAATATACGTATTTTTAGTTTGCTGTTTGCAAAAGCTATTCCACCGTTGTTGCTAAATTAATTTACCGTTTGCCGGGATAAATCTTTAACGCTTCTGCCAGGCATATCATGGCCTCGTTTAAATCGTCATTATTTAATACATAGGCCATCCTAACCTCATTTAACCCGGCATCCGGTGTGCTGTAAAAACCTGTAGCGGGCGCCATCATTACAGTTTGGTTTTTATAGCTAAAGTCTTCCAGCATCCATTGGCAAAATTTATCAGCATTGTCAATTGGCAGCTTTGCCACCACGTAAAAAGCTCCTCCCGGGTTAGGGCAATAAACACCATCCATTTTGTTAAGTGCATTTACCAACGTGTCACGCCTAAGCGTATATTCCTTATTCACGGCTTCAAAGTATTCATCGGGGGTATCTACAGCGGCCTCCCCTGCTATCTGCTCCACCATACCTGGGCTTAACCTTGCCTGTGCAAACTTTAGCGCTGCTGCAATCACAGCCTTGTTCTTGGTTATTAAACATCCTAACCTGGCTCCGCAGGCACTGTAACGCTTGCTTACCGTATCCATCACAATAACATTTTCATCCAGTCCACTTAAATGCATAGGAGATATAAATAACCGTCCGTCATAACAAAACTCTCTATAAGCTTCATCTGCAAAAATATATAGATCGTATTTTAACGCTAATTCCTTTAAAGCCTCTAATTCTACTTTCGAGTATAAATAACCTGTTGGGTTATTAGGGTTGCAAATAATTATAGCTTTTGTTTTAGGCGTTATTAATTTTTCAAAGTCAGCTATAGGCGGCAAGGCAAAACCATTATCTATATATGATAATATTGGTTTTACTATGATATCATTTTGGTTGGCAAAGCCATTATAATTGGCGTAAAATGGTTCGGGGATTATCACCTCATCACCCGGGTCAAGGCAGGCCATCATACTTATAGTAATGGCTTCCGATCCTCCGGTTGTTACGATGATGTTTTCCGGGGAGATGTTATAACCTATTTTGTTGTAATACCCGGTAAGTTTTTTCCTATAGCTTAAAGTTCCTTCTGATGGTGTGTAGGCCCACACCTTAAAATCTATTCCTTTAATGGCACTCAACATCCCTTCGGGTGTTTCAATATCCGGCTGACCAATATTTAAGTGATATACTTTTTTGCCCTCTAATTTAGCTTTATCAGCAAACGGGGTTAATTTACGAATGGGCGAAGCGGGCATTTGTACCCCCTTTTGCGATATTTTTGGCATGCGCAAAATTAATAAAAGCAGTTAAATCTCAATCTATATCCTATAGTATTTTTGCGAAACAAAATCAAATAAAAAAGGTATCGGAGAACTCTCCGATACCTTATATAATATTAAATTAAAATTGTTACTTACTGCTTACCGCAGGTTTAGCTACAACTTCACCCACAATATTCAAATATTTAACAGGTGTTTTCGCGTTTGAGGTAACCACAATGGTTTTATTAAAGGCCGAAACTACAGCTGCATTGTAAGTGATCTTTATTGTACCTTTTTCACCGTTTTTAACCGGTGTTTTAGTATAATCAGCTATGGTACAGCCACAAGTAGGTCTTACTTCTGTTAAGATAAGTGGTTGAGTACCTACGTTAGTATACTCAAACACGGTTGTAACAGGTGTGCCTTGCGGTATTTTTCCAAAATCATGTTTTTCTTCGTTGAACTTAAATTCAGCTTTTTCATTATCTTGGGCAGATGCGGTAAAGGCAAAGCCAATAAGTACCGCGCATATCATCAATATTTTTTTCATAGTTATATATTTGCTTATTACAAATATAAAAGGTTTAATGTAAATTTAAAACTATTGTAAAAACAATGCGTTTTATACCATACAATAACCGATTTAAGGCCGATTATACCAAAAAACAGAATAGAATTTCCTAATTTTACCGCCTAAACAAAATTTTATATGCCCGAAACTGTATTAAATACAGCTAACAGTTTAACTGCTGCTGAGCTAAGTTTTGACGATTTCAGGAAGATCGTGATTGCAGATTACCGTGTTGGATTTGAAAGCCGCCAGGCGAGTATTATTGGCAGGCGCGAAGTTCTAACAGGTAAGGCTAAGTTCGGCATATTTGGTGATGGTAAAGAGGTTGCACAACTGGCTATGGCTAAGGCTTTTCGTAAAGGCGACTGGCGTGCAGGTTATTACCGCGACCAAACTTTTATGTTTGCTACCGGCATTAGCAACCTGAAGGAATTTTTTGCTCAGTTATATGCAAATCCGGATATAGATAAAGATCCTGCATCTGCGGGCCGGCAAATGAACTGCCACTATGCAACCCGTTATATTGATAAAGATGGAAACTGGACTAACCAGTCAGAAACCATGAATATAGCTGCGGATATTTCCACTACAGGTGGTCACATGCCGCGTTTATTAGGGTTAGCTTATGCATCAAAGTTATACCGTAAGAATAAAGAACTTGAATATCTGAAACAATTTTCAGTAAATGGAAACGAAGTTGCTTTTGGTACAATAGGAAACGGTTCAACTTCCGAGGGTTTGTTTTTTGAAGCATTTAATGCTGCCGGAGTATTACAGGTCCCCATGGCTATTTCAGTGTGGGACGATGCATACGCCATCTCTGTTCCTGCAAATCTTCAAACTACTAAAGAAGATATATCAGAAGTACTTAAGGGCTTTCAACGTGATGAGGATGGTAACGGATACGAAATTTTTAAAGTACCCGGGTGGGATTATGTAGCGCTTTGCGAAACTTACGAACATGCCATTAAATTGTGTCGCGAGGAACATGTACCTGTTTTGATCCATGTTATTGAAATGACCCAACCTCAAGGCCACTCAACGTCGGGTTCGCATGAGCGTTATAAATCAAAAAAACGTCTGGCTTGGGAAAACGAACATGATTGCTTGCAGCAAATGCGCAATTGGATGATAGAATCGGCGATTGCTACTTCCGAAGAAATAGACGAACTGGAGGCGAATGCCAAAAAGCACGTAAGGGAATGCCAGCGTGAAGCATGGGCCGATTTGGAGAATGAGATAAAATCGGAAAACATTACTGCTGTACACCTTATTCAACAAATGGCCAATCAATCTTCAAAAAAGGATGATCTGATTGCTGTAACTACCTCCCTGCAAACTTGTATTGACCCCGGTCGTAAGGATACTATTGCAACCGTGCGTAAAGCTTTGCGCCTAACACCACATGAACAAACGGAGGAAAGACAGGCTTTGCTTAATTGGCTTGCAGATGAGAATATAAAAAATACAGAACGGTTTAATTCCAAGCTGTTTACAGGGACACCGCAATCGCCATTGCTGGTACCGGTTATTGCCCCGGAGTATGCTGACGATGCTCCTCTAAAAGATGGCAGAGAAGTATTGAACGCATGTTTTGACGCCAATTTTGAACGTGATAAAGCCATTGTAGCCTTTGGTGAAGATGTTGGCGCGATTGGTGATGTTAATCAGGGCTTTGCAGGTTTGCAAAAGAAATATTCTGATTTACGTATTACTGACACCGGTATACGCGAAGCTACTATTATAGGCCAGGGTATGGGCTTAGCCATGCGTGGTTTAAGACCTATTGCTGAAATTCAATACATTGATTATCTGTTATATTCCATAACCGTTTTAAGTGACGATCTGGCCAGCCTGAGCTATCGTACAAGGGGTGGGCAAAAAGCACCGCTTATTGTACGTACACGCGGTCATCGTTTAGAGGGGATATGGCATTCGGGATCGCCTTTAGGAATTATACTTAACTCTATGAGAGGTGTTCACATTTGTGTACCTCGAGATATGACGCAAGCCGCAGGTATGTATAATACGCTTTTACGCGGTGACGAGCCAGCTTTAGTTATTGAATGTCTGAATGGTTATCGCTTAAAAGAAAAGTTGCCTGCTAATGTCGGCGAATTTACAATACCACTTGGCAAGGCCGAAGTGATAAAAGTAGGAACTGATGTAACTGTAGTTACATATGGCTCTACCTTGCGTATTGTTATGGAAGCTGCCGAGGAACTTGCCTCTATGGGTATAAATATAGAAGTTATTGATCCGCAAACCCTCTACCCTTTTGATACAGATAATACTTGTGGCACTTCCTTACAAAAAACCAACAAATTATTGGTGATTGATGAGGATATTCCTGGCGGAGGATCTGCTTATATTCTGCAAAAAGTAATTGAGGCCCAAAATGGTTACTTCTATTTAGATGCACAGCCAAAAACACTTTGTGCTGCTGAACATCGTCCTCCATACGGTTCTGATGGCGACTACTTCAGCAAACCATCTGTTGATGATGTGATTGAAGCGGTTTATAAAATGATGCATGAGGCTAATCCGGCAAAATATCCTGCTATTTATTAAACAGCGCGATATTTAATCAAATGCTATTGTATACTATTTATCGCTTACTTTCAAATCGTTGATATCATCCAACAAAAAGCAATGTTGATGATGGGTCATACCTGTTTTTGGGTAATAATTAATTGCTGCGGGAGCCGCCAGTAAGATAAGTTTGGCATTAATAGAATGTATTTTAGTTTCACGGATAAGTCTTAAGCCTATCCCCATTTTTTGAAATGCTTCATCAACTGCCAGATCCGACAGGTAAGTGCAAAATGCAAAATCACTTAACGATCGCGCAATACCTACCAGTTTCCCATTATTACGTGCAGTAATAATGAGATTAGCATTATTACACATGGCTTCTATTCTATCAACATCAGCTACCGGCCGGCGCTCGGCTAAAGTACTGCGCTTTAAAACATCAATAAACTCTTGGGGGGCAAGTACGTTTTCACGTTGATATTTTATGTCTATTGAAGATTCCATATTAGATGGTCAGAGTTTTAAAAAATAAACCATTACTTGTAATACAATGTTACTATAAATTCCGGCTAAAACATCATCCATCATTACACCTGTACCACCCGGCAGTTTTTCCATTTTACGAATGTATAATGGTTTTAAAATATCAAAAAAACGGAATAATATCAACCCGCATAATAACAAATATAAGTTAGCCGGAATAAATAACATCGTTACCAAGATTCCCGAAACTTCATCAATCACTACCCTATAACTATCCTTTCCCCAATAGGGCTCCACCTTATCGCCTACATATATACCCAATAAAGTTATAAACAAAGTAATTACCGGTAGGGCAGCAGGCGTATGCCATTGCCAGATCCAATAAATCAACGGGCAGGTTACTATGGCAGCCAGTGTACCGCCGCCTTTTACGTAACCTATTCCAAATATGGATGCAATTAATTTATGCATTTATATAGATTATAATTATAAGCTACTTTCATTTTGAATTAGCATTCTTTTTGGGGAAATTAAATAACAGAGAGGTTATCACAGGAATAACAAATATTGCAACAGTAAAAATAGAGACAATTACATCCGCTTTATCTTTTTCAATAAATAATGAGAATGCCGTTTCTGGCCAAAAATGCGTATACAAAGAAGCTGTTAACTTTATGCCCAGAATACCTATTACTATAAATGCCGCAAGTTCTAAAAAACGAAAACGTTCTATTAATTTAACAAATGCCTGAGCAACAAAACGCATTGCCAAAATACCTATGAAAACACCTATGTAAATTAAATACACATGATCGGTAAAGGCCACTGCGGCAAAAACGTTATCAATGGAAAAGGCGAGATCCATTAATTCTACTAAAGCAACTGTTGCCCAAAATGTGCCTATCAATCCAACTGTAGAACGATAAAGCCAATTTTTATTTTTATCAATGCTTTCATCATTATTATCAACACCGGTTTTTGACTTGAAATAATCTACTGCCAAATAAATTAAATAGATACCTCCTAATGGTTTAAGCCACCATATTTTCACCAACCATGATGCCAACAATAAGCAAATGCCTCGTAAAACATATGCACCAATTATTCCATAACGTAATGCCCGGCTACGCTGGTCTTTTGGCAGATCAAGTACCATAGTTGCAAGCACCGCTGCGTTATCAACAGAAAGTAAACTCTCAATAACAATTAAATTCAGAATTATAAGTAACCCTGCCTTTATATCATCGCCTAACAGGGTATGTAAAAAATCCATCTGGTTATTTTAGTGATCTGCGGATAGCGGCAAATATAGTATCTGTTAATTTAAATTAACAAAATTGGTAATTTGATAACTTAAAAGTTATTGTGCAGTGATTGAAATACGATAAGCTTGAACAGCTCTTATTATAGATTGTACTATTTCATTTTGTCCCTGTTCCGAATTCAGGTATTCCTCCTCATCCGGGTTATTAATAAACCCTGTTTCAATTAATACAGCGGGCATCGCACTATGCGCCAGCACTAATACCCCCTGCTCCTTTACACCAACACTTTCTCTGTTGTCGGTATTTTTAAATTCATTATTAAGCAAGTCGCCAAATAGTATGCTTTGCTTACGATATTTTTGTGTAAATGCTTTTAAGACTATAACATTGGCGGGGTCATTTTCATCATATGCCTTATAATTATCCTTATAGTCTTTCTCTGCAAATATAGAGGCGTTTTCTCTTACAGCTTCTAACTGCTCCTGCACCCGATGAAAACCATAAACCAGTAACATTACTCCTTTTCGTTTATTAGGTCGGCTTGCTGTTCCTTCTGGTGATGAATTACAGTGAATGGATATAAATAAGTTGCCCTGGTTTTTATTGGCGATATCAGAACGTTTGTTCAACTCAATAAAAGTATCATCGGCTCTGGTCATCACTACATTTATATCTTTTATCTGGGTTTGTATGGCTAACTGTAATTTTTTGGCTATAGACAGGGCCACATTTTTCTCCTGTGAATATTTACCATGAGCACCGGGGTCTTTACCGCCATGCCCTGCATCAATAACAATTGTTTTAAATTTAAATCCTTGAATTTTGATGGTGTCCGTTAAATATGTAACAGAACAAATTGCCTTGAACGGTAAAACTGATAGACCAATTACAATTAATAGTCTTAAATGTCTTTTAAGCATTTATATAATGAAATTAGCCTTAACGTATATTTTGATAAAATAATATCTGTAGTAATAAAATTATTTACTGTTATGCAACATTATTGCAAATATTACTAATATTAATGATGAGGTTTTTTTTCGCATTTGGGGCATATGCCATTAGCATATAAGGTAAAGCTTTCGGCTTTAAAACCTTCAGGTAGTGTTAAACCCGGTAAATACAGGTCATTAATACAATAAACATTTTTACATCGTGTACAATTAAAATGCAGATGCTCATCGTGATGGTGATTTTCCTGACAGCCGGATGAACATACTGCATAATTAGCAGTTCCATTCAAGTCGAATACTTTATGAATTATTCCTTTTTCTTCAAAAATATTTAAAATACGATATAGTGTAACCCTATCAATATCATGCATTACATTTTCAAGATCGGGTTGTGATGTAGCTGTAGTTTTTGAATACATCATGGAGAGTACCCTTAAACGCGGAGCAGTTTTTTTCAAATGATGCTTTTTCAGCATATCTTCAAATTGGAAGGTGTTTTTTACCTGTGTCATTCTAATTTGCTGTAATTATACCAAAATAACACAATTAATTGTGGTTGGAATGATCATGTTTTAAATGAAAATAATTATCTCCGGCCTGGCAGGTACCGGCGTATTTATAATTTACAAAATGCGCTATCGCAATTACTATCCCCCCAGATGGCACTACCACGGCTTCCAGCCAGCCGCTAATGAGCAAATGGCCCGCAATCACTGTTACAAAACCCGCAATTAATAATATCAACGGCAATAAGCGATGATGAATTTTTACGGATGTTCCTATAGATGAAACACCTACTAAAAGCGCAAATAATATCATTATCCATTCTACCCATGGATTAGCTAAAAAACCCAGACCGACAAGTGGTAAACTGGTAAAAAATATGGGTACAGCTGCGCAATGTATAGCACATAAAGTCGATGCCGTCATTCCAATATTATCCAATTTTTTAAGGTTCATCTTAGATGATCTCATGTTGCAAATATAATCACAAATGCAACAATATTTCATTTAGCATGTCAAAAAGTTAATTTTATGTGTATTACGACATATCTATGACGATTGCGTTTTTATCATCACATATTTTCATTCATGTTTTTTGATGGATGTTAGCTAATAAAACCTCTAAATAGTATATTGCTCACATATTTTTATAATTATAAATATGTCTATCAAATTATTTGCTTTATCAGTTTTTACAATTTTATTAATCAATATTGCTCCTGCAACTTGTCAAAATATTAAAGAGCCTCAATCATTAACAGTACTTCAGCAGAAATTCGTTGATTTGCGATTTGGCATGTTCATTCATTTTAATATCCCCACTTATATGAATGCAGACTGGCCGGACCCCGACGCATCACCAACTATTTTTAACCCAACAAAATTAAATTGTGATCAGTGGGCAAAAGCTGCTAAATCTGCAAATATGAGTTACGGTTGTCTTACCACTAAACATCACAGCGGTTTTTGCATCTGGGATACTAAAACCACCGATTACAATGTAATGAACAGTCCACTTAAACGGGATGTTGTTAAAGAATTTACAGATGCATTCCGGGCAAACGGCCTTAAAGTAATGCTATATTATTCTATATTAGATACCCATCATCGCTTGCGGCCCAATGCCATTACTCAAAAAGATTTTGAGATGGTAAAAGCACAAATAACCGAACTATTAACCAACTATGGAAAAATTGAAGCTTTAATAATTGATGGCTGGGATGCTCCCTGGTCAAGAATATCCTATGATGATATACAATTTGAAGATATTTATTATCTGGTAAAATCATTACAACCTGATTGTGTATTAATGGATCTGAATGGTGCAAAATATCCCGCAGAAGGTTTGTATTATACAGATATAAAAACCTATGAAATGGGTGCCGGTCAAAGAGTTTCTAAGGAAACTAATCGTATGCCTGCACTAGCCTGCCTCCCTCTTAACCAAAACTGGTTTTGGAAAACTTCATTTCCTACCACGCCTGTTAAAGATCCGGTGAAGTTAGTTAATGATAATATTATACCCTTAAATAAAGTTGATTGCAATTTTATCCTCAATGTTGCACCAAACACGGAGGGGTTAATTGATGATAATGCCTTAGCAGCACTTAAGCAGATTGGTAAGTTATGGCATAATGATGGCCCTGCACCAAAGTTAACGCCAACAGGTGCGCCGATAATATCTACCAATTTGGCGAAAAATAAAATGGCGAATTCCAGTTGGAGTGATGACTCTGAAATAATGGACTTTGCCAACGACGATGACTTTACAACTTCGTGGGTATCGAATCCTAAAGTAGAAAAGCCCTGGTATGAGGTTGATTTCGGGCACGATATCGCTTTTAATAATATTACAATAGCCGAACAGAAACCAAACATTACCAAATATCATCTGGAATATTTAAAAGATGGCAAATGGACACCTATTTTATCTGCCGAGAACAGTGCTAAGGTTAAAATAAACCGCTTTAACAGAGTTTGGGGAAATAAGGTAAGGGTTTGGATAGATAAAGCAGATCACCAGGTTTCCATAGCCGAATTTGGTGTTTATAATGAAAGAAGGTAATTAAGTATTTTAAAGCCAAAGAAGATTATTGCAATTTTCCGTAATTAGATTAATAACATGCTTTATTTAAAAAACCGGCATCAATAAATAATGGAAAAGTATTAGAGTTAAAAGAGGCTACACTGGCTACGTAATCAACATCCAGATTGAAACTCAAAAGCATAAGTTCGCTGTTATGACCGGAAATGTTATCTGGTAATGGGTGTTCGCCATTTAGTGATGGTACAGATCTTAAAATATCTCCTAACCCCTCGCCCGTGGCTTTTAAAATCGTCTCTTTACGTGTCCATAAAGTGAAAAACTTTTTAGTGGAGTTGTCCTTACCAATATATTCGGTTTCTTGGGTACTAAAGTGATCTTTAATTACATCATTAAATTTTAATAAAGGGTCAACATATTCGACATCACATCCTACCTCTGTAGATGAAATAGCCAATAATATCCAACATCCGGAATGTGAAATATTATACCGGACATTATCGGGATTGGTGTTTAAAATGTACGGTTTTTTATTTTCTGACAAAGCGAATCTTAGTTCCGCCGCCGGAATATTTAGGTAATTCGCTAAAACAGACCGTTGCATTCCGCGGCTTACTATAAATCTTATCCTGTCGTTTTCCCTGAAATATTTGTTTGCACGCTCAATTTCCGAATTATTTAGCAGGCGGATTAAAAAATCAGTCTGGTTAATAAAATCATCAATATTTATGCGCCAAATATGCATTTCATTGGGTTTAATGCGATATTCTAAAAACGAGTTCTTCCACACTATTCTATCTGCAATCCAACCAATTTTTATTCCCATGCGCAAACTTCTTGAAATACCAGGTATTAAACTATGATTTATCTTTTAACCGCTTTATCTAAACACTCCTGTAATATTTTAGCAAAAACTTTATCATTTGGATCCTTAAATATCGTGTTATGCTCACCGGGGATATTATGAATATTTATTCCTTTAAGCGCATAGGGCTTCCACCCCATATATTCAAAATCATCAAGGTAAAATGAACGTACTTCTGCTCTAAACAACTCTATTGTTATTTCATATGGTTGTATTCTATAGTGTTTTTGGGCAATATCATTCATCTGATCAATTTTATTAGAATAACCAAAAAAACCTGTTTGTTTTTGTTCTTTACCATATCTAAATCGCCAGTAAAAGCGGGTCGCCCCTCTTTTAAGTGCTTTGCTTCTGTGCTTAATGGTTTTAATAAAACCTTCCTGAAACGTTACAGAATACCAAAGCTTGCGTCCAAAATACATGCCCCGTTTGTAATGCTTTAATAACCATGGATCATAATGCGGTGTGCGATAAGCGTATGTGTCAAACATCGCCAACATTTTTACCTCTTTATTTAACGCTTCCAGTTGCCTGGCCATTTCAAACGCTATGATGCCACCGAATGAAAAGCCGGCAAGAGCGTAAGGCCCGTCCGGATTTTGGCTCATAATAGATGAAATATAGTGTGCTGCAATATCTTCTATTCTATTAAGCGGTTCATCAACCCCGTTTAGCCCTTTTGCCTGCAAACCGTATACAGGTTGGTCATCATCCATATGTTTAGCTAATGTATTGAATAATAGTACATTTAAACCTGCACCATGCACAATATAAATAGGCATTTTATTACCTTTTGGCTTTATAGGTACTAAAGAATCCCATGTAATGGAACGACCATCCCTCTGCAGCACAAGCGACAGTTTTTCTATCGTAGAATTTTCAAACAGTACTGCTAATGGTAAACGTTTACCGGTTTCCTTCTCAATACGCGCCATCACCTGTACTGCTATTAAGGAATGCCCGCCAAGTTCAAAGAAATTATCAAGTACACTTATCCTTTCAATTTCTAAATACTCTTTCCAAATATCATGTACTAATTTTTCGGTATCAGTGCGTGGGGAAATATATTGGCCAATGTTTGCAGCAATTAATGGCTGTTGAGTAATAAGTGCCTTTTTATTCACCTTACCATTAGGTGTTAATGGTATTTCGGATATAATAATAAAATTATCAGGTATCATGTAATCAGGTAGTGAACTATGCAATTCAATACGCCAATTGCTTATATTCTCATTATTGTTTTCACTCAGTGTATTGTCATAAACTACTACGTAAGCAACCAGTTTTTGAATGCCATTATAATCGGCACTGGTTACAACAACTGCTTCTTTTATATCGCTAATCTTTGAAAGATAGTGCTCAATTTCACCTGTTTCAATTCTGTAACCGCGTATCTTTATCTGATTGTCTGTTCTTGACAGATAAACTAATTCTCCATCACTGGTAAAAGTTCCAATATCGCCCGTACGATACATTTTTGCACCGGAAATAGCCGAAAATGGATCGTCTATAAACTTTTCGGCTGTCAGATCCGGTTTTTTCCAATAACCTTTTGCCACTCCTTCGCCACCAATGTATATTTCTCCCGCAACTCCTGGTGCTATGGGATTAAGAAACCTGTCTAATACATAAATACTCGTATTATCTATTGGTTTACCTATTGTGATTGTTTCGTCAGCATTAGTAATTTCTTTTATTGTTGACCATATGGTGGTTTCAGTTGGACCATATACATTCCATAGTGATGATGCACGATCAAGTATCCTCGATGCAAGATCAAGCGGCAGTGCTTCGCCTCCACATATTGCTTTTAACGGTTGATTTTGCCAACCTGCCTCTAACAAAATCCGCCAGGTATATGGCGTAGCTTGCATTAGGGTAATTTTCTGATTTTTAATTATCTCAAGCAGAGCGAAGCCGTCCTTGGCTATAACTGCATCAGTTAATATAAGTTGGGCCCCGGTTATGAGGGGCAAAAATATTTCGAGCCCGGCTATATCAAAGCTAATGGTAGTAACAGCAAGTAATTTATCTTGAGGTGTTATACCGGGGACTTTTTGCATGCTCAACAGAAAGTTAACCACATTATGATGTGCAATTTGTACCCCTTTGGGTGAACCCGTTGATCCTGAGGTGTATAATATATAAAGCAAATCGTCGCCTTTAATACATACATCGGGTTCATTAGAAGGGTATTCGGCAAGTTCGTGCCAAACATTATCAAGTAAAACTTCATTGCCATGAATATACTGTCCGCTGTAATTGCTTTCAGTCAGCAGTAATTTCGCATCCGAATCCGTCAACATATAATTAATCCGGTTAACCGGGAAAAGCGGATCAAGCGGAATATATGCCCCCCCGGCTTTCATTATTGCCAATAATGCTACCACTAATTTTTCAGATCTGTCAACTAACAGTGCAACACGATCTCCTTTATTCAGGCCAAATTTTATTAAGGCGTGAGCAAGCTGATTAGATTTTTCGTTGAGCTGTTTATAAGTATATTTTTGCTTATAGAACTGTAAGGCAACGTTTTCATAATTGACTGTAACTGTATCACTAATTATGGCAGAAAGCGATTTATTCTTGGGATAGCTAACTTTAGTATTGTTCCATAATTGTAATTTATTTTTAATTTCCTGTGCATCTTTAGTCGGAATTCTTCCGATCATAATCTCCGGATTTTTAACAATCTGCCTTAATAGATACTCAAACTCATCCATCATTCGTGTGATGGTTTCAGGGCTAAACAACTGGGAATTATAAGACCATTCTAATATCAATCCATCCTTTTGATCGGTAATGTTCAGGAATATCTCAAATGTTTCGTATTCTCTTGGATTGTTAATGTACTGGTGTTTAAGGTTGTAAAAATCCACCCCCTCATCCATGCCGATATCTATATTGAACACTACAGGGACGAGTGGTATACGTGATGCATCGCGAGGAATGTTTAGTTTTTTCAGCAAACTCCCAAATGTATACTGCTGATGCTCGTAAGCATCAAGTATGGCAGTCTTTCTCTGTTTTAAATAGTCAACAAATTGCAGTTCTCTGTCAGGTATGGTACGTAAAGCCAATAAATTTACACAGTGCCCCACCAGGCCGTAATTGCCTGTAGCAGATTGCCCCGCAGAGGGCAGGCCTAAAATAATTTCGTCCTGAGTTGTTATTTGTTGTAAAAAAACTTCGAAAGCAGCAAGCAACGCGGTAACAAAACTGCTGCCCGCCTTACGTGCCATTTTTTTAATATCGTTAACCAAATTGGCTTCTAAATTAAAATCGGCACGATTGCTTTTAAAAGTACGATATGTTGGTCGCGGATTATCTGTTGGTAAATTCAGCAGGTGGTCGCTCCCTTTAAACTGATCTATCCAAAAAGCTTCGTTCTCTCGCAAAGTTGCATCTTCTTCTGAAAATGATTGATCAACCGCATAATCACTAAATTGTGGGGCCGGAGGCAATATCGGTTCTATTCCTTTTGCAAAGGCTGTATAAAGTTTACTCAGGTCTTGTAAAATTACTCCTACCGACCAGCCGTCGCAGATAATGTGATGCGCAATAAATGTTAAATAATGTTCATCATTATTTAATTTGAACAGAGCCGTTTTAAACAACGGGCCATATACCAGGTCCATTGGAGTGATTGCATTTTGCCTTGCATAATTTTGTATAAATGATGCATTCTGTTCAGCTTCCTGAGTGGAGATATCATGATAATCGAAGCTAATTTTTGGATTATTATAAACACAGATAGTCTTACCGTCTCCACTAAATACGGTGCGTAATGCCTCATGGCGATCTGATAATGCCTGTAAAGCCAGGCGCATGGCATTGTCGTCAAACGGGCCGGTTAACAACAATGAAGCGGAATCATTGTAAGCACAACTTGCATCCGAACCACCTATTAAACAGGAAGTCCAAATCTCTATCTGTGGTTCTGTTGCCGGGGCAATCAATAAAATTTCGGGTCCTGCAAACGGGTCAAAATCAACAGGAAGGCCGTTTTTAGTAAAAATTTCTAATTCCAAATTCAATTATCATTTAATCTGAATGTATTTTCCGGGCATTTTGTCATCACTGATAAACCACGCCGGATTTCCGTTTTTATCACGTCCGAGTTTCGCACCGGGAAGGGGCGGCACATTCCTGTCATCGTATCTTTTTTCTACAAATGGTGCGGCAACATCAGCAAAAGAATCACTTGAGGGTATGAACTCAGCGGCAACTAATTCACTTACCGATTCTTCAAAACATTTTATTATAGTGTCTATGTCGGCCTGTGTATGTGCATCAGTCATAAAACAAGGGAAACCATCCCAAATATGAATTCCTTTTAACCTCATTTGTGTAAAAAATAATTCGCTGTAAGGATATTCTTCTCTATATTTCAGCTTCCATAAAGAGCCATATTGTGCCACAAAGCATGGCGTATTATATTTTTGACAAATTTCATTCAAGGCTTTTACGAGGTAAGTGGTCTTATCAGTTAGACCCTGTTGTAAGTTGGGGCCTTTCTCTTTCATATAAAGTAACGAGGCCTTTGTAGCTGCAAGCGCCAGGGGATGCCTTACAAATGTACCTGCAAAGTAAGTAACACCGGCTTCCGGCGTAGAGCTATCCCCGTATTGCCAATATCCCCCATCAAGTGCATCCATATATTCCTTAATACCAGCTATTACACCCACCGGTAAACCACCGCCAATTACTTTGCCGTATGTGCCTATATCTGCTTTAATGCCCAATATAGCCTGCATACCTCCCGGATGCATTCTGAAACCGGTAATAACTTCATCAAATACCAACGCGGTTTTAGCTGCAGCGGTAATTTTTCGTAATTTTTTTAAGAAATCAACAGGTACAAATTCAGGTCGACGGCTTTGTACTACCTCCACTAATACCGCAGCTATTTCGTGACCGCGCTCTTCAATTATCCGCAGCGATTGCTCTGTGCCATAATCCAGTATCAGCATATTCTGTACAGCTTCGGGCATAATACCCGGAGCTGCGGGAATTGTACGTAGCTTTTTGGTGCCGCGTACTATAACCTCGTCCATTATACCATGATATGAACCGCTAAATGCAACAATAATAGAACGACCTGTTACCGTACGTGCTATGCGCATTGCGCCTAAAACGCCTTCAGAGCCTGTACTGCAAAGTGCAGCACGATCAAATCCTGTAAATTCACAAAGCAGATCACACACCTCACCTGCTAATTCATGCTGTGGCCCAATTTCGTAACCTTTTTCCAATTGCTCCTGTATAGCTTTTTTTACAGGCTCCGGTTGATAACCGAGCATATTTGAGCCAAAACCATTTAAGGCGTCAATATATTCATTACCATCAATATCCCATAAGCGACTACCTTTCGACTTATTTACAACTATCGGGTAAACTATCTCTTTTGTAAGTGGCCTAAAGCCGCTCACTACCCGAGGATCGGCCATGTAAGACCTATGCTTTTGAGTATGATCTTTACTACCGCGCGTTTTCTTATTGTAATCAATGACAAGCTTTTCTAAAAAAGCTTGTTGCTTATCATTTAACCCCTGTACATGCTTTTCTATCCGGGCTGTTGCTCCAAAAGGTTTTTTTGCTTCTATATGTTCTTCAGGTGTAAGATCGAACTGTGAAACAGCAGACAGCGCATGGCCATTTGCAGAGGGTTTTGTCGTTGTTGATGGGCGGATGGCTTGATGATTCCCATTTTGTAAGTTGACAACCTGGTTGGCTAAAGCTTGTAATTGTTGGGCTATCATATCCAACGCAGGGTTGGCCCCGTTTATGCCTGCCGGGGTAATAATTTGATTATGCGATTGTAAAAATTGAGACGTAACCTCTTGTTGATAGCTATCTGCGGGTAAAACCTCATCAAGGTAAAGTGCTAATGATTCCAACGAGCTATAATCTTCAAAAAGCTTTCTGAAAGTAACAGGTACATTAAATTCCTTTTTAAGATTAGTAGCGATTTGTGTGAGCAAAAGCGAATCAAAGCCTGCCTCAACAAAGCTGACATCTGTACTATCTATATCAATTCCTGATGCATTTTCAAAGATCGCTTTTAGCTTAGGAATTAATGTATTTTTTCTATCCGCCATAATTACGGGTATTTCGGTTGAATTTTCAATTAGCGTTTCTGATTTAACCTCAAAAGTTGGCATTACGGTATTAACAAGCGTTGCAGGGTTTACCCAGGTACGCTTTCTGTCAAAAGCATAAGTTGGCAAGTCAACCCTTAAACGGTTTTGCTCACCGTAAAAAGCTTTCCAATCCGGCTCAATTCCGTTAAGCCATAATAATCCTAAAGCTTTTAAAACTGAATTATATCCAAATGGTTCTTCTTTTGTAAAACCAGCAATAACCTTCACCTCTTTACCGGCAGTTTGCTGGCGAACTAACGTAGCCAAAACATTTCCCGGTCCAACTTCCAGTAGTATACGGCTTTCGTCTTCGGTTACAAAGGAAACAGCATCGGCAAAACGTACCGTATTTCTTAAATGCTGTGCCCAATACGTGGCGCTTGTAGCTTCCTTTTCGCTCAGCCATTTACCGGTAACAGCCGATACTATCGGTTTTACAGGCGGATTTAATTTTATTTGCTTTACTATCGCCTCAAACGGCTCCACAATATCATCCATCATAGCGGAATGAAAAGCATGACTGGTCTGCAATAAACGACTTGCGATATTTTGTTTATCAAGCAGTTCAGAAAACTTATTAATTTCTTCCGTCGCGCCCGCAACCACGCATGTTTTACTGGTATTAATAACAGCTATTGAAAGTGTATCCGGCAATATCGCTTTTAGCTGTTCCTCAGGCAATCTGACAGAAAGCATATTTCCTGCTTCGGCTTTACTAACTATTTCTGCCCTTGCGCCTATTAACTTAACAGCGTCGGCTAACGAAAATACTCCGGCAAAATGTGCAGCCACAAATTCTCCAATGCTATGTCCGGTAAGTACAGTTGGCATAATGCCCCAACTCATCCATAGTTTAGCAGTTGCATACGATATTATAAACAATGCCGGTTGAGTATAGAGTGTATTTTTTAGAGCAGTTTCAGCCTCATCTTTTGTACTATTATTAAATATTACTTCCAAAATATTCTCCTGTATGGTGTGTTTTAAATATGAAACACACTCATCTACCGCTTCTTTAAATACTATTTCCTTTTCGTACAAGTCTTTTCCCATATTCACAAACTGCGATCCCTGACCAGGAAAGAGAAAAACAACTTCGTTGCCCTTTATCGTAAGTTTGTTTGAATTTACACCATCAGTAGCAGAGAGTTTATTGATAAGATCATCTCTACTGTCAGCTAATACAAAAGATCGTTGATTAAAACTTTCTTTAGTGTTTTGTAACGTATAAGCTATATCCGCAATTGAAACCTCAGGATTACATTTGATGTATTCTGCTAGCTTCTCCCGATAGTTTTCGGCACTGTTCTCGGTTTTTGCAGACCAGGAAATAAGTTGAACATCGCGCCCGGCAGAACTAACTTTAGGGGCTTGTAAGTAATCTGCTAATATTACATGAACATTAGTACCTCCAACACCAAATGAACTTATTCCTGCTATAAGTTTTTCCCCATTACCCCAATCAGTCAATTGTGTATTAACATAAAAAGGGCTGTTCTCAAAGTCAATATTAGGATTGGGAGTGTCATAATTTATGGAAGCCGGAATTTGCCGGTGGTGTAAGGAAAGCGTAGTTTTTATAAAACCTGCTACGCCCGAAGCGGCTGTTAAATGGCCCAGGTTGCTTTTTACAGAACCAATTGCACAATACTGTTTTTTTTCTTGCTGACCAAAAGCTAATTTAAGCCCTTCTATTTCTATTGGGTCACCCAGTATAGTTGCCGTACCATGCGCCTCAACATAACTAATATCACCCGCGGAAATGCCCGAATTATTGATTGCCATTTTAATTGCTCCGGCTTGTCCGGTTGCATTAGGGGCTGTGAAACTTCCTTTACCCGCACCATCATTATTTAATCCTACCCCTTTAATAACAGCGTAAATAGTGTCGCCATCCTTTTCGGCTTCGGCGAGGCTTTTTAACAACACCACCCCAGCCCCATCGCTAAACACTGTCCCGTCACCTCTGGCATCAAATGAACGACAATGTCCATCGGCGCTCAGCATTGTACCTGCTTGATACAAATGCCCGCTGTTTATTGGAGATGTAATTGATGCCCCACCAGCCAAGGCCACATCGCACTGGCCAGATCGAATACTTCCCACCGCCTCTGCAATGGCCAGCAATGAAGTTGAACAGGCTGAGTGCACACTTATTGCCGGGCCTTTTAAATTCAACTCATAAGCGGTACGGCTGGCAATGTAATCTTTTTCGTTAAGCGTAGTAACTAAAAATTCGCCAACATTATTTATCAATTCCTTGTTTGATATTACATTGTTAATGTAATAGGTATTGTTACCACAACCGGCAAAAACTCCTACAGATCCTTTATACTTCGAAGGCAAATAGCCGGTTTGTTCCAACACCTCCCATGCTATCTCTAAAAAGATACGTTGTTGAGGATCCATCAATTCGGCTACTTTTGGATTCAATCCAAAAAACGCTGCATCAAATTCATCAGCCTTGTTAATGATCCCGCGAGCTTTAACATAGTTAGATGCGTTTTTTATTGAAGAAGGAATATATGGATCTAACTCGGCGTCAGTAAAAAATTTAATTGTTTCTCTACCCTCTATTAAAATATTCCAAAGTTCTTCAATAGTATCTGCCCCGGGGAATCTGCCTGCCATTCCTATTACAGCTACATCCGTATTGTTTTTTGCAGGTGATTTTGGTAATACGACTTCTGTTGCTGTGTTACTTTTACCATCTAAATGAGCTGCTATACCGCTGATAGTCGGCAATTGGTATAATTTTGTTACGGGCAATTGGTAACCAAATTGCTTCTTTAATGCGGTTATAGTTTTTAAAGCTATAAGCGAATTTCCACCAAGTTCAAAAAAATTATCATTAATGCCAATATTCTCTAACTGAAGCAGATCATTCCATAGTTCAGTTAACCGCTTTTGAGTGTAAGTAGATGGTGGATGGAATACGTTGTTTAATTCTGGTCTTTTTAAATTGGGTTTTGGTAATGCATTCCTGTCAACCTTTCCGCTCGTTGTTTTAGGCAATTCGTCAAGCCACACAAAAGCCGACGGCATCATATAATCAGGCAGTTTCTGCTCAATAATATCTCTAATTTGGGCCGTATTGCCTTTACCAAGCATTGAAACCAGGTAAGCAACAAGTCTTTTGTCACCCGGATTATCTTCTCTGGCTATAACTACCGCCTGCTGAATGCCGGGCAGATGGTTTAGTAATACTTCTATCTCTCCTATCTCTACTCTGTTACCCCTTATCTTTACCTGGGTGTCCTTACGTCCTAAATATTCAATATTGCCATCGGTTAACACACGGCATAAATCACCACTACGATAGATGCGTATAATTTTACCCGCGTATTCCCAATCAATAAATTTCTCCCCGGTAAGATCTTTTCTATTCAAATAACCTAAAGCCAGGTTGGCACCGCTGATACACAACTCACCTACTTCACCATCAGGCAGTAATTTAAGCTGTTCGTCAAGCACAAACATCTCCGTATTATCAATAGCCTTACCTATAGCAGGCAATAATGACCAATAGTAAGGCGATCCCTCTAAATGTAAAGACGTGCTTGTAACACTCGCCTCTGTTGGGCCATACATATTATAAAAATCGCATTGAGGCAGGGCAACGAAAAATCTTACAATTTGGGGCGTTATTTTTAACTGTTCACCAGCTGTGATAAACTCCTGCAAACTTTCAGGATAGAATTTTTCAACATCTGCCGCTTCGGTAAAATATTGCAAAGCAACAAATGGCAATATCATGCGGTTCACTTGTTGCTCGTCTACGTATCTTAATAAACGGTATGGGTCCAAACGACGCTCGTTGTCCACTAATACAAGTGTACCGCCAATGGTTATGGTGCAAAATATCTCTTTTACCGACTCATCAAAACTCAAAGGTGCAAATTGCAAAGTGCGGTCTCCATCCCTGAGTTTTGAGTGCTTTTTATGCCACAGGATAAGGTTGATAACACCTGAATGACCAACGCAAACACCTTTGGGTTTACCGGTTGATCCGGAAGTATATATCACATAAGCAACAGTCGTTTTTTTATTGTTTGCAGTAAATTCTACAGTATCATAATATTTATCCGAAGGAAGAATGTTAATTGACAGATGTTTGAATAAAATATCTTCGTTAGACGGAGCTAAACATAAGCTTACGCCAGAATCATTTATAATTTGCTCGAGTCGGTCTTTAGGATAGGTTGGATCAAGTGGCAGGTAAGCCTTACCGCATTTCAGGATAGCCAAAACACTAATAATAGTTGCGATACCACGACTTGTACTTACACCTATTATTAAAGATTCGGGAGCGATTTGGCTTATTTCGCTTGCCAGATGGTCAGCTTTGGCATTTAATTGGGCGTAAGTAAGTTTTTCATCATCAAACTGTACAGCAATAGTATTCGGCGTTTGTTCAACTTGTTGCTCAAATAATTGATGAAGAAGCAATTCATCAGAATTGCCCAAATAACTATTAGCTGATAGAATATCCATTTTAATACACGAAGTTCAGGTTCTAAATTTTCCATCTTAAATTAAGATCGAAAAACGGCATTAATATAGAGATTTTAGTTGTAGGGAGCACATAGAATTCTCCAAAATTTTCATTTTAATCTACAGATAATAACTATAAGCATATCATGAATAGCGTATAACTTTCAATTAAAGTGAAAGTTAATTTATTGCTGCAAATAACATTGTTCATTTTGTTCATTCGTAAAAAATCGTTTAATACTGATATCTAAAGCGGTAATTTCAGGCGTTTTTTAAACATCTTTTAATATTTATTTAACAATATCACTAATTTTTACATGAGTAACGAAAACAATTCATCAAGCGGACCTGAAGGAACAATCCCTGTAGATTATGCCATACAATTGGCTGAAAACTGGAGAAACTATTTAGTAACTTCTCAACAGGAATTTAATATTAAATCATTTTCAATTCCAATTATTGACTTTAAAAACATCCTTTTATATAACCCTGATGCAGAAGCAGTAAGAGCATATATTGGGTTAGAGTCACCTAATGATCCAAAAACAGCAAAATTAATGCTGGTACCTGTGGTAGATGGCAAAGATATATTAGTAATAGTTCCGGATACCGATGGTGGTGTTGGCGGCGACGGACAAAGCAACGTATATGATATGACGCAGCCATGCCCTCCGGAATGTGATACTGAAAGCGATTTATGCCAATAATTTATGACAAATATTTATAAGCTTTAATATATTTAAGGCTTATAAATATTGTTATGTTTAACTTTTACAGACTTTATACACACTATATTATTCCATCTACAGCTTTA
The DNA here is from genome assembly GCF_016522075.1 of Mucilaginibacter segetis. Taxonomy (GTDB): domain Bacteria; phylum Bacteroidota; class Bacteroidia; order Sphingobacteriales; family Sphingobacteriaceae; genus Mucilaginibacter; species Mucilaginibacter segetis. Next base: position 1,613,014 of record NZ_JAEHFW010000001.1, on the reverse strand, counting down.
TTGCCAATATTCTTTGCAGTTTTTAAATATAAATATCTGCCTAAGGCATTAAAAGTTATATTTTGGTATGTACTTATTTCTGCAATTATTAATCTTATTAATCGCATCTACATAATCTACGGTGGCAATTCTATTTTAATTTATCATCTTTATGGGATTTTTGAATTTTGTTGCTTGTCATTATATTTCATGATTTTTTATGATAAAAAAAAGAGAAGACAGTTAATAGCCATTGCAATAACATTCGCTATCCTATGTATCATAAATTTACTTTTTATCCAAAATAAGGAACAATTTAATAGCTATACCAGACCTATCGGGGCTATATTGATAGCTTTATATAGTATGCAATTATTGTTTAAACAAAATGATAGTGATACTAATGTAAATTGGGCGGATAATTGTTATAATTGGATAAACACTGGCTTGCTTCTTTACTACGCAAGTGGTCTTTTGATGTTTGTATCTTCAAATTACATTTTAAAAGCAAACCATACTTTAATTCATATTATTTTCGGCGTTTCTGAAAGTATATTAGCATTGGAGTATATTTTGTTTGCTATAGGTTTTTATAAATGCAAAACAAAAACGACAATATTTACATCTTAATAATTTTAGGCATAGCAGGGACATTTTTACTTGTTGTTTCTTTTATATTATACTCCATACGCAATCAAAATAAGCTTTTAAAACAACGACAGAAGTTTCAACAGGCGGAGATTGCTCATCAAAAAGAGCTTTTACGTGCGGTAATTGAATCACAAGAGGCCGAGCGAAAACGTATCGGGCAGGATCTTCACGATGATGTAGGTACAATGTTATCCGGACTTAGACTCATTATTGAAATGTTTAAACCTAAAGATGAAAATGATGTGCATCACGTAGAGTTTATTAAGTCGAGCAAAAACACTATTGATAAAATAGTAAAAGATGTACGTAATATCTCTCACAACTTATCTCCTACTACCCTGGCTTATTACGGATTGGTGGCAGCAATAACCGAACACTGCACTATAATTAACCAGTCGGGTAAATTAGATATCGCTATATTGAACAATGCGGATAATGAATTAGGTAATTTAGATAGTCATACCGCGACCGCAATATATCGGGTTTTAGAAGAGTTATTAAATAATACCATTAAACATTCAGGGGCTAGCAATGCTAATATAAAATTCTTCTCAGATGAACAATATTTAAAAATTATCTATACTGATAATGGCCGGGGTTTGTCTCAGCAAGTTACTTCAAAAAAAGGAATGGGTATGCAAAATATAGAAAGCAGATTGCTTAATATTAACGCCGACTTTAAATTGGGGAATTATAATGATAAGGGATTTTCCATAACAATTAATTACCCTGTTGTTTAAACTATTTATGAATAAAATTAACGTAGCAATAGTTGATGATCAGAATTTATTCCGACAGAGCCTTGCGCTATTAATTAACTCAGTAGAGATATTCAAACTTGCAGGTGACTATCCGGGTGGAGAGGCGTTTATTGAGGCATTAAATTCGACCGATATAAAAGTTGATGTTGCAATTATAGATCTTGACATGCCAGGAATGAATGGTGTGGAACTTAATAAAATACTTCATAAGAAATTTCCTAATATAAAAATAGTTATACTATCAGTACATATTAACGATTTGCTTATTACTCAATTGATAAATGCGGGTGCAGCTTCCTATATGGCCAAAAACTGTGACAAAGATGAACTTACCCTTGCGATAAAAACAGTTTATCAAAAAGGATTTTATTTTAATACCGAAGTTTTAAGGGCAATACGGCTTAGCTCCAACCATAAGCATAATGTAAACAACACTTTTGATAAAATTCCTGTGGCCTTATCTAAACGTGAAAAACAACTGCTTCAACTTATTTGTAAAGAATATAACAATTCGGAAATTGCTGAAGAGCTGTTTCTAAGCGTTCGCACTGTTGAGGGACATCGCAAGCGGCTCATAAATAAAGTGAATTGCAGGAATACCGCAGGTCTCGTTTTATTTGCTATAAGGTACAATCTTTTTCAACTATCAATTTAACAGAAGTATCTCATCTATAACATAAAAAGCTCCGTCTTATGCGGAGCTTTTTATCATTTATGAAACATAATTTATCGTACTTCAAATTTGTAGCCAACACCTTTTACAGTAGCTACGCAATCGTCTCCTAATTTTTCACGGAGTTTACGTATGTGCACATCGATGGTACGGTTTGTTACCACTACTGAATCTTCCCAGATGTTTTTTAATATTACTTCCCGGGTGTAAACCTTTCCGGGTTTTGATGCAAGTAAATAAAGCAGTTCAAATTCTTTTTTTGCTAAAACTACCTTTACTCCATTTTTATAAACCAAATATGCTTCTCTGTCAATAACAAGGTCTCCTATCTCCAGTTTGTTATCTGCAACTTCTTCGGGTGTTGAATTTCTGCGCAGTATTGCGTTAATACGGCTCACTAATGCTCTGGGTTTTATAGGTTTAGCTATGTAATCATCGGCTCCTACGTTAAAACCTGCTATTTCAGAATACTCCTCACTACGCGCGGTTAAAAAAACCATAAAGGTGTTTTTAAATTCGGGCATGGTTCGCATAATACGGCAGGCTTCTATACCGTCCATTTTAGGCATCATTATATCAAGTACAATAAGATCAGGAAGTGTTCTTTTGGCCTCAGCTACGGCTTCCTGCCCGTTACGTGCAGAATAAACCTGATATCCTTCTTTTTTTAGATTATACTCAATCAGCTCTAAAATATCAGGTTCATCATCAACTATAAGTATTTTTTGCTTTCCGGAGGTGCTCATGTAAGGTTAATTTTTTTGTATAAAAGTATAATCTTAAAAGCAGCTAACGGTTAATTTCATATTAACAAATTGTTAAATATCACTTTAAGTTAACTATTTATTCAGGCTTATTAAATATTTTGTTTAAAAATTCTTCAAGATCAGCACCGGTTACATTTTTTGCAACAATAACACCCTGAGGGTTAATAATAAAATTAGATGGAATTGCTTCCACCTTATACAACAATTCAGTAGGTCCTTCAAAACGCTTTAAGTCAGAAACGTGGGTCCATGTAAGCTTGTCTGCCGCAATAGCCTTCTCCCAATCTTTTTTATCAGTATCAAGCGATATTCCCAAAATATTAAAACCTTTGGATTTATATTTATTATACTGCTTTACAACATTCGGATTTTCCTGCCTGCATGGTGCGCACCATGAAGCCCAAAAATCCAGCATCACATATTTGCCTTTATAATCAGATAATTTTATTGGTTTACCATCAATACCGGCAGCTGTAAATTCAGGAGCTTTATGGCCGACCGAAACAGGCTTAATCGCCTCCATTTGTCTGATGAAGATTTGTACACCCGGATTATCTTTAAAATCATCCTTTATATCATCAGCATAAGCAACCAGTTGTTGTTCATACTTATACTGATCAAGAGAAGTTGCTGCGTAAAAAGCGGCTAATGATTTTTTATTATCAGCTATAAATTTTAAAACCGCGTTACTGTAGTCGGTAATATTTTTTTGAAATTGAGGCATGTAAATACTTAATAATGAGTCAGACTCATGTCCAAGTGCTTGTGCTTTTGTACTGTATTCGTCAGACAAAATGCTATTTTTTTCGCCGTAGTAATTACTGATCTTGTTAAATTCTTTTATTTTTTCAGAGGTTTCTGATCCTGATACATTATATGCGTGTGATATATCAGACATATCGGTGCTGAATTCAATATCATCGCCATTTTTAGCAATAAAATCAAAGATATTATTACCTATACGTAGCTTAAATAAGTTAGCGTATGGGGCCTTATGTTTAAATTGAAATTTGTTTTTTTCGCTTAACGTGGTTGAGTCAACAATAATTATTTGTGTGCTATCAGCTTCAAGCAGGTAAACCATTTTCAGATCGCCGGGATTTTTAAGTGTTCCTGAGATTGTAAAGTCATCACTACTTTTACATGATATAATAAAAAGAGCGGATAAAAAGGCGATAAAAGTTATAAAACGTTGTTTCATTTATTTAGATTCTAATTGCTTTATTAAAAGTTGATTGGTTTTTTTAGGATCTATTTTTCCCTTGGAGCTTTTCATGATCTCGCCCATAAACAAGCCTAAAACGCCTTTCTTTCCTTTTTGGTATTCTATTACCTTATCAGGAAATTTGGCCAGGGCAGACTGTATAAACTGCTCTACTTCTGATCTGTCTTCGCTTATAAATAAATTAAGTTCATTAGCTATATCAATAGCTGATTTATGTGGAGATGCTATTAGTGCCGGGAAAAGTTTTTGTGCTGCCAGAGTGTTGTTTACTTTACCTTCATCAACTATTTTAATTAACTGAGCCAGGGTTTCGGGTTTTAAAGTAAAATTAATTATAGATAAATTATTGTCGTTTAAATATGATTTAACAGCACCCATTAACCAATTGGCTGCGGCTTTATAATTTTGGGTAAACAGGGTTACAGCATCAAAATAAGCTGCGAAGTCTTTATCCGATGTAATAACTTCGGCGTCATAATCACTTAAACCAAATGCTGTAACATATTTAGCATAAAGTTCGGCCGGAAGCGACGGCATGCTTTCACGAATAGATGAAAGATATACTTCGGTAAGCGTAACGGGTAACAGGTCAGGTTCAAGAAAATATCGGTAATCATTGGCCATTTCTTTGGAACGAAGTACAGAAGTTTCACCGGTATCCGCATTAAAATTAAGAGTATTTTGACTTATATGCCCGCCACCTTCAATAATTGATACTTGTCGTTCAAATTCATGTTCAATTGCACGCTGCACATTGCGTATCGAGTTAAGATTTTTAACCTCACAACGGTTACCAAAAGATTTCGCACCCTTTAATCTCACGGATATATTGGCATCACAGCGCATACTGCCTTCTTCCATATTACCGTCGCATATGTCAAGGTAACGTAACAGCCTGCGTATTTCTGTTAAAAACAAGCCGGCTTCTTCGCTGCTACGCATATCAGGTTCCGATACTATTTCTATTAAAGGTACTCCTGCTCTGTTCAGATCAATAAGTGAAAATTGATCATGCTGATCGTGCGAACTTTTACCGGCATCATCCTCCATGTGAATATGATGAATAGCCAGATCTTTTATAGAACCATTGGCCAGCTTTACTTTAATACTACCGCCAAGGCACACAGGATGCTGGTCTTGCGTGGTTTGAAAACCTTTAGGCAAATCAGCATAGAAATAATTTTTACGAGCAAATGTATTAGTGAGATTAATAGAACAATTACAGGCAATGCCCATTTTTATCGCATATTCCACCATCCTTTTATTGATACGTGGTAACGTGCCCGGATGCCCTAATGATATAGCACTGACATGATGATTAGGTTCGGCACCAAAAGCTGCCGAATCTGAGGAAAATGCTTTACTTAATGTGGATAATTGCGCGTGAACTTCTAATCCTACTACTAATTCGTACTTATCACTTACGCCGCTCTTCAGAACTGCCATATTATATTTTAGCTGCTGTCAGCATTGATCAAACTTGTCAAATATAACGTTATTAGTTATTTTTTATAGGGATTTTTTGCCTTTTAATGAACATGCTTGAGGCTGACTAATGTCTGTGAAAGGTCAGAATTATATATTTTATGCAAACCAACTTTTATGAAGACTGTTTTAAAAATATTAGTTATTAAGCATTGAAGTATAAACAATGGCAACTGTAGAAAACCTGATTAAACCCACATTTAAAAAGGCAGGTTCTGATGACTTTTATAAAGAGCTCCTTAAAGAAGTACAACGAAAGGTATTGCAAAACAAAAGCATACAAAAACAGATCATCATAAAGTCTATCTTATTTATAACACTATATTTTACCTTTTATAGCTGTATATTACTATTCGGTAATTATACCCGCCTGCTATTTTTATTTTATATTTTAACGGGTATAAGTATGATACTCGTTTTCTTAAATACCTTTCATGATGCCGCCCATGGTGCTATATTTAAAAAGCGTAATTATAATGAATGGTTAACCTATGTGTTGGAACTTTTTGGTAGCAATAGTTATATATGGAAAAAACGCCACCTGGTTTTACACCATCCGTACCCGAATATGCAGCATTGGGATATTGATGTAAAGCAGAGTGATATTTTAAGGATTTTTCCGGAAAGTAAATGGTTCGGCTTTCATCGTTACCAGCATATATACATGTGGTTCATGTATTTTTTATATACATTAAACTGGCTGCTCATAAGAGATTTTAAAGATTTTTTTGGATTGAAGGACAATTATCTTAAAAGAGTAGTACGTATTCCCAAAATTGAATATTATAAACTTTTTCTTGCGAAGGCCTGCAATTTATTTATAATGTTAATATTACCGATGCTCGTTCTTGATCAGCCATGGTATACTATTTTAGCCGCCTTTTTTATAATGCATTTTGCGGCCAGCGCTTTTGGAGTAACCGCGCTACTTTCAACTCATGCAGATGAAGATGCAATATTCCCTTTACCACCTGATAATGGAGAAATTGATATGAGTTGGGCAATGTATCAGGTTGCTGAAACTAAAGATTTCAGTACTGAAAGCCGGCTTGCAAATATTTTATTCGGTGGTTTTAATCATCATGTGGCCCATCATTTATTCCCCACTGTAGCTCATACCTATTACCCGGCCATCACACCTATTATTAAAAGGTATGCAAAAAAATATCATCTCAATTACCGCTCTTATTCGCTGCCGGCGGCTATAAAATCGCACTTTATGCTGCTGAAGAAAAACGGCCAAACAGAAAATCTTTTTGTTGCCGGAGAACTGTAATGTAAGCGCTTAATTAAACCATAAGATGTGCTCCCAGTCTATTAAACAGGCACGATAGTTAATTATGCGTGTTATTTAAATTTATGATACTATGAAAAAGATATTTGTAAGCTTGATCCCCCTTTTATTAATATTAACGTTAACATCGTCTAAAACAAAAGCACAGGTAAGTGTAGACTTGCATATAGGCGCATGGAATCCCCCTGTTGAATACGCATCGGCAGATTATTACTACTTGCCGGATATAGAAAGTTATTATTATGTGCCAACACACCAATTTGTATTTCTAATAAATGGCCAGTGGGTATTCAGAAATACCTTACCTTACCGTTATCGTTATTATAATATAAATAATGGCTATAAAGTAGCCGTATACAGGCCGCATCCCTATCGTTATTTTTCTCATGACAGACGCATCTATGCCAAATACAGAGGTAACAGAGGCCATCAGGTTATTATAAGAGATCATTACAGGGCAAGACCCAATACACGAGTAGTAAATCGTACACGTTACACCCCTCATAACAGAACTGTAACGCATACCAGGGTTACTCACAGATCTCCGGGTGCGCCGCATTCCAGAACAGTAACCCGCACAAGGGTTACCCACGCACCAAATCACCATACTACACGCCGGGTAACCAGCCGTACACATGTAACTATTCGCGGTCACGGCAACAGTAGTCATGGTGCATCAAGAGCACATACCAATGGCGGACATGGCGGAAACCGTGGTCACCACTAAAAATAATATGCTTATTAAACAAGAAAGCCGCTGATAAAGCGGCTTTCTTGTTTAATATTTGGAATAGTAAGCATTTACAATATATAGCTTTTTGCTTTTTCTAATACTGCGGATAAACCACTTACATCACTGCCGCCGGCTGTAGCGAAAAACGGCTGCCCGCCTCCGCCACCTTTAACCAGTTTAGCAAGTTCTTTTACAATATTACCGGCGTGTAAACCCTTTTCTTTCACCAGATTTTCAGCTATCATTACAGTAATATTTGGTTTCCCGGCTATATCAGCAACTAATACCAAAAAAAGATCATTAACAATATCTTTTAAATGGTAGGCCAATGTTTTTATAGCATCGGCATTGGGTAATTCTACCTGTTGGGCTATAAAGTTTACCCCATTTATTTGTTCGGCTTTTTTAGCCAATTCATCTTTTAATCCGGCGGATTTTTCCAGAACAGACTTTTCTAATTCTTTCTTTAAACGGGTGTTTTCATCCAATAGGGATTCAATGCTTTTAGTTACATCTTTCGGGTTTTTCAAAAGCTCTTTAACCTGCTGTACCAGTCTGGCTTGTTCGTTTATGTACAATTCTGCAGCTATTCCCGAAATTGCCTCTATACGGCGCACCCCGGCAGCTACAGCACTTTCTGTTACTATTTTAAAATAGCCTATCTGCCCGGTCGCTTTAACATGCGTGCCGCCACATAGTTCTTTACTAAAGGTTTCATCAAAGGTGATAACACGCACATGGTCACCATATTTTTCACCAAAAAGAGCGGTTACACCACTGCTGATGGCCACATCATAAGGTACATTTCGTTCCTCTTTTAATGCTACGTTCTCCCTTATCTTTCCGTTTACTATGGCTTCTATCTGCAACAGTTCTTCGTCGCTTACTTTTGCAAAGTGCGAAAAATCGAAACGAAGATAATCGGCACTTACGAGCGAACCTTTTTGGTTTACATGTGTACCTAAAACCTGTTTTAAAGCAGCATGCAATAAGTGCGTAGCGCTATGGTTATTTTCGGTACTGTTGCGTTGCTGCTGATCTATTATCGCGGTTAAGGCATCTTCCAAGGTATCGGGTAACTCATCTGTAAAATGAACGATCAATCCGTTCTCTTTTTTAGTATCTGTTATCTCTATAATTTCTCCGTCAGGAAATACCAGTTCGCCTTTATCGCCCACCTGGCCACCGCTCTCAGCGTAGAAAGGTGTTTTATCTAAAACAATTTGATATTGCTCTTTACCCTTAGCTTTTACTTTACGGTATTTAACAATGTGAGCTATGGTTTCGGTTTCATCGTACCCGGTAAACTCAACAGGCACCTCCTCTTCCATAACCATTACCCAGTCGCTGGTATCAATGGCAGTGGCTGCACGTGAACGTTGTTTTTGAGCTTGAAGAGCATCATTAAAACCACCCATATCAATAGATAGTCCGATTTCACGAGCCATCAATTCAGTTAAATCAATTGGAAAACCATAAGTATCCGAAAGTTCAAAGGCAAAATCGCCTTCAATTAATCCTTCGTCTACAAATGGCAAATCATCTGAATTTTTAAGTTTTTTTAATTCATTTTTACGTTTTTGTAAATACTCTTCAAACTTATTAATCCCATTCCCTAATGTTCTTAAAAAGCTTACCTCTTCTTCTAAAACCACCTTCTGCACAAAATCTTTCTGGTTCCACAATTCATCAAACACACCTTTAAATTGTACTGCTAAAAGCGGCACCAACTGGTTCAGGAATGGTTCTTTAAAATCCAGGTATTGGTACTGATACCTTACCGCACGGCGCAATATCCTACGAATGACATAACCCGCCTTGTTGTTGGATGGCAATTGTCCATCTGCAATGGCAAAACTTATCGCACGAATATGATCAGCCAGCACACGCATGGCCACCGCATCGTTCCAGCCATCTTCACCGGGTTTAGCTTCGGCATAATAGGCTTTTCCGCTTTTGTCTGCAATAAATTCTATTAATGGTTGAAAAACATCGGTATCATAATTTGAGCTTTTGCCTTGCAGCACACGCACCAGGCGCTCGAAACCCATACCGGTATCTACATGCTTGTTAGGTAACGATTGTAGCGATCCATCTTTTAAGCGGTTAAACTGCATGAAAACGTTATTCCATATCTCGATAACCTGGTCATGGTCGGCATTGATCAGGGTAGCGCCGTCAACTTCCGTGCGTTCATTATCAGGTCGGCTATCAAAATGTATTTCGGAACACGGCCCGCATGGTCCGGTTTCACCCATTTCCCAAAAATTATCTTTTTTATTACCGGGCAATATATGAGCTTCATCTACATACTGTTTCCACAGATCGTAAGTCTCCGTATCTTTTTCCAAACCCTCCTTTTCGTCACCTTCAAAATAGGTTACATAAAGGCGGTTCTTATCCAGCTTATAAACTTCGGTAAGCAGCTCCCAGCTCCAGGCAATGGCTTCCTTTTTAAAATAGTCGCCAAAGCTCCAGTTGCCCAGCATTTCAAACATGGTGTGGTGATAAGTATCTACCCCCACTTCTTCCAGATCGTTATGCTTTCCGCTTACCCGCAGGCAACGTTGTGTATCAGCCACACGCGGGGCCTTTGCGACAGCTTCTCCTAAAAATATGTTTTTAAACTGGTTCATCCCCGCATTAGTAAACATCAGAGTTGGATCGTTTTTAACAACAATAGGTGCGCTGGGTACAATAACATGTCCTTTAGAAGCAAAAAAATCAAGAAATGTCTGGCGTATTTCGGTAGCTGTCATAATGCTGCAAAGTTAATTAATAGTCCGAAAGTCGGGAAGTCTGAATAACGGTAAGTGAAAAAATCTTTTTATGGTTATATGCAATATAACCTTACAAAATTTCACTCATATTTACTTGCGGATTTAATTAAACGATTACCTTTGTATATGCCTTATAAAGAACGCGAGATCAGTAAGATGTACTACACCATGGGTGAGGTATCGGCCATGTTTGAGGTAAACCAATCGCTGATAAGATTTTACGAGAAAGAGTTCGATATTTTACAGCCAAAAAAAAATAAAAAGGGCAATCGTTACTTTACTGCCGAGGATATCGAAAACTTTAAGATGATCTTTCACCTCATCCGCGATAAGGGATATACTTTACAAGGTGCCAAAGACCAGTTGAAAAATAATATAGGTGATACCCGCGATAACCAAAAAGTGATTAACTCGCTTGAAAATCTAAAAAAATTCCTGCTCGAAGTGCGGGATGAGTTGTAATCCGGTTGCAATACCTTATTTTTATTCCTGAAACTAAACTTTAACAATTCTTCGGGAATACAAATGAGGGCTGATCATAAAGGGGAGCTTCCTGCGCTATTTTTAATATTTCCTTTTATTGCCGGCATTAGTGTAGGTTTAAAATATCCTACTGCCAATGCTCCCTTTATTTTAGTTCCTCTTCTTACCTTATGTTTTTTGTTTATTTTATTTAATTGGGGCTACAATAAGTTTAATATTTATAAAAAGCGATGGTTGGGTGGTCTGTTAATTACCCCTATCCTGTTGCTGTCCGGGTGGCTTATTGTATTACAACATTATCAGCTTAATCATCCTGATCATTTTTCGAAAACATCATCGGAGTACCTGGTAACAACTATAAATAATGAACCTGTACAAAAAAATGGTTTAACCCGGTTTATTGCTGAAGTAAAACAAATTGGGTATGCTAAAAAAGCATCACCCGCAACTGGAAAAATACTTGTTACCATAAAAGATAGTGCGGCTAAAATACTATGCTATGGCGATGAATTATTGATACCCGCCAAATACGATGAAGTTTCGCCTCCGCTAAATCCGGGTGAGTTCAATTACAAGCAGTATCTGGCACATAAAAACATCTATCATCAGTTATTTTTATATCCGGGGCAGTATAAAGTAGTAGATACTAATTGTGGTAATCCGGTTATTGCCTATGCGTTACAGTTAAGGCAAAATTTAGTTACGAAACTAAAACGTAATATGCATGATACTACTGCCATTACCGTAGCATCCACCCTTATATTAGGCTACAAGGCGGATTTGAGTAACGACATTTTACAGGCTTATTCTAAAACAGGCACCATTCATATCCTGTCGGTTTCAGGCGGGCATGTCGCTATTATTTATTTGCTACTGAGTTGGCTATTATCTTTTTTAAATGGTAATAAAAGAGGCCGGGTGTTTAAGGCAATACTTATTATTATGTTTATATGGGGTTATGCCTTGCTCACCGGATTTTCGCCGGCTGTAACCCGGGCAGCACTAATGATAAGTTTTATTATTACAGGTAAAACTTACAGCAGGTATATAAACACACTAAATATCCTGGCTTTTTCGGCATTCATTTTATTATTAGGCGATCCGTTTCTTTTAACTGATGTTGGCTTCCAACTATCCTACCTGGCGGTAACCGGATTAATTTTGCTGCAACCTATAATTTACAAATGGATTAGCTTTAAAAATAAATGGACAAATAAGCTCTGGTTAATTTGTTCGGTATCAATTGCCGCCCAAGCCGTAACTTTCCCGTTAAGCGCTTATTACTTTCATCAGTTTCCCGTATATTTTTTATTAAGCAATGTACTTATAGTACTCCCGGTTAGTATTATAATGTATACAGGAATATTACTGCTTTTGCTGCCACAAATAACTTTCGTATCAAATTGGCTGGGATATATCCTGGAAAAAACAATATTAGCAATGAACAGCATGCTCCATTTGGTGGAAAACGCACCTGCAGCAAGCATTAATAAAATATGGCTTACCAGTACGGAGTATATATTGTTATATATTATAATGGTAAGCTTCTTCGCTTTTTGCTATAAAAAAAGTAAATGGAAATTAGTTGTATTGTTGTTCTCTGTATTGGTTTTAGCTTTTAGTGTCGGCGTAAAAAACATATCGGGCCAGCAAATCCGGTCAGTTACTTTTTTGAGTCTGCGTAAGCATCAGGGAATTGTATTTAAAAATGGCAATGAAGGCGTAGTATTGACCGATTTGCCCGAAACAGATAAGAGTTTCCAATACAGTATACAGCCTTGTCTGGATAGTAGTCGGATTTATAATTATAAGATTTATACTTTTAGTGATAACATCAGGACTAAATACTTAGCAAAACAAAATGATCTGATCCAATTTCTCAATAAAAAAATGTTCCTGTTAAACTCAGGCGGTAAATCACAGTCAATACCGCAAAGTTTAAAACCACATTATATATATTTAGCCAAAAATTCTATTATTGATCCGGAAAACATAGAAGAAAAATCAATATTCATTATTGATGGTACTAACAATAACTCGCACATAGACAGTTTAATAAGCTTATTTGGCCATAAAAGGATAAATTATAAGTTATTATCACGTAACAAATCAGCTACTTTCCTATCTAATTAAAAAATAAAAATTAAAACTAAAAAAAACTTGCACACAAGTTAATTACACACTAAATTGTATTATAAAATCAAACACATGAAAATTAAATTATTTACGGTTGCTTTAGGTATGGTATTATCTGCAACAGCAATTACTGCAAGTGCACAAAAGAAAATTGATGAGGGTGTTGCCACCTTTGATATGAACATGCAGGGACAATCTGTGGAAGCTAAACATTATTTCACAAAAGATTCAAGCGCTGTTGCTTTTTCAGCCGGACCTGCAAACATCAGGGTTATCTCTGATGCAGGCTTTAAATATTATGCGGTTATAGTAGATGTACCTGTGGCCTCAATAGAAAAAGCAGCTATTGCTAAACCTGCAGAAGTAGAAGAAGTAACTTCTAAATTTCCGGTTTTAACATTTGCACCAACTACCGAAACAAAGGTTATTTCGGGATTTAATTGCAAAAAGGTAGTAGCTACTGATACCAAAACAAATAAAACATATGATATATGGGTTACTAATGATATATCGGTTCCGAGTACTGGTTTTTCAAAATACTACGAAAAAATTGGAGGTTACCCGGTACAGTTCACAACTTTCCAGGATGGTCAAACTTCTGAAGTGACAGTTAAAAGTGTTACTGCTGAGAAAGCACCCGCAGGTACTTTTGGTATCCCTGCCGGATTTGACAAGATAACTTTAGATGATCTTAAAGCAATGAGCGGCGGCGGAAGATAAACCGCTAATTCAAAAATTAAAAAAGTCCCGGTAAATATTTACCGGGACTTTTTTAATGCTAATTAATTCCTGATGCCAGATTAGCTACCCATCTGCCAAATAACTCCGTTTCAAAAGCCACTGCTTTTTGTGCATGTTTTTCCCATTCGGGAGAAAAGTTCTGAAGTTGATTGATCATTTCTTCTAAATGCCCTTCTTCTTCCAGGATTATAGATTTTACATTTACCTTACTGTTAACCTTATCCAAAGCATCCTGATAAACAGGATACAATTCATCTGCACGTACTTCAATAGCATAGGTCACTAATAAATACGCAGCAAAACGCAGTTCCGCACCGGATAACTTTAGTTCGCTTTTCAGATAACGGCATACATCAATATCCAACTGATTAAGATAGTATTTGCTAAATGCCGGGGCGAGTAAATATTCTGTAGAATAAGTAGGGCATTGTTCGCCTGTTTTATCAATCTGTTTTTTCAGATAAAATGCATGGCGATGTTCTTCAGCAGCGTGTTTTAAAATAATATAAGTAACCGTAGTGGGATCTTCGCTTGCGGATATTTTTCTAGCGCCTGTATTTTCCATTAACGAAAGTGTGTTTAACCACCTTGCATGTAATTGATTGTCCTGTATAATTTTAGGTAATATAGTATTCAGTTCCATAATTAAATATCATCAAAAGCCTGCTCAATTGTGCTGTAAATATAATTCAGCTCCGTATCGGTAATGCAATATGGCGGTAAAATATAAATAATGTTTCCCAGGGGACGTAATATTATACCCGCCTTTAAAAAATACTGATAAAGCTTATCACGCAGGCCGCTAAAGTACGAAGTATTATCTCCTGTTTCCCATTCTATTGCCAATATGGTACCGGTTTGCCGTGTGCTTTTTACCGATTTATTGCCTTTTATTTTCGTACTAAATGCCGAATGCATTGCACAAATACGATCAATGTTTTGTTGTGTTGATGGTTCTAAAAAAAGATCAAGACTCGCCAAAGATGCTGCACACGCAACCGGATTGGCAGTATAAGAATGTCCATGAAACAGTGTTTTTAATTTATCGTCAGACAAAAATGCATCATAAATATCCTGCGTACAGGTGGTTAAACCAAAGGCCATAGTGCCTCCGGTCAATCCTTTTGAAAAGCACATTATATCTGGTTGTTGCTGTACATGATTACACGCAAAGCTTTTACCTGTTCGGCCGAATCCGGTGAATACTTCATCAGCTATTAGTAAAACTTTTTCGTTATGGCAATGTGACATAATCTCCTGCAGAAATTCCGGCTCATACATGATCATACCTGCAGATCCTTGAACCAATGGTTCAAAAATAAAACAAGCGAGTTCTTTATTTAAAGAGGTAATATGTGATTTAAGAGAACTGATATTACTTTCATTAGGCAGGTCAATAAATTCTACCTCAAATAATAAACTGTCAAACGCAGCGGTAAAAGCACTGCGGCCACTTACAGACATTGCCCCGAAGGTGTCACCATGATAAGCATTTTTAAATGCCAGTATTTTGGTGCGTCCCTGCCCCTGGTTACTCCAATATTGCAGGCACATTTTTACAGCTACCTCTACAGCAGTTGACCCGTTATCAGAATAAAAAGCCTTTTTCTGATTGTCGGGGAGGATTTTCAATAATCTTTCAGCTAATTCTACCGCTCCCGGGTGTGTAAAGCCGGCGAAAATAGCATGTTCAAGTACATTTAATTGCTCCGCAACCTTTTTGGCAATATAAGGATGCGAATGTCCGTGTATGTTAACCCACCAGGATGAAACCGCATCAATATAACGCTTGCCATCTTCTCCAAACAAACAAGTTCCTTCTCCTTTTATTATTGGTATAGGTGGCGCTGCAGTTTTCATTTGGGTATAGGGGTGCCATACGGTTGCTAGATCTCTCTCTGTTAAATTCATAGTTCTTTTATTAAAAGTTCGGCAACATACTGATCAATTGGGAAAGTAAGGTCACATGGTTTTAAATCCGACAATTTAACCCATCGGAAAGATTGCAATATATCGCCCTCACCATCAAAATCAAATACCAGTGTTTTTGCCGCAAAAGTAATATCGCTTGTATTTTTTACGCGATAATAAACGCTGATAAGCTGTGAATCGTTAAACGCTGATTTTACAAAAAAATCTGTTGTGTAAAAATGAGCTGTTATCTCCACACTCATATTACACTCTTCCATAAATTCTCGCTTCAACCCTTCAATAAGTCCCTCTCCATACTCCAGTCCGCCACCGGGAAATTTGGAAAAGCGCATGCCATATTCCTGCTCGTCGCTTATTAATAGCTCATTATTATTATTAATAAGCAATCCATAAACACGTACATTAAAGCAAGGCTTATTACTCATAATGTTTTTTATTTCTCATTACTATATCCATTGTCCAGGCAATTTCCTCCGTTTTTGCTTCCGAGCGGATAGGGCAATTCGGCATGCTACAATAATGACAGCAATCAGGGATGCAAGGGTCAGTATGTATAAATAGTTCAGTTGTTATGCCGGCCTCTTTATTGATCATCTTGTCCACTAATGATACCTCTTCGTGAACACGGTTAAGGTCAAAATAATTAGGAAGGGTAAGATGACAATCTATATGCAGTTCGTTACCATATTTTTGCGCACGTAAATTATGTACATCTATCCATTCATCTCGCCGTTGCTCGCTTAATACACGTATGATCTCGGTAACAATTTTAAAATCCGTTTCATCCATTAATCCCGCAACAGATCTGCGGATAAGTTTGTATGCAGTAAAAATGATATAAAGCCCAACAAAGATTGACAGTGTGCTATCTAACCATAAAATTCCAGTAAAGTTTATAAGCAAAAGGCCGGCCACCAAACCTATGCTGGTTATAGTATCGGTAAGTAAATGTCTTCCATCCGCCTCAATGGTTATTGAATTCAGATCTCTGCCTTTACGAATCATGTAATAACCTAAGAAACCATTTATAGCTCCGGTAACTCCAATTATTACAACGCCATATAACAGATCGTGAATAATCTCCGGATAAAGTAAGCTGTAAAACGATTTTAATATGATGATAATTCCGGCAATTCCAATAAGCGCTCCCTCAATAAATACGGAGAAATACTCCACTTTGCCATGACCGTAAGGGTGGTTTTCGTCACGGGGAATAGATGCCAGATATATGCTGTAAAACGCGAAGGAACTTGCCACTACATTTACTATACTTTCCGCGGCATCGGTAAGTACAAAATTGGAATTGGTTAAAAAGTAGGCGCCAAATTTCATAATCATTAGCACAGCACCTGTAATGAGCGATATTAATATGATACGTTTCTGCTCCTTCAAAACCTTTTTATTTACGGCAAACTTACATAAAATTTTGCCCTGTCATTTTTCAGTAGATAACATATTTACATAAATAAGGTTATCAGCTTTTTAGGTATGATGGTAAATTTTATAAAATACTGCATAAACAGCAGTAAACTAATTTTCTATATTTGCCGCAATAACACAAATTATATGAGCGCATTAAGTAACAGGATAAATAACCTGTCAGAATCTCAGACCATTAAAATGGCCAAAATGGGCCGCGAATTAGCGGCAAAAGGTGTTGATGTGATTAGTCTTAGCTTTGGCGAGCCTGATTTCCATACTCCGGAACACATTAAGGAAGCTGCTAAAACAGCAATGGATAAGAATTTTACTTATTACACCCCTGTTGCCGGCTATCCCGATCTAAGAAAAGCTATTGTTACGAAATTAAAGAACGAAAACAACCTCGACTACGATGTTAACCAGATAGTAGTTTCAACGGGTGCTAAACAGGCTATTGCTAATACGGTACTTTGTTTAGTAAATCCCGGTGATGAGGTTATTATCCCTACACCTTATTGGGTATCTTATTCGGAAGTGGTTAAACTGGCCGAAGGTGTAAGTGTGTTTATTGATACCACTGTTGAACAGAATTTTAAAATAAGCCCTGAACAGTTAGAGGCAGCCATTACGCCAAAAACTAAACTATTCATGTTCTCTTCGCCGTGTAACCCTACTGGCAGTGTTTACAGTAAAGAGGAACTTGAAGGTTTGGCCAAAGTATTCGAAAAATATCCGGATGTGTATATCATGTCCGACGAGATATACGAACATATCAATTTCATAGGCGGACATGAATCAATAGCGCAATTCGGTTCGATAAAAGACCGCGTGATCATCATTAACGGTTTTTCAAAGGCGTTCGCTATGACAGGCTGGAGAATTGGATATACCGCATCCAATAGTGAAATAGCTTCGGCTTGCGATAAAATGCAGGGTCAGGTAACCTCTGGGACCTGCTCAATTACCCAAAAAGCTGGTGTTGCAGCTTACGAAGGCGGCTTGGAATCTGTTTTAGAAATGCGCGATCAGTTTAAAAAACGCCGCGATTTGGTGTATAGCCTTTTAAAGGAAATTGACGGTATAAAAGTAAACTTGCCCGATGGCGCATTTTATTTTTTCCCTGATGTTACTGCGTTCTTCGGTAAAAGCTATAACGGCAAAACAATTAAAGATGCCGATGAGTTAAGCATTTACTTATTGGAAGAAGCACATGTAGCAACTGTAGGAGGCGATTCTTTTGGTGATAAAAAATCTATCCGCATATCTTATGCCGCTGCTGAAGATAAACTAATAGAAGCTATTAAACGTATCAAAACAGCTTTAGGAAAGCTACAATAAATTCCTGTTTATTTAAATTATAAGTAGAGCCGCCTGTTAACAACAAGCGGCTTTTTAATTATAAGAAACTTAATTTTAATTATATTGTTAGTGTTATATTAATCGTTATAATATAAGATATAATTAGTTAAAAATGAAAACATTACTAAAACTCTGCTTTATTTTAACACTGATATTTTCTATTATAAATACAGTTAATGCACAAAATAAAAAAGCTGATAAAACCAATGAAATAAAACAGCTAGTAAATTCACAGAAATATATATTCAAAGCCGCCTACATGTATCCATCTTACGGCGGACAAAAATACTTAAGTACTGATTATGACTTATATGTTGGACGTGATACAGTTAAGGCTTATTTGCCATATTATGGAGTAGCCTATTTTGGTGTAGGTTATAATACTGATGATAATGGAATTAAATTTACATCCACAGATTTTGATTATACCGTTAAAGATAAAAAGAAAGGTAGCTGGTACATTGTAATAAAACCTAAAGATATTCATAACACAAACCAGTTGATATTAAACATATCCCCTAACGGATATGCTGATCTTACCGTAATAAGTAATAACCGCCAAAGAATTCGCTTTGATGGTAATATAATTGCCAAAAACTAACTTTACATAATTATGCTTAGAATAAACGTACCTACAACATCTTCTGTTCCCCTTTCTCAGTCATTATTTGACCGTTATAATTTACCACATCCCTTAAACGGAACAGATATGGAGATAAGCGGCGACATGGTGCTGATATTTGAAAATGAGCAGCAAGCAGTAAAATATCTTGACGAATTAGAAGACAGTGCCTCTTCTGTTGACGATGACTCCACTGAAAAAAATATACTAAATGCTTTAATAACCGCTGTTAACAATGATACGTTTGTACGTGCGTATCTGGGTTAATTACTGTTGATTACCACAGTACTTACCCATTAAGGTTTTTGTTAATAAATTTAATGCTGCTGTTTATGCTTGCAAAAGCATCTTTAGGCATGTCGTGCTCAACAAAAAAGTGCTGCATGCCTGAAATTTTTGCCGCAGCGAAAATTGGTTTAAAATCTATAGTACCACTACCTACCGGTAATATTTCTTCCCGGGAAGCATCCAGATCTTTTACATGCCATAAAGGGAAACGGCCGGGATGTTGCTTAAACATTTCTACAGGATCTTTTCCACCTTTTACTGCCCAGGCAAGATCCAGTTCCATTTTTACCATTTTTGGATCTGTTTCAGACAAAAGTAAATCGTAAGGCACAGGCCCGCCTTCAATACGGTTAAATTCCATATCGTGATTATGATATGCAAATTGCAAACCTGCTTTATGAGCAGCTTCGCCAGTTTTATTTAATATATCAATTGACGTTTTAAGATCTTCAGTAGTATCTGTTGGCGCATTAGCACATACCAGGTAATTAACGCCCCCTTCCGCTGCTTCATCAACCAACTGCTGCATATTTTCTTTTAAATTTAACATTGGCGGTATCACCATGGGTTTTCCATCGGGCATGGTTGGCATTTTAGTGCCTTTAGGCAGTTTAAACGGCGCACCTAACACATGGTGCGATTGCCATGATAAACCGGCAGCATTAACCATCGACTTAAATGCCTTTGGTTTCATACCGTAATATCCACCTTTTTTGCTAAAAGCTGATTCTATTTCTTTATAACCTGCGGCCGCTATTTTATCTAAGGTACCCTTCACATCATCATCTATCGTATTAAAAAATGTAAAAAGCTGAACCCCTACCGGGTGTTTAATCATACCATTTAAAAATGATGCGGCATTACCGGATAAAACCGCGCTGCTGAGTACAACCGCTCCTGTAGATTTCAGAAACTTACGTCTGTTTAAATTCATGTTATTAGCTTTTAGATTTACTTGGTATAGTAAAGCTAATTGAATTTATCTAAATAAAAAAATATAATTGTGTCAATTAAACACATTAATTATACTTCTCAGTAAATTACTGATGATAAAGGCAGTTAGCAATAAGTCCGGTCCATCCGGTTTGATGCGATGCACCTAAACCGTGTCCGTTATCGCCATTGAAATATTCATGAAAAAGAATATGATCGCTAAACGCGGGATCGGTTTGCATCTTATCATTTTTCCCGAACACGGGCCTTTTTCCCTTAACATCTTTAAGAAA
Source organism: Mucilaginibacter segetis (assembly GCF_016522075.1). Taxonomy (GTDB): domain Bacteria; phylum Bacteroidota; class Bacteroidia; order Sphingobacteriales; family Sphingobacteriaceae; genus Mucilaginibacter; species Mucilaginibacter segetis. The sequence continues at coordinate 1,592,457 of NZ_JAEHFW010000001.1, read as the reverse complement.
TATAGCTGATATTCTCCTGTAAATCTCGTTAGCTACTTCTTTTAGGTTCATCATATTGCCCGAATTGGTTGGGCACTCTACCTTAAAATCGTCTCCATAATATTCATAATACTTATTAAGGCTTTCTATTATCAGATAATTAAGCGGAATCCAAACCGGCCCCCGCCAATTACTGTTACCGCCAAACACGCCACTGTCGCTCTCGGCTGGCAAATATTTTATACAGTAATCAAAGCCATTAACATTTACCTGATAAGGATTCTTTAAGTGATATTTAGATACAGACCTTATGCCATAATCACTTAAAAACTCATTTTCGTCAAGCATGTACTTTAAAATGCCTTTCATTCTAAAGCCGCGAAGTAGACTAACCAAGTGTTTGCCATTAGTGCTTTTTTCATTCCAACGGGATACCAGATTAGCCAGATCAGGCCTGTTTTCAGTAAACCAGTTCATTCGACCACGAAATATAGGGTTGTTATTTATAGCGGTTTCATCAATAACTTCAATAGCAAACAATGGGGTTAACCCAACAATACTTCTTACCCTCATTTTTTCCGAGGAGCCGTTGGCAAACTTAAGCTGATCATAAAAGAAACCATCTTCATCATCCCAAAGCCCGGTTGTACTGTTACCTAAACTGGCCATAGCAGCAGCTATGTAAATAAAATGCTCAAAAAACTTAGAGGCTATATCTTCATACGCTTTGTTTTTGCCGGCCAGTTCGGCAGCTATCCGGAGCAGATTAAGCGAGTACATAGCCATCCAACTGGTACCATCAACCTGTTCTAAGGTTTCCCCGTTAGAAAACTTAGTATTACGATCAAAAACCCCAATATTATCAAGACCTAAAAACCCACCCTCAAAAATATTATTTCCTGAACTATCCTTTCTGTTCACCCACCAGGTAAAGTTGAGCATCAGTTTGTGAAAAATGCGCTCTAAAAAATAGATATCGCCCTCGCCGTTATTAGCCGCTTTATCTAACTGGTATATTTTCCAGGTGGCCATAGCATGTACAGGCGGGTTAGCATCACTAAAATCCCATTCATAAGCAGGCAACTGCCCGTTGGGGTGCATGTACCAATCCCGTATAAGTAAGGTAAGCTGATTTTTGGCAAAAGCCATATCAACACTCGCTAACGGTATGCAATGAAAAGCAAGATCCCATGCAGCAAACCACGGAAACTCCCACTTATCAGGCATGGAAATAATATCACCCCGATTATTAAAATGTGGCCACTTAGCATTGCGGCCATTTAGCCTTTCAATTAGTGGAGCTGGCAGGGCCGGGTCACCATGTAACCATTGGTGAACATCATAATAGTAAAATTGCTTGCTCCACAACATACCTGCAAATGCCTGCCGCTGTATCAGCGACTTATCAATATCTTCTTTTTCGGATTGTATTTGATTATAAAAATCATCGGCTTCAGCCTTTCTTTTGCTGAACAGCTCATCAAAACCATCAAAACAGGCATTGCTGTCTGCTGATAGCCTGAGCTTTAAAATATATTCTCCCTTTGCAGGAATGGTCAAGTCATAATTAAATGCCGCTTTTGTGCCTTTATTATCAGGATTAACCGTATCTGCATTGTGTAACAGATAATCGTTTATGCCATCTTTATAATATTTTTTACCATCATCATACTGATATAGTTTAGGCGCATTTGTTTCATTATCTGTAAATAAAGCAGGAGCGTTATTTTCTGATATTAAGTAGAGGTCTCCTAATTTTTCATGCTGAATTTTAATGGTATTTGATATGTAAGATAATTTAGGTTTGTAATCCTCGTATCCTAAAGTCCATGTATTTCTAAACCATACTGTAGGCAATATATTTAAGCTTGCTTCTTTATCGCTGCGGTTGTTTATACTGACTTTGATGAAAATATCATCCTTGTCCTGTTTAGCATATTCAACAAAAACATCAAAATATTCATTGTTATTGAAAATCCCGGTATCTATCAATTCAAATTCCGGGTTATTACGTCCTCTCCGGTTGTTTTCACTGATCAGCCATTGATATGGATATGCCTGCTGCGGATATTTGTACAGCATTTTCATGTAGGAGTGCGTTGGCGTATTATCCAAATAGTAATAAAGCTCTTTTACGTCTTCGCCGTGATTACCCTCTGTATTACTGAGGCCAAAATAGCGTTCCTTTAGTATTGGATCTTTTTTATTCCATAATGCAATGGCAAAACAAAGCAGTTGATCATTGTCACAAATACCACCTATACCCTCTTCGCCCCAACGATATGCTTTGCTGCGGGCCATATCGTGCGTTATATAATTCCAGGCATCCCCGTCTTTGCTGTAATCCTCTCTGACCGTTCCCCACTGCCGGTCGCTAACATATGGCCCCCACTTTTTCCACCCTGATGTTTTTAACCTGCTTTGCTCTGCATTCATATATTTTAATTATTTCCACGCGTTACGTAAAAAGCGCAACCAATTACCATACATCAAATTTTCTACATCTGTTTGCGTATAGCCACGTTTTTTGAATATTTTGGATATTTTTTGCAGATCTGAGATGGTTTCCAGGTCATACGGACATTGTTCACGTCCAAATGCACCGTCAAGATCAGAGCCAATACCTACATGTAGCGTATTACCTGCTAATTGGCAAATATGATCAATATGGTCAATCATCACTTCTAAACTACAGTTCATTTGCCGTGGCGTAGATTGGCCCCTTACCCATCCGGGCACCATCATCCATGCATCCAGGGCCCCACCTATTACCGCACCTCGGTTTATTAATTCCTTTATTTGCTTATCACTATATTGCCTGTTATGGTTGACCAGTGCCCGGCAGTTATTATGGCTGGCCCAAACGTGCCCGTTAAAATGAGCCAATGCTTCCCAAAAGCTATCATCACATAAATGGGTGGCATCTAATATGATATTAAGACGTTCCATTTCTTTTAACAATTCACGCCCCTTAGGTCCCATGTGTCCTGTCGCATCGGTTCCCTGTGCATATCTTCCGGGGCCGTAATGGGCCGGGCCAAGAGCTCGTAATCCATTATGATAGGCTCGTTCCAGATAACTTACATCAACAATAGAATCGGCCCCCTCCAAACTCAATATATATCCTATAGGCTTTTTCTCTTTACTACCGTCTGTTAACCATATCTTTAAATGGTTATCCAATGTTTGCAGATCATGGATTTGAACCATTTCACCAGCAGCTTCCATCTCTTTATACCAGGCTAATTGTCCCTGCGTTTGTGCCCAGGCCTGTTTAGGCGAATGCCACCCCGGCAAGGGATTATCCGGGGCTACAAAACGTGCAATTTGTGTAGCTACAACCAAACCAATATTTCCCTTACGCAGTTCCGGTAGCGAAACTACAGCTTTGCCACGATCTGGCTTATCTGTTAACGCATGTTCACGGGCATTGATTTCCGCAACGGGTCTGGTCAAATCCCGGTTCCACTCCAGGGCATTCATGCTCAGGTCAAGATGTGCGTCTATAATTAACATAGTGTTAAATAGTTATTTTACGATTGCGTGCAGTAGTTAGCCACGCACCACTGATACAACTGTCTTCAATAGTAATTGCGGAATTATACAATGCAATCGTAGGACAAATATGATATGGTAAACCATATAAAACATCGCCTACTTTATATGGATGATCTTCTCCTGCATCCGCCACTAAATGCTCCTCACTCTGACTTACGAATTTCAATTCAGGTGCGTTCATAAAAGAGATTCGCTTGTCTAATTCATTTTCTGCAGATACCGCTTTATGCCCTACATCTATGCATATTTTTGTTTCATCGGGCAGAGATATTATCCTTGCTAAAATAAGCGCTGCGGGTAAAAATTTTTGTTCGGGGAATGACAGTTGGTAGCCCCTGTCCCAGTAAACAAAAGTACCAGGGCTGCACTCAATATTTTCCATTTTTGCAAGCAAAGGAAATGTAGGTGAACCACCAATAATAAGCTTAGGTTGAGAATAACCTAAAGCTATAATGCGGGTTACCATAGTAAATAACGGTGAATTTGCGATTGCTGATAACCTTTCACGGACATTATAGTCTGCCTGATGGATATGACCATCATAAGCATGAAAACCCAATACAGTAAGGCTTTGTAAATTAGCGCAACTCTTATATAATTCTATGGCATCATCACCCGGACATATACCTGTGCGATTCATGCCCACATTCAGGTCAATGTAAACGGGTATATTAAGTTTAGATAAATTCGCTTTTTTCGCAATGATTTTACCCGATTGCTGATTATCCACCAAACACGAAAAAACAGTGTCCGGATATTTATTAATCAGTTGAATAAATCTGTCTATTTTAAGACCTATTGGCTGATAAGCTAATAAAACATCAGGAGCTTTGCATACACCCAACATTTCAGCTTCAGCAATGGTAGCACATTTAAATTTAGTAATGCCTGCTGCCAGCATTAGCCTGGTAACTTCCGCACTTTTGTGTGTTTTTACATGCGGCCGTAAGCGGGACACATCATTGATCATACCTATAAGCTGCTGTATATTAGCTTTTACCCGTTGCGGATAAACAACTAACGCAGGCGAATCCAGCTCATCTGCATTATCAATAATATACCATTGCTTAGATGTCATGATATGTATACTCTACTGAACAAGCTCAAATAGTGCCTCTACTTCAACAGGAATGTTATCAGGCAATGAACCCATACCCACAGCGCTGCGTACGCCTATACCATTCTCTTCGCCCCAAACTTTAGCAAAAAGTTCGCTGCATCCATTTATGATATACGGATGTTTTTCAAAATCGGGTGTGCAATTTACCATACCTAACACTTTAATAACCCGCTTCACTTTATTAAGGCTTCCTATATTAGCTTTAATAGTGGCTAAAATTGCCAGTCCTACTTGCTGTGCCGCAAGTTTACCTTCTTCTGGCGACATGTCCTTCCCAATCCGTCCTATTATGAGAGTACCATCAGTCTGCACCGTACCATGGCCAGAAACATACAAATATTTACCATCAATAAGACACGGTTTATACACACCCAGTGGCTTTGGCGCAGGTGGTAAGTTCAGCTTAAGTTGTGAAAAATTCTCTTCAGCAGTATTCATTTTGTAAAACTATTATTTATAAAATTTAATATACCATTATAGCACAAAAAAAGCAGGGACTACGCCCTGCTTTTTTCTTAAATCAACTAAACCTTAAAATTTAAAGGTGACACCGATGTTTACAGCATAGTCTGCAAATGCAGCATCGCCATGTGTATCAACACCGGTTAATTGTGTTGTTATTTTATCAGGTACACTTTGCGTACGGTTGCGTACTAATGCAACAGGCACATAAGAATATACAGAGAATTTGTTGATCCGATAAGTAATCCCAGGCTCTACAGATATAATGTAACCGGGCCTGCGGAAACCATTACTGCCGCCAACAAGGTCGTGCACGGGTAAACATTCGTCCCTTACTCCCAACGAATAATTAAAGTTACCTGCGCCGTAGTTTACACCTGCTCTTATCATATATTGGTCAGGCACGCTCATTACGTCGCTGCCATTGGCAACAGCTTTCGCACTTGGTGCGCCACCGCGTGCGGTTGATACACCATTTTGTTCGCGCGGACTTATCAAATAGTAAAAACTTCCATATAAGCCAAAATTGTGGGTGAAATTATAGTAAGTATTTAATTCGGTTATAATACCGGTACCGCCATCTCCCAATTGTATTGATTGATCAACAGGGCCAAGTAAACGAGCCCCATTAGTACCTGTATTATAAAAATAATCCTGATAATCATAAGTTCCTGTCGGAAATTTCAAACCTAAACCGACCTGTATGTTACCTTTTGTTGCTTTAACCGGATTAAGCAACCATGCATAAGCCCTGATGCTAATATCACCTACACCAAATGAATGAGTGGTACGTCTTTCAGTACGACCATGCTCATATAACGATGAACGGCTATTGCCTACTACCGGTATATCCAATGAAAACGCCCAGCGATTATTAACAATACGCGTTAGCACCAGATCCTGTGTATAGGAATGATTAATAACATTTGTACCTTCTTCAATGCGTTGTTTTTGCTCTTCGCTGCCAACAAAATGCTTGTATGAGCGAAAATAGCGGCTATTGCTATTAAATAACCAAACTCCGCCCTGATGAGCAATGCTATCCGGATGCTCATCCATTATGCATAAACCTCCGGTGCTGCGTATAGCCACGCAACCTTGTGAGTATGCGTTTGTGTGAGTGAAAAGTATGTATACAGCAATAGCTGATAATATTTTAAATGTAAGTTTCATTTTTTGAGATAATTAAATAGTTGATCTATATCCTGCCGTGATGTTTTTTGGAAGGATTGTGTTATAGTAAGAATATATTGTTGAATATGGATCGTTTCCAAAAGCGAACATTTATCCCGGATGAAGTATATTGTAATGCAAACCACAAAGCAAGAATAGAGCAATAGCTGCCGCCACGCTCTATCCATTCAAATACTTCATACCGGGGATAAAATAGTTCGCTTATTACTTTCCAGATAAATAGTACCAACAATAATTTACAGAACGGACGCATTATCACTATACAAGCACCCGCTACTTCAATAATACCAATGTATTGCGCTATGCGGGCGGGATACAAAAATCCCAATGAAGCATATTGAGCAAGTAAGCTTTTCTTTGATAGTAAGTTTAACCAACCATGTCCAACCAACAAAGAAAAAACCACCACCCTGAGGCATAGTGTTAAATGTTCAATAGTTTTAGCTGTAATTTTAGCTGGTGGTTCAACCCGGGCAAATAATTGTCTTAAAGTGCTGGTATTACCTGATAAGATCAAAAATGCGAGTGGAGCTCCAAAATTACCTCCACGTTCTAAGAATTCGGCAAAAGGTTCTCCTGATAACGGCCTTAAAAAAGCAGTTACCGCTCCCCACAAAACCAACCATATGGCAATAGCGCGTATGGGATAAACCAGCATGGTTAATCCTAAAAAGATATCAAACACTCCAACCCATGGCATTAGTATGTACGAGGTTTTCATGTCAAATCCGAATACGGCGAAATAGTTACACCAAATCTGTTTGGTTATTATACCAAAAGCTCCGTGACCTATAAAACACATAGCTATAGCCAAACGCAAAATGTAATGCAGTTTTTGTTCAGGCGTAAGTGATCTCATTTTGTAAATTATAATAAGGGTACAATTACCAGTATGGCTATACAGTTATACATCAATAAGTTACCAACAGCTAACTAATTGATATGCAAAGTAAAATATAGCTTTAAATAAAACTGGTAAGTAAAAATCCGGAAAGTATAATTAACAAAAGAAGTTTGGCGGTTTACCAGGTGATTCGATATAGGGATCAGTTAAAACAGTCGTTATTGAATTAGTATTGTTAGCAACTGACTGTGAAAATCCGGAAAAATTAAACCCGGACGCAGGTACAGTATAATCTGAAGGCGAAGACACTTTTTTAGTGATGGGAGCCTCCCCTTTTTTACTTAACGGAACATCACTCGCATTCTTTGCAACAATAAGATTGGCGCTCACTAAATGTGTTTTTACGCTGTTAGCTATACACACCAAATACATGGTATCACGTGTAAGCTTCACGCCCAGATAATTATAATAGGCATCTTTTAATTGTATTTGCCCTTGCAAGCGTTCGTAGTCGGGCCAATCCTTAATATTTGGCATATGTACAGGAAGCTTTATTTGGATAAGCTGTGTAGCGTCCACCTTATTTTCATATATCTGCTTAACTATCTGTACTTCGGAACGATGTATGAAATATTGAAAAATGAGATTATATCCACCTAAATAAAACAGGTGTATAGCTAATAAGCATATAGCGAATAACTTTTTCAATAATCAGGTATTAATTGGGTTAAATACGTTGTAAAGTAAATGTATTTAATTGTTTATTGCAAATAAATTTAATCGACTGATATAAAGTATCTTATTTATACATTAAAATTTATTTTAATACTAATCTCGCCAGATACTGATCCATTTCATCTTCATATAAAATTTCAGTGATCCAGCCGGTTTCATCAGCAATGTTTTTTAGCAATCCCTTGTCGATATATAACCATTGAAACCAGTCTGTTCTTTGTTTTTTATAAACATACTGATACCACAATTCCCCGTAATAACCATCCGCAGGCGGGTTACCGTTATATAAGTACGCAATATCTGATGAATCAAACAATAACTGACCACCTCTACTCAACAACTCCTTTGCGTGTTGCAAAAAGAATTTCAATTTTATCAGATTCCCGGTAAGGCCTATGCCATTCATTAATAACAACAGCGTGTCATATTTGCCGGTATTAAATTCAAAAATATCTTTCTGAATAACTTTCTTTACCCCACGTTGATGCATAATATCAACAGCATAGGCGGAGATATCTAAAGCGGTTACCTCAATATCCCGTTGCTGGAGTATAAGGGCATGGCTCCCCGCTCCTGCACCAATATCCAATACATTTCCTCTACATTCATTTAATGCCAATAATTCCAGATCAGGCATTTCTTCCTCTTCTCTGAAATATACATCAACAGGCATCTCTTCTTTAGGACCATATTTGTTGTTTATCCATAATGGATGTTGTTCTATTTGCTTAAAATAATCCAATAGCGCCTGGCCAAAAATATCATTCATTAAAGTTAGTATAGTTATTTACAAATTAAGGCATTATACATTTCAAATAGTATCAGCATCATTCTTTTTGCCTTTCAAAACCACGCTCAGCTTGCCAGTATGTTCCATAAACACCTCTTTTACATCGCCCAGATTATCAGTATTAGCAGATAAACGAATGTCACTTATCAAATCTTCTTTGGTCATCAGGCATTTCCTGAGGTTTCTTTCGTTAATTTGTCCATCATAATAAATCAGCCGTTTATCTCCTTTTACCCATTTGCTTGCCGTTTTATTATAAATAATGAATATAGCCAGACCTCTGTGCAACAGCACTAAAGCAAAACTACACATAACGGTAGGCCAAAAAGGCGAAACACCTACTATAACCCTACTTAAAACTGCACCGAGTATGATAGCAATTGTTATATCAAAAGATGTTTTTTTACCAAATGTACGCCTGCCCGATATTCTGATCAATATCAAAGAAATAAAGTAGATGACAATTGCACGGGCACTCATCTGCAGTATCGTGAGGTCTTTACCCTCTCCAAAAAATCCTATAATATCCATAACTGTTAATTAATGTTATGAAATCATAAAGCTTCAAAATGAATTTTGTTTGGCTAATACAGGTATCACCCGTTGACTACTTCACCACCATTGATATGTATAACCTGTCCGGTAATATAGGAGGAATCATCTGAAGCTAAAAAAACATATGCCGGGGCAACTTCTGATGGTTGCCCCGCACGTTTCATTGCAGTTTCGTTGCCAAATTCGTTTAATTTCTCCTGGTCGAAGGTGGCAACTACTAAAGGTGTCCATACCGGACCCGGAGCAACAGCATTCACTCTTATTTTATTTTTAACCAAATTAGTCGCAAGCGAACGTGTAAAAGTAGTTATGGCGCCTTTAGTAGATGAATAATCAATTAAGTGAGGCGACGAACGATAAGCCGTAACTGAAGTGGTATTGATAATAACATCGCCAGGATGCAAATATTTTACCGCAGCAGTTGCGAAATGAAAATACGCGAAAATATTTGTTTTAAAAGTAGTTTCTAACTGTTCTTCGGTAATATCCTGCAAATCTTCCTGCGGCACCTGCACACCTGAGTTGTTTACCAGTATATTTAGCTTACCTAACAATTTAACCGTTTTTTCTACTGCATTTGTACAAAATCCCCGGTCTTTTACATCCCCCTTTATTAAAATACATTTGCGACCGGTATTTTCAACAAGTTTTTTGGTTTTTTCTGCATCACCATCTTCTTCAAGATAAACAATTGCCACATCGGCACCTTCCATAGCATAATGTACAGCTACTGCCCTGCCTATACCGCTATCTCCTCCGGTTATTAGCGCAACTTTATCCTGCAATTTGCCTGCTGCCTTATAACCATCTTTAATATATTGAGGCGCAGGGTGCATATTTGATTCTACACCCGGTTGGTGGTCTTGTTTCTGAGGTACTTTATGTTGAGTGCTCATAAATAGAATTAATGATAAATAATGACTTTAAAACACTCCTGATAGTTTTAAAGTTTTTAAAAACATAATAAACTAAATATAATATGCAGCAGGAAGGGAGTTTTAAAAGATAAGTTAAAGCGAATTTTATAACTTCACCAATAAAATAAAATGGCAGAAAGTTACAACAAAAAATACTGATGAAATTATATACGATTGATACCGGCTATTTTAAACTTGATGGTGGCGCTATGTTTGGTGTGGTTCCAAAAACTATTTGGAATAAAACCAATCCGGCCGACGAAAATAATCTGTGTACGTGGGCTATGCGATGTCTCTTGATTGAAGATGGCAAGCGCCTGATACTGATAGATACCGGCATAGGTAACAAGCAAAGCGACAAGTTTTTTAGTCATTATTACTTGCATGGTGATGCCAGCCTGAACAGTTCATTGGCTAAACATGGTTTTCATCCAGATGATATTACCGATGTTTTTCTCACCCATCTGCACTTCGATCATGTAGGCGGGGCGGTTATAAGAGATGATGAGAAACTCTTACCGGCATTTAAGAATGCTGTTTACTGGAGTAACGAGCAGCACTGGGAATGGGCAGTTGATCCTAATGAGCGCGAAAAAGCTTCATTTTTAAAGGAAAATATACTTCCCATACTGGAAAGCGGACAATTAAAATTAATTACCCCGCGAGACGGTGTGCGTTTTACCGATAACATGAGTGTACGTTTTGTATACGGCCATACAGATGCCATGATGCTGCCGCTCATCAGCTATAAGGGAAGGAAAATATTATATATGGCCGACCTGTTGCCGTCAGTTGGGCACTTACCTTTACCATATGTTATGGCTTATGATATGTTCCCGTTAAAAACACTAAGCGAAAAAAAGGCATATCTAAACGAAGCATTTGAACGTAATTATATTCTGTACTTTGAGCACGACCCGATAAATGAATGTTGCACATTACAGCAAACCGAAAAGGGTATAAGGGTAAAAGAGGTATTTAAGTTAAATGAGTTATAATATTAAAATACTTCAAATTAAACTACATTTACATTTAAAAAGCATTATTTTAGCTTCACCTAAATCAATCACAAGCAATGCATTCCATACAGGCAAAAAAAATCCTTTGGCTAATATCATTGGTATTTTTTTGTACTACTTTAAGTTACGGCAACATACATGCGATTGATTTTAATAAGATCAGTTATCCTAAAAATTTGGAGCAGGAACTTTCCTTTTTAAAAAATAATGATACCTTATATAACCACTGGACGCATAATTGGACTTATGATATCTCAAAGGGCGATGCAATTAAGAATCTAAATTTGATCTATACTGTACTTGATAAAAATTCAGAAAAAAATACAGAAACATATCTTTTACTCGGAGATATTGCACATTACCTTTATAATATGGAGGTAGAAAAGTATTACCAATTAGCGATAGATAATTACCAAAAGGCCTTGAAATTATCTCCTGCTGATTACAGGGTATATTGGTTTTTGGGTAATCATTATTCGTTATCTTCACTTCCGGTACTGGCTATTGACACTTATCAAAAGGCATTTAAAGCGAAACCAAAAAACATCAATTCATTGTTATGGGCCGATTACTCAATCGCGTGTTTAAATGCCGGTATGACATCCAATGCGGCATATTATGCTCACAAATATAGTTTATCCGTTAACGATGAGACTTCTTTAGAGAAGCAGACAATTAACGTTATTGAACAAAGATTAAAGGCAACTCCTGTTGACACCACTTTGTCTACAAAAGATATCTGGACATTTAATAAACGTGAAAACAAACTATTAAGCTTCAGTAATTGGAGTTTGGGCTTACAAGTAAATGTTGACAGCACATGGCAAGTTGATGCCGGCGATTATAAAAATCGCACATCATATTTTATTATCAAACCCAATACTGAAAAAACAATCAACGGAAAAGAAATAGGCTACTCTATGTTATTATTAATGAGGTCTCCTGATGAAGCAACATCATTAAGTGACTTTATGGATCTTTTTGCACCAAAAACTGACAATCGAAAACCCATATCTATAAAAGTGGCCGGTTTTAATAATGCATTAGCTTACGAAATTAAAGACCCTTCAGTATATTCCGATATGGGTGGTGGGCATTTTATAACTATAGCTCTCGAAAGAGATGATCCTGACTATCCCGGTATGAAACTTGAAATACCCGTAGAGTACCCAAAGGGTGAATCTGGAAAAATTAATTATTACAAGGTCCCTCAGCAATACACACGCATTAAAGGGAAAATATATTATTTAGTACTATTAGATACTTGCGAAAATATTTTCAACAAATCTTTTAAAGTATTTGAAAACTTTATCACCAATAATCTATTGATTGAGTAAGTAATAGGATTTATTAAAAAAATAAAATCAATTAGTCAAAAATGACGTAAATTATTAGATGAATATTGTATAATCTTTTTGTAAACATATATCAACTATAGCATTTTAGGAAACATTTTTGTACCTTTGCACGTTCAATTCTAAATAACAGAATCGAGGTTTAAATAAATAAATGAGACAACTCAAAATAACTCAATCCATTACCAACCGTGAGTCGCAGTCGCTTGACAAATATCTTCACGAAATTGGTAAAGTTGACTTAATCACAGCCGAAGAAGAAGTAATTTTAGCCCAAAAGATCAGAGAAGGCGACCAGGCCGCATTAGAGAGGTTAACTAAAACAAACCTTCGTTTTGTGGTATCGGTAGCTAAACAATATCAAAATCAGGGTTTAACATTAGGCGATCTTATTAATGAAGGTAACTTAGGCCTTATAAAGGCTGCCAAACGTTTTGATGAAACAAAAGGTTTCAAGTTTATTTCTTACGCGGTATGGTGGATACGCCAATCCATCCTGCAGGCTATTGCCGAACAATCACGTATTGTACGTTTACCTTTAAACCAGGTTGGTTCATTAAGTAAAATAAGTAAAGCTTTTTCAAGACTTGAACAGGAGTATGAGCGTGAGCCTTCTCCGGAAGAATTAGCTGATATACTGGAAACAACCGTAGATAAAATCTCCGATACGTTAAGTAACTCCGGCAGGCACGTATCAATGGATGCTCCGTTTGTACAGGGCGAAGAGAACACTTTGTTAGATGTATTGGAAAACAAGGAACCCAACACTGATTCTATCTTAATTGATGAATCATTGTCCGAGGAGATAAAGCGTTCCCTTTCCACTTTAACAGAGCGTGAGCGTGAGATCATCGTGTTATTTTTCGGCCTTGGCTCCAACCATCCGCTTTCACTGGAAGAAATTGGTGAAAAATTTAATTTAACCCGGGAGCGTGTAAGACAAATAAAAGATAAAGCGCTGCAACGACTAAGGCACACCAGCAGAAGTAAAATTCTGAAATCATATTTAGGTTAAAAAACGTTAGAGCCTCCGCCAAAAACGGAGGCTTTTTTATTTACATCCCATTGGATAAATTACCGTATTAACAAAATTAATTAGAGGCATCAGCGTTAAAAGCTAAATCTTTACAACCGCCGATGTCATATTTACGCCAATTGCTTTGGTACTTTTACAAACCCCTGTTTATCTGGAACCTGGCATTCAGTTTAGGCTATTTGGAAATCATCCATATTTACGGACAAAAAGTTATTAGCTATGGTTTTTTCTTTAAACTGTTAGGATATGCCTCGACAACCTATTTACAAAGCTATACGGCAAAAAATACTTATATGTACTATCGCAACGCGGGTTATAGCATAAAGCGCATGTACATATATGTATATACGATAGATATCGGTATCTATATTATATTACTCACCTTATACCTTTATTACGCATAAATGAATTATTTAAAGGTAGATAGTGTAGCCCTCGCCTTCAACGGCCGCAATATATTACAAAGTGTATATCTGAATTGCCGCCAGGGAGAAGTAATTGGTTTATTGGGTCGCAACGGATGCGGCAAGTCGTCCCTTTTAAAAATAATCTTCGGCACTCTAAATGCTGATCACAAATACGTAAGTATTAATGATGAATTCATTCACAAGGGATATTTGAACAATCGCATAGCTTATCTGCCTCAGCACAACTACTTACCGGCCGGCGTAAAAATCGAAAAATTGGCGCGTATATTGGTTGACCCCAAACTTTGGGACGATTTTATACAAATACCCGTTTATCGTAATAAGTTTAACAAAACCATTAGCAGCCTTAGCGGCGGCGAACTCCGACAATTGGAGACGATGATCATCATACACAGTCGAGCCGAATTCATATTGCTTGATGAACCTTTTACACACATCTCCCCTATACAAGCCGATGAATTTAAACCCGTAATAAGGGCGTGCGCAAAACACAAGGGTATAATTGTAACCGATCATCAGTATCATAATATACTGGATGTGAGCGATAAAATAATTTTATTGACCGATGGAGTAACAAAACATCTTACTAATCACGAGGAATTAATTACATACGGTTATCTTAGCGGTATAAATTAACCCGCCATGATAATACCTATTTACCAGGCCGATGCTTTCACTAACGAACTTTTTGGTGGCAACCCGGCCGCTGTATGCCCGCTAACCGAGTGGTTACCAGACGAGGTGATGCAAAAAATTGCTTTAGAGAATAATTTAGCCGAAACGGCTTTCTTTGTGAAAACCGAAGCGGGTTATTTGCTGCGCTGGTTTACACCCGAACTGGAGATCGATCTTTGTGGTCATGCTACGTTGGCTTCGGCCCATATATTGTTTACTGAATTGGGATACGCAGAGGATACTGTTTATTTTGAAACTGTAAAGGCAGGCACCTTAGTTGTAAAACGCGATGGTGATAAATATGCTATGGACTTCCCTTCCAGACCGCCTGTACCTTCAGAAACACCTGCTGGTTTAATTGAAGCATTAGGAGGCATTGAACCGGCTATTGTTTTACGTTCCAGAGATTATATGCTGGTATACGAAAGCGAAGATATGGTTGTAAATATTAAACCGGACTACTTCGCTTTAGCTAAAATAGATTCATTAGGTATTATTATTACAGCTCCCGGCAAAAACGCCGATTTCGTATCACGCTTTTTTGCACCCGCTGCCGGCGTACCCGAAGATCCTGTTACAGGCTCGGCACATTGCAATCTTATACCTTACTGGGCCGCTCAGTTAGGTAAAAATGATTTACATGCCTATCAGCTATCCTCCCGTAAAGGTGAACTTTGGTGTAAACTAAAAGGCGACCGGGTTATAATGGCAGGTAAGGCAGTAACTTATTTAAAAGGGCAGATACATATATAAATTAATGTCTGGGTATTAGTAATCCTATTTTTCCACTTTTCATGATTGGTGGCACAGGAAATATATCATCGTCAGTATTTGGTTTTTCGTCAGGACCTGCTGAAAATAAATAATACCCATCATCAAATTTTTGATATCTAAAATTGGGGTTTGTACCTCTTGGACTTTGAGTTGGGTCAAATATCGATACAGTTGTGTTATCATTAGATATTTGTTGCAAACTATCCGGATAATCTCCGTATTTAAGCTTATAAAACTCGATATTTTCAACAAGGGAATTAAGCTGATTTTGGGAAATATCAGCAAATTGTTTCCTGCTAAAAAAACTGTTACCGAAAAAGTATAAAAAGGAATAAACTATAACAGTAAACATTATGTCCGCTATTCCTATAAATATAAGTTTTCTATCTTTATATTTAAAGACACCTTCTATAAATAATATTACACCTACTATTCCTCCAATTAATGGAATAAATCCTAAGAAACCCAATTTATAATTAGGTCTGTCCGACGCCCATCTTAAGTTTCCATTCTTTTCAATTTTAATTTGAATTAAATTTTTATGTATCGCCCCTATAAAACTATTGCATTCATTTTCTGAAGTAAAAACTCCTTTTGGGATTAAATAGGAAGATTTGGTGTTAAGTATCAAATGGATGAAGCTGAAGGTCTGTTCTAATACCTTGATATTAGCATAGCTTATTTTTTGTGTTTTATTTGAATATTCAATTAATAAATGATCAGCCAGTATTGTTATTCTTTTCTGTTGAAAACGTTGTAAAACATTTGATCCTGTTGTTTTTTGTTTAACAAACAACAACAGAACATACCGAAGTACAAAAAATAAAGCTATGCATAATAGCACCAATACAATTAATTGTATTGGTACAGCATATTTTTCTAAAAATAAGCTTACTAAAAAATAAGAAATAAAGCCAACAAACAAAAGGCTTTTTAGAGCATGTTTTTTATATGATTCTTTAAAAAATTGAATATACGTGTCTTGTGTATTTTGAAATTCGATCTCCATATTAAATTCGGGCTACCAAAAGTTAAATTTAATAGTCTTAAATTAAAAATTTAAAAAACTATCACCAACGCTAAAAAATGATTTTTTTATGATTAATTTGAAAGTTTAAATTTTAGGTTACACGCATAGCATCAATGCAACTTACACAGTTAGAAATCAAGGGATTCAAAAGCTTTGGCGATAAGATCACCATTAATTTTAATGAGGGTGTAACCGCTATTGTT
Organism: Mucilaginibacter segetis; assembly: GCF_016522075.1. GTDB lineage: Bacteria > Bacteroidota > Bacteroidia > Sphingobacteriales > Sphingobacteriaceae > Mucilaginibacter > Mucilaginibacter segetis. The sequence goes on along the minus strand of NZ_JAEHFW010000001.1, from coordinate 1,575,783 downwards.
GGCCCTAATGGTTGCGGAAAGTCAAATGTGGTTGATGCTATACGCTGGGTTTTGGGCGAGCAAAGCACCCGTATGCTGCGTTCCGAAAAAATGGATAATGTTATTTTTAACGGTACCAAAGGGCGGAAAGCCGCTAACCTTGCGGAAGTATCGCTAACATTCGACAATACTAAAAACATACTCCCTACCGATTTTTCGCAGGTAACCCTTACCCGCAGATTATACCGTACTGGCGAAAGCGAATACCGCTTAAATGATGTGCAATGCCGTTTAAAGGATATTACCGACCTTTTTCTGGACACTGGTGTCGGGGCTGATTCGTATGCCATTATTGAATTGAAAATGATCGACGAGATCATTAACAATAAAGAAGGATCGCGCCGTAATTTATTCGAGGAAGCATCGGGCATATCCAAATATAAGCTGCGCAAAAAGCAAACCTTTAATAAGTTAAAAGATACAGAAGCCGACCTGGAACGCGTGGAAGATTTACTTTTCGAGATCGAGAAGAATCTGAAAACGCTGGAAAATCAGGCTAAAAAAACCGAACGGTATTATCGCCTGAAAGATCAATATAAGCAATTGAGTTTATCGCTTGCATCTTTTCGTATTTCCGGGTTTAGCACCACATTAGCCGCGATTGAGGACAAAGAACAACGACAGCACGTAGAGAAAACGGGCATTGTTGCTCAGATAGACACATTAGAAGCTGCCCTTCAGCAGCAAAAGTTAGACAGCCTTACTAAAGAGAAAAACCTGGCTGCCCAGCAAAAGGCCAGTAACGAATTCACGGCTAAAATACGTGCATACGAAAGCGAGAAACGTATTAAAAACGAGCAGCTAAAACATCAGCAAGACAAGGAGTCTCGTTTAAAAGACGAGTTGGAACGCGACAATAATCAGTATAAGCATGTACAGTACAACATTAAGCGCCTTTCCGAAGAAAAATTGCAGGAGGATGAAAACCTTCTGAATATAACACAGCGTGTTACGGAACTTAAAGCTGCTGTAGATGAGTTACGCGCTTCACAAACCGATGCCCGAAATGAACTTAATGAATTAAACTCCGTAAATAATCGCCTCCAAAACCAGGTTTACAAGACCGAAAAGGACATTGAGATACTAAATATACAGCAACAAGCCCTTGAGCAGGAGAGCGTGCGCAATATGGAGGATGCCACTAATAAAGAGGTAGAATTATCACACTTCAATAAGGTAGTGGCGGAATTAGATTACCGGTCTGAGGGGCTGAAAAACGAATATGAGTTGGCTGTTGAGGCAGAAAATAAATTACAGGAGCAGTTAGCCGAAACGGAAAGTGAGTTAAAAACGATTAATGAAAGCATAGCCGCCGAAAGCCGTAAACTGGATGCTAAACAAAACGAATATAACCTTACTAAAAGTATGGTTGATAACCTGGAGGGTTTTCCGGAATCTATACGTTTCCTGAAAAAGAATACTAACTGGGCAAAAAACATCACGCTATTTAGTGATATTTTATTCTGTAAGGAAGAATACCGAATAGCCATTGAAAATTACCTGGAGCCGCTGATGAATTATTACGTGGTTAATACTTATGATGAGGCGATTGCAGCTATTAATTTGTTAAGTAACTCATCAAAGGGGCGTGCGCAATTTTTTATATTGGATAATTATAAGGATAGGGAAGCTCCTGCCCCACCCGCCGCCGCCCTTGAAGATGCCATACCTGCATTAAGTGTAATTGAAGTTGATACACGTTATAAACCGCTTTGCAACCACCTTTTGCAAAACGTTTACCTGGTAAACGATCATACCGAACACGACATTAACAATACTCCGGTAAACGACGGTGTAGTGTTGATAGGTAAAAGCGGGAAATTCAATAAATCCAAACATACTATGGCCGGTGGGTCGGTTGGTTTGTTTGAAGGTAAACGTATTGGTCGTGCAAAAAACCTGGACAACCTGCTTAAGGAGATAAAAAAAGCGGAGACAAGTATTGCAGCTTTACGATCGCGCAACGACGAATTACAGGCACGTTCAACCGCCTTAAAAGCTTCGGGAAAGGCAAGCGAACTGCGACAAAAACAATTCGAACTTAACCAGCTGAACACGGAACTTGTAACCGTTAAAACCAAACAAGAACAATATCAGGCCTTTATTGAGAATAGCCTGAATCGCAAGCAGGATATTGCCGTAAGAATTGACACAATAAAAAACGACATATTAACACTTAAACCGCAATTAGCCGAGTTTAGAACCCAGAAAGAAATTCAAAACAATCTGATGCTGGATAAGCAACAGTCATTTAATGAATTAAATGAATTAGTTACCGTACAGTCAAACGGTTACAATCAGGAAAACATTCGCTTTCACCAACAACAAAATAAAGTGTCAGGTTTAGTAAAAGACCTGGAATACCGCGAAAGTCAGCTCGAAAATCTGGACATCCGCATACGTCAAAATACTGCTGAACTGGAAAAGGTTAAACTATTGATCAAGGAAAACCTCCAGCAAACCGGAGATAGCGATGAGGACTTGTTGGAAATGTATGAGCAGAAAGAGCAATTGGAAAAAGGCACGCACGAAACAGAGCAGGAATATTATGCCTGGCGTGCTAAGATCACCGAAAATGAAAATGAAATACTACAGTTACGGCATAAAAAAGATGCTGCGGAAAGTATAGAAAATGAACTGAAAGACGAACGAAACAACCTCAAACTGGAACTGAATGCATTAAAAGAAAGACTATCGGTTGAATTTAACGTAGATATCACCGACCTGCCTGAAGTTGCTGAGGATAATGAAAGTACGGAGGAGGATATTCGTGGGCGCACAGAGAAGCTAAAAAGGCAGCTTGACGATTTTGGAGCCATCAACCCTATGGCGGTGGAGGCGTACAACGAAATGAACGAACGGCACAGCTTTATACAAGCCCAGAAAAAAGACCTCGCCGAAGCCAAAGCATCCTTATTAGCCACCATACAGGAAATTGATGATACCGCCCGTGAAAAGTTCATGTCGGCATTTACAATGGTGAGGGAAAACTTTATTAAGGTTTTCCGTTCGCTGTTTAACGAGGAAGATTCCTGCGATCTTACGCTGTCAGATCCGGAGCATCCACTGGAGTCCGAGATAGACATTATTGCGCGGCCTAAGGGAAAACGTCCATTATCTATCAATCAGCTATCCGGAGGGGAAAAAACACTTACTGCAACAGCCATATTATTCTCGCTATACCTGTTAAAGCCTGCCCCCTTCTGTATTTTTGATGAGGTAGATGCACCACTCGATGATACAAATATTGATAAATTCAATAACATCATCCGCAAGTTCTCAAAAGAATCACAGTTTATCATCATATCCCACAATAAGCGCACTATTGCCTGTACAGATATAGTTTATGGGGTAACCATGGTAGAGCAAGGTGTGTCGCGTGTTGTGCCGGTAGACCTGCGTGAACTGGCTGATTAATAAAAAAGCGAAAGATTTTCACCTTTCGCTTCCCTATAGTTTTATTATTAATTATTTCTTCAATTTCAAAGGCTTGTTATAGATCATGCCGCGGAATTTACCTTTATCCAATTGTATAGCGGCCTCGTTCTCCTGCTCTATTGACATGGTGCGTGAGTTACTTAAGCTTTGAATTTGCTGCCCCGGCACATTAAATGTTCCGTTCTTAACATAGTTAAGCGCATGTGCCAGTAATACTTCTGTAGGATCGCCAAAATCTCTGGTAACATCATCATCATCATTTACACCAGGATAATCGGGGGTACCCGGCGTCATTCCGGCATAATAACCGCCTTGCTGTAATGAGTTTTTAGTTTCAAACTCCGGAATGTACATCTGATATTTATTAATGTCGATATCAAAGAAACCCACCGGCTTGCCATAACTTGTAGAGCCTATCAGTTTCACTGCAGATGGTAAAGCACCTTTAAGATTATTAATCGTAAGTTCACTTGCCGACGCGGTAGAGCTTGTAACAATAAAAAATATATTGCTCAGGTTAAGATTAACGGGTACGTTTGCTTTAGAAAAATCAACCTTGTTACCCTCAACTGAATAATCAAATTGTGAGTAATTATACAACTGTCCTGATGTTGCATCTCTGCGCACCTGGTTTTTTAATATCTTAGCATTACCACTTATTAACGTAGTATTAAAATAGGTGTAATACATTACCGAACCATCTTTAGACGCCGGCACAATCATATTTGACAGATACTCGGCGGTGGAAACATAGCCACCACCATTGTAGCGCAAATCCACAACCAGATCGGTTATCCCTTGTGATGAAAAGTACGTAAATGCCTCATCCAGTTTTGGTTTAGCATTTGCATTTGATGTAAAGCTGTTAAACACAATGTAACCTACTTTTTTGTTATTTCCTAAATCATAAACCTGGTACTTCAATACAGGATTAGCAGTATAGCTTGCAGTAGTCATGTTTACATCAAATGTAGTACCGTCAGGTTTTTTTAAAGTCATGGTGATGTTACTGCTGTAAGCATAAGCATTAATCACAAAATTTACATTTGCACCACTGCCACCACTACCAGCATCATAACTTATGTTATTACGACCGTTTATACTCACAATCTGATAACCGCGTTTTATCCCGGCGATATCAGCGGGCGAGCCGGGGTAAACATACTTGACACGCAGATCATTAATCCCATTATAAAGAGGTGCAAATCCAAAATCGCCCTTAACGCCGTTTAACTCAGCAGAAACATCCCCTTCATCAATAAAAGAGTACTTCGCATGTCCCCTGGCATTCGCGTAATATTCATAAGCCTCGCCCGTAGCTGGGTTTTTAACTATTTGTGATATGGCATCTACCTCATTACTAAGAGCATCCAGATCATCAGTGCCAGTATAAGTACGTGGTTTAAAAGATGCATAGGTGGGCAAGCCATCATTCCAATAGTACGCTTCTTTTGCATATAAAAAAACAGAATCTCTTATCAGATCGAGTGTAGTACCCTGTTTTGAGGGAGCATCAACCGTTGTGTTACCACCATCCGTTCCATTGTTAGGATTAACAGTGCTTGTTTTTTTACACGATGATGCAACAACTATGCTGATCAATAATATTAAGTAAAATATTTTTCTCATTATTATAATTAATTATATCAGGGTTAAACGTTTATTAGTATTAAATATTTTATGGAGTATTTTATAAAAATTCACAAGCGTTAATATAATCTATTCCAAGGGTTTCTGCACATATTTTATCAATATCCGAATTTTCTATCATTATTATATCCCGCCTTTCCATATTATGTTCTTTCATTAATAAATATAATATATCAGGCTCAGGTTTAGGCAGAGTTTCGTTAGCAAAATAACAGGTCAAATAAGGATCTAACCCGTGCCACTCAATTTGTTTTATTTTATTAAGCTGTTTTTGCGGATCTCCATTGGTTACTATAAATATCTTTTTTCTGTCCAAAACTATTTCTTGCAGTAATTCAAGCATGTTTTGGTACAGTAAAAGCTTTAGCGGTACTTTAGCTGTGGCCATCAATACCTTTAAATTATCCTTGTACTTACTGTCTACATTTAATTGTTTTACCAATGCATCAAAAACTGCGTCCTCTCCTTCAGCTATATACGTATCAACCATTAATTTGGTTGTAGCTTTAGCATCTGTGAGATCGGTATATTCCAATAAATTGGCAAACAGGTAATAAACCTGATATATATAATCCTTTTCCGGATAAAGCACATTATCCAACTCAAAAACAAATGCCTTTTTGCGTTGGTCAATATCGCTATATTTCATTTGTGACATCTACAATTTCAATATTATATTCTATGAAAAGCTGCCTCGCTTTTAACAAAAGGGCTGCCTCTTCTGACGTTGCCGCATAAATAGAATCTATATTTTTATCTAAACAAAGCGTTAACATTTCATGGGTATAACTTGCAGATTGCGGATGAGGTAAAGCAATCATCTGCGCTTTTTTTAGCATAAAGGCAGGCAGCTCCAGATAGTCGCCTAACAGCACTTCGGCATTATTTAGTTTATTCTTTTGCTTATAGGCAATATTACTTGTAGCAGCAGTTATCAGCTTCATATTATTTATAAGCTATTCACTATCAGCCCGTCTTTCATTAAAATGGTACGGTCCGACAGATCCGCGAGTTCCTCGTTGTGGGTAACAATAACGAAAGTTTGATTAAAATCATTACGCAGTTTCAGGAAAAGTTCATGCAGTTCCAAAGCGTTTACCGAATCCAGGTTACCTGATGGTTCATCAGCAAATATTAAAGCCGGGTTGTTAATAAGCGCCCTTGCTACTGCCACCCTTTGCTGTTCGCCACCTGAAAGCTCAGTCGGTTTATGATTTATCCTGTCGCTTAAACCCAATAACTCCAATAATTCTTTTGCGCGTTTCTCAGCATCAGCACGAGCCACGCCTGCTATAAAGGTAGGTATACAAACGTTTTCGATAGCGCTGAACTCCACCAATAAATGATGAAACTGAAAGATAAATCCGATCTTCTGGTTACGGAACGCACTAAGGTTCCGGTTATTCATTTTACTTACCTCAACATTATCAATAAGTAGCTGCCCGGAATCGGGTGTATCTAAAGTGCCCAATATGTTTAGCAACGAGCTTTTACCCGCACCGGATGCTCCAACTATGGTAACAATTTCGCCACGGTTCACTTCCAGATCAACTCCTTTTAAAATATGAAGCTTGCCGAATGATTTATGAATAGATTGCGCTTTAAGCATGTGCAAATGTAATAATTAGTGAGAAGTTAATTACAGAGTAACTGTTAGATAACATTAACGTCATAAAATTTAAGAAATATACCACTCGCGGCTAAATCTGTGGCATTATCCCTCCCATCTCTAAAAACAAAATTGTAGATTTACCGCAAATCTTCAAAAAACATGAACATTCACGAATATCAGGGCAAGGCAATATTAAAAAGCTTTGGCGTAAACGTACAGGAAGGTATAGTTGCAGATACCCCGGAGGAAGCCGTTGCAGCTGCTCAAAGATTAAAGGAAGACTATGGGTCTGACTGGACAGTAATAAAAGCACAAATACACGCAGGTGGCCGCGGTAAAGGCGGTGGCGTTAAGTTAGCCAAAAATCACGATCAGGTTAAAGAACTTGCAGCTAATATTATTGGCATGCAGCTGGTAACACCGCAAACCGGTCCCGAAGGCAAACTGGTAAAAAAAGTATTAGTTGCACAGGACGTTTATTATCCCGGAGAAACCGAAACAAAAGAATTTTATGTAAGTGTTTTGCTTGACCGCGCAAAGGGACGTAACATCATCATGTACTCTACCGAAGGTGGTATGGACATTGAAGAAGTTGCACACTCTACCCCGGAACTGATACACAAGGAAGAAATTGATCCCAAGGTTGGTCTGCAAGGTTTTCAAGCTCGTAAGATCGCTTTTAATTTAGGTTTATCCGGCGCTGCTTTTAAAGAGATGGTAAAATTTATTACCGCGTTATATAAAGCGTACGATGCAACTGATTCATCGCAGTTTGAGATCAACCCGGTGTTAAAAACATCGGATAATAAAATATTAGCCGTTGATGCCAAAGTTAATTTAGATGATAATGCATTGTATCGCCATCCGGATTATGCTGCAATGCGCGATACTGATGAGGAAGACCCTACCGAGGTTGAAGCAGGTAAATCAAATTTGAACTACGTTAAGCTTGATGGTAATGTGGGCTGTATGGTTAATGGTGCAGGTTTAGCAATGGCTACCATGGATATCATTAAACTGGCCGGTGGCGAACCTGCAAACTTTTTGGACGTAGGAGGTACCGCTAATGCTCAAACTGTAAAAGCCGGATTTAACATCATCCTGTCTGACCCTAACGTAAAAGCTATTTTAATAAATATATTCGGTGGTATTGTACGCTGTGACCGTGTTGCACAAGGCGTAATTGATGCTTACCAGGAAATAGGCAATATCCCGGTTCCTATTATTGTACGTTTACAAGGCACTAATGCCGAAGAAGCTAAGGCACTGATAGATAATTCAGGATTGAAAGTTTTCTCGGCAATTTTGTTAAAAGAAGCTGCTGAAAGAGTAAAAGAAGTTTTAGCTAAATAGTTTATTAAAACTTAATATATAGGGTAAGATTTTTTAAATCTTACCCTTTTTTTATGCTTTAACCTCCACTCCGGCTTTATACGGACTTGAACCACCAATCTCTACCATACCCACCTTATCATAATCGGGTGCAAAACTATCCTCGTTACTTATAGCCATATCATATTCAAAGTTTTGCGGATATGGTGTATTTAATAAGCTCCCTTTCGGAATATATGGAAACAACTGAGCATAAGTCAATATCTGACTGTGGTTTATGCGCCTGTATATAAACATACGGTGCAAATCGTCCGGGTGCCGCATCCCGGCAGCGCCCATCATTTGCATGGCACTGCTTATTGTTTCTTTATGGAAGTTAGCCACCCGGTATTTTTTATCATTAACCACTAAGCCACGTGTTAATTCCTTATCCTGCGTAGCCACTCCGGTTGGGCAGGTATTACTATTACACTGCAAAGCCTGTATGCACCCCAATGCAAACATCATCCCCCGGGCGCTGTTGCACATATCCGCTCCAAGAGCAAAGTTTTTAACCAGATCAAAACCCGTGGCCACCTTTCCTGAAGCAATAAGTTTAATATGCTTTTTCAGATCGAAGCCTGTTAACGCGTCATATACAAAAGCAAGCGCCTCCCGTAACGGCATCCCTACAGAATTTGAGAATTCAAAAGGTGCAGCGCCGGTTCCGCCCTCTCCCCCGTCAACCGTAATAAAATCGGGGTATATACCCGTTTTAATCATTGCTTTACAAATAGCTAAAAATTCGCTTTTATGCCCTACGCATAATTTAAAACCCACGGGTTTACCTCCGGATAGCTGCCTCAATTCTTTTACAAAATTCAACAAACCAGCAGGGGTATTAAAAGCTGTGTGTGCGGGTGGCGAAATTACATCCTCCCCCTTTTCAACCAGTCTTATTCTGGCTATTTCATCACTCACTTTAGCAGCAGGTAAAATACCGCCGTGCCCTGGTTTGGCACCCTGTGATAGTTTTATTTCTATCATTTTTACCTGTGGTAAATTTGCCCTCTCGGCAAATGCATCTTTATTAAATGTACCGTCCTTTTTGCGGCAGCTAAAATATCCCGTGCCTATTTGCCATATAATATCTCCTCCGGGTTTTAAGTGATAGTCGCTAAGTCCGCCCTCGCCTGTATTATGTGCAAAGTTGCCTATATGCGCACCGCCATTTAATGCCAACACTGCATTAGAACTAAGCGACCCAAAACTCATGGCCGAAATATTATAGACACTGGCCAGGTAAGGCTGAGTGCACTGCGGACCGCCAACCAGTACACGCGGCGACATATTAAGTTCAGAATGATCAAGTGCGCCAATACTATGGTTGAGCCATTCGTATCCGTCCTCGTATACGTCCAGTTCGGTACCAAAAGGGCGTGTATCATCTTCTTTTTTTGCCCGTTGATAAATAAGACTCCGGTTTTGCCGGTTAAATGGTGTCCCGTTAGTATCGCTCTCTATAAAATATTGATAGATCTCTGGACGTATCTCTTCAAGCAAAAATCTGAAATGGCCAAGTAGCGGGAAATTCCGTGTAATGCTATGTTTGGTTTGTACCAGATCATAAAAGCCTAATGCAAACAGTGGTACAAAAACTATCAGAAACCATACCGCCGGGGGCCATATTAAACTCCATAACCCAATGGCGCCCAGTATAATAATTGCAGATAGTATAAATAATTTTCTCATTATATTTTATTTTATAACCACTATTTACAAAACAAACTAATTATTAGCCAGTTAAATTATAAATAATGTCTGTGTAAAGTAAAATCCACAACAATAATACATGTTTAAACATATATTATTTTATCTTTGTTCAAACAAAAAAAATTAAAACCATGGCAACACAAAAATGGGTACTTGATCCAATGCACTCGGAAGTGCAATTCAAAGTTAAACACCTCGTAATTTCAACCGTAACAGGTTCATTCAAAACATTTGAAGGCGAATTAAATACTGAAAATGATAATTTTGAAGATGCTCAGATCTGCTTTTCACTTGATGTGGATAGTATAGATACCAATCAAACCCAAAGAGATGAGCATTTAAAAGGACCTGAATTTTTTGATGCTGCAACATATCCGAAGATTAGTTTTAAATCAACTTCAATAAAAAATACCGGCGACGACGAATATAAATTAACCGGCGATCTTACTATAAAAGGAGTTACTAAACCAGTAACACTGAATGCTGAGTTCGGTGGCTCCACCGACGATTTTTATGGAAATACCAAAGCAGGCTTTGAGGTTACCGGAAAAATAAACCGTAAAGAATTTGGCTTGACCTGGGATGGCGTAACAGAAGCCGGATCAGTAGTAGTTGGCGAAGATATTAAACTGAGCATTAACGTACAGTTCGCGAAACAAGCGTAATTGTAAATACATATTGAATATATAAAGAAACCATCTGATAAAGATGGTTTTTCTTTTTAAAAACCATCTTGTTATATATTTGGTTAAAATATATTATGCTAATAAAGATCTATCCCGAAAACCCTAACCCCAAAGCTATTGAGCAGGTGGCGGAGGTATTACGTAAAGGTGGAATCATCATTTACCCTACCGATACGGTTTACGGTTTGGGTTGCGACATCACCAATCATCGGGCTATTGAGGCTATCTGCAAGATCAGGAACATTAAACCGGAAAAGGCGAATTTCTCTTTCATCTGTTATGATCTTAGCCATATATCAGATTATATTAAGCCTATTGACAATACTACTTTCAGGGTATTAAAAAAAGCGTTGCCGGGCCCTTTTACCTTTATATTTAATGCAAGCCACGCGGTACCCAAACTGTTAAGCTCTAACAAAAAAACGGTAGGTATACGTGTTCCGGATAATAATATAGCCCGGGAAATTGTTCGGGTTTTAGGTAACCCCATCCTATCCACCTCCATACATGATGAAGATGATATTGTGGAATATTCCACCGACCCGGAACTGATCCACGAAAAATACGCGGATATGGTGGATATAGTGATAGACGGGGGCTACGGCGACAATATCCCATCAACCGTGGTAGACTGCACCTCCGGCGATTTCGATATTATCCGCGAAGGCAAAGGGGAACTGGAAGAGTATTTATAAAAAAGAACTTGCTTTTCTGCACATTTTACCTGTAAAAAGTGGGTGCACTCAAAAATCACACCTGTTTATCTAAATAAGTTTATAAACTTATTTCAGGTAGGATTATTTAATTAATTTTTTAAGTGTGGGCAATAACTCTTCGCCATTTATATTTTTCGCAAGAATTGTACCATCCGGGCCGATCAGGAAATTAGCTGGTATATCATAAACATAATATTTTACAGAAACTTTGTTATTCCATGACCGCAAATCTGATAGTTGGGTCCAGGTGAGTCCATCTTGTTTGATAGCTCTAAGCCAGGCGTCTTTTTCCTGATCAAGTGAGATGCCTAAAATCGCAAAATTACGACCGGCAAGTTGTTGTGAGGCTTTAATAAAATTGGGGATTTCGGCCCGGCATGGTACACACCACGACGCCCAAAAATCAATCAATACATATTTCCCTTTAAAATCAGACAATTTGACTATTTTACCACTGGTATCTGCCTGTGCAAAATCCGGAGCTTTACCCCCCACAAACAAACTATCCATACTATATTTAAGCTCCCTCCCCCACACATTATGAGTGATATTTGCAGGCATGGCATAAAAAACACGTTTAACTTCTGCTTCCAAAACAGCTTGTTGCGGCTGATTATATGCGTTGTATAATAAATAAGTATTTAAATAGGAGTTGGGGTGTGTTTTTATCCAATCCAAAACCAATAATTCGTATTGCCTATCCGCAAGCTCAGAAAGCTCGTCCTTTTTCTTTCTTTTAGCCGATAAAGTATCAGTATCTCTGTTTTTTTTCCGTGAATAATTATTGTAATCCTGGCTTACCATTCGGTATTCTAAATATACAGGATCATTTATTAACCGATGCATAAATTGAGTATTTTCATCGGCCATTAGGTTACCCGTTATGGTTACGTTGGCCAACAAAGAATCTGAAAGCGTAACATTAGCTATACCCGGCTGCAAATAAAGCCGGGTATGATGTTTGCCAATAGTTAAGGAGTAAAATTCACCATTATTGTTATTAAGCTTAAACTCAAATTTATTGTTTTTTACAATGGTACTGTCCTTTTCTGGTTTCTTGTCAGAAAAACGCCTCGGCATTACACGCTCAATTATAATTTTGGTTCCATCCTTTATCAAATGAGTATTACCGTTTATAATCAAATTACTTTGTGATTTGACTATATGGGCTGACAATAACAATAAAAAGAGTAATATTACTTTCATCATTTATTCGCTTTGTTAAAAAAACATAAACCATTAAAGCATTTACGCCTTAATGGTTCATAATTAAAAGCTAACGCGGACCACAAGTCTTTCGATCTGGGCATACTTCGCTTGAGTCATCGTTGCAAGTATATCCATCCATTTTGCAATCCTCATCCGTAGTACAGTTACTATGGCATCCGCCTCCTACCAGCCCGCCTAAAATTCCTTTCATTTCAGCACGGCTTAATTTTTTAAATTTTTCCATTATAAAAAATATTAATAGTTATTAATGCCGTAACCACGCCCCGGCAATTTTGCGGTATGTATTTATTAAGTCATACTCCTGTAAGTTAGCAAACTTATTATTAAAGTTACAATTGTGATACCTATAGCTAAAAAACAGGGAATATCTTAAATAAGATATGAAAAAGCGATTACTAATTTAAAAAATGACTGTAAGTATAGAACCCAATACTCATTTGGCGCTTGAGTATCTCAATGAGACAGAATTAAAAAATAATAACAATATTACTCTTTAATGTTGTTTATAAATCCCGGTATTTTTTCCATATATCCCTCCTGCCCTAATAATTTCACAAAAGCGCTTCCTACAATGGCGCCGTTCGCATATTGGCAAGCCTTACTAAACGATTTATTATCCGATATGCCAAAGCCTATAATGGTGGGATTGTTCAGCTCCATAGCCCTTATACGCTTATAATAATCCTCAATACTGTCCGACAATTGCAAGTTGCCGCCGGTTATAGATGACGATGATAACAGGTAAATAAAACTATTGCTCAGTTCATCAATCTTACGGATGCGCTCTTCCGATGTTTGCGGTGTAACTAAAAAGATATTACTTAAGTTATTATCTGCAAAATGGTTAGCATATAGCAGCTCATATTCATACATCGGCAGGTCGGGAACTATAATACCATCAACCCCGGCCGCCGCAGCTTCCTTGCAAAACCGCTCTATACCAAACTGCACTATCGGGTTAAGATACCCCATTAATAACACGGGGATATTAACTCTGCTGCGCAATTCTTTTAGCTGCTCAAACAACACCTGTAACGACATACCGTTTTTTAACGCTGTCTCCGAACTATGCTGTATGGTTGGCCCGTCAGCAACCGGATCAGAATATGGAAAACCGATCTCCAGAAAATCGGCTCCGGCCTTTTCCAATGCTTCGGCAATATCAACCGTCATATTTAATTCAGGATAACCCGCGGTAAAGTATATTGATAACAGATCTTTCTTTTTTATTGAAAAAAGTTTATTTAATCGGTTCATGGGCGAAATTGTGTTAGCCATATTGCCTGTAATTATTTATAATAACGCAAGCAGCAAAAATATCGTTATTATATAGTATTCCTGCTTTAACATTTATATTTTTTTTGTTTTTTCTGTGATGATTAAAGCTATGTTTGTTTGATACTGCTTAAACTGTTACTTTAGGCTTCGGCTTTTTTCAGAGCTGACATATAAAACTAATTATGGCGCCGGGAATATTACTCACATTCATCATAGGTTACTTTTTAGTATTGCTGGTCATATCCTATATCACCTCAAAAAAGTCATCCAATAACGACACCTTTTTCATTGCCAACCGCAATTCCAAATGGTATCTTGTAGCTTTCGGGATGATAGGTACTGCTTTAAGCGGGGTAACCTTTATATCGGTACCGGGCAAGGTAGGTGCACCAAGCGGCGATCAGTTTGCTTATTTTCAGTTTGTTTTAGGAAACGCTGCGGGCTTTATAATTGTAGCTACCATTTTATTACCATTGTATTATCGTTTAAAACTCACCTCCATATACAGCTATATAGAAGGTGCCTTAGGTACCTGGAGCTACAAAACCGCCGCGGGTATTTTCTTACTCAGCCGTACCATTGGCTCGGCCTTTAGGTTATATCTGGTAGTGATTGTATTACAACGCTTTATATTCGACAGCTATCATATTCCATTTGCAATAACGGTGTTAATATGCCTGGTGTTGATATGGTCGTACACGTTTAAAGGTGGTTTAAAAACGATTATTATAACTGATAGTCTGCAAACCCTGTTTTTAGTGTCGTCAGTTTTTCTATCCATATTTTTCATTTGCCGCAGTCTGGATCTTAACTTGTTCGAGGCGGCTGAGGCCATAAAAAACAGTACCTATTCCAAAATATTTTTCTTTAACGACCCATTGAGCAGTCATTTTTATTTTGGCAAGCAATTTTTAGGCGGCCTGTTCATAACCATAGGTATGGTAGGTTTAGATCAGGACCTGATGCAAAAAAATCTGAGTATGAAAAACATCCGCGAAGCCCAAAAAAACATGTTCAGCTTTACAGCGGTATTCGTTATAATAAACATTTTCTTTTTAAGCGTTGGGGCCCTGCTGTATATGTATGCACAGCGTAATGGTATCTCCGTACAAAAAACCGATTACCTGTATCCCACCATTGCCTTAAAATACTTAGGCATTATACCAGCTATGGTATTTATGCTGGGGCTTACAGCCGCAACATTTGCCACAACAGACTCCGCCTTAACCGCGTTAACTACTTCCTTTTGTGTTGATTTTTTAGGCTTCAATAAGCGCGATGACGTAAATAGTAAAGGCATGGTCAATGTTCGCCATTATGTGCACATTGCCTTTTCGGGGCTTATGTTTTTAACCATCGTTTTATTTAACGCTATAAATGATGACGCGGTGGTAAGCGCCATATTTAAAGTAGCCTCCTATACCTACGGGCCTTTGCTTGGCCTGTATGCTTTTGGTTTATTAGCAAGTAAACGACAGGTTAATGATAAACTGGTACCATTTATATGCCTTATATCCCCTGCGGTATGTTATTTCTTAAGTACAGAATCAAAAGCTATTTTGGGCGGGTATGTTTTCGATAATGAACTTATCATTGTTAACGGATTAATTACCTTTGTCGGCCTGCTGCTTTCCTCGTCTCCTAAAACAAAGGTGGCAGCATTATAGTTATACTACATTTATACATACAATGACAGGTGAAGAAAAAATAAGACAAGCATTCGAGAATAAGAACTGGCAGGAAATTAAAGTAACTGATTCCTGGCAAATATTTAAAATAATGGCCGAGTTTGTTGACGGCTTCGAGAAACTGGCAAAAATAGGCCCATGTGTTTCCATATTTGGTTCAGCACGTACCCACCACGATAATAAATTTTACAAACTCGCGGAAAACACCGCCCGATTATTAACGGAGCGTGGGTATGGCGTAATATCCGGCGGTGGGCCTGGTATAATGGAGGCTGCCAATAAAGGTGCTTTTGAAGCCGGCGGTAAATCCGTAGGGCTTAATATCGACCTGCCTTTTGAGCAGTTTCATAATAAGTATATCGACAGAGATAAAATGCTGGAGTTTGATTACTTCTTTATCCGCAAGGTAATGTTCATGAAATATTCCCAGGGCTTTATTGTACTACCCGGAGGTTTCGGTACTATGGATGAATCATTCGAGGCTATCACATTGATACAAACCGGGAAGATAGCACGTTTCCCTATCGTATTCGTCGGGGTTGATTACTGGGGCGGACTGTTTAAGTGGGTGAAAGAGCACATGCTGGAAGACGAACACAACATTAGTCCGGATGATCTGAATTTATACCGTGTAGTTGATACCGCCGAAGAGGCATGCGAACATATCTTCCGTTTCTATGATAAATATGTTTTGAAACCGAATTTTTAAAATTTACTGTCACAATAAAAAAGGTGGGACGTACTTAAGCGCCCCACCTTTTTGTTTAAGGTTTATATTGGGTTAGTTTAATTCATCGTAACCTTTGGTGAATCAGCAATCGCATCAGGGTTGCTTGCCATCTCTATCATACTGCTCACTTCTTCTCTTATGCCTTCGGGAGTGCCCGAAAATCCAACCATTTTAAACCGGATATTTCCGTTTTTATCAATAATAAATTTAGTTGGGATACCGGTAACGCCAAATTGAGTAACCACTTTAGACTGGCGACCGTCATCGCCTTTCTCATCCATTAAAACATGGAAGGTATATTTATTATCAGCTATGAATTTTTTAACACCCGGCATATAATTATCGCCATTTTCCCAGGTATCAACAAACAGGAATTTCACGTTCGGGTCGTCTTTGTATTTATTAACAGCTAACTGCATGCCGGGGAACGATGCTTTACACGGGCCGCACCAGGTAGCCCAAAAATCAACTATTACTACTTTACCTTTAAGGCTAGCTAATGATACTGTTTTACCATCAAAATCTTTTAAGGCAAATGACGGAGCAGGCTTGTTGATCATTTGTTTTGCCAGTTCTTCCATCTGTTTGTTCTTAGCGGCATTTTCAAGTCCGGCTAAATAAGTATCATAACCCTTATCGCTTCCTTTTACTTTTATATAATCTTTAGCCAACTCCTTTTTTAACACATCAGAGCTTTTTCCGGCTTTTATGGTTTTTTCAATAACATCCTGTGCCTTAGCATATTGGCCATTAGCGCCAAGTATCAATGCATAATGCTCTGATATTTCGGCATCCGGTGTTTTTGCATGCTCGTAAACCGGCTGCTGATAGGTCAACGCTTCTTTATATTTCCCCTGCTGGTAAAGAATATAAGCATAAGTATCAGCATACATATCATAGCTGGAACGGTTGCTTTCTTTTGCCTGCTTTGGAGACATATACATCGGTGTACCCAAATCATTTAGCTTGGCATCTAAAACCTCTAATGATTGTTTAGAAAGTTTAGCAGCTTCATCCAGCTTTTCTCCTTTTTCGGCCCATGCCCATGCTACATTATTCAGTGCTCCGGCAAGATTGGATTTATCCTTGATCTGATCGGCCCATTTTTGGTAACCGGCAATATCACCGGCCTGTAAGTATGCAGAAGCTAATTGTAATTTATAATTTTCCAATAATGCTTTGTTATCCTCTGTTTCGGGATATTTAGCTACATATTCTTTATATAATGTTTCCTTTTTTGTCAGATCTTTTTCCTGATTAAAAGCCATGCCCATTTCATTCCTGGCCATCACTCCCTCGGGGAATTTAGTTTTGATGACCTTATTAAGCGAGTCAGCCATCTTGGCCTTTCTGGTTCTTGCGTATATCGAGCTTGCCAGCATCATATCCTTTTCATCACCGCTTGCTGCAAGCGCATCAATTTTCTGACTTAGCAATTCCTTACTTTTATCGTCCTTTTGGGCGGATAAATAGATCAGGTAGTTCGACTGGAATTCCTTTTCGCTTTGCGGATACATTTCAAACTCTTTTGCATACAGGTTTCCCGCTTCATCCATATCGGATTTTATTTTGGCAAAATAATTCCCCATACCGGAATATAAAAGATATGCTTTGCTGGCGTAAGCACCTTCTACAGGTTTATCCCCTTTATAAACAAGAAAAACGTATCCCTTATCATTATTATCATCTATAGTGCCGTCGCTGCTTATTTTTACAAAAAAAGCCTTAGCTGCATCCGGAATAGTAAAGCTGCCCTTCCACTTCTTACCGTCAGCAGTAAGGTCTACATCCGCTGCAGGATATTGTTTATTATCCAGAAAATATACTACAGCCTCTGGAGCACCTTTGTCGGCTAACTCTGTTCCAGAAGCATCATAAGTAATATTAATCTTCTGGCCTGCTGCAGGATGTTCGCTGGAAAGCATTACATGATCCTGAGCTTGTGCAAACGTGGTTTGCAGAAACAATACACATGGTATTGACAGTAAAAGTTTCAGTTTTTTCATGGCAACTAATTTTTTAGTCAATTTAGGAATAAATATTTTTATTTACCAAATATTATCTAATAATTAATATTAAAATTTAAGTTTTTAATTGTTTATTTACCGCATGGACGCTACAGCCCAACCTAAACAAAAGGCCGCCTTAAGTTTTATATTTATTACATTGCTTATTGATGTAATAGGCCTGGCCATAATTATTCCGGTTTTTCCGAAACTTATTGAAAAACTGATACATGGTACTATCAGCGAAGCGTCAAGATATTCCGGACTATTATTGGTTGCCTATGCCGTTATGCAGTTTTTATGCTCACCCATTATTGGCAATTTAAGCGACAAATACGGCCGCAGACCGGTACTTTTATGCTCCTTACTTGGCTTTGGTATCGATTATCTTTTCCTGGCTTTTGCTCCCACTATTGGCTGGTTATTCGTTGGCCGTATTATAGCCGGAATTACCGGGGCAAGTATAACTACAGCATCAGCATATATAGCCGATGTGAGCACACCCGAAAAGCGTTCACAAAACTTCGGCATGATAGGTGTGGCATTCGGTCTGGGTTTTATTATAGGGCCTGTTATAGGAGGCATATTAGGTAAAATGGACACCCACTATCCGTTTTACGCGGCCGCAGCTCTGGCTTTGCTGAATGCAACTTATGGTTTTTTTATACTCCCGGAATCATTAGATAAAGAACACCGGCGGGAATTTGATATTAAACGCGCTAATCCTTTGGGGTCTTTAATGCAATTAAAAAAATATCCTGCGGTTATAGGTTTGGCTATAAGCCTGTTCATTATTTATTTTGCTGCATACGCTGTACAAAGTGTATGGACCTATTACACCATGGAGAAATTTAAATGGAATGAGGCAACTGTAGGGTATTCTCTGGGTTTTATTGGTTTAATGATAGCATTGGTTCAGGGTGGCCTCATCCGTATAGCCATCCCTAAACTGGGACAGGAACGCAGCATTTGGGTAGGCCTGACATTTTACGCCATAGGCATGCTGTTGTTTGGTTTCGCTACAAAGGGCTGGATGATGTTTGCCTTCATGATCCCGTATGCGCTGGGCGGAATTGCAGGCCCGGCCTTACAGGGAGTGATGACCAGTGAAGTTCCTCCGAACGCCCAGGGCGAATTACAGGGTGGCTTAACCAGCTTAATGAGCTTGAGCTCCATATTCGGCCCCTGGTTCATGACCTATGTGTTTTACTATTTTACCAATACTGATGCTCCGGTTTATTTACCCGGGGCACCTTATTTTATAGCATCGGCACTAATGTTGATAAGTGCATTACTTGCGGTACGTAGTTTCAGAAAGAAACCTGTAATAGCGGATAGTTCACCAGTAGTTTAATTATGAAAAATAGTTACGCCTTAATTTTATGAAACAACCGCTTGGTCATGGCAAGGCTGCCTTAGGTTTCATTTTTGTAACATTGTTTATTGATGTATTGGGGCTGGGTATTATTATCCCGATTTTACCTAAATTATTGCAGCAACTGGCCAATGTTGATGTGAGTATGGCCAGTCAGTACAGCGGTTATCTAACTTTTACTTATGCCAGCATGCAGTTTTTATTTGCTCCTGTGCTTGGCAATTTAAGCGACAGGTTTGGCCGAAGGCCGATTCTATTAGGTTCGCTATTTGGTTTTGGTATCGATTATTTGTTCATGGCGTTTGCGCCTTCCATTATATGGTTGTTTGTAGGTCGCTTTATTGCTGGTATAACCGGGGCTAGTACCACTACGGCAACTGCCTATATTGCTGATGTAAGTACCGGAAATAAAAGGGCAGCTAATTTTGGACTGGTAGGTGCTGCATCGGGCCTGGGTTTTATATTAGGGATTGGTTTGGGCGGTTTTTTAGGGGCTATCAGTATTAAGCTGCCTTTTATTGTCGCCGCAGGGTTGGCACTGTTAAATGCTTTGTATGGTTTTTTTCTGCTTCCTGAATCTTTGCCGTTAAAAAACAGGAGAAGGTTTGAATGGAAACGGGCCAATCCGGTTGGATCGTTATTACGCATCCGTAACTATTCTATGGCCATCAGTACCTTAATTACAGCTTATACATTGGTTTATATAGGCCAAAAAGCGGTAGAAAGCACCCTTCCATTTTATGTAATTGAAAAATTTAAGTGGACACTGCATAGCATCAGTGCCCTGGGTATTTTTATTGGTGTACTTATAGCCTCTATACAAGGTGGCCTGGTACGCTTTACCATACCTAAGTTCGGATTACAGAAAAATATTTTAGCGGGTATAACCTTCTACGGAATAGGATTAATATTAATAGCTTTTAATAATACCGGGTGGCTGATGTATGTATATATGATACCCTATTGTTTAGGTGGAATAGGTGGTACCGCTCTGCAGGGATTTATCACTGAACATGTAGCTCCTAATGAACAAGGCGAGTTACAAGGTGCACTAACCAGTTTAACCAGCGTTACTACCGTAATTGGCCCGCTGTTAATGACCTCACTGTTTCATCATTTTACCGACAAAACCGTTCCTGTATACTTTCCGGGAGCACCATTTTTGATGGGCGCGGTTTTAATGTTTGTTGCTATATTACTTACAGTACGCAGTTTCAGGAAAAGTCGGGTTCAGTAATTTCAATCAAGCCCGCTTACTCCGCCGGATATTACAAATTTCATTACTTCAGCGGCGCTTTTATTCATCGGCTTTACCTTATCTGCACTTATAATAACTACCTGACCTGCAAATGAATAAGAATATGGAAAATACACCGCAACCTCACCAGGCAGATTAAGCTTTGACAGATCCTTCTGCACCAGAAAACCAATTTTTTTAAGACCGAATTCATTAACTTCAACCAATACCGGTTCATTAAACTTTTTCTCTTCTCCAACAAATGCCTCGGTAAGGTCTTTAATGGATGAGTACAGAAACTTTAACAGCGGCAACCTGTTTAACCAACGGTTGAACCATGCTTTTATGGGATCGGTAATTACGTTGGTTACCAGTATGCCAGCAATTAATATGATCACTACCACATTTAAGATCCCCAAACCTGGGATATAAACATGCCTTCCGGTTTTACTGTCTACCCAAAGTCTGTCGCTCAGGTTTAACGCATTATCAATACTGGATACGGCCCAAAATATCAGGAAGAAAGCCGCCCCGAGGGGTACTACTATCAACAGCCCTTTTATAAAATAATTCAATAAGGCTCTTGCAATTCTCTTCATTTTAAAAATATAATCTACTCATAAAAGTACACTCTTTTTACCCGTTGCGAAATATTTGTTAATATTTCATACGGAATAGTGCCTATTTCCCGAGCCAGTTCCTCAATTCTTAGTGTTTCATCAAAAACTATTACCTCATCCCCTTCCCTCAAATCAATCTCACTCACATCCAGCATACACATATCCATAGAGATATTACCTACTGTTGGCGCTAATTTTCCGTTTATGCGCATTTTTCCCACTCCATTACCAAAGGCCCGGAGATAACCATCAGCATAACCTATGCGCACGGTAGCGATCTTACCATCCTTAGCTAAACTGCCGTTACGGTTATATCCTATGGTATCAGTAGCCATTATTTTTTTCACCTGCGATACCGTGGTTTTTAAGGTAGCCACAGGTTTCAGTTCGTTGTCGCCCGGTTCAATTGCAGCATCAATACCATATAAACCTATACCCAGCCTAACCATATCATACTGGGCTGTTGGCCAGCGAGTTATACCTGAAGTATTACTAATGTGTTTTATTACCTTATACCCGAGGGCATCTTCTATCCTGCTGCAGGCATTTTCAAATATCTTTATTTGTTGCAGTGTAAAAAGGTCGTGTTCCGGCGCGTCGCTGGCCACCAGGTGCGAAAACACTGATTGCACCTTGATGTAATTATTTACTTCGAGCAGATCGCAAAGAGCATCAAATTCAAATTCTTCAAATCCGAGCCTATGCATGCCGCTGTCTATCTTGATATGCACCGGATAGGTCTTTATGCCATTTTGCTGCGCGTATTTTACAAAGCCATCCAGCAAGCCAAAGCTGTACATAACCGGCTCTAATTTATTTTCAGTTAGCTTGGCGTAAGCCTGCGGCTCCGGACTGAGTACCATTATAGGCAAATTTATGCCCCCTTCCCTTAAAGCTATTCCTTCATCGGTATAGGCAACCGTTAAATAATCAACCTTATTATATTGCAGGATATTGGCTACCTCAAAAGTTCCGCTTCCGTAAGAATAAGCTTTAACCATTGCCATTATTTTAACTCCCGGGTGTAGCTTAGCCTTATAAAAATTCAGATTACCCAACAGCGCGTTCAGATTTATCTCCAAAACGGTTTCATGGGCCTTTTGAACTAATGCCTGGCTTATCCTTTCGAACATAAAACTACGGGAGCCTTTTATCAAAATGGTTTCCTGCCTAAAATGCAGATCAGGCAGGTCTTTTAACAATTCATCTGTATCCGTATAAAAATGCTGCTCAGGAGCTTTAAAATAATGCTGATACTCATTTAACGCCTTGCCTACACCAATAAAACTATTTACCTTTTTGGTGTGCACCATATCAGCCACCTGTTTATATAAAATTTCCTGCGATAAACCTGACTGGTAAATATCAGACAGAATGAGCGTCTTTTTTTGATACTGGTTTTGTTGCATCAGGAAATTCAGCGCTATCTCCAGTGATTGCAGGTCGGAGTTATAAGAATCATCAATAATGGAGCAATTATTACTACCATGTTTAAGTTCCAGGCGCATACTCACCGGTATTAAACGCTCTATGCGGCTGTCGGCTTCAGTGGGCTTGTAACCCATAGCCAGCATTGTGGCCCAGCATATGATCGCGTTCTCAACGGAGGCGTCATCCCGGAAAGGAACTAAACATTCCACCTCCTGCCCCTTATAGGTGCCCCGTAAATAATATTTATCGGCTATAACTGTATCACTAAAAACGTACAGATCCGCTAATTTAAATTTACGGCTCCAGCTGAAAAGCTGTTTACCCTCAATGTCACTTTTGTATTTTAACAGCTCATCGTACTCGTAAATTATCTGTTTACAGTTTACAAAAAGCTTTAATTTTTCCCTTATTTTTTGTTCGGCAGATTCAAACCCCTCATCGTGCGCGGTACCTATATGGGTAAGTACCCCTATGGTAGGTTTAATAATGGTTTCCAGTTTTTCCATCTCGTTAACGGTGGATATACCCGCTTCAAAAATGCCCAGATTATGAGTATCGTTCATTTGCCATACCGATAATGGTACCCCTATCTGTGAATTATAGCTTTTAGGATTGCGCACAATATTCCTGTCGGGGCAAAGCAACTGATACAGCCATTCTTTTACGATGGTTTTGCCGTTACTGCCTGTTACGCCTATTACCTCCATATCAAACTGGCTTCGATGGTATGCAGCTAATGTTTGAAGGGCGGCTAAAACATCGTCCACAATCAAGAAATCAGCATCTGTCATTATGGTATCCGGCTTATGCGTTACCACAAAACTGCGCACCCCTGTAGTATAGGCATCAGCAATAAATTCATGCCCATCCCTACGACCGCTCAACGCAAAGAACAACGCGGTTGCCGGATTAGTGATACGCCGGCTATCGGTGATCAGCGTAGTAATCTGATTATTATTTACAATATCACCCTCAGCGCTAATAAGCTGTTTTATTTCATTTACGGGATAAGATTTTTGCATGGCACGAATTTGCTTATATTTCAGCAAATAGAAGAATTTTAACGAATTTTGGTTTTAGATGACCGCACCTAAAAGTGTTAAAATAACCGACGAAAAAGTAGCGCTTGCCAAAGCGGAGCATTACTGCGCCTACCAGGAACGCTCGCAACAGGAAGTACGTAATAAATTATACGAATGGGGATTATGGACAGCCGCGGTTGAAAACATTATTTCGCAATTGATAGAAGGTAATTTTTTGAATGAGGCGCGTTTTGCACATGCGTACGTACAAGGTAAGTTTAGACAGAAGAACTGGGGGAAGATCAAAATAAAACAGGGCCTTAAGCTTAAAAATGTATCGCCCGCGCTGATAAAAAAAGCGTTGGCCGGCATTAATCCTGATCATTATATGGCCACCCTGCACCGTACTATAGAAAAAAAAGCTGCCCTTTTAACCGAAAAAGACCCCTATAAACGCAGGTATAAACTACAACAGTATGCTTATAGCCGCGGCTACGAAACTGACCTTACCGCGGAAGTTTTGAAAAACAGCGAGTTATGAAAAATTTAAAAAAATTAAATATTTTTACTTGCAGAATATGCATTTCTATCTATATTTGCACTCCGCAAACGCAGTAAGGCATTAGCCACTACAAATTTGAGGGAATACCAACGCGAAAGTAGCTCAGTTGGTAGAGCACGACCTTGCCAAGGTCGGGGTCGCGAGTTCGAATCTCGTCTTTCGCTCAAATCCCTTCGCCGCCCGGAGGGATTTATTGTTAAAAGGTTACACACCTGCTCAGATGGTGGAACTGGTAGACACGCAGGACTTAAAATCCTGTTCCCGTTAAAGGAGTGCGGGTTCGATTCCCGCTCTGAGTACACGATAGGATTTCTATCGAAAACGCCCTTCCTGATAACAGGATGGGCGTTTGTTTTTTATTTCCGTCTCTGTAATTAATAAGGCAAATATGGAGGATACCAATAAATGGGAGATTGACATCTCTACCTTGAAATGTTATAAAAAACCCAGCTGGACTAAGGATTATTTTTCAGAAACGATTGATGAAAGGTATGGAGTTTACATATATAATATCAATGAGTGGAGAATGATGTGTTACGCCGGACTAATTGCTATTTATGCTGAAAAAGATAATCCAAAACCGCTTGCTAACTCCGCTGTAACTTGGGTTTGGTATGACACAGAAAAAACCTATGACTATGCCCCGCTTTCAGGTTGTTTAATCTTCAGAAAACCTGCATATAAAGAAAATTCATCCAAACCAGATTTCCCTTTTATTTTATTTAAACCTACTGAGCAACTTTTTGGATTTTTAGAATGGAACTTTACATCAATCTATTATGGATTTAGGGAAATAGAAAAAGGTAAATTGGTGGTGAAAGAAATTCATCCGAAGGATTTAGATAATTTGTCCGGGCCAAAAAGAACAAATGAAATAATCGACATAAATGCTATTGCGTGGTTTGATATAAAAGATATTGATAACGCTTTGGCAATATATCATGGAGAAACCAAATAAAGTTGAAGACTTTATTATTTTAAGCATAGCAACTGTTTGTAAAAATATCTATTCCTCCTCAAAACAGATAGATTCTATTCATTAATAACCTATAAGTCTTCAATAAAGTGTTCAGATATCCGTAACTCATCGCGTCCCGATTCCGGCGCAGTGTAAGTTCTCCTCAGGCGTTTATCTCCAGCTTATACCCCTTGCCGCGTATAACAGCAATTTTAATGGTCGGATCGGGTTCCAGTTTTTTTCTGAGTTTGGATATGAACATATCTAAACTACGCCCAACAATAACACCTTCATCTTCCCATATCTCTTTTTGCAGCCTGCCTCTCTCTATAATTTGATTTGGAGACAGCGCGAATATGAGTAATAAACGCGATTCCGTACCCGTCAGTTCTATCGTTACACCGTTTATCATCAGTTTCTTATTATTCGCATCGAACAGCACCCCGCCAAAACTTAACATATCAGCATTTTTCCTGTCCGGTAAAACTCTTAGTGGCTCAACATATCTCAAAAAAATAAAACCAACAAATGCTAAAAATGGCAAGCTGCCCAAAACATAGGCACTCTTTTCTGTGATTACTCCCTTCGGTTTAAACTTAATATTGATCAGGTAGCTCGCTTTGGGTTGCTTTCTTCCTATGCAGGTTATAATATCATCTTTTTTACTTTTTGATATAGCATATCCGTAAACCACGCCGGACGTGCCACTGTTTAAAACATTAACAACATAATCAGCAGAAAGTACATCTTTTGCCAACAAACGCCGGGTTGTACTTACTAGGGAACCCGGTTTAAAAGTAAACTCCTTCTCAAAGCTGATCCGGTATTCATTTTTACCTGTTTTTTTTACCGGAAGCACCCTTGATGTACTGTCGCCCGACTGTAATAGCAACTCATGCCCTATCCTGCGGAGCAAAACTTCCCTTCTGGCGATAGCAAATTCGTCATTATCCGTTATGCAGAAAGCTACGCAGATAACTGAAATAAATAAAAGCAGTACCGCTCCAAAAACGTACTTCCGTTTCACGGTCAGAAGGTTTCGGCTATCAGGCATAGTGTCAATGTTTTATTTACAAAGTTTACATTTTTATTTACAATACAAATTTCTAAAGTCGAAAACTATCAAAGTAAATTTGCTGCATCAAATTTATAGAATATGAAAAATCAAAAAAGGAAAAGATTATTTGTACTTGCTCCGGCTATCCTCCTGATCGTATTTCTGCTGAATTCTTTTATACCAAAAGAACAGGAAGCAGGAAAGATAACAACAAAAGGCACAAAATCAGTGACTTTGAACATCATCTTCAGATCTACCGATGGCGGAAAAACATGGCAGAACATTAGCGAAGGATTACCCGAAAATTTGCAGAGAACAGGCGTATGGAGTAAAGGACTATTTGCAAATGACCGTGACGGGATCTATTTACGTGCCGGCAATGGGGTTTACCACAGTGACCCAAATGCTACAACTTCATTTTGGACAAAAGAAATTTTTCCCGGGAATCAACGTAATATTGTGGCTGGCCAGAATGGGATACTTGCGTATGATATCAGGGGTCAATTTTTGCAAAAAGCAAACGGAACAGGTAACTGGTTGCCTATATACACGAATTTTCAGCAGCAAGCCACAAGTATAGATAAAACGATGGATTGGATGTACAAGAATTATAAAGAAAGAGAAGTACGCACCGTTTTTGAAACTGACAGAGGCACGGTTCTGATTGGCTCCAGTAACAGCCTTTTCCGATCTGCCGACCATGGGAAAACATGGAAACAACTGCATGTTGGAGACGGTAGAATGAATTTGGCAGAGTCAAACGGTGTAATACTCACCACCAACAAAAATGGAATATTAAGATCGACCGATGATGGTGAAAACTGGGATCGGGTGTTTACTGAAGGCGGACTTGGCATTGATGTGGAACCTATAGATGGAGGATTTGCTGCTATAGTATACAACCCCATAACTAAAACCAATACAGCACATATTTCAACAGATGGTGGAAAAACCTGGAAGGCAATAGGCGAAGATCTTCAACCTTCCTGGAGTAGTTTATTAATGAAAAGAACAGGCTTAGTTAAATCTACATCCAACATTTTATCCATCAAACAAATGGGTGAGTATTTAATATGTGGTCGCTCCGATGGCGCATTCCGGTCGGCTGACATGGGCAAAACATGGGAAAAGCTTGTATTACCCGCTGTAGAGAATTATGGCTTCAATATATCCGTTTCAGGCAATGTGATATACGCCATGCCCAATAAAGGATGTTGAAAAAACGCAAAGGTTACCGTTTTAAATATTAAACGCATTAAAACATCTAAATCCTTAATCAAGTATTTGAAAATCTGTATCGCCCGGGTACAAAAGCTATTCAATTATGGATGGCTTTTTGTTAATTAACTCTTTATTTCTCAATAAATAACAACCGAAAGACACTACCCGATAAAATCAGTATTTTATTAATATGATCAGGACAGAGATGCTGTTAAAAATGGCAGAAAATCAAAAATTATTATATTGCAATTGGAAATATAATTCTTAATTTAATATTCAAAATTATCATGAAACCTATCCTTGCTTTGATATTTAGTGCGCTATTTTATTCATCTGCCTTTGCCCAAACCATTGAGGAAAAACTATGGGCGATCGCCAAAAAACAATATCCGACAGATGCTGAAATGCAGAAGTATATTTATGATGAGCAAAAAAAGGGTTATGTATATATGACCGATGTAACTGACCAAGAGTTAAAGCATTTTGCAGAAAATCAATATCCCGATGATTATAGTATGCAGGAATATGTATACAATGAGCAAAAAGCAGATAAGGCCTATATGAATATAGTAACCGATGTTGAGTTGAAGCGTTTTGCAATTAAACAATACATAAAAGATTACAGCATGCAAAAATATGTATACGACCAACAGTTAATTGCAAAGATATTTATGCAGCGCGCAACCAACGCTACGGCTAAAGATAAAGCGCGTAAACAATATCCTGACGACTATAGCATGCAGAAATATATTTATGAGCAACTTATGAATTAACTGTATACATTATTTTAGACTAAATATCTTAGCAATCTTATTCCGTTTACTTATTAATTATTCAAACTGCTGATAATATATTTCATTCCCCTACAGTGCCCGTTTTAACTTCTCCTGCTTTTTTGAAATTGGCCATGATAACGCCGCCCGGGGTAGCCGTGCTTTCTACAAGTGTGAACGCTGCCGGCACCGCACTATCGTCAAACAGTTTCTTCCCTTTGCCTAAGGTTATGGGGTGAATGTTCAGCCAGAATTCGTCTACAAGACCATGTTTAAGCAATAGCTGAACAAGTTTACTGCTGCCCCAAATTTTAAGGTCGGCACCTTCCGAGTTTTTTAGCTTTTCGATGTCTGCAACGTTGGTAAGGAATACCGTGTTCTCCCAATCCGCGCTTTGCATAGTATTGGAAAATACATATTTGGTAACCTCATTAACACCGGGCCAATGGTCGGCATGTTCAGGCCAGTAACCCGCAAATATCTCATACGTTTTTCTGCCGAGCAGCAAATCCGCCCTTTCCATTTGTTTTTGCATCACGTTACCGGATACTTCGTCGTTATAGGGTGCTGTCCAACCACCATATTTAAAACCGCCGGATGGGTCTTCTTCAGGCCCGCCGGGTGCCTGCATTACGCCGTCTAATGTGATAAAGGATAAAACAATTATTTTTCTCATGTGAAGCTCTCCTGTTATAATTATTAAAAAATCCGTTTGTTTTGTACAAATCTCTATAATAAAATTACAACGCTAACGGTATATATGCGACAAATGCAGGGTAAATAGCGACCGATGGAAATATGAATAATGATTTTTAAAACATCATTGGAATTTTACCTACCACTTGTATAACTCCGGTTTAAACCGTTTGGCTAACAAGCCCGTGGCTTGTGCCGGGTCAATATCGGCTATTATAATACCCGCTTTGCCATAGGGTTGACCGGCAATACAGGTGCCGTCAGGGGCAATAACTGCCGAGCCGGATTCGGGGTATTTAAAGCCATAATTTACACTTGCAAAATAAATGGTGTTTTCCATAGCGCGCAGCATCATCGCCTTCTCGTAATATGGGTTGTTTTTATGCCCCCAATCGGTTAATTGCAAACCGGAAGCATCATCGCCTGTACAATGCGGATGAAAAACAACCGAGGCCCCCTCCCGCGCTGCCCAGCGTACAGATTCCGGATAACGAAAACCTTCGTGACAAATTGTGATACCGAACTTCAGGCCGTTCACTTCAAATAAACTGCGTTCAGTGCCGGGTATCCAAATGTTATCCTCGGTAGGATCTAACTGGTTTTTGGTTTGGTAACCCAACAATTCGCCGGAGGCTGATACTACATAGACCAAGTTTAAAAGTCCGTTAGGGCCGTACCAGTCCATAGGTATAATAACAGCGATATTATTTGCATAAGCTATGTTTTCTACCTCATCCAGTGCGTCACGCAACTTTTCGGGCGAGCGAGCCTCCGGTTCAAAGCCTGTACCCGGATAACCTGGTATGTACGACTCCGGGAAACAAATAATTTCTGCCTGCCCGGCTGCTGCTTCCGCAGCCAATTTATTTATCCAATATAATCCGTCAGCAATGTTCTTTGGATATGGTGCGTAAGCCAGCGCTATTTTCATGATAAGGGATACAGAATTGTTAAAAGATGATATTAAATAAACCAACAGCCAAATTTATAATAAAAAAACGCCGACCTAAGTATATACTACTTAAAACCAGCGTTTTATTTAATTAAATTAGCCCTAAGGGCTATTTATTTCAGGATATTATAAATTACCAATACCTCCGTCGAGCAATAACTCGCCACCCACCATAAATTTAGAATCATCAGATGCCAGGTAAAGGAAGCCCTCGGCCATTTCATCTGCAGTACCCAGGCGTTTTACCGGGGTTGATTGTGCCATGTAGGCTTTAGTATCGCCGGCTTGTTCAGCAGTAACACCACGCTCAAATATCGGGGTGTCTATAGGGCCCGGAGAAAGTACATTTACACGGATGCCTCTATCCAACAATTCGGAAGAGAAACTACGCGCCAATGAGCGTACTGCGGCTTTTGAGGCCGAATAGGCCGACATGGTAGCAAATCCTTTCCCGTTAACGGTTGATGAGGTGATAATGATAGATGCGCTATCATTTAAATAAGGCAATGCCTTTTGTACCGAGAAAAATACGCCTTTAAAGTTGATGTCGCTGATCTGGTCGAACATTTCTTCGGTAAACTCTGCCAGTGGCGCAGCAGCAAATACACCCGCGTTTATTACCAGTATATCTATCTTGCCAAATTTATCACTAACGGTTTGGTAGAGGTTATCTATCTTTTGCAGATCGGCTGCATCGCTGGTTAAACCAATTACGTTATTGCCAATTTGTTTAACGGCTTCGTCTATAGTTTGCTGGTTGCGGCCGGTTATGGTAACCTTTGCACCATGTTGTGCAAACAATTGTGCTGTTGCTAAACCTATACCGCTGTTACCACCTGTTATAACGGCTACTTTGTTATCTAATTTTTTCATTGTTGTGTTTGTTTGTAATTAATGATACAAAGTTGCGGTATGCCGTAATACTGATAAATAGATAAACTTCCCGAAGACTTGTAATTATTTCCCAAAATTCATATCCTCTCTTGTTTTGTTCAGGTGTTCCGCGTGTGTGTATATACAAAACGGAACAAACGGAACACTCTTTTAATCAGTCACTTATCATATTTTTTATTTATCAATTCTGGGTGCATTTACTTTATGTAAGTATCATAAATAACTGATTGATAGCTAACTAAAATTTTTTAAAAAGTGTTCCGCTTTTTTAAGATCGGAACAAAAAATTATTAAAAACCACATTGTAATAATAAAGATATTTCTGTATTTTTACAGATATAAATTATTACTTTATGAACAGAACTTATTTCGAGATCCCGATCAATCACATACGGCCGGATATAATTAATGATATACGCCGTGATGTTGTACGCAGCAATAAAAAATTAAAAAAGGCAGGGTTAGACCCCACCATATTTGCTGATGTAGAAAAATCGGCTTTATTGCGGGTAAAGCCCGCAGGAGAATGGATGCGGCAGGAATATGGTAAAAATGCTCCGCGAATGCTCTTTGGCGATTTTTGGTTCGAGGGGGAATTATGCATATTATTCGCGGATACCAATCTGGGCAAATCAATTTTAGCGGTGCAGATTGGCAACAGCCTGGCGCAGGGCGAAACTATGGAACCCTTTGCCAACGGAATAGAACCGCAAACACCGGTATTGTATGTTGACTTTGAACTGAGCAGCAAACAGTTCGAGAGCCGTTACTTTGATAACCGCTGGGGGAGCTATGCTTTTGGGCTTACGTTTTTCCGTGCGGAATTCAATACCGAAGCCGATAACCCGGTGCTGTATGATAATTACCACGACCATGTAAACTACGCACTTGAGCACGCTATAAAGGAAACCAAGGCCCGCGTACTGATAATTGACAACCTCACTTATATGCGCAGCGGTACAGAACGCAGCAGGGATGCACTGCCATTGATGAAACAGTTGAAAAAATTAAAGAACAGGTATAAACTATCCGTTTTGGCCCTGGCGCATACTCCTAAAAGGCGTTCAGCCAGACCGCTTACGGTGAACGACCTGCAGGGCAGTAAGATGATCATTAATTTTTGCGACAGCGCTTTCGCGATAGGTGAAAGCACTTTAGTACCGGGTGGCAGGTACCTAAAACAGATAAAACAACGTAATGCGCAAAAACTATACGGAGCTGATAATGTGTGCCTTTGCCATATAGAAAAAGACATGAACAGCCTGCATTATGTATTTGATAGTTATGATACCGAACAAACGCATTTGCAAACACCGGAAAAACGATCACGTGAGGCAATTAAGGAAGATGTGCTGAAATTAAAAGCCGAAGGAAAAAGCTATCGTGAAATAAGCGCCGAATTAAACATAGGCCTGGCAACTATTAGCAGGATTTTAAGTTGAGGGGGAATTAAGTGTCAACAGCCTTATTACCATAATACTTCCCTCTACATTTCCCCTCGCGGTAAACATCCGAAGCCTCTCCGTATAAAAACATCCGGGCTATTTTTATTTACAATTTCCATCAATAGATCCTCATCAGTACTCAGTAAGTCAATATTACAATGAGCGGATATTTTTATAATAAATGGCAATGCGTTATGTGAAATATCCAAATCAGAATATAACCAGCCTTCTTTATTGAATACAGCAACAGGATAAGTGATCAAATCTGCAGAAAACATTAATAAATCATCGGTTGTAAAAACTAAAGCACCTTTGAATTTATCAGGTATGTTATTTTGTTCAAACAGTGTTCGTAAGTTGGTTAAATTATCTTCTTCATTAGGGAACCATTCTAAATCTCTTTTGTCATGATTTACGGTCCACAACGAACTATTCCCGAATTGTGATATTACAGTTTTAAACCACGTTTCATAAGCCTCCAGGTATTCTGTTTCACTTATATTTCCTCCTTCATAACCACCCGGTAACTGAAATGAAACCCCAAACCATTCGGTATAAGAATAAAAATGATCACCAAAAAAATCAATGTACTCATCCCTATCATAGGGAAGTACTTTTTTAACATTTTTTATAAATTTTATCATACGTATGCTATAACATTGAACCCGATCAAATTTATTATTTATAAACTACTCGGGCTTTATATACTAACCATGCAGCATTTAGGTATTTGTATCGCTTCAAAATTGCAATACCGGTAATAAAAGGTGAAATTTTTCAGATAAAGATCATTTAGCTTTTCAAAAAATTGATAAATATTAAAATAATGTAATTTTTAAATTGAATTTTAGACACAAATTATAGAATATACAATAATTATTTCGCTTTAAAACAGATTAAATCTTACAAAATATAAAATATTTTAATAAATTTTTTAAAATATTTGTAATTATTGATTTTTTTAGCGTTAAATTTACGTTAAATAAAAATAATTGTGTCAACAAAAGCTAAAACCTGTAGAACACCCCTCATTTATTGGGTTTTAGAGTTATTTTTTCTTCCCTCAAGCAAAAAATTCCTCTTAATAATTTAAATCCAAACACTAAAAACAAAATGAACACTAAATTTTTACACAAAAGGTTTCCTGCTTACCTTTTATTAGGCATCGCAGTGATTTTATTTTTCTCGGTTTTCCAGCCCATGCATGCGCTGGCCCAGGATGCCTCCGGCGCCAAAACCGGTACCATTGCTGATGTTGCTGCAGCCAAAGCAGGTGAGCCCACGCTTACGGAGGTGGGTGACGCAGCAGGCCATAATCGTATTTCCATCAACATTATGTGGACACTTATCACGGGTTTCCTGGTAATGTTTATGCAGGCAGGTTTTGCCATGGTTGAAACAGGTTTTACCCAAAAGAAAAACGTGGCACATACCATGGCCATGAACTTTTTGGTATATGCCCTGGGGATAACAGGTTTCTGGATCTGCGGCTTTGCCTTTATGTGGGGCGGCTCGGGCCCTATCGGCGCATTGGGTGGCACGCCGGGTCTGGGTCATGAGTTTACCATCAGCCTTTTTGGTAAAGATTTCGGCATTTGGGGTAATGCGGGCTATTTTCTTAACAGCAAGGTTTATGACGTAGGTGTATTTACCCTGTTTTTATTCCAGATGGTATTTATGGATACTACGGCTACTATTCCTACCGGGTCAATGGCTGAACGTTGGAAATTCAAATCGTTCATCATTTACGGTCTGTTTATTTCCATGTTTGTTTACCCTATATTCGGTAACTGGGTATGGGGCGGCGGCTGGCTGGCCAACCTTGGTGTAAACTTCGGTTTAGGACACGGGCACGTAGATTTTGCCGGTTCATCGGTAGTGCATGAAGTGGGTGGTGTTGCAGCTTTAATAGGGGCATACATCATTGGCCCCCGTGTTGGTAAATATGGTAAGGATGGCACCGTTAACACTATACCGGGGCATAACATCCCTATGGCAATCATCGGTACGTTTATACTGGCCTTTGGCTGGTTCGGTTTTAACCCGGGTTCTACTTTAGCCGGTACCGATCTGCGTATTGCGGTGGTGGCAACAAACACCATGCTTGCAAGTGCTGCCGGCGCTTTATCGGCATTAGCGTTTATGTATGTAAAAGGCGAAAAACCGGATCCGGGCATGTTATGTAACGGATTACTTGCGGGTCTGGTTGCTATAACAGCCCCATGTGCGTTTGTTACTGCTCCGGTTTCCATGTTGATAGGTGCTATTGCCGGTGTATTGGTAATAGTAGTTTATAACTTTGTTGACCGTAAATTAAAGATAGACGATCCGGTTGGTGCATTTGCTGTACACGGTGCTAACGGTATATGGGGCGTTTTAGCCCTAGGTTTATTTGCCGACGGCACTTACGGCGACGGCTGGAACGGTGTGAAAGGTAACGTTACCGGACTATTTTATGGCGATGCCGGCCAATTTTATGCTGAGCTGATAGGCGCGGTTACCTGTATTGTTTTTGTGGGTATTGTAATGTATGTATTTTTTAAAATACTTGATAAGACAGTAGGTTTACGTGTACCTGAAGCTGATGAAATTGCCGGTTTGGATATACCTGAAATGGGTGTTCACGGGTATTTAGATTAATATTTGTTCTACCTATAAAAAGTCCGGTTGCGTTAAGCGCCGGACTTTTTTATTTAAGCAATCAGTCGCTGTACCGGTCGTTCCTCCAGGGATATGCTGTGTTACTGTACCCCCTGTCTTCCCAAAATCCTAATTTATCTTCAGTTAAAAACTCAATACGCTTTATCCATTTGGCGCCTTTCCATGCATACAATTGTGGTGTTATCATGCGTGCGGGCCCTCCATGTTCTTTTGCAAGGGGCTGTCCGTCAAATGTGTGCACCAGCAATACATCAGGCTTAAGGGCTTCTTCTAAAGATATATTGGTAGTGTAAGTATCATAGCCATAACACATGATATGGGTAGCATCTTCATGTGGATGCACTAAAGCAGCCAGATCAAGCAGGCTCACCCCTTTCCAGTGCATGTTCAATTTACTCCAGGTGGTCACACAATGAAAGTCGGAAGTATCTTTAGTTTGAGGCAGGGCCATAAAATCCTTCCAGGTAAGTACCACCGGATTTTCAACCGCGCCGTTCACTGTTAACCGCCACCTATCCAAAGGGATATCGGGCTGGTAGCCCAGATCAAGCACAGGCCATTTTACGGTTGCAGTTTGCCCTATGGGTATTACGGGCATTCCGTGACGGTTTAATTCACCCGAACCTTTTGGTGCATCATCCGACACGGAAGGTGTAAGTTTCATCTTTTCCTCGAAGCGGGATTTCAGCTTCATCCGTGCTTCTATAATACGGTTTAGTTTATCGGTATCTTCCATATATCAAAACATGTTTATATAAAAGTATATGTAATTAATTAATTGTTAAAAAACATATATACTTATTTTTTAAGCTCGCATATTATTGTATATAATATAAAACTTTAATAAGTTTATAATATTAAATAACGGGGGTATGTGCGATAGTAAATTAAGGGTTGGTATATATATTTTTTACTTATGATAAATGATACCCATCTTTATAAGATATTTTCAGCCTTACCTGTTCCCACGTTGGTATTACTGCCTGATGCACCTGTTTTTACCATTATTGAAGTTAACCAGGCATATTTAGATATAGCCTTTAACACACGCGAACAATTGGTAGGAAAAGGCTTTTTCGAATCGTTTCCCTCAAACGTATATAATAAGCAAGTTATGCGCTCCTTACAGAAGGTGCTGTTAACAAAGCAACCAGATACTGCCGAAACGCAAAAATTTAAAATAAAGCCAACTGATAGCCCGGGTTATGAAGACCGGTACTTTGATACGTGTAATACCCCTGTACTTAACGACAAGGACGAGATCGAATTTATCATCAGATCGGTTAATGATGTTACCGCAGTTACCGCTACCCGAAAAAAAGAGCAATTAGCCAAAGCCAGGCTGGTTACCAATGAAAAATTTTTGAGCGAAACGCAACGTATAGCACATATTGGCAGTTGGGAAGTTGATATTGAGAAAGGCGAATTAAATTGGTCGGATGAATTAAGGGATATATTTGAATTTGAGGAGAAGCAGTTACCGGATCTTGCCCACTCCTTTAATTTCTTTAAAGGTGAAAACAGGGAGGCTGTTGAAAAAGCGGTTAATTATGCTATTGAAAATTGCAAGGCATTTGATATAGAGGTAAAAGCCATAACCGCTAAGGGAAATGAAAAATGGGTACGGGTTACCGGTGATGTAGAGGTTAAAGACGGAAAGTGCACCAGAATTTTTGGAGCCACCCAGGACATTGACCATAGAAAAGCAACCGAACAAGAACTGATCGACTCGCGAAACAAGTTTCAATCGCTGATACAAACCGTTGAGGGTATAGTGTGGGAAGCTGACGCACAAACCTTTGAATTTACGTTTGTAAGCGATAACGTGCAAAGTATTTTAGGTTACACCCCGCAACAGTGGCTCAGCCATGCTGACTTTTGGCAAAAACACATCTATCCGCCCGATCTTGATAGCGCCGTTGATTATTGCCATGTGCAGACAAAAAAATGCCTTAACCATACCTTTGACTACCGGATGTTAAAGGCCAATGGAGAAATTGCCTGGATAAAGGATATTGTATCGATAATAACAGAAAACGGCAAGCCCAAATTGCTTCGCGGGCTTATGGTGGATATAACCGAAGCAAAACATTTAACGGAACTCGACCATTTAGAGAAAACAGTTCTTGAATTAAACGCGCAAAAACATGCCTCAATTGATGAGGTGCTTGCCATTTACCTGCATGGTATTGAATCACTGTTCCCACAAATGCAGTGCTCTATATTAAAGGTTAAAAACAACCACGTTTATAATTGGGCCTCTCCTTCCTTACCTGAAGTTTACACCGCTTCAATCAACGGATTAAAGATCGGGCCAAATACTGGTTCATGCGGAACAGCTGCGTTTTTAAAAGAACCCGTAATTGTAAGCAGTATTGCCAATGATACGCGATGGGCGGAATATAGACATCTGGCGCTGCCTCATAATTTACTTGCCTGCTGGTCGTATCCCATAATTAATGTTGTGGGCGAAGTAATTGCTGTACTCGGTTTTTATTATCACGAAGAAAAGTCACCTCAGGAAGCTGAGCTAAAGGTGATCGAAAGGTCAGGCATTATATTAAAAGTGATCTTAGAGAACAGGATTAATTCTGATATTATAAAAGAACATGCCTTGTTAATGAAGCAGGGGCAGGAACTGGCTAACTTCGGGAACTGGCAATGGGATATTGTTAACAATGTAGTTAACTGGTCGGATGCGCTATATTCTATATATGGTTTGGATCAGTCATCATTTAAGGCCACATTTGAGGGTTACCAGGAGCTTCTGCATCCCGATGACCGGCAAACGGTTTACCACATCATCACCAATGTATTGGAAACAAAAAAAGACATTGTGTTTGAGGAGCGTATAATAAGGCCTACCGGCGAAATACGTTACCTTAAATCGTGGGGCAGGGTGCAAACCAATAACAATGGCGAACCGGTGAAAATGATAGGGGCCTGCCTGGATATTACAGAATCGAAGGTGGCTGAAACTAAACTTAAAGCATTGCACTCTGAGCTGGAAGAACATTTAAATGTATTGGAATTATCTGAAAAAAAATACAGCGACCTGTTTCATCTCAGCCCTTTACCCATGTGGGTATTCGATATAGAGACCCTTAAGTTCTTAAATGTGAATACTGCGGCTATCAAACATTATGGCTACACACTGGATGAATTTTTAAAAATGACGGTAAAAGACATCCGCCCCAAAGAAGATCATACTGAATTTGATATGACCATGAAAATGGTTGCCGAACAAAATGGGTCGGGTTATTCAGGAATATTCAGACATAAAAAGAAAAACGGCCAAATAATTAAAGTTGAAATACAAAGTAACTTTATAACTTTTAATAACCGGCAAACGCATATTGTACTGGCAAATGATATTACTGAAAGGCAAAACCACATTGATGCTATTGAAAAGCAGAATAAACGTTTAAGTGATATTGCCTGGATACAATCGCATGTAGTGAGGGCGCCACTGGCGCGCATAATGGGTTTGATTGAGGTTTTTAAAATTTACAGGGATGCCGATGTAAACAAACCGGAAATTGTAGAGAATATTATTAGTTCCGCTAAAGAACTGGATACCATAGTAAGAGACATATCCAATAAGACCGAGGAAATTTGGCTTAATAACAGAAATTAGTGCACCATTTCCTTTGGTTTGAACGGCCATTCGTGATTTACCCTTGCTTTAATAAAATAAGCAATACTACCAGACGCTATAGCAAGTAAACCGCCAATTACCATATTCAATCCGGTAGAAATCAGTACACAAGCCCATATAATAATAGCGAGGTATACGGGCAATGGAAATAAAGGCATTTTGTAAGGGAACATCGTGGCATTTTTTGCCTTTCTTAAAAGCAGCAAACCTACGGCTTGTGAAATAAACTGTATAAGTATGCGCATGGCCAATATGGCACTTATCACATCGCCCAGCTTAAATAACAGGCTGAATATAAATGCTACGCCACCCAAAAATAACAACGATATATGCGGAAAATTTCCTTTAGGATGGAGCCTGGCGAAGATCTTAAAAAAAGCACCATCTGCAGCAGCGGCATAAGGTATGCGGCTATAACCAAGCGTTGCCGAGAATACCGAGGAAAAGGCCACCAGCAGTACCAGGCAGGTAACTATTTTAGCTGCAGTATTGCCCGCTAACTGCTGCATAAATTCGCTGATCACAAATTGGCTGTCTTTAGCCTGCTGCCATGGTATCACACTTACTACGCTAATATTCATTAACAGATACAGTATCGCTATACCTGCTATGGAAATGAACATACTCCGGGGTATATTTTTAGCCGGATTAATAATTTCACCTCCTAAATGGCAAACGTTATAATAACCTAAGTAGCTGTAAACACTTTTTACACTTGCAAAACCTATAGCTGCAACAAAAGCATAATTTAAAGTAAGTCCATCGTTTACATGATGCAGGGGTTGTGTAAAATTACCGTTTGCTATGCCACCCCCTATTATCCATATCAAAGTGATCATTACCCCTACCCATAACACTACACTTATTTTTCCTACAGATTCTATTTTACGGTAAAGCAGCAATACAATACTTATTACCACAGCTCCGCTTATTAATTTGGTTTGAATATTGCTTAAGGGCACCAAAAACGAAAAGTAATGAGCAAAGCCAATAGCGGCCGATGCAATTACCAGCGGCGCCTGTATCATGGTTTGCCAAACAAATAAAAAGCTCATGAATTTACCGGGGCCATTTTTGCCATAGGTTTCCTTCAGGAAATTATAGGAACCGCCCGCCATCGGAAAAGCAGCGCCTAACTCACTCCATACCATGGCATCAATAAACGATAGTATTGCTCCTGCCAGCCAGGCATATAAAAAATACGGCCCGTTCATCATACTTATTACCATTGGCAGGGTAATAAATGGACCGATACCCACCATATCCGTCATATTTATTGCTGTAGCTTGAGCAAGGCTTAAACGTCTTGAAAGGTTATTACGGGGCATAGTTAAAATTTACGCCGTAAAAATAGATTTAATAATAATTAAGCAGAATAAATATCGTCAGTGCTTTGTAAGGACTTATAATAACACCATATATGTTTTTCCAATATTTTATTATTAATTGTATTTTTTTGAGAAAAAATTTGACTTTTTTTCTTAAAAACAATAATAATTCCCAAAAACATCTTCATAAATCTTTGTGAATTGAAAAAATCAAAAAAATAAACAGTTTTAAAACCTAAAAACTTAATAAATATTGAAATAATAGGGCAAAAATTATTTTATTTTCAAAAATAAACCCTATTTATTCCAAAAAAGAAAAAATATATTAACTTAGCAATAAATTCTACCTATTTAATAGTTCTTTTTTAGTCATTGTTCTTGTCGTTTAATAAAAAGTGATATAAAATAATACACATACATAAACAACTTAAACTTTATCCTTTAAACTATGAATTTAAAATTTCTACAAAAAAAGACTAAAACGAACCTGTTAATAGGCATG
The DNA here is from genome assembly GCF_016522075.1 of Mucilaginibacter segetis. Taxonomy (GTDB): domain Bacteria; phylum Bacteroidota; class Bacteroidia; order Sphingobacteriales; family Sphingobacteriaceae; genus Mucilaginibacter; species Mucilaginibacter segetis. Next base: position 1,535,234 of record NZ_JAEHFW010000001.1, on the reverse strand, counting down.
TTTTTCGTGCTTATAACGGTAGTATTTCAGCCGTACAATGTTTCAGCGCAGGATGCTGCCGCTGCTGCAGCTGATCCGGCTTTGCCTCAAAGCGTCGCCAACGTTATTTGGTTGTGCTTGTGCGCATTCTTAGTATTTTTTATGCAGGCAGGTTTCGCCATGGTTGAATCCGGGATGACCAGAGCAAAAAACTCCGTAAACATCATGATGAAAAACCTTTTGGATTTTTGTTTTGGTTCCTTATTGTTTTGGGCTGTAGGTTATGCCATCATGTATTCAAGCGGTGATTCCAACTACTTTGGTTTTGATTCTGCTTTTTCATTCCTTAGTTCTGCTAATGCCCCTACCGATGCGGCCGCATACGGTACAAGCGCAGCATGGTTGTTCCAGGTGGTGTTTGCTGCTACTGCCGCTACCATTGTATCAGGAGCGATGGCCGAAAGAACAAAACTGATCTCCTATATTATATATTCTTGTATTATCTCTGCCATTATATACCCAATAAGCGGTCACTGGATATGGGGCGGCGGCTGGTTAGGTGATATGAATATGCGCGATTTTGCAGGTTCAACCGTGGTACACTCTGTTGGTGGCTGGGCTGCTTTAGCCGGTGCTATGATGGTAGGCCCGCGTTTAGGTAAATACAACAAAGATGGCAGTGTAAACGAAATTAAACCACACAATATGCCACTTGCTGCTTTAGGGGTATTCATCCTTTGGTTTGGGTGGTACGGCTTTAACCCGGGTTCAACTCTTACAGCAATATCAGGGGTATCACACATTGCGGTGACCACTACCTTGGCCGCTGCGGCTGGTGCCATAGGCGCGCTGATCACCTCATGGATCAAATTTAAAAAACCCGACCTATCAATGACATTGAACGGTACGCTTGCCGGCTTAGTGGCTATTACTGCTCCCTGCGCATCTGTAAGTACAGGCAGTGCGGTAATTATTGGTTTAATAGGTGGTATACTGGTATTCTTCAGCTGCCTGTTCTTTGAAAGAACTCTTAGAATCGACGATCCGGTTGGTGCAGTAAGTGTACACGGTGTTTGCGGTGCGTGGGGAACTTTAGCTGTTGGCTTATTTGGTCAGCGTGCTATTGATATTCAATATTGGGGTGACGATACCGCAATTAAAGACGGCTTATTCTTCGGTGGTGGTTTTGAACAATTAGGTATACAGGCAATAGGAGTATTTTCTGTAATGATCTATGTGTTTGTTGCCATGCTGATCATTTTCTTTATTATCAAGAAAACGATTGGTTTACGTGTAACCGATGCAGAACAAATAGAAGGTTTGGATTTAGGCGAACATGGAAATGTGGCTTACGGTGGTTTTGTTATACAAGATACCACCCCTACCGAATAATTATAAAATATACGATCAGTGCCACCTTAACGGTGGTACTGATTTTTTTAAATATACTAATATACATCAGGAGGATCTATGGAAAAGATATTAAGAAAAGCGATCAATCCCCTAAGGATACTTATTAATGACAGTCGTTTTACGGGTATTATGCTTATCATGTGTACGCTGTTATCCATGTTTTTAGCTAACACTACCGGATTAGCAGCTCATTATAAAAACCTTTGGAATGATGAGTGGCTGTCTGCATCTGCTTTTGCTGATCTTGTTCCTGAAAATTTCCTGAGTTTTATTAATAATTTCCTGATGGCATTTTTCTTTTTGATGGCCGGAATGGAAATTAAGCGCGAACTGATAAGCGGCGAATTATCTTCATTTAAAAAGGCAATTTTGCCATTTGGAGCTGCTGTGGGCGGCATGATGGTACCCGCGTTGATATTCGTAGCTTTTAACATTCATACCAGCTATATTAATGGATGGGGAATACCTACCGCTACAGATATCGCCTTCTCTATCGGCATAGCGTCGCTGTTGGGTAAACGCGTACCTGTAGGTCTTAAAATATTACTGATGGCTTTGGCTATTATTGATGACCTTGGTGCTATTTTAGTTATCGCCTTATTTTATGGCGGACATATTAACTGGCTGTTCCTTGGTGCTGGAGCCCTTATATACGGCGGCTTATTTGCCTGCAATTACTTTAAATTAAAATTCGGCTGGACACAGATCTTACTTTCTCTGGCATTATGGTTCGCTATCTACAATTCGGGTGTTGAGGCAAGCATCACCGGTGTATTAGTTGCTTTCGCGACACCTGTAAATACCCTGCCACAAATCGAAAAAGCTATTCACAAATATGTTAATTTCTTAATCCTCCCTTTGTTTGCGCTGGCAAATACAGCCATTTTACTGCCGGATCATATTATAAGCTCGTTAGGTACCACCGTTGGTCTGGGTATCATATTCGGCTTGGTAATAGGTAAGCCTTTGGGTATATTCCTGTTCAGCAGGATACTTGTCGGGCTTAAAATAGCAAGTCTGCCCAACAACGTGAAATGGAAACAGGTTTTTGGAATGGGCGCATTAGCCGGCATTGGTTTTACTATGTCGATATTTACCACCATGCTTGCCTTTAAACAGGAAGCTTTCCAGGATATTGCTAAAGTTGCGATATTGATCAGTGTGGTGCTGTCTCTTGCGTTTAGTCTGATTTATTTTGTAGTGATCAGTCTGAATATGAATCTTGAGCATGAAGCTGAACATGCAAAAGAGCTTAAAGAAGAAAAAGAAGGTAAATACGAACTAAACCTGGGGTAATACTCTGGTTTTTAACTCATTATCTTATTTGTTAGCTACTGTAATATTTCTTTTTTAGCCAAAAGGCTACATTCACCAATGCAATAAGTGCGGGTACTTCTACCAACGGACCTATTACACCTGCAAAGGCTTCACCGGAGTTAATACCAAAAACGCCTATGGCTACGGCTATGGCAAGCTCAAAATTATTTCCTGCCGCGGTAAAAGAAATTGCAGCATTCTGGGAATAATCAGCCCTTAAATATTTGCCCGCAAAAAAACTGATCATAAACATGATCGCGAAATAGATTACCAGCGGAATAGCTATACGCAGTACATCAAGAGGTATTTGTACAATTAACTGCCCCTTTAAACTAAACATCAGCATAATAGTAAACAGCAGGGCAATTAGTGTTATGGGCGATATAATAGGGATAAATTTTTGTGTGTACCATTCTGCTCCCATTAATTTTATAAGGCTATAACGACTAATCATTCCCGCCGCAAATGGTATACCCAGGTAAATACCAACTGACCGTGCAATATCTCCCATGCCAATATTGACTGTAATTCCCTTTAAACCAAATAACGGCAATAGCACAGTTATAAATACGTATGCATAAACACTGTACAGTAAAACCTGAAAAATACTATTTAAGGCTACTAACCCGGCAGCATATTCGCGGTCGCCTTCTGCTAACTCGTTCCAAACAATAACCATTGCTATGCATCGTGCCAAACCAATTAGTATAAGGCCGGTCATGTATTCAGGTTTATCATGTAAAAATAAAACAGCCAGTAAAAACATTAGTATCGGGCCCACTATCCAGTTAAGCAGTAAGGAAATGCTTAATACTTTTTTATTTTTAAACACCTTACCCAGGCTTTCGTATTTAACTTTTGCTAAAGGCGGATACATCATTAATATTAGCCCCACAGCCAACGGAATATTAGTGATGCCGCTTGAAAATGCATTAATAAATGCGCCGGACGAGGGAATGAAATAACCAATACCGATACCCAGGGCCATAGCCAGAAATATCCATAGGGTTAAAAAGCGATCTAAAAAGCTGAGTTTTTTCCGGTCGGAAACCGGTGCACAGTTATTTGCGGACATTTGAGCGTATTAAAGATTTTGTTGTATAAACTGTTGAGCGTAAGCTTTTATCAAATTGCGGACTTTTATGAATTCTGCCCATACCTCAGTATCGCTACCGGATGCTTTTGCAGGGTCCGGAAAGTTATGATGAAATCGTTTTGCACCTGATGGAAACACGGGACAAGCCTCGTTAGCATTATCGCAAACCGTAATCACATAGTCGAAAGGTATGTGGGCGTATTCATCAACATGGTTTGAGGTGTGACCACTTATATCAATGCCATCATCCGCCATTACCTTAACAGCTATTGGGTTCACCCCATGAGTTTGTATACCTGCGCTATAAATGTTGGCTTTATCACCCGTAAAATAACGAAGGTATCCTTCTGCCATTTGACTTCGGCAACTGTTGCCTGTACACAGTACTAAAATATTCTTCATAAGCGCATTTTTTTAGCAGCAACCCGAGCCGGGTTCACAGCAATTTGTTTGGGCAAGATCAATTAACTGCACCTTAGGTTTCACAGGCGTGCAGCACTCCTCTCCTTTATCAGCGGTTACGCAAGAGCCACCCCGGTTAATGGCTTTACACCGGGTAACATCCGGCCTTAGATCAACAATCAAATCATTTCCATGAACGGCGATAGCAGAAGGATACATTTGCCTGGTATAAAAAGTTGAATTGCCAAATTCAATTTTGACGTTAGCCTCCGCATCCAATGTGAGCGCCTTTTCCACTAAGTTTATAATGGAGAGCGCTTTTTCCACTTTCATGGCATCCCCACCCATTTTACCTTGTGGCTCCCACAATTGTATAATAATTTCCGTCCAATTATTTATTACTCCTCCACAGTCTACCGAGGTAATTGGCGCTTTTTTTATTTCGGTGATGTGGTAAGATGCATCAACCAAAGCATCCTCCGCGTATTTGAATTGCAGATGCAGGTTGGGATGTGCAAGTAGTAGTGCTTTAAATTGCCCCCATGTTAAATCTTCCATATTTATATATTGCAATATTACATTAATTAGTTTCAAAAAAAATCAGCAACAGTTCCCGTCTATCTTTTGTGCCGAAGCAAAAAAACCGGTCAGTTGTTTGCCCAGTTTTTCCCATACCGGAGAATTGATACAGTAACAAACGCTTACCCCTTCTATAGTTCCTTTAATTATACCCGCGTTTTTAAGTTCTTTAAGATGCTGCGAAACGGTTGGCTGGGCCAAACCCAATTCAGCAGCCAGATCACCACAAATGCAGGCTTTAGCATTAATAATATGCTGCAATATTGCAATACGTGCAGGATGAGCGATAGCCTTTAATGCCACGGCCAGCTGATTTTGCTCATCAGTAAATATTTCTGTTTTGGTTAAGCCCATAATTATATTGCAATATTACGATTGATATTTTTTATATCCAAATACATTTTGCTGAAAATTAAAAAACACGATGTGATGTTTACTGTAGTATATTGTAAAAGCTAAATTTACTCCATGCAAATACATCAGCAAACCATACAACTAAAGCCTTATAAAAGGGGATTTCATATTATTACGTCAACAATAACGGATGCGCTTCCGCAAATAAGACAGATGAAAGCAGGAATTTGCCAGGTGTTTATTCAGCATACTTCCGCTTCGCTTTGTATCAATGAAAACGCCGATCCTACCGTAAGGCAGGATTTTGAAATGTATTTTAATAAGACCGTTCCGGAGAATGACCCGGATTACCTGCACGATGATGAAGGTCCGGATGATATGCCTGCTCATTTGAAAGCCGCTATGCTGGGCAGTTCGGTAACTATACCTATCAGCAATGGTCGCTTAGCCCTGGGAACCTGGCAGGGAATTTATTTATGTGAGCATCGTGATTATGGAGGTCAGCGCCATTTAGTGGTAACAGCCTGGGGCGAGTAATAGAAGTCGTAAAATCACCTTATATCAGTCGCAAATACACCTTTTACTTAATTAACTTTAGACAGATATTTGCTTTATGGACATAATTGAAATAAAAATGATAAAAAACAACTTGATGTAAGTTGTTCGGTTGTAGATAATTCAAAATTCGTGATGGCAAGCCTGAATGGTTTAATGCTTGATGATGTATCGGCCAAGGGCGCCAGTATCACTAACGCAAACTTAAGCGACCTGGAAATAAAGGACGCGCAAATGGGAGGCGCTTATATCCACAATATCGGAATGCCACCTGAAGGTCACCCCTTTTATGATCCAAACGCAAAACAACGCCCGCTCAGGTTTGAGGACTGCAATTTGGAGGGTACAACTTTCGCCGATTGCAACCTAACCGATGTAAGCATCACCGATAGTAATACTACTGGTATGACCATCGACGGTGTTTTAGTAAGTGAGCTTTTTAAAGCATATCAATCTCTTAAGAAATAAGTATACGATATATAACAGAATCTATTACTGCTATTTTAGTGTATTTCGCAAAGTGAAAAGTTTAATACACCTTATATTCATTCAATAACGCTGCTATGAGGTCAATTACAGTAAATAAACAATTACTTGCTAAATATTATACTCAAAAAACGCAATACGGAAATTATCCATAGTAATAGATAAGCATACCCAAAAAGTCTGTTAATCAATGTATTACTTCCATATATAAGACAAATAAATCCGATTGTGGGTAATAATACAAACACACCCAACGCGACGTAAATACTGTTTTTTATTTCTATTAAAAGTGGAAGATTTGTATTAAATAACCAATATGACATTATTCCAAAAGCGCAATACCCAAAGAATAATCCAATTGCATGAAGTGTGAAAAATAAGTAATTATTCATTGCTATGTAATTACAAAGCGTGCCTCTGATAGCGTTCCCGTTTTAATCATCAATAACTAAGGAACATATTAAAGGTAAATGATAAGCGGTTTGATAAAATTATCAAATTTACCTAAGCAAATCTATTCCGTGTGCTTCTTTATTTTTATAATCACCGATTTACTGGCGGGGGTATTACTTTTTTTGGCCACGCTGTTTATGGGTACCAGCACGTTAGCTTCAGGGTAGTAAGTAGCGGTATTACCTTCGGGGATGTTATAATGCACAATAACGAATAAGCGCGCTACTCTTTCCTCTCCGCCGAAATAATTGAACAGATCAACTTTGTCTCCTGCTTTAAACCCGGCTTTCACGATATCCTTTTCGTTCATAAAAATCACCCTCCGTTCATTATGCACTCCGCGATAGCGGTCCTGCAGACCATAAATAGTGGTATTGAACTGATCGTGGCTGCGGATGGTGGTCATCATGAATTCATCATCCGCTAAAGTGTTATGCGGTAAAGTGGTAATGGTAAAAGGTGCCTTCTCGCCAAATTCATCCGTTTCAAACTTACCTTCGCGCGGGGCATTGGGCAGATAAAAGCCGCCCGGTAAACGCACACGTTGATTATAATTCTCGAAACCGGGTACTACCTTCCCAATCTCTTCGCGTACCGCATCATAGCTTGCCGCATATTTATCCCAATTAATCACAGAACGACTGCCAAGCGTTGCTTTGGCCAGTTCACAAACAATTTGTGTTTCGTTAAGGAGATCTTTGGAGATGGGATCTAATATACCTTTAGACATCTGCACCACTCCCATCGAATTTTCGCAGCTAACAAATTGTTCTTCACCGTTAACTACATCCTTATCGCTTCGGGCAAGGGTTGGCAGTATAATAGCTTCTTCTCCATGTACTAAATGACTGCGGTTAAGTTTGGTGGATACATGTACACTTAACTTTAGCTTACGCATAGCATCGGCGGTATAACCGGTATCCGGCGTAGCCGAAAGAAAGTTACCCCCCATGGCAAAAAACACTTTTAGCTTACCGTTATGCATGGCTTTTATAGTATCCACCACATCATAACCGTGCTCGCGGGGCGGCTCAAAGCCAAAAACTTCTTTCAGTTTGTCCAGTTGCTTTTCATAGGGCTTATCATAGATCAGCATAGTTCGGTTGCCCTGTACATTACTATGACCCCTTACCGGGCATAACCCTGCTCCTGCCTTACCTATACTCCCTTTAAGCAGGGTAAGGTTCACTATCTCCTTGATGGTATCGACACCGTTTTGATGCTGCGTAACGCCCATTGCCCAACAGATGATGATTCGGCTCTTATTTTTTATCAAATCAACAGCTTGCTGAACAACCTCTACAGGTACACCGGCAGCCACGCATAATTCATCAACGTTAAAATCTTTTACCTTATTAATAAATTCGGTGTATCCTGTGGTTTTTCCGCCTATAAAATCCAGGTCGAAAACTTTACCGGGTTCCTTTAGTTCTGCATCGTAAAGCATTTTTTCTATTGCTTTCAGCAGCGCCATGTCACCGTTTATTTTTACCTGTAAATATACATCGGCCAGTTGTGTGCTAATGCCTAATATCCCCTTTGCCGTTTGCGGGTTTTTAAATGCCATTAAACCTGCCTCAAATAAAGGATTCACAGCTATGATTTTGGCGCCATTTTCTTTACCTTTTTGCAGGGCAGTAAGCATCCGCGGGTGATTAGTTCCCGGATTTTGACCTATGATAATAATGACGTCGGTATTGTAAAAATCGTTTAGTGTTACTGTACCCTTCCCAATACCTATTGATTCGGCCAGGCCTACACTGGTAGATTCATGACACATATTGGAACAATCGGGCATATTATTGGTGCCGTATTCCCTTACAAAAAGCTGGTATATAAAAGAAGCCTCGTTACTGGTGCGGCCGGAAGTGTAAAAGGCAGCCTCATTGGGTGATGCCAATCCGTTTAATTTATCGGCTATTTTCTTGAAAGCATCGTCCCACGTAACCGGCTCATAATGTGTGCCTCCCTTTGGCAAATACATGGGTTGTGCTATACGCCCTTTCTTTCCGATATCCATATCTGATAACAGGGCAAGATCTATAACGGAATTTTCAGCGAAAAACTCAGGGGTAAGTTTTTTTAAAGTCGCTTCTTCGGCCAAGGCTTTAGCGCCGTTCTCGCAATATTCAGCAATGGGTGAACGATCGTCATCCGGATCGGGCCAGGCACAGCTGGAACAATCAAACCCACCCTTTTGATTCATTTTAAACAAGGCACCTGTGCCTCTTAAAACACCCGTTTCCTCAAAGATATCTTTAAAAGCAGCTGTAACTCCCGGTATGCCTGCTGCCCAGGTATAAGGTTTTGTTAATTTCAGATCATTTAATTCTTCCGGATTTTCAGCAGAAGGCTGTTGTTCAGTTTTTGTGCTCATAATTGTTATCAGCTAAAGGGTTCGGATAATTGTCGCTCTGATCCTCCGTGACATTATCTAAACAGGTAAAGTCTTTCTCTACCAGTAAATGTAAACCATCCATATCGGTTTCAAAGCCTACACGTTCTGTACCCGTCCATTCATCGGCTATGGCTTCGGGCATTAACACGGTAATGATATTATTTTTAAAAGAGGCCGACATTTTGGCCTCAGCAGTTCGCTGTAGTATGTAAGTAAGCGGACTATCCCCTATCTGAACACGTTCTTTTACCAAACCTTCCAGTTCAAAAGCAGCAACTTCCGACCTGGTTAAACGATAGCGTAATTCATTATTTTTAATACGTATTTTCATTTTCAGTAATTAATATGCGCTGTGGCGCATGATAAATATTAAATCGGCGGCCGCGTAAAAAGCCCGCTAAAGTGATATTAAATTCGGCGGCCAATTGTACAGCCAGACTTGATGGTGCGCCTACTGCCGCAACAATGTTTATACCTGCCATAGCTGCCTTTTGGATCAGCTCGAAACTGGCGCGGCCACTTAGTAAAAGGATATGATCATTTAAGGGCATATCAAATTTATTGATTGCGGCACCTATCAGCTTATCTAATGCATTATGCCTGCCTACATCCTCACGCACCAACAGTAATTCTCCGGTTGTGCTGAATAAAGCCGCTGCATGCAAGCCCCCTGTATCTGCAAACACTTTTTGATGCAAGCGCAATTTTTCGGGTAGCTCCGTTAAAACGTCGGTATTTATTTTATTACTATCTGGTAAGTCAGTACTGTAATTGCTAACTGTACGTATGGCGTTTATAGAGCCTTTACCGCATACCCCGCAACTTGAGGTAGTATAAAAATTACGTTCAGTATTTAACAGGTTGGGCGTTATATCTTCCGTAATACTAACCTGTATTACATTTTCACGGTTATCCGCGCAGGCAATAAAGCTATGTGCTATTTGTTTAAAGTGAGCCGGGTTACTAATTATGCCTTCTGTAAATAAAAAGCCGGCAGTAAGTTCGGCATCATTACCGGGGGTACGCATAGTAACCGATATATTCTGCACTTTGCGTAACTCGGTAGGGCCATATTCCAAACGTATCTCCAGGGGTTCTTCAATCGCAAGGGCATCGGTCTTTTCTTCAATTACACCATCGGTAACAGTGGTTACCGGCAATTTTACAATAGCAGCGGACATATTCAAATATACAATTAGCAACTGCTTATTGTTCTTAAAATGTAAAACAACATGCATTGCTTACATTATACACCCGATTATTGCATATTTGTATATGCAAATTAAGATTTTGGCTTTCGGAATTGCTAAAGATATATTTGGTAGCGCTAATATAAATGTTGAACTACGGAATAATGCTAAGGCGGAAGAACTTAAAGATCTGCTGGAAGAAAAATATCCAAAATTAAAACAACTGGCGAGTTATATGCTGGCTATAAACAACGAATATGCGCAGAATGACAGCCCTATTAGCATTACTGATGAAGTAGCTGTAATACCACCTGTTAGCGGAGGATAATAAATATGGATACTCAAATTGAAATTTCATCCGAACCGTTAAAAACACAAGCCTGTATTGATTGGGTAATGTCGCCGCAATGCGGAGGGATAGATATTTTTATTGGTACAGTACGCAACGCTACTAATGGGAAAAATGTAGTAAAACTTGAGTTTGAAGCTTATGAACCGATGGCCATCAAAGAGATGGAAAAGATAGCCGAACAAGCTTTTAAAAAATGGCAAGTGCAAAAAATACTGGTACACCATCGTACCGGTATACTTGAAATTGGAGATATACCTGTGATAATTGCCGTGGCCTCGGCCCATCGCGACGCCGCTTTTGATGCCTGCCGTTATATTATCAACACGCTTAAACAAACAGTACCGATCTGGAAAAAGGAAATATTTGAAGATGGTGAAGTTTGGGTTGCCGCACACCCGTAGGTTAACAAACTACGATCAATTTATAACAGCCCTGTCTTTTATGCCTCCTTGCAACGAAAAGGCTTTTATGTGCGGCAAGTTTTGCTGCACTAATTTTACAGCTTCCGCGCTACGCTTGCCGGTAGCACAGTAAAATACAAGTGTTTTATCAATGGCTAACTGCTGCAAATTATCCCCCAATTCATCTAATGGAATGTGGATGCCTCCAATGTCATCGAGGTCACGCTCCTGAATTGAGCGAACATCTATTAATAATATATCATTATCTATCAATTCTTTTTGTAGTTCATCGAAAGTTATTGTTGATTCATTTACGGACCGTTGCAACGCAGTAATATTGGTTTTGGTAGTGGCGCCTATTCCAATAATACGGCTTTGCATAGTCAATGCATCAAAGATCAGCACCTTCCCCGTCAGCAGATCGCCATTGCCGGTTATAAGCTTGATCACTTCGTTGGCTTGCATACAGCCGATTATACCGGCTAAAGTGGGAATTACCCCTCCTTCCGCACAATTGGGTATTTTTGTGGCATCCACTTGTGGGAACAGGTCGCGGTAATTAGGGCTACGCAAACCTTCGTTATTTAGCACATTCCATACAGCAACTTGCCCTTCATATTGATAAATAGCCCCGTATATCACAGGCTTATTACTTATTACCCCTGCATCGTTAAGTAAATAACAGGTCTCAAAATTATCTGTACAATCAACTATAATATCGTAACCATCAATTAATTGAATAACATTAGCTGAAGTGATTTTTTCAATTACAGGAATGATGTTAATAGATGGATTTTGTCGCGATAGTCGCTCGCAAGCTAAATTCGCTTTGTTTAATCCCACATCAGCCGCATTATATAATATCTGCCGGTGCAGGTTACTTACCGAAACAGTATCATAATCCGCGATGCCCAACATTCCCACTCCGCAGGCAGCCAGGTATTGCGCCGCAGGGCAACCTAAACCACCAGCACCCACAACAAGTACCTTTGATCGCTGTAAACGAAGCTGCGCGGCTTCGTTAAAGCCGGGCAAGGCCATTTGGCAGCTATATCTTAACAGATCAGGATGCATTGGTTTGTAATGCTTTTGTTTGAATGATCGCATTTACGCGTTCCCGTTCTTCCTGTGTATTTACATTAACAAGGGCATTAATGTCCGGCACCGACAGTAAATTGATATCCGTATTGATAAGCACCTTTCTGGGGCAGGAATAGCCCTGTGCTAAAAATTGAAGTAAAACAGGATAAGATTTTGGCTCCCAAATTGTTATTAATGGTTCAGGGAAGTTAGTTACTTCACTTTGGTAAGCAGTGGCTAAGTGTTTCACATTCCGGTTAGTTACTAAATGTTGAATTATCTTTTCATCTACCAAAGGCAGATCACAGGCTATAACCAGCCAGGCATTGTCCGGCTTTTCGCGAAAGGCAGATAATATGGCGCCATAAGGGCCTAAGCCTGTAAAGGTATCCGCAATAGTTTGATATTGATCGTTTATATCCCGTTGTTGTTCTGTATCGCGGCAGGATATATATACTTGCTCACAATAGGCCTTTAGCATATCAGCCATGTAATAGCGTTGCTGCTTACCATGCCAATTGATAGTACCTTTATCATCGCCCATACGGATGCTTTTACCTCCTGCCAATACAAGGCCATTTAAAACGGGCTTTGATTGCTGCATCTGAGCTTTGAAAAAATCAATAATCCGTAAGGTATCACTTAACCGGTATACGGGTATGTTTTCTATATCCGGCAACGCATCCTGTATAAAATCAAAAACAGTTTCGGCGTTATCGGCCAATAATATCAGTTGTACATTGGTTAGCTGACTAAGCCGTTTTTGTAAAGAGGCTTGTTTATTTATATCAATGATAATTACCTGCGCTTTTGCCTGTTGATGATTACCGTTAACCAGCACCATATCCATCTCCGTAAAAAGTTCTTTTTGTTTAAATAAAGTAAGCCGTGCACTGTAATTAAGCTGATTATAATTTATCTGGTCAGTAAATTCCAAAGATGCACCGTTAGCTAACCTGCCGGGCAAAAGTGTAATATCATCGTTATGAGAAGTATCTGCATAAGCGCATTTATATTGATCCGCTAAAGCACCGATAATATCGTTAGCAAGTAATTTAATAACTGTACAAGGTGCGCCTAATATTGCCCATTCGTTACGGGCAAAACTACCTAAAGCTGGGCGGGTAATAGCCGCATGTTTTTTATGTTCGTTTAAAGTCACGTTTACCTCCTGTTTTTGCCATGAGTTTGGTTTCTTTTATAACAATATCGTGGCTTAAGGCTTTGCACATATCATATATGGTTAATGCCGCCATTGACGCGCCAACTAAAGCCTCCATTTCTACACCTGTTTTGGCAGTAATACTGGCGGTACATTCAATAATCACTTCATTATTGGTCGATAATTGTATGGCAACCTTACAATTATCCATACCTAATGGATGGCAAAGCGGAATCAATTCGCCCGTTTTTTTTGCGGCCATAATACCGGCAATAATAGCTGTTTGAAATACCGCCCCTTTTTTAGTCTGCAACTCCCCGTTTTCCAAATGTGTAAGTACTTCATCAGGTAAAATCACCATACTTTGCGCCACAGCGGTGCGGTGTGTTACCTGCTTGGCAGATACATCAACCATGTTGGGGTTCCCACTATCATCTAAATGCGTTATCATCTTATTATTTTGTAGGCTAACAATTATAAATTGATAAAAGTTAAAACTTTAATACGCTACAAACTTCTCCCTTTTTAAATTCCGCTTTATGTGCAGGAAGAGCTATAAAGGCGTCTGTATCTGCTAAGTTAGCAAAATCACCTGATCCGTTACCTTCAACAGGAGATGCTGTTAAACTTCCTTGTTCTGTAAAGTTTAATTTCACCTGTAAAAAGTAATCTAAATCAGGCTGAAAAGAAAAATCGTTTGACAACACCGCATACACAGGTTTAGCTGGCGGCAACCCCATAGTTTGCCGGAACCATGTTAAAAAATATCGATGCAGGCACATAAATGTTGCTACCGGGTTACCCGGAAAAGCAAATACCAGCGTACCGTTAGCATGACTACCAAACCAAAATGGCTTACCCGGCCGTTGCTTTACTTTGTGAAACAGTTTAACAACCTGCAGATCATCCAATGCTTTAGGAATATAATCGAACTTACCCATAGATATGCCGCCGCTTAGTAAAATAACATCGTAATTATGCAGGCAGTGATCTATTTGCTTGCGGGTAATTTGCGGTTCATCAGGGATATGATGCATATCTGCCTGTAAACCATGCTTGTTTAACACCGCATTTATAGTATAATTATTTGATCTGCGAATTTGATAAGCAGTTGGCTTATCGGCCACATCGACTAATTCATCACCTGAAGAAATAATGGCAATTCGCGGATTCGTTTTTACCAATAATTCTGTTTTGCCTAAAGATGCCGCTAAACTTATAATAGCAGGGGTTATTAATTGGTTAGCAGCAGCTACTATATCACCTGATTTTTTATCCGACCCCTGCGTATGGACATTTTGTCCTTTCTTTATATCACGGATAGCAATAGTTGCCATCTTATCTTTTATTGTCAGATCTTCGTAACGGATAACTGTATCAAGCGCGGGAGACAAAGCCGCGCCAGTCATGATCTCGATACATTCTTCGTGGCCGGAAACAGATAAAGGCTCCTCCCCCGCAGCCTGAGTTGCCTTTATACGAAAGGTGCTAATATCATTTGCAATAGCTTTAAATGATATAGCTATGCCATCCATGGTTACCCGGTTAAATGGTGGCAGGTCACGGTCGGCTTTAATATCTTCGGCCAGTACGCGGCCCAAAGATTGTTCAAACGGTACTTTTTCCGTCCCGTAATCTCTTAACCTGGCAAGAATTATCTTTTCGGCTTCTTCTACCGTTATCATACTTAGTTTATTTATTAACCACCAATAGTGGCCATAGATTCGTGAACATCCGGATTTATTACTCTGTTATGCTCCGCATCCCATCCGTTTTTTTCCCGCTTGTTGAAAACTGCACGCAGTTTATCTTCTATTTGTGTGTTACCAGCTCCCGAGCGTATCAGATCTTTAATATTTAAAACGCCGTTGTCGTACAGGCAATTTTTCAGTATTCCCTGAGGTGTTATGCGTATACGATTACAGGTTCCGCAAAAGGTACGGCTATATGCCGCTATGATGCCAATGCTGCCCTTGTGCCCCGGAATATGGTAATTGTAAGCTGTGGAATAAAGCGGATCAGGTATTTTTTGGATAGCCGGATACCTATTTTTTATTTCGTCCAATATCCGAATATGATCCCATTGTATACCGCTGTAGCTGTGCCCATCACCATTAAAGGGCATTTCCTCAATAAAACGAACACTTACGGGTAATTCTTTGGTCAGCTCAACCAACGGAATTATATCCTGTGTGTTTTTGTCCGCCATTACGACGGTATTTATCTTCACCTCCATATCATTATCCAGCAGGCGCTCTAAACACTCCATTACATTAGCAAATTCATCACGACGGGTAATTGCTAAAAAACGATTGGCATCCAATGTATCTAAGCTTAAATTTACCGAACGAACCCCTATCCTTTTTAATTCGGCGACATAAGGCGCAGTTAACACACCGTTAGTAGTAAGGCTTAATTCCTGCAGTCCATCTAATTCAGAAATTGAGGTAAGCAGTTGCATAATGTCCTTACGTACAAAAGGCTCCCCTCCTGTAATACGTATTTTTTCAACCCCCATTTTAATCAGTAAAGAACAGCTTCTCAGCATTTCCTCATAGGTCATTAATTCTTTACGGGATAACCAGTTCAGGCCATCTTCTGGCATGCAATAAAAGCACCGCAGGTTACAACGGTCTGTTACTGCAAGCCGCAGGTAATTAATTTTTCTACCGTGATTATCTAAAAGCAAGTGATTTAATATTAGTTGAATTATACCTTGAACAATACGTCGTGATCAAAGTTTTACATAGGTAAAGTTAACGATTACTATGTTTATTAATTGTCGTTTTTTATGGGGTTGAAATATACCGTATCTTAGCATTAGTAAAGCACGGGTTTAAATTGAAAGAATTAAAAGATATTGTAAAAGCTTTTGAGCTGGCTGAGCAAAGAGCCATACGGTCGGCATTAGCGACGGTTGTATACGTAGAAGGTTCATCGTACAGACGGGCAGGTGCCCGTATGCTGGTTACTGAAGATGGCCAACTAACAGGAGCCATAAGCGGTGGCTGCCTGGAAGGTGACGCTTTACGCAAGGCCAGGCTTGTTATGGTACAGCAAAAACCAATGCTGGTTACTTATGATACCACTGACGAGGACGATGCAAAATTAGGTGTAGGGTTAGGATGCAACGGCATTATCCATATCTTGATAGAGCCGATAGACGTTAAAGCAGCTAACCACCCTGTAAACCTGTTTAACATATTTTTAAGCAAACGCGAGCCTGTGGTATTGATCACCCTGTTTTCGTTGAACGACAAACAGGCGCCGCAGCCAGGCACCTGCGCATTATTGGATTATAACAAAAAGCTAACGGGGGCCTTTCCGGATAAGGCAATTCAAGAAGCGTTACTTATTGATGCCCAAGATGTTTTAAAGAACGGCAATTCCGTTACCAAGACTTACATTTATGAGGATAAATACACCTGTTTTATTGAGCTTTTACAACCGGAGGTGTCGCTCATAGTGATAGGTGCCGGCAATGATGCCATTCCTCTTACAGCAATGGCCACTATATTGGGGTGGCAGGTAACCGTGATTGACGGCCGGGCTAATTATGTTGTGAAAGAAAGATTCCCCAACGCCGGAAAACTTATTGTTGCTAAACCAGAGGGCGCATTACGCGGTATCGACATTGATAACCGTACCGTTTTTGTACTGATGACGCACAATTATAATTATGATATGGCTATGCTCCGGCAACTTTTACCGATGCATTTAACCTACATAGGTGCTTTAGGGCCCAAAAAGCGATTGAACCGCATGCTGGATGAAATAAGAGAAACCGACAAATCTATTGCTAACGGCGATTCAAATAACGTTTATGGCCCTTCAGGCTTAGATATTGGTTCTGAAAATGCCGATGAGATAGCCTTATCAATTATAGCAGAAATACAAGCTGTTTTAAAACGGCGCAATGGTGCATCGTTACGTTATAAAACGGTTGTACACAACCGGCAAGATGAGCAAATATTGCAACAAGTACTCCCCGACACTAAATTATAGATTCATGACGGCAATAGTTATTTTAGCTGCGGGCTCATCAAGCAGATTAGGCAGGCCGAAGCAAACCCTTGAATATAAAGGCCAAACACTTTTACAGATCGCTATAAAAAATGCCTTAGCGGTAACGGAAATGGTATTGGTTGTTTTAGGCGCGAATGCCGAACATATTGAGCCGACAATAGAAAACTTACCCGCAAACGTATTACATAACGCGCACTGGGAAGAAGGCATGTCCTCCTCTATCCGCCTGGCCATTACCGACCTCGAAAAAAATTATCCCGAAGTAACATCAGTAATTGTAATGCTATGCGATCAGCCCTTTGCCAATGCCGAACTACTAACCCAACTAATCGATAAAAAGAAAACCACCGGTAAAGGTATTATTGCTTCTAACTATCATAATATAAGCGGAGTACCTGCATTATTTGAAAAAAAGTATTTCCCGCAATTATTGGAACTAAGCGGACAGGCAGGTGCAAAACAACTATTAACGCAATATCCCGATGCTGTGGCTGAAGTACCATTTCCTGAAGGGGAAACAGACATTGACACCACTGAAGATTATAAGCGCTTGAACCAAAAGCTGCTATAAATAAAAAGGCGGCCATAAAAATGACCGCCTTTTACTATTTAATTTATTTATCCCTTATTTATTTACAACAGAAAATTTATAAATAGATTGTGTTTTATAAACCTCGCCTGGCTTTAATTCGGTAGAAGGGAAATTTGGTTGATTAGGTGAATCCGGGTAATGCTGAGTTTCCATAGCAAATGAAGTGCGGAACGCGTCTTTTATTCCGCGTTTCATTACATTCATGCTTTGCATAAAGTTACCACTGTAAAATTGCATGGCCGGCTCATCGGTAAATATCTGCATTTCAATACCGCTTTTATCACCGATAACCGTTGCGATTGGTGTATTCATATCATGTTTATTCAGCACAAAATTATGATCGTAGCCATTGCCATTTTTTAATTGCTGGTTATCATTATTTATGCGTGCGCCTATAGTAGTTGGTTTAGTAAAATCAAACGGGGTGCCCGCAACAGGCTCAATTTTCCCTGTTGGGATAAGGGTACTATCTACGGGTGTATATTTATCGGCATCAATTTGCACAATATGATTTAGTATGGTTCCGCTACCCTCGCCATTCAAGTTAAAAAAGGCGTGATTGGTTAAATTAACCACCGTGTTTTTATCAGTTGTGGCTTCATAGGTTATTTTTAGCGCGTTATCATCGGTAAGGCTGTAAACTACTTTAATTTTTAAATTACCGGGAAAACCCTCCTCCATATCTTTTGAAAGATAAGTAAGTTCCAATGTACTGCTGTCCAACTGATTGGCATCCCACACCACATCCTGATAGCCTTTTTTACCGCCGTGCAATGTATTGGGGCCGTTATTGGTAAATAAGGTATATTGTTTGCCATCTAAAGTAAATTTCCCTTTTGCAATCCGGTTACCGTACCGGCCTATAGTTGCCCCATAATATGGCTCCTTTGAATTTTGGAAACCCTCCACACTTTCGAACCCTAAAACCACATCTGTCATTTTTCCGTTCTTATCCGGCACTAAAAGGCTTACTACCCGGCCGCCGTAATTGGTCATGGCTGCTTCCATCCCGTTTTTATTTTTAAGGATGTATAAATGGGTTTGTTTACCGTCTATAGTTTTTTCGAAAGCGGAATCGGCAGGTAACTGCGCGGTTGTGGTAGTGTCAGTCATGGTGGCTTCGGTTTTCTTAGCAGATCTGTCGCAAGCCGCAAAAACGCAGCAGGCTAAAGCAATAGCTAAAATTGGTTTTTTAATTGGTGTTTGCATAATCTTTTTACAATTTATCACAGATATCGGTTAGTTAACGAGTTCCTGACGGAACAGGTAAAGGTTCATTTGCTTTAACAGGCACACCAAAATAAGGGGTACCATCCTTATTCCAGGTAAATTTTTGCATCCTTGGTGAACGATATTTACCACAGCCTAAGCCCGGCTTGTCGTTTGCATGATACAATATCCAATCCTCGGTACCATCCGGCGACCTGAAAAAGGAATTATGACCAGGAGCATAAACGCTATTCTCAGGTGATTGTTTAAATACAGGTTCCGAAGATTTTTTCCATGAAGCAGGATCGAGCAGATCGGCGTTAGCATCGGCACTCAACATACCCAACGCATAAAAATCTGTCCAGCAACCACTTGCCGAATAAATAAGAAATAACTTTCCGTTATGTTTTAAAAGTTCAGGTCCTTCATTAACATTTACATGCGGCAGGTTAGTATCGTTTAGATCGCCATGCTTTTCCCATTCATAATCGGGGCTTGATAGTTTTACACGTTTACCGTCTACTGTCCAGGGGTTTATCAACTTCGCAATATAAATATTCTGCTGTCCGTTGGTATCACCCTCCCATCCGGCCCATATCATGTACAACTTGCCTTTATTAGTAAATACGGAGCCATCAATAGCCCATTTATTGGAAGCATCGGCTACCTTGCCCTTAAATATCCACTCTCCTTTCAAAGGATCCTGTGCACTGTTTTCCAATACGTATAAACGGTGATGATTATTATCACCATCGTCCGCCGCGAAATACATATACCATTTATGATTGATATAATGTAATTCAGGTGCCCATAATTCTCTGGAATGCATGGTATTAGCGGGTGGCACCCATATAACCTTCTTTTCAGCCGAAGCCAAAGCACTCATATCCTTTGTTTTCCAGATCACCAGGTTATTTTGAGTAGAGTTGGTATAGTAATAATAGCCATTATGTTGTATTACCCACGGATCGGCCCCGGAGGGTAGTAATGGATTTGTAAATGTTTTAGGCGCAGTTTGTGCCGACGCAGTGCTTAACACTACTACGAGGGAAACAAAAAAACTAATAAATATTTTCATCATTTAAAGGTCTAATTCTATAGGCCCAATTACAGCCGAATCACAAATATAAGTGGGCAAAATTCCGGTTGCATTAATGCGGTTTTCTGCATCAGCCGAACGTGTATTGCCAGACAGTACTAAAACAGTATCCAACCCAAATTTATTGCCTCCTAAAATATCTGTTTGCAGGGTATCGCCCACCATTACAATTTGTTTTTTATTAATACTCCTGTACTCCCGTATCAGGTCATAAGCAAACATAAACATCTGCGAATCGGGTTTGCCAAAACGAATGAACTTTTTACCTACTATAGTTTCTATCATGCTCGCTACTCCCCCAATGGCAATAGCTATATCATTTATATTAAGCGGGTAAGCATGATCGGTATTAGCCACTATAGCCGGGATGGCGCGTTTACGTAAAAGATTTACCGTTTTATTAAGATCATTACACCAATCAAATCCCTCGTCATCTAAAAACGCAAGGGCATTTACTTTATCAATGTTACTTTCATCTATACTGCTAACAGGTAGGGTATGCAAACCTTCGCTATCAATATAATGAGCCGAGCTTTTGGTACCGAGATAGGCAACAATCCCTTCGTCAACCTTCAGATCAAGATATTCTTTAGTGAGCATGCCCGATGAAATAATACGGTCCGCGGTAATGGCATCCAGGCCCATTTCGTGATAGGATGCCGCTAATTGCGCAGGACTGCGGGAAGCGTCATTAGTTACCACATAATATTCTTTTCCCTGCTCTTTAAGATATCGAAATGTTTTCTCTATTCCCGGTAGTAATCCTTTATAATTCTTTATTACCCCAAACGCATCAAAGAAAATAATTTCATAATGATCTATGATTGATTTAAAATCGTCGATACGTTTCATAAACAGGTATGTTATTTTAATTTAAGGGCTTCAATAATTTTATCGGCATTAAAATCCCTGTCAACCGATGGCAGGTAAATATCAAAAGCTTCTGCCTGCAATTTTTGGGCATAATACTCATTGAAAAAAAACTTTCCGTTCTTGATGACGTAATTTAGTATAAAAAAACGATAGGCTTCTTTTAAAAACCTTATTTCATCAGCAGTAAGCGGATTAATTTTATGGTATTCTTTCAGGAAAATGATGAACCGTTCTTCCATCATAGGGCCTATTACATAACTAAAAGCTGTTCGGTCGCCCGCGTCAGATACCACCCTGCTAAAAAAGTAAAAATCGAGCACACGATAGCTCATCCTGAACCAATCGTAATCCCAGCGGGAATATAATTCCCGTTTTGACGTAACCGAAAAGTTGCCTATGTTCCAATCTATAAACACAGGGATGATCTCAAAAGAGTTCATGTTGTATTTTGAACGGTTGCGTAAAAACAACTCACAATGATATTTCAAAAAATCGGCCTGCATAGGTGTACCAAAAAGCGTTTCATCTTTTTGCAATTGCAACAACAGGCTGTCAATATCAGTACGTAATGTTTTAGATGATTTAGGCAATACGTTTTTAACACGGGCACAAGCTTTGTGAAATTTCCCTGCCTGCTGCCCCAGTTTTTTTATCATACCTTCATCAAGGCGGCGGGGTAACCTTTCCAATACCCGTGTCGGGTTATAAAACACTACCCAGGCATCCGTTTTATCCTGTTTATACCGATAAATATAAACACGGTTGTTTTTTAGTAATGATTTGGCCAAAAAACTTTCGTAAGGATACAGCAGATTATTTGACAAGGTATGGATTATACGGTGATCTTCTTTAAAGTACTCATACTTACCAAAGTAGGATAACTTGGCAATTATGATGTCATCGTCATCAAATGTTATACGGTATACCAGGTTTGTTGATACGCGAGCACTAATATCATCAATACTCCTGATCTTCTTAGAGGAATCGTACCCCTCCCAGGCTTTTTTTATTACAACGGAAGCGTCCATTTAGGTTATTTAGCCTGCAATATTATTAATATTATCGAATATTAAACTCAGCATTGTTACTACACGCAGGCGTAATAGTTTAAATTATTTCGAAATATCTTTTCAATTCCCAATCCGACACACTTTTTGCATATTGCCGGTGCTCCCAAAGGCGGGTTTGCGTAAAATGCTCCACAAAATCGTTACCAAATAGTTCCTTTGCTATGGCAGACTGTTGCATAGCGGTAGCTGCATCAAAAAGATTTGATGCCAACTGTCCACTGCTTTTATTCTGATAACCATTCCCGGTTGTTGGTTTGATATCTAGTTCCAGCTTATTTTTTATGCCATATAAACCCGACGCCAAAGCCGCAGCCATTGCCAAATACGGGTTGGTGTCTGATCCGGGGATGCGGGTTTCTAAACGGGTATATTGCGGTGCGGTGTTTATAACTCTTAAAGCCGTTGTACGATTATCTATCCCCCATGTAATGGTGGTAGGTGCCCATGCTCCTTCTACTAACCGTTTATAGCTATTTATGGTTGGCGCATACATTGGCAATAAATGCGGCATACAAAATAATTGCCCGGCAAGGTATTGTTTATGCACCTCGCTCATTTTATTGGCATCATTCCCGCTGTAAAATAAGTTTTCAGAAAGATCTCTATTCCAAAGGCTTTGATGTATATGCCCGCTGCAACCGGGCAGGTTCTCGTTCCATTTGGCCATAAAGGTGGCGGTTATACCATTTAAGCTGGCAATTTCTTTCACTGCTGTTTTAAAAAGCGTTGCCTTGTCTGCCGCTTCCAACACTTCGCAATGCTCAATTGCTGCCTCGTAAACCCCGGGTCCGGTTTCGGTATGCAGTCCCTCTACCGGTATGTTAAACTTAGTTAACAAGTTAAACAGATCGTAATAAAAACCGCTGTTTTGTGATGTACGCAACACCGAATACCCAAACATGCCCGGTGTTAAAGGTTCCAAATCAGCAAAGTCCTTTTGCTGTAAGGTTTGCGGGGTTTCTAAAAAGTTGAACCACTCAAATTCCTGAGCAAATTCGGCATGATAGCCCATTTCACTACATTGCTTTTGTATCTTCCTCAACAAACTACGGGGATCGGCAGGTACAGTATTGCCGTTAGGACCGGTAAAATCTGCTATAAAAAAGGGAATATCATCTTGCCAGGGGATTGTGCGAAAGGTAGACAGATCGATATAACAGAGTTTATCAGGGTAGCCGGTATGCCACCCGGTTAAATTGACGTTATCATAGCAGGTGTCGCTGCTGTCCCAACCAAACACTACATCGCAAAAACCATAACCGGTATGCAAGCCGTCAAGTAATTTCTTCTGACTGATAATTTTACCCCTTAATACGCCGTCAGTATCAGCGAAGGCAAATTTTATTTTTTGGATATTATTTTCTTTGATGTAAGCAATAACCTGTTCGTTATTCATTATTTTGGTATAAAATGCCAATTTAAGAAAGATAAAAGCAAAAATGAATAATATATTTTTGCTATATCCCCTACGGCTAAAGTTATATTACATGCTTAAAACTTTGGAAACTGAATTTTTGTTTGTGTACGGCACCCTATTGCAGCAGCATAATAAATTTACATTGTATTTGAATATGCATTGCTCTTTTTATAATAAAGGCCAAATAAAGGGACGGCTTTATGATATTGGCGAGTATCCGGGTTTAATAGTTGATAACAATGCCGGATATGTATACGGTAACATCTATAAGATAGGCAACCCGGAAATTTTAAGAGAACTTGATATTTATGAAGGCAACGGACCGGAGGAAGAGCAACCCAATTTGTATATAAGGCAAAAGCACCTTATTGAAACTGATAATGACACAGTAAAAGCATGGCTATATCATTATAACTTACCTATAGAAAATTTAAAGCAAATTACATCAGGAAATTATGGGGAATATATGCGGCAAAAAAAAAGACCCCCCGGTAATTAAACACGGGGGATCATATAATAATAGTTAGTCAGTTTTAAGCTCCTGCAGATTTTACTGTTTTAATAATAACAGCAGCTACTTTGTACGGATCTGCCGCTGAATTAGGGCGACGATCTTCCAGGTAGCCTTTCCATCCTTTTTGTACGGTGTAAAGTGGGATACGGATTGAAGCACCACGGTCAGATATTCCGTAACTGTAATCAGTAATAGCGGCAGTTTCATGCTTACCAGTTAAACGCTGCTCATTATCAGCACCGTACACTGCAATACATTCAGCAACAGCCGGACGGAACGCTTCGCAAATTTTATCGTATGTTTCTTTGCTTCCGCAAGTTCTAAGCGTAGTGTTAGAGAAGTTAGCGTGCATACCAGAACCATTCCAATCTAATGCGCCTAACGGTTTACAGTGCCAGTTAATAGAAACACCATAGCTTTCGCCTATTCTTTCTAATAAATAACGAGCTACCCAAATTTGGTCGCCTGCTTCTTTAGCACCTTTAGCGAAGATCTGGAATTCCCATTGGCCTGCGGCCACTTCACCATTAATACCTTCAACATTTAAGC
The DNA here is from genome assembly GCF_016522075.1 of Mucilaginibacter segetis. Lineage (GTDB taxonomy): Bacteria > Bacteroidota > Bacteroidia > Sphingobacteriales > Sphingobacteriaceae > Mucilaginibacter > Mucilaginibacter segetis. The sequence goes on along the minus strand of NZ_JAEHFW010000001.1, from coordinate 1,510,668 downwards.
CTGCTTCTAAGCAAGCGTCAAGATGCTCTTCCACAATTTCTCGACCGTAAGCATTTTTAGCGCCAACTGAGCAGTAGTACGGGCCTTGAGGTGCAGGATAACCACCGGCAGGGAAACCAAGTGGTTTGTTAGTTTCAGGATCCCATAAGAAATACTCCTGTTCAAATCCAAACCAAAAATCGTTATCATCATCCATGATGGTGGCACGTCCGTTTGACTCGTGTGGCTCCCCTTTTGAATCTAACACTTCGCACATTACCAAATAAGCATCTTTGCGTTGCGGATCTTTACAAATAAATACCGGTTTTAAAACGCAATCAGATGAGCCACCCGGAGCTTGTTCGGTAGAAGAACCATCGAAACTCCAGTCAGGACATTCTTCTAATGTTCCGCCGAAATCAGTTACAATTTTTGTTTTACTGCGCAAGCTCTGTGTAGGTTTGTAACCATCAAGCCAGATGTACTCAAGTTTAGTTGCCATTTTAATGAATTTGTAATTTTAGTTTAATTATAGTTCTTAAGTGAGTATTAAATCTCTATTTATATTGCGAATTTAATTTTTTTTTATGAATTCCATAGAAATAATAATAATTTTTTAAAAAACCAATAAAAATCTAATAAAATACCAATAAAATGTCAGGAATAAACCGAGGAATTTGGAAATAGATGATTTATCCCTTAAAAATCAGCTATAAATTTTTATGCATGCATAATATTTATAGGTTTTATTTTTATAAATCTTATCTAAAAATATAAATTTCTCAAAATTTAATAATGTAGTTAGCATGAATACGGCTAAATAATATTTTGCTAATTGGGTAACGCAGGTTTTAGCGTATAAAGTTTTTGCTGTTTACTACTCAATGGAACTTTAAGACTTATATCTTGTTATAAATACCTTGATACAAATAAGGTTTTTTGTGCAAAATTTAGTAAAATTGCCCGTTTGCGGATTGTTTGGTATAACTTGTTTTATAATGTATTTGCAAGTAAGCGCAAAATACAATCATAAAAACTTCATAAAAATCGGTTTCATCTATCTAATAATATATTTGGATGTATCTTTACGTTCAATAGTAACATGAGTAATAATAATAGTTCCAATACAGCAGTTGACGTAGTTTTGATAGGCGCAGGTATTATGAGCGCTACACTTGGGGTAATGCTAAAAGAGCTGCAGCCCGATATATCAATAGAAATTTTTGAGCGGTTAGATAAGGTTGCTGAAGAAAGTTCGGACGCAATGAATAATGCAGGAACCGGGCACTCCGCTTTTTGTGAATTAAACTACACCAAAGAAAAAAGTGACGGAACAGTTGATATCAGGAAGGCTATAGAAATTGCGGAACAATTTGAAACTACTAAAGAGTTCTGGTCGTTTTTGATAGAAAAGGGTTATGTGGCCGAGCCTAAAGAGTTCATCAATAAAATACCCCATATGAGCTTTGTTTGGGGAGATGATAAAGTTAGTTTTCTTCAAAAGCGTTACGATGCCATGATAAAGCATCACTTTTTTAAGGATATGCTTTATTCTGAGGATCATGAGCAGTTGGAAAAGTGGATGCCACTGATAATGGACGGACGTGATAAAAGCCAAAAAGTATCTGCCACCTATATGGATATTGGCACTGATGTTAATTTTGGCGCGTTAACACGTAGCCTGTTTAATAATTTAAAACAGAAAACAAACGTAAGTCTGCACCTGAACCATGAGGTTAATAATTTAAACCGGAATAAAGATAATAGCTGGAAAATTACCGTTACTGATACTATCAACCAACAAAAAAGAAAGTTGAATGCCAAATTTGTTTTTGTGGGTGCCGGCGGTGGTGCATTAACCTTGCTCCAAAAATCGGGCATTCCGGAGAGTAAGGGATTTGGTGGTTTCCCGGTTAGCGGGCAGTGGCTGGTGTGCAAAAATCAGGATATAGTAGTAAAACACAGTGCTAAGGTGTACGGTAAAGCATCTGTGGGATCGCCACCTATGTCTGTACCGCATTTAGACACGCGGATGATTGATGGAAAGCGCTCTTTATTATTTGGGCCATATGCCGGATTTTCTACCCGTTTTCTGAAAAAAGGCTCGCTTTGGGATCTTTTCGGATCTATTAAATTGAATAATATATTACCGCTACTTGCTGTTGGTCGTGATAATTTCGACCTGACAAAATATTTAATAAGCCAGGTTTTACAATCGCCGGCCGACAAACTGAACGCTTTAAAAGATTATTATCCAAACGCCAAAGACAGCGACTGGGATCTGGATATTGCCGGGCAACGTGTGCAAATCATTAAAAAAGACGCTGAACGTACGGGGAAGTTAGAGTTCGGTACGGAGGTGGTTACCTCTGCCGATGGTAGTATATCTGCTTTATTGGGCGCATCACCGGGGGCTTCTACCTCGGTACCTATTATGGTTGATCTGATTGGACGCTGTTTTAAAAACCATCCGAATATTATTAAATGGCAGGAAAAATTCAGCGAAATGATCCCCTCCTACGGGAAATCATTAGTTAAAGATGAAGCCCTCGCTGACGCTACCAGAGCTCGCACAAGTAAGATATTGGGGCTTGATTAGTTAATTGCTATCCGATGTTGAAAATGATATAGGTACACTATACTGAACCCGAACCGGCGCACCGTTTTGCATACCCGGTTTCCATGGAGGTGACAATTTTAGTACCCTTAAGGCTTCTTCTTCACCTCCGTATCCCATTTTACGTATCACTTTAAAATTAGTAAGCGTCCCATCTTTTTCAACAACGAATTGAATTATCACTCTTCCTTGTATCCTATTTTCCCGGGCTTTTGTCGGGTATTTTACATTTTTGGCTAAAAATTTGTAAAATGCCAACTCACCTCCAATAAATGCGGGTGGTGTATCTACAGTGATAAAGATATTATCCATATTTACAAAAGCATTAGTATCCCCCGAAATTAAAATACCATTCTTATAAATTCCTGTCTCTTCCTTACCCCCGCTATTAATTGTTTTCCATTCCCCATCTTCCCTTCCATCAACAACGGGGCCATTGGCTATATAGGAATATTTAGAATCGAGCTTTATCCATTTACCATTGCCATTTTCGGCAAGTACATTACCTGTTGTGTCCCTGCACTCTTTTAAGTAGGCAACAGTATCCTTATAGATGATCTCATTATATAGCTTACCATTAGGATAGTATATCACGCTCTCGCCTATGAGCTTACCGCTTTTATAAGTTTTTATACATTTCCTTTTACCTGTATCAAAATACTCGATATAACTTCCATTCCAACCATTTTCAACTTCATAAACAGATTGTTTGAATGTTTGCGCCATCAACTTTTGCTTACCATTTATAAAAAAATCATTTACAGTAGTCAGCATATCATTTGTTTTTTCATGAGGGGTAATTAACAAACGAATAAATTGCGCAGAGTCTTTACTAACAGCAATTTCCCCAGGGCTTTTCATATAATATGCCACCGTATCCTGTTGTTGCGCTTTTGCGGTTAAACAAAAAGCACAACAACAGGTAGCGATAAAATATGCACGCCGAAATATTATTTGGATAGCCATTTTATTTAAAGGTGTCATTACTTACGTTAGTATTTACGGATACTTCTGACACTTTAAACTCAACCGGATAACCAACTATACTCATCTTAATAGTATAAGGCACTTTTATACCAAAAGCAGTTGTCCGATAATCATCATACATTGTAGGGGTTGTGCCTTCGGCATCAGTGATACGCTTTAATTTCAAACCCGTTGTTTGGTCGTAATAGTTTTTAACCCTTACACCCTGTGCATTGGTAACGGTTACTAAATAAGCGAGTTTACCATCAATAACCTGCAAGTTAGGGGCTAATTCCATTGTATAGCCGCTCTTACCATAATCCAGTTCAGGGAAAGTCTTGTATCTTTCTATAGCTCCTTTTTTGTCGTCGCTATCAACCGGCACGCTTTTGTTTAGTTGTTTAATACGTAAACTATCACCATTAATTACCAGATTTTCTACTACAAAACCCTTATAAGTCGGCGCTATAATATCCTCAAAATATTTATCAGGTGTTTTGCTTTTGGTTGTCATTTCAATACCTATCCCTTGTAATTGTGAATTAGCTTTTACGGTAATATCTTTTACGTCTTTTACTTTATCCTCCCCGCCGATAGCATTCAAATAACTGTCGATAACTTTCTTTGCGCTGTATCCCTCAGGCACCATTATACCACTAAAACTGTTATTATCCGGATTAATATCCGGCAGCACATGGTCAGGGTCAAGTATTACATATTGAATTTTTGAGGTTGATTTATAAGAGAATGTCCATACGCCACCACGCTCCCATATTTCGGCAGGTAACTTTACTGTATCAGTTTTCCCGTTTTCTTCTTTTATAAGTGCAGTAACAGGCAGTGCCATCTCTTCCTTATTTTCAATAGTAATAAGCGATCCTTTTGCAGGATCATCATCTACATAATTGATACTTTTTACTCCCTGATCAAGTTTCCAGGTGGTAAGGAACCATTCGTTCCAAAACCAGCTCAGATCCTCACCTGCAGCATTATCCATACTATGGAAAAAATCCCAGGGTGTAGGGTGCTTAAAAGCCCAGCGTTTAATATAGGTGCGGAAGGCAAAATCGAAACGCTTTTCACCTAAGATCTGTTCGCGTAAGATAGTTAAGCCAAGGGCAGGTTTCCTGTAAGCCGATACACCCAGGTTATCTGTTTGAATCACATCGGGCGTATTCATTATAGCATCAGCCCCTTCGCTAAAATTAGAAGGCGCATTGCTTTGCTCATCAGTTTTTTCGTAATATTCTCCTTTGTTAAATTCCTTGGTGTCTACATCATTTATAAAAGTGTTGAAACCCTCGTCCATCCAGGCATATTTCCGCTCGTTTGATCCAACAATCATCGGGAACCAATTGTGCCCGAATTCATGATTGGTAACATTCCATAAACCACCACCCTGACTTTGGTAACTGCAAAATACAATACCCGGATACTCCATACCCCCAACCCTGCCAGCTACATTGGTAGCTACCGGGTAGGTATATTCGAACCATTTTGATGAATATAATTCAATGGCGTTCTTTACATATTCTGTAGAGCGTCCCCAGGCTTCGTTCCCGGCGCTCTCAACCGGATACACTGATTGTGCCAGTGATTTTTTTCCATTAGATAGGTTGATACGAGTTGCATCCCAAATAAATGCTTTTGATGCGGCCCATGATACATCGCGTGCATTTTTGCAGAAAAAGTGCCAGGTTAGCGTCGGCTTGTTAAGATGTGCGTTACCACTTTTAACCTCGGTACTATCTTTTATAGAAACGGTTTTATCGCTCGCCTTAGCCAATGCCAGGCGTTTAATTTGAGTGGCGGTCAGCACTTCCTGCGGGTTAAGCAGTTCGCCAGAGCCAACAACTACCAAATCCGCAGGAGCGGTAATGCTGTAATCAAAATTACCATACTCCAGGTAAAACTCCGATGATCCTAAATAAGGAATAGTGTTCCAGCCGCTTATATCATCGTAAACCTCCATGCGCGGATACCATTGGGCTAATTCATATATCCAGCCGTATTTGGTGTTTAAGCGTCCCATCCTATCGGTACCGTATACAGGAATATCAAATGCGTAGTCTATCTTAATTTGAATTTTATTACCGCCCGCCCGTAATGTATCTTTCAATTTAATCTGCATACGGGTATCTGTTACCAGATAATCTGCTTTTTCAGTTTTGCCGTTTTTTAACACTGATACTGATTTTATTTCGTCGCCTTTTGTGAATGAAGTATTTACAAATCGGCCGCCTTCTACCGAACTGGTAGCCTGAGCTCTTGAATCTTCCCGGTAAATATTTTGGTCGGTTTGCAGCCACAGAAAATCAAGCGGATCCGGACTGTTGTTGGTATAAGTTATGAGTACACTGCCGGATACACGGTGTGCTGCAGTATCAAGCGTAACATTTATTTTATAGTCAGCATGGTTTTGCCAATATTTTGGGCCCGGCGTACCCGATGCTGACCTGAATTCGTTACCTTTTCCCTGATAAAAAAGAGGATTAAATACTTTATGCTGATCGTATTTGGATGCAGATTTGTCGGAATTTTGGGCATTAGCTGTAAAAGACCCTGCAATAAATAAAAGCAAGACAATGGAATAGAGGCTTTTCATACTTGAAATAAATTGATTTCGAGCTAATATATTAATTTTCCGGAAAGTGAGCAGCGGGATTTTTAAACTTAGCTAAAGGTTGCATGTTTTTTATATTTTTGCAGGCATTGCGTTAATTAACCCAAGCATATTCTTTTTTCCTGATAAATGGATATATCTGTTGTAGTACCACTTTACGATGAAGTTGAATCATTACCGGAGCTTACCTCATGGATAAGCCGTGTAATGAGCGAGAACAACTACTCCTATGAGATTATTTTAGTTGATGATGGCAGTACCGACGGATCATGGGATATGATTGTGAAACTAAAAGAGGGTAACCCTTTTATAAAAGGAATTAAGTTTAGGCGCAATTATGGCAAATCTGCTGCTTTGAACACAGGATTTGAAGCTGCCAAAGGTAATGTGATTATTACGATGGATGCCGATCTGCAGGACAGCCCCGACGAGATACCGCATTTATACAGACGTATAACCGAAGATAAATACGATCTGGTATCGGGCTGGAAAGCCAAACGCTACGACCCTTTAAGCAAAACCATTCCTACAAAATTATTCAATTCCGCAACCCGTAAAATGAGCGGCATACATAATCTGCATGATTTTAACTGCGGATTAAAAGCTTACCGTAAAGCTGTAGTGAAAAACATAGAGGTATATGGTGAAATGCACCGTTATATACCTGTATTAGCTAAATGGGCTGGATTTATTAAAATTGGCGAACAGGTAGTTGAGCACCGTCCGCGTAAATACGGTAAAACCAAATTTGGCATGAGCCGCTTTGTAAATGGCTTTTTGGATCTGCTTTCTATATTTTTTGTGGGTAAGTTTGGCAAACGCCCTATGCACTTTTTTGGCTCGATGGGGACACTTAGCTTTTTTACAGGTATGATTTTAGCCATTTATCTCATCGCTGAAAAACTTTACGATCTTTCGCATCATGTAATACCCCGCCAACCTACTGATAACCCGTTATTTTATTTTGCACTTGTAGCTATTATATTAGGCTCACAATTATTTTTGACAGGATTTGTTGCAGAATTAGTTGCCCGGAGCGCAAGTGAACGAAACAAATATCAGATCGAAGAAACAATTTAAGGATCCGCCAAATGCGATTGTTTAACCATTGGTAATATTTTTAATTCTTTAAAATTAGTAATACCTAAAAAGCATACATGTTTTTTTCTATCATCATACCTCTATATAACCGCCCGCAGGAGATCAGCGAACTACTTAATACTTTAACGCTGCAAACCTACAGGCAATTTGAGGTATTGGTAATTGAAGATGGCTCTAACGATTCTGCAGAAACAATTGTTAACAGTTTTGCCGACCGGTTAAATATCCGCTATTTTGTAAAAGAGAACGAGGGCCAGGGATTTACACGTAACTATGGCTTTGAACGGGCAAAAGGCGATTATTTTATCATATTTGACTCAGACTGCCTTATACCGGAGAATTATTTGCAAATAGTAAATAATTCACTTAATAATTGCTGGTTAGATGCTTACGGTGGTCCCGACGGTGCACATCACTCCTTCACTCCCATTCAAAAAGCCATCAGCTATTCCATGACATCGCCTTTTACTACCGGAGGTATAAGAGGCAACAAAAAGGGCATTGGGCAATTTCATCCACGTAGTTTTAATATGGGTGTATCACGGCAGGTTTGGGAAAAAGCCGGAGGATTTATAATAACCCGCCTTGGCGAAGATATTGAGTATAGCATACGCATACATTCATCGGGTTTTAAAATAGGATTGATACCCGAAGCTATAGTGTATCACAAACGCCGTACAGATTTTGTTAAGTTTTTTAAGCAGTTACATTTTTTTGGCAGGGCACGCATTAATATTTATAAATTTTTTCCTGATCAGTTAAAGGCGGTACATTTTTTTCCGGCAGCTTTTACTTTATGGCTTGTGTTTACGGTAGTTACCAACATTGCCCGGTGGCCCATTGCAAAACTTTGCAACGGCTTATCAGTTGTTTATATATTGTTAATATTTTTTCACTCGCTGTTTAAAAACAAATCAGTAAAAATCGCATTTTTGAGCGTTATTGCTGCCTTAACTCAACTGATAGCCTACGGGTTAGGATTTATACAGGATTTTTGGAAGCGGGTTGTGTTAAAAAGATCATAATAGCATTATATGTACCACCCATTTTCTGTTGCGGAAACGATTAAAACTTCGTGGGATATTTTTAAAAAGAATTTTATAACCATTATAGTTTATTCGGCTATAGCCTTCGTGCTATTGTCGATACTAACAGGTGTTATACAATTTATTTTTGCACCAGAAGAGTTTGCGGGTAAAATGGTGGTGGCCTTTTTATTAATTTTAGTACAGGCTTACACTACCCTTGGTTTATATAAATTAATATTTACTCTTATTGACAGTGAATATTATGAGTTTGAATTTTCGCAGGTACTACCTGGTTTTAAAATGGTAATGAGTTATTTGGTTGTGGTTTTTATAATAGCTTTTATAGTTACCAACTTAACTATTATAGTTGATAAATTAGAAGAATACGAGGATGTACAATTTGCGGTGGAGGTATTAGCCGGATTTACAGGGCTATATTTGGCCTTAAGGGGTATGTTTTTTAATACTTTTATTGTTGATGACGCTTCCGGGCCCATTGAATCCTTAAAACAAAGTTTTCAACTTACTAAAGGATATATATTTAAGGTTATTACCATATTGATAGTCATATTATTTTTTATAGCATTACCGGCAATTGCAGCTCAGTATTATCCGCTTATTTCCTTAACCATTCTTTTCACCTATCCCTTTGTAAATATAATATTGGCGGTTACATATCGCAAATTGGTTTACAGTCATTTAGATGTTGATGACGATATTGCCGAAACTACTTAAAATGGGGTTAAAATCATCACTCAGTAAAATATTCGCTTTTTTTGTAAACCGGCAGCTTAACCAGGTTCGTAGAAATGCTTTGGGTTTACAGCAAAATACCTTCAGCGATCTTATATATCAGGCAAAAAACACTGCCTTTGGCCGCGACCATCAATTCTATTCTATTAATAATTACGAGGATTTTAAAAAGCGGGTTCCTGTTCGGGATTATGAAGAGCTGCGCCCTTATATTGAACGAGTTAGCAAAGGAGAAGCCGATGTATTATGGCCCGGCAAGCCCGCGTATCTTGCAAAAACATCGGGCACTACCTCCGGAGTAAAATATATTCCTATCTCTAAACAAAGCATGCCCGAGCATATTAAAGCAGCTCGTAACGCGCTGCTTAGTTACATTCACGAAACCGGTAATGCGGAGTTTGTGGATGGTAAAATGATATTTTTGCAGGGCAGCCCGGTGATGGACGAAAAAGCCGGCATCGCCACAGGGAGACTCTCAGGTATAGTTGCTCACCATGTGCCTGCTTACCTGCAAAAAAACAGGCTTCCCACATACACCACTAATTGTATTGAAGACTGGGAGCAAAAGGTTGATGCCGTAGTAAAGGAAACAGTAAACCAGGATATGCGCCTGATATCAGGTATTCCACCATGGTGCCAAATGTATTTTGACAGGTTATCTGCCGTTTCAGATGGTAAAAGAATAAAAGACATATTCCCGAATTTTAAACTATTTGTTCACGGCGGGGTAAACTACGAGCCTTACCGAGCGCGTATGGAGGAAAGCATTGGCGCGAAGATCGATTCCATAGAAACTTATCCGGCATCAGAAGGGTTCATCGCGTTCCAGGACTCCCAAAAAGAAAAAGGGCTTTTGTTAATGGTGGATTCGGGTATATTTTACGAATTTATTCCGTCCGATGAGTATTTTAACGAACAACCAACCCGCATCAACCTAAAGGATGTTGAGCTTAATAAAAACTATGCACTTATATTAAATACAAATGCCGGACTTTGGGGTTATAGCTTAGGCGACACGATAAAGTTTGTATCAAAAGATCCGTACAGAATAACCGTAACGGGCCGCATAAAGCATTATATATCAGCCTTTGGGGAGCATGTAATTGGGGAAGAGGTTGAACAGGCACTCATGAATGTTGCCGCCGAAGAACACGTTGACATAATAGAGTTCACCGTGGCGCCACAGGTAAATCCTGAAAAAAATGAATTACCCTATCATGAATGGTTCATTGAATTTGGAAAACCACCTGCAGACGTACCGGCCTTTGCCTTAAAAGTAGATAAGGCGTTACAAAAAAAGAATATCTACTATTCCGACCTTATAGAAGGTAACATTTTAAGGCCTTTAATCATCCGGAATTTAAAAAAAGATACCTTTATAAATTATATGCGAAGCCAGGGAAAGCTTGGCGGGCAAAATAAAGTACCGCGACTTTCAAACGACAGGAAAATTGCGGATGAGTTAAAAGAATACGTTAGTTAACAAAACGTATAATAATATATATAAATATTACATCATTTGATAAATAATAAGACCATACAATATACCGCCGTAAAAAACATAGCCATCCTCGGCTCAACGGGCAGCATCGGTACGCAAACGCTCGAGGTTATTAAAGATAATCCGGGGCTGTTTCGAGCGTTTATGCTAACTGCCCACTCCAATGCCGAGCTATTGATAAAACAAGCGCTCGAATTTGTCCCTCGATATGTTATTATTTGCGATGAAAGTAAATATCAGCAAATAAAAGAAGCACTTTCGCATTTGCCTGTAACGGTTTTGGCAGGTTATGAGTCTATAAAGGAAATGGTGACCTTGCCCGACATACACATAGTATTAACCGCCATGGTTGGGTTTGCCGGGCTGGAGCCGACTATAAATGCTATTAAAGCGGGTAAGGACATAGCCTTAGCTAATAAAGAAACCCTGGTAGTGGCCGGCGAACTGGTTACCACTTTGGCTAAAGAAAATAAAGTAAATATTTTACCAGTTGACAGTGAGCATTCTGCCATTTTTCAATGCCTCGCAGGTGAACATCACAATACTATCGAAAAAATAATATTAACGGCATCAGGAGGGCCGTTCAGAGGTAAAACCCGCGATTTTTTAACAACCGTAAAACGCGAACATGCCCTTAAACATCCTAACTGGGTAATGGGAGCCAAAATAACTATTGATTCCGCATCGTTAATGAATAAAGGGCTTGAGGTAATTGAAGCTAAATGGCTCTTCGGTTTAGAATCTAACCAGATAGAGGTAATTGTACATCCACAATCTATTATCCATTCCATGGTACAGTTTGAGGATGGATCAATAAAAGCACAAATGGGTTTGCCCGATATGAAGTTACCCATACAATATGCTTTAACTTATCCGGGCCGGGTGAAAAACAAATTCAAGCGTTTCAATTTTACTGACCACCCTAACCTTACATTCGAAAAAGCTGACATACAAACGTTTCGAAACTTAGGCCTTGCTTTTACGGCTTTAGATAAAGGCGGAAATATGCCCTGCATAATTAATGCTGCAAATGAAATTGCTGTGGCCGCATTCCTAAACAATCAAACCACTTTTTTGGCAATGAGTGACATTATTGAAACATGCATGCACAAAATAGATTACATAAAAAACCCGTCGTTAAACGACTATTTGAATACTGATAAAGAAACACGCATATTTGCGCAAAATTTAATTAAGCAAATGCCGTTAAAGGCATTACAATCTTAGTACAGAGAGAAATATAAAGAATGGATATATTGATAATGGCGGGCCAGTTAATACTGGGTCTTTCAATTTTAGTGATACTGCATGAGTTCGGGCATTTTTTAGCGGCCCGCGCTTTCGGAATAAAAGTTGAGAAGTTTTACCTTTTCTTTGATGCCTGGAATTTCAGCCTTTTTAAATTTAATTATAAGGGTGTTGAATATGGCATTGGCTGGCTGCCTCTAGGTGGTTACGTAAAAATATCCGGCATGATCGACGAATCAATGGATACCGATCAGCTTGCCGGTCCGCCACAACCGTGGGAGTTCCGTTCAAAACCGGCATGGCAGCGTTTAATAGTAATGCTGGGTGGTATTATAGTTAATATTATTGTGGGCATATTCATATTTTGGATGCTTACTTTAAAATATGGTGAAACCTATACACCGAATGCCGATATTAAATACGGTATAGTTCCCGGCGTTATCGGCCAAAAAATGGGTCTTAAACCAGGCGACAGGATATATGCCGTAAATGGCAAACCTGTAGAGCGTTTTGAGGATCTTACCAGCTCGAAGGTATTATTAGATAAAACCGTATTGAACGTACAACGCGGAGATCGCAAATTAGATATCAAAGTACCTCCTACTATATTAAATGATCTGTCGGATTATGGCATTGAAGAATTTATAAGCAGGTTACCCCGCACCACTTTCGCTGTTGATTCTATTGCGCCAACCGGCGGAGCAAAAGAGGCTGGTCTGAAAAAAGGTGACAGTATTTTAGCAGTAAACGGGCATAAGGTTACATTTTTTGACCAAATGCAAAATCAGTTACGCGAAAATAAAAATAAAGAGGTGCAGCTTTCCGTTAAGCGCGATGATAGCCTGATGATGGTTAACGCCCATATAAGTGCAGATGGCATATTAGGATTTACACCAAAGGCGGATCTGCCGGAAGAGAAAACAATACAATACGGATTTTTTGGCTCGTTACCTGTAGGTGCTTCCCGTGCCTGGGGCATGTTTGTGGACAACGCTAAAGGGATAGGTAAAATATTTACAGGGCAGGTAAAAGCTCGTAAAGCTATATCAAGTCCCATAGGTATAGCCGTAATGTTTGGCAGCCATGTTGACTGGATCCGTTTTTGGAGTCTTGTGGGCTTCCTCTCTATGGTATTAGCCTTAACAAACTTACTACCTATACCAGGTTTGGATGGTGGTCATACCCTGTTTTTGCTTATTGAGATGATAAAAGGCAAACCATTGAGTGATAAATTTTTGGAACGTGCACAAATAGTTGGTTTTGTTTTGTTAATATCTCTGATGGTGTTTGCCTTCGGTAACGATATTATTAAACAATTCACAAAAAAATAGTATTACTTATAAAATATAAAAGGTGTCCTGTAAAACATAGGACACCTTTTTTCCAAACATGATGTTTAAGTATATTATTATTAAGATGCTGAATTTTAACGCTTACCAAATCATTTGTATTATTTGAACGGAAAAAATCGTTACTATTAAACATCAGGGAATAAGGCCCAAACGTCTTGCTTTTTCTATAGCCTGGGTGCGGCGCTGAACATCCATTTTTTCAAATAATTTTGCAGAGTGCGTTTTTATAGTATTTACTGATATAAAAAGCTTATCTGCAATTTGCCGGTTGCTTAAACCTGTTGCCATTAATTGTAATACCTCTAACTCGCGAGTACTTAATCCTAGCTGAAGAATCTCTTTTTCATTTATTACAAAACCGTTTGTACTGGGCGAATAAATATGCTTTTCAACAATAACTATTTTTGGTTTAGTTAATTTAATGGCGAGCCAAATTCCCAGAAGTGTAAATAGTAACGCAATAACGCCCGCATATACTTCAAAAGTATGTTCAACAATAATAAACCGCCATTCTATCCATTTTAAAAAAAATAAAAGTACAGCCAATAACAAGCCATACATAGTTACCGACCGATATTGCTTAAGATTATTCCAGACCATTAATTAAGAAATGTTAACTAAAGTAAGCAATGCCTCAAAATATGACAAACAACTCGCGTCGTTCAGGAAGAGACAGCTTGTTTATTTTGTGATACTTTTTGGAATCGACTTTTAAAACGAAGGAAATAACGTTCAAATCCATAGTATGACAATGATGCCAATGCTATTACCGCTATTAAAGTGGCCACATAAATAAACAAATTTTGCCAAAATAGGCCCACACTTGATAAATAAGTTTGAGCTATGTACAGCATAAGGTATAACGGATACTTATGCAGCAGATAAATGCCGTAAGATATTTTACCGCAGTATTTTAGTTTACTGTTATTAAGCGAAAAAATACTGCTTGAGGTTTCGCACAAGTTTACAATAATCAACGCTGCTAAAACGGAAATTACAATATCTCCTTGTGGTATTTCACTGAGCGTATACAGGTATACGAATAAAATAAAGCATATCCATATAACTATCTGTACATATTTATTGAACATCAACTCAAAAGCACTCTGTAACTTAAACTTGAAGGAAGGATGTTTGGTATTGTAATATAAAACAGCAACAATGGCACCAACCATCATGTTATGGAAACGTGCATAATATAAAAACAAGCTCAGATCTGACAAAAACTGATTATGATTTTGTATGCTCCTTACAATAATGTTGATTGTTATTAATGCCAAAGTAATACCAACGAGCGCATATAGTATATTTTCAGGTTTTTTAATACGGAAAATATGCGGATGGAATATGTAAAATTGCTCTTCTGTACCTATTGACCAAATGGGATCGAATATAGAAGGCAGCATCTGTAAGCAAAATGCCAGATTAGGCATAAAAAAAACACTTAACCACAAAGCCTCTTTTGATGCACCACGTGGGTAAACAAAAAAACCAACTATCACTATCAAAAAATATAGGGGCCATATCCTTAATATTCGGCGTATATAAAAATCTTTTAACCCTACTCTGTTAAACTCGCCCTTTTCTACCATTAAGAGATAGGTTATCAAAAATCCGCTTAAAGCAAAAAATATAGTAACCCCTACCTTGCCCATATTTTGCAGGTTAGGTATGCCAATTCTTTGCAGGTTAAAAAGATTTTTATGGTATTCGATATGCGATACCACAACCATTAATGCCGCAATGGCCCTGATCCCGTCGAGGTTGGGAAAGTATACATATGATCTTTTTTTATCCGAAACAGCGTTCTCACTACCCATTAATCTACAATATTTCGTGTTTAGGCCCTCAAATGCAGAGTAGCCACAAAATTATTAGTACAATGCCCTATGTCAAACTCATATTCAAACACGTCGCATGCCTTAGTAATAATCATCAATCCAAAATGCTCCGAAAACGTGTTTAAATCATGTTCAATATCATCTGTATCACCAACCTCTTTCACAAAGAAATTAAGGCAGCAATTGTTTTTTACCATAGCCTTTAATTCACAGTTGTTGTTGCTGTATATATCTATCACTTTATCATTATGATGTATGCCTGGCAATGGCCAGGAATATAGCATTCCGCCCGAGCGTATATTGAATGTATTACCTGTGTCAGTCTTTTTTAATATAATTTTATTATCAATAAGCGTCACCAGCAGGGAAGTATGGTTGTTTCCGCAATGCTTCACTGAGTTGGTAAGTAATTCCACCAATATCATTTTCAGCCTGATTACGATATCATCATTTACAGGCACATTATGCAGTAAATGGTCAGTTACAGCACTGGTTAATGTGTAAATCTCCCCGGCCTGGTTATTAAAAATAAACTCTTTGGATACCTCAACCCTCATAATTAATTTATACCATTTACCGCCGCATCATCCACGTTACCAAATATCTTAAAGGCCTTATCCAGCCGTATTAGCTGAAATAGTCCTAAAATATCTTTATTTAATCCGCAAACCACTACCTCCGCCTTATGTGGTATAGCGTATTTAAGGGCGGCTACTAATGCACCCAAAAATGAACTGTCAACATATATTACCTTCACAAAATTTACAATAATATAGCTGTTGCCTTGTTCTATAAGTTCTATCATCTGCTGTTTAAACTGTTCAGAAATCGTCAAATTTGCTTCTTTAATCTGTATCTCGGCAACTAAAGCGTTTTTATAGTTATTGGTTAAAAGTATCATCGGTGGTTTTTTTTAAATATATTAAACTACAATCGTCAACATGTTCCAGGGCCTTTTCTTTTAAAAAATCGCCTTCTTTAAATTCACGGAAGGGGCGGTCAAAAAAAGCCTCAACTGCTTTTTCAAAAACATCATAATCTGTCCTTTTGCCCTGTGGGGTTTCAAAATCAATTATTCCATCAGTAAGCGTAAATAAAATATCATTCTTATTTAATATTAACTCAGTTTCATTAAAGTCACCATCTATCATTAAACCCAACAGCATTCCCGAAGATGTAATTCGATTGGCCTTACGGGTATTGCTGTTATAATACAACAAAGGCAGATCTCCGGCACCCGAATATTTTACAGATCCGTTAGCTGCATCTATCATAACCAGTGACAGGCTGGAAAGTACATCATTAACCACCGGATCATGATAAACCACAGCGTTGATTTTTTGTAAAATGCTTTTGGTTGAGAAGTTACCATTAGAGATACAGATACGTACAGCTGCACGTACATAACTTAAAAAGCCAAAGGAAAAATACCAGGCGCCCCATTTCTTACCCATTACATCACCTAAAACTATAAACGTATAACGGTCGTCAATAGTAATAAAATCAATAAAATCTCCCCCCGGATAATTTTGAAAAGATTTATGCCAAAAATCTACTTCGAACCCTTTGATAACCGGTAACTGCTGCGGAACCGAATGCAGATTAAGCGCCATAGCTGCAACGCTTAGTTCCTTTATTGTACGTTCATGCCTTTCACGTACGGTATTTAAAAAATTATTGATCTTTGATACGATAACAGGTACGGGTGTATCCTTTAATATATAATCAACCGCTTCCAGATTTATACCCTCAAGCATCAGTTTATTATCTACCTCAGACGTTAAAAACATAAATGGAATATCTTTATACTCCGGCAAATCGATCAACTCCTGGCGGAAAGCAAACCCATCAACATCCGGCATGTGATAATCAGACAAAATAACATCTGGTATATCATGCTTTAGAATTTCCATTGCTCCTGCTGCAGAAGTAGCCTTCCTGCAGGAAAACCCTTCCTTAATCAAAGCCTTGCTCATCATCTGTAAAACAAAAGCATTATCATCAACCAGCAAAATCTTTTTTGATTGGGGCATGTATGGCAACTATGTGGATTTTTTTTTGAGAATAGCGTTTAAAAACAAATATACACCTGTAAAAACGATAAGCAATGAGATGATATCCATTATGGTGACCCCATCATTCTTATTAAAATAAAATACTGTAAACATTTCAAAGTATGGAGGCGCGGGCATTATTATCATGGCCATTCCGAGCGTGATCATGATTATGGAAATAATAACGATCACACTTTTTTTAATATGTTCATGGTGCAGATATTTCTTTGATTCGTTACTATCCAATTGATGATGCGTCAGTAAAAACTCGAAACCGTTCAAAAGGTCGAGCCTGTCCTGCTCTATATTCAATTCATTAAAAGCCTCCAATTTTTTGGGTAAGGAAGCTTCATCACAAGCTTCTACCACCTGCTGCTTTATTGCCCTTACCAATTTAGCATCGGCTTCTCCCTTTTTGAGTAATACCACCAATTCATTTGCTTTTATTTGCAGCAAATTAACATCATCAACGGTTTGTTTATCTTTCAAATTTTTTAAATGGCTGGTAAATGCTTAACTTTTATTAATATTATACGTTTAATACAAACATCAAATTTTTTATATGAAAAGAGTTTCTGTTGTAACTATTAATTTCAATCAGGATCAGATAACGGAAGAACTGTTAATATCTATAGCTGAAACTAATACGTATGAAGATATAGAAATTATTGTGGTTGACAATGGCAGTACTGTTAATCCTATCCCAAAATGGACTCTGAAATTTCCTGATGTTAAGTTTATACGTTCAGAAATCAATTTGGGTTTCTCCGGCGGTAATAATATTGGTATTAAAGAGGCAACAGGGGATTATTATTTTTTGGTGAACAATGACACAGAATTTACGACAGGACTTGTTCAAAAGCTGGTGGATGTTTTAGATACACATCCGCAGGTTGGTATTGTATCGCCCAAACTTAATTATTTTAGCGACAAAAGCTTAATACAATATGTGGGCTTTACCCAGGTTGACTATTATACTTGCCGTAATAAAGCTGTAGGCAGGTTCGAAAAAGACATAGGTCAATACGACAACCTGTTAGGCCAAACCGGTTATTGCCATGGCGGAGCAATGATGGTTAAACGTGAAACTTGCCACAAAGCCGGTTTAATGGCAGATAACTTTTTTATTTATTATGAAGAGGTAGACTGGGGCGAGCGCATTAATAAGTCGGGATACCAGGCGTGGGTACGTGGCGACGCAGTTATTTATCATAAAGAATCAATGACCGTAGGAAAAAAGAGCGCTTTTAAAGAGTATTTTATGAACCGTAATCGTATATTGTTCATACGTCACAATGCTCCGCCTTTAAAAGCGTTAGTATTTTATTTGTATTTTGTAATATTAGTAGTGCCACGCAACATAGTTAGCTATATAAAAGAAAAGAAATACAACTTCATCAGTATTTTATTCCGCGCTGTTTGGTGGAATATTACCCATAGTAAAAACAGCGAAGAGTTGGGTTTTACGGTAAATAAGGTTTCATGATAATTGCTTTTTGGATAAGCTTTTTCGTTGTTTTTTACACGTTTATTGGTTACGGAATACTATTGTATTTCATTATCAAATTAAAAAGAAGCGTTAAAGGCAAACCTATAATTCCAATTGTAACTGACAATACACTTCCTACCTGTACATTAGTGGTAGCAGCTTATAATGAAGAAGATTTTATTTCACAAAAAATAGCCAATAGCTTACAGCTTATCTATCCGCAAAATAAGTTGAAATTTATTTTTGTAACCGATGGTTCATCGGATAACACGCCTGAGATAATCAGGCAATACCCACAAATTCAATTATTACACCAGCCTCAACGTGCAGGTAAAATTGCTGCTATACACCGAGCGATGGAGCACGTTGCAACCGATACTGTGGTTTTTACGGATGCTAATACCTTTCTAAATCCGGAAGCAATAATTAATATTTGCCGACATTATACCGACGAAACCGTTGGGGCTGTTGCAGGAGAAAAACGTGTAAAAATTGATACGAATGCAGATGCAAGTGCTGCAGGTGAAGGTTTTTACTGGAAATATGAATCAACCTTAAAAAAATGGGATTCAGAGTTGTATTCAGTGATTGGTGCTGCCGGCGAGCTGTTTAGCGTGAGACGCGAGCTTTACGAGGACGTACCCGCTGATACGGTACTTGATGATTTTATGATATCTATGCTGATAGCTGCCAGGGGATATCGTATTATATATGAACCTAAAGCCTATGCTTTAGAAACCGCCTCAGAAAATGTATCGGAAGAATTAAAACGTAAAAGAAGAATAGCAGCAGGTGGCATACAATCTATTGTAAGGCTAAAAGAGTTGTTATGGTCTGCAAAATATCCGGTATTATCTTTTCAATATGTTAGTCACCGGGTTTTAAGGTGGACAGTAACGCCATTTTTTTTGATATTGGCTTTTATAACAAACCTTGCTTTGGCATTCGCGGAGATCAGCATATTTTATGAGGTAATTTTTAGCTTGCAGGTATTATTTTATCTGTTAGCTATATTCGGATATATGTTGGAGAAACGCCACCTTCGGATAAAGGTGCTGTTTGTACCTTATTATTTTTGTATAATGAATTATGCGGTAATAGCCGGCTTAATTAGATATTATACTAAAAAGCAAAGTTCTGTTTGGGAAAAAGTTCAACGTAAGCAATAAACCTATTCTACTCCCTTTACATTCATCTGCACAGTATAAATAGCTGTTGATGCTGTAATAAAAAGTACATTTTTATTCTTGCCTCCAAAACACACATTGGCACTCCAGGGTTCATCAATTGAAATATGACCTATTTTTTTCCCCTCAGGGTTATAAATGGTAATGCCATTACCAGAAAGATACAGATTTCCCCGTTCATCCAGCGTAATACCATCAGCTCCTTGCTCTATAAATACCCGCCGATTACTTAATGTACCATCAGTATTGATAGTATAGCTATAAGTTTTGTTACCGCCAATATCTGCCACATACAAACGTTTACCATCAGGAGTACCAACAATACCATTAGGTCTTACCAGGCTATCCTCTAAAGCTATCGGCTGATCTTTACCTTTTGGCAAATAAAATACTTTTTGATTGTCCATATCAGGCTTGGTGCGTGTCCAGTAAGGTCGCTGATAATAAGGGTCGGTAAAATATATATTTCCATTTGGATGCACCCATACATCATTAGGCCCATTAAGGCGCAAGCCCTTAAAATCTTTCACCAGTACTTTAACCTTTCCATCCTTTTTTATTTTCCATAACTGATCATGCTCATCCGCACATGCTATCAGGTTACCTTTTTTATCGAAATACATCCCATTTGCCCGGCCGGCATTATTCATAAATACAGATAGCTTACCATTGATATCGTATTCCCAAATTTTGTTATTCGGCTGATCGGTAAAAAATATATTACCTTTTTTATCTACCGCAGGGCCTTCAGTAAAAGTAAATTGCCGGGAAATGAGTTTAGGTTTTACATCAGCGTCAAAAAGATCTGTTGATTGTGCAGATATATCCTTTACAACAAACAATAAAAAAAAGAAGAATAGATATTTATTTAAATTAGTCACTATCATGTCGTTTAGCGGGTGGGAAAAAGCGTTCTTTATATAAACCAAGATCGCTTAAAGCAATACATACCGGGGCTTTAATAACTCTAAGTCTAACTTTTTTTGTAGTTACAAGTTTACTCAATTTTATTAAACGGTTGCCGCCAATACTTGTTGCTTTGGCTATTTGCAGCCATTTACCGTTTTTGTATATATCAATGGCTATTTCATCAATGCGTTGACCAAGTTTAATATTTTCGCGTAGTTGAATTATATTAAAAGTGC
Source organism: Mucilaginibacter segetis (assembly GCF_016522075.1). GTDB lineage: Bacteria > Bacteroidota > Bacteroidia > Sphingobacteriales > Sphingobacteriaceae > Mucilaginibacter > Mucilaginibacter segetis. The sequence goes on along the minus strand of NZ_JAEHFW010000001.1, from coordinate 1,489,784 downwards.
TGCTTTTAGCAAGGGTCAATATCAATTGCGGCTTAGTTACTCCATCATCTGTAGCCCAATAACTGTAACGGTCATTATCTAATAAATTGGTCGGGCCGTATTCCAATTTATTACCACCACGTATGTTGCTTGCTTCAAGGATGGCTCCTTTAGCTAAGTTATTCTCGAACGTAAGTTTCAATATATCTCCAAAAAACTTTAATTGAGAAACATCTCCATCACTTAACCTACCAGATCTATCTGGCGAAAGCCCTAAATCCAGACATGCTCCCCGACCAACACTTTTGTAATAAATATCCATTAATTGTACAGGCGCTTTTAATGAATCATCCTGCCTGGCATGGTAAAACCAACCCGGCCTTAATGAAACATCACACTCTGCCGGCATCCAGTATTTTCCGTCGCGCTGCCCTTCGGTTCCCTCATAATCTTTAACATAACCGTTGCCTGGTTCTTTTCCCTCATCCGGTGCATGCGGTGTGTAGGTGGCCCAACTTATTAATCCGGCTTCACCCCTCTCATTACCCACCCAACGCACATCAGGGCCAACATCTCCGAATATTACCGCATTAGGCTGTAGCTTACGGGTAATGGCCCAGGTATTATCCCAATCATAATAAGTAGAACGGTCTATTTTACGTACCTCGCGTGCGCCACCGTAATATCCGTCGCCACCGTTTGCGCCATCATGCCACGAAATAAACAGCGGGCCATAATTAGTATATAGTTCCTTTAGCTGTTCACGATAGATGTTGGTAACGTACTCAGGTTTGCCATATAAGGCATTATTTCTATCCCACGGTGAACAATAAATACCCATTTTCATTCCCAATTTATCGCAGGCGTCCTTATATTCCCTTACCAGGTCGCCTTTACCGTTTTTATACGGACTGTTACTTATATTATAATCGGTGGTTTTAGTAGGCCAAAGGCAAAATCCATCATGATGTTTCGCCACTACAATTATACCTTTAAAGCCACCGGCTTTAGCTGCCTCTACAATCTGCATGGCATCAAACCTGGTTGGATTCACTATTTTAGCACCCTCATCGCCATATCCCCACTCCTTATCGGTATAAGTGGCCGGGCCAAAATGAATTATACAATACATTTCAGTTTCCTGCCAGTTTAACTGCCCTTGCGTGGGTAAAGGGCCATATGGTTTTGGTGCAGGTTGCGCTATAGCGAAAAAAGGAAGCAGTATAAAAAATAACAGATACCTCATGTTAATTACCGGCTATTGGTTTTGCTAAAGTAAATAAACAGGCTGATTTAATCTGTCAAAAAATTAAACCTTTATTTTTGAGATTTTAAAGTAAGAATAAACCATGTATTCAAAAGAGCAGGCAGCACACCTTCGGCAAACATTCTGGACAAGTTTCGGGCAATATATGCGGCCTGTAATTTCCACATCGGGATTAAAAATTAATTGGATTAATTACAAAACAGGTGTAAAACATCTATACTTTAAATTGCAGGCTGATAATAAAAATGCTGTTATAGCCATAGAGATTACCCATGCTGATAAAGAGTTGCAGCAATTATTTTTTGAGCAATTTGCCAGCTATAAAAACATTTTGAATAGTGCGCTTAAAGAAGCATGGATATGGCAGTTGCATACTGCCGATGAATACGGTAAAACTATAAGCCGTATTTACACCGAACTGGAAAACGTAAGTGTTTATAACCAACACGACTGGCCCCAATTAATTTCCTTTTTTAAGCCACGTATTATTGCTTTAGATGAGTTTTGGGAAGATGTAAAATATGCCTTTCAAGCATAATGCAAATTACTGCACAATAAGCTTAAGATTATTTGACTGATAACGTTTCCTTAACCATTCCTGCAATTTGCTTTGATCCACTTTCCTGATAGGTACAGTAAAGTTTGCGATAGCAACTTTTATGGTATCAGTTAGCGTAGTATCTGTATGATAAATTGTAAAATCATTAAATCCGAATGAGGTTATTGCAGGATATAACACTTTAAGCTCTGCTAATACAGCGGTATCAGGTGTTATCACTTTCAATGCTTCTACTTTTGTAGTATCCAGTACTTGCTGCCGGCTAAATACATCCTCCAGGATACTGGCTTTGATCTGTGAAAAATCAATTTGCTGTTTCGCATTTAAACCCTGCCGTATATTTAATTCTACATTTTTTAAACTGTATTTAGCTAAATTACGGTTAAGTGTATCTAATACCTTTTTATCTAATTCATTTCCAATAAGTAACAAGTCGATAGCTTTATCCTTAGTGCTATACACGTATGATTTTGATACTACCTGTGTGTTTTTAAATTTAAACTGCTCATCTACAAACTTACGGGCGTTAGTTTCAAATATGCTTTTATCAACAATACGATAGGCCATAAAAATACTGGGCACTATAGTTACCACCACGCTTATGATAATATATCTATTCACCTTTTTTTCGTTGACCGCATCATCAAAATGATGTCTTGTCATTTTAAGGTAACGGGCAACTAAATAGGTAGCGATTGTAATAAATACACTGTTTATAAAATAAAGATATATTGCACCCAAAAAAAAGTACCAATTACCCATTGCTATACCAAACCCCGCTGTACATAATGGAGGCATTAAGGCGGTAGCTATAGCCACCCCGGGTATTACATTATTCTTTTCTTTTCTTGAGGCGGCAACCATTCCGGCAAGTCCACCAAAAAACGCAATAAAAACATCCCATATTGACGGCGATGTTCTTGCCAGCAATTCAGATTGTGCTTCATGCAATGGGGTAACGAGGAAATATATTGTAGAACTTATGATACCGATAATAGAAGCTACCAGCAGGTTTTTACCCCCCTTTTTTACCAGATCGAAATCATTTATCCCGATACCTAATCCAACACCCATAACCGGCCCCATTATAGGCGAAATAAGCATAGCACCGATGATAACTGCCGTTGAATTTACATTTAAACCAATGGAGGCTACTACTATAGCAAAAATAAGTGCCCATAAATTAGCGCCACGAAATTCTACATTTTTTCGTATCGATTCTATAATAAGCAACTCATCGGCTTTGTCTTCGTTTAAACTAAAACGGTTGATTATAAAACGCCTGATCTCACGTAGTATCCTATCCATAACATTAGCTTGCCGCAGGTTGCTGCAATTTTGTTGCCAGTTTACCAATGGTTAAACCCTGTACCAATATAGAGAACACTACAATTATATAAGTTATCAGCAAAAATTCATCGCGATGCATGCCTCCTGATAATGATAAGGCTAAAGCTACCGAGATCCCACCCCTCAGGCCACCCCATGTAAGTATAAGTATGGCGTGTTTTTCAAATTTAATTTTATAACGAAGCAAAAAAACAGGTACACTTACAGATACCCAGCGGGATATGAGTACTATAAATATGGTTATGACGCCTATAATTAATACAATAGGCTCTATTTTTATAATCAGCATTTCCAGCCCGATGAACAAAAATAATACAGCGTTCAAAATTTCATCAATCAGTTCCCAAAACTTACCAAGATAATCGCGTGTACGGTCAGACATACTTTCGCGTTTAGCCTTATTACCTGTAATTAATCCGGCTACAACCATTGCTAACGGACCTGAAATATGTAAATGACCAGCAACAAAATAACCTCCCATTACTATTGCGAGGGTAATTAATACTTCTACTTTATAATCATCAATAGAGCGTAAAGCCCAAAAACCAATATACCCGAGTAAGCCGCCAAACAACAATCCCCCAACAGCTTCCTGTAAAAACAGCTTTCCTACTGAGATTGCCGAAAAATCTCCGGAACGGGCAACTTCGGCTATGCTTATAAAAATAACAACAGCTACACCATCATTAAACAAAGATTCTCCGGAAATCTTAACTTCAAGAGACGAAGGAATATTTGCTTTTTTTAGTATCCCTAACACGGCAATAGGATCGGTTGGTGAAATAAGCGCTCCGAAAAGCAAACAGTATATAAATTCTACTGGGATATGAAAGAGGGTAAAAAGCAACCATACCATACCCCCAACTATAAATGTAGACATTATTATGCCTAGCGTGGCCAGCATAATTACCGGCAGACGCTCTTGCTTTAACTTGCTGGCATCAATATGTATAGCACCTGCAAATAATAAAAAGCTCAGCATAAAATTCATCAGCACATCCTGAAAATCAACTGAGAAAGCAAGCTTTACTGCTTTTTCTGACAGAATAGAAGAGTTACCCAACGTAGCCAGAAAAATAGACGACACTAATGAAAGTATCATGATACCAATGGTTGGCGGCCATTTTATAAAACGATGATTGATATAAGCGAAAACCGCTGCAAGTACAATTGTAATAGATATGATTTCCTGAGTATCCATATAATTCAATAAGGTGGCTGCAATTTACCGATTTCTGTTTACGAAACCTGACGTTAGTAAGTCAATATTCTTTAATATTGGATAATAGTGGACAAATATAATATTACAATAAAATAATAGCTTTAATAATATGATGTTAAAATATATTATTTGTCTTGGGATGTATGGAGATTTACAATCGGCTTATTAAATTAATAGTGATTGTAATATTAAATAGCTTTAAACTCCTTATTCCTTCTAAAAATAGATAATAAAAACCCTATCACCATAATAATAGTACCAGCCCAAAACAGGTTGATATAAGGGAATTCTATTGCCTTTAATACGATAAACTTTTTCTTGCTCTCCGGTTGTTGGTAAACGGTGATCTCTATCTTATTATCGTCGGGTATAACTTTAGTGAAACGCAACTTTAAACCCGCATCTTCCAGTTTCTTACCAAAATCTAACTGACTGTTGCCCTTTATCATGTAAACAGGTTCAGCTTCATAGGTTTTGCCGTGGGTGATAACTTCTAACTGTGCGCCAAGAGCTATATCCTTGTCAGTAATAGGTATATCCTGTAATTTAACTGAGCGATTCAATTTTTTCAACACAATAACACCATCGCGATACGGTATAGTATCGCCAACAGCAACCTCATGGGCTACCGGCGCGTCATAGTTCTTATCATCATCAGTCGCACCGTGTTGTGCCTCTTCTGCCGCAGGCTGAGTGCTGATAAGATTGGTCATAGTAATGTGGGTGTACAGATCATGAAATAAATAATGCTTCGTATCAGGTGTAGAAGACATGCCACCCTGTGCCTGTATTACATTAGGACGCAGTGTAAAACTTTCTGTTACCTTGCCATCCTTCATTCGCTTGTAGTCGATATTGAAAAAATGACTTGCCCCTTCAACGGTATCACCTGTAAAAGTTACCATATAATCGCCCAATCTAAGCGGCTCATTTTTATACAGCAGTAAATTCTCCTTAGGATCCTCATCCTTAGCAAACTCTGCACTAAACTGCTCACCTGTAATATTTTCCGATACCACCTTTTTTGTACCCGAAGATATCAGTGCTCCTACCAGTAGTAATCCAAAACCAATATGTGCAACTGCTGAACCTGCCAGTTTATATTTCCCTTTAAAAGAGTCAGCCAATATTTTCGCATTTGCTACAACGCTATATACAGAACATAACATTACCAAAATAAATACCACATGCAGTTTATAAAATCCGGTGGCGTAAACTACTAAGGCAGTAATTAATGCTGCAAAGGCCAGGTATATAAGCGTGGTGATAAAAAAGCGCGTAATATCAGTCCGTTTGTATTTTAAAAATTGGGTAAAACCGCTTAATAATGCAATAACTACCGCAAACGATGCCTGTATAACATTATAGTGTTTAACCGGATCAGTAGGTGGAGCCATTTTGGTACCAAACATCAAATTCCAAACAGGTATTGATGTTACCACGATAAGGTGAAAACAGGAAAGGCCCAAAAATACAGCACCTACAAACATCCAAAACTCGCGTGAATAGGTTTCTTCGTCTTTTTTAGTGATAGGCAATTCTTTCCAGCGGGAAACAAGCAGATAAACAGATATAGCCAGAAAAATTAATACTCCTATTACAAGCTGCCAAAATAAGCCCAGATCTGTAAATGCATGCACTGATGATTCGCCCAGTACCCCGCTCCTTGCCAGGAACGATGAATACCAAACCAGTACAAAACTGATCATTACTAAAAATGTAGCCGTAAAATAAGAATGGCCTGTATTTTTATAAACAATCATTACGTGTAATGCGCCTACCAGCATCAGCCACGGAAATATAGAAGCGTTCTCTACCGGATCCCATGCCCAAAAGCCACCAAAGTTAAGCGACTCATAGGCCCAGAAAGACCCCATAACCACGCCCGTGCCCAACACCATACATGAGAACAAGGCATAAGGTATTGCTGGTTGTATCCACTCTTTATAACGCTTTTTCCATAAACCGGCTACTGCGTATGCAAACGGTACTACCAAAGATGCCGACCCAAGGAATAAGGTTGGCGGGTGGATGATCATCCAATAGTTTTGCAGTGAAGGATTCATCCCTTTACCGTCTTTTATGAAACTTAGATAATCCGGATTTTGAAATATAGGGGCTTGCATTCCCGAGTTACGTAACAGCAAAAATGGCGAACTGCCTACGTGAGCACTACCTATTTGCAGGCCAAGCACCATGGTACCCAATACCGCCTGCGAAAGTGCCAGCGTGGTCATTACCGGTTTTTCCCATGACTTTGCACGCCATATTAATATATTACCTAATACAGCTTCCCAAAACATCCACAGCAAAAAGCCACCCTCCTGCCCGTTCCAGAAACCTGATACTATATAGTAGGTAGGCAATGAGCGCGAGGTGTATGACCATGCGTAATGATATTCAAAATAATGATTATAAAGGATATAGAACAGGCAGGTACCCATCCCGATAATAGATACCGTGTTTAGCCAGTAACCTATACGGCCTAAACGTAGCCAGGAGTTGTCACTTTTAGCAACTTTTTCCTGCGTGGCAAAAAAGTAGCAGATGAATGAAAAAAGAGCGGAACCGAATGCAAGAACAATAAAAAACTGGCCCAAATTACCCGGGAGCAGGTGTTCGCCTTTATAAGCTATATCCATTAAAATTATCTAAGTTATAAACTCGCGCTTTTTTGCGCGGTAGCTTCGGTAACATTCAACTTCTCGTCGGTGTATTTAGAAGGGCATTTCATCAATATTTTTGATGCATGAAATTCACTACCCTTCATTTTACCGGTAAGTACAATTTGCTCGGAACGTTCAAAATCCTGAGGTTTGGTACCCGGATAAACCACTTTACATTCCTTACCATCCTTATCAAGCATGTAAAAAGAAAAATAATTAGCATCCTTAGTGGCATCATAAATCAGCTCTTTCTTCTTATTCAGGTGCCCTACTACGTGTAGTTCGGTATTATTTTTTTGAGCGTCGGTAAACGAGCCGTATGAACTTGTATTAGAATAGGCACTTATAATAACGGCTATGGCTACAGCTATAACTACTATTCCAAATATTGCGCTTTTCTTCATTTATTGGTTTTATCAGAATTACAGATTGCAAAAATACAAAACGTAAAGCTAATAATGTTTATTACATGGGATATATGTTATTTAGAACTATTATTAATAACATAATACAGTGTTAGTCAAAATGTTTATGTAGGTTTGTGTATTAAAATCTCTTTATAAAATATTTAATGCAATGCGTTAAACCACGACGCCGATATGCCTCCCGGGCATAACTGTACATTTTTATTTATTTTTTAAAGAGAACACATGAAAACAAATATAAAATTAGCCATCATAGGTGGCACCGGAAAAGCCGGTAAATACCTGGTTAAACAATTAATATTCAGGGAGATTTCCTTCAAGTTACTTCACAGAAACCCCGACAGTTTACAACTGCAACATCCATTTATGGAATTAGTGAAGGGTGACGCACGCAATTATGAAGCTATAGAAAGATTGTTAGATGGCTGCAATGCGGTAATAAGCACCATTGGCCAGCCTGTGGGCGAACCATCTATCTTTAGCATAGCTACCAAAAATGTATTGCATGCCATGCGACATTTCAATATCAGACGGTATATTGCAATTACCGGATTGAATGTGGATACACCTTTGGATAACAAAAGTCCTGAAACTAAATTCGGGACAGAATGGATGTACCAAAATTATCCAAAAACAACTGCCGACAAACAATTGGAATACAATTTACTGGTAAACAGTGATATTAAATGGACGTTGGTACGGTTGCCCATAATACAGCAAACTGATGAAAACACCCCGATAAACATAGATATTACGGACTGCCCCGGCGACTTTATTAGCGCTACCAGTTTAGCAAATTTCATAATAGCGCAATTAAAGAGCGACGAATTTGTTATGAAAGCGCCATTTATTGCCAACAGATAAGAGCATATAGTAATTACCAAAAAAGGTTGGAACTCAACACTCCAACCTTTTAATTTTATTGATTTACAGATAGCATATCACGGCCAAATACCCAAATTCATGTATGATACCGCTATTTTATTAATAGCCCCTACCATAGCTGCGTTACGCAGGGTTTCTACCTTAGGGTTATTTTTATAAATTTCTCTTATTTCGTAGTAAGAACGTATCATGGTATCCTCCAGGCCTGAATTAACTAACTCCAGCTCTGATGCTCCCTTAACTATAGTAGCACGTTGCATTGGAGTTAAAGCTGTACCCGTAATTCCCTCCACCATATTAACAAGGTTAAGACTGGAGTTTTCTTCAAAACGTCTGTTCATTCTACCAAACGCGACATGCGAAAGGTTCTTAAGCCATTCAAAATACGACACGGTAACACCGCCGGCATTAGCGTACATATCAGGAATAATTAACCCGCCATTTTTATAAAAAACGGCCTCAGCTTCCGGAGAAGTTGGCCCGTTGGCACCTTCGGCAATAATTTTAGCTTTAATATTTTTAATATTCTCTAACGTTATCTGATTTTCCAATGCGGCCGGCACCAATATATCACAAGGCTGTTCCATACCATCCATGGTATTTTTGAATTCCTTTTTTGCGCCTGCATACCCCAATATAGATCCGGTAGTTTTGCGATGCTGAAAAACAGATTCCACATCTAAACCATCCTCGTTATATATAGCGCCTTCAAATTCACAGATACCTACTATGGTAGCTCCAAATTCTGAAAGATACTTGGCCGAATAAAAACCAACGTTACCCATACCCTGAACAATGATCTTTTTACCGGAAAGCCCTGGCAATAAACCCAGTTTTTGCATATCCTCGCCAAAACTTACACACTCACGTACAGCAATAGCCACACCACGGCCGGTAGCCTCGCGCCTGCCTGCTATACCATGCAATGCAATGGGTTTACCCGTAACAGCACCCAAAGCATCTAACTGGCCCGGGTTCATGGTAGCATACGTATCAGCGATCCAGCTCATCTCTCTTTCGCCAGACCCATAATCCGGGGCAGGTACATCAATGCTTGGGCCTATAAAGTTCTTTTTTATTAATTCTACGGTATAGCGGCGGGTAATATTTTCTAATTCGCCTACGGTATAATTTTTAGGATTAATTTTTATACCACCCTTTGCACCGCCAAAGGGTACATTAACAATGGCACATTTATAGGTCATAAGTGCAGCAAGTGCCATCACTTCGTCCTCGTTAACCATTTCACTATACCTGATACCGCCTTTAGTTGGTGACTGGTGGTGGGAGTGCTCAACTCTCCAGGCATCAATAACTTCAAAACCGTTTCCTTTGCGAATGGGGAAACGAAAACGATAAACACTATTGCATGATTTTATCTGATCTAATAAACCAGCATCATGCTTGGTAAACTGCGCCGCATAATCGAAATTCTTACACACATCACCAAAAAAGTGAGTATCCTGATCTGCAGTTGGATTATTAATATTCATAATTTAGGGTTGGATAAATAATTATTCTCTTAAAAAAGTGCACAAATTTGGCATATTTTTTACGAATTGCGCAAATTATTAAAAAAATGTGTTTCTGCCATATTTTAAGGCTCAATTACCGAAACCTACGTTTAAAACACATGGGTAGATGTTTAGATTTATTTCTCCTTTTCGATCCTTTTTAATCTTCTGTCTATAGAGAATAGGTAAATAGCAATGCCCGCAAAAATTATAGCTATTACAGCAATAACTACATATATTTTTCCAGAGCTACGCATTACATCGGCCATTTCAACTGTTTGTGTCTGTTGAGCAAAAGCACCAAAAAAGCAGCACAACAAAAGTATTAAAAGAGTTAATTTTCTCATATCAAATTAAATGGCGTTCTTTTTATTTTCAATTAAACGGATGCGGTAGCGTAGTGTAGCTATCCAAAGTGCTATAAAACTCCACCCTAACATAGCCGGGTAAAAAGCCAGTTTCATGCCGTTATCTAAATCGTACTTACCAAATGCAGGATTTCCGCCGCTACCAGGATGAAGGGAGTCTGTCATTCGTGGCAAAACAAATATGAGCACTACCATAACCGGAAAAGCAAAGATGTTGTAAATGGCTGATATTTTGGCGCGCTTTTGTTCTTCGTCAATAGAATTCCTTAATACCAGATAGGCACAATACAATAAAAAAGCTATAGCGGCGCTGTTTTGCTTAGGGTCGCCACTCCAAAATTCACCCCAGGTATATTTGGCCCAAAGCATCCCTGTTAAAAGTCCTAAAGTATAAAATACTAACCCGGTATTTACACATTCTACTGCCGCAAGATCATGTTCTTCTTTGCCGGTTTGCAGATATTTCACACTATAAAATACAGATACTACAAAAACGGTTAACATCCCCATCCACATGGGTACGTGAAAATACAGGTTACGAATGGTTTCGTGAATAATAGGCAACCTGGGCACATCAAAGAGTAAACCGGTAATCAATGTAGATAACACCAATAAGACCGCTATTACCTTCCACCAGGTTTGATAAATGAATTTCATAATCAGGGGCAAATGTACATTGTTATGCTGAATTGCTGAAATTATGCATAATAATTTACACGTATTAAATTTTTAATTTGTCTTGTAAAGCTTAACTGCTAACAAACGGATAATTTTATGGATATATCAGTCGCGCCACAAATATGGAAACAATAGCAATGATGATGCTACTACTATAACATTTATTGCCGCTAAAATACCAATGTTACTATAACTTAAACTCCTGTCTAAACCATCCATTGCCGCCTTGCTTAATTTTATCAGTAACAAAATTACAGGGATAATAACAGGGAAACTCAAAATAGCCATTAACGTTCCATTATTGCCGGCTTTTGAAGCAATAGCAGAGATCATGGTAAAAACAGTTGAAAAACTGAGGCTCCCTAATAACACGATCATAAAATAGTATAAAAGATCGTTAACCGTATTAGTAAAAAAGAGCATGTATACTACAAGTGCCAGCACGCTTAGCAACCCCATTAACAGTGCGTTATAAATTGTTTTGGAAAGTATAATGGCCTGCGGCGATGCTATGGTGTAGTAATAAAGCAATCTCCCCTTGTTTTCCTGCAGAAAGCTTTTGGCTATGGCATTTACGGATGCAAAAAGCATTATTATCCAAAACAAAATATTCCAAACTATAGGATATCCATTGCTACCTTTAAAGCCCGGATTAAGATTAAAGGATATATAGCATACAAATACAGTTGAAACAATATATAGCAATACACCATTAAAGGCATATTTTGAACGCCACTCTAATAAAATCTCTTTTTTTAAAAGATGAATGGTTTGCCCCATGAGTTTCATACGGCAAATATAGCTTTATATAAAAACAAACTGATAATATATAACCGGCTATATCTGATTTCCTGTTAACGCGGAAATTTTTGCATGCAGTTCCTGCGGTTCAAATGGCTTTGATAAAACGTCATTCATGCCGGCTGACAAAGCCTCCTGATGTTCATGATCATAAGCAGAGGCAGATAACGAAATAATAGGCACACTGCGTTTAGGTTCTTCAAAATCCATTCTTATTGCCTTTGCGGTTTGGTAGCCATTCAGTACCGGCATATGCGTATCCATTAATATCAAGTCAAAATCACCTTCGCGGAATTTCTCTATAACTGCGCCTCCATTATCTGCTACCTCAACATTTACCTTCCAGTCATTAAGCATTTTGACCAGCATAAATTGATTGATCATATTATCCTCTGCTACTAAAACTGAAATATTTACGAACGGACGTAATCTTTTACCTGGTTGTTGATGTTTTGTAGCGGTTTGCTCATCAGCAATAGTGAACCAGTTAATAAAATTAAACACACTCCCTTTTCCTAATTCACTGCTTACGGTAAGTTCTCCCCCCTTTAGTTCTGCCAGCTTTTTAACAATGGCCAATCCTAAACCGGTACCTCCATATAAACTGGCTGTTTCGTCTTCGGCCTGTTCAAAAGATTCAAAAATCCTCGACATTTTATTATCCGCTATTCCAATACCGGTATCTTCAACGCAAAACTTAATTTTTGCCCGATCTGATGATTTTTGAAGTACTGAAACTTTCAATTTTACGTATCCCCGGTGAGTGAATTTAATTGCATTACTTAGTAAGTTCATTAAAATTTGATTTAGACGCAACGAGTCGACCAAAAGTGAGTCTGGTACATCATCATTCACTTCTAAAAGAAACTCAATATTTTTTTCGTCAGCGCTGTACTTAAGCAACCCGTACACTGAGTCTAATATGCTACGTAAATTATTGGGAGCCCGTATTATACTGAATTTTCCTGCTTCTATTTTTGAGATGTCAAGCACATCGTTTATAACGCCCAATAAAGAGCGTGATGAACTTTCCATCATATTAAGCAAATTATCCTGCTGCTCTGTAACAGGTGTGCGTCGTAACAAGTTTGTTAGTCCTATAATACCATTTACGGGTGTGCGCAGTTCGTGGCTCATATTGGCTAAAAAAGTTTCTTTTACTTTCTTACCATATTCGGCGGCCTCTTTTGATTTGATCAATTGCTGTAAATAGCTCTTTTGCGGACTTGAATCGCTAATATTAAAGAAAATAACTTTGTTACGATACGATGCCCTGAACTCGGCCCAAATTGAATGTTTATCAAAAGTATGCAACTGAAATTCAAATGTGCTGAAATTGAGGTTATCCTTAATTATCTCTCCCAATTTCTTTCGCATTGTATCCCTGTCGGTTTCTATTGCCAAATTCACAATACTGGTGCCCAAAATCTCCGTTTGCGTGTAACCTAAAAGTTTTTCAACAGCAGGATTAATAGTTTTAATACGAAAGTTGTTGGCATCGACAGAACAAATGATATCCGCACTGTTTTTTATAACAATGGCATAATTTCTAAGTTCTTCGTTTTTCTGAACTATCTCATCCCGCTGCCTGGCAAGTTGAATAAATGAATCTACCTTGGCAGATGTTATATACGGATCGAGTGGTTTATAAAGATAATCTATTGCTCCTGCCCCAAAGCCTTTTACCGCATATTTGCTTTCTTTTGAAATAGCAGTAACAAATATAACCATGATATCTTTTGTGCGAGGGTTTGATTTAAGCATTTCAACTAACTCAAACCCGTCCATTTCTGGCATCTGAACATCAACCAGTGCTATTGAAATATGATTGTCCCATGCAATTTTTAGTGCCTCATTTGGCGAAGTGGTGGAGAATAAACGAATATCATCGCGATTTAAAAGAGCTTCAAGGGCTATTATGTTTTCCTCTCTGTCGTCAACAATAAGGATGTTTACCGGGATCATTAAATAATGTAAGGTTAAGTACTGTTCTGTAAAAGCTCAAAAATCTCTTTGGTTGTTAAAACACATGTGGCAGCATTTAAATTAATTGCTGATTGTGGCATTTCTGCCATTTCAGCCTCGCCTGGATCCTGTACAATGGTTAACGCACCACTTTGGTATAATTTTAACAAACCTCCCGCACCGTCCTGATTAGCTCCTGAAAATAAAATTGCCGTACATTTTGTACTGTAAACCTCTGCTGCGCTTTCGAATGTTACATCAATTGAGGGCTTGGAATACCATACGGCTTCTGAAACATCCAGACTAAAATATCCCTCCTTTTCAATAAGAGTATGATAATTCGCCGGGGCAATATATATAGCATTGCTTTCTATTTTATCTTTGTCACTAATCTCACGGAAAAACATACGGCTATTTTCAGCAAACAGTTTTTCTATTTCACTAAAAAAGTTTTTTTTTCGGTGAATAATGATAATAACAGTTTTATTAAGATCGTGAGGAAGTATTTTGATGAGGTGAAACAGTATCTTGAATGATCCTGCTGAACCACCCAATAGCAATGTTTCAGATTGCTGCCACCTGCTGATTATGTTATCGTCAAGAGCCAATTTTTTGATATATATTTTCTTTCTGATCGATCACTTTAAATTTCTTCCTGAATCCCTCAGACCGTATGGTTTCTTTATTACCAAGACATAAATAACCAAGCGGACACAGGCTTCTGTAAAAAACATCAAGAATGCGTTCCTGTAGTTCCGTTTCGAAATAAATAAAAACGTTACGACAAGTTATCATCTGAAATTCATTAAAAACCGTATCGGATATGAGATTATGGACAGAAAATAATACATTTTGCCTTAATTCACTATGTATGGCGGCGGCATCATACATTATAGTAAAATGATCGGTTATGGAACCCGGCAACCCGGTAAACAAATAATTTTCCGCGTAACTTTTTATTTTGCGTAAACTATATATGCCTTTCCGGGCCTCTTTCAAAACTTCTGTATTGATATCAGTGCCGTAAATAAACGATTTTTTATACAGCCCTTCTTCCTTGAATAAAATAGCAAGAGAATAAACCTCTTCACCGGAAGAGCATCCTGCACACCATATTTTAGCGTGCTGATAAGTTGACAGATATGGAATTACTAATCTGTTTAATGATTTATAAAACGCCGGATCACGAAACATCTCGGTAACATTTACCGTTATTTCTTCAAGAAACTCCTGAAAAAAATCAGGATTGTTTACTAAAACATGCTTAAGATCATAAAAATCGAGCTTTTTAAGCATCATTATGCGACCGAGCCTTCTTTTTAAAGAGGCCTTCGTGTAATCGCTAAAATCGAAACCGTGTAACTTTTTAACAAGGTCTATAAGTTCTGTTAACTGTGCCGGTGTTATAATATCCTTGCCTAAAGTATCTTTCATATCAGCTATCTAGCCACAATTGCATCAATGAGATAAGTCTGTCCATGTCAACAGGTTTCGTGATATAATCATTAGCGCCAGCTGCTATACATTTATCACGATCATCTTTCATGGCCTTTGCGGTTAAGGCTATAACAGGCAGTTTTGACCATTTGTTTTGCTTACGAATATATCTTGTTGCCTCATAACCATCCATTTTCGGCATCATTATATCCATTAAAACAATATCTATATCATCGGTTTCTTCCAGCTTTGCAATTGCTTCCTCGCCATCATTAGCTATAACTACATTAAACTCATAACTCTCCAATGCACTGCTAAGGGCAAAAATGTTACGCATATCGTCATCTACAATCAATACTTTTTTGCCTTTAATAGAATCTTTGCTTTTTGTTATCATTTTATTTTTTGGGAGATTACTTTCTGTTTGTTGTCCGCTTTCACTTATTTTATTCAGGAAAAGATTTACTTCATCTATTAACCTGTCTGAAGATTTACTGGTTTTTACAACCATGGCGTTGGCATATTGCATCAGTCTGTTTACTGATGTTTTATCCAACTCCATAGCAGTATTAATTATAACCGGTAGTGATGCAAATTTGTCTACCTCTTTTATTTTATCGAGCAGGTCAAGACCAGATATGTCAGGCAAATTTAGGTCCAGAATAACACACTGGTATTCATTTTCATGCAACATTCTAAAAGCCGATTCACCATCAAATGCCTGATCAACCGTAATACCCTGATTTTGCATCAGATCTTTTAAAGCCTGGCTCTGTGCCTTGTGATCTTCTACAAGAAGTATCTGTTTAAATTTAGTGCCGCTGTTCACCATTATATCAGCAAAAAGCTTATCAAGCGTTTCGGTGTTTACCGGTTTTTTAAGGAAGCTAATGGCACCCTCTTTTCGCACCCGGTTTGCTGCTGCTTCACCCGCTGACATTAAATGAACAGGAATGTGAACTGTTTCTTCTTCCTGTTTCAGTTCCTTTAAAATTTGCCACCCATCTTTACCCGGCAACATAATATCTAAAATCACAGCATCCGGTTGTTTTTCCTTAATTAACTCAACCGCGTTTGTGCCTTCATTTACTAAAAACGCATCGTAACCATGTTGTTTAGCATAATCCTCCAATATATTAGCAAAGTTTTTATCATCCTCAACAATTACTACAAGCGGGTCACGATCATTATCTACAGATTTCTTTGCTGCTGTTTTTAAAAACTCAGTTGGTGGGGTAAAGGTTTCAACAGTTGGTAATTTATCTTCTTCGCTATCAACTATTTTCGCCTCAAGCGGTAAGGTTAAAATAAATTCACTACCTACACCAGGCTGGCTTTTTAGTGAAATATAACCGCCCAGCAATACTGCTAACTCTCTGCTTATAGATAAACCGAGGCCGGTACCGCCATACTTACGACTTGTTGAACCGTCCGCCTGTTGAAATGCTTCGAAAATAAGTTTCTGTTTTTCTGCAGGAATACCTATACCCGTATCTTTTATACAAAAACTAACCGTTTTTTCCTGAACGCCGGGCACAACAGTAATTGATATAGAACCATTTTCGGGCGTAAATTTAAATGCATTGGATAATAAGTTTTTGATCACTTGCTCAACTCTTACTTTGTCAGTAAAAATTGTAGCGGGTACGTTTTCAGTATTGGTGGTAAACTTTATTTGTTTATTAATGGCAACCTCCGCAAATAAAGACTGCATATCTCCTAAAATCTCGGATATACGTATGTCCTCATTTTGCATATCCAATTTACCGGATTCAATTTTTGAAAGGTCAAGGATATCATTTATCAATGTTAGCAGGTCATTCCCGGCATTAAATATTACGCTGGCATATTTTATCTGATCTTCTGAAAGATTGGCTGGCTTATTATCTTTTAGTATACGTGCAAGCACTAATATACTATTAAGCGGCGTGCGTAACTCATGACTCATATTGGCTAAAAACTCCGACTTATACTTACCGGTGGTTTCCAGTTCAGTTACTTTCAGATTAATGGACTGCCGGGCTTCCTCAATAGCTTGATTTTTTTCTTCAAGCAAGCTCGCTTTTTCTTCTAATTCGGCGTTTATGGTTCGCAACTCCTCCTGTTGTACACGTAACTCCTCTTCTGATGCCTGCAACATTTCTGTTTTGTTCATCAGTTCCTCATTGGTTACACGCATTTCTTCCTGTTGCGCTTCCAGTTCTTCGGCCTGCTGTTGTGTTTCTTCAAACAGGTCATGCATAATGGTACGGGCCTGCGCCGTGTTTACCGCTATGCCAATATCATTAGCTACCAGTAAAATATATTCCTTGATGTGATTAGGTATCTCGTTACGGAAACCTATCTCCATCACTCCTTTTAGCTTTTTATCAAAAAAGAACGGAACTATAAAAGTTTCTATCAACTCGTCCTCTAATAAAGAGGAACCTATTTGTAATTTATCATTTAAGCGACCTTTAACCACAGCCGATCTTTCATCGCGTGCTGCCTGGCCTATCCAACCTTCAGATACAGGTATGTGCTTTTTTAAAGCGTCCGAATTATTAAAAGCATAGCTTGCATGCAGATCAAGTGTTTCCGCTGCATCATTGTATAAATAAAACGTACCGGTCAGCGCTTCGGCATAACGACTAACTTCCGTTAGTATATTCCCGGCTAATTCTTTTTCACTTTGCTGGCCCTGCATTTTTTCGTTAAGCTGGCCGGTGCCTGTCAGCAGCCAGTTTTTACCTTCGTTTTCCTTAAGTACCTTCTCAAGTTCGAGGTTCGCTATCCTAATTTCATCTTCTATTCGTTTTTGGCGTTCAAAGGTTGCTTGTATATAGTAAAATAGAACAACTATTATCAGCAGGAACACCATAGTGCCGAAAACAATTACTTTTATTGCTTTTTTTGATGCCTCATTTGAACTCGCTTTACGTTCTGCAAGCAGTTGAGCTTCGGAGTCAACTAATCTTTCATTGATCTCGCGTATGCTATCCATGTTCTTTTTACCATTAAAAAACATGTGATTTGCCACCATATAATCCAAACCTTTGGTTTCGCGAGTTTCGATATTAGTTTTTAAGATGTTAAGTTGGCGGTTGACAATAGTTTTGAGCGAGTCTATCCTTTTAGCTTGTATAGGATTATCTGCAACCAAATTGGTTAGCTGCAACAAATTCTCATTTATACGCGGAACGGCTTCGTTATACGGATCTAAAAATGTTTTATTGGCCGTTGCTCCGTAACCTCGCATGCCGGTTTCACCATCAATAAGTAACTGTAATAAATTATCAGTGGTTTTTATTACCTTTTGGGTATGATCAACCCATACAGTATCATCTTCCAACTGGTTTATGCTGTTATATGATAGTATGCCCACAACAAGCACAAGGATAATTGATACAGCGAAACCCGCTAATACCTGGTTGCGAAAAGAAAGCTTTAACATTTATATTTAGTGTAGTTTGTAAAATACAAATATGTTTAAAAATTTATAGTTGTTAAATAATTAATAACTAATAAACCTATTTGTGCTATAAAAGTTATTTAACTGGTATTTTAAAGATTGGCTTTTTTGATAAAAGAGAACCTGCGAGCGCAATTAATGCTCCAGAAAACAGCGCATACCACCCCCATTTAAATTTTATTTGTCTTGATAAATAGGCATTTACCGATTTAAAGGGTATAAAACTAAACGTTGTTTTTACCTTTAGTATAGCAGCTATAAATAATACACCCACTAATATTAAACCCGCCCAGGCTGACCAACGTGTTAATTTTTGTTGACCTAATACTGTCCCGAGTATCCCGATAACACCTGTGAGCATAATAACTATCCCGTACGGACGGTTTAGCTGATACACATTCCAGTTAAATAAATGGAAAGGCCGTAGCATAGGGCAATAAGTTGCCGCAATAAGGATGATAAAACCTAACAGCGTTAATAGTTGCGACGGACGCATCTTATTTTTTTATTTCCATTTTATCTGCAAAATGGGCACAATAATCTCGCAGATCTTCAACAATGTTTTTTTCACCCGTTGCGCGTAAAAAGCTATCGCCCATAGTTTGCAGCGTTTCGTAAAAAAAACGCTTCATTTCATCTACAGGCATATCCTTTGTCCAAAGGTCTATACGAAGGGTATTCTTATAACTCTGATCCCATAGTGCAAGCATCATTGATTTTACAGGCAATGCCTCTTTGTTTTGGGCATCAGTGGATTCCCATAGAATATTTTCGGGTACATTATTATCGTCCAGGTCAATGGTCAGCTTTATTTCAGCTCTTTTCATTTAAAATTATTTAACAAGTAAAAATATTATGATCACCAAAGTTATAAAGCTTCCCTCTACAATCCATAGTTTTTTGGTTTCTGCAAAGAAATTACGGAAAATTATATCCAGTAATGACACAACTACGGCAAACAATATAAAAATCCAGGTAATGGTACCACTCCAATGTTCATATGGTGAACCTGTTATTTTAGCACCATTCATAAAAATATAAACGGCCAATATTAAAAAAAATGCCGTACCAAAATTTAAAGGACTTATTCTGAATTTTCTG
This sequence comes from Mucilaginibacter segetis, assembly GCF_016522075.1. GTDB lineage: Bacteria > Bacteroidota > Bacteroidia > Sphingobacteriales > Sphingobacteriaceae > Mucilaginibacter > Mucilaginibacter segetis. The sequence continues at coordinate 1,470,116 of NZ_JAEHFW010000001.1, read as the reverse complement.
TCCGGATTAGCGTTTTCTTCCGGATCTTTTTTGTCCGCCATGTTTAGCTGGTTTATTAGAGTTAGGTGATCTTTTGGCTTTCGCCGCTTCAAATTTTCTTTTTTGGTTGATGGTTTTTTTCTCGTGAAAAGCTCCTTTAAAATCAGGATCCTCACGGCGCTTCTGCATATCTATCTCTTTGGCCTGTGCCTGTCGCTCGTCATAAGGCGTTTCTTCTATAAAAACCTCATCGGGAATATTAAAAACCGGGATCTGTTGTCTTATCAGCTTTTCAATCTTCCGCACGTAGTATTCCTCAGCCGGGCTGCAGAAGGTAATAGCCTCGCCGGATTGATATGCCCTGCCCGTTCTTCCTATGCGGTGTACGTAATCTTCAATAACCACAGGCACATCAAAATTTATTACATGGCTCACATCACTTACATCAATTCCACGTGATGCTACATCGGTTGCCACTAATATTTTTACTTCATCGTTCTTAAATGAATTGATGGAATTGATACGTGTGTTTTGCCCTTTATTTGCGTGCATTACTTTCACTTCATTCTCACCAAATTTCCGTACCAAAAATTTATAAACATCCTCTGCCGCGATACGTGTTTTGCAAAATATCATCAGCTTTTTAATGTCCCCCTCTTTATCAAGCAAAGCTTTCAGCAGATGTATCTTGGTTTTATTATTAGGTACATGATAAAGTTGCTGATTAACCGTTTGTGCAGGAGTTGCCTGCGGGGTAATCTCTATCACTATAGGAAATTCTAAAAAATTAGCCGATAGACTATGCACCTTATCTGACATGGTAGCCGAGAACAATAAATTTTGCCGTTTTACGGGCACCACTTCCAAAATGCGGTTTATCTGTGGCATAAAACCCATATCCATCATTTTATCAGCTTCATCTAACACAAGTACCTGTAATGTTTTGGTAATAATATGACCTGCCAGATAAATATCCATAAAGCGGCCGGGGGTTGCCACAATAATATCTACTCCCTTTGTTATTTGTTCAATCTGAGTTTTTGGACCTACGCCCCCATACAGTACAACTACCCTTAAATCGGTATTTACAGCAAAGGTTTTTATATTCTCCTCTATCTGCATAGCCAGCTCCCGCGTTGGTGAAATGATAAGTCCACGTGGATTATCACCCTGTGCATATTTTAACTTCATTAAAATAGGCAACACATAAGCAGCAGTTTTACCTGTACCCGTTTGCGCAATACCCATTACATCCTGCCCATTTAATATTGGAGGGATGGCCTTTTGCTGTATAGGCGTAGCTTCGGTATAACCGGCATCACTTATCGCGTTCAATATCTGCCGGTTAAATTTAAAATCTTCAAAGGATACGCTCATGGGCGCAAAGATAAGCTTTTTGTTTTATGGGAAACATAAAATGAAGTTGGCGAATTAACAGATTATAGTTCATTAGCTTTTAAATACTTTGGTACTGTTTCCTAAAACCTATCTTTGTATTATGTCAAGTATTCTTATAAAATCAGCCACCATAGTAAATGAGGATAAACAAGTTATTGCCGATCTTTTAATAAAAGATGGGTTTATTGAACGCATTGATAGCGCTATTGATGTGACTGCGGATAAAGTCATAAACGCAGAAGGTTTGTACCTACTCCCCGGATTTATTGACGACCAGGTTCATTTTCGTGAACCGGGACTCACCCATAAGGCTGATATTTATACCGAATCGCGAGCGGCGGTAGCAGGAGGAATTACTTCCTTTATGGAAATGCCTAATACTATCCCCAACACCTTAACTCAACAATTACTTGAAGATAAATATCAGATAGCCGCGCATAACTCACTGGCTAACTATTCATTTTATATGGGGGCATCTAATGATAATATAGATGAGGTTCTTTTAACGGATGTAAAAAACGTTTGTGGTGTAAAAGTATTCATGGGCTCCTCAACCGGGAATATGCTGGTAGATAATCCCGATACCTTGGAAAACCTATTTGCCAAATCGCCCATGCTGATAGCTGTGCATTGCGAAGATGAAGCGACAATCAGAAACAATCTGGCACATTACAAGCAATTACTTGGTGAAAATATCCCGGTTAAACTTCATCCGAAAATAAGAAACGCCGAGGCTTGTTATCTATCCTCATCAATGGCGGTTGAACTGGCTAAAAAGAACAACAGTCGTTTACATATTTTGCATATATCAACAGAAATAGAAACACATCTGTTCAGAAATGATATCCCACTGAACGAGAAAAGAATAACAGTCGAGGCCTGTATTCATCATTTATGGTTTAGTGACGAGGATTATGAAACCAAAGGCAATTACATTAAATGGAACCCAGCGGTTAAAACCGCAAATGACAGGGCGGGTGTTTTACAAGCATTGTTAGATGGCCGGATAGATGTGTTGGCTACAGACCATGCCCCGCATACAAAAGAAGAGAAAGCACAAAACTATTTAAAGGCACCATCAGGTGGGCCGTTAGTGCAGCACGCTTTGGTAGCTGTGCTCGAGCTTTACCATCAGGGAAAAATCACCCTTGAACAAATAGTGGAGAAGATGGCACACAACGTGGCGATTTGTTTCAATATAGAAAAACGCGGCTTTATCAGAGAGGGTTATTGGGCAGATCTGGTGCTTGTTGACCTGAACAAACCTTGGAAGGTAAGCAGTGATAATATTTTGTATAAATGTGGCTGGTCGCCATTTGAAGATACCAGTTTCAACTCAAGTATAATTTATACCATCGTATCTGGTAATGTAGTGTATGCAAATGGAAAATTGATAGAAAGTATAAACGGCAAAAGATTATTATTTAACAGGTAAATCAGCCAAAACTGATTATCATTAAAAGTTATAATGATCGATAAAACATTTATTATCAGTTATATGATAATTATAATTAAACAAAAAATTTACCTTTAAAGCGCGCTCATAATTCGTTCAGTTATCAACTGTTAGGTTCAGGATAAGCCATACTGTTCCGGTAGTTTTCTTCTTCACCGATCAATTTTTGCCCTCTTCGAGTATCTTTTTTAAACCACCAAAAACCATTTGCCAGTTATTTTCAGAATGTTCTTTTGAAGCTTCATCCTTTATACCATCCTGTGTAAGCTCTAAAAATGTTTTCCCATCTTTTGGAGAAATCGTGTAACTAACATTGGCATAATTTTCGGGTTTATCTTCGGTGCCGCTCATGCTGCTCCAATAACTGTATTTTACATATTTTCCGGGTGTAATTTCCAGTATGGTACCCTTGTCCTGGTATTTCTTCCCCTCCCACTCTCCGCTAAATGTTATCGGGCTGCCTTTTTTCCAATCGGAACTCACAGTAGTTCCAAAAAAATACTATTTTACTAATACCGGATCGGTAAGGCCTTTCCAAACTTCCGCTACAGGAGCATCAATAATTATCGAGGTTGTTAATTCCATGTTTTCAATTATTATCTGGTTTTATTATTGTTGGCGTAAATTATTTACTATAATAAATCATTTGATAAGTACTTACATGTTAAGTACATAACTATTAACATCAGCAAAAACGTTGCCATGAATGTGTAGTTTAGGCAAGCCTAAAGGCCATTAAGGCGGTGTAGGTAAGTTTAATTTTTCAACAGTACGAGTTGAGCGAGTGCTTTTACACGTTCTTTAATAAAGGGTGGGCTAACTACTTCGGCCTGATCGCCAAACATCATAAACCAGCGACAAAAACCTTCATTATACACGGTTAAAAAAGTCATTTCAGTATAAGTATCCACTATCCGTTCAGATACAAAACCGTTATAATATTTTTGTTCATCTATAAACCGTGCCGCACTACTTTCTATCTTAATTACAATGGTTTCAAGCTTATGCTCCTGAGCGGTTTGGGCTATATAGGCTTTTAAAGTAGGATGTTTGCCCCCAAAAGTTTTACCGGTGTCCAATAGTGACTTTATCCTGTCGGCTCTAAAATCCCTGTAATCATTACGCATGCGGCAAAAAGCTATCAGGTGCCAGTAGCTATCCAGGTAAAATATTCCAACCGGCTCAATTTCTCTTTTGGTTTTTTGCTGACTGTAACCCGCCATGTAATCAATACAAAGCACTTTTTTATTAGCAATGCCATCAAGAATCGACTGCAGATGATTGTTATTGTCTATGCGCCGCTGGATACGGCTTTTAAACACCTCAATATTATTGTCCATACTATCCAGCAAATCTTTTTCAGCGGTTTTTAATATCGCTCTTATCTTATACATAGCCGATTTATGCTGAGCAGCGGTTGAGGCATCAGTAAGTTTATCTATAAATTTTTCGGCAGTCAGAAAAGCTGTGGCTTCTTCGCGGGTAAACATTACAGGTGGTAAACGATAACCATCCATTAGGGAATACCCCACTCCTGCCTCTCCAATAATTGGAATCCCGGCTTCTTCTAATGTCCTGATATCCCGATAAACGGTTCGTAAGCTTATCTCAAACCTTTCCGCTATGTCGCAAGCTTTGACAATCCTGCGCGATTGCAGCTGAATTAAAATGGCAGATATGCGGTCGATACGGTTCATAGATCAAAATAAGTAAAAGTATATCAACTTCCTGTTTTTCATTTAAAGAGTAGCATCCAAAAATACATACATCAAACGCATATCAGTAAACTATAAACTAAAAACACAGTAGATAAATATTGCCATCCTGAGCTCTAATACTTATACTTGTATCAAAACAGATACAATTGTATCTGTTTTGAATGCTATAATTATATTTATCACCTATGTATAACCGTCGTAAATTTCTTAAAATATCTGCTGCCGGAGCATCCCTGGCAGCGCTTTCAAAATACACACCTGCAAGTGCAGCCAATCTTAGTTTGGCCCCCACCTTACCGATAGTAATATCTACATGGGATTTTGGTATTGTAGCTAATAAAGAAGCTTGGAAAACGCTTTCTGCAGGCGGAAGGGCACTTGATGCGGTAGAAGCAGGAGTGCGAATACCAGAGGCTGATATGCATAACCATACGGTTGGTCGTGCGGGTTACCCCGACCGTGACGGACATGTAACATTAGATGCCTGCATAATGGATGAATTTGGCAACTGCGGGTCAGTTGGTGCTATTGAATATATAGCGCATCCTATTTCGGTTGCACGCATGGTAATGGAAAAAACGCCGCACGTAATGCTTGTTGGTGACGGAGCCACGCAATTCGCGGTAGAGAATGGTTTTAAAAAGGAAAAACTATTAACTCCCGAATCAGAAAAAGCCTGGAAAGAATGGCTTAAAACGGCACAATACTCACCGGTTATGAATATAGAGAACCAGCAACACCGGCCGGGTGGTAAATATAACCATGACACCATTGGTATGCTGGCTATTGACGCTAAAGGCAATTTAAGCGGTGCCTGTACTACCAGTGGTATGGCCTTTAAAATGCATGGCCGGGTTGGCGACAGTCCTATTATAGGTGCCGGACTTTACGTAGATAACGAGGTTGGCGGCGCAACATCAACAGGTGTGGGTGAAGAAGTTATACGTAACGTAGGCAGCTTTTTAGTTGTTGAACTTATGCGTCAGGGCTATTCACCGGAGGAGGCATGCAAGGCCGCTGTTGAACGTATTATTAAAAAGAAACCCGAAACAGCTAAGAAAATACAGGTTGGCTTTTTAGCAATTAACAAAAAGGGGGAATATGGGGCTTATGCCATACAACAGGGATTTTCATTCGCGGTATGCAACGCACAAAAACAGGATTTGCTTATACCCGGAAAAAGTATTTATAAAGGATAAAACAAATTCCTTTTGCTTTGTTGTTATACTTAACTTTATATACACAAAGGCCTCAATCTTATTTTACTGAATGATAACATTAGAAGTTTGCGCCAATTCGGTGACATCCGCTATTGCCGCACAGGAAGGCGGTGCAGCACGTGTTGAATTATGTGAAAATCTTGATGAAGGTGGCACTACTCCATCATTCGGACAGATCCTACTTGCACGTAAGCATCTTCATATTAAACTATTTACCCTTATACGCCCCAGAAGCGGCGATTTTTTATATACCGATCTGGAGTTTGAGGTAATGCAGGCCGATATAAGGAATTGTATAGAAGCCGGTTGCGATGGTATTGTAATAGGAATACTTAATCCGGATGGCACTGTTGATAAAGAACGTTGCACCGAATTGGTACGTACCGCACGGCAATGGGGAGTGGGGGTTACATTCCATCGCGCATTTGATATGTGCGCTGACCAATATCAGGCCCTTGAAGATATAATAGCGATCGGATGCGACCGTATTTTAACATCGGGAGGTAAAAGTACAGCCATGGAGGGCGCAAATGTTATAACACACTTAGTAGAAAAAGCAGCCGGAAGAATATCTATCATGCCGGGAAGTGGTATATCTGAAACAAACGTTGCCGACCTTGTGCATTTTACAGGCGTCAGGGAGGTGCACTCATCTGCAAGGGTTAGTTTGCCGGGTAGAATGGACTACAGGAATGATCACATTTTAATGAGTAACGGCTATGGAGATGAATATACTATTCAACAAACAGGTGCCGAAAGAGTAAAAGCTATCATAAAAGCAGCTAATGGCTGATCGGTTAAAAAATGCTAACCGGTAATACTAATTCTATCCTATTTCTTCCACTTCCCCCAAAATAGTCCGGGTCGAGCAAATAGCTGTATCGTATGCCAAATGAAACGGATGATTGATTAAAGAATTTAGTATCAAAAAACAGCGCCGCACCCATCGAACGGAAATTCCGCTTAAAATTACTCCCATCAGCAAAAAAATTATTCGCGGTTGCGTGAGTATAATCGTAATATAAATATCCCCTCAGCCTGAGCAGATAAATCAGGTTACCAAAACCTGCATCCGGATATGCAATAGGGAAATGATAGCTCGCCCCTATCTTATTCATGTTATCCAGATTTTGTGCGGTATACGCCTTAGAGAAAGGAAAATCATTCGAAAAACCGATAGCGTTATTTTGTCCCTTTTGCTGATGCGCGGCACTGATAACCAAACTGTGGTTTATACCAATGCCGGGAAAATAAAATGCACCACTTACTAAAAATTGACTGGCATTTAGCCCGGCTATTGCTGTTTTATAATTAATACTTATGCTTTGAGCAAATCGCGGGTTAATTTGCTGTTTGGCTTGTTGTGTCTGATTATTAAAGCTAATACTATTATTAACGTAAGTATAATGTTTGTCGGCAAATAAATTACGATAAGCCTGTTGAAAAGTACTCTGACTATAATAAACAGCAGAACCGGCAGAAACTGATGTAATATACTTACCTGCTGTTAAATTTAACGGCACAGTGAATCCCGCATGTAAATCGGTCTCGTTGTAATAAATACTATTGCCCTTATAAAATCCCTTACGGTCCAAAGTGTAATCTACACCTGCCGACAAGTAGGGAAACAAAGCTCCGTATATTGCAGAATAACCAATACGTTTATACTCTTCATCCCGGTTATAATTAAGCGATAAACGCGACTGAAAAGTATTCAAAATATTCTCCCCCTCTAAAGCAATGGAGAAATTAGGATCGTTAATATCTGGAATGATACTATGAAAGTTAAACAAGCCGTGCACCTTGCTGTATTTTTTTACGGTTAACGGGGTGCGTTCCACAGACGCAAGCAGGTTTGCTGAAGAGTCGGTTGTTAAAGCACTCACACCCAAATCGTCCAACTGGTTATCTTTACTAATATCTACGGGTACAAATTGCAGTAACTTACGATCAAACTCATTAATTTGATAACCATTTGCCGTAAAACCAACCCACGAAAGTTTATTTGTGCTGATTGCTGGTTGATAAAAACCGATAGAGCCATTCTTAGGTGTATTTTTCAACTCAAACACCTTGTTCAAACTTACCGACAGCACATAAAGCCTGTCGTTTTTGCCGGAGGTTTTGGTAAAATATATTGCGTCACCATCAACCAGTAAAAAGCCAATGGGTTCATAAGTAAAGGGGAGTAAATAATTAACCTTCCCTGCGGCATCTACTGTGGCAATTGTCATTTGCCCTTTTTTGTTGCGCACAGCCGAAACTATTTTCCCGCCTTTATAAAACTTAGGGCAAGTAAAAAAAAGTTGTTGTTTATTAGGAATCGCCTTTATCAGCTCACCGTCAATTGTGTTAAGCACATGCAGTTCACATTTGCCTGTTGGTGACAATTGTACCGCTACTATTGATTTGCTATCGTCACTAAATGACGGGGAAAAATACTTTGTTTTACGGGTGATACGCTTTTCCTGGCCAGTCTTTATATCTATCACTACCAGTTCATTATAATTCCTGTAACCCCACCGTATATCCGGACGGTAAGCCGCATATACTATTTTACCATTGTGATAAGAAAAGTAATTATCAATGGTGATATCCTGTACAGCTAACTTTCGCTCCTTGCCTGCGGTTTTTATTACAAATTCGGGTACATGGTCATAAGTGCTTTTCAGATAAACTAATGTACTGTCATTTACATAAGCCGGAAATTCACGATCAGCTGTAAAATGCTTGTTACTACTATTCTCTTGTATTAAGCTACTATCCAATGCAAACTGTTGCTTAAAGTATTTTAAAGCATCATTTCTGAAATCCTTATAACTTATTCCCGCATATTTTTTAATTGCTGTTTGAAATGGATAAAATCCCCCCTTATATGCCGCGGCATCATGAGTAACATTTTTCCAAAACATATTGCCATACCTTTCTCGGCCGTAGGCCACCAGCATATAACCTAAAGGGTAATGGTTGGGTATATAGTCAGCATACGACCCGTTCCTCAGCTTCATCCAACTGTATTGTTTATCAGCCATCCACAAAGCACGATAGCCCGTGAGAAATAATGGTAGCCTTCCCCTGCCTTGGTTGCTTACTAAAGTTTCGTTAAAAACAGCATCTCCCTCAAAAAACCAGTTCGGAACAGCCAGGTCATTGCCCAAAGCTTGTCCTCCTTCGCCGAATAAAACCCTCAATAAATGCGAAATGCCCACATCAAAATTATTGTACTGCTGCACATGCCTGAACTCGTGTATTGCCAGCTGATCCGGCCATGGCAGGCTTCCCAGTTCAAAACTATTTTGTTCGGGTGTTAAATAAAACTCGCTACGAAATGGGGCCAACCCTACATAAGCATTGGATATGATGGTTTGATCCTGTAATACGATGTTTATTTTTTTTTGCTTAAAGCCTATGGTTGGTTTTATGGCATTATTCATCCGGTGAATAATATCAGCTACTTCTGTAGCAGAAGAATCGAGTCCGGTCGGAAATATAATTCGGGCTGCCGGTATATTAACCTGCCGCCATTTTATTGATGGTGGGTTGCCGCCAAATTGCTGCGCCTTAAGCGACGTAAACGTAAAAAGTAAAATTGGCAGCAACACGCGTTTCATCGGCATGAAAGTAAGTAAAAATGTTTTCTTCCCGAATTTCAAATATGCTCTGAATTTATACATCTACAAAAGCAGCGTTGCTGTTCAGTATAAAAATTTTATCTGTTTAAAAGGATGTAGCTTCTGGATCGTCTATCCTATTAAACACATTACTAATTATAAAACAACTATGATGAATAACATTGAAAACAAAACAATAGCAATTATAGGTGGCGGTCCGGGTGGTTTAACACTTGCCCGGCTTTTACAGATGAAAGGCGCCAAGGTAACGGTTTATGAAAGAGATGCGCACAAAGATGCCCGCCCAAAAGGTGCCACGCTTGACCTGCATGAAGAATCTGGGTTATTGGCGCTGCAGGAAGCCGGACTCATGGATGCGTTTAATGCCAGCTATCGCCCCGGAGCCGACATGCTGCGCATTATTGATAAACACGGAACTATCCTGCTGGATGATGCCGAAAATCCAAGGCTTGAAACTATAAGACCTGAGATAGACCGCGGGCCATTACAAAATCTATTATTAGATTCTCTTACACCAGGCACAGTTATTTGGGACAGCCAATTCGTGAGTATATCACCTATGAATGAAGGTTGGAGAATAGAATTCAAGAATGGCAAAAAGGTTTTTTCTGATATAGTGATAGCCGCCGACGGCGCCAACTCCAGGTTGCGCCCTTACCTTACCGATATTAAACCATTTTACGCTGGTGTCACAGGAATTGAGGGTTATGTGAATGATTCGGCATCCGCCATCCCGAAAATGCATAAATTACTGAACGGAGGTAAAATATTTGCTATGGGCGATGAAAAAACGCTGATAGTAAGTTCAAAAGGAGATGGCAGTTTAGTATTTTACACCGGCTGCAAAACAGACGAATTTTGGAGCAAAACCGCAGGAATTGATTTTACCAAGAAAGCTGAGGTACTTGCTTGGTTTAAACAGGAATATGCAGGATGGGAAGATATTTGGCTGGACCTTTTTGAAAACGCAAGTGGTAACTTTATTCCCCGCCCCATTTATAGTATGCCCATAGATCAAACATGGAAATCAAAAGGCAATATAACCCTGTTGGGCGATGCTGCACACCTAATGCCGCCTTATGCCGGCGAAGGTGTAAATATGGCAATGCTGGACGCATTAGAATTAAGTAAAAATTTAACCAGTCAAGATCATCCTGATTTAATATCTGCTATTGAATCCTATGAGACACAAATGCGTTCGCGTGCCTCCGAAGCCGCAGATATGTCATTAAAATCAACCGAATTACTTCATTCTTCTAATGCTATTTCTTTTATGATGAGCGTAGTTGGGTACGGGAATCATTAATTACGGAGCCAAACCAGGGGATAACTACTATAGCTTAATCCTAAATTGAACTGTAATATGACACACCTTGCCTTAAAACTAATTACCTTTGCCACTCGTTATAATTTACTATGGCTAAAGTTTCTATCAACCTGGCAACAGGTTCCATACAAAAAGAAGATATTATTGTAGGCATTGACTTAGGTACCACCAACTCACTGGTAGCATTTATTAACCCTGATAAAGATCCGAAAGTTATAAACGATACCGGAAAAGGTGTTTTGGTACCATCGGTTGTGCATTTTGGCGAAGCGGGTGAGATAAAAGTAGGCAATGAGGCAAAAGAGTTTTTAATTACCGATCCCAAAAACACGGTATTTTCAGTTAAGCGTTTATTAGGCCGTTCTTATGCAGATGTAAAGAATTATCAGGACTTTTTCTCTTACAAAATAATTGATGATGATACCGAAAGTCTGGTTAAAATAAATGTTGGTGATAAATATTATACTCCTATCGAACTTTCGGGTATGATATTAAAGGAATTAAAAGAACGTGCTGAGCATGCTTTAAAAACACCTGTTAACAGGGCGGTTATTACAGTACCTGCTTATTTTAATGATTCTCAGCGCCAGGCGACCCGCGATGCAGGGAAACTTGCCGGACTGGATGTTTTACGTATAGTTAACGAACCTACTGCCGCCAGCCTTGCTTATGGTATAGGGCTAAATCAGGAAGAAACTAAAACTATAGCTGTTTATGATTTGGGCGGTGGTACATTCGATGTATCTATCTTACAAATACAAGGTGGAATATTTGAAGTACTTTCTACCAATGGCGATACTTTTTTAGGAGGCGATGACTTTGACCGCGCCATTGCTGATTATTGGATAGAAAAAAACAAGTTGGATAAAACGGCTGTGGCTACTGACCGTGAACTTACACAGCAACTAAGGCTAAAGGCCGAAGAAGCCAAAAAAGCATTCGCTCACCAAAGTATTTTTAACGAAAAGATAGGTGACATCTGGTGCACCATAGATCGTAATACTTTCGAGAGTTTGATATTACCTAAAGTACAGCAAACCATAACCAGTTGCCAAAACGCGCTTAAGGACGCTAAACTTACTGTTGATCAGATAGATGAAGTAGTAATGGTAGGCGGTAGCACACGCACGGGGCTTGTTATTAAAATGGTATCTGAGTTTTTTGGACGTGCGGTACATAATGAATTAAACCCTGATGAGGTGGTAGCTCTGGGTGCAGCTATACAGGCTGATATTTTGGCAGGCAACCGTAAGGACATCCTGTTGCTGGATGTAACACCTCTTTCATTAGGTATTGAAACTATGGGTGGCCTGATGGATACCATTATTCCACGCAATTCAAAAATTCCTACAAAGGCCGGGCGGCAATATACTACCTCCATTGACGGACAAGTGAATATGAAGATAGCTGTTTACCAGGGTGAGCGCGATCTGATCAAGGAAAACCGCAAATTGGCGGAGTTCGAACTAAAAGGAATTCCATCGATGCCTGCAGGTTTCCCTAAGGTAGATATTAACTTTTTGCTGAATGCCGATGGTATTTTAAAGATACAGGCTATGGAGTTACGCTCTGGTGTAAAACAAGAGGTAGAAGTTAAACCTACTTATGGTATTACTGATGAACAGGTAGAACAAATGCTTATGGATAGCATAACCCATGCTCAAGATGATGTAAGTCAGCGCATGCTGATAGAAGCACGTACCGAAGGTGAACAAATGGTTTACACAGTTGAACGGTTTCTGCAAAAGAATGGCATACTATTATCTATAGAAGAAAATGCTGAAACAGTAAAACACCTTAACGCCCTTAAGGAAACCCTGCATAGCGGTGACAAGGATCTGATATTAAAAAAAGTAGATGCTTTGAATGACTTTACCCGCCCCTTTGCCGAGCGTGTAATGGACGAAGCTATCAGTACCGCCATGAAAGGCAAAAGCATAAACTAAATCCTATCAATTGAAAACATTTTTCTGCGCGGTATTGCTTACTGCATTTATCACAATAACACTTAATACCGAAGCAAAAATTCGACCTCGTGTTATTTTAACAGATACTGGTACTGTTAATAAACCGGTATTGGATACCATGCTCTATGATTCGTTGATGTTGCACTTGGCTAACGGCGATAAAACAGGTAAATGGCCCGTAAAAAATGCCCCTTATCCCCTGCCCGGTGCCATACTTCCATTTAACCGTATAGTTGCTTTTTACGGCAATATGTATTCAAAAAATATGGGAATATTAGGCCAGTTGCCGCCCAAACAAATGCTTGCCAAATTGCAGTTGGAAGTTAAAAACTGGGAGGCTGCAGACACATTGATACCCGTTAAACCGGCCCTGCATTATATTTGCGTTACCGCGCAAGGTTCACCGGGCAGAAACAACACCTATAGTTTAAGGATGCCTTTCAGCCAGATTGATAGCGTGCTTAAAATGGCCAAACAAATAAACGCGCTGGTATTTCTAGACATTCAGGTTGGTTTAAGCACCGTACAAACTGAGCTCCCGCTATTAGAAAAATACCTGAAACTGCCTAACGTTCACTTTGGGATAGATCCTGAATTTTCTATGAAGGGCGGGAGTGTACCCGGAAAACGAATTGGCACATTTGATGCTAAAGACATCAATTACGTAACCGATTATCTAAGCACTCTGTGCAAGAAATACAATTTGCCTCCTAAAGTATTTGTTGTACACCGTTTCACTAAGCACATGGTTACTAATTATCAGGATATTAAATTACACTCCGAAGTGCAATTTGTGATGGATATGGATGGCTGGGGTGGCCCGGAATTAAAAAAAGGTACTTATAAATACTTTGTAGCAAATGAGCCGGTACAATTTACCGGCTTTAAGCTTTTTTATAAGAACGATATTAAAAATGCACCGCACCGCCTAATGACTCCCGAAGAAGTGCTTAAGCTAACACCCGCCCCTATTTATATTCAATACCAGTAATTATTTCCGGGTTGTGGGATAAGTGCTATTTGCATAATTTTATAGAATGGTTGCAATGTCCGACACGCATACTCAGCTTAAAAAGTTCATTACCAATCAAATAACTATTGAGGACGAGTTGTTAGCTTTGATATGTAATAAATTTAGATATAAAGCAACCAGGCGCAATCAGATACTATTACATGCCGATGAAGTGTGCCCGTATATTTATTTTGTAAATCAAGGTTGTCTCCGTGTATATCTGCTTGATGCTGCCGGTAAGGAATTCACCCGTTTTTTAATAACAGAAAACAGATTCGGAACAGCATTTCCCAGCTTTACTTTGCAAGAACCCTCTTTAGCTTACATAGAAAGTATTGAACCTTCTCAATTACTTTATATCAGTTATTCTGATTATCAGTCGTTATTCGATATCGTGCCCGGTTGGGAGCGTTCCACCAGACTTGGTCTGCAGGCAGATTACATAGCATCAATAAAACGTATAGAAAGCCTTATCACTATGGATGCTAAACAACGTTACCAGTTATTAATTAAAACCAATCCTACCCTTGTACAGCGTTTACCATCCAAAATAATTGCTGATTACCTCGGCATTTCACAGGAAACACTGAGCAGATTAAAATCAAAAAAATAAATTATTGACAAATGTCAACAATCTCTATCTGTTAAATGATTTGCTTTGCATATAAAATAAAATTATGCGAGTAAGAAATCTTTTAATTCTGTTAATATTACCTTTCGCCGGAATTGCACAAACAAAAACAATAAATATTGGTGAGCAAACATTTCATTTTAACGACACAACAAGAAAACGCCCGTTAATTACCGAAATATGGTACCCCACTACCGATGAGCGTTCGCCTGAACCAAAAAAGAACTTTCCGTATATAGTTGCCCCTACTATCTGGAACGCAAAACTTCCTGTTAACAAGAAGCCACTCATCATTATCTCTCATGGTACAGGTGGTAGCCGCATGACATTAGAATGGCTGGCTGATGACCTGGTTAAAAATGGATTTATAGTAGCGGCTGTAGATCACTGGGGAAATACGTATGATAATAAAATAGCCATTGACTTTGTAACCCCATGGGAACGGGCACAAGATATTAGTTTTGTACTTACTCAACTTTTAAATAAACCTGAAACCAATGCATGTATTGATCAAAATAGAATTGGAGCAGCGGGGTTTTCAATAGGCGGATATACAGTGATAGCTTTGGCCGGAGCTAAACTTAACCTGCAGGCATTAGATAATTTCATGCAATCTGCAAAGGGTAAACAGGAAATGGATATTCCCGAGTTTCCTGAATTGGCAAACTCAATAAACCGGGATTCTGTAATGGCTTCATTTACAAAAAGTCCGCCCCTTAAAGATAAAAGAATTAAAGCAGTTTTTGCCATGTGTCCTGCTATTGGCCAGGGTTTTCCCGAAAAAAAGCAATTTAAAGAAGTTAATGTTCCTTTATATATAGTAGATGCAGAATCTGATAAAATTACACCGGTAGAAACTAATGCCGCACATTATCATAAAATGATGCTGTTTTCAAAACTGTATGTTTTACCGGGAAAAGCAGGACATTACGTTTTTTTAAACGAAGCAACACCTATGCTAAAGCAAAGTGGCGAACCTATATTTAATGACGACCCAACGGTTGACAGGCATGCTGTTCACACTAAGGTGGGGTCATTGGCAGTAAAATTCTTCAAGGAAATCTTAAACTAAAAAAAGGCCCGTTAACGGGCCTTTTCCTATAATTTATTAATAGCTTCCTGTTCTCTGAGAGCATCAATATTATTCTTATCGCTGTAAGCATCTTTCTTGGTTTCAAATGCTTGTAATAACGATGCGATGGAATCTAAATTGTCAGAAACCCGCTGATGCATATCCGGAAGTTCTTTCTCCAGATCCTTATCATTAAGTTCCATATTGTCAACCTCTATTTTACCCAGTTTCTGGATAATTGCCTGCTGACTGTTTTTTAAATCTTCCAATTCATGGACAATCTTCTCCATCAATCCATATTTCTTTATCTTATCCATAATATCATAATTGTTGTTAAGTTATTATAACACCCAAAAACATAATTTTGTTTACTATTTGGATATTTCATTTATAACTAATAATTTAGTTGAATGAAATGTATATTCACATTACTTTTAGTTTTTGAAGCATTTACCTGCTTTGCACAGCAACCAAAACAAATAGATCAGGATTTATTACTTGACTATTACCAAAACCAACGTTTTACCGAAGCTGCCGATTATCTGAAGCAGATCTATACTGAACCCGTAAGCAATCCTAAAGCTTTAGCGCAACTTGCCTATACTTCTCAAATGTCTGGAAGGTTGGCGGATGCAGAAAAATATTACCAGCGGATATACGAGAATGATTCAACCAACACAGGTGTTCTTTTCAGTTTAGGCAGTATTAATTTAAGGCGGGGTAATTCAGCAAAGGCAGAGATTTATTATAAAAAAATAGCAGAAAGAGACAGTACTAATTTTATGGTATATAAGCAACTCGCACAAATAAGCAAAGACAATGGTAACATTGCTTCTTATCTGGTCAATTTGCAAAAAGCAAATCAGTTAAATACCACCGACCCGGATGTGGCATCTGATTTGAGTGAAATATACATTAGCCTGCAACAAAACGATCAGGCAGAAAAAGTATTAAATAAGGCGATAGAGGCCGACCCGGAAAATACAGTACTAATGCTGAGCCTGATGAAGCTCACCTACGCACAAAAAAAATGGCAGCAAACCGCAGACCTATGCCAGAAATTGATGCAAAATGGCAATACTTCGGGAATGGTACTAACCAAATTAGGTGTGGCGTATTATAATCTTAAGAACTTTGCCTGCGGTGCGGAAACCTTTGCTGATATAGAGCCTAATGCTCAAAACGAATTTAGTTTTTACTATGCTGCGATGTGCTATAAGGCTTTAAATGATCAAAAAATGGCTATCTACTATTTAAACAAGGCAATAGTTGATGGCATATCGCCCAGTATAGCGTCCTACTACGGAGAAATAGCCAATAGTAACGAAAAGCTAAAACGATACCGTAACGCACTAACCGCTTATCAGAAAGGGTTGCAGTTTAAAGAAAGTCCGTTGCTTTTCTATTCCATAGCATTATTGTATGATGAACACATCAAAAGCAGGGCAAATGCGCTTAAATATTACAGGAAATACCTGTCCTCTCATCCGCCCGAAGAGCAAAAAGACCTGATCAAATATTGTAAAAGCAGGGTGGCCGCATTAAGGCGTTAGCGTTGCATGAGGCGTGCAACGTATTTCCCTATGATATCAAATTCCAGATTAACGACTGATCCTTCACGCACGTTATGCAGGTTGGTATGTTCATAGGTATAAGGAATAATGGCGACAGAAAAATTATTAGCTATGGAATTAACCACGGTTAAACTGATGCCATTAACACATATCGATCCTTTTTCCACCGTAACGTTACCCGCTAACGCATCATAAGTAAAGGTATATTCCCAACTGCCATCAAGTTCGGTAAACTTTGTACAGGTAGCGGTCTGGTCTACATGCCCCTGCACAATATGACCATCTAACCGGTCGTTCATTTGCATGCAACGTTCCAGGTTTACAGGTTCTCCTATTTTTAGCCCACCTAAGTTAGTTTTACTCAGGGTTTCCTCAATGGCCGTAACGGTATGAGTGCCATCAGCCAAAGCAACTACAGTAAGGCAAACACCATTATGCGCTATAGACTGATCGATCTTTAATTCATGAGCTATAGCCGATTCCACTGTAATGTGCAAATTGCCATTCTCCTTTGTCAGATCAGTTACCTTTCCTAAAATTTCTATTATACCGGTAAACATATTCCGCAAAAATACAGGTTTTGCTATTGCCTTGTGTTATTAAAACATCATAAAAAAAGCGGATATTTCTATCCGCTTTCCAAAAACTAATCGTTCTGTAATTTTATATCTGGGTTGACTTTCCGGTAAGCAGGTTAACCATGAACACCTTACCATCAAAAGATAGTTTTGCTTTATCAGTCGGCATAAATTCTATGCTGCCGGTAAAACTATATGATTCACCATTTTTTGTACCGTTTACAACAAACAGCGCGGTTCCTGCTATAATGGTTGTAGGATTACCGTCATGACCTTTTATCTGAAAATCTTTTAATGTGTATTCGTTAGTTTGCGATGTTGATTCATCTGCCGACGTAGTGGATGCTGTGCTGATAACAGATGTTTGCGTTCCCTTCAAAGAAACCAGCGTATAGGTTGAATTAAGAGTTGCTACATCATAATTTTCCTTTATAATATAATGAAAATTATATCCGGGGGCAGTGCCTATAGTAGTTGTGCTATCAACAAGTGTATAACCAAGTATGCTGAAGTTGGTCTCATCACAATTGATAGTGTAGCTGCTATGCCCTGTAACTGTTGATTTTACAGTATCGCCTGAATTGGTTGTATAACTTATGGGAGATTCAGTAGTTGTACCACAACTGATATCATTTACCTTTAAACCATTTGATGATGCACCGTGAATAACCGGAAGGCCGTCTCCAACATTTACACCTCCGTAAGTTCCGTTTATGGAATTATATAGATTAAGTGCTATTTGCGCGCTGATAGTTGCGTTATCCGGCTTAGAAGAATTAGTATTTGTTGCAGCCTTTTGGCATGATGTATAGGTAAAAGCTACTGCTGTGAGTAAAATAAATACGCTTTTTAATCGTGTTCTTTTTAACATAAATCGTCCTTTTATTTGGCCGCTAAAATAGAGCAATTAAAACAATAAACAATAGCAGTTAAAAAATAAATTCTGTATACGGGGCAAGGTTAAAATGAACTTAATCAATACTTTAAGCTTATATAGCTTAATACGAAATTCCCCTATAATGATGTTACTTTTTACTTAAAATTACTGGTCAGGTCAACCCGTTTATTGCGCAGATCTTTCCCTCCCTCAAACACAGATTTTAAATTTGTAAGGTAGAAAACCCAGCCTAACTGGCATTGCACAAATAAATTTTTTTCAGGATCGGTTTCGGGTGGAATATTTTCCTGTATCAGATCAATAATCGTGAGCCCCTTAGTGGTTGAAAATCTAACGGTTACTATACAATTTCCGGCAAAGGTAAATTTGATCAGGTCGTTACCGTTAGCTTCTAAAATAGCCCCTTTTTCCACTAAACTATTATTATATCCATGCCAGTACCATTCATAGGTATCTTCTTTCATTACTTCCTCATCAGCAGCTCTTAAACGTTTAGGCACAGTATAAAAATCAGCCTTACGCAGAAACCATTTTTCAAGACCGGCAGGAGTTGCCCATGCCAGGTAAAGGGCTCGCATATTCACATGGTAATCTCCGGTCACCTTAAACTTTTGCCACCTGGTATCCATTTATTGAAAATTTGATATAAAACTAATGATAATACTTTATGTTTAGCTACTTTGCCGTTACCAAATATATGCCAAAACAAAGTGCCGGAATATTAGTATATCGTACCTTAAATAATCTTGTACAGGTTTTTTTGGTACACCCCGGGGGCCCTTTCTTTCGAAATAAGGATAATGGGAATTGGTCGGTACCAAAAGGAGAATATGACACCTCAGAAGATCCGCTTAAAGCTGCGCAGCGTGAATTTGAAGAAGAGACCGGGCAAACCATCGACGGGGACTTTATAACACTGCAACCCATAAAATATAAAAGCGGAAAAATTGTAAATGCCTGGGCTGTGGAAGGAAAACCAGAACCCGGCCTTGTTAAAAGTAATTTTTTTGAAATGGAGTGGCCGCCGCGCTCCGGCAAAATGGCCAGTTTCCCCGAAGTTGACCGTGCCGAATGGTTCGACCTGAAAATGGCAAGACAAAAAATATTGCCCGCGCAAATACCTTTCATTGACGAATTAGAACAGCTTTTATCTGCCTCTTAAAAGAGTTTATAAATTATTACTTCTGTTTTTTACCCAGTTTGAAATATCAGATGTCGTAGTTGTAGTTAATACTGATTTTTTTGCGGCAAGCAATCTTTCCATGATCAATGCGGCTACTTCCATTTCGCTCTCATCTGTACTTTCTAAAACTTCCGGCGTAAAATATTTCTTAACAAAATGAGTATCAAAGTTTCCCGATATAAACGCCTCGTGCTGCATAACAAACCTGCCAAACCCCAGTGTAGTAGTTATGCCGGTAATTTTATATTCATCAATAGCACGTATCATGCGCTCTATAGCCTTAGTCCTGTCCTTGCCATAGGTTATCAGCTTGGCTATCATAGGGTCATAGTATATCGGAATTTCCATGCCTTGTTCAAAACCATCATCAACTCTAACTCCCGGCCCCTTTGGCGTAAGGTAGGTTTGCAATGTTCCTATATCCGGCAGAAAATTATTAGCAGGATCTTCCGCGTAAACCCTTAGTTCCATGGCGTGGCCGTTTATCGCCAGATCCTCCTGTTTAAAACTAATGGCCTCTCCCCTTGCAATTTGTATTTGCTCCTTTACCAGATCAATGCCTGTAATCAGCTCCGTTACCGGATGCTCCACCTGCAGGCGGGTATTCATTTCCAGAAAGTAGAAGTTTAATTTTTCATCCATAATAAACTCTACTGTTCCTGCTCCCGTATAATTTACCGAACGGGCAACATCTACAGCGCAACGGCCCATTCGCTCTCTGATTGCGGGTGTAAGTACTGATGATGGGGCTTCTTCAATCACCTTTTGATGCCGCCGTTGTACCGAGCAATCGCGCTCAAACAGATGAACAATATTACCATGTGTATCTCCCAGTACCTGAATTTCAATATGTCGTGGTGACGACACATACCTTTCAATAAAAACCGAACCATCGCCAAAGGCTGATGTGGCCTCGGATACAGCCAGGTTCATTTGCTCTTCAAAATCAGCTGCGGTATCAACTATGCGCATACCCTTGCCGCCACCCCCTGCTGCTGCTTTTATCAATATCGGGAAACCAACCTCTACAGCTCGTGCTTTTGCCTCATCTATATCGGTAATAGCCTCTTCGGTACCCGGCACCATAGGTATATTGTATTTTAAGGCAGCAGCTTTTGCGGATAATTTATTACCCATTATCTCCATAGCTTCCGGTGACGGGCCTATGAGTATCAGGCCGGCTTCGCGTACCTTTCTTGCAAATTCTGCATTCTCACTTAAAAATCCATATCCCGGATGAATACCTTCGGCACCTGTTTTTTTACAGGCATCAATAATTTTTTCGATAACCAAATATGATTGATTAGAAGGCGCCTCGCCAATAAAAACGGCTTCATCGGCATAGCGCACATGTAAAGCATCACGATCGGCCGCGGAGTATACCGCAACAGTTTTAATACCCATTTCTCGGGCAGAACGCATTACACGCAATGCTATTTCGCCGCGGTTTGCTACCAGTATTTTTTGCATAGATAACAAATGTAATTATTCTGCGGAAAGCACAAAATAATGAACCATCCGCATTTCATTTTGTACTATATAGTTTATCGCCTAAAAATTACATTGCGTTTAATACATGTTTCCTATATTTAGCGTATTAACTATCTATTGGCTTCAAATTTCCCCGTTATGTTCAAATCATTCCTTATTTCCGCGGCATTATTCATTTTTGTTACTCAGGCAAATGCGCAAGAGATAGTTAATATCCCACGCGATATTCAAAAAGCCTATAATAATAAAACCCGATCTATGGACGGTAAGCCCGGCCCTAAATATTGGCAAAACACCAGTAACTATATCATATCAGTTACAGTAATGCCGCCCGACCGCACGGTTAAAGGCGTAGAAGAGATCACTTATTTTAATAACAGTCCGGATACGCTTAAGCAACTTAATATGAAACTGATATTGAATGTGCATCGCGCAGGCGCTACCAGATTCAGAGCGACTACACCGGATTATATAACATCCGGCATACAGGTAGATTCGATATTTGCCGATGGCCAAAAAAAGCCCTGGGATAACGAAAAGGCACATTTAACTAACTATGAGGTACGTTTATCCAAGCCTTTACTACCTCACAGTTCTATAAAATTGAACATTACATGGCATTATGAGCTGGCCACGGGGGCTGGTCGTGAAGGAGTTATAGATCCATCTACTTTTTACATAGCTTATTTTTACCCGCGTGTCGCGGTATATGATGACTATAATGGATGGGATAAACTCGAATTTAACGATCGGCAGGAGTTTTACAACGACTTCAATAACTATACGTTAAATGTCACCGTACCTAAAAATTATATAGTTTGGGCTACAGGCACATTACAGAATCCCCAACAGGTTTTACAGCCTGAATATGCTAAAAAGCTGCAAACCTCACTCAGCAGCGACTCGGTGATCCATATTGTTACACAGGCGGATATTGCAAAAAACAACATTACCGCACAAAACGAAACCAATACTTGGATATGGAAGGCTGATAACATCAGCGATATGGCATTTGGTATAAGTAACCATTACGACTGGGATGGCGCCAGCGTTGTTGTTGATGATGCAACCGGACGACGTGCCAGTATGCAGGCAGCCTATAATGACACCTCTCCGGAGTTTCATCAATCGGTTAAATTCGGGTTGCATTCGCTTGATTATTTCTCGCACAATTGGCCGGGTGTACCTTACCCTTTTCCAAAAATGACCGCTTTTGAAGGTTTCGCGGATATGGAATTCCCAATGATGGTTAACGACTCCCATGACCCTGATTTAGCCGATGCGCAATTATTACAGGATCATGAAATGGCACACACTTATTTCCCGTTTTATATGGGTATTAATGAAACCCGTTTTGGCTATATGGACGAAGGATGGGCAACGACTTTTGAACATTTTATTAACGAAACTGAGGTAGGCAAAGAAAAAGCGCAGGAGGTTTATAAAAAGTTCAGAATAGCCGGATGGATGAAAGATTATTCAGAAACGGAAGATCTGCCTTTGATAACGCCAACAAGCGAATTAAAGGATGGTTACGCGCACAATGCCTACGGCAAAGCATCTTTAAGCTATCTTGCGCTGAAAGATTTGCTTGGCGATGAAATGTTTAAAGAAGCCTTACATGCTTATATGAATAACTGGCATGGCAAGCACCCTATCCCCTGGGATTATTTCAATTCTATTAATACAGCAACAGGTCAAAACCTGAACTGGTTTTTTAACAATTGGTTCTTTACCTATAGCTATATTGATCTTGCCATAAAAAACGTAACCAAAATTGGGATGGGTTATAAAATAGTTATTGATAATATTGGCGGCTTTGCCATTCCGTTTGATGTTAAGCTTACCTACAGCGATGGCACTACAGGAACCATTCACATGAACCCGGCTATATGGAAAACAAATCAAAAGCAGGCCATTGTCAATTTAAAAAACAATAAAACTGTAGTATCCGTTGCTGCTGACGGCGGAATATTTATAGATGCCGATAATAGCAATAATACCTTTAAGGTGAAGAAAGCCTAACGCTTTTCCTTTTTTCCGTTAGATTTTCTGATAATTAAGTAGATGGCAAGCACCACAAATACGGCGATGATCATAAAGGCGAATGGTAACAACATAGCTAATTAGTTTAATTTATTAATTAAACATTAATAGCGGCATTGGGTTTCAGGAAAGTTCAATTATGAAATAAGTTATGCAGGTTGCTCCTGCTCTATTTTCTTTTGCAGTTCCAGTATAGCACCTATCAGGGCTTCGGGGCGGGGCGGGCAGCCCTGTACATACACATCCACCGGAATTATCCTGTCTACCCCTTTCACTACATGGTAGCCATGCTGCCAGTACGGGCCTCCGCAGTTGGAGCACGATCCCATTGATATGACATACTTAGGCTCGGGCATTTGCTCATAAAGCCTTTTTATACGCTCCGCCATTTTAAAGGTAACCGTTCCGGCAATAATAATAACATCGGCCTGCCGGGCTGAAGGCCGGGGAAACACACCAAACCTGTCCAGATCATATGTAGATGCCATAGAGCCCATCATTTCAATGGCACAACAGGCTATGCCAAAACTTAACGGCCATAAGGATGATAAGCGCGCCCAGTTAAGCAAATCGTTCATCTTGGTGACAACTACGCCGCCGCTTTCGTTAGTTATATCAGGCGTCATTATCCGGCTTTTTAAAGGTTGGTTTAAACATGGGCTTTCGTGTAGGAGTTTTAGCAGCTACCGGTTGTTCAGTTATAGGCTGCGATGTTTCTAAAGCAAACTCCCTAACCTTAAAAGTACTTTGATCCATATTTATTTGATCATACAGAGATTGTGGGATATGTGTTCCTGATATCGGCAAAACAGGTTTGGGTTTTATCCAGTCAAGGTCTCCCTTGCGCCATACGTATACAAGCCCTAATATCAGTATCCCTAAAAAAACAAACATTTCTGTAAGCGATAACCAGCCCCATCTGGCGTCATTTGCCAATAACTCACGATTTCCAAAAACGGTGGCCCATGGAAAAACGAAGATCATCTCCACATCAAACAACAAAAACACCAGTGCTATTACATAAAACCGCGAATTAAAGGGCAGCCATGCATTGCCGGTGGGTTCTTCGCCACACTCGTAGGTAGTTTGTTTCTCAAATGTAGGGTTACGAGGCGCCAATATCCTGTTGGTGAAGAACAAAAGTCCCACCAAAATAGCACCTGTAATTAAAAAGATAAATATCTTTCCAAATTCTGATATTTGCGAAACATCATCCATGACAGCAAATTTAACAAAACAAACCCATTTTGATGCTATAATTATTGGCGGAGGCGCCTGTGGCTTAATGTGTGCCGTGCAGGCAGGATTTTTAGGCAAGCGAACTTTGGTACTCGAAAAAAATGATAAACCCGGTGCCAAAATATTAATAAGCGGAGGCGGCAGATGTAATTATACCAACCTGTATGCTACACCGGCGCAATTTCTATCACAAAACGAACATTTTTGCAGATCGGCCTTTGCACAATGGACAGTGGATGATACCATATCTTTTTTTGAAACCTACGGTATCAGCGGCAAAGAAAAAACATTAGGACAGCTTTTCCCGGTTAGTGATAAGTCTAAAGATATTGTAAAGGTATTTACCGACCTATGCCGGGATATGGAGCAGCCGATTTGGTGCGACACCGAGGTAACCGATATTATACAAATTGAAGACGGATTTATTGTAAAATTTAATAAAAACGGTGAACAGCAAAATATTACCTGCCAAAAAGTGGTGATCGCATCAGGCGGATTACCAATACCCAAAATGGGCGCAACAGATTTCGGTTTAAGAACTGCACGTAAATTTGGCTTAGATATTACAGAGACCAACCCGGCGCTTGTCCCGCTTACCATCACGGGCAAAGATCAGCCCTGGTACGAAAAGCTATCAGGTAACAGCGTTTTTTGCAGGGTATGGAATGATAGGGCGAGTTTTGAAGAGAACATTTTATTTACCCATTGGGGTTTAAGCGGCCCGGCTATTTTACAAATATCATCCTACTGGAAACCCGGAGAATATATTTATATAGACCTGCTGCCCGGTGCGGACATTATTGACATGATAATAACAGAAAGAGCAGAGAATGGCAAGAAGATGTTGCTTGCTTATCTGTCCGGATTATTTACCCGCAAATTCGCCGAGGCATTAAGCGATTATGTACCAGCAGAAAAAAACCTGGCATCGTTATCAAAAGCAGAGTTAGATGGTCTTGGTAGTTTGATACATGAATTTAAGGTAAAACCCGCAGGTACAAAAGGCTATGACAAGGCCGAAGTAATGAGCGGCGGTGTTAATACCGATGAGTTATCCTCAAAAACCCTCGAAGCAAAAAAAATATCCGGACTATTTTTTGGTGGCGAATGTGTTGATGTTACCGGCTGGTTGGGCGGCTACAATTTCCAGTGGGCCTGGGCAAGCGGATTTGTAATAGCGCAAAATTTATAATCACAACCAGGTAAACGGATCACCGGATGCGATGTAGGTGATTTTCATATCAGGCAATTTGGGTTGTAACCAATCAACAAAATACTCCATTCCGGGTGTTTCGCTTGCCGCGTGGCCTAAAATAATAAGCGAGGTTTTACCACCCAATAATTGTTCATCCCTTATATATTCGGCTGTTTCCCATTCCGACAATTCTCCTACTATCAACACATCTGGCTTTATTGACTCGGCCAGCGCCTGCTGACGCTGCCCTCCCGGTGCACCGGGAAACAACGCGATCTTTTTGCATATCTGTTGCGGATCACCAATGATACGTAAATGCGATATGTTTAACGATGTCTTTAAATGCTCTACCAGCTTTTGTAACGAAATAGCAGGGATATCCAACTCCAACTCGCCTGCTTTAAAATACGGCAGCCATCCGGCTTTCTTTACTACACCGTAATATATCGCGTCAGGTTTTAATGAATGAATGTAATCATGAAAACGCCATACAGTAATATTAAGTTTCTTTAATAAATCCTCCTTCTGTTTAACTACTGAATTATTTTTCACCCAATCCGTATCGTCGCGGTGATTATAAAATGTAGGTTCATGCGCTATAATAAAATTCGCGTTTAGTTTTGCCGCTTTTTTTATCACATCTACTGTTGCAAACATAGTTGTAACTATACCTGTAACCTTCATATCAGCGCTTCCGGCTTTTATAGTGTCTACTGTATCTGGTATTGGCAACAAGTTTCCTTCCTTCAATATCAGATCTATAATCTGTTGTACGGTATATATTTTACCCGAATAACCGTTTGCCGCACAGGAGATATTGGTACCTAACAGCGTTAATCCGCCGGCTATAGTAATGGTATTCGTTATAAATTTTCTTCTGTCGTATACAGCGTTATTTGATACCGTATATAAATGATCTCTTTTCATAACAAAAATGATTTTTAAAGGATGGATTGTAATTTACTATGAAAATAAAAAAAATCCCCGCGTTTTAGGCGGGGAAATATCTTATCTTTTAATTTAATTAGCTGGCGCTACGGGTGGAGGTGGCGGCGGCCGATTTCCTTCGGGAGCATTACCACGCGGGCCTCGCTTCTCTTCTGGCGGGCTAACCACTTCCGGATGAGCATCTCCACGGTGACAGGTATAACAATTAACACCTGTTTCCGTATACATGCCGATACTATCCTTTTGAGCTTTAAAATACTTTTTATTGAGCATGGTCATCATCTTATACATATGCCTTGCCATTTCTTTTTCAGGCTTCGCATCACTTGCAAAGTCCATTTTCTTGGTTTCTTCATTACGTGCGTGACAAAAGCTACAATGTACACCTAATGAGTGTTCCCATTCGTCCATAACGCGGTGTAAATCATCATGAGAAATATTTTTAGGAAGAACCTTTAAATTTTTAAACTTTTCTTCCGCCTGTGGCGGCGACATAGCCATAAATATCACTATGGACAGCAAACTGAGTGTAGCTAATAATTTCTTGTTTATATTCATCAAGGTAAGGATTTAATACAACTAAGCTAATTTAATTTATTTAAAACTGCAACCCTTCTTAAAAATGTTACAATTTGATCCCTTATTGTAAAAACGGGCCAACCATTTCCATGCTTATATCCCATAATTTATCTCGGGCTTTTTCTTTGGTTGCTATGTTCGCAGGATTTACTACATGTTTATTTTTAAAGTAATTGCCGCTTTTCGCATCAATACGTGGCGCGGTAGCTAAATAAACACTTGTTTGCGCACCCTGTTCCGCTGAAAGCATAAACGGACGCATAAACCATAACAAGATTTTCCCCAGGCCCTTAAGGTCGGCACCAAAAGAAGTATTCACTACACCCGGATGCAAGGCGAATGATGATATTCCCTTTGGACCATATTTTATGGCTAAAGAGCGCGCAAAGTAAATATTGAATAACTTACTCATGGCATATGCTTTAAATGCCGAATATGCGATAGTAGATTGTATATCCCTGAAATTTGGTTTACCCATACGGTGCGCTTCCGAACTTATATTAATTACGCGTGCCTGTCCGCGTTCCAGCAGGGGCAATAAATTTTGTACAAGTAAAAAGTGACCCAAATGATTCACAGCCAGGGTCAGTTCAACACCGTCTTTACTCTCCTGCCGTTGTGCAAAAATACCTCCGGCGTTGTTTATCAGCACATTAATTGCCATTAAACCACTTTTAAGGGTATTGGCAGCTGAATTTATACTCTGCATATCAGCAAGATCGCACTCAATTACATATACATGTGAATTTTTTGTTATACCTGTTATTTCATCTCTTAACAACTCCCCTTTTTTTACATCACGAACAAGCATGTATACTGCATGGTCTTTTTTTGCCAGTGCTAAAGCTGTTTCTCTGCCTATACCAGACGTAGCACCTGTTATTACCGTAGTTATATAGGGCATGATAAGTAGTTTTAATAAGTTTTAGCTCACCTCAAAACTAATATTAATCTGAATAAGTACCAAGTTGATTATGTAGTTACGTAAGCTGGTAATGCGCATATTTTCTTAAAAAATGTTAAATAATTTGGATTATTACGAACACGTCGTATATTTACGAAATATTCGTAGAAAGATGGAAAAATTATCAATTCAAGAAGAAGAAGCCATGCAGGCAATATGGCAAACCGGAAGCGGTTTTATTAAGGATTTTTTGGATCAGTTAAATGAACCGAAACCACCTTATACTACACTGGCATCAACTGTAAAAAACCTGGAACGTAAAGGTTTTTTAAAAAGCGAAAAATTAGGTAACTCTTATCGTTACACACCTGCCATCAACGAAGAGGAATACAAAAAACGCTTTATGAGCGGCTTTGTAAGCGACTATTTTAAAAACTCTTATAAAGACTTAGTTACATTTTTCGCTAACGAAAAAAAGATCAGCGCAGTAGAATTAAAAGAGATCATAAAACTTATAGAGAAACATTAAATCTTAAGACATGCCAGCTTTATTTATATTTTTATTTAAAGTAAATATTGCCCTGCTGCTTTTTTGTGCAGGCTATTATTTTGTACTAAGGCGCTTAACTTTTTACTCGCTTAACAGGGTATATTTGGTAACGGCTATATTGTTTGCATCGGTTTATCCTAAAATAGACCTCGCCGGCTTTGCAAAGAAACATGAGGATATTACCGGTACGGTGCAAAATGCTATTCTTAATTTACAGCTGCCCGCTCAAAATGTGGTAAAACAAATAGCCCATCCTGATTATTGGTTGGTTGCAACAATAATTTTCTGGCTTGGCGCGGCTTTTCTTTTTATCAGGCTTGCAATACAGTTACTATCCTTACTAAAATTATACCATGAGTCGCAACCGGACAATCTGCATGGACACAATATCAGGGTAATAAGTGGCAAAGCGGCGCCATTTTCTTTCTGGAGAAGTATTTATATCAATCCGGCCAACCATAAACCTGAGGATATAAAAGCCATTTTATTACACGAACAGGTACACGTAAAGGGATGGCATTCTATTGATATTCTGATAGCTGAGCTAAGCAGTATCTTCTATTGGTTTAACCCGGGAATTTGGCTGATAAAGAAAGCCGTAAGAGAAAACATAGAATTTATAACCGATAGAAAAATCCTTAACAAAGGATTCGATAGCAAAGCTTATCAGTACAGTCTGCTCAATGTAAGTTTTAATAATAGCACCCCCGGCATAGTAAACCACTTTAATATATCAACAATAAAAAAACGTATAATTATGATGAACACTCAAAGATCTTCCAATTACAATCTTACTAGGTATGTATTAATAATACCCGCGGTAACCGCATTGTTATTAGTTTTCACCTTAACAAAGGCTGAGGTAGCAAAACCAATATCTATCAGGCTCAACCATGCTATTAAGCCTGTTACTCTGGCTCTAAAAAAGGCAACTATAAATACAATCGCTAAGGCCGATACCATTGTTACTCAAAACTTCAGGGTATTGTTATCCAATGAAAAGAAAATTCAGAAGTTTAACATTAAACTGGATACCCTGCGTTTATCAAAAGATACAGCTAAAAGAGTGTCGATAATTCTAACTGATCATGTTGCAGGTACCGACTCTATGAATTTTGTATTGAATGGTAAAAAAATAAACAGCACCGAATTCAAAACCATTGACCCTACCCAGATTGAGGCTATAAATATTGTATCTGCTGATGGTTTAGATAATTTACTTGGCCCCGACCGCGAGCTTAGATTCGAAAACAAAAATAAAGTGGTGTTTATTACGACCAAAGGATCTGAAGAAGGCAAAAAACTCTTGGAAAAACTGGGTCATAAACGCCAAATAACTGATATCGTAATAACAGGAAGAGGTAATTTATCTCATACTGTAAACGGATTACGGCTCAACAGAGTTAAAGGGGATACTTTACGGCTTGATGGCAATAGTAACATGTTATACACCGTTCAGGGGCAGTTAAAACCCATTAAGCCGGATGTAGTAGTACAGGGATATAAAATGGAGGGAGATCAGGTATATATTAGCCGCAGTGATAAAAACTTAGATCCGATTAAGATTAATGGCAAAGCATCGTTAAACGCAGTAACTGTTAAGGGATATAAATTATCTACTGATCATGTGGTTGGCGTAAATTATAATTCAGGTGTTAACAGGATATCAGATAAGTTGATCATTATTGATGGCAAGGAGGCAACTATAAAAGACCTTAAAAAATTATCTGCTTTTGATATAGACAGGATGAATATTGCCACCGGTGCCGATACTATAAAAAAATATGGCGACAAAGCTAAATATGGCGTAGTTTACATTTATACCAAAAAAAGCAAATAATACAAACCAGTTAATATTTAATAGTTACTCAGCAGGTCGGATAAAGATTATCCGACCTTTTTTTTGAATTAGGAAAAAAACAAGCAGCTTTTAAAACATATTATTTAACCTGTGGTTTAATATTTAATTCAGATATATATAACGCATGCAATTGATAATAACTTCCCGATACCAAACAACTGAATTACAAAATCTGCAATAACTTATTATCAATAATATGTCAACCACAGCACAACAAAAACCAAAACCCGTACAACTAAAAGTTGTCAGAGTAAACAAGGAACGGCAAACTAATACCAGTAACAGTTTGTCGGTATCCAAAGTATTTACCATATCATTCAGCCATTTAAAAAAGGCTTACCGCGCCAAGGTTTTAAAAGTGATCTATAGCAATACAGAAAGCATTTACAAAATAGCTTTAACAAGCAGTATTAATAATGGCTCACAAGTACACTGGCTACAGCGTCAAGACGGCAAATGGGAAATTGTACTCGGCAATTCGTTAAATAAAAAACTTATCGAGGCTATTACCAATGCCATTAATTGCCTGGAGTAAGCTATACAATTGCATACAAAAAGCCGCTTTATTAATCATAAAGCGGCTTTTCTGTATAAAGTACTCTTATTTAAACTACCGGGTCAGTATCTAAATCATCTTCTACAACCGGGGCAAACATTGGTGGCCGTTTTTTAATGATGGCAGCTATTATCAGATCAATAACCGCATAGATCAATAACCCGAACCCAAAGTTGGTAAGTTCGTTTTTAAAGGTTGGTTTAAATTTAGCCTCGAATTCCCCGTTTTCAAAGGGTTTGGTTATCTCATCCATCTTAGATTGATCCAGGCCCATATTGCTTAGCTTGGTTGTTAAATTATCTAAAATTGCGGCATTAACCTTAGTCGGCAACTCAGGATCAATATACTTGAATAATATAAAACTATAAAGTACCGTCAATATGGAAATAAATACCGACATGATAATAAGGCTTCTGAATGCTTCTCCATAATTCCAAAATCCTCCCACATTCTTTCGTACTTCTATCCCAAAAATCACTAATAGAACTATAACTATTACAAATGCTAATAACGATATCCATGTATTGGTAAATTGCAACAGCGGGTCTATAATTCTGAAAATTACCGATAAAACAATGGAGATGCCTCCTATTAACAAGCCGTATTTAAGCGACAAATTGTTGATAGTTTTGCTTCTGAGTTGGTCAGTCATGATTAATAAGGTTTAATTGATTATTTATTAAAGCTAACTAATATTTCTAAAACCGCCATATCAAAAGGCGTATTAGAAGCATTGTTCGCTATATTTTCTATTTCGTTTGCCGATGGGGATGGATTTTGAAAAAAGCACATCATCGGAAAAAACAATTCTTTCAACTCCGAATCATCAGGCAAGCTTTCAGCTACTTTATTTATTTCATTAACGGGACTTTCCACCAATATCTGGTTTGCTATTACTGGCTCGTATATCCTGTACTCATCCTGAAATTCGTCTTCATCAACCAGCAAAAACTCTTTCAGATAATCTTCCAATTCCGGATCTATTTCTTCGTCCTCACATTCATTCAGGTATAAAAGCAAGTTTAACAGTTCGGTACCTCTGTCCAGGGTTTGTTCTTCTATGCTTTCCCATTCCGGTGTTTCCAGATAATCATCTTCCAGCTTTTTAACATCCTCGCTAAAAAAATTGATCATCAACAAATCAAAAAACACTTCCCGCAGGTCTTCGGCCTGGGGATGAGCATCAAAAACCTCATCAAGGGAGTCAACTTTCTTTAAAAAGTCGTCGTCTGATGCAAACACATCTTCAATTTGACGATCAAGAGATACAGCATCAAAATCGCTGTAATTAGCAAAAGCCTGTAATGCGCTTGTAACAGCTGATCTTACTTTGGGGTCGGTCATATTACTTAGAGTTAAAAAGTTGATTATTATTACAGGTTAACAAAACTTTTCCTTTTAAGTTCTGCCCGATGAACGGCGAATTATAACTTTTTGACAGATTAGCTTCCCTGGTATAATCCCATTCTTTCTGCATATCAAATAACACCAGGTTAGCAGGCTGTCCTTCGGCAATTAAAGGTACCGCTATATTTAATATTTTACGCGGAGATATAGCTAATTTTTCCACTATAATTTCAACATCAAGCCCTGCTTTTACGGCTAAGGAAAACGCTGTTTGCAGGCCGGTTATTCCAAATTCTGCCACCTCAAACTCTACATCTTTAAATTCTATTTCGTGTGGTGTATGCTGCGACACTATGGCATCAATAGTTCCGTCATTTACACCTGCAATCAAGGCATCAACATCTGCACGGGTACGCAGAGGGGGCTTTACCTTGTAAAGACTGTCAAAGCCCATTAACGCCTCATCTGTGAGCACCAGGTTATACACCGCAACATCGCAGGTAACTTTAATACCTTTGCTCCGTGCCTCCTTTATAAGCGCTACAGATCTCGCGGTTGACACGGTAGTGAAATGTATAGATGCGCCTGTTTCTTCGGCAAGATACAGATCTCGCGCTATCATCAGTTCTTCAGCGAGCGATGGAATACCCTTCATTCCCAACATGGTACTTACCACGCCCTCGTTAACTTTTGCCTTACCGGCAATAAATGCATCCTCGGGGTACGATATTACTTTAGCACCAAAACCCTGTACATACAATAAGGCACGCTCCATTAATCCCGAATCCTGCACAGGGCGGTTGCCATCGGTAAACGCTTTGGCCCCGCTGTTGTACATATCGTACATTTCAGCCATATCCTTACCCTCACGTTTAGAGGAGATAGTTCCAAGAGGATATATATCCACTAAATTCCCCTTTGCACGGTTAAGCAGGTACTCCACTTCCGCCTTTGAATGCACAGGCGGATGGGTGTTAGGCATTAATGCTAAACCTGTAAAACCACCTGCCGCAGCCGCAGACGTTCCGGTTTTAAGATCCTCCTTGGTTTCTAATCCCAGTTCACCGATGTTACAGTTAAGATCAAAAAAACCGGGGGCTATATAGCTGCCTTTTGCTTCAAATATTTCGGCTTCATCAGTAATGGAAGTCCCCATTTTAGTGATAATTCCATCTTTAATTAAAATATCGGTTACTTTACCGTTAAGGGTGGATGCCGGATCAATAACAGTGGCGGATTTGATAAGCAAATTCATTAGCGCTGTTTAAAGGTGGGTTTTAAGTGATCAGCCTGGTTGTGATACAAAGCCTGTGCTTGTTTTATAGAAACGGATCAGCAATGTTTCTGCAGCCAAAAAGATCAGTGCCAAAATTATACAAAGTTTCCATAATTGAAGACCCGAATTTTCAGTTGCATTTATATTAGTTGCATTAAGCCTGTTACCAGGATATATTTTAGCCTTTTTTAAAAAAAGCTCACTCATTTGCTCCGTATTCAAATAACTCATATCCGATTCGCTCCTGTTATTATTAAAAGCAATAACTCCTGCTGTACTATCCTGTTTTTTAAGGTCGTAAATTCCGGGTTCCGCTAATTCATCGGGTAAATACATTATTGTGGCCCCCTCCTGCTGTTTTATATCCGGTATAATTTCCTTTTCGCCCTTTATAAGCTTTACTAATTGCTTCTCCGTTGATTGCAGCGGTGGCGTCTCTATCACTTTATCATCAATACTGTAAAATAAAGGTTGATCGTGCCCGCTCAACAGGGCTATCCTGAATATTACAGGCACAAAAAGCCCGTGCACAGGTAAATTACTAAAACGCTCATCAAGGGGAACCGCACACAGGTATACTTTGCCTTTTAAATAGTTGCAGTACTCCCATAAAGGCTGCCCGGTTGCCAGCCGCATTAATTCTTCACCACCTTTACCTGCCGTATTTAAGTCATAATATTTTTTCACTTTTGGCAGATCAGGATTCCGGGGAATCGATTCAAACATATCTTTAAATACAGCACTCCGCAGGTTTATGGTCGACGCCCTTACATCTTCGGTAATTAGCTTAACCGGATAAGCTGCACCCATGGGCTGTAACAATGCCTGATAACTAATCAGATCAGCATCAGCGGACGGAAAGATCATCAAAGTACCCCCCCTGCGTGTGTAAGCATTTAATTGTTGCGCCAGTCCGGTCGAAATATTTTTTATATCACTTAAAACTATCAACGGGTAATTATTCAACGAGGAATAATCAACATTCCCGCTATTGACATTTGTCGACAAAAAGAAATCATCACTGCCGAATACAGCCTTCAAATATTTATTTGCTGTGCCATCATTAATTAACAATACCGGTAAAACATCATTCACTTTAAAAGCCATATAGAAATCGTTGTCGAATATCACAGGATTATCCTGCAATTGTATCTGGGCACGCTGCCAGCCTGCCTTTAAGCCCGAAAAAGTGAGTGTATCCGTTTGCGACGATCGGGCATCCACAGTAAAACTGCCAATAGCTTTTTGCACGCCGTTAATGGTCAACTTTAAAGGAATCCTTTCAGCGGATTTATCAGCGTAATTTCTTAAGCGCACCACCATTTTTTCGGTTTCGTCCGGGCGATGGATGGCATTAAGCATCCAGGCTGTATCAACTGCAACATTTGGTAAAACATTTGCCTTTAATTGCACCAGCTTTACCGCAGCACTATCGCTTATAACTGTTGGTGGTTTTATGTTTTTCTGAAAATCGGATATCACATAACTGCTCTTTACCGCGTTAGGCTGCATATCCATTAATGATCGTTGTCTTGCTATAATCTGATCCAGCGTTCTGCTCTGCGGACTTATCTTTACAGCGTCTACCGCGTCGTTAAATTCCTCGCGGTTTAATAAGCGTTGATGTTTGCCCTCAAAATCCTGGGTTAGTAGCTGAAATCTGTCGTTCATGGAATATGCCGCCGCTATTTGCTTAGCCTTTTGTTTGGCAACATCAAGCAAAGATCCTTCAGGACTAAGATTCTGCATGGAATAGGAATTATCAACAAAAATACTTACCACCTGCTGCTTACCTGCATTTGCGGCTTCTTTACCGGGGATGAACGGGCGGGCAAAGGCAAAAACTAAAAATGCAAGCGCCAACATGCGTGCTGCCAGTATCAACCGCTCTTTAATATTCCTGCGCGAAGCCTGTTGCTCCTGCACTTCTTTCAGGAACTGAACATTACTGAAATACACTTTTTTGTAACGCTTAAAATTGAACAGGTGCACCAATACAGGGATAGCCAGTGTTAATAACGCAAACAAAAAAACGGGATATAAAAAATGCATTTACCTATGCGGATTGGATGTTATGCAAATTTGCAAATTAAAGTGCACAAATGCAGGGCGGTTAAGCATCGTTTTTACCTACATTAGTGTTATAAACATGAAAAAGGTTCCCTTATTATTAATTTATTCCAGAATATTACTGGGGGTAATAATTATCCTGCTGAGCATTTTGCAACCTGCTTTTTTTACCTGGATCATAATTACGTTTATCTTTCTGGGGTTAATAGCTGATATTTTTGATGGTATAATAGCCCGCCACCTCAACATATCTACACCCAAATTAAGACGACTCGACTCCGGCGTTGATCAGTTTTTTTGGCTGTGCATCGTAATTGCATGTTATTTAATCACTCCGCAGTTTTTTAAGGATAATTGGATAAAAATATTAATATTATCAGCAGCAGAAGGATTGTGTTACATTATCAGCTATCTGCGCTTTAAAAAGGAGGTAGCCACACATGCCATTGGCTCCAAATTATGGACACTCGTGCTATTTACCACACTCATACAACTCATTGCAACGGGCAACTCACAGGTTTTATTTATTATTTGTTTTTATCTTGGCTTTGCCACCCGGTTAGAAATTATAGCCATTCTCTTTATTATAAAACACTGGACAAATGATATACCCACCGTTTATCATGCTGTACTGATGCGAAAAGGCAAACCCATTAAACGCCACAAACTATTTAACGGATAATAATTTACACTTAAAACAAAAAATCAGACCGACTCGTTATTCCGTAAAACAGGCAATGGATTGGCATATCGGATGTTCGGGATTTCACTATAAAGACTGGCGTGGAACGTTTTATCCTGAGGATTTGCCGCAGCGTAAATGGTTCGATTTTTACTGTGAGCATTTTAACACTTTGGAACTTAACGTCACTTTTTACCGCTTCCCCCAACTATCCTTTTTACAGAATTGGTATCAAAAAAGTCCTGCGGAATTTCGTTTCGCCGTTAAAGCCCCAAGAGCGATAACGCACTACAAAAAATTCAATGATACTGATGAATTGGTTAACAGCTTTTACGAAACTATAAATAACGGTTTACGGGAGAAATTGGGCCCTGTGCTGTTTCAAATTCCACCAAGTTTTAATTACACAGAGGAGAAACTGGAAAAAATAATAAATGCTCTTAATCCTGATTTTATGAATATACTTGAACCGCGGCATGTGAGCTGGTGGCAACCCGAGGTTTATGAAAAATTGGCACAACATCATATTACATTTTGCGGAATGAGCCACCCAACCCTGCCGGATGAGGTTATCCAGAACACACCGGTAATTTACTATCGTTTTCATGGTGTGCCTAATCTGTACCGGTCGCCCTATTCCAATGAATTTCTACAGCACATAGTTAACGTAGTTAAGCACAATAAACAGGCGCAGAAGGGCTGGTTTTATTTTAATAACGATTATGATGCCGTTGCCATAGCTAACGCTAAAGATATGATAAATATGACCAAAGAATAGTTAACATTAACCCCTACGTCTTCTTTTCTTTTTAGTAGAAGATTTTTTCTTTGTGATTTTCTTTTTTACAGACGTGGCTTGCTTTACCGTTTGCTGTGCCGGTTTATCAGCTGTTTGTTTTTCAGCATCTTTACTCAGCTGAGTTACAGTGAAACTGTTATTACGTAAACCATATTCCAACTGCCGCTTTTCTCCGGTTGGTTTGGCATTTTTAGTGTTACCGTCATATATCGGGAACTCACGTATCAGTTTGCCGTCTTTTATATAAAAATTATCATCTCCGCGGTATCCCGCCTTTTGCGATGATGTCAGATTCGGAAAATTTAGCTTTTCAGCTTTATTATCATCAAACTCAAATGCGTATATTTTAGTAAAGTTGATGGTATCCTTCCCTTTTGACTGTATCAATATTTCCGGATTACCATCAACATCCATGTCTGAATTATATACGTCACTAATAGTACCATCCAGATCGCCGGTGGTTGTGGTGTATTTCATGCCCGCCGAATCTGAATGTAGTATAGCAAAGGCACCCACATCCGTTGAGCCTCGCCCCCAGCTTACCACATCATAGGTTTGCCCGGGCGATACTTCTATAGCTTTATGAAACCGGAATGGCTCCATCAGTCCGTTGTTTTTTACGGACACCGGAACGTTGGTCACGGCTTTATTATCCTTGCTATTGCAAGCGGTAATTAATGCAAATAATATCAGTAGCGGCAAATATTTAGCATTCATTGGCGATATTAATTCTTAATAGTACAACATATCGGGCGAAATTTCTCCCTTTGGTTTTCCAGGAATGGTCATAAATACTCTTAAATTTCCTCCCCGTGTACCCGAGTCTACATATTTAATGGCAATATGATGAAAACCCTTTAATAGCGGCACAGCACCACCCTGCTCATAAGCACCATGCCTTCCGTCATTATCAACAACAGGCTGGTCGTCAATCAATAACACCGATCCGTTTGATGATTGGGTTGAAAAACCGTAGTTACCATCTGTGTCTATTTTAATATACCCATCAAACACCACCCCGTAATTACCAAATGCTTTTTTGAAGGCAGATGTTGCTACGCTAAAGCTTTTGGCTATGCCGGTATCAACTACCGCGGCGGGATTAATTTGGGTAGTATTTACATACGCGCCCGACATCACTTTATAACTTAAACCCATATTGTTGCCCGTATAATTTACAGGTGCCAAAGGCGCCTTGTTATAAACATAGGTTGTGGTAACGCGACTTCGTTTGCCGGATGGTGTGATAACTATGGTTTTTAGTTCGCGGTACTGATCTAACGGAACGTCATGGGTCATCGGTTTGGTATAAATTAAATCCGTTTCGCGCGGGGTGTAGCCATCAATAGTATAATAGATAGTAGCCCCGTTAACCGGGCTTTTTAAATTCACATTCAATTGTGAACCTATCATAATCGTGTCTTTTGTACCGAAAGCTGCCGGTACACGATAATCATACCCTTCTTTATCCAGCCAGGCAAAATGTTCCGGCAGGCGGGTTTCATTAAAATTCTTAAAATCTTTATTAGCGAGCGGTGTCCACGCTACTTCAGACAGGGCCAGCATGCGCGGCAGTATCATATATTCCACTTTATTCTCGGTAGGGATGTACTCTGTCCATAAATTGGCCTGTACCCCTAAAATATGCTTTTGCTGCTCAGTTGTTAAAGCCGCCGGCGTAGGGTTATAGCTGTATATTTTGGAAACCGGTTCGTTACCACCAATACTTAATGGTTCTTCATCTAAACGGCCCTGACTATGATCAATATACAAACCACCGCTGCCCGGGGTCATAATAACGTCGTGGTTTTGCCTGGCCGCATCAATACCGCCCTGCTCACCTCTCCAACTCATCACTGTGGCATTCGGTGCCAGGCCACCTTCCAATATCTCGTCCCAACCAATTATGCTGCGGCCTTTTGAATTGACAAACTTCTCCATACGTTGTATAAAGTAACTTTGCAGGCCATGTTCATCCTTAAGCTTTAATTTTTTGATCAGATTTTGGCAGAACTTGGAGTTTTTCCAAACGGTTTTAGGAGCTTCGTCACCGCCGATATGGATGTACTTGCTCGGGAACAGATCCATCACTTCGGTAAGCACCTCCTGTAAAAAAGCAAACGTTTTTTCGGACGGGCAATAAATATTATTAAAAACGCCCCAGGTTTCCGCAACCTTATAATCCAGACTGGGGTCGCAGCTTAATTCAGGATATGCGGCCAGGGCGGCCTGCGAGTGGCCCGGCATTTCAATTTCGGGCACCACATTAATATAACGGGCTGCGGCATATTTCACCACATCGCGAATCTGATCCTGTGTATAATAGCCACCATAGGGCGTATTATCATATTGCTGCGGAGTACGGTCGTGATAATTACCTATTACCGTTTGCGCCCTTTGGCTGGCTATCTGCGTCAGCTTAGGATATTTTTTAATTTCTATGCGCCAGCCCTGATCGTCTGTTAAGTGCCAGTGAAAATTATTCAGTTTATAGGCAGCCATCAGATCGATGTATTTTTTTACAAACTCCACCGAAAAAAAGTGGCGGCAAACATCCAGCATTAAACCACGATAACCAAAGCGCGGATAATCTTCTATCTGCACGCAGGGCAGTTTAGCCGTAGCCGCCCTTTCGGCAGGCATTAGTTGTATCAACGTTTGTATGCCATAAAATAAACCTGCTCCCTTACCTGCTACAGTAACCTGCTTTGGTGTTATGGTTAAGCGATAACCTTCGGCAGGTAGATTCTCCGTTCCGGTAGAGGTTAAGTATATTACAGTAGAGCCGGCATTAGCGTTACGTATGCCTACCTGTTTATTGTAAGCCATATTATCCCGCAGGTAATCCGAGAAAAACACTACCGCTTTATTTGATGGTGTATCTGCCTGTATAATAGTTTGCTGGCTCAGCACAAATTCACCCGGCATTTTTTTTACTGATACCGGTGCCGGAATGATACCCATATTAGGATCATCCTGTGCTTTTACAACAAGCGTTGAACATATTAATACCGAAAAAAACAGCAGAGATATTTTTTTATACATAACAAAAATTTAACCCGATTTATATTGAGACGGTGAATTTAACATAAATTCAAAATATTGCCTCATGTAAGCTGTAAAAAACACATTACCAAAAGAGGCTATCCTTTTGGGGACAGCCTCTTTATAAATTTTTCAATTAAATATTTTACGCGGTAACAATATGCTCCTGTGCGGCAAGATAACGTTCCGCATCTATAGCGGCCATACAACCTGTACCGGCAGCGGTAACCGCCTGGCGATAAATATGATCTTGTGCATCACCACAGCAAAA
Source organism: Mucilaginibacter segetis (assembly GCF_016522075.1). Classification (GTDB taxonomy): domain Bacteria; phylum Bacteroidota; class Bacteroidia; order Sphingobacteriales; family Sphingobacteriaceae; genus Mucilaginibacter; species Mucilaginibacter segetis. The sequence goes on along the minus strand of NZ_JAEHFW010000001.1, from coordinate 1,429,612 downwards.
TACGCCTTCCACATTGGTTTCTGTGGTACCGGGGCGGGTTTTAATGTAACCCGTTTCATCCATGTGTATCCACCCTCTGAAAATATCAGTGTTAGGTTTGTGACCAATAGCAACAAAAAAGCCGGTAACATCTAAAACTGTAGTTTCCTGGGTTTGGTTATTGCACACCTTAACGGCATTAACGCTTTGCCCGTCGCCCAAAATTTCAATGGTTTCGGTGTTGTATAGTATTTCGATATTTGGCGTATTTAATACCCGGTGAACCATTGCTTTAGAAGCACGGAATTCATCCCGGCGTACGATCATATATACCTTGCGGCATAATTTTGCCAGATAAGTGGCTTCTTCTGCCGCGGTATCGCCCGCGCCAACAATGGCCACATCCTGTCCTTTAAAGAAAAAACCATCACAAACAGCACATGCCGACACACCAAAACCACTGTACTTTTGTTCAGACTCCAAACCCAGCCATTTGGCGGATGCTCCGGTAGAAATAATTACGGTATCAGCTAAAATGGTTTTACTCTCATCAACTACCACCTTATGCGGCATTGCCGAAAAATCAACCGAACTAACATACCCGAAACGGATGTCTGTTCCTAAACGTTCCGCCTGTTTACGAAAATCTTCCATCATTTCGGGACCCATTATTCCATCAGGGTAACCGGGAAAATTCTCCACATCGGTAGTTTGGGTAAGTTGTCCGCCTGCTAACAAGCCCGTGTACATAACCGGTTTAAGATCTGCCCGCGATGCATATATTGCTGCGGTATAGCCGGCAGGACCCGAGCCTATAATTAAACATTTAACGTGTTCAGTATCTTGTGACATTTGTATTCTTTAAAATAAGATGCGAATTTAATAAAAAGATAAAACAGGAAGGTCAACAATCCGTAAAACTTATCATCAGTCACGAGACGCTCAGGGTAAATCATTCCCTATACCTAATAGAGAAAAAATACCGTTTGTGACATCAACAGATGTAATATAATAATTGTACTTAACTCTAATTCTTCTTTTTTTATTCACGGTGATTTCCAAAATTATAGAACAAGATTGTGGTACGGGTTCATTATTTTTAATGGCTGATTTAAAATTTGGTGCAGCTAATAAGGCATATACTATAGCTGTATCAACTCTAAGTGCATGTGCTTTGTATATTTCAGGGTCAGTTAACTTCCCTTCTTTAGTTATTCTAAAATGATATACTACCGAATAGTCGTCGGAATTACCATAGTCATAAACATCAAGTTTATGATTTAAATAGTTAGCAAGATCATAACCAACAGATATATTTTTAATATTTGCGGGTTTTACGTTATTACTTTTCGCATTAATTATTTTATCATTTTTATAAGTAATTATTTTAAAAACTTCTCCGTCACTCCTAAACAATCTCCAGACACCCTCTCTCTGGTTATCAGCATAATCGCCTATACCAATTACATTACCAGCATTATCATAAGTTCTTGAAGTTCCGTTAAGTAAATTATTTACATAGATGTTTTCCAATTTCAGATTCCCATTTTCATTATACTCCATCCATTTACCAGACTTTTTCCCATTGAGAAAAACCCCTTCTTTTGTCAATAAACTTTTTGCTTTAACTGTACCTGTATCTATTTTATGTTGAGAAAAATTGAATTTTTCATAATGCTTTTCGGGGATTGTCTTGTAATATTTAAAATACCCGTGAGGCGTTATTAATTTATCATCCATATAGGACCCGGATGCCATTAAATTATGATCCATGTCATATTGCTTAATATACCAAACAGTATCATCAGGCTGTTTGGTCATCAATATAAACGACTTTGCGTTAAACTCTTGAGTTGTACTGCTTCCGTCTTCTTTGAAGAAATAAGTACGGGTTTGCTGAGCGAAAACGGGTAAGCCAAAAAAAGAAATGAAGATAAAAACAATAAAACTTTTAAACATATCGATAAAGCAAAGGTTATCTAAAGATAATCATTCTCCTTTATTTTCCTTTAACACCCGGATAAAATTACCACCTAATATTTTGTTGATATCCTTTTTGCTGTAACCTATTTTGAGTAGTTCGGCAGTTACTTTGGGGTAATCGGTTACACTGTCTAACCCCAGTGGGTACGATTCCGCGCCATCAAAATCCGACCCGATACCTACATGATCCACCCCCATCAATTTAACCATATAATCAATATGCTTAATCAGCAAACTTAAAGGTGGGCGCATCTCATCAGCCTCGGCTTTGTTGATGGCATTCAGCCTGATACTTGCCAGATCGTAATCGTTATAAATTTTTATCAGTGAATCCAGTTGTGTTTTATGTTTAGTAAGGTAAGCTTCGTGTTTATCAAAGTAGGTGCTATCCAGAAATCCGCTATAAAAGTTAACAAACACTACTCCCCCATTTTTGGCAATAGCCTTTAACTGGTAATCTTTCAGGTTACGACGATGCGGATCAAGCGCGTAAGCGCAGCTGTGAGATGCGATAACCGGCTTGGTGGTAACGGCCATAACATCGTTAAAAGTTTGTTCACCGGGGTGCGACAGGTCTATCATCACGCCCAGTTCATTCAGATGCCTTACTACCTGTTTGCCAAAGTCGGTAAGTCCTTTGTGTTGCAGCGAATCGCTGTGTAATACTTCATCGGTTGCGGAAGTTGCCCATGAGTTACTGTTATTCCAGGTAAGGGTGAGGTAACTCATACCCCGGTTATACAGCGAATCTATATAATCCATCCTGTCCTCTATCATGTGGCCGCCCTCTACCCCTATAAGGGCCGCGAGTTTATCCTGTTTAACGGCTTTTTTTAATTCTTTACCGGTACGTACCATCATCATTTTATCCGGGTTACGATTGATGAGCGCATACAAAGAGTCTATCTCGCGGTTAGCATAGGCGTAAGCGGTGCCATTACCATACTGTCCGCTGCACCAAACAGAGAATACCTGTACATCTAAACCTCCCTCTTTTGCCCTTATCAGATCGAAATTACCTTCTCTTTGCCGTTTACCCAGATCAGCCTTTGTGATCAGTTCATTCGACAGGGCGTCATTATGAGTATCAACCAAAATGGCCTTTTGATGGATCCTCTCAGCATTTTGAGCAAAAAGTCTGAAAGCTGAACACAACAAAAGCGGAAGCAGTAACTTTTTCATATATGGAAGATAAGAATTAATAAGATGTGATTAAAAAAAGCAGCTTATATAACCAACATTCCAATACCAATGAATAAAATTAATAAACCCGGAAACAGGCATAAAAAATACATGTATCCCGGGTCTTCACCATCATCTATCATACAATTTTCAGGATTAGCCGATTCGTATAAAATGTTAATAACATCGCTCTTTTTATATTTATAATAAGTAAAAATATATTGTATCTGTACTATTCCCATTATTAAATCGCAACAACTACGTCTGTATCACCCCTACATTAAAAGCTTTTTCAATAGGCGCGTGATTCGCGGCTTCTATTCCCATTGATATTACCTTGCGTGTTTCTAACGGGTCTATAATACCATCAACCCAAAGGCGTGCGGCGGCGTAGTAAGGGGTAGTTTGTGAATCGTATCTGTCGGTAGTTTGCTTAAGCAGCTCCTGTTCTTTGTTTTCGTCCACGTCCTCGCCTTTGGCTTTTAAGCCGGCGGCCTGCATTTGTACCAACACCTTAGCGGCCTGTGAGCCACCCATTACGGCTATTTTAGTAGTAGGCCAGGCATAGATCAACCGCGGATCGTAAGCCTTACCGCACATGGCATAATTGCCTGCACCGTAAGAGTTGCCTACAACTATGGTGAATTTTGGCACTATGGAGTTAGCTACGGCATTCACCATTTTAGCGCCATCCTTTATAATGCCCCCATGCTCCGACCGGCTGCCTACCATAAAACCGGTAACATCCTGCAAAAACACCAAAGGGATTTTCTTTTGATTACAATTCATAATAAAGCGGGTGGCCTTATCGGCGGAGTCTGAATAGATAACCCCGCCAAACTGCATTTCTCCTTTTTTAGATTTGACCACCTTACGCTGATTGGCAACAATGCCTACCGCCCAGCCATCTATTCGGCCTAAACCGCAAATAATGGTTTGACCAAAACCCGCCTTATATTCTTCAAATTCCGACTCATCCACTAAACGTTTAATGATCTCCATCATGTCATACTGCTTCTCGCGACTGTCCGGTAAAATACCGTAAATATCTTCTTCTTTTAATTTGGGTTTTTCGGATTTAATCCGGTCGAATCCGGCTTTGGTAAAATCACCCGTCATGCTCATGATGTTGCGGATGGAATCCAGGCAGGTTTTATCATCGGGCTGTTTATAATCTGTTACACCTGATATTTCGCATTGCGTAGTAGCACCGCCCAACGTTTCGTTATCCACCTCCTCACCTATGGCCGATTTAACCAGATATGATCCGGCCAAAAACACCGATCCCGTTCCCTCTACGATCATTGCTTCGTCGCTCATAATAGGCAGGTAAGCCCCACCCGCTACGCATGACCCCATAATGGCAGATATTTGGATAATACCCATACTGCTCATCATCGCGTTATTACGAAAGATTCGCCCAAAATGCTCTTTGTCCGGAAATATCTCATCCTGCAAAGGCAGAAATACGCCGGCAGAGTCCACCAGATATATAATGGGCAGTCGATTTTCCATGGCTATTTCCTGCGCGCGTAAATTCTTTTTCGCCGTAATAGGGAACCATGCTCCTGCCTTTACTGTAGCATCATTAGCTACCACCACACATTGCCTGCCCGATACGTAACCAATACCACAAACAACGCCGCCTGATGGGCAGCCACCATGTTCGGCATACATGCCATCTGCGGTAAATGCACCAACCTCCAGCCAGGGTTTATCTTTATCTATAAGGTAGGCCACCCTTTCGCGGGCAAGCATTTTACCTTTTTGTTTTTGTTTAGCAGCAGCCTTTTCGCCACCGCCAAGGTATATGTCTTTCAGTTTACGGTTAACTTCGTAAACCAGTTGCTTATTAACATCCTCATTCTTATTAAATTCCAGGTCCATAACGTTTACAATAGGTTGGGTAATTTATAAAATTTACCGCGTAAATAGCTTTTTAATACCTTTAACTTTTTATTAGTTAATATAATATTCCCCTTTAATTATGCAAGTAAGCAGTAAAGAAGCATTAGATATTTTAAACAGTAATTCAGAAAGCCTGTTTGCGCAGGTCATGAAACATGGTAATATGTCGGTGGAAATTTACCGTCCTGATGGAATTGATAAGCAAACGCCGCACTTGCAGGATGAGATATATGTGATCATGAGCGGAACAGGGGATTTTTCAAATGATGGGAAACGCACAATTTTTAACCCAGGCGATCTGTTATTTGTACCGGCAGGAATTGAGCACCGCTTTGAAAACTTTACCGACGATTTTGCAACCTGGGTAATATTTTATGGCCCGCTTGGCGGAGAGGGTAATAAAGGAAAATATAAAACTAAAACCGTTAAGCTAAAAACGAAACCCTAAGTCAGGTTCCTGTCTCTAAACCAAACCTCGTCTGGTTGTATTTGAATATTATTCATCAAATTAACCAGCTCGACCGGGTTTGCCGAGGTTAATACCAGTTGCCGGTTAGCAGGCTTTAAAAAACGCTGCTCTACCATCACATCCATTTGCATCAGCAGGTGATCGTAAAATCCGTTAACATTTAACACCCCAACCGGATGATTGTGCAGACCCAACTGCAGCCAGGTAAGTACCTCAAAGAATTCTTCCAGCGTACCAAAGCCGCCGGGCAGCATAATAATACCATCGCACAGGTCATTCATCAATTGTTTGCGCTGATGCATATTTTCGGTGATGTGTAATTCGGTAAGTCCGGTATGGCCCACTTCCTTATCCATTAAAAATTGAGGTATTATGCCAATGGCTTTACCGCCATTAACTAAAACAGCATCGGCCAATAGACCCATTACCCCAACCTTACCCCCACCATATACCAAAGTAATATCACGGTTTACCATTATTTCTGCCAGTTGTTCAACTGCTTGTTTTAAAACAGGGTCGCCGTTATAATTGGCGCCGCAGAATACGCATATACTTTGCATGGATATTGTTAATGTAGGTTATTAAAACAAAAACGGTTGATGGATCTTTATTACCCATCAACCGTTAATAATTTATCTTGTATAGTTCGGAGCTTCTTTAGTGATAGTAATATCGTGAGGATGACTTTCGCGGATACCTGAGGAGGTTATACGAACGAATTTTGCTTCCTGCATGGTCTCAATATCCTTAGCACCGCAATAACCCATACTGGCGCGCAGGCCACCAACAAACTGGTAGATCACTTCGGACAGCATACCCTTGTACGGCACCCTACCCACAATACCCTCAGGAACCAATTTTTTTATATCGTCCTCTACATCCTGGAAGTAACGGTCTTTTGAACCCTGCTCCATCGCTTCGATAGAACCCATGCCACGGTATGATTTAAAACGGCGGCCTTCATAAATGATACTTTCGCCCGGCGATTCTTCTACCCCTGCAAATAACGACCCTGCCATAATAGAGCTGGCACCTGCGGCAATGGCTTTGGCAATATCGCCGGTATGTTTTATGCCACCGTCGGCAATTACGGGTACTCCTGTGCCTTGCAGGGCTTTGGCGCATTCGTAAACCGCGTAAAGCTGCGGAACACCTACCCCTGCAATAATACGGGTAGTACAAATAGAACCCGGTCCTATACCTACCTTAACGGCATCTGCACCGGCATCGGCCAAAGCCTTAGCAGCTTCGCCTGTAGCTACATTGCCTGCAATTACCTGCAGATCAGGATAAGCTTTTTTAACTTCTTTAACTTTATTTATAACGTATATGGAGTGCCCGTGTGCCGTATCAATCGCTATTACATCAACGCCGGCCTTAACAAGGGCTTCTACCCTGTCCATAGTGTCCGGAGTAACTCCAACCGCGGCACCTACACGTAAACGGCCATGTTCATCCTTACATGCATTCGGAAAATTCTTGAACTTTTGGATATCCTTAAAGGTGATCAACCCTATCAGTTGCCCTTCGTTATCAACAACCGGCAGCTTTTCTATTTTATAATTTTGCAGTATTTCTTCAGCCTGACTTAATGTAGTACCCTTGGCGGCAGTGATCAGATTGTCTTTGGTCATTACATCAGCAACCGGCGTAGCCATTACCTTCTGAAAGCGAAGGTCGCGATTGGTAATAATGCCTTTAAGCTTGCCTGTGTTATCAACCACCGGAATACCACCAATGCGGTATTCTCGCATTATTTTAATAGCATCAGCAACGGTTGCGGCTTCGTGAAGGGTTACCGGTTCCTGTATCATTCCGCTTTCTGAGCGCTTTACTTTCCTAACCTCTTCTGCCTGGCGCTGTATACTCATGTTTTTATGCAGCATGCCCAAACCACCTGCCTGCGCTATGGCAATTGCCAACTGCGACTCGGTAACGGTATCCATTGCTGCGGAAACAAGCGGAATATTAAGCTTTATCTTTTTGGTTAAAAAAGAGCTGGTATCAACTTCGCGCGGTAAAACTTCGGAGTAAGCCGGGAGCAACAATACGTCGTCATATGTTAAACCTTCGGCGATAAATTTTGAGGAGTCTGGCTGCATAGCAAATAATTAAATGGAGTTATTATTTGCCGGGCAAAGATACGCTTCGACATGCAGATTTGCAAGCACTTCACATGCAAATGATGTTAATTTTATGCAATAAAGTATACCGGCAACATTTGTAACCGTTTATACTTCTAACAATTAATATTTTCCGGCTATTACCTTATAAAACTGGTCGAAATTAAAATACTGATTAGCGAGTTCTTTTAGTTCCACAGGAGTGATATTTTTAACCGTATCGGTATACCGTTCATAATATTCGTAACCAAGTCCTGCAAAATAAAGAGTCTTGAATTTATCTGCATGCGACAAGATATTCTCTAAACTTCCCAGTAATGAACCTAACATATAGTTTCGCACAAGCGAAAGTTCTTCCTCAGGAATTAACTGATCTTTTAACAGATTGATCTCCTTTTCCACCTCCGCTATCGTCTGCCTGCTTACGTCTGCTCCTACCTCTGACGCGATGAAGAACGTACCCGCGTGTTTTAATGACGACATGCCCGAACCGATACCATAGGTATAACCTTTATCTTCGCGGATATTAGCCATTAGTCTTGATCCAAAATATCCGCCTAACACCGTATTTAACACCTGCAGTTTAGGAAAATCCGGGTGTATACGGTTTACGAATGGGGTACCTATACGTATTGCCGATTGCAATGCCTCGGGTTTTTCAATATAAATAAATCTCTCCGCAGATGGCTCCGGCTCCGGCTGACTTATATCAGCAGCCTGGCCTGTATTTTCCCATGAATGTTCAAAGGTATCGGTCACCAGCTCCAACAATTCCTTATTAGCTTTACCTGCGATAATAATGGTACAATTGGCAGGCTGATACATTTGCCTGAAATGGCGCAGCATATCTTCGCGTTTCAGGCTTTTGTAATTTTCGGGAGTAGCGCTCAAACCGTAAATTGTGGGGCCAAATATCGTTTTATTAAAAGCCCGCCGTGCCAGTATATCGTTTTTTTGCAGACTCACCTGTAATTTCTGCTGCTGATTGCGCACATAGGTTTCCAGTTCTTTTTCCGGAAAAACAGAATCGGTAATTACTTCCTTTACTATGGGCAATATCTGGTTAAGATGCTTTGATAAACAATACAGGGTAATTTGCGAATAATCATGATGATAATCTGCCTGTAAAAAAGCCCCGTAAAAATCTACTTTCTCGGCAATCTGAGCAGTGGTTAAACGGCTTGTACCTTCTACCAGCATGGTGTTAACAGCTACATTCAATAATGGCTCAGACGGATCAAACCGCAGATTGTTAAATATCCATTCTATGCGCACCAGATCCTGCGCATCGGAATTAAAGGAAAACACATTACAGCCGTTTGCCAGCTTTTTATGTTCAGGTTGTATCAGATTTATATTTTCAACCCCGTTAAAACGGGGTGCATCTTTTCTGTTTAATACACTCATTTTATATTAATTATCACAATGTGATCAGCTTATAATATCCACTACTTCTTCGGGCATTTCTGCCAGATATATAAGTGTGGATGAATTATCTTTTCGGAATATTTTGTTGGCCTGTTCTTTTATTTGCGCCGGGGTAACGGCCAGGTATTTTTCTGATTCATGATTAAACTGTTCAGCATCGCCCATCAGTTCATAATAAGCCAAATTCATGGCCCTGTCTAACAGCGACATCTCCGAGAACACCATAGTAGATTCCGTTTTATTCTGCACCTTGGTCAGCTCATCGGCAGATACCTCTTCTGTTTTTAACTTTTCCAATTCGTGCCATATCGCGGCCTCAGCTTCATCCGTACTTACATGCTCCAGCGGTTTACCTTCCAGCACAAACATTCCTTTATCCAAACTACCGGTAATGTAAGCATGCACCTCGCTGAATAATTGCTTCTCTTTCACTAAACTCCGGAAAAGGCGCGAAGAATGACCGCGCGAAAGTATATCCGACAACAGTTCCACTACGTAATATCCTGTATCGGCCCTACTCTCCATCTGGAAGGCGATATAAACATCATTAAGCGGCACCTTCGCGGTAACGGTTTCGCGGCGCTCTTCCTGCTGTGCGGGTTCTTGAGGGAGGTTCCGGTTATATTTTTCGCCGGCCGGTATTGGGCCAAACCACTTTTCGGCCAATATTTTTACATCTTCGGTTTTCACATCGCCGCCAACCACCATAATAGCGTTTTGCGGATTATAGTGCTTTTTAAAAAACGCTTTTACATCCTCAATGCGTGCGTCTTCAATATGCTTTATGGTTTTACCAATGGTTGCCCACCTGTACGGATGCTTTTTATAAACCATAGGGCGTAACTTTAACCAAACATCGCCATAAGGTTGATTCAGATAACGTTGTTTAAATTCCTCAATTACTACATTGCGCTGTACCTCAAGGCTTTTTTCGCTAAAAGCCAAACTCAGCATACGATCACTCTCCAGCCAAAAAGCAGTTTCCAGATTGGCAGATGGCAGCGTGATGTAATAATTAGTGATATCATTACTGGTGAAGGCATTATTTTCGCCGCCTACCATTTGTAAAGGGCCATCGTAATTGGGAATATTTACTGATCCGCCGAACATTAAATGCTCAAACAAATGCGCAAAACCTGTTTGTTCGGGATCCTCATCTCGGGCGCCAACATCATATAAAATATTGAGCACCGCCATAGGTGTTGTACTATCTTCGTGAACAATAACCCGCAGGCCATTGCTTAATGTAAAACGATTGAATTTAACCATGCAATAACGATTAATTAACGAACAAATGTATACTTTTTAAAAAGCCCTAAAGTTGAAATGTTGTAAAGTTTTTAAAATTGGCAGGGCTAATTTAGTTAAGTATTTGAAAAACAAATGTTAACACACTATAACTTATTGTTCGGCACGTCCATATAACTTACGCAGTTTATTTTTAGCCTGCTCTAACGGTTTCTTCTGCGTTTTTGACAGATTCTTTCCCGCACGGTTAATGTAAAAATTTAACATGGACATAGCGCTTTGGAAAGGCGAGGCTTTTCGCTTACGACTTTTTTCGGCCGATTCCTTTAACGATTCGGCTATCTTTTCCGGATCCTTTAATTTAAAAACATCATTCTCCAGGTCAAGAGCATCGCTCTCTTTGGTCACTTTTGCCGACCACTTTTTTGTTCCCCTTTTTGCTTTACGTTTAACCGGCATGGCTGTTTATTGATTGATTACTAATATTAATACCGTGCTAAAAACGGAAAGTTTTTATAAATTTAAATTCCTGAATACACAGCAATGCTTCATAAAGAACAGTTGATTGAACAGCTTATGACTACCTTTGGAAAAACCAAAGTTGATCAGCTTTCTGCAATTTTGAATAATAACCAGTTTGACATAAATGAATTAATAGATGTCACTTTTCATCCTGATAAAACCATTGCTTTCAGAGCCGCATGGTGTTGGATAATATTTTTTTGAGATACCCGACTGAACATGCTGCAAACCTTGCTTATCTGCTATCAAGAATAAATGAGGTGCGTAACGAGAGTTGTAAACGCCACTATGCGCGCATCTTAATGTTATCAACTAAGCCTAACGCTCATGAAGCCGTACAGAATGCATTAATAAAGGTTGACATGGAACCAGCTATCGGACAATTTTTTGATTGGATAATTGATCCGAAAGTGAAAGTGGCTGTAAAGGTATGTGCCGCCGAAGCCTTATTTAATATGATTCCCAGATATGCATGGATAAAAGAAGAATTAGCTGCACAGCTACAAATTTTAATGCGTATTGGAGGTCCTGCAATTCAGGCTCGTGGAAAAAATTATTGAGAGGGCTGGAAAATATGAAGAGTTAAAATTATGGGACTGCTTCGTAATTTTAACTCTTCATAAGTATATTTTTGTTATTCTTTTGGTCTGTCTTCGCCATGCAATTGATTGCTCACCTGGTGATGATGTAATTTTGCATGTATGGCAGATTCGCTATTGTTAGCATACGTACCGAAAGCGTTGATCAATACCCCTTTTAAATTATATTTTTCGGAGCTGATAGCATATACAATAGACATATCCGCCGGATCGCTTTGCCCTTCGAAACGATAAAATTCATCAATTTCGAAGTCATCCTCGTTCATATGAATATCCTGGTCTTTATCGTCGATGGTATCACCTTCCAGGCTTAAGTTAGCCGTATATCCTCTTTTGTTCAGATCGTTGGTGGCATCCACCATAGTTTCAAAATTTTTCATATTAAGTATTGTTTATATGTTGTGATACAGATTATACCATTTAAACCAGCAATACCGAATGTTGTTTTACTTTTAAGAGTATTAGAATTAATATTTTCAATTGGCTTAAAACGGCTGAAATCAATTTTCCATTAAATTAAAAAGGGGCACCAATTGGCGCCCCTTACTTATATCAATTTATATAATTCATGTGTTCATGAACACAAAATTATTATCAAACATATCCAGTTTTATTTTGCTGTCTTTATCTACCTTACCGGCAAGTATCTGCTTAGATAATTCATTCAGTATTCTTTTTTGAATAACCCGTTTTAACGGTCGTGCTCCAAACTGCGGGTCGTAGCCAAGTTGTGCCAGCCAATCCAAAGCCTCATCTGACGCTTCAATGGTAATACCCATTTCGGCCAATGTTTGCTGTACATGCTTAAACTGCAATTTAACAATATCGGTTATCTCATCGCGGCTAAGCGGGGTAAACATAATGATCTCATCAATACGGTTCAGGAACTCCGGCCTTATTGTGCTGCGCAGCAGCACAAATAATTCGTTCTTGGTTTTAGCGATAACCTCATCCCGGTTCTCATCCTGCATATCCTGGAAATTCTCCTGGATAATGTTAGAACCGATATTAGAGGTCATGATGATGATGGTGTTCTTAAAATTCACCACACGACCCTTATTGTCAGTCAGGTGACCATCGTCCAATACCTGTAACAGAATATTGAAGACATCAGGATGCGCTTTTTCAATCTCGTCCAGCAATACCACACTGTATGGCTTACGCCTTACAGCTTCGGTAAGCTGTCCGCCTTCATCGTAACCCACATATCCCGGAGGCGCACCAATTAAACGCGATACGGAATGCCGTTCCTGATATTCACTCATATCAATACGTACCAACGAGGCCTCATCATTAAATAAAAACTCGGCTAAAGCTTTGGCCAGTTCCGTTTTACCCACACCGGTAGTACCTAAAAATATAAATGAACCGATAGGTTTTCGCTTATCCTGCAACCCTGCCCTGCTACGGCGTATGGCATCGCTTATAGCTTCAATTGCTTCTTCCTGCCCTGCCACACGTTTGTGCAGTTCGGCCTCCAGGTTCAATAGTTTTTCACGTTCGCTTTGAATCATTTTTGAAACCGGAATACCTGTCCAGCGGGATACCACGCCTGCAATATCATCGGCAGTTACCTCCTCTTTCAGCATACGGTTGTCATCCTGATTTTCGCGCAAAGCTGATTTCAATTTTTCTACCTCATCCTGCGCTTCGCGTATCTTGCCGTAGCGCAATTCAGCTACCTTACCGTAATCACCCGCACGCTCGGCCTGATCTGCTTCCAGTTTGTAATTTTCAATCATTTCTACTTTTTGATTGATACCATCAACCAGATCTTTTTCGCCCTGCCATTTGGCTCGTAAAGAATCGCGCTGCGATGACAGGTTGGCAATCTCCTCGCTCAGATCTTTCACCTTGCGATCGTCCTTTTCCCGTTTGATAGCTTCACGCTCAATTTCGAGCTGCATAATTTTACGGTTAAGTTCGTCCACCACTTCGGGTACCGAATCCATCTCGAGGCGTAATTTTGACGCGGCCTCGTCCATCAGGTCGATAGCTTTATCAGGTAAAAACCTGTCAGATATATACCGTTGCGACATCTCTACAGAAGCAATAATTGCTTCATCTTTTATACGCACTTTATGGTGTGCTTCATAGCGTTCTTTTAATCCTCTCAGGATAGATATAGCATCTGCAGTATCAGGTTCTTCTACCATAACTTTTTGGAAACGACGCTCCAGCGCTTTATCTTTTTCCAGATACTTTTGGTATTCATTTAACGTGGTGGCACCTATGGAGCGTAATTCACCACGGGCCAATGCCGGTTTTAAAATATTTGCAGCATCCATAGCACCTTCGCCCCCGCCAGCTCCTACAAGAGTGTGTATCTCATCAATAAACAGGATGATCTCGCCATCGCTTTGGGTTACTTCTTTTACCACAGCTTTCAGGCGTTCTTCAAACTCGCCTTTGTATTTGGCACCTGCTATAAGCGCGCCCATATCTAAGGAATACACTACCTTGGTTTTTAAACTTTCAGGGACATCGCCCTGTATTATACGGAACGCAATACCCTCGGCTATAGCGGTTTTACCTACACCCGGCTCGCCTACTAAAATTGGGTTATTTTTAGTACGCCTTGATAATATTTGAATTACCCGGCGAATTTCTTCATCGCGGCCAATAACCGGGTCAAGTTTACCAGAGGCGGCATATTCGTTAAGGTTACGAGCGTATTTATTTAGTGCGTTGTAAGTAGCTTCGGCATTTTGATCGGTTACTTTGCTATCGCCACGCAAGCTCATGATCGCTTTTTTAAGATCTTTCTCATTTACGCCCAAATCTTTAAGCGCGCTTGATATTTTGTCACCGCCCGCTAAAATACCTAACAGCAAATGCTCTACAGATACAAAGTCATCCTTAAATTCTTTTAAATATGACTGTGCTTTTTGCAAAACCGTATTTACCGACGATGATAAATAAACATTACTGCCGCTAACCTTTGGGAAAGTTTCTATCTGCTGATCAACGATCTCATTTAACCTGTTAAGATTAACATTGAGCTTTTTTAACAGATAGGTGATAACATTTTCATCTACCAATAACAAGCCCTTCATTAAGTGGGCTGTTTCAATAGCCTGCTGCTGATTACCTGTGGCAATCTCAGAAGCCTTTTGGATGGCTTCCTGTGCTTTTATAGTAAAGTTGTTAAAATTCATAGTATTTAGTTCTGAACAAATTAATTGCCATATTTTTATAACTGAAACTTTGACACCCGAAAACAAAACAAGCAGTCATTTTGTCAATAAAACTCACTGATAACCAGCCAAAAAGCCAGCTTATATAAATGTTAATTATATTTTAACGTAGCATATATATTTTATATTTTTGGCCAACCCCCTAAAGTTATTTTATCAATTGGATACGCATTTTTTCACACGGCTTCCTTCCAAATACAGCGTAGCATATCGCAATTATTATACCTATCAAAATCTGTTAAGCGTACGTACTGCAAGCTTCATTTTTTTAACGCTTAATCTGGTCATCCGGATACTTTATCACATTTTTCCGGAAAGTTTAACTAAGGCACAAAATTTTCCTGAATTCAGCTTTACCAATTGGATATATATTATTGTAACTCCGTTTTTTTACCTCATAAGCCATTTAATGGTGCAGCGGTTCAGAACAACCCGCCATGGTTCAACAGGTATGGCGCTTTTTGTTTTTATATTCTCGCTATACCTTATTGTTTGCGGCATGTATTCCAGCTTTATTGCCACATCCGACCCCAGCAACGCCCTCACCCTGTATCTTATAGCTTTAAGTATAGTGAGTGTGCTTTTTGTATTTGAATACTACGAAACCATTGTATTGATAGTTGGTATTGAAATGCTTTTCAGCATAATGCTGCTGCATGCACAGGCCGACCCTACAGAGATGATATACAACCAAATGATCTCGGCTATTTTAATAGCGGGTTTTTATATGACCTCCAGGTACTTTTTTTCGTACAAAGCGAGTTATTACCGGCAAATAATTGAGATACGCGAAAAGAACGTAGAAATTGAGAAAGCAAATATATTTAAAAACCAGGTGTTAGGTACCGTAGCACATGATCTGCGGAACCCGATAGCCGCGGTTGAATCATTAGCTATGATGATGGAACTGGAAGATATTGATGAAGAAACTCAGGAAAACCTGAGCATGATGAAAACATCGTGCGTTAAAGCGCGCACCATTATTGACGATCTGCTGGAAGCAGCCAAAAGCGAAAACAATAACTCCTTTGATACCCGCCGGACCGAATTGAATCAATTATTACAAGGCATTGCTGATACCTGGAAAATACAATTAGGCGGCAAGGAAAATGTAGTATTGATAAGTAATGTTAAAGCTGCATACGCGCAAATTAATCATGAGAAGTTCCCCCGAGTTATTGACAATCTGATAAGTAATGCGCTTAAATTTTCTAAAGAAACCGACAAGGTAGAGTTACACCTGAACCGGATAAAGGAAAAAATAGTTATACAGGTGAAGGATCACGGATTGGGTATTCCTAAGGATATGATACCAAAACTTTTTGAGCGCTTTTCGGGCGCAGGCCGCACAGGGCTTAAAGGTGAACAGTCAACCGGGATAGGCTTAAGTATTGTAAAGCAAATTGTAGAAGGACACCACGGCAAAATAAGTGTCCAAAGTGAGGAAGGCAAGGGCAGTACATTCACCATTGAATTGCCACAAGCAGAATAGCAAATTAGTTTATTTCTGTTCTGTTCCGCTGGTGTGTATACAAAAAACGGAACAAGCGGAACACACTTTTAATCAGCAAGTTATCATATTTGTATTTTTATATTTAACAGGTAGTCTACTTCATATAAACATTGGATATATTTGAATTACAGCTAATTAAAATTATTTAAAAAGTGTTCCGCTTTTTGGATTTCGGAACACTATTTTTGATGCTTTAGATCTTATAATGTAACATATATCTAACCGATAGCCATGAAACTTGTATCTGTTACAGGATAGGTTTAAGGTATCAGAGATCACTCTTTTGCACAAAAAAACGTTCGTTAAAATTTACCAGAAAAAGTTCATTAGTTGCACGGGTACATGCGGTATAGAACCAACGCAAAAAATCGGTGTTTACCATTTCCTCGGTTAAGTAGCCCTGATCAACAAATACAGCGCCCCATTGCCCTCCCTGCGCCTTGTGGCAGGTAATGGCATATGCAAATTTTACCTGTAAAGCGTTATAATAAGGATTTAGCTTTAATTCGTTATGCTTGGCGCGTTTGTTAGGGATGTGGTCATAATCCTTCATGGCCTCCAGGTAAAACCTTTTCTGATCAATAGATTGCAGGGCCGGCGATTCGGAATACAGGGTATCCAGCAATATTTTACAATCAAGTACCGGGTCTTCGGCATAATCAATAAACTCCAGTTGTACATCAGCAAACCTGAAACCGTACATTTCTTCGAAACGGCGTACTTTTTTTATCCGCGCAATATCACCGTTGGCAATAAACCCGGTGCTTCCCTCCTCCTGATCCTGCAGCCAGAAATAATTATTCTTCACCACCATCAGTTGATCGCCGCCGGTTAATTCCTCCTCGCGCATTAGTATTCTGCCGCGTATCTGCCGGTTATATAAATTGGCATTTTTATTAGAACGGCATATTACCAAACTGTTTTCCATGCCGTATTTATTATACGCATAGTTTAAGCCTTCCTCCAGCATCTCGCCACTCATCCTAAATACATCTTTATAGCCTTTAGTTACTATCTGTGGCATAGTAACATCACCCTCCCGGATAATATCCCTAACGCGTGTAACATTGTATAAAATCCCGGAATCCTTTTGCTGACGCAACACATCGGTAAGTTCAAAACGATGAATATCCAGTCCGAAACGGTCTTTCATCAATTTATCATCCAGTGCCGGGCTTTCATCATCGCCAACGGGCGGTAACTGTGCGGTATCGCCAACCAGCATCAGCTTGCAGTTTTTGGTATTGTATACATAATTTACCAGATCGTGCAGCAGGGTTTCGCGATTATTTCCACTTAACTGATCGGCTATCATGGATGCTTCATCTACTATAAAAAGCGTATTTGCAGCCAGATTATCGCCTAACATAAAAGATTCATCCACATTAAGTGCCGATTTTTTGCGATAGATCTTTTTATGAATGGTATACGCTTTGCGTCCGGAATAATTGGTGATCACCTTTGCAGCGCGCCCGGTTGGCGCCAGCAGTACTGATCGGTAATTATATTTGCCAAGTGCTTTTACTAAAGCTCCTAAAACAGTGGTTTTACCTGTACCCGCATAGCCTTTTAGTATAAAGCATTCGTCACCGTTATCACTCATTAAAAACTGATGTAATTTAACAAACAGTTCCTGTTGCTGTGGTGTGGGTTGATGCGGAAATGCTTTACTGATATAATCGGTTAGCTGCATAGTTACAAAAATGCCTATAAGTATATTAATTAAGTAATCTAAAAAATATTACTTTTGTTCACCTGCATGAGCGAACATAGTTTTAAATACACAGACGAAGAACTGAACCTTGACCAGGCGCATCATTACACCCTTTTGCTGCAATTAAACGCACAATCGTTCAGTTATGCCATTATTTTTGAAAAAAAACTACTTGCCTGGGCCGAGAATTGCCCGCCGGAGGAGTTGAAAAACCCGCAGGAATATAAAGACATATTAACTGCCGACTATAAAAAAGTAATAACGGGGTTACCAACAACGGGATTCACCTTACTGCCAACAACCCTTTTTGATGATACCCGTGTTGCAGACATGGCGCGTTTACTGGATGTTAAGGAAACCGAAAAGGTATACGCGCAATCTTTAGATAATGAAAATTTTATTATTTACAAGGTTGATGAAGCTTTAGTACCTAACGGTGAATATTTTGATATAAGTAATACTGTTTACCAGGGTAAAGGCTGGATAAATTTGATTGCCGCAAATAATTCAGGTAATAACAACCTATATGTAAATATGGATGAAGGTGTAGCCGAGTTCTTATTCTTTAAGGAAAACAAACTGCGCTTTTATAATTTCTTTAGTTATACCAACTCCGAAGAACTCGCTTATTATAGCGCGTTTGTTGCCGAAGAACTTTCGCTGAACATGAAACAAACCAACCTTATTTTAAGCGGCGATATTAATGCTACTGATAGTAGTTTTACCTATCTGGAAAAGTTTTTTGGCACAGTAAAATTGAATGATATATATCCGCTTGAAATGCCCGAACAAGTAGTGCCTCACAAATTACTAACCCTTGCTGCCTTATCGTTATGCGCATCATCGGAGGAAAATTAAAAGGCTTAAGGCTTAATCCGCCAAAAAACTTACCCGTTCGTCCAACTACCGACCTTGCAAAAGAAGCCTTATTCAATATCCTGCAAAACATTATCGAGTTTGAGGAGATCACCGTATTAGATCTTTTTAGCGGAACCGGCAATATAGCTATGGAGTTTGCATCGCGCGGAGCGGGCAAGGTAATCGGGGTTGACAGAAGCATCCATTGTGTACATTACCTGAAGGATGCATCGCGGCAGCATGGGTTAACACAAATACATACCTTTAAGGCAGACGTTTTTAAGTACCTGGCGATGGAAACCGAACAGTATGACCTGATATTTGCCGATCCGCCTTATGACCTGAACAAAATACCCGAAATACCAAAGATCATTTTTGATAAAAATCTGCTTAAACCGGGTGGGCTACTGATAGTTGAACATCAGTCGTTACAAAACCTGAGTAATCATTCCGCTTTTACGGAGCAACGCAAATACGGACACTCTTCATTTTCGTTTTTTAAAGCACCAGAAGAAACAAGCTGATGAGTAACAAGATCAGAAATCTGAAAACCAGTATCTTATCAGATAACTGGTACACCCTTAAAAAAGTAGATTTTGAATTCCTGCAAAAAAACGGCGAATGGCAACCGCAATCGCGCGAGGCTTACGACCGTGGCAACGGGGCAACTATTTTACTTTACAACAAGGCGGCGCAAACGGTAATACTTACCCGGCAATTCAGGATGCCCACCTATTTAAACGGCAATCAAAGCGGCTTTTTAATTGAAGCATGCGCCGGTTTACTGGACAAGGATAATCCGGAAGATTGCATACGAAAGGAAGCGGAAGAAGAGACCGGCTATAAAATAACCGATGTACAAAAGGTATTTGAGGCTTATATGTCGCCCGGTTCCGTTACCGAAATTCTTTACTTTTTTACTGCCGAATATACCAAGGACATGAAAGTTAGCGAAGGAGGTGGATTAGAGGAAGAAACGGAACATATTGAAGTATTAGAGCTGCCCTTCTCCCGGGCACTTGACATGATAACTACCGGCGAAATTATGGATGCAAAAACCATTATGCTTTTGCAGCATGCCGCCATAAATCATTTATTAAAGTAATATATCAGCCATAATGGTTACTTTTGATTTTAGCAGATCATATTATCCTTATATATGAAAACAGCCTTATTTCCCGGTTCATTTGATCCCGTAACCAAAGCCCATGTAGACATTTTAAAACGATCCTTAGATCTGTTCGACAAAGTTTATGTCGGTATAGGTGTAAACAGCACTAAGCAGGGTTTACTCACCGTAGGTCAGCGCGAAGAAATGTTGAGAGCGGTATTTGCCAATGAGCCAAAAGTACACGTTATAGCTTATGAAGGCCTCACCGTTAATTTTTGCAAAAGCATTGGCGCAGGATATATGATAAGGGGCATACGTACCGTATCTGATTTTGAATATGAAAAAGCCATTGCACAAATGAACCACGCTTTGGAGCCCGAAATAGAAAGTATTTTTATTGTAAGCAAACCGGGTTATTCTTCTATAAGCTCCAGCATTGTACGCGAGATCATCCGCTATAATGGTGATGTTACCCAATTTATGCCTAAAGAAGCTATACCGTACCTGTAATCAATTCGGCTTTTTCCAGCACATCTATAATAGACGGAAAGGTATTTTGTAAGATATAGTTAACCTGCGGTTTAGCAAACCATTGCACATCGGTTATTCCCTCTTCGGTTTGCGGCACAAGTTTGGCCTTGCCTTTATGCTGCATCATAAACCAGTGCGTTTTTTTTAGCACTACCCTGCCCTTATAAATATAAGTATGGTAGGTTTTGCAGATCTTCTCATCAAGCCGGCTCACTTTTATGCCGCACTCTTCCTCTACCTCGCGCACGGCGGCTACTTTGGTTTTTTCGCCTTTTTCTATTTTGCCTTTTGGCAAATCCCACTTATCGTTACGGAAAATAAACAGGTATTTACCGGCCTCGTTCTGCACCAAACCGCCGGCAGCTTCAATAAGGGTGATGTTTTTCATCACGCTTTTCATATAAGCCTTAGCATCGTCACATAAAACATAAAAAAACGAGGCGCTATGTTTTATCACCCATGAATAAATTATTTTCAGATCAAAATGCTCAGCATCAATCGCTTGATATTTTTCGGGCTTATCAGGCAACGCAGTGGTAATTAAAATCACTTTTTCGTTAATATAAATTCTGTATTTTTGAGCCATGTTTACTAATAGTGAGACTGAGCAGCAAGTAGCTGAATTTTTGCTGCAAATTAAAGCAATAAAATTACAACCTAATAATCCTTTTACATGGGCCTCCGGTTGGAAATCACCAATTTATTGTGATAACCGTATCACCTTATCGCATCCAACCATTCGTACCTACATCAGGCAAAGACTGTGTGCCGGCATTCACGAAGAATTTGGCTCCGTGGGCTGTATAGCAGGAGTTGCTACTGCCGGAATACCGCAGGGAGCGCTTGTTGCCCAGGAACTTGGCCTGCCGTTTATTTATGTACGCTCGAAACCTAAAGACCACGGTACAGGTAACCTTATTGAGGGTGAAATATCGCCCGGGCAGCGTGTAGTGGTTATTGAGGACCTGATATCCACAGGTAAAAGCAGCTTACAGGCGGTTGAAGCATTAAGGGACGCGGGTTACACCGTAGCAGGCTTAGCGGCTATTTTCAGCTATGGCTTTGATGAAGCTACTGAAAATTTTAAAAATGCCAAATGTCCGTTCCATACGCTGTCAAATTATAATTCCCTTATAAAATACGCGGAAGAGTTTCAATATATATTACCTGCGGACGTGGAAATATTAAGAAAATGGCGGGAAAGCCCTTCAACCTGGGGAAAATAAAGACATGAGCGTTTTTGAAAGTAAGATAATTATTAAACGGCCGGTAGATAATGTTTACCTGTTTTTGGCCGATATGAACAATCACCGGCAATTAATGCCTGATAATATTAAAGACTGGAACTCTACCCAGGACGAGGCAAGCTTTACTATAGAAAATATTACGACGCTTAAGTTAAAAATTGAGCAAAGGATAGTAGACGATCTGATCAGGATAATTCCCGCAGAGAAGCCGCCTTTTGATATGGAATTAAAATGGGACCTGATAGAAATTAACGGTGGTACTGAAGCAACCTTTACTATTACAGCAGATCTTAATATGATGATGAAGATGCTCGCCTCAAAGCCTCTTCAAAAACTGGCAGATGAGGAAACACAAAGGCTGGCTACATTGCTCACTTAAGTTTACGGTATTAGCTGTATTTATATCAGCGTTATTTCATTTAATGGGCCACCGATAGTTATTTTTAACTATTTACCTTACCTTTGCGGCAAATTACAGTGCAGCATGATTACAGTTTCTAATTTATCTCTCCGTTACGGAAAACGAACTTTATTTGAAGACGTTAACCTTAAATTTACACAAGGCAATTGCTATGGTATTATTGGTGCCAACGGGGCTGGTAAATCCACCTTTTTAAAGATACTGTCGGGCGATATTGACCCTACAACCGGTTCGGTGAGCTTTACTCCCGGCGAACGTATGGCCGTACTTAGCCAGAACCACTACGCCTTTGATGAATTTAGCGTACTTGAAACCGTTATGATGGGGCATAAAGAAATGTATGCCATTATGAAGGAGAAAGACGCTATTTACATGAAGGAGGATTTTAGCGATGCTGACGGTTTACGTGCCGGTGAACTGGAAACTCTTTTCGCGGAAATGGATGGCTGGAATGCGGAAAGTAATGCCGCTACCATGCTGAGTAACCTGGGTATTAAGGAAGATCTGCATTATAAACTGGTAAAAGAACTGGATGGCACGCAAAAAGTAAGGGTATTATTGGCACAGGCACTTTTTGGTAAACCTGATATTTTATTGCTGGATGAGCCTACTAACGACCTTGACTTCCATACGGTGAACTGGCTGGAAGATTTCCTGGCATCATATGAAGCTATTGTATTGGTCGTATCGCACGACAGGCACTTCCTGGATACGGTTTGTACCCATGTTGTAGATATCGATTTTGCTAAAATGACCATTTATACCGGTAACTATACCTTCTGGTATGAATCGAGCCAGCTGGCGTTAAAACAACGTTCGGATCAGAATAAGAAGATGGAGGACCGTGTTAAGGAACTGCAGGAGTTTATCCGCAGGTTTAGTGCCAATGCTTCCAAATCAAAACAGGCAACCAGTCGTAAAAAAGCGTTGGATAAGATCAACCTGGATGAGATACAGCCATCTAACCGCAAATACCCGGGTATTATATTCAATAATCAGGGGCGTGATGCCGGTGATCAGATTTTGCAGATAGAAAACCTGGGCAAAACGCTGAACGGTGAAGTACTGTTTGATAACGTGAATATACTGGTAAACAAGAATGATAAAATTGCCATTCTATCTAACAACAGCTTGGCAACATCTGCACTATATGATATTTTAACCGGGCGCGATAAAGATTATACAGGCGAGTTTAAATGGGGTGTTACCATTAACATGGCCGATATCCCTATTGATAATACCGAATACTTTGAGGGTAAGGACATGAACCTGATAGACTGGCTGCGGGAATACTCCACCGGCGAGGCGGACGATCAGTTTATCCGCGGGTTTTTGGGCCGCATGCTGTTCTCGGGCGAGGAGGTGCTTAAAAAGAGCAATGTATTATCGGGTGGTGAAAAAATGCGTTGCATGTTTAGCCGTATGATGCTGCAACAGGCCAATGTATTGCTTTTTGATGAACCTACCAACCACCTTGATCTGGAATCGATTACGGCACTTAATAATGGCATGAGCGACTTCAGGGGAACCATCCTGTTTACCTCGCGCGACCATGAACTGATGCAAACCGTGGCCAACCGCATTATTGAGATAACGCCAAGTGGTACTATTGATAAGCTGATGAACTTTGATGAATACATTGAAAGCGAAGACATAAAAAACCAACGCGAAGAAATGTACGCGGTAAGTTAAAAACGGAAAGTTTGAAGTGGAAATTTACATCCTATTTCAATAACCGCTTCCGCAGTAGTAAAAATTTTCGTTTATTTGCAGCCCAGTAAAATTATACCATCACGACTTGGTAGCTCAGTTGGTAGAGCAACTGACTCTTAATCAGTGGGTCGAGAGTTCGAGCCTCTCCCAGGTCACAAATGTGGTTGAAGAGATTTTTTCTCTCTCAACCACATTTTTTTTTGCATATAACTTCTATTATCCCTTAAATAACAAACAATTTTGTCATTGTATAGGCTTTAATGCCAAAGCAAAAACTTAAATAAGGATTATAGTATTAAAGAGAAAATCAGGAAGTTAAACCTATGTACGATTTAAAATTGAATATTATTATATTCGTAATTGGATTTTGATTCAAATTCACCCTTAATAACTTAAACCACCCTTACATGATTAGAATTATCCATTTGTCAGATTATCACTTAGAGTCTGATGCCCCATCATTTGAAAAGAAAGCTCTAACCGCTGCGCTAGCGACAGATTTATCGAAATTTGCTACTGATGACTCTGTTCTATTCTTCACTGGAGATATGATCGATAGGGGTGCAAAGAATTTTGGTGAATATAAGATAATGGCATTTGAAAGTTTTGAAGCTCATTTCATTGACATTATACTTGAAAGCAACCCAGGCCTTAAAAATAAAATATTTTGTGTGCCGGGCAATCATGATGTCTTCAGAAATAAAATGGATGAATACGCGGATACCGGATTAAAACAACAGTTAGATAATGAAGTAGCTTTGACTAGTTTCATCAACGACTGTCGTGAAAATCCACGTCACCATCTTGAAAGATTGGAAGATTATAAAAAGTGGGAAGTTAACTTTTACAAGTCATTTAATAATAAGCAGCTATCATCGTTTGAAAATAGTTTCAAAGTTAATCTTTCAAACTCTCTCCTTGGCATAACTTGTTTAAACTCATCTTGGCTCTGTAAGGATGATTCGGATAAAGAAAAACTATTGATAGGAAAAGCACAGTTACAACATTCGCTGGAGTTCCTTAAAGATTGTGATATTAAGCTTGCTTTGGCTCATCATCCCCTTAGTTTTCTCAATAGATTTGATAAGGAAGCGGTTAATATCGAATTGAATAACGAGTATAGCGCATACTTCTGTGGTCACGTTCATGAAGCAGACGGGATTTACTCAATAGCGATTAATGGAGGTTATTTTACTTCTATCGCGAATTCGACAATTGCAGATAGTCCTACTGAAAGGAAACATGTAAATGGTTACAGCATAATAGATTTCTTTCCTAATGATAAAATCCACGTACATTATCGAAAGTATATTGAACAAACAAGAACATTTGTTCCAAATACAGAAGTTGGGACAGAAGATGGCACAGTGGAATTTTCGCTGGTAAAGCCACAATATTTGAAAGAACTCGAAAAAAATCTTGATTTAGTGAATCGGTTGCGCAATCAGAACGCCGATAAACTTAACAATCACATCATCATGTCTAATACTGCGACAGATGTTATTTGTTCTGTAGAAAACATTTTTGTTGAGCCAACTATCTTAAATTGTCCCGATAGGTCTTTTAAGGAGGAGGATACCGTACAGTACAGTATTGATGGTTTACTCCGTAGTAAATCCAATTATCTTATTTATGGAAGTAAAGAGTCAGGAAAAACATTGCTATTGGATAAACTATTCCTTGATTCTTTGGACAAGTTTGACGATCTCAAAAGGATACCATTAATTTTTAATTTCAGTGAATTTCGAGGTAAAGATCCTGAAAAAATGATTCGCGAGTTCTTAGGCATTTCAGCAGCTGAACTTCCTATTTTTTTACAGTCCCACTCCCTTGTTCTCTTAATTGACGATTTTTCATTTTCAGATAGGCATACAGATGTTCTTACATCGTTAAAGAAATTATTAGCTACTTACAGCGATATAAAATTGATCGCCGCATCGACGTCGATTCTCGAAAATAAAATACCAACGGAATATTTGGGTCATAACGATGTATTTAATTTCGAGCTTAGCTTTATCCAATCATTTTCGAGCAAAGAAATTAAACAGCTTATCAACAAATGGTTTCAAGGAAAAGAGATCGATTTTCAGGAAAAAATGGATAAGCTTTTAAAAAGCTTCAAGGATTTTGGCTTACCACGAACACCGCTATCGGTCACTATGTTTCTTTGGATATTTGAAAAACAAGAAAAGAAACCAATTAATAACTCGGTATTGGTTGAATTATTTATTGAAAACCTTTTAGAGAAGACGAAAATTGAAAATATCTATAGCAGCACGTTTGATTTCAAAAATAAGCAGCGGCTGTTGTCTTTTATTGCAAAATTCATGAAGGATAATGGTGATGGTGACACCAATTATTCTATTGGATATGTAAAGTTGTTAGATTTCGTAAGTGAATACTTAGCGAGTCGCTTTCATGGTCAACCTCAGAAAGTACTAGATGACCTAATCAGACGTGGCATTCTTACATATGACTATGAAAATCAAGTCAGATTTAAAGCTTCCTTTGCTTTTCATTATTTCTTAGCGATTCATTTTGATATTAGTACTAATTTTAAAGCAAGCGTGTTCTCAGAACCTACGTATTTAGATTATACAGAAGAAATTACATATTATGCAGGCCTTAAGCGGGATGATGAAGCTGTATTGCAATTTACTTTAGATAGATTAATTGAAGCTTTTGGAGAAGACGTTTTGTCTATTCAGACCCATTCAACAGAAATAGATCAGGCATTAGAGCCAGTTTCGAACGCAGGAACAATTGCGTATCATGCAAATGAAGATATAGTTTATCAAAAACCAAAGTCCGAAGAGCTAGATGATTACTATGACCATCAACTTTCTAATTCGCCAGTCAATACAACTATTGAGAAAAAAGGCGCCCATGCAAGATCAACCAAAAAAAATGTTGATATGGTGTTGAAACTTGCTGCGAATGTTCTTAAAAACAGTGAAGACGTTGATTCATTTAATCTAAAAGTAGAATGCTACAAGTATATCACTTTAAGTTCGATAGCATTCATGATGCACTATCGGAATGCCCTTATAAGATATTACCAAGAGTTTAAGACGAGTCCTAAGCATTTTCCGAAAAATATTAACTTCAATTTGTTTATTAAAATGCTTCCTTTAATTAATCAGGTCGCATTGTATGATTGGGTAGGAAGTCCCAAATTAAAGCCAGTTATTTTAAATAAAATCGAAGCTGATAAATTAAATTTAAGTGCTTCAGAATATGAAAAATTATTTTCAATCTACATGTATTCCGATATTAGAGGATCAAAATATCCTGAAGTAGTCAAGGGGTTTGTAAAATCAGTAAAATACAAATATGCGAAAGACATTTCTTTCTTAAAAATAATGTCATACTTTCATCTTAGGAAGAACTCTCAAGAATTAGATGCGGAATATAAGAAATTAATGGCAGATATTCAGCAAGATCTAGGGCGCGTGGAAAAGAAAAAAAGATATAAATTTCTTGAAGATATACAAAAAAAGAAAGACCAAAAATCAAGTGCATGATGTAATGTTGCTGTGATTATTATATTTATTAAATTCGATCCTCTTACAATCCTCAATAAAAAGTTCGGTAGTAGTATTTTCGGTCACAAAAAAGCACAGTATAATTAATTACTGTGCCTTTTTATTTTACTTTATAAATTATAGTTACCCTATTAAAGGTGTGTACCTGAATGGTAGACTTTTCTGCAAGGTATTCTCATCTACTTCGGGAAATTCGGATCGGCTTTAACTTCTTCTATCTGTTGGGTATGCCTGTTGCTGTGAGCAGCTATAAGCAGGATAAACTGATAAACATCATAACTTCCTACAGGTAAAAGCAATACATGGCTCCGCAGATCTGTTTGTGTGTTTTTAACAAATGCGATCAGTTTTTCGCGCCGGGTTCTAAAAGCTGTGATTGCTTCCTTTACGGAATTATAAGGTGTATTGGCCGGCTCTAAAGCCGCAAAGGTTTTTGATTTTTGCGTACGGTCTTCTACTGCTTTAATCAGATCATCGTCGCTGAATTTGATCTCCCCCCTTTTTTCCGGGTTCGGAGGTTGTGTTAACGAGGGCTCTGCCATCGCCCAAAGTTCACTTTCGGCAATGGCAATATGTTTTACACATTCGGCCAAGCTCCACCTATCAGCAGCGGGTTTATAATTTAACTGGGCTTCGCTTAAACCCTTAACGGCATCAACAACACCGTCTTCGGTCTGCTTTAATAATTCAACGGCTTTTTGTCTTTCGGCATTTGTTAGCATAGGGTTTGTTTTTTGTTGTGCATTGCTCCGGCATATGGTAATGCTCAGTAATGCGATGATAATGAACTGTTTCATATTAAAATAGGTGTGTTAAGGTTTGTGCTGTGTTTATTTCTTTTACCAATTGCTCCAGGTGTGCATATGTAGCCCGATAAACAAAAACCGCCATACTTATCCTTTTTACACCAATATCCGCCAAAGCCTCTGTAGTAGCCAGTTTAGGGTTGCCAACAATATTTACCGGTAAAGCAACCGTTGCTGTTATCTCTTTAATTACAGCACTATCATTAACACCGGTAACGAAGAGACCATCAGCACCGGCCGTTTTATAAAGTTTTGCCCTGTGTATAACGGTATCCAACACCGACGGCAGTTTTTGTAAAAAAGCATCAGTACGGGCATTAATAAATAACTGCTGACCGGTTTTTGTAAGGTAATCTCTGATACTGTTCAATTTACGCAGGTAAATATCTTCGCCTTCGGTATCCTCTATATTGATACCAACAACACCTGTATCGAGTAACTTTTGAACATGATCATTAATAACCATGAGGTCGTTACTATACCCTCTTTCAAAATCAACTGTAAGGGGGATAGTTGTAGAAGCTTTGATCCTGTTAACAATAAAGAGCATCTCTTTAAATGGGATTTGCTCACCATCAGCATAACCAAGGGAATCTGCAATGGCACCGCTTGATGTAGCTATTGCCGGGAAGCCGGCTGCCTCTATTAATCGGGCACTTTTGGCATTCCAGGCATTCGGTAAGAAAAAAGCACCCGCTTGTTGATGAAGATTGTAAAACGTTTCGTAATGCTGCATATGCAAATTTATTGCAACATATACACTTAAATAAGGTGTTATTTAGACATTGTGACGGGTTGATTTAGACTACAAGAATGACTTATCTTTACACTTATGAAACACTTAACCATACTGGTACCCGACGGCGAGAATAATTTAAGCAGTATTGTGGGAGCTTATAAAATATTAAGCCGGGCTAATGCCTTCCGCAAGGAGGTTTTCAAAATAGAGTTGGCAGGTATTTCCCCAACTATCAATTTTCACGGCGGGCTGTTCAGCGCGCGTCCGCATAAACACATTTCGGAGATCCAGCGCACCGACCTCATAATCATTCCTTCATTGAATCATAATTATCAGGAATCTACTGCCGTAAATGAGAAACTTATTAACTGGATCGGCAGCCAATACCGCTGTGGGGCTGCGGTGGCCAGTATTTGTACGGGGGCATTTTTGTTGGCAGCTGCCGGGTTGTTAGATGGCAAAAACTGCTCGACTCACTGGACCGCCGCTGATGATTTCAAAAGGCTTTATCCAAAGGTTAACCTGCAAACCGATCTGCTTATTACTGATGAATATGGGCTTTATACAAATGGGGGCGCCTATTCATTTTTGAACCTCATTCTTTACTTGGTTGAAAAATATTATGACCGGGAAACAGCGATATACTGCGCCAAGATTTTCCAGATAGAGCTGGACCGAAACAGTCAATCAGATTTTATCATCTTTCAGGGCCAGAAAAAACATGGCGATGAAATGATCAAAAAAGCTCAGGAATATATTGAACAAAGGCCTGATGAAAAAATAGCGATCGAATCATTGGCAGCTAACTTTGCCATTGGCCGTCGCAACTTTGATCGTCGTTTTATTAAGGCAACCGGCGTTACACCTACCGAATATGCACAGCGTGTTAAAATAGAGGCCGCCAAAAAAGCTTTTGAGACCAGTCGCAAAACGGTTACCGAAGTTATGTACGAGGTTGGCTATGCCGATCAAAAAGCCTTTCGTGAAGTTTTCAGAAAGATAACAGGGCTCTCGCCGCTGGAATACCGTAGCCGTTATAACAAAGATGCCGCATAAACAAACAGGAAATGATAAGGATGAACTTATCTGTAACTTCTGGTTAACGCCCGTCATCAATTCCGGTACCGTAAAATATTATTCTTATATATTCTAAACAGTACACATATACGGCTGTTATAATTAAATGGCGAAATCTAAAGGTAGCCTGGCGTGGCCCGCTGTTTGGGCATTGGCTGCAGGCGGCATGGTAGGTGGTGGTATTTATACGGCTTTAGGGGTAGTAATAGCAGTTGCCGGTGAATGGGCATGGCTTAGCTTTTTAATCAGCGGAATATTAGCTTTTTGTACAGCTTATAGCTATTGTGAACTTTCTGTTCAGTTTGATGAAAGCGGAGGCGCTTTCAGGTTCATGCGCGAAATTAACAAAAATGGTATAGCAGGCAGTTTATCATGGCTGCTTATCATAGGGTATATTTTAACAATTTCTGTTTATGCATTTGCTTTTGGGCATTACCTGTCATATGCCTTAGGCACCAGCACCCTAATAACAAGGGCATTTGCTTTGGCAATTGTAGCGTGCATGGTTGGTTTAAATTTATTGGGGGTAACCAAAACCAAAAATGTAGAGATCATAATAGTACTGGTCAATCTGTTAGCATTAATAGCCCTTGCTATAATAGGTATGATGCATTGGGACAGTATACAGCTTACTGCGGGCATTGAACCCAGACCCTGGTGGAGCGCAAGTATAGGAGCCGCGAGTATTTTTATGGCGTACGAGGGCTTTCAATTACTTACTTACGAGTATGATGAAATAAAAAATCCCAAAAAAATATTAAAACCCACTATTCTGTATGCTGTATTTTTTGTCATTATTATTTATATCCTGGTTGCATTAGGTGCTACCATGCTGGCCGGCGCAATTGGTTTAATTGACCAAAAGCAAGTTGCTTTATCTGTAGCAGCCCGGCAGGCAATTGGCTGGCCAGGATTGCTTGTTATGACAATTGCAGCTGTGTTTGCTACCGCGGCGGCTATTAACAGCACGCTGTTTTCAACATCTAATCTTAGTAAACGCGTTGCTGACGACGGGGAGCTTCCATCCTTTTTTGAGCATACCAACAGCAAAGGAATTCCTGACAGATCTGTAATTTTAATTGGTATTTGTGCAGCTGTTTTAGCTATGATCGGCAAGCTCTCTACGCTTGTGGAGGCGGCCAGTTTGGTTTTTATCTTCACATTTGGCGCGGTAAACGTTATAGCCGCATCGAGAGTTAAAAAGTCAGTTAAATGGATACCTGTTACCGGCTGTGTACTCGCATGTTTGATTGGTCTCACTCTGATAGCAAGGCTTGCTATCATATCACCCGTCCCTCTTGCCATTCTGGTGTTCTTTATTGTGATAATTATATTTTTCAGGCCGCTCCTACTTAAAAAAACAAAATGATAATGAAGCGTAATTTGTTTATCTATATTTTTATTTCGGCTTTTATCTGTTGTAAATCGGAGCGTAATCCTACTACACAGATAAAGGTAATTAACGCCCTGCAAGACGTAGAAAAAGTGGAAGTCACCGTAAAATGCGAGAACCGGGAAGCCGTATTTTACCCGCAGTTTGGCACCGATCAGTCTTTTAAGGTCTTGCCATCAGGCATGGCCAATATTGATGTTAAAGCTGACGGCAAGTTAATTTTACACAAAGAATTTGGTTTAGGGAATGCAGGGAAATACACCTTCCTGTTAGAAGGTGTACCCGGCCTAAGTAAAAAAGTGAATCAGCAAACATTTAGTGATAAACTACACACTGTTTTTTCAGGTGCGGAGAGCTCTCAGCCCAATAGTTTCCTGCCGCGTATTATACTTATACGCGATGTTACAAAAGTTAAAAGCGGACAAAGTAAGCTGCGATTTATAAATGCGTTTGCAGGAGCCGAACCCTTAACCCTGACAATTACAGATAAGAATAACGAAAAAATTAATTTTACACAGGCATATCCCGCCATGGGAACTTTTAAACCTGTGTCGGCAGGTGTATATCACCTACAATTAAAATTTTCAAATGAGCAGCATGCCGTTATCGACGAGAATACCAATTTAAAGCAGGGATATTTTTACACCGCTGTTTTGACCGGTGATATTATAGGAAATAAGCGTGCTAAGCTTTTACTGCTGGAAAACAAATCTGAAAATCAGTAGTGTAAGCTCAATTTAATTATTGCATAAGCGGTATTGCTCTTTTTAAAAGCATTGTTAGTTTGTGGTGTAAATTGGATTATAAATATTATCAGACCCGAAACTGAAAATAATACTTGGCTAATCAAAAAAACATTCCAAAAAAAAGCATCCTCTAATTAGAGGATGCTTCACGAGTAATTTTTATATAGAGATTAAGCTACTTTTACATTTACCGCATTGGGGCCTTTTCTGCCCTCTTCTACATCGAACTCTACACTATCATTCTCGCGAATGGTGTCTATTAGTCCGGTTACATGAACAAAAAGTTCGCTGCCACCATTACTTGGTGTGATAAATCCGAATCCTTTTGACTCATTAAAAAATTTTACTGTTCCTGTTTGCATTATATTTTATTTAATTATTTTGATAAAGGTAATGTTTTTATTTGACATAATCGTAATTATTTAAATTACAGGCAAATATAAACGTGTAATAATAAGTAGTGCATTAGTATATATTGCGTTATTATTTATCGGCGTAATTTGTAAACTGTACCTTAATTTTATAATGGCAGGGTAAAGTAAAAGGTAGACCCTTCATGAGGGGCGCTTTCAGCCCAGATATCACCATCATGAATTTTTATGATCTCGGCACTCAGATATAACCCGATGCCGAAACCTGATATATGCCTGGTTTGCTGCGACTCTGCACGGAAGTAACGATCAAATACCCTGATCGCGTCATCAGCCGGTATTCCCATCCCCTCATCCTTTACGCTAATCTGTACCTTATTATCTAAAAGCCGGCAATTTACAAATATGGACGTTCCTTTTGGAGAATACTTAACTGCGTTACTTAGTAAATTAGAAACCACAGATCCTATCTTATCCCGGTCAGCATGTACCACAGCATTGTCACAAAGCTCCATCTTTATTGTATGGGTAGAAACAAACATTTCCTGTTCGGCTATTACTTCTTTAAGCAGTTCATCAATATTAAAGTCTTGTTTTTCTATCTGCAGCTTCCCTGATTCAAGCCGGGATATATTTAAAAAGCCGTTGATCATGGTGCCCATTTTTTTTGTTTGCATGCTGGCTTTCTCCATAGCATTTTTAAGGAACTTATCCTCGCCGGTGCGCAATTTTAGATAAGCCACCTGTATAAGCGCCGACAGGGATGTTAATGGTGTTTTTAATTCGTGGCTCACCATGCCAATAAAATCATTTTTCCGCTGTTCATCGCGTTTCTTTTCGGTAATATCCCTTGCTATTTTTGATACACCTATAATGTTCCCTTGTGCATCACGGATGGGTGAAATAGTTAACGATACATCTATCTCGTTCTTTTCCTTACCTATTCTTTTGGTTTCAAAATGTTCTACCCGCTCTCCGGATTTCAGGCGTGATATAATCCCCGGTTCTTCATCCCAGCGCTCTTCCGGTATTAATTTCATGATCGACTCGCCAATCATTTCAGCCACTGTATAGCCGTACATTCGCTCGGCGGCCTTGTTCCAACTTGTTATAACACCATCAAGTGTTTTGCCAATAATAGCATCATCTGATGATTCAACAATGGCTGCAAGTTTGGCACTATGTTCTTCCGCCTTTTTTATATCTGTAATATCCAGTGTGATAATAAGCGCTGCGTATACTTCTCCATCCTCGTTACGTAAGGGCACATAATCAATTCGAAAATACCCGCCGGTACTGTTTTTTTGTTCCTGAGTAAATTGTTCGCCATTTAAAACACGTTCAAATAATGGTTTAGAGGCGGCATAACTTTGTGGTGTATTTAGCGCAGCTGCGTATTTGCCTGCATAATTATCTTCAGTATAACCCATTTTCGCTTTCATGTCTCCCTCTACACTCAGGTAACGATGCTCCTTATCTATAACTATAATTAAGGAGTTGGGGATATTAACTGCAATAGAGCGGAATAAATGCTCGCTTTTTCTAACCTCCTCCCTGCTCTTTTCCAATTCCTCATTAGTTGCCAGCATTTCCTCATTAGCGGCAGCTAACTCTTCGTTAGTCGCGGTAAGTTCTTCATTAAGGGCCTGTGTTTCTTCCTCACTTTTGGCGAGCGATTGCGTACGTTCAATTATTTTTTGCTCCAGCGAATCGTTTAACAGGGCCAGCTCGTCCTGCGCGCTTATCAACTCCTCGTTTATTGATATCAACTCCTCATTACTGGCCTTTATCTCTTCATTAGCCGCGGTAAGTTCCTCATTAAAAGCCGCGGTTTCCTCTTCCTTTAGCTGCAGTTTATTTGTTAACCGGTCTTTCTCCTTAATATCGGCAATAACCCTTAAGTAGGATAACACAGCAATTAAAATGGCTAAAAGGACAGCAAAAACAATAACATATGGGGCCACCATAACATACCTGTTTAAAACCCGGAGCCTTTCACGTAACAAACTACGTTCATTATCTTCTGCTTTGGCTATAGCTCTACGCAAAGTATCCATTGCAGCTTTGCTTTGCTCAAGATCCGTTGAGGTGATGGTCAGGCCTGATTTCCTTTTATTGATCAACGCCTGTAAAATATTCATTCGTTGGGTAACAATATTCTGTATTTCGTTTAGTTGCTGTTGCTGTTGAACATTGTCTTTTGTTAATGCTTGCAAATGCTTTATCAGACCAAGGGTTTTATTGTAAGCGCCATTATAAGGCTGCAAAAATTGCCTTTTATCGGTAAGCAGATATCCCCTTTGACCGGTCTCCGCATCTTTCATCACGGAAATGGTGTTCTCCAGTTCGCTGATAATAATATTACTGTGTGTTACCGCTCTGTTACTCTGTAGTAAATTATTGAGCGTTATGTACGAAAACACACCTACAAGTATTAAAATACCTACGGAAAAGCCATAACCAAGCCTTAAATTTCTACTGAATCTCATGATGACGGAAAAATCATACAATTGGGGGAATTGTGGTTGCTAAAGTTAGGAAATTTAAAAAGTTAAGCAAATGTGACAGCATATGCATTAATAAAATTAGACGTCTGCTTTACTAAGTTTTATAAGAACTTTTATAGCGGATAAATGTTTATAAAAAAAACAAATGGAGAATTATTTTATAACTGTAAGTAAGGATAAGAAAACGCATTGCTTTGAGGTGGGTGAATACCTGCATCATGACGGTGAACGTTGTAAAGTGCGCGTATTTGAAAATGGTACAATGGTTGCCAGTTTTGAACCGGATGAGCATCAGTGTCTGCATATATGTAAAAATCCGGGTGGCGTGGACGAAGAGATATTGCATTTGCTGGCAGACCAGATAGAGGCTCACCATCCGCACGGTATAAATAAGAATTTAAAAGAAAAATAGCTATGAGATCAATATGGAAGGGCTCAATAGGGTTTGGGCTGGTTAGTATTCCGGTTAAATTGTATTCTGCGGTACAAACATCATCTCTTGATCTGGATATGCTGGACAGTCGCGATCACGCGCACATTAAATTCCAGCGGGTTAACGAAAACACGAAAAAAGAAGTACCCTATGCCAAGATTGTTAAGGGCTACAAATATGATGACGACTATGTTATTATTGAGGATGCAGATTTTGAAGCAGCCGCGCCTGAAAAAAGCAAGGT
Source organism: Mucilaginibacter segetis (assembly GCF_016522075.1). Lineage (GTDB taxonomy): Bacteria > Bacteroidota > Bacteroidia > Sphingobacteriales > Sphingobacteriaceae > Mucilaginibacter > Mucilaginibacter segetis. Next base: position 1,394,005 of record NZ_JAEHFW010000001.1, on the reverse strand, counting down.
AATAGAGATCGAAAATTTTGTGGACATCGAGTCGGTAAATCCCATGTTTTATGAAACATCATATTACACTGAGCCGGAGACAAAAAATAATAAAGCCTATGCCCTGTTGCTGGAAGCTTTAAAAAAATCCGGTAAGGCAGGTCTGGCACTTTTTGTTTTACGGAGTACAGAGAGTTTATGTATAGTTCACCCTGTAGATAAGGCAATTGTGGTTACACGTATTCGTTTTGAGCAGCAAATACGCGATCAGGGCGAACTGAAGCTGGATAACGATGTAAAAGTGAGCAAGAAAGAATTAGATATGGGCCTGGCGTTAATTAACCAATATGCCGAACCACTCGATCTGTCCAAATACAAAGATGAATACCATACCGAACTGATGAAGATAATAGAAGCAAAAGCTAAAGGTAAGCGCCCTACAATCAAAAAATTAAAACCCAAGAAAACAACCAGCAACGATCTGTACGATCAGCTGATGAGCAGCTTACAGGTAAAAAAAGGCGCATAAGTATCTTTCCACACCCAAATGCTCTGAAATATTTACCTTTTTAAATTATTTGTACCTTTGGAATTTGACAGAGCTTGTCTTAAGTAAGGCTTATATTCATTGCGAAGACGCCGCTCTTATCCCGGCAGCATGTTATAATGCCCTACAGTTTTTCGGCAGCACCTTTTAGTGAATTTCAATTTCGGAGCTGCCTTATATGAAGTTATCCGCCCTGCGGATCAAAATTTATTTAATCTATGAACCAAACTTTCGACAGTATTTTTCTTGGCAACACTTTATTAGCATGGGGTATAAGTATCCTGATATTTATTGGCTGTATCATTCTTATTAAAGTTTTTAAGGGTGTAGGGCTATCTCAGTTAAAAAAATGGGCTGCGCGCACAACTACTACTATTGATGATTTCCTGATCGAGACCATCGAAAAATCAGTAGTGCCCCTGTTGTATATAGCGGCATTTTACTTTGCTGTTAATACGCTCATAATACCAGCCTCAATTACTCGCATACTGCATGTGGCCTTTTTATTCGTAGCTACCTATTTTGTACTTGGAATTATCACTTCATTTATAAAGCACTTTGTATTCTCGTTCATAAAAACCCAGGATGATGCCGAAATAAAACAGAAACAAGCCCGTGGCTTACTTATTATTCTGAATGTTGTGGTTTGGATAATGGGCTTTATTTTCATTATCAATAATCTGGGTTATGATGTAACTACCCTTATTACCGGTTTGGGAATAGGCGGTATTGCTATAGCATTGGCAGCACAAACTATACTGGGTGACCTGTTCAGCTATTTCGTGATCTTCTTCGACAGACCATTTGAGATAGGCGATTTTATTATCGTTGACGATAAAATGGGCGTGGTTGATTATATAGGCATAAAAACCACCCGCCTTAAAACCCTTAACGGCGAACAACTAATATGCTCCAACACCTTTTTAACCAATGCACAGGTACATAACTATAAAAGGATGGAAACGCGGCGTATTGTTTTTAAACTGGGTGTGCTTTACCAAACTCCCTATGCACAGGTAAAAGAAATACCCGAAATGGTTAAAAACATTATACAAAGCAAAGAGCAGGTTCGGTTTGACAGGGGACATTTCTCGGGCTTTGGAAACTTCAGCCTGGATTTTGAATTTGTATATTACATTGAAGGGTCTGACTATACGCTTTATATGGATAAACAACAGGAAATTTACCTGGATATTTTCACTGCTTTTGAAGCAGAAAAAATAGAGTTTGCCTACCCTACACAAACCTTATTTTTAAACAAAGACACCACCTTAGAGAACAATAGTAAAATGGAATAAAGATCTGTTTCAATAAAAGAAAAACTCCTTTGATCCATATAAAGGGGTTTTTTATTATCTATAAATATAGGCAGATCAAATACACACACCCCCAATATTTACCATATCATCCTTCAGATTTACTTCAATATCAAAAGCTATATTTGATAAAAAAACAATTGAAATTACTTATTATAGAAGACGAACAGGGTCTGCGCGAAAACATTACTTCTTATCTTAACGAAGATGGTAACATATGCGAAGGGTGTGGCAATTGTACCGATGCTATAGACAAATTAGCGGCCTATAATTATGATTGTGTTTTATTGGACATCGGTTTACCTGATGGCGAAGGCTTTGCCATATTGGAATACCTTAAAAATACCAGAAAAAATGAAACCGTATTGATTATAACTGCCCGTAATTCGCTTGATGATAAGATAAAGGGCTTGTACATGGGTGCCGATGATTACCTGACCAAGCCATTCCATTTGGCTGAATTAAAAGCGAGGATAGCCGCAATTTACCGGAGACAAAATGCTAATAGTAACAATAATCTGATTTTCAATGAAATTATAATAGATTTAAACGGGCGGACTGTTAGCGTAAATCATACTCCGATTATACTTACGCGCAAGGAATATGATATGCTACTCTACTTTATTGCCAATAAGAGCAAAGTAATATCAAAAAGTGCAATTGCCGAACACTTGTGGGGTGACGAAATGGATATGCATGATAATTTTGACTTCATCTATACGCATATTAAAAATCTACGGAAAAAACTTATTGATGCTAATTGCAAAGATTATATCAAGTCGGTTTATGGTATAGGCTATAAATTTGCCGATGCATGAAATTAGCAGGCCATTATAATAAAGCAAGCATCATTGTATCTGTTTCGGTATTAATAACCGGTGCAATTATCTACTTTTTTGTGATCAATTATATAGCCCGCAGACAATTTGACAGCGACCTTTCTGAAGAAGTATCTGAAGTTTTAGCCTATATTAATTACCGTCACCACTTACCTACCCGGACCGATTTTGACGAAGATGAGGCAACTTTTGTAAAAACCGGGCTGAAAAAGATGGACACCTACTTTTTTGATACCGTTTATTATAATACTAAACAAAAAAGAATTGAAGACAGGCGGGCGGTAAAGGGTTTACTACGCTACAATAATCAAAATTACCTGTTCACCATATCTGTTTCCAAGGAAAGCACGGAGTATCTGATCCAGATCATTACGCTTATAACGCTTGCATTAATGACCCTGCTCCTGATTATTCTGTTTATTACCAACCGGTATATTTTAAACGACCTTTGGAAGCCATTTTATTACACTTTAAATAAAATTAAATTATTTAACATCTCTGATGATTCGGAACTGCAATTTCAAACTAATAAAGTTGATGAATTCAGGGAGATGAACAGCGCGGTGGCTGAAATGTCTATACGGGCAAAAACTGATTTTCATAACCTTAAAAGTTTTACTGAAAATGCATCGCATGAAATGCTTACTCCTCTTGCAGTTATAACTGCAAAACTGGATACTCTTATACAAGACGAAAGATTAAACGCAGAGCAACTCACACATATAAATGATATTTACGCATCTATTAATAAATCAACCAGGCTCAACCAATCACTTCTTTTATTAGTTAAAATTGACAACAGTCTTATTAAAGATGATGAGGTTTTTAACCTGCAAGAAGCTGTAAATGAAAAAATACAGCAATTTCAGGAATTGATGCAATCTAAAAACATCAGTGTGACCACACACCTGCAGGATAGGGTAATAACAGCAAGTAAATATCTTACAGATATTTTATTAAATAATTTATTCAGCAACGCTGTAAGGCACAACAATATCAACGGGCAATTACATATAATACTGTCCTCAAGTCAATTCATCATAAAAAACACGGGAGATATTACGCCACTTGATAATAACAGTGTGTTCGATCGATTTTTAAAAGGAAAAAATTCGCAAGGGACCGGACTTGGACTTACGCTGGTAAAAAGCATTTGCCTGTATTATAAATTCAACATTACCTATAGTTTTAAAAACAGCATGCATGCTTTTATAATTGATCTGCCTGTTGCTACTACCAATAACTAATCTTCAGATTCTCTACAGAGTTCATTAATAATTTTGATTGATACCTTATCAATCATATTAAATTAATGAAAACCGTTTTATTTGTCCTGCTGATATTTTTTACTACATTAACAGTCAGAGCGCAAGATAATTATGAGATACAGGTATATGCATCACCTACGGTTGATAAAGGCCGAACCATGGTGGAGTTGCATAGCAATTACACGATAAGCGGAAGCAAAATTGCAGATAGCTACGGACAGCTACCATCAAACCACGTAGTACACGAAACAATAGAAATAACTCATGGCTGGACAACCTGGTTCGAAACCGGATTTTACATTTTTAACTCTATAGGTAATAACGGAAGAACAGCTTATGTAGGATCGCACATACGCCCACGCGTCGCAGTTCCGGATAGCTGGAAATGGCCCGTTGGCGTAAGTTTATCTACCGAATTTGGATTTCAAAAAAAGGAGTTTTCTCCAAACACCAGCACTTTAGAGATCAGACCCATAGTTGATAAAAAATGGAATAAATTATATTTAGCTTTAAATCCAACGGTGGAAAAAAGCTTTGCCGGACCAGATGCTAACCAGGGATTTATTTTTTCGCCTAATGTTAAAGGCAGCTACGATGTAAGTAATGTTGTAGCTTTAGGTGTGGAATACTATGGAAGCACCGGGCGCTTTTTTCATTATGATCCCTTTCAGCAACAAGAGCATCAGGTGTACATAGCTACCGATCTGAATTTTGATCCAAACTGGGAATTCAACGCAGGCGCAGGTTATGGATTTACAAAAAGTACCGATAAAGCAATTATTAAGTTGATACTCGGCAGAAGATTTTAGGCCATTTTCATTCCCCGTCTTCCCCAAAAGTAATAAGCTATAGAGGTGGGTATAAAGATCACGTTGAGCCAGGCCTGCCAATCCCACGTAAACTGGTTGTTTACATGAGTAATTCCACCTGTGTTTGATTTAGGAAGCCAATTTAAAGCCTCGAAACTAAAATCCAGAAAAAGCGCGGTTATAAAAATACAAACGGTTAGCGTAATTAGTAAAAACCACATCGTTTTAAGTCCGTAATACCTGCGGTAAACCATCAGCATAGGCACAGTTACCAGGTCGGCCAAAATAAACGCGATGACACCGCCAAAGGATATGCCGCCTTTCCATAATACAGCCGCCATCACTATATTACCTACAGAGCATACAAACGCCAATATGGCTATTATTATACCGGCTACAGCATTCCAGGCCAGTACAGCAATATGTGGTAAAGAGCTATTATCTGTTAAAAATAAATTCTTCCAGAAGCTATCGGGTACCAGCACCATTAACGCAGATGCAATAGCAACGCCGATGAGGATGTCTTTACCTACCATCAGTACATCCATATAAAAATACCCGGCGGCTTCTTTCAACTTCGATTTAAATCCGGCTTTGCTATGTTGATGTGAAGAATGATCGTGATGCATGTGTTGGTGGTCGTGCCCTTTCATTTCCCGCTTTTCGCTTTCATGCATTTCCTTTTGCGCCTCTTTTTTAACCTTGGACGGATACACCCAGGCAATAAGTAATGAAGATATGATGATAAAGAAGATACCCCCTACTATTTCACCTGCTACAAATGACCATCCCAAAAGCGAAACGATAACGATAAATATCTCGAACACCAGGTTGGTACTGGCTACCATAAAAGCCACCGCATTTGACCATGTTGCACCTTTTAATAATAATGTACGCGACATGGATGCTGCCGCATACGAACAGGAAGAGGATATGGCTCCAAAAAAAGAGGACATTCCTACTGCGGCAACATTATTCTTTCCGAGCCGCGAGGCAATACTTTCGGTAGATATAAAGGCCCTGATAATTGACGACAGCATAAAACCAAATGCCAGCCCCCAGTAAATATCCCAGGCCATGTGTAAAAACTCAACAGGTACTTGTAGAATTTTATCCATGTTAATTAAAACAGGTTTAGTTAGATTTGGTTTTAGCACGCATGTTAACATCATAAAAAAACGCCTTAACAATTAAGTTAAGACGCTTTTAAAAATCACATCGTTATTTTTTATTTCCCTGCGGCCTGCATAGGATTTAAACCCGAAGACTGGCCACGGGCGGGGCCTTCAGATACTTTTTGTTTGAATAACTGAAATTTTGATGGCTGAGGTAATTTACCCCAATAGTTATTGCTCTCGTCTATGTCCGCTGTTTCGCGCATCGGATCGAGTTTAATAGATGCCACCTCTTTATCCTGAATATAGAATTTAGATACTTTCTTCTCGTTCAGGCGCCATATTTGGGCGGGAATGCGATCGATGGATTTTGTACCATCGGTAAAGGTAAATTCTACAATAATAGGCATAACTAAACCGCCTTTATTACTAAAGTCCAGTTCGTAAAAATACTTGCCGCCATATTTAGCTTTGTCTTCAGCAGTAAATGGTTCGGTCGCAAAACCTTCAGGCTCCGGCTGCGCTTTTACTAAAGCCGAGAATTTAGCGGTATCAACTGAAACCATTCCTCTGTCGTATTTCCAGTAGAAATCACGGGTTGCAGTATCTCTGTCGGTATAAAATTTAATAGTTTTGTCTTCGCGGTTTCTTACTTTAGATATATCATCAAAGCTGTTTACCGCAGGTGGCGCAACCTCTTCACCACGACGACCAAATCGTCTTCCCATGTTATCAGGCGCTTTGTCAGCAAGATCAGCTTTCCCAACTTTTACCGAATCTAAAGAAATATCAACCGGATCTGTTCCATAGAACCAGCCCCTCCAAAACCAATCCAGATCCTCACCGCTCGCATCTTCCATCGTACGGAAAAGATCTTCAGGAGTAGGATGTTTAAATGCCCAGCGTTTTGCGTACTGCTTAAATGCAAAGTCGAATAATTTACGACCCATAATAGTTTCCCGTAAAATATTTAAAGCTGTTGCAGGTTTTGAGTAAGCATTAGGGCCAAATCGTACGATATTTTCAGAGTTGGTCATTATTGGCTCTAACTCATCCTTAGGCAGTTTCATGTAATTTACAATGGTATAAGCGGCGCCTTTTTTACTCGGGAACTTATTATCCCAAAGTTCTTCAGTAAGGTATTCCACAAAAGAATTCAAGCCTTCGTCCATCCATGTCCACTGGCGCTCATCACTGTTAATGATCATCGGGAAAAAGTTGTGGCCAACTTCGTGGATGATAACCCCTATCATTCCATTTTTGGTGCTTTCGCTGTAGGTACCGTCTTTTTCAGTACGGCCATAGTTAAAGCATATCATCGGGTATTCCATACCGTTTGATGCCTCAACGCTTTGAGCAACCGGATACGGATAAGGAATAGTAAAGCTTGAATATGATTTAATAGTGTGCGCCACCAAACGGGTTGAATATTTGCTGTAAAGATTATAAGCCTCTTTACCATAATAGCTCATGCACATTACATTTTTGCCGCCCACGTTTTGCCCCATGGCATCCCATATAAATTTGCGGGATGATCCCCATGCAAAATCGCGTACGTTATTAGCCTGAAAAACCCAGGTTTTTGTACCCTTGGCAGGTGACGCTTCTGCCTTTTTAGCTTCGGCAAGTGTAACTATCTGTACAGGAACCGATGATGTTTTCGCTTTATTGTACCGGGCCATTCTCTCCGGGCTTAAAACAGCGCTGTAATTGATACATTCGCCTGTACCACCAATAATGTGATCGGCAGGAACGGTCATTTGTACGTGGAAGTTACCAAATGTTAAAGCAAACTCGCCACGACCTGTGAACTGATGATTTTGCCAGCCCTGGAAATCGCTGTAAACACATAGGCGCGGATACCACTGCGTCATGGTGAACAGATAGTTCCCATCTTCAGGGAAGTACTCATAACCACCCCTGCCGCCTATGGTTTTACGGTCAGTAATTTTATAGTTCCAGTCAATATTGAATACCAGTTTCTCTCCTGATTTTAACGGCGTAGCCAAATCGATACGCATCATGGTTTTATTGATGGTATATGGCAAACTTTTACCGGTAGCGTCGGTAAGTTTGGTGATCACATCTCCCAAGCCGTTATCCTCGTCAGTATTTCTGCCTTCGTTACGATCAATATTTTGCGTAGTTGATGCACGCGGCATAGTTGAGCTGCTTTGGTAATTAGCATTATTGATGCTGCTGTGCTGGTTTTCATCCAATTGCAGCCAAATGTAGCTAAGCGGGTCAGGTGAGTTATTGTAATAAGTCACTGTTTCGCTTCCTGTAAGCTTAAGGTTCTTTTCATCCAGCGTACATTTTATATCATAATCTGCACGTTGTTGCCAGTATTTAACGCCCGGGGCGCCGCTGGCAGTTCTTTGCTCATTAGGCGACCGGAGTATAGTGCCTAACTGCTCAAATTTATTACCATGGTTACTGCCCGGGTTGTTTTGAATATCCTGCGCTACGGCAGCCCCTGCAATACTTAAGGTTAATAATACGCTTGTAAAAATTCGCTTCATATTATGTAAATAAAATTTATTTTAACTCATTAAAACGGCAGCCTCTCAACAGCCATTTTTACGGCTAATGCAAAAACTCCTGAAGATAAAAAAAATATCCAATCCCGCCGCTTTATCTTAACAAAATTCAAAAAAATCAGTGCAAAAATTAGGATAATGGCAACCACCACAATTTGTCCTGCTTCTAACCCTATATTAAAACCGAACAGTCCCATTCCTATGGATTGATCCTTCGCCAGCATTATACGTATGGCATTGGCAAAGCCCATACCGTGTATCAAACCAAAGCCTAATGCCAGGTAATAATTTATTTTAGCGCTCCGCCCCTTTTTATTTATCTGTAAAATATTGTTCAACGCGGTAATAAAAATGGTGCAGGGTATCAAAAACTCTACCCATTTACTTGGGAACCTTATTACATCAAGCACACTTAGCGCTAATGTTAATGAATGGCCGATAGTAAATGCAGTAACCAGTATTAATACCTGCTTAATATCTTTAAATGTATATACTGAGGCAAGGGCGAGGATGAACAACTGATGATCAAGTGCTTCTGTACTGATGATGTGCTTCCACCCTAAACTAAAATAAAAAACCAGATCAGACATACAATAATAAGGAGGTTAAAAGCGTAAATTTAGCACGATTAAACTATAAATAAAATCCGTTTAGTACATGACCGCTTTATTCTGTAAGTCTATATTATATTGTTACATATTATTAGGCCCGTTTTTGGGGAGCAAGCCTGAATACGATAGCTTTCACCCGTTGCATGTGAGCACGGCCGATGTTAGTTTCAATAACCAGGACGGGCATTTGGAGGTTATTTTTACCATATTTACTGATGATTTTGAATCCGCGCTTGAAAAACAGTTTCATAGTAAGTCCGACCTGTCCAAACCGGACATGCATGCGGCTATGGATGTGATGGTAAAAAATTACCTGACCGACCACTTTCAGTTAAAGGCAGACAACACTTTACTACCCTTAAGTTATGTTGGTTTTGAAATAAACCGCGAAGCCGTCAATGTTTATATAGAATCAGGTAAAATAGCCAGCCCGAAAAAGATAGAGGCTTACGATAGCATATTGCACAATTTATTTAACGATCAGCTAAACATTGTGCACATGACCGTTAGCGGCACCCGCAAAAGCGCCAAGTTAGATTATCCGGCAACCCGCATAACACAGGTATTTTAATTGAAATTTAATTAGTTTTTAAATGTTGGCAACCGGTATTTTAAACGATACTCGTTTGGCGAACAGCTGTATATCTTTTTAAACTCCCTGAAAAAATACGTTTTATTGTTAAACCCGGTACGATAAAATATCTCTGAAACTGTCAGATCAGAATTTACCAGTAAGGATGAGGCTTTTTGCAGCCTGATATGCCTTATCAGTTCAGTAGGGGTCATATCCGACAAGGTTTTTATCTTACGATACAACTGAATTTTACTCAGGTTAAGGGCATTCTCTAAAAACGCGCCATCCAATTCCTCATCAATATTTTCCTCAATTACACGGGTAACTTTTTCAATAAAGTTTTTATCACTGTCGTTTAGGTCTTTGTTATGCAGCTGCATATCTATATTCCCCGAATTAAACAGTTGGTGCAGCTTATCGCGGTACTCCAATAACTTTTGAATACGCACTAATAAATGCTCAGTTTGGAAAGGTTTAGGGATATAGGCATCTGCACCGCAACTGTAACCCTCTGTCATCTGTTGCACAGTAGTACGTGCCGATAAAAGCACGAATGGTATATGACAGGTTTCGGAAGTATTTTTTATCAGATCGCACAATTGCAGGCCGTTCATATCGGGCATCATAATATCGCTCACTATCAGGTCTGGCATAGCGCGGTTAATTACCTCCACTGCCTGTTTACCTGTAGATGCCTCATAAATAATATAAGTATCACCCAAAATATCTTTTAACAGATATCTTATCCTTTCTTCGTCATCTACAATCAGTATGGCTTTTTTATCCTCCTGTTCAAAACTTTTTACAAGTGACCGTTTATTACTGTCTGCCAAATTAATGTGTCCTGATTTATCCTGGCCTTCCGGCAGTGAATTAAATATATAAGCCGCGTTATCGCCTTTTTCTGTTTCATTAACCCTCTGGCTCTCATCGGGTACAAAATGCAATGGAAACTGAGTTTTAAATGCTATCCAGTTATTCTCACAACTCACGCTTATTTCGCTGCCTAAAAGCTGTGTTAACTGGCGGGTAAATGCCAGGCCAATACCGGAGCTTATTTTGTTTTGCTGGCTGCTATCTACCACAAAGAACCTGTCAAAAAGGCGACTGATCTCATTATCAGTAAGCTTGCAACCCGAATTGGCCACTACTATTTCCAGTTTATCGGTTTCCTTGCACGTATGGGCAGAAAAAATAATGTATTGCTTGTTTTCGCAGTGTTTAAACGCGTTTGATAACAAGTTAAAGATGATCTTTTCCAGTTTATCTTTATCCATCCACATATCTATGCCTTCCTCTATATGGCACGAAAAATCAAGCTCTTTTTGCTCTACCAGGGCATTAAATAATCCCGCCCGGTTAGCTAATAGTTCGGAGATATTAAAATAGCTATAGTGGTTCTGCAACTGGCCCGATTCCGCTTTGCGGAACTCCAGTAATTGATGAACCAAAAAATGCAGACGCGAGGCTTCCTGTTTAACAATAGATAAAAAGTTGTTTCCACTTTGCTGCTGGTCTGCTTTTTTAGACTTAAATAAATACCTCTCTAACGAACCTAATATCAGGGTTAAAGGCGTTTGCAGTTCATGGGCTATATTGGTAAAAAAGTTTAACTGTTCCTGGTGCAGGTCTTCATCCTTTTTACGCAGCATGTGTTCCATTTTTAATTCATGCTCCATCAGGAATTTATTCCGGCGATAACGGATCAGCAGGTATGCTCCTGCTGATATTATAGCCAGATAAATCATAAAAGCCCACGGTGTGAGCCACCAGTATTGTTTTACTGTAACGGTAAAAGCAGTAACTCCGGGCGTCCAGGCTCCTTCCCCGTTAGACCATTTTATCCTCAACGTATAATCGCCGGGCGGCAGGTTGTTGTAAATTATCTTTTCGCGCTTACCTATAAAGTGCCACCCTTTATCTGCCCCTTCTAAGAAATAGGCATACTGGCATTTTTGCGAGTTAGTATAGGTAATGGGTTGCAGGTTAAGTTCGAAATAATTATCCTGAGGCTTTAAAACGTAATGCCGGTTTATAGATGAGCCGTTTTTAGTGAGCACCCTTAATCCACGTTCAGGTGTGTTTTTTCCGGCAAACTGCATATCAGATATCAACAGATGCGGCTGCTCGTTACTTACGTGTATATTTTGAGGTAAAAAATAGTTAAACCCGTATATACCACCAAAATATAATACGCCCTTTTTATCCTTCCAAACTGCGTTGTCGCTAAACTCATCACTCTGTAAGCCGTCCGACTCTTTGTAATGAACTATCTTTAATTTTTCAGGATTGATCTTTGCAAGGCCCTTGTTGGTACTTATCCAAATATTGTGCTCATTATCCTCATTTATAGCATGTATAGTATTATTGGGCAAACCGCTTGAGGTATTCAGTTTTTCAAATACAGGGTGTGCCGATCTACCGGCTTCTGCCTCATCAATCCAATTAAGCCCGAAACTTGTACCCACCCATAACCGTTTTGCTTTATCAATATAAACTGACAGCACATCGTTGTTAGACAAGCTGCCTTTATATGTTGCCGCTTTAAAAGTTTTGAAGCGGTTTAGTTTTTTGTTAAAAACACTTAAGCCTCCATAACGGCACCCTATCCAAATTCTATCATCACTCCCCTGTGCAAGTGTATAAATAACGTCGGCCGCGGGGCCTTTATCATTACCTGTGTATTTATACCGTTTCAGGTATTCTATTTTCACCTTGCCCTCATTAGTTTTAGCCAGTTTTAAATGCACCAACCCGCTCTCATTAAGTCCCAGCCATACCGAACCATCCTTATCAGACAGTATACAATGCACCGAACCGAACGTAGGGTAATTTTTACTATTAATGATATCATCCCATCTTATAAAGGTTTTGTCCTTTAAGTTATAAAGTGTAACCCCCGGCGCATCGCTGCCAATATAGGCCAAACCGTCGTTACCTTTTTCAATGGCATACACACAATTATCCAACAAATCTACATTGGTATGGAAGGACTGGATAGTAGAAAAGGCTACATTTTTGGTACCCCAATCTTTAATAGTGATAATACCATTACCCTTTGTGCCTATCCACAATTCGTTATTGATCTCGGAAAAAGCCCTAACCGGTATATGGAACGACTGCCCGTTTGGCTGCTTTTGCACAATACCAAAGTAGTTTTCCTTTTTAGCTACCTTAAGTACACCATTACCATCAGTACCGAACCATAACAGGTTGGTGGCATCATTCATTAACGAGGTGGTTCTTACATTTTGCAGAACAGGTATCTGGCTGGCAATTGTATTTGATGGTTTGAATTGCTGGTCGTACTCCCCTATCCCTTTTGACGACCACGCGAAAACATAGTGCTGTTTAAAAAAGCTCATGGAGCGTACTTCATGCGGCAGTTGTAACAGTTTTTGCTTTTGAAAGTTGGTTGTTATCCGATTAAGTTCTCCGGTTTTAGTAGCGTAAAATATCTGATGATTAGTAAAAAATACATTGTCAACATTATCAACCGACGAAAATTGCTTTAATGCCTCAAAGCCCGCGGCAGTTTTTTTGAACGCCTCTAAAATCCCGTCATCTTTTAGTAACCATAGTACACCGTTGTCATCAAACAGTATACGCAGCAGCATAAAGTTTTTTAAACCCTGAATATTTACCGTCTCGAACGTATCTTTTTGGGCGTTATAATGATAAAGCTGTGAACTGTTACGGCGAGCGGCATATATATCATTATCCTTGTCAACAGATACGGTATAACCATTGGTTACTACCTTTTTACTGTTATAAAAATAATTGGTAAAATCTCCGGTGTTTTTATTGAATCGCGATAGCCCCTGAACGGTTCCTACCCATATATTACGGTTATTATCTCCGGTTATCTGATAAATAACATTACTTGCAATTGCGCTTTTACTACCGGCCTTTTCATAATTAAAAACATGTATGTTATTACCATCGTAATAATTTAGTCCGTCCCAGGTGCCGAACCAAACTATGTTATCGGAATCCTGATAGATGGAATTTATGCAACTGTTTGATAGCCCGGTGCTGTTATCAATTTGCTGGTAAGTGTACTGAGCTTTACTTTTGGTACTGCACAACACTAATCCCGCAAAAACCATTAAAGTATACAGGTATCTCATATTCGCCTTAATTAGTTAGATCCTAAAAACCGGAAAGGCCATGTATGGGTGTATACAATGTGCCTCTTTTTATAATTGATTTAACAAATTAAGCAATTTAGGCATCAACAAACTAATACTATTTTAACATTTACCAGTGCTGTATTAGTAAAAATGTCATTTCAGGAAGATTGAAACAACATTTTTACTTTACAGCATTATACTATTTTGGACAGCACTATCTTAAGATAAAGGCATTATTTTAACGAAATTATTAACACTGCTTCCTGTTCAGCATTTAATTCAAAGTCGGGGATAATGATATGACCATCGCTTATTTTAAAATTGGCTATCGCATTTGTTTTACCGGACGAGGGATAAAACACTTTTACTACTGCATCCTTACTACCGTTATAATCCATTGATACAGCAGCTTTTATTTGCCGCTTAGTGTTATTTAACAGGTATGCAAATGATGAATCTCCGCATTTTACAGCCTGGCTATGCAGATATCCCGCAGTTATTTGCAACTGTTCAAATTTACCGTTGCCGGCCTTTAGCATCATATCGCTTATGGCACGTACTCCCTTAAAATAAGGTGTCATATTTTGGTCATCAAACAACTCCCACCACCAACTCATAGGCAATACAGGAGTAGGACTAAACATGCCATACCACAATCCTCGCTTATAATCGTAATCGGCCTCCTTCGCATATTTAGGATCATCATCTTCCCACCGGTAGCCAAACTCACCTACCACATAAGGTTTACCAAAAGTTTGTATATAATCCGGATAGATACCGGGTATTTTTTCAGTATGCTTATAAATATGTTTCTGATTAAAATCAATATACGCAATGGAGTTCAGACCAATAATATCCCTATGAGATATACTGGTAGTGACTAAGTGCTTGTACGGATCAATATCCTTTAAATACCTGCTCATTTCAATATGCCATTCGGTAATTGCTTCTTGAGGTATCAGCACACTGTCGGCTGCTGTATATGCTGCATTATCAATCTCGTTAAAAAATTCAAAAGCGGCAATATTTGGGCTATACCCCCAGCGTGCTACTATATAACGCAGCTTATTTTTATATCTATCCCGAGCCGCACCGTTTGTAAAAAAGTCAGTCGGTGTTTTGCAAGGGCCGCCGTTTAACGCGTTATAAGGGCTACTTTTCCATCCACCATTTTCAATAAGCAAGCCATGCCAGTCCATAGTGAGCATAAAATACAAATGCAGCGAGTCGGCCATATTTACCAGTTGATCCATCCGCTTAATTCCGCCAGGATTAAAATATTCATCGGTGTTTTTATACCTTTTGGTTGAACGTACCTTTTGCCACTCAAGCGGCAAATTCCAGTAGCTCATCCAGGTGCGGAAAAAATTCGCGCCGTTTTTTGAGAGCGTGGGTAACAGATAATTGTAAGTCCATTTAGGGTTCTCGAATGAACGCGACTCCCACCCTACGTTTTCGCCTATGCCCCGAAAAAGGTCTCCATTATCAAATTTAAACGTCCACAAGTTGTTTTTGTGTAAGAAGCCTTGCTTTGTTGATGCCGCGGCGGTAAATGTACCGCTGGCGCTCTCCGCCTCACCGTTTTTACTTTTTAAGGTAAAATGATAGCTATATTCTCCGGCCTCCTGCGGCGTAAAGCGAGCCTTCCATACAGAAGCGGCGCTACTACCTCCCTCAAAATAACAGGGAAGATACAGCGGTTTGCCGGACGGGCTGATGAGCAGCATATCTAAACTTATTTGCTGCTGATCGTAAGGGTTTGAAAATGGAGCGGATAAATTAATATCCCACTCCGATCTCTCAAACTCAACAACCTTATTATTTAGCAGTTTATAAGTAATGCTGCTTTGCTTTTGTTGCGCTGCTGCTATTCGCAGCTGCAATAAAAACAACAAACCTACACCTGCTTTGTAAATTAATTTCATTTTGGATAAAATTTATTACACTTTATTATTCTATTTCCATCCGGGCATCTTATCCAGCGTTATTACATTTGCTGAGTTATACAGTGTATTAACCTGCGCATCGGTATTTGCCGAGAAGGTTAGTTCCGACCAGCTCATGAAGAATGTCCATTTAGGCTGTGTGTATAATATATCTGATGTTGGTAATTTATCGCACTCACCTATTGCTATTGGTTTACCGTTCGCCGCTTTAACCATGATGTCATACTTAGTTTTGGTGTATCCGCTGCCATCATAAACATCAAGTGCGGCAACATCCCAGTAATCATCACCGGGATTATAAGAATCTACATCAGACGCAAGGCTACCAAAATCCTGCACATCCCAAACCCATATCAGGTTGGTAAGTCCTTTGGTTTTGGTCATGTAATCATGCAGTTGCTGATATAACTTACGCGTTCCGTTAGCACCGGGTCTTCCGCCCCACCAAAACGCGCCCTGATTCATCTCATGATATGGGCGCCACAACACTTCTACATTTTTATCTTTAAGCTGCTGCAGATACACGCACACTTCATCTACTAAAAGTTTCCATTTAGAATTGATCTCCGTACCATCTGTCAGCAATTCGGTCCATTGCGCATCAGTAAGTTTGCTTTTTACACCTTTGTCATCAAACTCGCAGGGTTCACCCAAAGCCGGGTTACAGGAGTGCCACATAATGTTGACCAGGGCGCCTTTGTTAAATTCATTAACGGCCTCATCAATCATTACCTGCCTGTTTTTAATATTATCCGCCTGAAACATAAAATCGCTGCTCCACAGGCCGGCATATTTACCGGTAACGTTTTTGGCATGATCTGTCCACGCGGCAGGCGAAGTAATTGGTTCGCGGTTATGAATACCACTTACCGTTTTTGAGCCGGATATGGTATACAAATATTTTAGCATTTTAAACGGCGTGTTAGTTATTACGGGGGTTTCGGTATTTCCGTTAGTGGAACCATTTCCGTTATTATTGGAAAAAACGGGTTCTTTTGTTTTTCGGCAAGCGAAAAATGCAAATGCCAAAGCCAGTATAAATATGGAAGAAACTATTGTTTTTCTCATGGGTGACGAATTTTTCAGCCAGCTTTTAAATGCTGAACTGTGATTGATTACACCGGGCATATCGGGTCCGGCTAAAGATTTATTATTTAATATATTAACCATCAGGGCCGGGGATATTTAGAGTTTTATAACAGGTGTGTTAACGTTAACACACCTGCTCACCCTATAGAATTATAATGTTTTATTGTTTTTTAACATCCACCCACAATTTGTACGGACGTTTCACTATTTTATCATAATCTGAATAAATATTCCCGTAGTCATCAGCTCCCGACAGGGCAAATGTAAAGGCGTTATCCGTAATGGTTTTTGATTTACCATTACCCAGATCAACCGTTCCTGCACCATCGAACGTACATTTTTTTGTAGTACCGTCGGCAAAAGTAAACGTAACGGTATTATCAGAGTAGTTGTGAAGCCACTTGCCATTACCTTTTGGAATAACCCTGTATCTGTCGTTCACATCGGTAACCGGGTTTTTGTTATATACAAAGTTTGCGTACAAGCCATCCGGGCCAGCATTATTAACGATATCGCCTTGTGTATTACCGTCTGATGTTACTCCGGTGTAAGTAAAGGTGAGTGTATTATCATATTCTACACCGGGGCCGTCTGCAGGCCAAACGGATTTGGTAGCCAGATTAAATACCGCACCACCACCATATTGAGGACCAGTACCTCCGTACAGGGTATAATCCTGTATGGTAAATGTACCTAATAATGCTTCCGTAAATGGTTGCAATATCACTGTCCAGTCGCGGGTTTCCCCTGTTTCAGATGTTACAGTATAGGTAGTCCTATTATCAGAGGCTGCAAAATCTACAGCAGTACCTGATGCCGGGCTAACTGTTGCCTTATATGAGGGTTGTATATTGGCCACCACATTATTAAAGGTGGTTCCGTTTTGTACCAGCACCCTTACGGTAACCGTTGCGTTGGGCCTGTCAACTACAGCAGGACCAACCTGCACATACCCTTCGCCAAGTGTAACCGCTTCAATGGCGCGCTCATGGCTTTGTATCCCCTCTGAGGGATCTTTTTTACATGCTGTAAAAAACAATACAGCCAGTATGAATATATAATTTATACGTTTCATGTCGGTTTATTTAATTAGTTGTTCAAATTGGGGTTTCTGTCAACCTCTGATTGCGGGATTGGGAAAAAGTACGGATCACCTGTAATGGTTTTACCATATTTATTCACCAATATATTTTCCATATTATGTGTTCTGCGCAAGTCAAACAAACGCTGCCCTTCAAAGCACAGCTCCCATGATCTTTCCTGCAATACCGCGTCGCGGAACTGCTGCACAGTTAAAGCCGGTGGTAAATTTCCTAAGCCTGCACGGTTACGGATAGCATTAACAGCATTATAACCCTCTGCTGTAGGACCGCTTGCTTCGGCATATACTAATAATACATCTGAGTAACGCAAAATAGGTGTATTACAACTGGTTTGGTCGCCTGCCTGCCAGCCCGAATCATTGAATTTATTACTGAACGGACGGGTGTAAGAATCTGTAATACTCAAATTTTGAGTCGGGCCGGTTCCTGAATTACCACCGTTTACGTCATATATAGTTGATATAATAAGCTGAGTTTTACGTTTATCATTATCATCAAAACTATTGTAAAGTGCGGGCTCTGTTAAAAACTCGTTAAAGCCCCCGGGTACAAATACACCATTTGGCAACCTGAAATTCAGGTTAGGCATAAACATTTTTGGCAGTTTTGAATATAGCCCTTCATTAGTACCTGTACGATCTGCAGAGGCATCCCATAAATGCTCCGGACCTGACTTCTTGTTTACATCATATATAGCAACCAGGTCAGGATCTAAGCCATAAACGGTTTGGTTATTTACTACCATGCCTGAATACTCCTTAGCTTTGGCATACATTTCGTCAGCATTGGTTACAAAATCGTAACCCGGTGAACCAGTTGCTTTTGCTGAGGCTAATGTCAGATACACTTTGGACAATAAACCCCACGCCCCTACCTGATTTACACGACCAAGTCTTCTCACCTGATCCATCATACCCGAGGCTTTAGTCAGATCATCTATAATCTGATCATAAATATCCTTCATGGATGATTTTGGCAAATTAGTTTTGCTCGGATCATCAACAGGCTCCAGGTGCATGGGTACTGCGCCAAACAACCTTACCAGGTTAAAATAATGCAATGCCCGCAGGGTGTAAGCTTCTCCCAATATTTCGTTCTTTGCCGCATCGCTCATGGAAGTGATAGCGGGCACATACGTAATTACCAGATTGGCGCGGTTAATACCCACATAAGGTAACTGAAAGCCAGGTCGTAGCGTACCGTTTACCGAGGTAACCGCCAATTTATCAAGCAGTACGTTGTCAGCTGCTTTACCTGCTGCTATCTCAATATCCTCGGTAGGTGCTTCTGTTAGGGTAATAAAATTACGTGAATAGTAATCCAGATCCGGGAGGATGGAATAAGCATATATCAATGCCGAATTCGCATCCGCTTCGGTTTGGTAAAAGTTCTCGGTTGAAAGAAACCCGTATGGCTTTTCTTCCAGCTGTTTTTTACAGGAGGTAAAGGCTGTTGCGGCCAAAACCAACGCTATATATCTAAATTTTTTCATGTTTGTTGATATTAATAATTAGAAACTAACATTTAAGCCCAGTGAATAAGCTCTTGGCTTACGATAGCCACCACCAAACTGACCGTTTTCCTGAACCTCAGGATCAAAACTTGGGTTAAATTTGGTAAAGGTGTAAAGGTTGTTTCCCGAAAAATAAATACGAAGGTTTGATATCCCTTTGATTAATCCTGATTTTAAGGTGTATCCCAGGTTAACATTTTGTATGCGCAGGAATGAACCATCCTCAACGTACCAGTCAGAAGAGTAGTTTACACGAGTTGAGTTTACACTCGGATACAGGTTGGTCGGGTTGTCGGGTGTCCAGCGTTGCAATTGTGCACTTGGGGTAAACTTGGAAAAGTTGAATACGTCGTTACCGTACACGCCATAAAACTGCGCCGATAAGTCAAACCTTTTGTATCTTAAAGCGGTGTTAAAGCTGTAAGTGAATTTTGGATTAGGGTTACCTATAATGTACTCACCGTTTTGGCCAACAGGCAGCGGGCCACCTGCTATATATTTCAGGTCGCCTGCTTTTTGAACGGTACCGTCAACCGATGAAACACCGCCCGTTTCCTGTATTACACCATCGTACTTGTAACCAACAAAAACAAGTGCTGGCTGGCCGTTTATATAATAATTAAGTGGCGCCCTGATGGCTTCGATATCGCCCTGAGCAGCTTCTATATCATTACCTCCACCAATTTGAAGTACTTTATTACGATTCAGTCCAAAGTTACCGCCAACACTCCAATCAACACCACCGTTCAAAATCTGCGCGTTAAAGCCCAGTTCAAAACCTTTATTATCAATTGTACCATCGTTTATTTGTATTACGCTGTAACCTGATGATAGTGCTATCTGATTTAGGCGTAACAGATCGGTAGTATGTTTATAGTAATAATCGGCAGTTAAGGTTACGCGCTGATTAAACAAGCCCAGATCTAAACCAATATCAAGCTGACGGGTGGTTTCCCATTTTAAGCTCTTATTACCCAGGCCGTTAAACACCTTGCCGTTTACGTTCGATCCATCGTTAAAGAACGGCGGGCCGTAACCGGTTTGGAAACCACCATCAGTATAATACTTATAACTACCTAACAGGGATAGTGATTGGTACGGAGAGATTCCCTGGTTACCAACTATACCATAACTGGCTCTTACTTTTAATTCAGATATCTGCGGGATATTCCTCATGAATGATTCTTCAGTTACCTTCCACGCCAGAGCGCCGGTAGGGAAAAACGCATATTTGTTATTCTCACCAAATTTTGATGAACCATCAACCCTGCCTGTAAATGTTAACAGGTAACGATTTTTATAGGTATAGTTAAAACGACCGTAGTATGATTCTAAAACGGTTTTTGTTGAATTATTGGCAACTACATACGTGGTTGCGCCCGCCAGATTCTCATCATTCAATATATCATTTACAAAACCCTGACCCTGTATGCTTGATGTGCGCACAGTACTGGTTTCGTAACTTGTACCCGCAACAAAATTCAGGTGATGATCTTTAGCGAAGATATCATCATAGGTTAAAAAATTCTCCACTATAAGGTGGTTAGAGTTATAGTTACTAAGTGTACCTAAGCCCTGGAACTGATAACCGGAAGATGTTGCATCACGCGGCTGATAATTATCCCCTATAGAGTTTCCGTAAGCGTTGCTGATACGGGTTTTAAAGTTCAGCTGTTTAATAATATCCCAGCTAACATAGGCTGAAGATAAAACATCAAGCGTTTTGCTTTTATTTAATACTTCATTGGCAATTTGAAGCGGGTTGCCGTAATCATTACTGCCAATATGAAAGTAGCTGCCATCCGGATTTAAAGCGGGGAAGATGATACTGCGATCTACTGAAAGCCCCTGCCCGTAATTTTTTGTCCAGGTTGATATCACGTTAACACCCAGTGTAACGTTATCCTTTAGCTTTTGCTCCAGATTTACACGGCCGCTGTATTTCTCATATCCGTTTTTAATGGCAAGTCCCTGTTCGTTATAATAATTGCCCGAAACGGAATACTTGGTTTTTTCGGTACCGCCATCGGCAGATAAAGTATAACTCTGTGATATAGGATTACGGTATACCAGTTTAGCCCAGTCAGTATTATACGGCCATGGATCTTTTGTGGGATCAAGACCACGCAATTCTGCCACGGACGGGTAATAAGTGCCGCCGATTTCCTGACCTACAAACTGTGGTGCAACGCCGCCATTGATCCGCGCTTCGTTACTAATTACCGCCTCATTAACCGGGTCATGGAAAACATCCAGTTTATTGCCTAGCGTAGATACCGTTGTTAAAGAATTGAAGGAGATACGTGCCTGACCGGTTTTACCGCGTTTGGTTGTAATTAATATTACACCATTTGCACCCCTGGAGCCATATATTGCTGCCGAAGACGCGTCTTTTAATACCTCTATTGATTCAATATCATCCGGATTTACTTGTTTAATGTTTCCGGCATCGCCCAAAGGAATACCATCAATAACCACCAGCGCGTTAGCATCCGCACGTGAACCAAGCCCTCTTACACGTATGGTAGCCCCTGCCCCGGGCTGGCCCGAAGTTGAGATAACCCTTACGCCCGGAATTTTACCCTGCAGTAACTGGTCAACATTACCTGATGGCGTACGGTTAAGGTCGCTCCCTTTAATGGAACCCACCGAGCCGGTAACATCACTCTTTTTGGTTGTACCATAACCTACCACTACCACATCGTTCAAATCGCGGATGGCGTTCTGTAAGACCACGTCAACATGGGTTTGGGCCGGCCCTACGGTAACCTCGCGCTGCTGCATACCGATAAATGAAAATACCAGTGTGCCCTGCGGGGAAGGTAACTCTATAGAAAATTTGCCCTTAACATCTGTTACTGCCCGTACAGATGTGCCTTTAACTGCTATAGTAACACCGGGTAAGGTTATCCCTTGCTGATCGGTTACTACACCGGTAACCTGCTTTTGCTGAGCAAACGCTGTAACCGCGCTCATGCAAAGGAAGATCACACACATTAGTTTTGTGTAAAAAGTTGTCCTCATAATTTATTAATTGGTTTATTTAATGAGGACAATATTAGGCTACAGGTATTTTATGTAATTACACTATACTTACATAGTAGTACACTATGGTTTAGTACAGGTATTAAAATGCTTTTCGGGAGGTTTGCTGCTATAATTATTTATGACTTGCAGTATCCTGACTGCATATTTTTTATATTTATAACTGGATTTGATACGACATAGAATGGAAAATATCATCAATTTTAAAAACGGATACACAGAAGTAAACGGATTAAAAATGTATTATGAAGTTTACGGAACAGGAAAACCACTGGTGTTGATCCATGGGGGCGGATCAACTATAGAAACTTCATTTGGCCGTATTATTCCACTATTGGCAAAAACGCGGCAAATAATAGCTATGGAATTACAAGCACATGGGCATACAAATGACCGCCAGACCGATCTGTCGTTCGGCCAGAATGCGGATGATATAGCGGTACTGTTAAATGACCTTAAAATTTCAAACGCAGATTTTTTGGGATACAGCAATGGCGGGCATACGCTTATAGAAATTGCTTTACGATTTCCCCATGTCATCAATAAAATGATTTTGGCCTCAACATTTTATAAAAGAGATGCCGCTCCACCCCAATTTTGGGAAGGATTTGATCATGTCACCATAAATAATATGCCGGAGGTTTTACAAAAGGGCTATTTAAAAGCCAATAACAGCGAAGAGGGCTTAATAAACATGTTTAACAAAGATGTTAAATTATTAAAAGGATTTACGGATTGGAGTGATGCGCAAATGCGGTCAATTAAAGCTCCGGCATTGGTAATAAATGCTACTCAGGATGTAGGGAGTGTGGAGCATGCGGTAAAAATGTATCGCATGATACCAAATTGTGAGTTAGTAATATTACCGGGTACGCATGGCGAGTTTTTAGGTACTGCAGAAGCCATCAGTAACGGTACATGGAATCAGGAGTATAGCATACAGATAATAGAAGAATTTTTGGACAGAAATCAGGAAAAAACTGAAGTGTAAATGGCTTTTCATGTAGATTGTATATAACTATGTAGTTGTTCTATAGTTTCTTTTTGAGAGTGTATGGTCTCATAAACTACGTCATTGATAGAGATAATTCCAGACAAATCGTCGCTGTTGTTAAATACTGGTAAATAACGTACATTCTTTTCACTCATTACACGCATACATTCATCAACAGAGATATCGGGAGATATTTTAGGGCAATTGTCGCTCATAATTTCGCTCACGGTGGTCTCACCTGAATGTTTGCCCATTAATATCACTTTACGTGCATAATCCCTTTCGGTAACCAAACCCATATATTTGCCGTTATTAGTTACCACAACAGATCCGATATTGTTATCTGCCATAAGTTTTAAAACAGTAAATACGGTAGTATCAGCAGATACAGTGATAACCGTGCTCCCCTTACGGGCAAGGATATGTTTTACGCACTTCATAATGTCGGTATTTTGGTTGTTTGAATTTACGAATAACTAACAGAAAAACAACGCTTTAATTTATTTTTTTTTGTAATTAGCCATTTAGATACTTGTGTATTAAAGAATTTTTTTGAATGATATCGCACTATCCTGCCCCATCAATTATTTTGTTAATTCAAACTTTCTACAGAATTTATTAGTAAATAGCGGTTGTTTTCAACACTATATTTACTTTCCCACTGTACTTTGAAAAAGATCATTTTTATTTTACTAAGTATTATCAGCGTTACAGCCAATGCGCAAATATCAGATACGGTAAATCAGTATTCAACCAATATATTCGCATTTCCGGATGCCATTCCTCATTCCAAATCCAGCATTTACTCTTTTATTCCACCGGCGGCTTTTATAACGTATGGCGCACTATCTTTTAAAGTAAAAGGAATAAGACAGGTTGATTATAATGTTTATAATGATTTGATAAAAGATCACCCGAATTTCAACAATCATATTGAAAATTATTTGCAGTATGCGCCGGTAGTAATGGTTTACGGATTGAACATTGCAGGAGTACAGGGTAAAAATTCTTTTATCGACAGAACGATATTGTTGGGCATGTCCGAAGGGATAATGGGTTTAACCGTTTTTTCTTTAAAACATGCCACCAACCGGTTACGTCCAGATGGTTCTGACAGGTTCTCGTTCCCGTCCGGACACACCGGCAATGCGTTTGCCGCTGCAGAATTTATGGCACAGGAATACAGTGAAAAATCCATTTGGTATGGTGTGGCAGGTTATTCATTTGCAACCGCTACGGCGATACTACGGGTTTATAACCGCGACCATTGGTTCAGTGATGTAATAGCGGGAGCAGGTTTTGGCATTATATCCACAAAGGCGGCTTACCTAATATATCCGTTGTTCCGGAACAAACTTTTCCATAAAAACAACTCCGTCAGAAACAGCCTGATAATGCCCACCTATAGCAATGGTGTAGCAGGTTTTGCCTTTGTAAAGCAGTTATGATCAATTACTGCTTATGGCTTTAGTAACATTCCGGGTAAGACGCTGCAGTATGGTAGCGTCTTCCGTTACGATTTCGGCATTAGCCACCATCCCCTGTTTTAAATGAACAGGCTTTTTAAGATCGGAAAGACTGTTCGACCGGAAATCAACCCTCGAAATAAATATACTGTCCCGATAAGGCACATCTGCAATGTAACTGATGCGGCCACGTAACATACCGTATTCCTCAAACGGATAACTTTTCAGTTTGATCAGCACCTCCTGCCCCTTCTTTACCTTTCCCAAATTATCCTGCGGAATGGTCATCTCGCCAAAAAACTTATCATTACCCGAATTGATATAGAAAACCTCCTGCCCCGGTGACACTACCTGGTTTTGTTGTACAATACCTGCGAAAGATACTTTACCTGCCTGCGAGGCGCTAAGTATATATTTGTTCTCCCAGTCTTCCATCTGGCTTATTAAACTGTTTAGCGCCTGTGCAAATCCCGCCTTTTCTTCCAATATCTGATTATCCAGTTCCAGTATCTCTTTTTGTTTGGCTAATAAATTAGCGTTAGCGGATATCAGCGAAGCATCGGTTTGTATCAACGGCGACTTTTTGGAAAGGTATTTACTTTCCTGCTGGCGCAGCTCGGCAGGTGTTTCCACTTTGGCCTTAGCCAGTTTTTGGTGCATGGCGTACTCATCCTCGGCCAGTTTCAGATCTTGCTGCTGTAAAGATTTTTCCGCCTTAAGCTGACCGGCCTGCTCATTTAAACTGGTAATATCTTTTTGCAGATAAGCTCTTTTTTTCAACAAAAAACCGTCTTCTACAGTCGACTTATAACTGATATATGCCTGCGCGAAAGACTGGTAAGCCGCCTGTAATTCGCCTAACTGAGTATTTGCTGTATTATTAAACAGATTGCTATTAACCGGCTGATTAAGAGACAATTGCTTTTGTACTTTTTTTAAGTTAGTTAGTAAGGCTAAAACCTTACTATGATCGGCGGTACTTTCTATATAAGCCAATGGCTGATCCGCCACAACTTCCTGATCGTTCTTTACCAATAATTTAACCAACTTCCCGGTTATTTTTGGCACCACAGGTTTAGCCACATTAGGCGATGTAATTTTTAACTGGGTTTTAATAATATCCGGATATCTGATAAATGCAGAAAGAGCCACCAATAACATCAGAATACAAAAAAACAGGGTGATACCCCAACGCAGTATCCATGATGGTACAGACGTAATAATATCCTGCACATCGTCGGTATGCCGGGTTTCGGCATGTATCTCTGTATAAGTACTGGGCATAATTAATTAATTTTCATTTTCTTAAATCAGGTTCCAAGTTCTAACTGATTTTTTACTAACTCATAGTAATTGCCTTTTATGGCGGTTAACTGCTGGTGGGTTCCCTGCTCAATAATATGGCCTTTATCCAACACAATAATATTATCGGCATTACTTACCGTACTTAAACGGTGTGCCACAATTACTACTGTACGCCCGGTAAAAAACTCCTTCATATTGTTCATGATCACCCTTTCGTTATTGGCATCCAACGCATTGGTAGCCTCGTCAAAAAAGATATATTCCGGATCTTTATAAACCGCCCGGGCTATCAGCAATCGCTGACGCTGCCCCTGACTTATCCCGTTACCTTCGGCGCCTATTTTGGTTTTTAATCCCAGTGGCAAACTATCAATAAAATCCTGGATATTGGCTACTTTAATAGCATGTCTTAATTTTTCCTTGTCAGGATAATCGTCGCCTACAGATATATTGCGTTCTATAGATTCCGAAAAGATAAACCCGTCCTGCATAACTACCCCGCAATGCCCACGCCATGTTTTAAAGCTGATATTATTTAACGATTGCGAACCAATTTTAATATCTCCTTTTTCCGGTTCGTAAAATCGTAGCAGCAATTTTAATATAGTTGTTTTACCACTGCCGCTCATGCCTACAATAGCCGTGGTTTTACCTTCAGGTATCAGCAGATCAATATTTTGCAACACAGGTTCATTGCCTGCACCCGGGTAGCGGAAGGTTAAATTATTTAAACTTAAGCTAAGGTTTTTTGGCAAAGTATGGTTGTATTCCTTATCAACAGGCTCCTCATCGTCCATTTGGTGTATCTCATTTAAACGCTCTAAGCTTATCTTAGCATCCTGAAAGCCTTGTATAAAACCTAAAAATTGCTGTATAGGGGCGTTAAGCTGCCCTATAATATATTGTACGGCTATCATTCCACCCAAAGTAAGCTGCCCGTCTATAACTGCTTTGGCGCTAATAAAGGTGATAAGCAAGTTGGTAGATTCGTTAATAAAAGTGGAACCGCCCTGCTGGTACTGGCTAAGTGCCAGATTCTTTACCTGAAACTTAAATAACCGCGCCTGCAGGTGCTCCCACTCCCATCTTTTTTGCTGCTCACAGTTATTCAGTTTTATTTCCTGCATACCGGTTACTAACTGTACAATACTACTCTGATTTTTGGATGATATCTCGAAACTTTTATAATTAAGCTCGCGCCTGCGTTTAAGGAATATGAATATCCAGCCGAGGTATAAAACACTGCTTACCACATACACAAAAAATATGGTAGCATTATAATAAGCCAGCACTACAGAGAATACCACCAGGTTAAGCATAGAGAACAAGGTACTTAGGGTAGATCCTGTTAAGAAACTTTCGATACGACGCTGATCATTCATGCGCTGCATAATATCGCCCGTCATTTTTGTATCAAAGAAACTCATGGGGAGTTTCATCAGCTTGATAAGGAAATCCGTAAGGATGGATATATTTATACGGGTACTGATGTGCAGTAATATCCACGATCTTATAAAATCCACACTTACCCGCCCTATTATGAGCGCGGCCTGCGCTATAATAACGATGTATATAAAATTCAGGTTACGTGTGTTAATACCAATATCCACCACCGACTGTGTAAGAAACGGTGCCACCAGTTGCAGCAGTGTACCAATACCCAAACCAAACAGCAATTGTAAAACTAACTGACGGTAGGTAATGAGGTAACGGAGCAAAAAGCCCCAGCTAACATCCGTGCCTTTTTCATCTTCCTGTTCATAAAAATAGGGTGTTGGGCTTAACAGTAAGGCAATACCTTCGGCATTTTCGGAATCAGCGAGCCAGCTACGTACAAAGTCCTGCTCATCCAGCTTAACAAGCCCCTTACCCGGATCGGCGATATAGTATTTCCTATTGCTGATCTTATAAAGCACCACAAAATGGTTTTGGCGCCAATGCAAAATGCAGGGCAGTTCAGCTTCTTTAAGATCGCTTAAACTTAATTTGGCACCTAATGAGCGAAAACCTATTTTTTCGGAAGCATCGCTGATACCTAACAGGGATACCCCTTCGCGGTTGATCTCGCAAAGTTCGCGCAGGGTTTGCACTTTGAAATTGCGCCCGTAATGCTTAGCCACCATGCGCAGGCAGGTGGGGCCGCAGTCCATTTGATCGGGTTGTTTATAAAAAGGAAAAGGCATTTATAGGGTATATGTATTTTTATAGTTCATTAAAAATAGGAATAAATATCTATAATTAATGGCGGAATAAAATTGATTGCGACCTCACATCATAATAAAGTTCATCACTCTATATTTTCAGACACTTGCTTTTTTAAATCCGTAAAGCTAACATCCTTGGCTATTATTCGTCCCTTACTGTCTATCAGGTAGTTACTTGGGATAATTTTAACTGCAAAATTTTTAATATTTTTTGAACCTTGCTGTTCTGTAAGTTCCGCTATGTTTAACCATGGGATCGAATCTTGCCTGGATGCCTGCCTCCAATAATCCTTATTTTCATCAATAGATATTGATACTATATTAAAACCTTTGTTTTTATACTTATCGTAAAGTTGGCGTAAGTCTGCATTTTCCTGCCGGCAAGGCACGCAGTATGATGCCCAAAAGTTGATCAGTGTATACTGATTTTTACTGTAATCTGTTTTGATATTCCTGCCTTTTAATATCTTGTCCCGCTATTTCCGGCACTTTTGCGCCTTTATACAATTTGGTAACAGCTTTTAAGCGTTCTTCAGCTTCTTTTGTATAAGAACTTTCTTTAATCTTCTCATTTAAATTGCCAAGTACGTTTTTATAAAAATCATAATTTTCAAATAAATCAGCTGCCTGATTAATTAAATAAGGTGTATAAAATGTTGCTTTGTTTGCAGCTATAAATGACCGCCTGAGACGCATATCTTCAGCAATAATCAGTGAGTCGGTAATTATTAAAGAATCAGAGTAAATCTTATAAAGATTGATTTGACTCTTGTTTAAAAAATTTTGGCTGTTAATTTTAAGCTTATTTTTCTTTTGCCTGAATTTATATTTTAATGCTTGCTCCAACATCCTTAGTTCATCAATTTTTTTCTGGTCTGTTGAGCTTGATGCGATTTTATATTGGTTATACAGAATATCATTCGGGCCGCTTGCGGAAAATACGTACTTCGCATTATCTTCTGCATACAAAAGGCATGAATGCGACCATGCCTGCCTGTTTATTACCGGGCTTTCAAAATCCAGGTAATAAAATCCGGAATTGGGCAGTTTGGTTTTTAGCACAAAATGATTGTTGTTCAATTTAACAGAATCGAATACCATGTTGTTAGCTATATTTGTAATACGTATTATCGTACCATCAGCACTATCCAAATATCCACTCACAGTTATACGTGCTCTGTGCTTACAGGATGTAAATAGTAAACAGATAAGCAAAAATGGTATATAGTATTTCATAAAAAACTTTTATATAACGAGATCGACATTACCGATCTCGTTATATATTTATAATTATTTAAAGAGTGTTTACATCACACCGCGATGGATCATTTGTGATCATTCCTGTACCACATGTTGTACTTGCTGTTTGACAGTCTGTTGAACCAATGTGCATTACATAAGATCCTTTGCAGCAACTCCAATCGTCAGTAGGATTATCTGTAACGCAATTAGGATTATAAAGTCCACCCATTACATTTTTCATCTCAGCTGAATTTGGTATTTTGACATTGTATTAGTCATAGAGACATTAAGATTAAATTATCTTTCCTTAACCACGCCCAGATTTTTTTTTAATATACACTATGTTTATAGGTGAATGTCATTTGTTCGGAATATTTAAAAGATAAACGAAATATTGAGTTTGATTTATAATTTCAAGGTAACCATAGGCAATTTAAAGCGTATTATAATTTTTTTAATAAATCCTTAAAGGAATCATTCGATGGCCTCAAATCTTTAATTTCAATTTTATTGCCGTTTTTATCATATAGTACATAATATGGTAGTGAGGATAATTGATAGAAATGAGCAAAATTGGATGTAAATTGTTGTATCAATAAATAATTGCTTAATCCAATATTTAATGCTTTAGATTTATTTTCCCAAGCGCTTTTATTTTTGTCAAACGAGAGGTAGATAAAATCAATTTTATCCTTAAACTCTCTTTGTAATTTTTTTTCGAATGGCATTTCTTTAATACAGGGAACACACCAACTTGCCCAGCATATTATTAATACCGGCTTTAATTTGAAAAGATTATTTATTTCTGCTGTTTGACCATTTATATCAATAATTTTAGATGACATTGCATCATCTAAAGTATATTTTTTGATAACTGCAGCCTTTTTTTTGCTATATAAAGAATCAAGAAAATGAACATATAAGTTGTTTTTACAATTTACTTTAAAGTCAGTTAAAAGGGAATCAAAAGCCGGGTAAATCAGATTTGGATTACCTAAAAAATTGGAAAGGTGCGTCGTTAACAAATGGTTTTTAATCGTATCAGGATAACTTTGTTTTATCAAATTGTATATTGAAATCAAATCATCGTTATCGTAAGGTTTCGCCCCGGAATTTTGACGTGCTATAGATGAGGTAAGGGAATATGCAGTTGAACTATATACACTCGTTTTGAAATATGTAGAAGGATCTGTAAAACGAGCTTTTAGTATAACATCGCGATAACTTGGAGGGTACATCTCTAAATCAATGCCTTTAAGGAGCGGCCTCAAAAGATTATTTATAAAAGCAGCATAAATTTCAGATCTAGCAAGGTTTATAAATACATTTGCTATGTGATGATTATCATTGTATTTTTCCAAAAACAATAATCTTGCCTTATACTTTTCGTCCACAAGCTTGCAAAAACTGGATAAATCTGTAGTATTGTTATAGTTCACATCGCCGCTCCAGCCCAGTGCGCCACCTTGATGGGCCAGCGAGTCAAAAAGCATATAAGTAAATTTATTCTTACCCTCAATATTAATATTATGAAACCATGGACGTGCATATCTCCCATTAATTTTAGTTGCAGGATGTGAGATACTATTAACATTTACTATTAAAGTGTCGTCCGGAATTACAAATGTTTTATAACCAAATCCATCACCTAAAAACACACACGAAGAGTCTTTTACGGTGTAATGGCAAATGGTTTCAAAGAAATCATTTTGGTGCCGAACCGAAACGATTTTTTCCGGATAATTATGATACTGACCAAAAGATCTATTATCAAACGGTCTTTTAAGAGGAAAATAAAATGAATCTTTTTTTAGTGAATCGGGGTTATATCTGAAAATAATTGTCACAGATTTTTGTGCAAATGTGATATTATTTAAAAAAGTTATCAGCAAGAATAATATCAATTTAAATTTCTTCATAATAAACTTTGTAGTAATCGATATGCTATATCCCTAACAGTTAATAAAATATGAGTTCGGCAACACTTATACAGTTACTAATAATTACATAAAATTATAGCAATTTTATAAGTCACTACTATTTGCCAAACTCACATTTGTTTAACGGCAGTCTACATCAGTACAACAGTCATTATTATCACAATTATTGTCTGCCCCGGTTTGGCAATTCTCAACAGTATCTGAACAACTTTGAACTGTTGTTCCTGAAGCACACTCTGATCCGCCAGCCCAAGTCCATGTACAAGTTACTCCTCCGTCACCCGGTCTTAATCCACCCATTACATTTTTCATCTCAGCTCTGCTGAGTTTCATAAATTTTGACATCGTATTAATTATTTAATTAAACTAACTTTGCCGTAACCACGCCCCGGCAATATTGGCGGCATGTTTTAAAGTGCATGCTCCTTTACTTTGGCCAAAAGTTTCTTTATTGCTTATTTATAGATTTTATTTTATAGCTATTGGTTGTTAAACCAAGGGGTGTGGTTATTAAACACTATAAATTTAGTTAATTAAAAGGCAACAGTGCAAATAACTATATCAGGTATTTTAAAATAGCGTAGAAGTACCTGTATCGTAAAAAGTACATTTAAATAACACCAGTGTAGAAAAGCATCAGTTTAAGATACTGATAACATCATGCGCACTATAGCATATTATTAACTATTAATTAGTAATGATATTTTGTTGTCATAATACAGATGGGGAATTCTTATCTCCTATTCCTATTTAAAAATACCATCAAGCATCTTCGCCAATTCATCTCCATGCAGGTTCTTAGCAATGATGCGGCCTTGTGGGTCCAGAAGAAAATTAGCGGGGACAGCCATAATATGATAAGTCTTAGCAACCTGATTACTATACGTTTCCCTCAGATCCGACACCTGTGTCCAATGTAATCCGTCTTCCTTAATAGCCTTTAACCAGCGTGTTTTATCAGAATCAAGCGAAACACCAATTATGGTGAAGTTTTTGTCTTTAAATTTTTTATATGCTTTAACCTCGTTTGGGTTATCTGCACGACAGGGCAAGCACCACGACGCCCAAAAATCTATTAATACATATTTACCCTTAAAATCCGATAGATTGACATCCCTCCCTGCTGTGTCTGCCTGGGTAAATTCTGGCGCCGAACCTCCTACAAATAAACTATCCATGTAATATTGCAATTCGCGTCCCCATGAGTTTTTTAAATTTTTTGCAGGAAACATTTTAACTATTTTTCTTACAGTATCTTCGGGCAGATCATCAATTTGCTGGTATAGCAGCATGGTATTCAGGTAAGATGCAGGCTGCTCGCGTATGTATGTAAGCGTTAAATTATTATCTGATATTTTCTTTAAAGAGGTCAACGAATCTACTTTACTTTTCAAAAGTCTCCGCGTATCCGGATTCTGCTTCTCAGAATTTAAATAACGGAAATAGTTTAACCGTGCCGTATTATACGCCCCGGTTTCAGCATTATTGCCTTTCTTAAACAAGTAGTTTTCATATTCAGTTTGCGTAGAATTGCCTGAAGTGGTAACTTTAAGGAATAAGGAATCTGCAATAACAACATTTAGTATCCCTGGCTCAACATATATTGGTGTAAACCTTTTATTCGCATAAATATGATAACCTTCTCCTGCACCGGCATTAGCCCTAAAGTTAAAACGGTGGTTTCGCAGAATCGTAGACATAACTCCTTTAACCGGCATATAATGCGGATCTACAGGGCTCAAAAGTATTTCTGTTCCGTCCTGAAGAGCAGAGCAACTGCCATTTATTTGTACAAACTCCTGCGAATAGCTTTGTTTTGCAATAATGCAGATGAGATTGAAACATAATACCGCAGCTAACGGAAATTTTACCATAATTAAATTTCTTGTAATTTTTACCCACACCAATTCGATTGGTCTTTAAATTAATTCTTCAAATACTTTTCCAGTTCTTTTTTAAACGCTGCTGTTTCTGATGGAAATGGCATGGTGGTGTTTAGCAATTTACCTTCCCGCGAAACTAAAATATATCTGGGTATAGCGTTGATGTGTAATAATTTAAAAAAACGATGTTCAATTGCATCGGGGGCATGTAATTGTGTAATGTATTTATTGGCATTTACGTCTTTTAATAACCACGCATCCCATTTGGACACCGATTGATCCGCTGAGAGCGAAATAAACTGAACCCTATCCGCATATTCTTCGGCCAAAACGTTTAAGGCCGGCATTTGCTCGCGGCAGGGTATGCACCATGTTGCCCAGCAATCAATTAAAATTACATTTTTGTTAACCACCTGGTCAAAATTAACCTGCTGATGGCCGCTATTTTCAAAAACCATATTCAACATTTGTTGCGGCGGTATATTATCATTACCATTTACTATTTCATTAAGCGACTCAACCGTTTTGTTTACCCCGGCATCTGAAGTTTTACCATCATAACTTTTATAAAGGGCATTAAACGTATCCTTTAAATTCTGATTGCTGGCTATGTTCATTAACCAAGCCAAAAAGTAGCCCTTTGTTTTACCTTTTAATGCCTGGTTAGCGTAATTCAGTCTGTTAATTATGTGCTCATCATCCGCCTGTTCCCGTAATGATGTTAACTTTCCCCCAATATTTAAATAAGAATAATACACCAAAACAGACCGATAAAAAGATATATCCGCAAACAGGTGATCGTTATTAAGATCGTTACCTATACTTTTTAAGCTGTCCTGCATGGCAGGTGGATAATCATTATACAGATCAGCATCCCATTCCATCAATGGGTCCAGCAGATCGTTATAATACGCGAATTGAATTTCTTTAAATGCATCATACCTTAGCCCGGCAGGCATATTGTATCTATGGATAAAATCCCGGTAAAACTTTACCCTGTCAGCATATACTTTGTTGACCAATGACAAATACAGCGCAATGTTATGCTCAAGTTGTTTAAAAGAATAATTCCCGCCGCCAGCATGCAAATCGCCATGTATATAAGCCAGGCTATCAAAAAAACCCATGTATTTATATTTATCCGGATAATCTATCACATAAAATTTGGTGGAGCTTATGGAATCATTCAGATAATCACCTGATCTTCCTGCTGAATTTTTTGCGAGCGGTTTTGTACGAGTTAATTTAAGATCAATGGTATCACCGTCCATTGATTCATCTAAAAGTATCTCATGCCCGAATATATCAGTTATAAAAAAAGTACCGCTCCGGTTAAACGTATATTTGATCAGCACCGTTTCCTTCCCGGGTGCATTCTCAATTATTTGTTTCTGTATAGCTAAACCTTTGGTGCTGTTTACATCAACATGGTCCCAATTATCGCTCACTATATCCAGCATATAATCGGTTACACTATGTTTTAAGTGAAGTGTGCTGTCTTTTTCAATAGTATATTTAACAAATACATAACCGGCATATGCCTTTGTATAATACAAAAGGAATAAAAGCGGGATTAAAAGGAGCTTATTAAAATTCATTTTTGGTTGATAAATTACATTTCTTAAAAATATAGTATATATCTAGTTACTAATTATTAACAAATATCTGATCCAGTTTGCTCTCCAAAGAATTCAAACCCGTATTGTTATTATCTGCTCCTGAATATTTATTTATTATAACCCCGTTCTTTAATAAAATTTCGGCTGGAATGCCGTAAAGTCCAAGCTTATGTACTATACCTCCATGTAAGTCGGCAAGCAGGTGTTGCCACGGCTGCAGTTTATCCTCTTTTATTGCTGCCAACCAATCCTTTTTTGAACTATCAGCGCTTATAGCAATTATGTTTAACCCCTTAGAGTGATATTTATTGAACAATTTCATCAAACGCGGAGCATTTTCCCGGCACGGCACACACCAACTTGCCCACATTACTACCAATGTGTAATCACTTTTTTTAAGATCGGGGATGCTAAGTTGTTTATTTTCCGTGCTTACTCCCTTGATATCAGGAAATTGTTCTCCAATGCCAAGTATGTCTAAGCGCCTTGCTAATTCTCGCCCCCATAAGCTTTGTTTTATTAAAGGGGAGATTTTATCATAATATAAACGAGTGGAATCTATTTTTAAATTTTGCGAATGAAATTGAAGATATAACAAATACGGACTTAAATAAGATGCGGGATGTGATGCAATGAACCGCCTGTCTATTGCAAAACCTTGTCTCGTATATTTTTTTATCTTGGTTATTAAGCCTGCGCGCCTATCGGCTATAGCATTATATTTCAGGGTATCTTCATAGGATATATTACGAAGCATTTTATTATACTCCGATAACAAAGAATCCAATGGACGCTGAAGATGATATAGTTCTTGTTTACTTTGCTCTAATTTATTTTTCTCATCCTGTGTTTTAGATCCGGAAACCTTCATTTCCTTAAAATGATCTTCCCGTAAAGTAATCTGAATATTTCCCGGCTCAATAAAAAACTCACTATAATTAACATCGTCTACATCATTTGTAGCTGTATCCCCTGTAACATAAACCAAAGTAGGTTCAGACACAGACCCCGAAAAGGTAAAGTGTTGATCAATCACAGGGCATCGCTTAATCACATGACCGGAATCTGCGTCATTATAATTAAAAGTGATAGTTTTTATATGGCTCCCAAAAAAATTACCGTGTACAAAAAACCGGCCGGCTATTTGCTGCCCATAGCAAAAAGTACAAGTCAAAAATAAAAAAGAAATCAAGAGAAGGGATCGCATATAAATTTAGCACTTACATTACTTAAAAAATTATATTAAGATGATTCTGACTGACAAGTATATTTAGAGTCAGAATCATCTGTAAACGATCAATTTTAATAATTAATCATTCTATAACTATGAACATTGTCTGTCATAAAGCGGATTGCCATTACTATCCGTTTTACCGTTTGCAACATTTTTGCAGCTTGTACATTTTTTTCCTGTACAATCACTGCTGGTAACACAACCTGAATCACATTTATCTCCCGGATCAACCAATCCACCCATTACATTTTTCATCTCAGATCTGCTGAGTTTGTTAAATTTTTGCATCGTATTAATATTTAATTAAACTAACTTTGCCGTTACCACGCCCCGGCAATATTGGCGGCATGTATTTAAGTGCATGCTCCTTTACTTTGGCCAAAAGTTTCTTTATTGCTGCTACTCCAGCATATATTTAATATCTTTTATCTGGTATGCTTCCGGTAAACGGTATCCGTTAACCAGCAGGGTGGGCGTGGCTTTTACTTCGGCCATAGTACACCATTCTTTTTGCCGTTCCAGTTTATCGTATTTGGTTTCGTCTAAATTTACGGGATGCACTTTAGCCCAGGCTTCGTAGTTTTTCTGCTTTTGTTCGTACCAGTCGTGCAGGGCCTGTTTCACTTTACTTTTATCGGGCAGTTCATTCAGTGCCATCAGATGACGGCTAACGGTTGTTTTAATATCGTCATCATTATTGTTAGCAGTAAATACAATGCGTAGTTGCATATCCGGGTTGTGCGACAGCCATTCATCAAGTACATTGTGGGCTTTGGCACAGGGCGGGCAATAAGGGTTGCTCACCATTGTAATAATATTACCGGCTTCCACGTTACCTAATACTATACTCCAATCAATATCAGGATTCGCATATTTGGGTTGCTCTTTAAGTGAAGTGTTAAATAGTTCGGTATTATACTTAAAGCGCCGTAACTGATTTTTAAGCTGTTTAACCTGCTGCGCCTTCAACAGTACAGGTTTTAATAATAACCATACGGCAACAGGCAGGGACAGGCATATGAGTAAGGAGGCCCAGCCTTCCATTGATAAATAGTTAAATGGCTGTTTTAAAGAGCTCACCAGCGGAATAAATTCAAGCCAAAGTAAAGCTTGTATTGCACAGCAGAAAACACACCATTGTTTAGCTATACGTGCCTGGTAATAAATAGAATATACCGTATAAGGTAAGCTTAGTATATTTAATATGGCCAGGGTTTGCAGCATGGCGGTATTACTACCCGCAAATACAAGGGCCAGCCAGGTACCCGCAAAGTAAAAAAAGCCTACTTCACTCCAACTCAGCCAATTGAACACTTTGGCTGCTTTAGAAGTAAGTATGGCATTACAGTTTGCTTTTTCGCTGCCACCACACAGGGTTTGCACCAACGGATTATTCTTATCTATACTTTGTATCAGCAGCAATACAGCGGTTACCAATCCGGCTGTTTTAAAAAGGGCCGCGAGGGGTAATATCCACCCGCCCGTATAGGCCAGTGAGGAGTAATACACCATAGCTATTAAAAACACCATACCTAATAAGCCTAAAGCCAGCGGGTAACGCATTTCCTCAACTGATAGCTCATAAGCAGGCGTTTTAATTTCTGTATTTGCGGTTTCTTCATCTGGTACTAATAATATACCATCAAATATTTCCGAAAACTTCTCCATACTTAAGGTGCGACTGCTGTTCAGCTGATCCGAAACGACAACCTTTTGCTTGTCCAGTTTCTTAACCAACATAAATTCCGCTCCGCTTTTGCGGGTATGTGCTATAAACGGGCAGGGCACATCTGTTACTTCTGCTGTAGTTATGCGATAAGCAGATGCAGGTACACCAAAATTATTAAGTACATCATTAAGCGCAAGCAAACTGGGATAATCCGGATGAATGTCCAGTTCTTCCACCACTTTTTGCGGAGGTACGGGCTTATTTAAATATTTGAGCAGTTCAATTAATACCGCATCGGGGTTATCGTAGCTGTTAAAAAGGGTCATAAAAGTAGATTTTTCAGGTTGATGAATTAAAGCTACTTAATTAAAAAGCAATTGTAAAACTAAAAAATACGTTATTTTAAAATCAGGTATAAATACGTGTATGTAATAACATACATATGTAATAGGCAAACCTGTTAGTATCTACCCAATATTGCCTTCGCAGCAACTATATGCGATTGATAACTAAAAGTTAAGTAAATATCGTTTTTATCACCATAGTGCGTTTTCATGGTGTGCAAATTGGGTACGGTTATTGTAATATGCTCATAATCAATTATTGTATCTTTTAGTCCATATTTAATGCCTCATAGTACTACAGATAAATTAATGGCCGTTAACAGATTCCTGAATCTGAAAATGGACACCCGGCAGGAACTGCAGGAAATTGCTGAATTGGTTGCTGAAATATGTAATACGCCGGCAGCTTTAATAACTGTAATGGGGCACGATACAAAATACATCAAATTCACAAGCGCTAATTATAACGATGATGAAAGCCATATTTGGGAAGATTCTTTTTGTGCTTTCCTTATAAAAAGCGCAAAAGAGCTGATTGTTTCTGATGCCTTACTGGATAAGCGCTTTGCAAACAATCCTGCCGTGACTAACGCCCCGCATGTCAGATTTTACGCTGGGGTTCCTTTAACCACGCATGACGGCCATAGCCTGGGCAGCTTGTGTATATTAGATACTAAACCCCGCCAATTATCAGATTCGCAGTTACATCTTTTAAAAGTACTGGCCAAACGCATAGTACTGATAACCGAATTTGATTTTAGCCTTAATATCATGAAAGAGCAATACCTCGAGGCTAAAAGTTCAGAAATGAAGCTACGTTCGTTTTTTGAAAGTTCGGGTTCGTGCCACGTACTGTTAGGCCGTGAAATGGAAATACTGGCGTTCAATAAAAACATGGCCGATTTTATTGAGAAGATGCACTATGTATCACTGAGCATAGGGATAAACATTTGCCAGATATTAAAAGATAAACATTTGGAAACCTTTAAAGCCGATTATAAAAAAGCGCTTAATGGCAAAACCGTCGAATTTGAAAGAGAAGTGAACTACCGCGGGGAACTGATATGGTGGCACGTAATTTTTGAACCTCAGTACGATCAGCAAAGAAATATTATTGGGGTTTCCTATAATGCAACAGACATTACCGAACAAAAACAATATGAACAGCAAATATTAGCGCAAAACGAATCGTTGAAAAAAATAGCTTATGTACAATCTCACGAACTTCGCCGTCCTGTTGCTTCTATTATGGGGTTGATGGAGATCATTAAAAATGAAAATTATAAACCTGCACGAGAAGAATTAATGATGATGGAAAAAGCCGTGCAGGAACTGGACGAAAGAATACGGAATATAGTTAGTATGACCTGTAATAAGGTGCATCAAAAAAACGCTGCGGAATTATATCCCACCTTAAAAAAATCGTCATAAAGTTTACCTTTGCGGCACTAACCCATACAGCTGCAATTTAAATGACAAAACCCGCAAACCCTATTCTAAATATTCATTTTGGTTTGGTTTGCCTCAGTTCGTTACTATTCTCCTGTAGTTTTAACATGCTGATACCTGAGCTGCCCGGTTACTTAAGTAGTTTAGGTGGCGGAGAATACAAAGGCCTCATTATAGCTTTATTTACGCTAACAGCTGGTATATCACGCCCGTTTAGCGGCAGACTTACCGATACAATGGGACGTGTGCCGGTAATGGTGGTTGGTTCTGTAGTTTGTTTTATATGCGGGTTTCTTTACCCAGTTTTAGGCACGGTAGCAGGATTTTTGTTTTTAAGGTTATTGCATGGCTTTTCTACCGGGTTTAAGCCCACAGCTACTTCTGCATACGTTGCCGATATAGTCCCCCGCGAACGCTGGGGAGAAGCCTTAGGAATACACGGACTTTGCTTTAGTACAGGGCTCGCTGTCGGGCCGGCCATAGGAAGCGCTATTCGCCTGGCTTATTCACTTAACGTACTTTTCTACACTTCATCAGCCTTTGCTCTTATGTCCATCATTATATTGATGAACATGAAAGAGACCCTTAAAGAGAAACAGCGTTTTAGTTGGGCTATACTTAAAATATCGCGCAGGGATATTATCGCACTGGAAGTACTGCCTGCTGCCATTATCACTTTTTTATCATACACGGCTTACGGGGTAATTTTAACCCTTATCCCCGATTGGAGCGCACACCTTGGCATAGCTAATAAAGGTTTATTTTTCATGGTGTTTACCGTAGCATCAGTGCTGATACGTATAAGCGCTGGCAAGGTTTCTGATAAATACGGGCGGATAAGGGTAATTAAAGCAGGTCTTATCATCCTATTCATCGCTTTACTTATAGTTGGTTATGCTGATACCATCACCGGGTTAATGGCAGGCGCGGTAATTTACGGCATGGCCAATGGCATTCTTTCGCCATCAGTAAACGCCTGGACCATAGACTTAAGCCTCCCCGGTCACCGAGGCAAAGCTGTTGCTACCATGTATATAGCCTTAGAGGCAGGTATAGGTTTAGGCGCTTTATTTTCCGGGTGGTTTTACCAGGATGTTATTAGCATGATACCAATAATCATGTATGTTTCAGCAGGCATTACTATTGTCGCTTTAGGATACATGTTTATCAGAAGACAAATATCCTTACCCGAAGAAAGTGAGCTAACCGTTTAATTAATCATTATTCGGTTGCTTCTTCACCTTTTTCACCAAGCTCTACAATGTCACCCTCTTTAAACAGGATGGCTTTCAGCGTATCGCGCCATTTAGGTTTCTGGCGAAGCAAAAACTCCAGGTCCATACCAAAGTGCTTAAACTCCTCGTGCTGGGCATTTTGCATAATGGCTTTAGCTTCTTTATTCTTTTCAACTGATATACGTTGTTCGTACCAGTTAATAGCTTCGGCTTCTTCACCTAATGATACGATCATACGGGCAAAGGTTCTGGTTTCGTCGGATAGTTCGTCGGCAGGTTCGTGGTATTGATCAAATGACATAATATTTCTTTTTGTGTATAAAGAAATATTACGGGGTTTTGTTTGAGGAGGTTCCTTCAACTATTTTCATCAGGCCTGATGTTTCCACAGGCTGCACAAAAAGAAGCGACTGGTGTGCGGTAGGGCTTCCCGCATTTTTTGCAAGGCGGGCCATATAAAGTTATCTTATGATGTAAAATAGCAACGGGATTTGTTTCGGCAAACCCCGTTAATTCATAATAATATCTAAGTAACGGCTTAAATCTATCTTCTTTAATTTTTTTAAAATCAGCGCTGTACAGGTCTTTCGCTTTTCTGAATTCATCATCATCAAGCATCGGAACATCCATCTTACAGCGCCAACACCAAAGCAGCTTCATTAAGAATATTTTATATTACCTCATTTATGCTCATTTCCTTAAGCTCTTTTGATACGTTAGGCCTGCCGTTTTTGAAGGCTTTACGTGGAGTTAAACCCAATAGTTCAAACATGGCCATGTCCTCATCAAAAGAAGGATTTGGTGTGGTTAGCAGCTTTTCGCCCGCGAATATGGAGTTAGCTCCCGCCATAAAGCAAAATGCCTGTTCAATAGTACTCATTTCTGTTCTTCCGGCTGATAGCCTTACTACAGTTTTCGGCATAATAATGCGGGTGGTGGCTATCATGCGTACCATGTCCCAAACAGAAACACGGGGCTGCTCGGCAAGCGGCGTACCTTTCACAGGAACCAGGGCATTAATAGGCACCGATTCGGGATGCTGCGGCAGGTTAGATAACGTTTTCAGCATGGATATGCGGTCGGCTACGGTTTCACCTAAACCAATAATACCGCCGCTGCATACCGTTATCTTAGCTTTACGTACATTTTCCAGTGTTTTTAAGCGGTCGTCGTAAGTACGGGTGGTAATAATGCGCTTGTAATCATCTTCTGAGGTATCCAAATTATGATTATAGGCATACAAGCCTGCATCGGCCAAACGTTGCGCCTGGTGTTCGGTAAGCATACCCAGGGTACAGCAAACTTCCATATCCAGTTCATTTACCGCTTTTACCATATCTATTACCTTGTCAAAATCGCGGTTATCGCGTACTTCGCGCCACGCGGCACCCATGCAAAGGCGGCTCGCACCGCCGTTCTTGGCTTTTTGGGCAACAGCAATTACCTCTTCTTTCGGCATAATAGCATGCACGTCAACACCTGTGTTATAACGTGCCGCCTGCGGGCAATAAGCGCAATCTTCAGGGCAGCCGCCTGTCTTTATGGATATCAGCGAACTTATCTGTACTTCTGAATAATCTTTATTTTCGCGGTGTATGGTTGCCGCGCGGTAAACAAGGTCTAATAATGGGGAGTGGTAGATCTCTGCAATTTCTTCCTGTGTCCAGTTATATCTAATCTCGGTCATCTGTATCAGTTTTTTGAAAGTTCAAAATTATAATAAAAGCTTACTTGCCAACCATAATGGCAGAAAAAATCCTATACAATCGGTAAAAGTTGTAATAATTATGGAAGATGCAACCGCGGGATCGATCCCTACCCTTTTCAAAATCAGCGGGATAGAAGCACCGGTTACTCCTGCAACAATCAGGTTACCTGTCATGGCTAAAAACAACACCAAACCCAGCGTAGGGTTAGCATCGTAGAAAAACGCTACAGTAAAAACGATAATACCGTTGGCCGCACCGTTAATCATACCCACTAAAAACTCCTTTAAAACAGTATTGTAGGCTTGCCTGTCGCTCAGATCGCTGAGGGATATACGTCTTACAGTAACGGCGAGCGCCTGGGTAGCGGTATTACCGCCCATCCCGGCAATAATGGTCATATAAGCCGAAATTACCGCCAGACTTTTTACCGTTGCGTCAAAGTTACGTATAATAGAAGCCGCCAGGAAAGCGGTTGCCAAATTGATGATAAGCCAGGGTAAGCGGCTTTTTACCGCGTCTTTCCAGTTACCGCTCAATTCTTCATCTTCCGACACACCCGAGATTTTCAATATATCCTCAGTGTTCTCTTCTTCCATTACGTCGATAATATCATCCACCGTAATGCGGCCAAGCAGTTTCATGTTATCATCCACCACCGGGATACTCGTCAGATTATATTGCGATATCAGCCTTGCCACCTCTTCCTGATCGAGGTCGGCTTTAACATATACGTAATCAGATTTTACCAGATCGCGTACTTTTACATCAAAGCGCGCTTTTATAATATCTTTAAGGGATAGGATGCCTTGCAGCACATTCATGTCGTTCACTACATAAATGGTGTAAAACTCTTCCATCTCTTCCGACTGGCGAATGATCTCGGCAAGCGCGCCCCTTTTATCCTGATTAATGTTAACGCTGATGATCTCGGAGTTCATCAAACCACCGGCGGTTTCCTCATCATAATTTAGCAGGGCACGAATGCTGGTGGCATTTTCCTGGTCAATATCCTCTAATATCTCATTCTGCTCGTGTTCTTCGAGTTGCGAAATAATATCGGTAGCTACGTCATAATCCAGCTCCTCAATTATTTCTGAACGTTTTTCAGGCTCCAGGCTTATTAATATCTCCTCAGGATGGGCCTCCTCGGTCATCTCTGTCAATATCTCCGAGCCTATACCGGCCGGCAACATATTGATGATGCGTTCCTTTGCCTCCTGCGGCAATTGTTCAAACAAAATGGCTATCTCCGAAGCATGGTACTCACTAAGTACTTTCTCTAAGGCCGCATCATCGCCTTCCAGCGCGTTTTTAATGCGGAGCACATCGGTTCTATCTAAATCAAAGGATTGCATTTGCGCCTAAAATAAGTAATTATAACGAGTATTATTTAGAGCAGATAAGCATTACAAAAGTTTAAATTATCTGCATAATTATAAAAAATACAAAAACACCCTTTCAGATGATTTAAACAATGTTTCTTTATTTTAACCCTGTCTTACCGGAACAAATTTTTTACCTCTAAAATCTATTTCAGCG
The DNA here is from genome assembly GCF_016522075.1 of Mucilaginibacter segetis. Lineage (GTDB taxonomy): Bacteria > Bacteroidota > Bacteroidia > Sphingobacteriales > Sphingobacteriaceae > Mucilaginibacter > Mucilaginibacter segetis. The sequence continues at coordinate 1,349,746 of NZ_JAEHFW010000001.1, read as the reverse complement.
GTAATAATTTTTATGTTTTTACCACTGAACGGGCTGTAAGCGGTAACAATTTCATGGTCTTTTTTTAGAGTACTTTTCACAGTTGGGAACATAGTATAAAGATACGAAAAATCGGCGAAATAACACCTGCCGCACTTTGCCGGAACCAACTATTATCCACTGTAATTATAGCTTAACTTAATTCCAGGCAACTTCTCCAACTTGCTGATTACCTGTTCTACCTGTGTTTTACGAACTGCGAACTTTATGCTGCAATTCAATTCCGATACCTGCTCCAGCACCTGTAACTGATCCTGCTTTATTATCTGCATTACATCATTCATTTGCGGGTATTCAAACTTAATGGTATAAATATCATTCACTGTTTTTTCTACCACTTCTGCCTCCTGCAGGGCCATATCGGTAGCAGTTTTGTATGCGTTTATCAATCCGGGAACACCTAAAAGCGTTCCGCCGAAATAACGCACCACAACAACCAACACGTTGGTAATATCTTTAGATAAGAGCGTATTCAATATAGGCCGTCCGGCTGTACCGGATGGTTCGCCGTCATCGTTAATGCGAAAAACGGAACGATCTGTACCCAGTCTGATCGCCCAGCAATGATGGTTCGCTTTAGGATGTTCGGCTTTTAGTTGATTTACGATGGGCTTAATATCGTTATCAGAAGTTACGGGATATGCAAACGCGAGAAACTTGCTCCCTCTGTCGCGAAATATGGCCTCCGTTGGCTGGGCTATGGTTTGGTAAGTATCGTCAAACAGCATTTAAAGTTTGTGAGTAAGTAATTACAATAATGGCTGCAATGGCCAGACCGATACCTATTTTATTTAACAGACTTAACCGCTCATTAAATATAAATAAGCCCACAAATGCGCCTACAACTATTACTCCAATGTTCATGGCGGAAAATACAGCAGACGGGCTTTGAGATAATGCTTTATGTGCCTTAAGGTAAAATAAAATATTGCCGAAATTAGCTACGCCCAATATCCAGCCAAATATAATATGCGGCCAAAATATACGCGCCTTTTTGGTAATTACCTGATAAAGTAAGCCTGTAAAGGCAATAGCAAATGCCAATATATAAACTATAAAAAGCGAGGTGGTGTATGCTACGTCCTTAAAAAGAGCGATCTGTTTAAACAAAATATCAATTATCCCTAAACCAATAAAAACAACCAGTAAATATATCCATGCGTTACTGAACACTTTGCGGTTGGCAGTTTTTTTTTGCCAGGGGATAGAACACAAAATAGCAGCAAAACCAATAACCATCCCGATTATTTTAATAGTATTAAGCGGCTCGTTAAATAAGAGGAATGACGCCAGCAAGGGGATAAACAGCGACAGCCTTTGGGCAACATCAGTACGCACTATACCGGCTACCCGCACAGATGTTGCCATTACCAAAAATATAAGAGGCAATAATATGCCTAACCCCAGGTATACTGCAAATGGTGCCCGCTCAAGATTTTGGATGCTCGGTTTAAAAAATATCCATGTAAGCAAAATAGCCATGGAATAGTTCCAGGTGATGGCCTGAAAAACATCTATACTATACCGTCGTGCCAGTTTTAATAAAACCGATACAACAACGCTGCAACAAACACTTAAAAAAACGTATAACATCAGCTTAACTGTTTATTATAAAATAGTTGCAGGCTATCTGCCCCTACTTTAAACTTTCCACCATTATCTCCACTTACAACCGGAGCCTTTAAACCGCTGTTTAAAATCCCGGAGGCTGTAAAAATACGTGCTTCATCCCACAATCCGGCATCGATAAACGTGTTTAGCGTATAAGCACCGCCTTCAATTATTACCGATTGTATATCCTGCAGATACAATTGAAAAAGAACGTATTGCGGCACAAATCGATCAAAATCCTCAAGGGCAATAAATTTGATATTTCCTTCCATATCGGTTTTAACTTCGTTAAATATTAAAGTTTCAATTGATTGATCGTAAATATTTAAGTCTCTGCTCAGTTCCAACCGCCTGTCAATAACCACACGCTTTGGCGATTTGCCCTCCGCATGTCTTACGTTCATCTGCGGATTATCTGCCAATACCGTATTCTTACCGACTAAAATAGCATCTTCTTCTGCACGCCATTGGTGTACCAGATTTTTAGATTCTGGCCCGGTTAACCAATACTGGCTGCCATCGGCCGGGGCAAAATATCCATCAGCAGATTGCGCCCACTTTAAAATGATGTATGGTCTTTGTTTTTGTACACGGGTAAAAAAACGGCGGTTAAACCACCTGCACTCTTGTTCCAATACGCCTGCTATTACTTCCATCCCGGCATCCTGCAATTTTTCAATCCCTTTTCCATCAACCTGCGGAAACGGATCCCGGCAACCCACAACTACTTTAGATATTTGATGCTTAATAATAAGATCAGCACAAGGAGGTGTTTTACCGTAGTGGGCACAGGGCTCCAGGGAAACATATATGGTGGAGTTCTTTAACAGGTCATGGTGGTTAGTATAACTGTTTATCACCTTATTAACCGCGTTCACTTCAGCATGGGCTTCACCATATTTTTGATGATACCCCTCGCCTATTATTTTACCTTCATGAACAATCACCGCGCCCACCATAGGGTTCGGGCTAACATGGCCTGCGCCTGAAACGGCCAGATCAAGACAGCGCTGCATATATATTTCATGTTCTGCCATTGTGCAAAAGTAGCTTTTATGTTACTTTGTTGCATGAAAACTATTAAGGATGTGTTCCGGGATTTTAAACAATCGCTTACTCCGCTTTATGATGAGCGCGAAACCGAGGCTGTTACCCTGATGGTTATCAATGAAGTAACGGGTTTATCTCGTGCAAAAATAAAGGCTTTCCCGGAGCAGGAACTCACCGATACCGAAAAACTACAGTTAATTTTAAAGGAATTAAAATCCGGTAAACCCGTACAATATATTTTAGGGCATACGGAATTTTACGGTCTGGATTTTTTAGTTAATCCCGCCGTTTTGATACCCCGCCCGGAAACCGAAGAACTGGTAGAATGGATTTTGAAAAGCCAACCGGCCGCTAATGCTAATATAATTGACATAGGTACCGGCAGTGGCTGCATTGCTATCAGTTTAAAAAAGAACTTGCCCTTTGCACAAGTAAGCGCCCTTGATATTTCTGAACAAGCACTGCAAACCGCCAAAAAAAACGCGATAATAAATGAAACAGCGGTAAATTTTATTCATGCAGATATTTTGGACCCGCAACCTGAATTTGAACAGACCCGGTTTGATATTGTAGTAAGTAACCCGCCATACGTTACATTGCTTGATAAAATGCTGATGCACCAAAACGTAAATGATTTTGAACCGCATACCGCGCTGTTTGTTCCGGACAGCGACCCACTGCTGTTTTACAGAGCCATTGCCGATGTTGCCATGCGCACGTTAACAGATCAGGGGATGCTGTTTTTGGAGATCAACGAAAGCTTTGGCGAACAAACCGTTGAACTGTTAAGCCAAAAAGGCTTCAGTCATATTGAGTTAAGAAAAGATATGAGTGGCCGCGACCGGATGATAAAGGCAAAAAAATAACATTAATTACGTGGATGGAATTCGATAATGGTGCTTTTTAAATATTCCCTGTCCAAATGGGTATAAATTTCGGTAGTGGTTATACTTTCGTGGCCCAGCATTTCCTGCACTGCGCGCAGATCGGCCCCGCCCTCCACCAAATGGGTGGCAAAGGAATGGCGCAAGGTATGCGGACTTACATTTTTCTTCAATCCGGTAAGCTCGGCCAGTTGCTTTACCAATGTAAAAACATACACACGGCTTAGCCTGGTGCCACGCCGGTTTAAAAAAACCAGGTCCTCTTCCCCCCTTTTTACGGGGATATGAACCCTTACCTGCTCCAACCAAATCTTAAGTGCTTTAAGTGCTTCACTGCCTATGGGTACCAACCGTTCTTTGCTCCCTTTGCCCGTCACTTTAACAAATTCAATTTCCCGGTAAACGTTTGATATCCTTAGTTCTGTTAGCTCCGATACCCGCAAACCACAGCCGTAAAGCACCTCAATAATGGCTTTATTGCGCGTACCCTCGGGGGTGGATACGTCAATCGCCCCTATCATTTTATCAATATCGTTAATGCTTAGGGTATCCGGTAATTTGCGCTGTATTTTAGGTGTCTCCAATAGTTCTGACGGATCATTAGTTATGAGGTCTTCCATCAGCAAGTATTTATAAAAGGCCTTAACACCTGACAGGATACGGGCCTGTGATGACGGTATCATACCCAACTCATTTATCCATGCGATAAAACCGCGCAAATGCGCAAGTGTAAACTTTTCAGGCGAAAGCTTATCTTCCTGCAACGCAGCAAACTGGAAAAGCTTCTCCAGATCTCTTCCGTAAGCCTCAATGGAATTTGAGGCGAAAGAACGTTCCAGTTTAAGGTATGCTTTAAAACTTTTTATTGCAGGGTGCATGTTCAATTCATTTAGATTTGATGTTTTATAGTTAAGTTTGAGCAAATGAATATACAAATTATAAACGGGCCCAATTTAAACCTGCTCGGCGTTCGCGAAAAATCCATCTACGGCAGTTCGGATTTTGAAAGCTATTTAGCCGGGCTGCAAAAACATTTCGCAAACATCACCATAAATTATTACCAAAGTAATGTAGAAGGAGAAATTATCAACAAAATACATGAGGTTGGTTTTAGTTATGATGGCATTGTATTAAATGCAGGTGCCTATACGCATACTTCAATAGCCATTGCCGATGCTATTGCAGCGGTAAACACCCCGGTTATAGAGGTGCATATATCCAATGTTTATAAGCGGGAGGAATTCAGGCATACATCAATGCTTGCCGCAAATTGTAAAGGTGTTATTGCAGGCTTTGGCATGCATTCGTACAGGTTAGCTATTGAGAGTCTGCTGCTTAAATAAATTATAAAAATTAAAACGCTTTTTAGTTAAAAGTGTTTCCTCATTGTTTTTACCCTTACCTGCTGATGAATAAGTTATTTAAGTTACCCTGCCTTTTATTGATAGCCCTGGCGTTATTTACAACAGAAAGCGGGTATGCACAATCAGCCAAAAGAAAACAATCTATACGCGATTCGCTGCGCATGACCATTTTGCGCCGCGACTCGATAATGAGGTATTATAAAAAATCTGATACTTCCATTAATAACCTGTTACAGAAAATAGAATATTATACCTCCTCTTTTAATCAGATAAAAACCAGTATTTCAGGAGGAATTGATACCGCCGACATCAGCACACGCCTGCCATCATTTGAACGGCGCGTAGGTTTAATAAAAACACTGATAGATAATGACCGCTCGAGCACGTTACGGTACTTATACGCTATACGGGATATACTTACCCGCAGTGATGACCAACTGGATATATGGCAGAACCGCCTGTCTGATATAAATAACAAATTACTGCAAAACCAGAGCGAACTTGCGGCTATGGCACACGATTCCACTTTAAGGATAGTTCCGGCCGACAGCAGTTTACGTACTACATTTCTGATACAAAAAATAGCTATCGACAGTAAATTCCACCGGCTTGATACGGTTAATAAAAAACTTTTACTTAAAATAGGATTATTACAAAACCGTACAGCTGCTGTTTATATAGCCCTTATAGATCTTAAAGATCAGATAGATATAAAGATACGGGAGTTTAGCATACAAGCTCTCTCGGCCGAAGATAACAGCTTATGGCATTTGGGCAACGACACCGAAACCAGCTTTAAAACCGCCCTGAGCCGTACAGTGAACATGAATAAAAGATTGTTCAACTTTTTTATCAGTCGCGATACGTTTATACATATTTTAGGCTTAATACTGCTTGCACTTTTCTTTAGCTGGATATATGTTAACCGGCATAAGATAATCCGTATAAAGGAGTCACCTGATGCAGTTCTCAGTCATGCTAATTATGTAGCAAATTATCCGATAATAAGTTCCATTATTGTAATTTTCGCTATTGTACCCAATTTTTACGACCATCCCCCGGTAGTGGTTTTAGAGCTTTTTTTCACTATTTTAATTCTTGCTATACTTTACCTGGTAAAAAAAACCTGCCCTCCGGGGCTTTTCAAGTACCTGCATATTTTATTCTGGCTTACAGGCATTTACAGTTTCAGCAATCTGTTTGTTGAAGTTTCTACTACTGACAGGGTGATAACACTGGTTACCGCGCTTGCCACTACTATATTCAGTGTCCGCTTTTACAAGCTGGTAAAAAAGGCTCCGGATGATTATTTACCTTATTCTAAAGTGATATTACAACTGTTTATATTGCTGCAGGCATCATCGTTTTTATGTAACATATTTGGCCGTGTTACCTTAGCAAAAATTATTGGCGTTACTGCTGTTTACAACCTTTGGCTTGCGCTTGGAATGTACTACCTGGTGCAAATTTTAATGCAGAGCTTGTTTTTACAATTAGAAGCCAACAAAAACAGCAACCACCTCAGTTCTTTTATTGACTTTAAATTACTGCAAAAAAAATTCAGAAGCATATTAACCCTGCTGGCAGGTATATTATGGTTGATCATGCTTACCCAAAATTTGAGCATTGAGGATTATGTTTTTAACTATATTGGTAATTTTTTAAGCAAAACAAGAAGCTTAGGCGGCACCAGTACACAATTCACATTTCAAAGTATCATCATATTTATCGGTGTGATATGGCTGTCTTCCATTACAGCACGTATCATCAGTTATTTATATGATGTTGCGGGCAAACAAGGCAATGATCTGGATATTTTAAAAAAGAAGAACCGCACCTCTACCCTGCTGATAAAACTCGGCGTATTCTCCGTTGGTTTTTTATTAGCCGTAGCAGCATCCGGGTTTCCGTTGGACAAGATCACTATCATTATCAGTGCCTTTGGTATAGGCATCGGGTTCGGTTTGCAGAACATTGTAAACAACCTGGTATCGGGTTTAATACTGGCTTTTGAAAAACCTATAAAGATCGGCGATATCATTCAGGTGGATACCCACTCCGGCAGTATAAGGGAAATTGGGATAAGGGCCAGCAAAATTGCCACTTATGATGGCGCTGAGGTTATTATCCCTAACGGCGACCTGATATCGCATCATGTTATTAACTGGACGTTAAGCAATAACAGCCGGCGTATTGAACTGATCATAGGGGTAGCTTATGGGTCGGATATTGAAAAAGTAAAATCGGTGCTTACCGGATTGTTAAGCAACCGTGACGACGTTATGAGCGACCCTGCACCATTGGTATTTGTACATAATTTGAATGAAAGCTCGGTTGATTTCCGTTTATTGTTTTGGGCGGCTGATATAACAACCTGGCTGTTATTAAAAAGTCAGATACTTTCTGATATCTATATCTCCTTCGCTAAAGAGGGTATTGAGATACCTTTTCCGCAACGCGACCTGCACTTGAAACTGACCGATAAGCAGGAAGAGATCATCAATAAAAACAAAGGAAAAATAGAAACCAATGTTGAAGACACCCTCCCGCCTGACAGCGATGTAGATGTAAGGGATGTCAGCGAAAATCCTGAGGATCCAGATCAGTAAACTTTGTTTTTTTGCGGATAAAAAAGTCCCATACAATACTGCGGTTATAAGTGCCTGTTAGTGACAGTTGATGTTTTGCATCCGGCGTTTTTATAGCATAGGTTGGATGGTGAATTGCAAAATCAGATGCTTTAACAGCATCCGCTAAACTTTTTGAGGCCGACACTTCCTCATCCTCAGTTTCCATGTCAGGCTGTTTATATTTCGATTTGGCAAACAGTGTTTTAACAAAATTTTGATGTGCGCGGCTTACCGCCCATGCGTCGCGGCGCTTGCCTTCCATCAAAAAGCGAAAAATAGCCAGCACATCCATAAAGAAAAGCCGTGCGCTTATAACATAAACCGCCCGCCAGAAAGGCAAATTATTTTTCAGCAGCAATAAATTATTACGGAAATTAAGATAAGTTTTAAACGGATTTTCGGCATTAAGTGTGCCGCCGCCAACATGGTACACTTCTGATTGCGGGCAATACATGATCTTGTATCCCAAATTTTTCAGTCGCCAGCACAGGTCTATTTCTTCCATATGGGCAAAAAAGCTATCGTCGAACCCGCCTGCTTCATCCCAGCATTTCTTTTTGATGAACATGGCCGCGCCTGACGCCCATAAAATTTCGTCCGATTCGTTATACTGGCCCTTGTCCTCTTCTATTTCATAAAATATACGGCCGCGACAAAAAGGGTAACCAAACTTATCAATAAAGCCGCCTGCTGCTCCGGCGTGTTCAAAATATTCCTTTTTATTATACCATTTAATTTTAGGCGCTGCCGCAGCAATACCGGTGTCGGCTTCCATCATTTCAATAACAGGTGCTATCCATCCCGGGAAAACCTCCACATCGGAGTTAAGCAGAATATAATAATCGGCCTGTACCTGTTTAAGCACCCTGTTGTAGCCACCTGTAAAGCCATAGTTGTCGCCATTCTCAATTACCCTTATAGTTGGATAATTTTTCTGCAAAAAAGCGACGGAGCCGTCTGTTGAGCCATTGTCGCCCACCACTATCTCCAGATTGGGCCATACCGACGTAAGCACTGATGGCAAAAAATCGCGCAGGTATTTAAGGCCGTTCCAGTTCAATATTACTACGGCTGCTTTAGGTGCTTGCATCATTTATTTATATCCTCCGGCGTGTACTTCCACCTGCGGTGCGACCACAGCCAATATTGCGGTTTTTCGTTGATAATCTGTTCTAAATACCTTACATGTGCCTCAGTAATTTCGTGTTCAGCCGTTTGTTTAGGATGTTCCACTAAAGGCACCAGGGTATAGGTGTAATAGCCCCTTTTAACACGGTCTATCTTATAAAATATCACCACCGCATCAATTAACTTAGCCAGCTTTTCTATTCCCAAAAAAACCGCCGTAGGCTGATTTAAAAATTCAGTAAAATAATTTATCTCATGTTTTACCGGGGTTTGATCGCTTACCAGCACACTAAAGGTTAACTGCTTTTTTAAGGTGATCATGGTGCGCAGGGTTTGTTTCATAGCAACCAGCGTAGCCCCAAACCGGGCGCGTATCTTATTAAAAAAATCTTCAAATATTTTATTAGTAAGCGGTTTATACACAATAATTCGCTTTTCTGCTGTCAACAAACTAAAACCCAGTGCCGCCAGCTCCCAGTTACAATAATGACCAGCCGCGGCTATTATACTGCGCCCCTGATTAAAATAATGATCTACCAGTTCAGGGTTAGTGGGTTTCATTCTTTTACGTAATGATGTTTCCGAAATGGTGATCATTTTTATGGTTTCCATCATCAGATCGGCAAGGTAACGGTAATACTGTTTCTCAATTCTGCTTCTTTCGGCCGGGGTTTTCTCCGGGAAAGAGTTTCTGATATTTTGCTGCACCACTGCGCGCCTGTAACGCACTATATAGTATAAAATAACAAAAACCGCATCGGCAATAAGGTATAAAAACCAAAAGGGCAGTAATGATATCAGGTACAAAAATAATATACCTGTCTTTAGCGCCGCCTTTTTTAACATTATTTTAACCAATTTTGCCACAAACATAAAAAATTAATATGATTGAGAACGGTGCTGTTTTACCGATGTTTTATCTGCCGCCGGTAGAATATTTTACAAAACTGAACGATTTTAAGCCAAACCTTCTGTTTGAAAAGGAGGAACACTTCCCTAAACAAACCTACCGCAACCGGGCCAATATATACTCGCCAGATGGTCTATTAACGCTGGTAGTTCCTGTTGTAAAAGGTTCAAAAACACATACTAAAATAAAAGATGTTAAAATTAGTTATGATTTTACATGGCAGCGTCTGCATTGGATGAGTTTGCAGGCATGTTACCGGCGCTCGGCTTATTTTGAATATTATGAGGACGATTTTGCCCCCTTCTATGAAAAACAATTCAACTATTTATTGGATTACAACCAGCAATTACTTGAACTGCTGCTGCGCCTGCTTAAAATAAAGCTGCCGCTTCAATTTACCCCTGCCTATGAAGCGGAATATCCGCAATTAACCGACCTGCGCAGTACCATGAGCGCTAAAAAACCTATAAATATTGAACAAAAGCCTTACTTTCAGGTTTTTGAAGAACGATCGGGCTTTTTAAAGAACCTGAGCATTGTTGATCTGCTGTTTAACCAGGGACCACAGGCAGTTAATTATTTATAATGGCAAATTATAATAAACGTATACGTTACAAAAACAAATGGCGCAATATTAAAGTTGGTGAGAGCCCGGGTACAATAGCCATACCTGATGATGCCGTAAAACCGAGGATTGCCGTTTTTTCGTTCAACCAAACTGATCTGCAAATAAGCGAGGGTAGTGATTTTAAAACTATTACCCAACAGATAAAGAAATGCACGGAGCATACCCACTGGATAAAGATAAACGGCCTGGGCGATGCAGCGCTTATTGAGAGTATAGGCAGCTTATTAAACATTAATCATCTGGTGCTTGAGGATGTGGTTAATACCCATCAGCGCCCTAAATTTGACGAATACGACGATTATGTGTTTGGCACCAGCCGTATCATCTACTTCAACAAAAAAGATGAAATGGTAAACTGCCAGTTTTCCGCTTTAGTGAAGGATAACCTGATTATTAGTTTTGAGGAAAGACATTACAATTATTTTGGTGTAGTTGAAGCCAGGTTACAAGCCGGCAAGGGCAGTATCCGTACGGCCGGGCCGGGCTATATATTTTATGCCCTTACCGATACCATATTAGATAACTATTTTGTGCTGCTGGGTAACCTGGGCGATCAGATAGACCAAACCGAGGACAGGCTTTATAAAAGCCCGGATAAAACAATCATGTTTGAAGCACAGCAACTTAAACGCATGCTTATTGCCATACGCCGTGCCTGCTGGCCCGAACGCGATAAGATAAACGATATGATACGCAGTGAAAACGCGCTGATAACAAAAGAGGTAAAAGTATACCTCCGCGATGCTTACGACCACTGCATACAGGCTATGGACCTGATAGAGAGCTACAAAGAAGTAACCTCCAGTTTAATTGACCTGTACCTGAGCATGGTGAGCAATCGCATGAACGAGATAATGAAAGTGCTGACCATTATATCGGTGATATTTATACCGCTGACCTTTATAGCGGGCATTTATGGCATGAACTTTTCGCGCGAGGATACCCACGGCCATGTAATAAGCGATAATATGCCGGAACTGTATTTGCACCACGGCTATATTTACGCACTGATACTGATGCTGGCAATAGGCATAATACAGCTTATTATTTTTTGGAGAAAAGGATGGTTTAATAAGTTGTAACACCAACATTACGGTTGGGCTTACAACTGGTATTTTATTATATTTGTTTGCTAAACCTGCAATCATAAGTAATGACAAATAAAGCTTTCATTTTATCCTTTCTTTTCATTTGTTTATTTAAATACTCCCATTCACAAACAACAAATAACGAAACCGAACTACTCAATTATGTTAAGGCCATAAACATAAGTTCTTCGAATTTTGAGGAATTATTACCTCAAATAACCAAGCCGGGAAACACGGTAAAAGAAAAACTCAACTTAGTTTACTTTTGGGTATTTGAACACATCAATTTTGATACGGAAAGGTTTTTAAAAACAGGCCCTTTACAACCTTTAAGTACTACCGAAACATTAGCGTCTGGGAATGCACTTTGTTATGATTATAACGAATTATTAGGTGCGGCATGCAATTACCTGAAAATTCCGGGATATGATATAGAAGGCTATGTAAAATATTACGGTTTTGAGCCAGGAGGTAAATTCACACAAAACAACCATATATGGCATGCAGTGTACCTGGATAATAAATGGCAGATGATAGATCTGCTTTGGGCCTGCGGAAACCTATCTATAAAAGGCGACAATTACACATTTATTAAAAAACTGCAAAAAGCATATTTTTTAGCAGACCCTGCCACCTTTTTAAACAGTCATTTACCCGCCGACCCCATCTGGCAATTTACCACACATCCGTTAACCATAGATGGTTTTGTGGCTGATAAATATGATGTAGACAGTACCAAACGCGGCGGTTTTATTGACTACGCCGATTCTATTGCTTTAATGAACAAACTAAAACCTAACGATAGAGAAATTCGTTCGGCGTTGCGAGTTTATAACTTCAATAAAGACAATCCTAACCAACTTATAATAACTTATTATAACTCCGCAGTAGAAATGCTCAATAAAACCAATAATACCAAAGGTGAATTGTTGAAAGCTAAAACTTACTTTGCAAATGCAATGCGCTATATTAAAGAGTCGACAGATAATGACATAAAAGCGCTTGCCCCTGTTTGCGAAAAAGGAATAATAGTTATTGAACGACGGCTTAAACAAACTAAAGGGTAAAAAAAGACTTACTTGCGGGTTAGGTACGCGCAAGTAGGTTCGCCTATTTCCTGTAATGTATTCAGCTTGTAGCTTAATTATTTAAAAAAATAACTTTTGCTAATATAATGATTCTCTATGCAAGCAATATGCTTATCATATGCTAAGACGAAATTATAAACATTTACCAGCAAGGTACCCAAAAAAAACAACTTGCAGCATAATAAACAAACACCTTAACAGATATACAGGTAGTCGTATATACAGCTATCCCCGGCAACCACTTAGCACAAAAAAGCCCGGCTGTGTGGCCAGGCTGAGGAGAGTACTTTAGGGTTGTTATTTTTTGATGTATTTTCATTTATAAGGCGTGGTTGGGGTCTTGTTTCGCCGTTTGCGCTCCTGATGTAAAAGTCGTAGTAAGCAATACAAGTAAGGTTAGGGTTTTCATTAGCGATTTATTTAAATACATAATAGCCAACGACCTTATTATTCTTGTTCTTTTTAATCCAATGCAATTTGCCACGATTGTTTATTAGCGTGTCTCTATCCACAAATGGAACTTTAGCATGTTTTCCGTAATCGGATGGGTAATTAGGTCCAATAATAAACGTCTGCTTCGATTTAACCGCCAATGTAGTATCATTTCTATTCAGTGGAGGGAAATAGAAATAACCAGCACCTGAGGTGTCAACATAAGCCCTATCATTATTTAATAAAACAACAGACTGGTTTGAAAGGGTTTTATATTTACAATGTATCACCAGTTCTTTGTGTGTATTATTAGCAGTATAAACGTCTTTTAAAGTGCAATCTGAGTCATTTTGAAAAGTCAATATTAACTTTCTTTGAGCATCATTCTTAAATACATAATCCCTTTTTTTAATGATATCTTTATTAATCGCACAACCCATCAATAAGAAAAGTGGAATAAAATATATTACGTGTAATTTCATTTGTCGTATTGTAGTTAATGTGAATCATTGTTCTTGCGATATTCCTTGAGGAGGATAAAGCGGTGTTGAGGAACCTTTATCCTGCATTGAATTAACAAAGCCTGCGGTTATTTGAGAAAGGGCATTCCCAGACAGCAAGCAAAGAAAAATAATCATTAAAAAATTGCGATTCATATCATTTTTGTTTTAAAGGCCAAAACCAAATTGTTGTTCTACCGAACATTTGCTCATGCGAAAAATTACTCATGTAATGAGTTCTATCCCATAATTCCATATGCCCATTAGCATTACTTCTTACTCCTCCTTCTACTATTCCTTGAAAATAAATAATACCTTGGCGACCTAGTACATTTTGAAGAACATCATCTTTAGTACCATTATAAATTTCGGGCTTACCTAAGTAGTTGTTACGCAAGAACCAAGCTAAATTAGTGGTACCTACAATATTACCATTGCTATAGGCACTATGACCAGGATTAGTGATATGCTTTGCACCTTTTAAATTAACACCTGACTTTCCCAACGCTATACTTACTCTTATAGCACATTGATTAAAATAACAAAAGTATCGCCTGTAATGTCATTTAACGGTCTACTAGGATCTATCCTTGTCCTATCTGGACGGGTATCATATGGTAACGGATAGTTACTTAACAATGTTGCAAAAGACGGAAACCCTCCCTGATTGGCAATATAATTAACTCATCTATAATAGGCAATTCGCTGACTATTCTAGATTATCTTTAAGTCTGTCGATTTGACCTAATAGTTTATTTAAGGTTGTTTTATCAGAATTTCTAAAAAAATATATATAAGATGATTTATCTTTAAATGGCAAAGTTAATTTGATTAACTTTCTTTCTTTTTTTACTGAAAAATTATAAACAAATTTTACACTTTCAATTTCAGAAACCGAGATAGATTGAGAGCTCTCCCAAAAATAACCTTTTAACATAAGGCTGTTTCCATCTAAATAAACTTTCCTGCAATGCGATAATCGAATCCACTGAATTACCGTGAAAATAATCAGTATGGCATAGGATATATTTACAACGTCATCGGAAAAATTATTTTTCCAAAAAAACCCAATAAATGCAGCTATAAGGACTGGCCCTACGATTAAACCTATCAAAGATTTATAATATAGAAAGTCAGACGATAATTCTTTCATATTATTCATGTTTACCATTTAAAACCAATTTTTGCGGTGGCTTCAATTCCTAAAAAATAAAAGTTCACACCACTGGTCATATCAAGACCTATAAAATTTGAGTTTCCATTCCTTTCATAACCAAAAACACCAATTCCTAAAATCCCGCTATTTGACCGCTTTTGACATCATGTGTGGCTCCAATACCTACAGGGACGTCAAACACCGGGACGACTAATTGCCCACCGTAAATTTCAGTACCGTCGTCTTTATATGCATTAATTCCGCCTTTATCAGTACCTGTTGTCAATGTGGCGAGGTTGTGCTTTCCTAAATCAATTTCTGATCCAGCAAATCGTCCAGACATTACACCTATCCACCTTGCGTTAATCGTCCAGATACCTCTGTATAAAAATGCTCACCCATCCAATCCCAAGCTTTCGACAACCAGCTACTTCCCCCCCTGATTGGCATTCTTCCTAAAGATATTAATTTCATTTTTAACGTGCCCATTTGCTTTACATATGGTGAATTTAGTCAGCATCAACAAAGTCAAAATTTCCCAGACATTCCACCGCTCCCCTGATAAACTTGAGTAACGTGAAGACCAGATACAATAATGCCATTGACACCAAAGGTTGCCAGCATTATATTTATTTCGACGTGACCAAAGTTATTCCCCCTGAGTGGCCTACTTCTTATAGCTTATCTTATAAATAGTTCCCTTTACATCATCTGTAACGTATATGGATCCATCCGGGCCTTGCGCCAGTCCGCATGGGCGGTGGTCGGCGCTGCCTTTGGCGGTGTTAGCAGCCGAACCTGAAAATCCATCTGCAAATACTTCCCAGTCGCCATCGGGTTTGCCATTTTTAAACGGCTGGAATACTACAAAGTAACCCGCCTGTGGCTCGGGTGCCCTGTTCCATGAACCGTGGAAAGCAATGAACGCGCCGTTCTTGTATCTTTCAGGAAATTGACTGCCGGTATAAAACAGCAAGCCGTTAGGTGCAAGGTGACCGGGATACGCCGCAACCGGATCAAGGTATTTGCTGTCTCCCTCTTTTTTACCGTCGCCGCCATATTCCGGCATCATCATTTTTTTATGCTTTTGCTGATCGTAATAGATATATGGCCAACCCGCGTTGTCGCCTTTGTTAAGCGCATACATACATTCCGCAGGTAAAACAGCAGATTCCTGTTCGGTGTACATATCAGGGAACAGATAATGCAACTGATCGCGGCCATGCTGCATAACAAATAGTTGATTATCCTGGGTGTTCCAGTCCAGGCCAACCACGTTTCTTAAACCTGTCGCATAACGCACACCATCGCCGTAGGTTTGGTTCAGTTTATCGGCCTTAAACTGCCATATACCACCGGCAGAATCTAAAATAGGACACCCGGGCTGCCCCATTGATCCTTTCTGCCTATCCTTTACCTGGCAGGAGTTAGAGTAGGCACCTATATTTACATACAGGTTACCTGCATTATCAAGGGTGATAGCTTTTGCTTCGTGCTCGTTACGGCTTAGTAAGCCGGTAACAATTTTTTCGGGCGCGTTGGGGTTTATCACCTCGTTTTGTCCGTTCAGTTTATAACGAAAAACCTCCTCATCTGAGGATGCATATAAATAACCGTTCTTAACGGCCATACCTGTACCGCCATAAGATCCAAATGAACTTTTAACAGTGGCTGTACTGTCGCCCTGTTGCAGATACAGTATGCCTTTGCCATCTTTTAAATTACTTAGTTTAACATAGATGTTTCCTTCGGGAGTTACAGCAATATGCCGGGTGCCTCCTAAATTATCGGCTATAATGGTAGCGTTAAACCCTGCGGGGATAGTTAAGCCCGCAGCGGTAACCTTAGCGGTATCATTTGTAACACCGGGTTCTTGTGTAGTTGCCGGCTTGTCATGATTGCAGGAACTGAACGTTAATAGCGTTGCCGCTGCAATAAAAGCAGAAAATAGAGGGGTTGATCTGTTTTTCATCTTATTAGTGTTTTTTAAGCGATTATAAACTGATTATGAGTTGGTTCAAATGGTTAAAAACGATATCAATCGGGAACCAAATTACTGATAATACAGTAAAGCGGGAAATCTGTTTTACCATGTTTTAATTGTTACATAAGGCGGGCATTTATATATACGGCTGAACGCTATCAACTTGCAATAATATTCTGCATGAGTTAATTTAACAATAATATTATTCCGCACCGGCGCACACCTGAAGTATTATTGTTTTAGCCCGATTAAACCATTTATCGCAGCTATTGTCCTAACTGTATAAATTTTAACCAAATGAAAAAGATAGCTTTATTATCAGCAATATTAATGGGTGGCATGGTTTATAACACTGCAAATGCACAGATATCCATACATATCGGTTTAAACATACCTACTCATCGTGTTTATGTACCGGTACAAACTTCGGTACCAGTTTACAATGATGAATTTGACGACAGCGATGATTATTATTATCTGCCGGAAGTAGATGCTTATTACAGCATACCGCGTCGCGCTTATTTTTATTTTGATGGTGGCCGGTGGATATCAGCCGCTTACCTGCCGGGGGCTTATCGCGATTTTGATTGGAGAACCGCACGCAGATATGAGGTACACGCACGTCGCCCTTACCTGCACGCGGAGGTTTACCGTTCACGATATGGTGGCAACGCCCGTTACGACTGGGGACGAGATAATAACTATGCCAACCATAACAACCATAATTATAACAACAATGGCTGGGGTAACGAAAACCGCAACCGCTATGGTAACAATGAGCAAAGCCACGGCGTAAGAGACAGAAGTAATTATGGCGGCCAGCCATCGCACAGTAACGGTGGTTATAACAGACCTGATGATAACAGGAACAACCATAATACTGGCGGCTATGGCAACGGCCAACCATCACAAACTAACAGAGGTGATGGACATGGCAATGCAAACAGCCAACCATCTAACCATGGCCATGGTTACGGCGGCGGCCAGGTAGCTCAAAACAACAGCCACAGTGCAAGGCAAACCGGTGTTATCCGTCCCGCTCGCTTTTAATTGCAATTTCCACTCTATTATATAAAAAAACCACCTCAAGGGGTGGTTTTTTTATTGCCTATTTTACTAAGCTAATAACTACTGGCATCTGTTAGCATATCAATAGCGTGGCTGTTTAAATTCAGCCCGGCAGCCTTAGTAATATCGTTTAGTTGCTGTATACTGGTGGCACTTGCAATAGGAGCGGTAATTCCGGGCCGGGCCATAACCCAGGCCAATGCAACCTGCGCAGGCGTAGCATTATACTCACCAGACACCTTATCAAGTGCTGCTAATATTTTACGCCCCCTGTCGTCGAGATATTTTTTTATGCCACCGCCCCGCTGACTCTTGTTAAGGTCATCTTCAGACCGGTATTTACCGGTTAAAAAGCCGCTGGCTAAAGAGAAGTACGTTATCACACCTAAATCATTCTCGCGGCATAAAGCTACGTACTTTTGCTCATAATCCTGGCGGTCGTACAAATTATATTCGGGTTGCAGGCATTCGTAACGGGCAAAATCATTCTCCTTGCTAACGTTTAAAGCTGCGGTTAATCTTTCCGGAGAAAAGTTGGAGGCGCCTATTACCCGTACTTTACCCTCTTTTATCAGTGAGGTAAAAGTCTCCATAGTTTCTTCCAAAGGCGTGTCCTTATCATCCTCATGCGATTGATACAGATCTATATAATCGGTTTGCAGTCGTTTCAGGGAGGCCTCAACCGCTTTAGTGATATACGTTTTTGACAATCCCTTTTTACCCTCGCCCATTGGCTTGCCTACTTTTGTGGCCAGAATTATTTTATCTCGCTTACCTGATGTTTTTAACCAGTTACCGATAACTGTTTCCGATTCGCCGCCACTATGACCGGGAGCCCAGTAAGAATAAACATCAGCCGTATCAATCATATCAAATCCTTTATCTACAAAAGCATCCAATAAGTTAAATGAGGTTTTTTCATCAGCGGTCCAGCCAAAAACGTTACCACCTAATACAAAGGGTAACGTGCTTATGTCTGACCTTCCTATAGTTCTTTTTTCCATATCTGTTTATTATCTGCTATTGTTGGGTATCTGTTCTGCCAGTTCATCGATCCATCCCGAAAAGTAGGGCTCTGACCCCCCTATACGTTCCCATTCGCCTTCGCTATTCCTGCTTATAATTAAATGTAAGCTACCATCCAGCGAATTAAACTCATAAGTACCGTTATTCCTTGGCGTAACAATGCCATTTACCTTACTGTCAGATCCGGTAAGTATCGCGTCAAATTGTTGTTCCATAATATTGTTTTGTTTTTTAACAACGGGTAAGGGT
Source organism: Mucilaginibacter segetis (assembly GCF_016522075.1). GTDB lineage: Bacteria > Bacteroidota > Bacteroidia > Sphingobacteriales > Sphingobacteriaceae > Mucilaginibacter > Mucilaginibacter segetis. Next base: position 1,330,911 of record NZ_JAEHFW010000001.1, on the reverse strand, counting down.
TTGTGTTTGGGAGGTGTTGTAAATATACACCATCATGACTTTTAATTACCTGTGCAAACAAATGCAACCAGTTTTAAAAACTATTAATGTTACTAAAATGTTAAGCTATTAACCAAAAATGAATTATGTCTGATAAGAAAAATATAAAATATTTCCAGGTAGCGCAGGGCGTTTGGGGAATGAGGTTGAAATTTGTAAATATATATATGATAGCTAACAGGCGCGGCATTGCGCAAGGCTGGGTATTGGTTGATAGCGGCCCCAAGGGTAACGCCGGCAAAATAATCAGTATGGCCGAATCGATCTTCGGGCCGGGAGCAAGACCCTCGGCTATTGTGCTTACACATGGTCATTCCGATCATTCCGGATCACTACCCGAACTATTGAAATATTGGGATGTTCCGGTGTATGTTCATAAAATGGAGATGCCTTATTTAGATGGCCGGTCAGCCTATCCTCCTGCCGATATACTTGTTGGTGGCGGATTAATGAGCCTAGCTTCATTTCTTTTCCCTACCGGCCCAATAAATATTGGCGACAAATTACGCGAAATAGACCTTTATGATGGCATTCCCGAATTGCCGGAATGGAAAGTTATCCACACGCCCGGGCATACGCCCGGCCACATCTCCTTGTTTTTTTCGCTGAATACTACGCTTATTGCCGGTGATGCTTTTACCACTATCCAGTCTGAATCGCTTTTTAATATTATCAGTTATAAAAAGAATTTATCTGGCCCGCCTAAATATATCACTACCGACTGGATTGCGGCGGCAAAATCAGTGCGTAAACTTGCGGCTTTGCAACCCCGTATAGCTGCAACAGGGCACGGGCCTGTTATGCGCGGGCGCGAATTACAAACAGCGTTAAGTTTTCTGGCAAACCGTTTTGAAAAGCTGGCCGTTCCGGAAAACGGGCGTTACGTTCATCATGCTGCGGTAGCTGATGAACACGGCGTAAGGTATATACCTGCCGCAAATAACGGCGCCGCAAAAATAAAAGCTGCTTTTGCCGTTAGCGCGGCTTTAGCTGGTTTTGCTATTGCATTTAAATTGGGCAGGGCATTAGTATAGCTTTTTGCTTACTTTTACCTTGTGGAAAATGTATATGCAGACCCAAGTGTTTTAATTGATGTAGTGAATACCTCTATGCCCTTTGGTAAATATAAGGGCACATTAATATGCGACCTGCCGGTGCATTACCTGGAATGGTTGTATAAAAAAGGTTTTCCGGCGGGTAAACTGGGAATGCTGCTTTCCAGCGCCTACGAAATTAAAATAAACGGGCTTGACAAATTACTTCGCCAGATAAAGGATAAGTTAGGAAAAGGAAACAGCCATTTCCCTAAACTTTAAACAGTTCAATAGTTTACCTCGGCATGACCATCCGGGTGCATCTGTAAGGCCTTTTTATACGTAGTTATTTACAAACGAATAATAAAAAGATCATGAAGAAACTGACATTATATTTAGCATCGGTATTATTGCTTTTTGGCTGCGCCAACGGGCAAACCAGCAATAGCAATAGTTTTGCAGCTGTACCTAAACCAACTGCCAATGAGGCTGTGGCTACATTTGGGGGAGGTTGTTTCTGGAGTATGAGCGAAGCCTTACAGGAACTTAAAGGTGTGGATAAGGTTGTTGCTGGATATGCCGGCGGGCATACTAAAAACCCCACGTACGAAGAAGTGGGATCGCGCACTACAGGGCATGCCGAGGTTACCCAGGTGTATTACAATCCTAAAGTAATAAGCTACGCCACATTAGCCGAAGCTTTCTTTTTCGCGCATAACCCTACCGAACTTAACCGCCAGGGGCCTGATGTAGGTACAGACTACCGATCAATAGCATTTTACCGTAATGCCAATGAAAAGAATATTTTAGAAAATACGATAAAAAAGGTAAACGCAAGCGGACACTATTCCGATAAGATTGTTACCCAGGTAGAACCTTTTAAAGTATTCTACCCTGCTGAAAAATATCATCAGAATTATTACCGCCTGCACGGCAGCAGCCCTTACATACAAAGAGTATCGGTACCTAAGGTGATGAAATTCCGCAAAGCAATGAATGATGAGCTTAAGCCGGAATTCAAAAAATAAATTATTTAGATCTGTAAAATAAAAGGTATGCCTAAAATTAAAGGCATCCCTTTTATCGTTAACCGGTAAGTGTATACTGATACGCTATTACATGCTGCATTTTTTGTTTTACGCGTGCAATGCTCTCCTCAATTTCTTCACGCTGAGTTTTACCGGTAACCTCCAGATATGCCTGGTTATAAGCCTGCAAGGCTTTTGGCCATTGCTTATTTTTCTCGGCATACAAACCAAGCATATCATGGATGGAAGCTGTATTTACGCCCGGCGTTTCCAGCGCTTTAGCCGCCACTTTATTTACGAGACTCTCCATTTTTAAAAAAACCAATAAGCCCAGATAGTGTATGTAATTATCAGGGAACAAAGGCTCTAACTGCATGCAGGTATTAAAATGGTAGCCTGCTGTTTGATAATCCTTTATATCGTAATAATATATTTTGCCTAACTGATAATGCGCCCGTGCATACGTAGCATCATCGGCAATTATTATATTAAGCATATTAAGTGCTTTAGGTGTTTCACCATAGGCCAGCTCTTCCACTGCTTGTAAATACTTTTCCTCAATAGTATAATATGTTTCCATAAAATAATTCAAAAGTTATATCCGAAGGATAACTCCCGTGGATGTCTGTTTATAAAATTTTAATAATTATTGCGGTGTTGTTCCGCTTACTATGAGAAGAGTTGTATCCCTGATGCATAACTCTTCTGCAGCGTCCCAATGGGCCGCTTAAAGGATTGACAGATAGAGTTTATTTGAAGCATTGTATTATTTTTTTCAGCGCGAAAATAGAAATATTTCTAAAAAAAATAAAAATATATCTGCGTAATTATTTGTTCAACACCACATAAAATAAATTCAGCCGGGGTGATCCCACATTTGCATATCCGCACATCTGCCCTATTGCACAGCAATAAGTAATAAGCTATCTTTAATTCTTCTTAACCTTATTATAAACCATTCATGAAACCCCATTTCCCCATTTTAGACGGCCTGCGCGGTACCGCGGCTATACTTGTGGTTATTTTCCATTTATTTGAGGCTTATTTCCCGGTGATGTCCAACCATCCTATGCATCATGGTTATCTGGCGGTCGATTTTTTTTACCTGTTATCGGGTTTTGTTGTGGGATATGCGTATGATGACCGCTGGGGACAAATGACCACCTGGCAATACTTTAAGATAAGATTAGTGCGACTGCATCCGCTGGTGATATTAGGTGTACTGATAGGAGCCATCAGTTTTTGGTTCGACCCCTATACCCCCGGAGTAGCACAGGTTAGTTTATTAAAGCTGATAGCCGTAACATTAATAGGGTTTACACTTTTGCCATCCCCGATGGATATTCGCGGCTGGGGCGAAACCCATCCTGTTGACGGACCTTGCTGGTCTTTACTACAGGAATATATAGCCAATATTATTTACGCATTCTGGGGGCGTAAAATGAGTCGCAGTGTTTTATGGATAGTGGTAATTATTAGCGGTATAGTATTAACTATTGTGGCCGCGCAACATGGCGATGTGGCTACCGGCTGGGGGTTCGCCAATTTTTGGATAGCCCCCGTACGTATGATGTTCCCTTTCTTTGCCGGACTACTGCTATTCCGTACCGGTAAACTTATTCGTATACCTATGGCCTATACAGTTTGTTCATTAATATTGATCCTGCTTTTCTTTTTACCTACGTTTAAATATAATGGATTGTATGAAGCTGCCTGTATCATTATCGGCTTTCCGATAATTGTTGCCGCGGGAGCAGGCGGAACTATAAGCGGGCGATGGGCAAAGCTATGTAAGTTTTCCGGAGCAATCTCCTACCCCATTTATATTACGCACTATCCGTTCATTTATATTTACACCATGTGGATAGCTACCAAAAAGCCTGCACCGGAACAGGTAGTACCGGTAGCCATCGGGCTTTTTATATTTTTTATGCTATTGGCCTATGCCTCGCTTAAATTATACGACGAGCCGGTAAGAGCATGGTTAAAAAAGAAGGTTTTAAAAAGGGCTTAAAAATCCAATGACCATAAGTTTAAGGATAATTAAAGTTTTCGAGCTCACTACAAGAGACATGATTATTATTACCGGAGAAATATTATCAGGTCGGTTTGAAATTGGGAGGTCTTTAATAAATATTGAAAGTAAACGATCAATAAATTTCGATTCTATAGAGGCTATATACTCAAATGAGGTAATTGAACAGATTGCACTGACATTCCGAAATAAAAGTGAAAGTGAAAAGAGCTACCTCATGGATTTAAAAATTGGAGAAATTATAATGTTTCAATAACGCGCGCATCAGTTATTGGCTCTTTCAATATAAAGAAGGCACCAAAAGCACTATCTTCTGCCAATGGCAGACACAATCAACTATGCAAAAATCCACCTAAGCTCATTGGTGCCCTTAACTGAATTATGAATCGCAGGATAAAAGCAAACGATTACGCCGCTACCGACTGGCTAACTTTAGCCTTTTCTATCATGTAGTTGTTCATTAATTCCTTTTCAGAAATAATAACACTAAAATCGTCAAATCGGAGGCCATTCTCAAAGGCATACAGGGTATAACCTCTTTTGTTACCATCGTATTCGCCCAGTTCAAATAATTCGTCCTGATTTTTACCTTTTATTTTTGCGCCGTTTACTAACTGGTAAGCGTCGTATATATATTCAAAATTGTTGTTATTCATAGTACTTATAGCTATGCAATTACTTTGCCATAAATTATCCGAACCATTCAAACAGGTCATTTTGCTTTAATTTATACTTCTCTTCAGTAGCAATATCCTTTAATATTCGCCCTTCACTCATCTGCACTATGCGCGATCCGTAGCTGCCGGCGTCCTTTAAATTGTGCGTTACCAACAACGCGGTAAGGTTATATTGTTTGATCAGTTCATTGGCAGTACGCATCACCAATGCTGCTGATCGGGGGTCGAGTGCTGCAGTTGGTTCATCCAGCAATAATATTTTACAATCATCCATAATGCTCATTAACAGGGTAAGCGCCTGCCTTTGCCCGCCGGACAATGTACCGATAGGCTGCTCCGTTTTATCCTCTAAACCCATACCCAGGGTGGCAATTTTATCGCGTACCAGGTTTTTAAAGTTTTCCGTTTTGCCAACTGTTAGCCCTTTGTTTTTTGTACGCAGGGCGGCCAGCCGAAAATTATCCAGTATGCTTAGTTCGGCAGCTGTACCTGTAAGCGGGTTCTGAAAAATGCGGGCAACCCATTTACTGCGTTTATAGTCGGGAAGTTTGGTTACATATTTGCCATCTATCAGTACACTGCCAAAATCCGGGGAAACTGTACCGGCAAGCATGTTCAACATAGTGGTCTTTCCGGAACCGTTAGACCCTACGATCACTACAAATTCTCCTTGTTGAATATGAAGCGTAACTCCATCTAAAGCAACAACCTGGTTGGGTTTGCCCTTATTAAAAGTTTTGCTGATGTTGTTCAGTTCTATCATGACCGTGCAGCTGTTAAACACGGTAAGCCCACTATAAGTAAAACAAACACAGCCGTTACCAGCTTAAGCAAATTTGCATCAACACCGATATTGAGGGTAAAGGCCAGCACCATCTGGAAGATGACAGCGCCGGCCATTACTAAGATCAAACTTAACCATACCGAACTTATGCGCAGCCAGTTGATAATGGTTTCGGCAATAATAACCGATCCTAAGCCTACTATTACAATGCCTATACCCATGCTGATATCCGCGAAACCTTGCAATTGTGTTATCAGGTAACCACTCAGGGCGGTTAATGCGTTGGCAATTGCCAGGCCGATGATCTTCATACGATCGGTATTCACACCAAGGGCGCGTATCATGGGTTCACTATTACCTGTGGCACGCATGGCTATACCAAAATCTGTTTTTAGTAAATAGCCTATCAGTAAAGTAAGGATAGTTACAAATACGCCTAATATTAAGAGCGAATTTTGATTGCCGTTGGTTATAAAATTAACGGTATTGAATATGGTGCCAAAGTTAAGCAAAGGCAGATTTGAACGTCCGAGTATAGTTAAATTAACAGAGTAAAGCGCCGTCATGACGAGTATGCCTGCCAGCAGCGCGTTAATTTTTAATTTGGTATGTATAATTCCTGTAAGTGCCCCCGCAATGCCGCCGGCAAATATTACCGCTATCAGGATAACCCATCCGGGTTGATGATGTGTAAGCATTATGCCGGTTACTACTCCGCCTAAAGTATAACTGCCATCCGTAGTAATATCCGGAATGTTAAATATCTTCATGGAGATATAAATACCAAAGGCTATCCCCGCGAAACAAAGTCCCTGTAATAAGGCGGTGAGGTAAAAATCCATTTATTTTACGGCTTCAAATTGCGGCGGAACAATAATGTTATATTTTTTGGCAGCGGCCGGGTTATAAACACGCTTGCGTATTTTCACCATCTCCAGCTTTATGCCATTTGTTTTATGTGTTTTAAGGTATTGTGCAGCCTGCAAACCGGACTGATACCCCCACTGGTAAATATCAGCGCCAAAAGCGGCTACTGCACCGCGTTGTACCAAACCCGCTTCACTGGTAAATATTGGTACGTTATGTTCGTTACAACTTTTCAGTATAGTTTCAAATGCGGCAAAAACGGTATTATCCGGGTTAGCGAAGAAAGCATCGATATTTTTATCTAACAAAGCCTGTGTAACCAATTGCGCATCGGCAGAGTTGTTTAAAGGCAATGCGATCAGTTTGATGTGCATTTTATCAGCCAGGCCTTTAATACGTGCATAAGCATCTGCAGATTGTGGTTCCGCCTGGTTGTATATCATCCCAACCGTTAAAATATCACCTTTGGGATGAAGAAGTTTGGGGATGATTGCAAATGAAGTATCAATGTAGTTCAAGTCTTCCATTGTACCGTAAAGATTTCCCGGGGCTTTACCACTGGCATCCAGAACCTGCATACGTTCAGGAGTGGGCGATACCATCTCAAAAATGGGGATGGTATTTGTTTTTTGTATAGCGGCTACTGTAGCAAGGGTGGTACAGGTAGCTAAGGCATCCACTTTTTCAGATACAAAGTAGTTTACGATCTGCGTAAGCGTGGGTATGCTGCCCTGGGCGTTACGGTATTCTATTTTGATATTGTTTTTATCCTCGCTAAAACCCTGTGCTTTTAAAGCGTCAGTAAATCCAACACGCGCCTGCGATATGGTAGCGTCTTCAAAAGCATCAACAAAACCAATAACAGGTGTATTACTTTTATTAGCCGAAGAGCAGGAAACGTATAAAGCTATCAGGCAAACGGCAATTAAACGCGTATAAATTTTCATTTTACTAAAGTAGCTAATAGCACCCAAAGCAGAAAACTAAAGGGTTTGATTTACTTTATTATTACAGTAGGTAATATTATATTTGACAGGCAACATTCCTAAAATGAAAAATAAAATATATTTTTTTCTTATATACCTCTTTACGGTTAATTCTCTATTTGCGCAAACAGCTACAGAGGATCCGTTTGTAAAGTTCGGCAATCAGCAAAGCGACCTGCTGCATCAGGCTTATTTAAAACGTGATGCCCAGGCAGATAAAAAACTGGTTGATGAATTTGTAGCCAGATACAAGCAACTGAACGATAATGACCAAAAAATGTATAAAGGTTATATCACCAATGCCTATTATAATTTGAGTTGTTTGTATTCACTTAATAATGACAAGGCAAAAGCTTTTGAATACCTGGATAGTGCTGTAAATTACGGTTATATGAATTATAGCCATTTACAGGAAGACAGCGATTTTGCCAATATTAAAAACGAGCCGGAGTTTAAAAAAATAAGCGAAAGCATGCGCTCGGTAGGTGATTATATGTACATCCTTAAAAAGGGAGAAAAATATAACGCTGACGATAACCGTGTACTACCCGCTTTTACCTACCAGCCGGCAAGCGCGCCCGAACTGGTGGCGTTAAAAAAGGCATTTAATCTGGATTCAATAGCAGGGAAAGGCGATGAGCAATCGAAGGTGTTGAATATTTTGCACTGGGTGCATAATTCCGTAGCGCATGACGGACAGCACGAGAGTGGTATAAAACTCATAAATGCCGACGAAATATTGACCACAGCTAAGCAAAAAAATGTAGGTGTATCCTGCGGAGAACTGGCCACTACAATGGTTGATTGTTACCAGGCGCTGGGTTTTAAGGCACGTAAGGTTTACTGCTTCCCTAAGGATAGTTTAAACATAGATTATGACTCCCATGTTATTAACGTAGTGTATCTGCCTAAAATGAATAAATGGGTTTGGGTTGATCCTACTAACGATGCTTATGTAACTGATGAGAATGGCACCCTGTTAAGTATTGCTGAAGTGAGGGACAGGATCATAAACAACAAGCCTTTGGTATTAAACCCCGATGCCAACTGGAACCATAAGCAAAAAATAGTAAAAGAAAATTACCTGTATTACTATATGGCTAAAAACCTTTATTACCTATACAGTCCGCTAAAAAGCGAATACAATTATGAAACTAAGGGTAACAACAAAACCATTACCTATGTGAGCCTTGTCCCGCTCGATTATTTTAAGCAGGGACCATTTGAGTCAGAAAATGTTAACAAAGATACCGGTCTTAAAATAGTGCGGTATAAAACCAACAATCCCGAACTATTTTGGAAACTGCCTGAAGCAAAATAGAATTTATTAATTATCCATTTTTCCACAATAAACGTCCTTTGAGCTATTTTTGGTTAATTTAGCCCCTTTATGATACCAGTCGTTTCCAAATTACCCCAAACCGGAACTAACATATTTACCACTATGTCGGCACTGGCAGCTGAATTGGGTGCAATTAATTTATCACAGGGTTTTCCTGATTATCCATGTTCGCCCAAACTTATTGAACTGGTTAATAACGCCATGAAAAACGGGCACAACCAATATGCGCCTATGGCCGGCATAATGCCGCTGCGGGAACAGATAGCTATAAAAACCGAGAAGCTATATGGCACCATTTATAATCCCGAAACAGAAATTACCATAACAGCAGGTGCCACCCAGGCTATTTTTACCGCTATAACTGCAGTGATACATCCTAATGATGAGGTGATCATATTTGAACCGGCTTATGACTGCTATGCCCCCGCCATAAGGTTGATGGGCGGCGTAGTAAAATCGCTCGAACTGGAAGCACCTGATTATCGCATTGAGTGGGACATGGTAAAAAGACTGATCAACAATAAAACTAAAATGATCATCCTTAACTCGCCGCACAACCCTACTGCTACCATACTGCACCAGGAAGATATTGATGAATTGAGTTCCTTAGTTAAACAGCAGGATATATTAATATTAAGCGACGAGGTTTACGAACACTTAATATACGATGGCGAAACACACCACAGCATGGCCCGTTACCCTGAATTACAGCAACGTAGTTTTATTGTAGCATCATTTGGCAAAACCTTTCATAACACCGGCTGGAAGATAGGCTATTGCATGGCGCCTGCATACCTCATGCAGGAATTCAGAAAGATCCATCAATTTTTGGTTTTTTGTGTGAACGCCCCTATGCAATACGCTATCGCTGAATATTTAAAGGACGAGAATAACTATTTAAGCTTATCAGGATTTTTCGAGGAAAAACGGGATGATTTCAGAGCAGGGATAGAACAAACTCGTTTTAAGTTATTACCCTGTTCAGGCTCCTACTTTCAATCGGTAACCTATGATGATATCAGCCAGGAAACCGATTCGGAATTTGCCATCCGGCTCACCAAAGAAGCGGGAGTTGCCTCTATTCCACTTTCATCTTTCTATAGCAAGGGTACTGATAAACATGTTTTAAGGTTTTGTTTTGCTAAAAAGCAAGAAACCCTGGATAGAGCCGTTGATAAATTAATAAAAGTTTAACCTTACAGAAAACATTTGCGTATAAGTACAACCATACCTAAAATATATATTTATGGATAACTTAAAAATTACGGTATACCAGGGATATTTGTTTTGGGAGAATATTGACAAAAATCTGCAAAATATTTCTTTAAGATTATCCGGCATACGTGAGAAAACCAATCTGATCATCCTGCCTGAAATGTTTAATACGGGCTTTACCATGAACGCCGAGAAACTGGCGGAAAATATGGGCGGAAAAACCATGCAATGGATGGCCAAAACCGCGAGTGGTTTTGATAGCGTGGTCACAGGAAGCCTTATTATAAAAGAGAGCGACCACTATTATAACCGGCTGATATGGATGAAACCCGATGGCACTTACGAACACTACGACAAACGCCATCTTTTTGCATTAGGTAAAGAACACCAAACCTATACCGCCGGTACCGACAAACTTATAGTAGAATTAAAAGGCTGGAAAATATGCGCCGCTATCTGTTACGATCTGCGGTTCCCGGTATGGCTTCGTAATGTTAACGAAGATTACGACCTGTTGATGATAGTTGCTAACTGGCCCGAAAAGCGCGCCTTACACTGGCGCACGCTTATTCCTGCCCGGGCAGTTGAGAATCAGAGCTACGTTATAGGTGTAAACCGGGTGGGCCATGATGGAAATGAGATCTACCATTCGGGAGACTCTACCTGTATTGATCCGAACGGAAACGTGGTTTATTACAAACGCGACGAGGAAGATGTATACACTTTTTCGATCATATACGACGAAATAAAAAAAGCAAGACGTGCCCTGCCCTTTTTAAAGGATGCTGACAGTTTTACTTTAAACGACTGACGAAACTGTTATAGTTTCAAACTTTTATTCGTATCCATAACTAAACTTAGTATTTTGCGTTATTCAAAAAAATAATTTGCTTAGTAAATGAGATCAATATTCCACGGAGTATTTGCGGCGGCTATGCTGTTAACCACCTTAAATGCCTCGGCACAAAAATTCAAAGAAAAAGACCTTACTAAATTTGTTGACCCGTTTATAGGCACCGGCGGCCACGGACACACCTACCCCGGCGCTGTTGCGCCGTTTGGCATGGTGCAGTTAAGCCCCGATACCCGCTTAGAGGGGTGGGACGGCTCATCAGGCTATCATTATACCGATACTGTTGTTTACGGATTTTCACATACTCATTTAAGCGGTACAGGGATAGCAGATTATTGCGACATTTTATTTATGCCTACCACAGGCGAACCCAAGTTAAACCGGGAAGATTATAAATCACCATTCAAGAAAAAAGAAGAAAAAGCCGAACCGGGTTACTACAAAACTCAGCTGGAAAAATATGATATCGGGGTTGAACTGACCGCCACTCAAAGAGTGGGCGTTCATAAATATGATTTTCCTAAGAATGATAAATGCAATATCATAATTGATCTGCAGCACCGTGATGAGGTGCTGGATTCCTGGATAGAAGTTGTGAACGACCACGAAATTCGCGGTTTCCGCAGATCAAGATCATGGGCTACAGATCAATCAGTTTATTTCTATGCTAAATTTTCCAAATCATTTAAAACCTATGGCATCGCCTTAAACGATCAGGTGCAACAAGGGCAGTCCAAAGTACAGGGGAAAAATGTAAAAATGTATATCCAGTTTGATAACCCCGGCGATGTGGTGGCTAAAGTGGGGATATCATCAGTAAGTACCGAGGGTGCATTAAAGAACCTGGATACAGAAGTTCCAAACTTTGATTTTAAAAAGGTAAGAAAAGCGACCAAAGAAGTATGGAACGCGGAACTTAATAAGATACAGGTGGAAGGCGGAGCACCACCCGTACCCTTACAATCAACCCAAACTGGTTATAACAATTATGGCTACGGCAACCCTAATCCGCGTAAGTTAAAATTACCGGATTATTCAGAAATAAAACAAACCATATTTTATACGGCACTTTACCATTGCATGCTGGCGCCTAACGTTTATAACGATGTCGACGGGCAATACCGTGGGCTTGATCAAAAGATACACACTGCATCGGGCTTTAACTATTATACCGTATTTTCATTATGGGATACCTTTCGCGCCGAAGACCCGCTGCTTAACCTTATCGACCGTAAACGTACGTTGGATTTCATCAAATCATTTTTAGCGATGTACGAACAAGGCGGGCTGTTGCCGATATGGCCGCTTGCTTCAAGCGAAACCTATTGTATGATAGGTAATCACTCAATACCTGTAATAGTGGACGCTTATGCAAAAGGCATTCGTCGCTTTGACGCGGAAGAGGCTTTTACTGCCATGAAAGCCGCTGTAAACCGCAACCAGTTCGGGCTGGATAATTATCGCAACACCGGAGCAGTAAATGCTGATGTAGAGCACGAATCAGTATCAAAAACACTGGAATATGCTTATGATGACTGGTGCATTGCTCAAATGGCAAAAATGCTTAACAAGCCGCAGGATTATGCAGTTTACATAAAACGTGCCCAGTACTGGAAAAACGTTTTTAATAATCAGAATAACTTTATGCAAGCCCGCGATAATGGCGGTTGGTACACGCCGTTTGAGCCAACAGAGATCAATAATAATTATACCGAGGGCAATGCCTGGCAATATTCATTCCTGGTTCCGCAGGATGTGCAAACGCTGGAGAAAAAAATGGGCGGCAAACTGGGATTCGAGATCATGCTCGATGAATTGTTCAGTACCAGTGCCAAACTAAGCGGCCGTGAGCAGGCTGATGTAACCGGATTGATAGGCCAGTACGCGCATGGTAATGAACCGAGCCATCATATTGCCTATTTATATAATTTCACCGACTCGCCTGATAAATCCCAGTATTATGTAAGCAAAATTTTAAGTGAGGAATACAGCAATAAACCTGATGGACTTTCGGGTAACGAGGATTGCGGACAAATGTCGGCATGGTATGTTATGAGTTGTCTGGGTTTATACAATATCTCGCCGGGGCAGCAGCAATATATGGTGGGTATCCCTCAGTTCGAGACTATTCTGATAAGCCTGGAAAATGGCAAAAAGATCAATATCAGTAATCCTGGGGCTACCATCAGTCGTCAAAACATTTACTTACAGGGCATGAATCTGAATAAAAAGCCCTACAATAAGCTTTATCTGAATTATGATGACATTGCCAATGGTGCTACATTTGAAGTATTCAGCGGCCGTTTAGCCAATAAATTATTTGTGAGAAGTTTAGAGAAACCAACCTCTGTTATAACAGATGACCTGATAGTGCCTAATCCGTATATTATTTCACCATCAAAAACTTTTAAAAAGCCTATAAATATTGAAATAGCCTGTGCGGATAGCTTAGCCAAAATATATTATACACTTGATGGCAGTACACCAAACGCTAACTCAACACTTTATAGTAAACCAATAACCATAAGCGATAATACAACCGTTAAGGCTATCGCTGTGAATAATGGCGTTAGCAGCTTTGTTGATGCGGGGACGTTTAATAAGATCCGTGATGACCTTAAACTTACCTTAACCAACAAGTATCTGCCCAATTATGCGGCGCAGGGAGATGAGTCGTTAATAAACGGCATACACGGTAAGGCCGACTGGCGGCTGGGCAACTGGCAGGGCTACCAGGGGAAGGACCTGGAAGCGATTATTGATATGGGAAAAGTTAAGCCTGTTAAAAAAATAAGCCTGGGCACGGTGCAGGACAGCAGAGCCTGGATAGTTTTTCCGAAATATGTAGAGTATTGGTTATCTGATGATGGTAAAAACTATAAACTGGCAGCCAGAGTAGACACTAAAATTAAGGTAGACGATTTAACCGTACAAACACAGGAATTTACAGCCGATATTAACAGCAGTGCCCGTTTCATTAAGGTTATAGCCAAACAATACGGCCCGTTGCCCGACTGGCACGAAAGCAAGGGCAATCCGTCGTACATATTTGCTGATGAAATAACCGTGGAATAAGATAAAAATAATTAAGTATGCCGGTTAACGAAGAGCTTTTAAACAGAGTACGCGAAGCATTGATGGATATTGCAGAAGTTACCGAAAAGCGTATGTTTGGCGGTATCTGTTTTATGGTAAACAATAAATTGTGCGTATGCGTAAATCAGCATGAAATATTATGCCGGATTGGCCCTGATGAATTTGATAATGCCATAGAGCAAAATGGTACCCGGCCAATGCAGCAAGGCGACAGAACAGCAAAGGGTTATGTATTTGTTGATGAACTGGCTATACAAAATAAAGTTGATTTTGACTATTGGATAGGTTTGGCACTTACTTATAATAAAGTAGCCAAGTCTTCAAAAAAACGGAGATAATTCCGGCCTCTGTTAAGAGGAAGTTTCCCATCCTGTTTCTTTTAATGCAGGATCATTTTCTTTAGCTAAAAAATCATTGTTCGATAACGAACCCGCATCCCATTGCAATATAGCCTCATCAGGTACCACTTTTACGGCCGTTTTCCATGAAGTTGAAGTTTCATTATACGCGATGTTGGATTGAAGAGAATAACACGATATAACGGACCAACGGGGATGATCAGACAGGTTTGCTTCAGAACGGTGAAGTAAATTACTGTGAAAGAATAAGGCGTCTCCCGCATTTAATTCACAATAAATTAATTCCATTGTCTTTAATGCATTATTAACCATTACCATATCGGCACCTACCTGCTCGCCCGAAAAACCATGATTTACCCTGCCCAATTTATGCGACCCCTTAATTACCTGCAGGCATCCGTTAGCCTTGTTTGCCGGAGTAAGGGCAACCATCACACTCATTAACTGATCTGGAAACATAAATTGATTTTTATACCAGTAGCCATAATCCTGATGCCACTCCCATGCACCTCCTACTTTTGGTTCTTTTTGCATCAGTTTGGAGTGAAAATGGCATACGGGAGAGCCTTCGCCTAATAATTGCCCAACAGGCTTTATCATTCTTTGGCTTCGGGTTAAATATCCAAAAACATCATCGCCGGGTGTAAACCATAAAGACAACCGGGTTTTCTTTCCACTTTGGTCGTTAAGGTCAAGTGCGTTTTTGCGCATGGCGTCATCATTAACCGCGGTGCTATACAGCTTGTCTATCTCAACATCATTACAAAAATTCTTAACAACCAAATAACCATCACGGTTATAGTCGTTCATCTGTTGTTCAGATAAAGTAACGGAAGCCATACCATTAGGAATTTAATATTATAATTGGTGAATAAATTTAAGCAGAATTTTAAAGAATAAGAAACTGCCCCAATATGCCAATATGTTTTTAATCCCAGTTAAAAGTTACCACCCGGTTATTTAATTTCCATTTTTCAGGCCATTGATTGGTAAGCCAGTCAAGCGGCTCGCCTGTTGGCTGTTTCTTCGCGGCCTGTGCAAAAGCCAGTTTAACAGCTGCTTTTTGTTCTGCACCTAAAACTTTACTATCTGCCGATATAAACAAAGGCGCGCCACTTTCTGCAAGCAGTTGCAGCCAAAGCTTGGTTTTATCCCAGGGTACATATTTGGTAATTCCCACACAATCACCGTCTACAGCGTAAAAAGTATTGTGCTGGGGCAAACGGAAACCTAAGGTGTTAACACCCATTTTTTTGGTGCGGGGCCATTCCCTGCCGCTGGTATCATCTCCGGTACGGTTTAGTTCAAATAATCCGGCAGATAAATGGCTAACGGTATTACATCCAATAACATACATATCCTGCGCCGACTCCCGGATGGCCGCATATAAGTTATTAATGATCTCGACATTGGTTTTGGTATCGTCGTTATATTTCCATCCCGGCACCGTAAAACTATCCATCATTTGAAAGCCCCACCGCCCGAAAATATCATAGGTGCTGTAATCGTGTTTCACCATGTGGTAGCCCCACTGCTTATATAGTTTAAAATTGCGCTTCACCCTTTCAAGTGTTTCGGGCACCGTCGGGTCAAGTATAGGAGCTTTTGCATCGTCCCTTCCCCTGATGGTTGGTGCCAACATGCTTTTTTTATCGTCAAGCCTTGCTATAAGCGGACGCGTCCACAACCCGGGTCGCATACCCAATCCTTTTATCTCATCGGCCATTTTATGCATATCCTTAAACTTTTCGTTAGCTATCGAAAAATCATCCGGTTGCTGCCAGCCATCATCAATTACCGAAAAGGGTTTGTTATGAGTATCGCTCACCAGTTCCGCCATTACCGCGGTCTCGTTTTTTATGGATTCGTATGAATTATTACCGTAGGCGTAATACCAATCGTTTATTCCGTAAACCGGTAGCTTAGGCAGGCGCGGCTTATCGCACATTAAAGCGCAAAAACGAGAATCGGTTGCAAAGGCATTTTCATTCGGTTTATTCAACATGGTAACCACATCCGCGGCATGCAGGGTGCGCTGACCCAATTTTACACCTACCCCACCCGAATGTGTATCCATAGTAAGTTCAATAGCATCTGGTTTTATCTGCCACCAGCAAAAAGTATTGCAGCCTGTTTTTACCCCAAAACATACCGTAGAACTATCATCATGCAATAGTACATACCATGGGTTCTTAATATCAGGTTGCTGCTTCTTCCAGGCAAGGTCGCCATAGGAGCGTTCCCAATGATCGCCTAACATCAGGGCATTTTTTACGGGCTTATATTTCCACTTTAAGCGAATGCCCCGTAAAGCAGCTTCCGGCGACATTACATATACGCCCTGAGAACCCTTATTTTCCTTAACCTCAACTCTTACAGCGTTGTGTGTGAATACCGAACCACCATTGCGGCTCAGCTTCACCCAATCACCATCGGTTTGGGCCCATACCTCATCGGGCAGATTAATAAGTGAAGCATTTGCCGCTGCATAAGTTAATTTGCTAAATGTGGCGGCCGCCAGCGTTGTGGCTGATAATTTTATAAAGTTGCGTCTGTGCATAGTAGTGATGTGTTGGCTAAACTAAAAAAATATTGTTAAAAGTTGATGTAACAATTAAAGAAAGCTATCGTCCAAAATAGCAGCGATAGTTAAATTTAAACCGAATAAGCTATGAAATGGAACTTTTTATCCCGGAAGAAACCTGTAGTTGACAAGCCAAAAAAAAGTAAAGTACGTGAATGGGTTGATGCTATTTTATTTGCCGTAGTAGTTTCCACTATTATTCGGGGATTGCTTTTTTCGGCTTACGCCATTCCTTCCGCATCAATGGAAGGCAGTTTGTTAACAGGCGATTATTTATTCGTAAGTAAAATATCATACGGTGCACGTATGCCCATGACCCCTGTTTCCATTCCGTTTTTAGAATCAACCGTAACCGGCATGAAAATAAAGACCTATTGGGACGGCATTCAACTACCATATTTCAGATTATCCGGTTTAGGTAAAGTAAAAAGTGGAGACGCGGTTGTGTTCAATTATCCGGCCGGATCGGTTCCGCAACCTGTAGACATGCGGGAGCATTATATTAAACGTTGTATTGGTACACCCGGTGATATAGTTACTATAAAAGATTCAAGGGTGTATGTTAATGGTCGCCCGTTTAAAAATTCTGCTGAAGCGCAAACATCCTATGTGGTGCAAACCGACGGACAGGACCTGAACCCTGAAATGCTGCACAACCTGCATATTGAGGTAAGACAACAACTCACACCCGACACCTATGAGATGATAATTCCGCCGGTAAGCTTAGTGGAATTTAAAGGCTATTCAAATATTAAAGCTGTTAATCCGGTTATTGAGCCCAAAGGATATTATGATTCAGCTGTTTTTCCGCATAACGATCGTTTTAAATGGAACGAGGATAATTTTGGCCCGCTGCTTGTTCCCAAAAAAGGGTTAACTATTCCGCTTAATGATTCTACACTTACTTTATACCGCCATGCTATGGAAGCTTATGAGCACAATGAGGTTAGTGGTAATGGAAACAGCATTTATGTTAACGGTAAAAAAGCTGCTACTTATACCTTTAAAATGGATTACTATTGGATGATGGGCGACAATCGCCATAACTCAGAAGATTCACGCTTTTGGGGGTTTGTACCGGAGGATCATATTGTAGGCAAGGCCATGATAACCTGGCTAAGTATAGACAGCACCCGGAATTTCTTTAATAAAGTAAGGTGGAATCGTATCCTTAAACCTATAGAAAACGTTAAGCAGGAGTAGGTAATCGATTGCTCATTTCTGACTATTCACTCATTTAAAGTTACATAGCTGATGGCAGGTAATTAAGTTAATTTTCCGCCATCAGCTTTTACCGTTTTGTATTTGATACGCTGATTTTGGCCGGTAATGTAAATGTTAAGTTTTGTTACTGACGCGCAGGACGGTAAAACCTGAGCTTTATACCTGATTGATACACCTATAGCTGATGCCCCCCTTTTATTGCCCGATACCGTACAGTTACCTGTATCACTAATGCACAATAAAAAGCCAATGAACAATTTTAAAAACCTATAAATCAATCAGTTAAAATGATGGCACCTGTTTTGAGGAAAACGTATTTATAATACTGTAGATGATGAAAGATCATAAACCAATTGAAAGGCGGACTTTTTTGCAGGACCGGTTTGATATTCTTATAAAAAAACAAAGGAATGGACAGGCCACTTTTAACGATCTTACTGAGTTAGATGACATTGTAAATCGTGTACCTTCTATAAGGGAAAGTATACTGGAAGAAATGCATCAGTATGATCATCCTGCTGAACCGCCAGCAGCGGATCAAACTGATTTAAGCAAACTACCTTTAAAGCCGCAAGGGTTACTTGAGCAATTAAGATCATTTATTAACCGTTTGTTTATTTCAGCTTTATATCGGCCGGGAACGGCATACGTACAATAAGAATAAAAAAGGGGTATACGATATGATTTAAATACCGGGGTGATATGGAATATCAAAACCCGGGCAATTACCAATGAGAGCACATTGGTATAATTATTTATGAACCTGTTTCTTTTGCTTCTTTTTCAGCGTCTTTTACAGGTTTTTCTTCCGGTTTTTCAGAAACAATCTCTCCGTATTCATTAACATAAGCAATCATACTTTGTAAATTATCGCCTGTTGCCGTTGAGTTCTCTCTTCTTTCTTGTTTGCGCAGTAACTTTTCTTCTTTCTTTTTTAAACGTTTTTTCTCTAACTGTTTTTTCATGAAGGTTGCTTGCGATTTTGCCATATTTTATATGTATTAAGTTTAAAATTCAATAATAAAAAAGCACCTACCCTTTTTTAGGGCAGGTGCTTTTAAATAATTTATAATGATTAAATTACTTTTACGTTTACTGCGGTAAGACCTTTTTTGCCCTCTTCCACATCGAACAGTACATTATCGTTTTGACGTATTTCGTCAATAAGGCCAGTTGAGTGTACAAAAACGTCGTTTCTGTTTTCACTTTGTGAAACAAATCCAAAGCCTTTTGTGGCATTGAAAAATTTTACTGTTCCTTTTTTTTGCATTCCCAAATATTTGGTTAGGTGGCAATATAACTAAAATATATAGCATTTCACTTTAAATAAAGTATATTAACTAAATTTTACATTCAGGATAAACTACTTTTACCATTACATTATATTTTTTTACTAATGGATAATTTCGATATAATATAAAACCGAAACATTAGTATTAATCCAATAAAGAAACAGTACCTTTAAGCAATTACCCGTCTTATACAAAAAAACCGCCAGTCGTTATTTTCTTATGGCAATTCCAAGGTTAAAGTATTGTACCTGTTAATTAACATTCCTTTTAAAAAACAAACATCATGAGTAAAGACAAAAAAATGGTTAAGGACAAAAAGAAAGCCCCAAGCCTTAATGTTAACAAACAAATTTCTTCTTATCAATCAGGTAAAACATCAGCATCTACAGATCTGTCGCCTGCTAAAAAATCAAAATAATCATGGACAACCAACAAGTAGAGCTACAAAGCCGTATGTATTTGTACGATTTGATGAATGCCGCCAAAGAACATGGTTTTAAACAGGATGATAGCTGGGAGTTTAGCATGGTCAGTGATTCCGGAAGATCAAGTATTCAAAAAAATTATTATCCAACAATTGCAGTGAAAATAATGCCGGAAATATTATTACAGGTGTTTCACACCATTAAATCGCGGCTTAATCAAACATTCAGTAAGGATGAAAGACAATTCCAAACAAAAAACATAGAAGAAGAAGATCTGAATTTTTTGGTTGCTTATAATTTAAAGCGCCCCCGGGGATAATACTTGCCGTATGTTTTCATAAAATGTTTGTATAATAAAAATGAGGTCAGTTACCTCAGGAAAGATGTCAATTTATTATATTCGTTTTATGAAAACCTACCCAACCCTATTCCCGTCATTCGGTATAAAAAAAACGTTTGGTCTGCTTATGCTGGCCGCATTTTGTTTGAATAACACCCGGAGCTTTGCGCAAAGTAAAGATCCGGTTATTGAGAATATTATAAAAGAAGAAACCGATAACTCACATCTGGAAACACTGGCTCATGAGTTGTTTGATGGTATTGGCCCCCGCCTGGTGGGTACACCACAAATGGAGCAGGCAGGTAAGTGGGCATTAGCCAAATATAAAAACTGGGGCATTGATGCCCGCTATGAAAAATGGGGCGAATGGCGTGGTTGGGAACGCGGCATCTCGCATATTGATATGGTGTATCCCCGTGTAAAATCATTAGAGGGCACGCAACTGGCATGGAGCCCATCCATGAAAAAACCGGTCACCGCTGAGGTAATTGTATTACCCGACCTGGCCGATTCTGTAGCTTTTCAAAAATGGCTGCCTGCCGTGAAGGGGAAATTCGTAATGATATCAATGGATCAGCCTACCGGCCGGCCGGATGATAACTGGAAAGAATACGCCACCACGGAATCATTCGATAAAATGAAGCAAGCCCGTTCTGCCCAAACCGAAGCGTGGCGCAAACGCATCAGCAATACGGGTTACACTACCCGCACCTTACCTGTCGCTCTTGAAAATGCAGGAGCCGCGGGCATACTTACTAATTACTGGTCGGCAGGTTTTGGGGTGGATAAAATTTTTGCGGCCTATACTAAAAAGGTGCCTACTGTTGATATTGCGTTGGAGGATTATGGCATGCTTTTCCGTTTGGCAGAATCGGGCGATAAACCGCGTATCACTATGCAAACCGAATCAAAAGAGTTGGGAGTGGTTCCTACTTTTAATATCATAGGCGAAATAAAGGGCACCGAAAAACCTGATGAATATGTAATGCTGTCCGCACATTTCGATTCCTGGGATGGCGGAACGGGCGCCACGGATAATGGCACAGGTACACTTACCATGATGGAGGCTATGCGAATACTTAAAAAAGTTTACCCGAACCCCAAGCGTACCATTTTAGTGGGCCATTGGGGTAGTGAAGAAGAAGGACTGAACGGTTCACGCGCCTTTGTGGAGGATCATCCGGAAATTGTAGCCAACCTGCAAGCTTTATTTAACCAGGATAACGGCACCGGACGTGTAGTAAATATTTCGGGGCAAGGGTTTTTAAATGCTCATGACTACCTGGGCCGCTGGTTATCACAGGTTCCTGATAATATTCGCGAACAGATCAAAACTAATTTTCCGGGAACCCCGGGTGGTGGCGGTTCAGATTTCGCCTCATTTGTTGCAGCAGGGGCACCTGGGTTTTCGTTAAGTTCAACCAGCTGGGCTTATGGCAATTATACATGGCATACCAACCGTGACACTTACGACAAAGTGGTTTTTGATGATGTGCGCAACAATGCCATCCTGACCGCTATTTTAGTTTACATGGCCTGCGAGGATCCTGCTAAAGCATCACGAGAGAAGAGCGTATTGCCTACAGACAGCCGTACGGGTGAGCCTATGAAATGGCCTGAGCAGAGGAAACCGAACCGTCATGGTGGGTTAGATTAATAAGATAGATACTGATAAAAGCACGGAATTAAATGCCGTGTTTTTATTTGATACTTCCCTATATACTTGTTGATGTTACGTATAAGCGGATTATATATTTACCCCATAAAATCATTAGGCGGCATTGCCCTTACTGAAGCTAAGGTTACCGATCGGGGATTGGAGCATGACCGCCGCTGGATGCTGGTTGATGCCAATAATCGTTTTCTATCGCAGCGCGAACATCCGCAGTTGGCCCTGTTTACACAAGAGTTAACAGTAAACGGATTAAAAGTAACATATAAGGCTAATGGGGCATCCATTTTAATTCCGTTTAAACCTGTAAAACAAACGCAGCTACAGGTGAGTATTTGGGATGATGTATGTACGGCGCAATTGGTAAGTGATGAGGCTGATGAATGGTTTCGGGAGAAACTCAACATAATTTGTTCATTAGTGTATATGCCGGATGAAACTGAACGCCCTACCGATCAAAAATATACCGAACCCGGAAATATCACTTCTTTTGCTGATGCCTACCCTATGCTGATCATCGGGCAAGCCTCGTTGGACGACCTCAATAGCAAATTAGATGCCCCCGTTCGAATGAACAGGTTTCGGCCCAATATGGTATTCACAGGAGGCGAAGCATTTTTGGAGGACAGTATGAAACATATCCGTATTACAGGAACTGATTTGTATGGGGTAAAACTTTGCGCGCGGTGTGTAATGATCACCATTGATCAGGCAACCCGCAAAAAAGGAAAAGAACCAACCAAAACGTTAGCCACCTACCGGCAAAAAAATAATAAGATATATTTTGGCCAAAATCTTATCAGCAGCGGTAACGGCACTATTAAAATTGGCGATGAGATCCATATTTTAGAAACCCATCAGGAAGCTCGGTTTTTTATTTAATATTTAAAGACTATTCTCTGCCATTGTTTTAAGAAATATATTCCGTTTTGTAAGTAACCGTTCCATATACATCTTTAAAAATAATTCATCTACAAGCTTACCCAATAATCCAAAAGGAGACTTAAAAATAAATTCATCGCTCATTATTGTTCTATCACCATCGCTTTTAAAAAAGTGAGAATGCCGCATTAGTTTAAAGGGGCCTTTTATCATTTCGTCCACAAAATAATCCGGAAATTTCATTTCAGTTATTTTAACTGTCATCTTCATTTTTAATCCAAAATGGTTTGCTTCCCAGGTAACCCAATCGTTTAAATTTATCAGTCCGGAAGTAACCCCACCAACCGCTTTTTCACGGCTATGCTCCATAGAGTTTACATGCAGATCAATGTTTCTTGAAGCATCAAAGCACACCTCTAATGGCGCGTTTATATGTGTTTGCAACTTAATTATCGCCACTGCTTTCGGCCCTTTCTTTTATTACTTGTAAAATATTGTTCTGAATATCTTTCATTATCCACCCTGCCCACCACGATGCATAAAAATTAAAGGTAGTTGTCAGTTTGAAATGGCTGTACAAATGCAGGCGAAAGGTGGTGTTATTTAGTTTCTGCAATACATAAGTTCCGTTAAGTACATCAAAATAATCGCCCCCTATTACCACATGTTTATCCATAGTAGTTGAGGGTATTTCATAGGGATTTGCTTTGATGGAAAAAACCATACGGCGCATATCATCATAATATAATACCTGCTCATGAAAAACCAACCCCTTATCAAAAATGGCTTTACGGTAAGCGCCCACACCGTTATAATTCAGTTCGGCACGCACAGGCCGCGGAAAACCCAGCGTACGGGTTAGCCAGCCCTTATCTTCATCTTGTTTTATGGCTCGTACCCTTGTAACGTTTCGCCATATCTTCGCCTTATCGGCTTTAATATCAATAAAAGTATAAGCCTCGTATTTTCCCGGAATACTGCCAACCAATTGCTCTATTGGCGACATGATAAAAGGGAGCAATACCACTAAGGAGATGTAGGTTCTTTCACCTTTTTTCTTTTTGAGTTTAAAATATCCGGCAGTTAATCCTCCTAATGATGCAGATGCCAAAAACACAGGCATGATCATCAACCAGCACGCCCATCCTTCTATTGCAAAAGTTAAAGTAAGCAGAAAAAAAGCAAGGATAGGAAGCCAGGGTACAAATACTCGGTAACTTATTTTCCTGACCTTTTCAATATCCGATACATAGATAGTTAAGGCGCCTATACCAAAGGGCACCAAAAGCAAAAAACTGATGGACATTACCACATACAATTCCGATATACGGTCTACACCAAATACAAAACGCATTACAAAAGCGAATAGCAGTGGTAAACCGATTATTAACAGCCATTTTTTATACTTGATCATAGATTATCATTTGAAAGGATAGGTTATTAAACTCTTGTACTTAAAATATCGTGAATGGCATGTTGTGTCAACGGAAACCTGAATTGATAACCAGCCTCCAGTAACCGTTTAGGAGCTACCCATCTGCTTTTCAGAATCAGTTCGGTTTCTGTAACGATAAGGCGGGCGCCAATTTCCAATAACCATTGCGGGGCGGGCAAGCCAAAAGGTACACCGTAAGCTTTGCGGATGATACCCATCAGCTCCTTATTTTTCACAGCATTTGGGCTCGTACAATTAATTACACCATTTAGCTCCCGATGTCTGTAAATGTATTCGGTAATCTGCGCTGCATCCAATTCATGTATCCAGGCCACATATTGTTCGCCATCGCCCTGCATGCCGCCCATACCCAACTTAACCAAATTAAGCAACCGAGGAAAAACCCCATCATTACGACCCAGAACTATTCCCATCCGTAAGGCAACCTGACGGGTAGCAGGTGTATCGACATCAAAAAATGCCTGTTCCCATTTCTTGCAAACTTCTATGGAAAACCCGTTACCAGTTTCCCCGGTAGCTTCGTCCTGCGCATGATCTTCCGCGTGGCGGTAAATGGTAGCTGAGGTAACGTTGATCCACAATTCAGGTGGATCACTTATCTTGTTTATTGCATCGCCCAACAAAGCAGTGGGCACAACTCTTGAACTGATGATCTGTTGCCGGTTTTCCGGTGTGTATCTGCAGTTAACATTTTTTCCGCAAAGGTTGATAAGCATATCAGCGCCGTTTAGAGCGCTAATCCACTCCCCTTCCGTTTGACCATCCCATACCACGGTTTTGACATTCGCTGTAGCAGGATTTGCCTTTCTGCTTAATATGATCACCTCATCAGCCAGATCTTTGTAATATGCAGCCAATACCGTTCCCAGATAGCCATTGCCGCCGGCCAATACAATCTTTTTATATTTCATATCCGTTAATTTAAGATATAGATCAGTAAAAGTACCAGCAGGCGGTAAACTGTCCAGCTAAGTGTTAACAGCCAGCCTAAATGTAATATTTTTGTGCGACGAATATGCTCCAGAAACATTAAACCCGCCACACCCAGGAAACAAAATGTTGCGGCAATAGCAGAAAAATGGAATATTTGAGCCATAAGTAATGCAGGTAATAAAAGCAAAGCACCGCCAAAAGATATCGTCATCATATTGCCGAGATACTCCCATCGCTTTTGCGGAGCATACCAGTTAATAATTATCGTCTGAAAAAGGATTTGCCCACCGCATATATAATATTCCCGAAAGTGATCACCTAAAGGCACTAACCCTGTTAATAATTTAGCATACATAGTGAGTATTCCACCTGCCAATAGCCAAGTAAATACCAGATATGCCAAACGGTAACTTAACCTAAAAGTGGGTTGAACAGCGTACTCGTCAGCCTTTGAAGCGGGAATAATTACCCTTCTGTTGTAAGAAACAAAAGCATATAATTTTTTCGCCAACCATAAAAAAGGCACGCAATTAAACATGGGTTTTAACCATGTATAATTATACCCTATCACTTTAAATAAACTCTCTATTCCATAACTCACCTCTCCTGTTTGCGTGTTTACCAAAGCTATTTCATTTGCAGCGCGTTGCCAATCCACTAAGGGGCAGGCAGCATGCGGTATATTTTGGTAAGCGGCTCTTCCATCCTGATTGAGCATACCCCTGTTTACAAGAGAATTAGTATATAATTTGCACATAGGGCAATCGGCATCGTATAGAATAATATGGTTGTGCAGCGTTTTCATGGCATATTTGGATTAATATAATTATAGTTAGTGATTAGCAGCCTTGCTCTTTTGTGTCCTATTTCTCAGCTTAAAGAATATGGTGAGATTTAAAAAGTGCATGCCTCCCAATATGAGTATTATTAAACCCAGTTTATGACTCAACACCTCAATTACCGCTTGAATGCTCCCTATCCCTCCGGTTTCCTTTAGCGCCAAACTCATGTAACCAATATTGATCAGGTAAAAGCCCACAACAAGCAGCTTGTTCACGCTGTCGGCCAGCGGGGTATTTCCGCTAAAAATATCTACCAAAAAAATACGGCCATTGTTAAATAAAACTCTGGCTACCCAAATAGTTAATAGTATGCTAACTAAAAGGTAAACGGCGTAGGTTAAAATAAAATAGTTCATGATGTTATTGATTTAAGTTAATATTATATATATTGAATTTTCAGTAAATTATGAAAGTTTTAATTAAAAAAATATAGCTATTTAAATATTTTAAAAATAGATCCCCAAAACCAATTTTCTTCGGTTTTCAGCATGGTTTCCAGTGTACGGTTCACATTTTTAGCCAGCTTATTTATTTCGGTAACCGATTTTTTAAACGTTTTGTATTCCGGGTCTTTGTCGTCTCCCTTAACTTCCGATAGCTCATTCAATATTTTCACTACCGGGTCGAGTTCCCTTTTTTTACGTTCCTGAGCTACCTGGCGGGCTATCATCCAGGTATCCTTCTCTGCAAAAAAATATTCCTTACGTTCGCCTGCACGATGTTGCTTTTCTACTAATCCCCACCCTATCAGATCGCGCAAGGTCATATTAGCGTTTCCTCTTGATATGCTGAGTGCCTCCATTATCTCTTCAGTAGTTAAAGCGTCGGGGGTTATCAGCAGCAAAGCGTGTACCTGCGCCATAGTGCGGTTAATCCCCCACTCCGATCCAAGTTTGCCCCATGCCTCAATAAACTTTAGTTTTGCCTCCGCTAATTCCATAAAGCAAATGTATAATTTATTTATTAAACTTTCAAAAATTATTGAAAGTTTATTTTTTATTATTTTAGATCATGAATTAATTACTTTAATAGCTCTTAACATAAAATTTACTTAAATAATTTACGTTGTTAAATTTTGTTAAAGCGGTTATGATTTAGGCGCATAATTTTACATCTTTACCCAATGTTCCGAAGGATAAGAAACCAATACTTAAGATATTTTACCATCTTTATATATTTTGTTATCATCTTTTTTTGCGCCATTGAATTAAACTTTCTTTGGTTGTTCGGTTATTCTCCGGATATGGAGGATATTAAAACGCCGAATTTATCCACTTCATCAGAGGTTTACACAGCTGATGGCAAACTCATCGGTCGTTTTTACCGGGAGAACCGCTCCCCTGTCGATTTTAAAAGCATCTCACCTAATATTATAAATGCCCTTGTAGCAACAGAAGATGTACGCTTTTACAGCCATCACGGGGTAGATTTTTATTCTTTTTTTACCAGTGTAATTTCCACAGCGCAAGGCGATAAACGCGGAGCAAGCACCATTACACAACAACTTGCCAAAAACTTATTTAAAACACGCAAGCGCAAATCAGAAGGCTTGATAAGTCATGTCCCGTTATTGCGTACAGTTGTTTACAAGTGTAAAGAGTGGCTCACCGCTTTTAAAATTGAACATGTTTATAACAAGCATCAAATACTTACCCTGTATTTGAATACCGTACCTTTTGGAAATAACTCCTTCGGTATAAAAACAGCCACGCTAAAATATTTTGACAAAACTCCTGATGCAGTAACGCCTGCTGAAGCAGCCACACTTATTGGTATGCTGAAAGCTACATCAACCTATAATCCTATTAATTACCCGGAACGGGCGGTAGAACGACGCAACATCGTTTTAAGTCAGATGCAAAAATATGGATATATCACTAAGGCAGGGTATGATAGCAGCAGTAAAAAACCTGTTGGACTTAACCTGAGCTATGTGGATAACAGTGGACACGGCGATTCTTACATAAGACGTGCTGTAGAAAAATGGCTGGATAAATGGTGCGAAGAAAATGACTATGATCTGTACGAAGACGGATTGAAAATATACACTACTATTGATTCCCGCATGCAGCAATACGCTGAGGAGGCAGTTGATGAAAAAATGAAGATGCTGCAAAAGCGCTTTAATAATATCTGGGGCGACCGGAACCCCTGGCGCGACTCAAAAGGCAACGAGATAAAGGACTTTTTACTTAAGGCAGAACAACGTCTGCCTATCTACAAATTATTGAAGAAGAAATATAACGGCGATACTACCGAGATCAACAAATATTTCAATAAAAAGAAAAAGATGACGGTATTTACCTGGAATGGCGATAAGGATACTACCTTTTCCAGTGCCGACTCCATAAAATACTACACCCGCATATTAAACACCGGAATGATGACCATGGAGCCATCAACCGGTAAAATAAAAGTTTGGGTAGGTGGTATTGATCATAAATATTTTAATTACGATCACGTAAACCAGGCCAAACGGCAGGCAGGTTCTACTTTTAAACCATTCGCTTACGTAACAGCGCTGGATAATGGTTACACTCCGTGTGATAAGTTTACCGACAAACCTGTAACCATAAAATATAAAGACAATGGCAAAGATGAAGTTTGGCAGCCCAATAATGCCGACTTCAGGTTCAGTTACCGCGATATGTCGTTACGCTGGGCTATGGGAAAATCTGTAAATTCCATTACCGCGCAACTTACCGAAGCCGTAGGCTGGGATAAAGTGGTGCAGTACGCTCATAAATTAGGTATCGAGAGTCCGCTTAAAGCGGTTCCGTCGGTATCATTGGGATCTAACGATGTTTCGGTGTATGAGATGGTACGTGCATACAGCACTTTTTTAAACAAAGGCGAAAAGGTTGATCCGCTGCTGGTAACAAAGATCACCGATCAAAAAGGAAATGTTTTACAGGAATTTACGCTTAAAACCGAAAAGGTGTTGAGCGAGGAAACCGCTTGGCTGATGCTTTACATGTTCAGAGGGGGAATGGAAGAACCGGGAGGAACCTCGCAGGCACTATGGGAATATCCCGGCCTGTGGAAGAAAAACAATCAGATAGGCGGTAAAACAGGTACCTCATCCGACTATGTGGACGGCTGGTATATGGGTATCACCAAGGACCTGGTAACCGGTGTTTGGGTAGGTGATGATGACCGCAGTGTGCATTTCACTACATCCGAAAGTGGCGAGGGATCACATACCGCCCTGCCGATATTTGCCCGCTTTATGGAAAAAGTTTACGCCGACCCTAAAACAGGTTATACATGGGGGCCTTTCCCTAAGCCATGGGTAAAAATCACCAAGCAATATGATTGCCCATCGCCTCGAATTATTGAACGCGACACTACTGAAAATGACAGTACAGGCATACAGGTTGATTCAACAGGTGCTCTGAACGTGCCCGCCAGCGGATTGGTACCGCAAATAAAGATACAGTTACCGGTAAATAAATAGTAAATAACAGCATTGGCTTTAAACAGCCATTTAACTAAATTAGCACTTATTCTATAAAACCTATTTTATGAATAAACGTTACTCTCCCTCTGCTTTATTAAAATATCCGCTGATTGCCCTGTTTATTGTTACAGCCATGCTTTGTAATCAGCAGGCTAAGGCGCAATATTTCGGTCAAAACAAAGTGCGCTATAAAAAACTCGACTTTAAGGTTTTTAAAACGCCTCATTTTGAGATCTACTATTACATTAAAAATGATAGTATGATCAAACGTTTTGCCCAGGAGAGTGAATTATGGTACACGCTGCACCAGCAGGTTTTCCGTGATACGTTTAGTAAACCCAACCCTATTATTTTATACGCCAACCATCCGGATTTCCAGCAAACAACCGCTATTGACGGCGATATCAGCGTAGGTACCGGTGGTATAACAGAGGGCCTCAAAAACCGGGTGGTAATGCCCGTAATGGAAACCAACCAAACCACGCGCCATGTTATCGGGCACGAGTTGGTGCATGCGTTTCAGTACCATTTATTATTGGGTAAAGATTCCTCTAACTTTGAGAACATAGGCAACTTACCGTTGTGGATGATAGAGGGTATGGCGGAATATCTATCCTTAGGTAAAAAAGACGCGTACACGGCTATGTGGATGCGGGACGCCTATCTGAATCATGATATCCCTACCGTTGAAGATCTTACTACAAGCAATAAGTATTTCCCTTACCGATATGGCGAGGCTTTCTGGTCGTTTTTAGGATCAACCTATGGCGATACCATTATAGTGCCCTTCTTTAAAAATGTGGCGCGTTTTGGCCTGGAGTATGGTATACGCCGTACTTTTGGTTATGATGATAAAACCCTTTCCCGGCTGTGGAAAAACTCGGTAGAGTCTACCTATAAACCACTACTTACCGATACAGTACAAAAACCGGTAGGTAAAAAGGTTATAGACAGTAAAATTGGGGGCGACCTTACCGTTGCCCCGGCAGCAAGTCCGGATGGTAAATACATTGCCTTTCTGTCCTCCAAAAGCTTATTCAGTATCGATCTCTACCTCTCCGACGCGCAAACGGGGCGGATAATTACCAAACTCACGAGCAAGGTCTCCAATACGCATATTGATGAATTTAACTTTATAGAATCGGCGGGCGCCTGGTCGCCGGATAGTAAGCGTTTCGCCTTTAGTGTATTTAACAAAGGGCGCAACCGTATGCTTGTGGTAAGCGTACCGGACGGCAAGATACTGAATGATGTATCAATGGGCAAGGCCGAACAGTTCAGTAACCTTACGTGGTCGCCGGATGGTAAAAACATTGCTTTTCAGGGTTTGTCAAATGGTTATGGCGACCTGTATATGTATAATTTCGACACCAAAAAAGTACAACAACTTACAAACGATAAATATTCCGACTATCAGCCAAGCTTCTCTAAGGATGGTAAAAAGATCATCTTCTCCAGTGACAGGGCAACATACGATAAGTCATTATCACAGGAGATCACCTTTAATTTGGCCGAACTGGATATAGCCACCGGGCAAATAAAAAACATTGATGTATTTAACGGCGCGAATAACCTGAATCCGCAATACTCATCAGACGGTACACAGGTGTACTTCCTGTCTAACCGCGACGGGTTCCGTAATATGTACCGTTACACCTTAGCCACCGGGAAAGTGGAGCAAATGACCGATCTGTTTACAGGGATATGCGGTATTACCGAGTATTCGCCGGCCCTGAGCCTGTCGGATAATAACGATGTGGTTTATTCGTATTATCGCGCCCAAAAATATACCATCTATAACGCCAAGGTTTCCGATTTTAAGCCGGTTACTGTTAACGCTGATTCCACCAATTTCGATGCCGCCTTATTGCCTCCTCCAAAAGCGGTTGGTGTGGACCTTATCAATTCCAACCTGAACAATTACCTGGCCTATAAAAAATTACCGGTTGATTCTATCCACTCTATCCCCTACAAGCCAAAATTTAAACTGGATTACCTGGCAAGTAATGGTGTAGGCGCCTCTGTAGGCACATACGGCACGGGTTTATCCAGCGGTATACAGGGTGTATTCAGTGATATTTTAGGGCGCAACCAAATATATGCGGGCCTTGCGGTAAACGGCGAAGTGTATGACTTTGGCGGGCAGGTGCTTTACATTAACCAGCAAGGGCGATGGAATTTTGGCATCGGACTGTCGCATATCCCCTACCAATCCGGAACTTATGGTATTGATACCACATCCATTAACTATTCCGATCAGAAGGTACCGGTATATGAGGAGCATACCGATATTATCCGCACCTTTGAGGACGCGCTGCAGTTGATCGCCTCCTACCCTTTTTCACGCACTACGCGTGCTGAGTTTGGTACCGGAGCGGCACATTACTCCTACCGGGTTGACAGGTACAGCACCTATTACCCTTACCAGATAGATAACGGGCTGATATATATTGGCAATCCTATTGATTTTAAGAAACACAAGGTATCGCGCGAGCAGTTTCGTGATGAAACGGGTTACGACCTTAAACCTTTTACCATATACCATTTAAATACAGCCCTCGTTGGCGACGATTCTTACTTTGGGATAGCGGCCCCTTTAAATGGTTATCGTTACCGTTTAGAAGCCGAGTATGATTTTGGCACCTATAAATTCTTCGCCCCAACTATCGATCTGCGTAAATACGTACGTACCGCGCCTGTTACCTTCGCTGCAAGGCTGTATGCCTACGGGCGCTTCGGCGGCGATGCCAGCGGTCTGTATCCCCTGTATGTGGGCTATCCTTTCCTGATACGCGGGTACGAATCGCAAACATTTTATAACGCGCAGCGATCACCAACCAACAACTTCACTATAGACCAACTTTCGGGTAACCGCATTGCGGTGGCTAACTTTGAGGTGCGCCTGCCATTTACCGGGCCGGAAAAGCTGGCCGTTATAAAATCAAAGTTCCTGTTCTCGGATCTGAACCTGTTTTTTGACGCGGGGCTGGCCTGGAACCAGGGCGACCAGATAAAATTTCAGAAAGACCCGGAATTTTTAGGCTATAAACCTGTGGTAGACGGCAACGGCAACCCGGTGACCGACGCTAACGGCAACCAGCTAACCACACCGAATTATACCCGGGTACCGTCGCTAAGCGCGGGCATATCATTAAGGGTTAACTTTTTCGGCTACTTTGTACTGGAACCTTATTACGCGTTTCCGTTTAACCGTACCGATATTAAAAAACCGGTATTTGGGTTAACATTTGCGCCGGGTTGGTAAAATGTGATGAGGTTTATTGTTTAGGTAGTACGATTACGGTGCTAGGTTCTATGACCCTGTAATTGCGAGGTGGACGAGCGTTGATCCACTGGCAGAGGAAAGCAGACGTTGGAGTCCGTATAATTATGCTGAAGATGATCCGATAGAAAAATTGATCCGGATGATATGCAAACTCAGCCAGGGCCTCAGAGCATGGAGAACCCATTGTACTATATTGCAGAAGGGTTCAGGCAATATTTTCAAGCCGACGGTTCCGTTGCCGATAGGTTTTTTGCAAGCTTTTCAACTTCGCCCCCCGGCTGGCGCAAGTATGTCGGTACGGCTTTGCGCATAAAAGCTACTTGTGCCTTTTTAACTCCCCGCTCCCGCAAGTGCCCCCCGCTTGTGGGTAACCCAGTCCGGGTTTGTAATGGGGTTCGGTGATTTTATGTAAAGCTATTAGTCCATTGTATTTGTTTTATTTAAGTTTGTACGTTTTCCACATCTTTATCCATGAGAAAAAAAATCATTCTGAAAGGTTATTTTAATTTGTTTATAGGCTCTCTTATCGTCGGGATACTGTCATTCCTATTAGCCATTTCTTTAAAAACACTTACTGCGTATTTTCAGGAAGGCTTATTTGAAAAGGTTAAGCATATGCGCCTTTTGTTTGTGGTGCTGCCATCAGTAGGTATTACCAGTATTTATTTTACACGTAAGTATATCTTTAAGGGTAAACAGAACAAAGGCATTAAGGAAATATTCCAAACGTTAGATAAACGAAAGAATGAACTCCCGTTTTATAAAATCCCATCCCATTATATCAATGGTTTTTTAACGGTTGTTTTTGGCGGTTCTACAGGTGTAGAGGTATCTACAGTTGTAGCAACAGCCGCCATAGGCGCAAGTGCTTATAAAAAAAATGAAATAGCTAATTCTTACAAAACCGAACTGGTATGCGCAGGCGTTGCAGCCGGAGTAACTGCCCTATTTGGCAGCCCCATAGCCGGACTACTGTTTGCTATTGAAGCCATTTCCCGTAAAGCTTCCAAGACGCTAATTTTCAGTTGCAGCATTGCCGTTATAACTTCATGGGCGTGTATGTATCAATTTGGCAATCAACCATTATTCAATTTCGCCATCAATGGCTGGAATAAAGAGGCTATCCCTTACATGCTACTGCTGAGCATATTAGCGGCAATGCTTGGCGTATATTTCACAAAAACCGTAATTTTTATTAAAAGCCGATTTGCGGCCATAAAAAACAATTTTTTGCGGGTAAATACCGGAGCGTTAATAGTGGGCGTATCCATTTTCTTTTTTCCACAATTATACGGGGATAGTTATCATGCTATTCCGCAGTTAGTCAATAGCAGCAGAAACATATCAGCCGGCCTGATAGGCTTATTGCTGATATTAGCATTATTAAAGCCACTAATCGCCTCATTTACCTTAGGGGCCGGAGGAGATGGGGGTGTGTTTGCACCCAGTTTGGTTTCAGGTGCAATGTTGGGCATCCTGATCGCTGTATTTTTTAATTTTTACTTTCACACCCATTTAATAATTCTAAATTTCGCCTTAATTGGTGCGGCCGCCATGCTTAGCGCCGCCCTCCACGCGCCAATGACCGCCTTGTTTCTTACCTGCGGCCTCGTTGTTGGCGGGTTTAAATTATTCATACCCGTTTTAGTTGGAGTGCTACTTGCAAAATCAATAGCCAAATACCTTTGCAACTATACGGTATATAGCTATAAAAGAACTTCGTCCTAAAACCAGGCAAGTATACTGCTTGCAGTAAAGAATCATTATTTTAGTAAAAGTCTATTTTTTTATAAAGTTAAGCTATAAGCTGAATAAATTATAGGGCAAAGTTATGAACTTCGACCAGTAGGGAGAGTGATTTTTATGAGACAATTTGCTATTATTTTTAAACTTCAAAAGGAAATAGACCTTTCACAATATACCTTTCCTGAAATTTCAGAAACAATAGTGGCAGTTTTGGAAAGCTGGGATTATAACGTTACAAAAGCCCAGTCACATGAGTTTATCTTTGAAAGTGGTAATGGATATTTACCTAGGCAAGAAGCAGTGCTACTCAGCCATTATGGTTCAGTAGCAATATTGAAAGAGGCAGAAAGGTACATATTAGAGCTAAAATACACCGTTGGATATTTACCCGATATATTCGTTATCTTATGGATTATTTATATTGCTAAAACTTCCAATCCAAACTTTTATTGGTTTATCGCATTAATGTTGGTTTATTTTATTTATAGATTATTTATTATTCGCAAAAAATGCAAACTAATGTTAATACAGATTGTGGAGTTACTAAATTAGTTTGGAAGGCTGGGATTGGGCACCTCTCTCTCGCAAGTATACCGTGAGACTTTAGGCTGACCGACATACTTGCCCATTCTGGCGCGAGTATGCAGCGTTGGTCAGGTGCGGGGCGTACTCGTGCCCCGCATGCTTAGTGGACAAATTTATATAAAGCCTTTTTATATATTTAAACCTATAATGAGTACAAAATATAAATTGAGCAATCAGGAGCAATTGTACTTTGTAACTTTGATAAAGGCACGGGTACCAAACACTTTTATGCCGCGCTGCATACTCGCGCCAGATGAGGAAGAAGAAAAGAAAAAGAAGTAACGAACTACCTATACAGGCTTTTGTGAAAAGAGTAACGATATATTTAACTGCGATTTTGATTGTTTGTGTAGTTATTTACGCTACACGTTATTTGGTTTATAAAAAACAGCTAAAAGACATTAAATTAGTGTCTTATGTTTACAAGCACCCAATCATTCAAGTAAGAGAGGAGGTTGTTAGAATGTTTTCTGATGAACGGTATCATGGACTTGATATGACTCAAGGATATAATTCCTCAGAAAGCGACTTGCTGAAAATATCGCAATCCGACAATCTAAACCATTTCTTTATTAACTGGTTCGCTTGGTATTCAGGAGGAGAATCTGAACTATATTACAATTGGTGGGGAAAATTAAAGTACATTCCAAAGTACCATATCGTTTTAGACTCGATATCTAATGATCAGACAAAGATCGAAATCCAAAGCTTCCCAAAAGTAGAAGCCGGTACACAGTTTTCTCTAAATCATGGCTTGCCTTATGTTACGTCTCGCAAAGTCGAAGTAAAGCCTACCACTATCGAGGAATATGAAATTATTAAAAGGATTGGCAAGGCATTAGGCGAGAAAATGCCCGAGTAAAGTGTATGTTGCAAAACCCGCTACTGGCGCGAGTATGCAGCGTTGGTGCGGGGCGTACTCGTGCCCCGCATGCTTAGTGGACAAATTTATATAAAGCCTTTTTATATATTTAAACCAATAATGAGTACAAAATATAATTCAGCAATCAGGAGCAATTGTAATTTGTAACTTTAATAAAGGCACGGGTACCAAACACTTTTATCCCACGCTGCATACTCGCGCCAGATGGTGATAAATTACAGTTTAAAGTAATTGATATTTATAAAGGGAGCAAGTTTAAAGATGTTGCTATATCTGAATTCTTATGTGAGGGTGGGACTAATTGAATTCTAATTTCAAGCTGTTATTACCGAACATATTAAAGAAGCATTAAATACATATGGCAAACCTTAAAATTGTTATCTTATTGTTGTTAGTTTCTTTTTTAATAAAGAATGCTGACGCCCAAAATTCAAAGGTTTATTATGATTACCCAGAAACGGTAAATCTTAAATTAGATGAACATATCGATTCATATCTTACCTTATATAAAAAGTTAGACACCAATGTTAGGGTTTACTTGGTAGTTAGCCAATATAGGGATACAACTTATCTATTAGTTACAAAGTTTAACATAAAAGATTCACCATTCAATTTTATTTTAAACAATACAAATAGATTCTACAAAGTTCATTTGAAAAACAAAACTTTTGATATTCCTGTAATTCCTGAAACTGATTTTTATCAATCTGAACTACTTAATAAAAAGGAAGTTATAAATGGAAAGAACGCTGCTACAAAAATCCATATCTTTCGGTCAGGCTATTTGATAGGATTTACAAATCAACGCAATAAGGTCTTAATTGTAGCAGATAAATTAATAACAGAATAACACTAACAACAGAGCCAGGCCAAAGTGCAGAACCCCTACTAGTCGAAGTTTTTAACCCGGTTTTAAATAGGGTGAACCTTTGGCATTTCAAAACCTCCGCAAATCAAGACCAAAGTATGACAATCCACGTTATTAGGGTATTACGTAAATAACGATATGAAAAAGTCAGTTTTAGCTATATGTATCATAAGCCTGTTTGGCATCATCAGTTGCCAGAATATTAACGGGCAAACCAAAAAGCAGGACACCAAGCGACCAAAAAGCAAACCCGCCGCGGAGTGGAAAAAGGAACTAACGCCAAACGAATACCATATAATGGTAGAAAGCGGTACCGAAACGCCTTACAAAAACGCCTATTGGGATAATCACCAAAAAGGAGTTTACGTTAGCGCCGCCACGGGCGATGTATTATTCAGCTCGGCCGATAAGTTTGATAGCGGCACCGGCTGGCCAAGCTTCGTAAAGGCGGTAGATGCCGGCAAAATAGAAATTGTAAAAGACACCAGCTTCGGGATGACCCGCAACGAGGTGATCGAAAAAAGCACGGGCCTGCACCTGGGGCATGTATTTGATGATGGCCCTCCCGAAAGAGGCGGCAAAAGATTTTGCATGAACTCCGGCGCGTTAAAATTTATTAAAAAGTAAGCGCCCTGCGCAATGGTTGTATAGAAGGCCTTCCGTTAAATGCGGAGGGTCTTACTCTTACACCGCTCTCGTAGTTTAGTCCGGGGGTAAGGTCTACCCAATCCGGGTTAACCGGGCGTATCATTCTTTCTTTTTGGGGCCGGGTGTAAGTGCTCACCATTTTAAAACGCTCCATAGCCTGCTCCTCGGTGTTGATCTCTTCAAAATAAACCAAACGGTTAAGTTGCTGCGCGCTGTCAAAAAACAAGGTGGGCATATCGCTGTAAAACTTAAGGGTTTTAAGCAGATCGGTACACATACCTACGTGTAAATTCTTCCTGTTCCTGTCGGTAATAATATAAACAAACCTCTTCATTTGATAAAAAATTTTGCCGGGTTAAAAATAATTACTAATTTTATGAGCATAAAAATACTAATAATTTTAGCAATTCCAAATTTTTATGTCAAAAATTTCATCAAATATTAAATTCCTTCGCAAAAAAAAGGGTTTAACACAACAGCAATTTGCCGATCAGATAGGCATAAAACGCTCTTTAGTAGGCGCTTATGAAGAGGAACGCGCAGAACCTAAATACGATTTGCTAAAAAATATAGCATCATTTTTTGAGATATCAATTGATGATTTTATAAACGAAACCATAAACGAGAAGTGGGCGCCTAAGCCAAAAGGCGATCCGGCTAATCTCAGGGTGCTCAGCATCTCGGTTGATAAGGACGATAATGAGAACATCGAACTGGTACCCATGAAAGCCAGCGCGGGCTACCTCAACGGTTACGCTGATCCTGAGTACGTTGCGCAACTGCCTAAGTTTTACCTCCCCATGTTTAAGCAGGGCACCTACCGTGCTTTCGAGATCAAAGGCGACTCCATGCTGCCCCTGCAATCAGGTACTATTATAATAGGTGAATATCAGGAGAACTGGGGCGATGTTAAACCGGGCGAAACTTATGTATTTATCTCCCGTAATGATGGAGTGGTTTACAAACGTGCCGGTAATAAATATAAAGAGAACAAAAAGCTGAAGCTGGTATCTGACAATCCGGCATATGACCCGTATGATGTTAATGCTGAGGATGTTCTGGAAATATGGAAAGCCAAGGCCTACATATCTACCCATTTGCCAATGCCCGCTCCGGAGCCTACCATGGAAAGCCTTACCAGCATGATGGCGCAGATGCAGCGGTCGATAGCTAATTTAAATAGCAACAATTAAGTTACACGGATGCTATTAAACCTTTACGCTGTATCTTTATCCTAAACATCAATTAAACAAAAAATTAAAAATGAAAAAAATCATGTTGATCTGCTGCTTCCTGGTAGGAATTACAGCAGTAAGCCGTGCGCAGGGCGGTAGGATGAGTACAGCAGACAGGGTGAAGCGCATGCAGGCCTCGTTGAAGCTTACTGATGATCAGGTAACAAAAATTACCGCGGTTTATGATGCACAGGCTAAGCAAATTGATAGCTTGCGCAATGCTGGCGGCGACCGTTCGGCTTTCCGTCCGATCATGACTGCTACTAACGAGAAGATCAAAGCGATACTTACTCCAGAGCAGCAAGAAGCTTACCAAAAAGAAATGGAAGAAAGACGCGCCAGAATGCAAAATGGCGGTGGCGGTGCTCCTCCAACCAGGTAAATTGTTTTAATTATCAAAAAAAGAGCGGCCATGAGCCGCTTTTTTTATTTTAGCAGAAATTTGAACCCATATTGGCATCAGCAGAGGAATATATGAACAACAAACTGGCGGAAAGAGAAACCGCCGGGTCGCGCCGTTCATTAAAACCGCAAAACCACCTCATAGATTTTTCCTCTAACGATTATCTTGGCTTTGCACGTTCCGAAGAGTTGAAAAACAAGATCCTGCAAGAAGTAGCCCTGAATCCGCAAAGCTTTAACGGTTCCACCGGGTCAAGATTGTTATCGGGCAATTTAACCTATGCCGAAGAACTGGAACAACAGATAGCCGCTTATCATCAGAGCCCGGCAGGTTTGTTTTTTAATTCGGGCTATGATGCTAATATTGGCCTGTTCTCCTCCCTCCCGCAAAAAGGTGACACCATTATATGTGATGAACTGATACATGCCTCCATTATTGATGGCGCACGTTTAAGTTTCGCTAACAAATACACTTTTAAACATAACGACCTGGCAAGTTTGGAGGGCAAACTGAAACAGGCAAAGGGCGTGTGTTATGTAGTGATAGAAAGCGTTTACTCTATGGACGGCGATACGCCGGACATTTTAAGCATACTTAATCTGACAGAAAAATATGGTGCGCATTTAATTGTAGATGAGGCACATGCGGTGGGTTTATATTCTGCGGGCTTAGTTAACCACCTGGATTTGCAGCACAGGGTATTTGCACGGGTAGTAACATTCGGCAAAGCGTTGGGCTCCCACGGTGCTATAGTTTTAGGAAGTACTGTACTGAGGGATTATCTTATCAACTTTGCACGCTCATTCATTTATACTACGGCAGCATCTTTTCATCAGTTGGCAAGCATCAAAATGGCTTATATTTTTTTAAAGGATGCCGAAGCACGGATAGATACTTTACATAAAAACATCGCGTTTTTTAAGCA
Source organism: Mucilaginibacter segetis (assembly GCF_016522075.1). Classification (GTDB taxonomy): domain Bacteria; phylum Bacteroidota; class Bacteroidia; order Sphingobacteriales; family Sphingobacteriaceae; genus Mucilaginibacter; species Mucilaginibacter segetis. The sequence continues at coordinate 1,290,907 of NZ_JAEHFW010000001.1, read as the reverse complement.
ACAGCTTAATACCGGCGCAGCCTGCCACCTGCCGGCAAGTGATAGCGCCATACAATGTTTAATTTTAAACAGTAATAGTGAGGCCAAACAGATGGCTGAAAAATTACAGCAAAGCGGGTTGGATGTTCGCCCGATACTTAGTCCTACGGTGCCAAAAGGCATGGAAAGGATAAGAATATGCCTGCATTCCTTTAATACGGAAAAGGAAATAGCTATGCTTTGCGATACTATAAATAAGATAATTAATGAAAACTAAACCACTGTTTATAACCGGCATTGGAACCGGGATTGGCAAAACCCTGATATCAGCTATAATAGTCGAAAAATTAAAGGCCGACTACTGGAAACCGGTCCAGTCGGGTGATCTGGATAATTCTGATTCCTTAAAGGTACGGGAGCTGGTGGCTAATACCACCTCGTATTTTCACCCCGAAACCTACCGGCTAACCCAACCCTATTCGCCGCATAAATCTGCAGCATTGGATGGGATAATTATTGAGGAGGATAAATTTGTATTGCCCCAAACCAATAGCACGCTAATAATAGAAGGCGCCGGCGGACTAATGGTTCCGTTGAATGATCATTTTTTAATGATAGATCTGATAAAAAAATTGAATGCCGATGTAGTGCTGGTATCGCAGAATTATTTGGGCAGTATTAACCACACCTTGCTTTCCGCGGATGTTTTAAAACAGCGTGATATCCCCGTTAAGGGGATTATTTTTAACGGTGACAGTGAGCCTGCTTCTGAGGATTATATTGCTTCATACACGCGGTTTCCTATATTGGGCAGCATACCTACCCTACCCACCATAAATAAACAAACCGTTGGCGAAGCCGCCCGGTTAATAAATATCAGCTAACTTTACAGCGTTTGCCCGTAATGGGTTAAAACCAAATAACCTTTATAAGCATGAAGAATATTACAGTAATAGGTTCCGGAACTATGGGTAATGGTATTGCCCATACTTTCGCGCAAAACGGGTATCAGGTATCATTAGTAGATATTAAGGAAGATGCGCTGCAAAGGGCATTACAAACCATAACCAACAACCTGGACAGGCAAATAAAAAAAGGTACTATTGATGATGCAGCTAAAGCATCCACCCTGGCTAATATTAAAACTTATACAGCCCTGCAGGAAGGCGCGCAACATGCCGACCTGGTGGTAGAAGCAGCTACCGAAAACCGCGAAATAAAACTGGACTTGTTTAAACAGTTAAGCAGTATTTGCCCAGCCGATACTATCCTGGCATCCAACACCTCTTCTATATCTATTACGGAAATTGCCGCGGTAACCAACCGCCCGGATAAGGTGATAGGTATGCACTTTATGAACCCGGTTCCGGTAATGAAACTGGTAGAAGTGATACGTGGTTATGCCACTACTGACGAAGTTACCAAAACTATCATGCAATTGTCGGCAGATCTGGGTAAATCCCCTGTTGAAGTGAATGATTACCCCGGCTTTGTGGCCAACCGTATATTAATGCCCATGATAAATGAGGCCATATACAGCCTTTTTGAAGGTGTGGCCGGAGTTAACGAGATAGATACGGTGATGAAGTTGGGCATGGCACATCCTATGGGGCCGTTACAATTAGCTGATTTTATAGGTTTGGATGTATGCCTTGCCATCCTGAATGTATTGCACAAAGGCTTCGGCAATCCCAAATATGCCCCATGCCCGCTACTAGTAAATATGGTAACTGCAGGCCATTTAGGGATAAAGGCCGGAAAAGGCTTTTATAAATATACTCCGGGCAGTAAAGAATTGGTAGTGGCGGATAAGTTTGCCTGAGTAAATTTTAAACCTTTTTAGGGCTCATCTGTCAATAAATGCAGAACAATACATTTTTACAGATGAAAACATTATCAAAACTGGGAGCGGTATTTGCCGTAGCCGGCTTATTATCCCTGTCATCATGCGCACACGACTATTATGTTGCGCAACAACCTGTAGAACCTGTTTATGTACAACCCGCTCCGCCAAGTGCCAGAGTAGTTTGGGTGCCCGGCGGATGGAGATGGCGCGGAGGCCGATATGTTTATGTTAACGGCTATTATGCACGCCCGCGTGGCAGAGTTTATGTAAAAGGCCATTGGGAACACACCAGGCATGGTTACACCTGGCATAAAGGTTATTGGAAAAGATAAGCGTATAACAAATGCCCGCAAAGCGGATGTTTTACATCCGCTCGGGCACATCAATTCCTAACAAACCCATAGCTTTATTGATAAGCTTAGCCGAAGCTGCTGATAATTCCAGACGGAATTGCTTTAAACTTTCATCTTCAGCCTGCATAATTGACTTTTCGTGATAAAACTTATTGTAGGCCTTGGCCAGTTCATATACATAATTAGCTATCAGTGCAGGGCTGTGTGCCGCCGCAGCTTCCGTTACCATTTGCGGATATTTAGTAAGAATAACCAGCAGATCGCGCTCTACACCATCTAAAGTTGTTACTTTATTATTGGCAGATGGCTTATAATCAGCCTTGCCCAATACCGATTTGATACGCGCGTGGGTATATTGTATAAACGGCCCGGTATTTCCCTGAAAATCAACCGACTCGTTAGGGTCAAATAACAAGCGTTTTTTAGGATCAACCTTAAGCAGGAAATATTTTAGTGCGCCCATACCTATGGTATGGTATAATTTATCTTTCTCCTCTTCGGTAAAACCGTCTACTTTGCCCATCTCTTCCGTTTGCTCTTTCGCGGTGCTGAACATATCTGCCATCAGATCATCAGCATCAACTACCGTCCCCTCACGAGATTTCATTTTACCTGAGGGCAAGTCAACCATTCCGTAAGATAAATGGTATAGTCCTTTGGCCCAGCTTTTACCCAGCTTTTGCAGTATCAGGAACAATACCTTAAAATGGTAATCCTGCTCGTTACCTACTACATAAATGGATTCATCCATTTTATAATCGTCGTATTTTAGCTGAGCGGTGCCAATATCCTGGGTAATATAAACAGAAGTGCCATCGGCACGTAACACCAGTTTCTGGTCAAGGCCGTCTTCGGTAAGATCTATCCAAACAGAACCGTCATCTTTTTTAAAGAATACACCGCTTGCCAATCCTTCTTCCACTATATCCTTCCCTAATAAATAGGTGTTACTCTCGTAGTAGTATTTATCAAAATCAACCCCCAGGGTTTTGTAAGTAACCGCGAAGCCATCATAAACCCAGCCGTTCATGGTATTCCAAAGGCTGATGGTATCTTCGTCACCGGCCTCCCATTTTTGCAGCATTTGCTGGGCCTCTTTTATCAGCGGCGCGTTCTTTTTCGCTTCATCCTCGGTTTGTCCTGCAGCTTTTAGTTCTTCGATCTGTTGCTTATACGCTTTATCAAAAAGCACGTAATATTTCCCGGCCAGGTGATCGCCTTTTAAACCGGAACTTTCCGGAGTTTCGCCATTGCCGAATTTTTGCCAGGCCAGCATACTCTTACAAATATGGATGCCCCTGTCGTTAACTAAATTCGCTTTTATTACTTCGTATCCGGCTGCGCCTAATATCTGCGCTACCGAATATCCTAACAGGTTGTTACGGATATGCCCCAAATGCAAAGGCTTATTGGTATTAGGCGAAGAGTATTCCACCATTACCTTTTTGCCATTTGACTTTGCAGCGGCAAAATCATCTGACAATATTTCGGCATGTAGTTTATTCAGCCAAAAGCTATCTGCGATAGATATATTAAGGAAACCTTTGATCACGTTAAAAGCCGAGATATCCGGCACATTTGCCAGCAGGTATTCGCCGATATCGGTACCGGTTTGCTCTGGCGATTTACGCGACACGCGGGTGAACGGGAAAGTAACAAGCGTGATCTGCCCTTCGAATTCCTTACGCGTTTCCTGCAGGTTGATATCCTTAGCAGCAACATCTGCCTCGTATAAATGCTTTATGGCTTTAACAACGGCCTCAATAATAAAATCCATCGGGCAAAATTAATATAATGGATATAGTTTTACTAAAACATTTTATGTGTTCTGTTCCGCTGGTGTGTATACAAAAAATGGAACAAGCGGAACATCCTGTTAATTAAATAGTTACAATTTTATTTTTTTACCGGTTATTGCCCCTTAACTTTATATAAACCATATATATAATTGATAATTAGTTAATTAAAATATTTTAAAAAGTGTTCCGCTTTTTGGGTAGCGGAACAGGTACTTTATTTTTCTTAAACTGTTTTTTATAACGTAATTATTTACGCAACGGTCTTTTTATACACCTAAATATTTATCTTTCGGCATGCTGCATCAAGAATTTGAATCTCCTGAAGAATTACAGGGTGCCATAAATTGTTTTTGGTACACCCGCAGAGATGGTGGTGAAAAGCAATCGGACTTTGATATACAACCGGATGGCTATTCTGAAATCATCTTTTATTTCGGGAGTTCGCTTCATATTTCATATAATGGAAGTTTGCAGCAATTACCCTCGCCATTTTTAATGGGTCTACTTAATAAGCCTGCTGTTTTATATACTCAAAACGTTTTGGAGGTTATAGGTGTCAGGTGTTATCCATGGACGGTATTCGATCTGCTCGGGCTGCCTTCTGATAAAGGGGGTGTACGCATATTTGAACATCCTATTGCCGGACTTCAGCCCATACTGAATAAAAACATAAAAGCCGGAAATATTGCGGAAGCAGTTGCTACGTTAAAACAATATTTCCTTAATGCACATTCGCGCATAGCTACGGACAATATGCTCTTTAAAGCCGGAAATGCTATGAGTAAGGCAAAAGGCACTTTGCCGGTAAGCGAAGTAGCAGCAGCGGCACATGCAACAGTGCGCACGCTTGAAAGAAAATTTAAGCGATCATCAGGCTATAGCGTTAAGGATGTATCCAACCTGATCCGTTTTGAGCAGGTACGCAATCATCTATGGCTTAATCCGGATAGCAGCATTGCAGGTTTGGCCCATGAAGTGGGCTATACGGATCAATCTCACCTAAGCCGTGAATTTAAACGCTACAGCGGTACTACTCCGTTAGCCTTTGCACGCAAAGCCAAAAAAGCCCGTATGGTAACAGGCGACGATTTTGTCGCATTTGTACAATCCTGAACGTGCCGTATTCCTGAATTTTGTCGAACTAATAAAGACAAAAAATGGAATTATCAAAAACAACAAACATACTTATCTCGGGCGCAAGCATGGCCGGGCTTTCAACAGCTTATTGGATGAACCAATTAGGATTCCGTGTAACAGTGGTTGAAATAGCGAAGGAACTCCGCACAGCGGGTGCGGCTATTGACATTCGCGGCGTAACCGTAGATATTGTTAAACGCATGGGGATTTATGAGCAGCTACAAGCACACCGGCTCCAGGTAGAAATGATAGAATTTAAAAATGCGCAGGATATAACAGAAGGTTCAATATCATTAAAAAGCGCGAACGATGAACACCAGGATGATGATATTGAAATTGAGCGGGATAAATTTGTACACATCCTGTTTAATAAGCTAAAAAATAATGTTGAGTTTATTTTCGATAACAGCATAACCGCATTAACCGAAACAAAAGACAATATACTAACCACCTTTAAAAAGGGGCCGAAGCGCGCGTTTGACCTGGTGATAGGCTGCGATGGCATACATTCGGCAGTACGAAAATTATCCTTTGGACAGGAAAGCGAGTATTCGCATTTTTTAGGTGCCTATTTTTCTATCAGCATTGTAAATAAATTACTGATCAAACAAAAAACCATGCAGGCGTTTGCTGTACCCGATAAAGCCATTATGCTTAATGCTTACAATAACAAAACAGATGTAATTTTCTGTTTTAATTCAGAAAAAGAGATCGCTAACAATTATCGTAATGCAGAAGAACAGAAGAACATAATTCTGCAACAGTTTGCAGGGCAAAGTTGGCGGACCGAAGAATTATTAGAGGAAATAAAACATAGCGGAAACTTTTATTTCGATAAATTTTGCCAGATAAAAATGCCGTCGTGGACCAAGGGCCGCGTAGCATTGGTAGGTGATGCGGGTTATTGTGCTTCGCCTGCTGCGGGGATGGGGGCTTCATTATCTATAAGCGGCGCGGCAGCCTTAGCGGATGCTTTACAAAAACACAATGGAGACTTTGAAGCGGCGTTTCGTGATTATAATAAGGAACTGCGACCCTTTATTGAGGAAGTACAAGCCAAAGCTGAATTTAATGTGAGGGAAAACTTTATCCCGAGAACAGAAGAAGCTATCCGCAAAAGATACACACAAACTACCGCTTTTTAACATGCTTATTCAAAACAAACAGATAGCAATTGCAGGGGGCGGACCGGGAGGACTAACCCTTGCAAGACTTTTACAGCTCAAAGGTGTAAATGTAAAAGTGTATGAACGAGACCTGAATAAAGATGCCCGTGTGACAGGCGCCCCACTGGATATGCACGAAGCATCCGGCATGGCTGCTTTGCACAAGGCCAACCTTACAGATGAGTTTAAAAAGTATGTTAAAGTTGGAGCCGATAAAAAGATCGTTGTAAATGAACGTGCAGAAATATTTTTCAGTGACCACGACACCGAAATTAATACAGACCCTAAGGGCGGATATTTTAACCCGGAAATAGACCGGGCTGCCTTAAGAAAAATATTATTAGAGTCGTTACTTCCGGAAACGGTTGTGTGGGACAGTAGTTTAATTTCGATGAATGCGCAGGATGAAGGCTGGCTGCTAAAATTTAAAAACGGTTCGGTTGCTTACGCGGATATTGTTATCGGGGCAGACGGAGCCAACTCCAAAATTCGCCCTTACATTACAGACATTAAAGCCATTTATTCGGGAATAACTATGCTGGAGATCAACATTCCTGATGCTGAGAAAACAGCCCCGCTTATTTATAAGTTGCTTAAAGGCGGCAAAATAATGGCCTTCGGAGATAATAAATGCCTGCTGGGTGGCCAAAAGGGCGATGATGGTATAGGTTTTTACGCCAGTTTTAAACCCGATGAATATTGGGCGGTAAACAGCGGCTTAAATTATACCGACCGCACGCAGATGTTAGACTGGTTTAAAAAAGAATATTACGGATGGAGCCAGTTATGGTATGAAATATTTGAAAATGCCGCCATGCCGATTATACCGCGTCCTATTTATTGTGTTCCTGTAAACCAAACCTGGGAACCGTTGCCTAATTTAACCATGCTTGGCGATGCCGCGCATCTTATGCCGCCTTTTGCAGGAGAAGGCGCAAACTCGGCCATGCTGGATGCTTTGGAACTGAGCGAATGTTTAACATCCGATCAACTGGACACTTTACAACAAGCTATAGCTTTTTATGAAACAGGTATGCGTAAAAGAACAGCAATTGCAGCACTAATTTCGCTTGAAAACGGCGGCCGCATGCATTCGGAAAAAGCTTTAGAAAACATGCTGGCAGTATTTAACCGCCAATAATAATTATCTGTAATAGTATTGGTGATTAACTTATGACTTAAAAATAATAGCTTTGTTATTCATCACACCCCCTATTTATGATACTTAAGAATGACGATTTTAAACTTGATGTAACTTCTGAAATTGGCGACCTGCGTGTGCTGCTTATACATAGTCCGGATAGTGGGTTGGGTAAAGTAGTTCCCTCAAAAGCGCAGGACTGGCTTTTTGAGGATATCGTACATCTGGATACGATGCGTCGTGAAGAATATGACCATTATATAAAACTACTGCTTTATTTCCTGGATCCTGAAAAGATAAGAGGTCGCCTTAACGAGCTTAACGACCCGGCAAACGACCGCAGTTTTTTTAAACCCGATCATCCTGATTTTCATTCGTCAGGAAAAGTAATTGAGATACAAACCCTACTCAGCGACATTTTAGAACAGCCTGATATCCGCAAAAAACTGGTCGCCTCGGTTTGCGCCATTGAAAGCTGTACCTATCGCCTGCAACTGCAACTGATAGATACCGACCCGGTTGAACTGGCTAAGATATTTATATCCGGGTCGCTGAATGATGATGAGATGATATTCGCCCCTATCCCTAACATGATATTTTCGAGGGATATCGGCATTGCTATAAATAACCACATGCTGCTGAATAAGCCTGCGAAAAAGGCGCGTGCACGGGAAACCATGCTGGTAAAATATATTTTCTTTAATCACCCGTTGTTTGCTCCGTATCGTGAACACATCCTCGAAATACCAGAAACCGTTCAGCATTTTTTACGCCCGGGAGAAGAGGATGAAGAAAAAACTACTTTAGAAGGTGGCGATGTGATGATGGTAAGCCCGCAACACCTTATCATCGGCTGCAGCGAGCGCACATCAGTAAGCGGCGCTAACGAGGCTATTAAACTATTGTTTGAGCATAATGTGGTTAACAAGGTTACCATTGTAAAAATTCCGCATAAGCGGGATTATATGCATATTGATACCGTGTTTACGCAGGTAAAACGTAACGTTTGGGTTTTGTTGCGCTCACTGGCTATTGCCGAGCCCGCGCAACCCGAAGATGAACCCATCGCTTTTTTTGCGGATAAAAAAAGTAAGGATAAGCCAGAGATCGTACAATTCACTAAGGGGCATAAACCCAAAGTTTTTGATTCTTTAGAGGATCTGCTTAATGATATCAGCCAAAACGATCTGAAAAGCAAAGAGCCCACACAATTTATTTATTCGGGCAATAACGTGTTTCCGTTTGATGCCCGCGAACAATGGACAGACTCGTGTAACCTGCTTGCAGTAAAAGAAGGTGTTGTTTTAGGTTATGACAGGAATGACAAAACCGTTGAGGCATTCCGCCAGAAGGGGTTTACTGTTATTAAAGTGACCGAGTTGCTGCAAAAATTCGAAAATGGCGATTTAGAGCCGCAAACTCTTACCGATACCCTGATATTAATGCCATCGGCAGAACTGTCAAGAGCGCGGGGTGGTTTCCATTGCATGAGCATGCCACTGATGAGAGCCAAGGTTATTAATTAAATTATTTTATGTAAAACATAAAATAATTTTTGTTTTATAATTATTGCTTATATATTTGTATCAATAAAATGATACAAATATGAAAACGACATCATGGCTTTTAACAACCATCAGAATTTTATTAAATGTGATTTGGTATGTAAATATCATATTAGCCATAATTGCATTCAGCATGCTTACGTGGAAGGTTTGCACAAGTGATTTTACCGAGTTCAGCCATCCGGTTAAATACCCGCTGGAAGCTGAAACCATTAAACTTGAATCACTTACCCCATATTCGGATAATATTACCTTGCAGCCCGATCAGGCTATTTTACGTATGCATTTACAAAATACCTTTTGGAATATTACTACGGCTTATTTCTTCTTTTTCGCCTTTGAAACTTTGGTAATGTGCATTATCTATCAGTTGCGGAAATTTTTTGAAACTATAAAACAAAGTATGCCTTTTACCTATGATAATGTACGTCGCCTTAAAATAACGGCGCTATGCTTTGCCTCATTTACGGTATTAAATATTCTGTTGGGCATTAGTATCGCTATAATTTTAAAAACAAGCGTAAAAGATATGAACATGATGAATATGGTTTGGGAACAAAGTTTTACAGGGCTTATATTAGGCGCTGTTATTTACATAATGGCCGACGTATTTAAATATGGTTTTGAACTACAAAAAGAGAACGGAGAGTTTGTATAATGGCTATCATCGTGAATCTGGATGTGGAAATGGCAAAAAATAAAATGTCATTAAAAGAACTGGCAGAGCGCCTGGGCATCAGCATGACCAATCTTTCATTACTCAAAACGGGAAAAGTAAAAGGAGTACGTTTTGATACGATCAACGCTATATGCCGCGAACTTAATTGCAAACCCGGAGATATCTTAGATTATAAGGCCGATTAACCAACAATTGATCTGCATAAGATCAGCTCAAATATGACGGTTTATTTTAGCAGAAATCTACGCCCTCCATATTGCCGTTGCAGGTTAAAAACTGTAATGTTGCATTATGCAAGCCACCTCGCATATACTGATGATAAGACCAGTTGATTTCGGGTTTAACGAACAAACGGCGGAAAGCAACGCGTTCCAGAATATGGATGATGATCCGCAAAGGGTACAGCAGCGGGCACTTCGCGAGTTCGATGCGTTTGTAAATACTCTGCGGCAAAATGGAGTAGATGTAACCGTGTTTAATGATACGCTGGTGCCACATAGTCCGGATTCTATCTTTCCGAACAACTGGGTAACTTTCCATGATAACGGCGAAGTGTTTCTATATCCTATGCTGGCTGAGAACCGTCGGCTGGAACGCCGGGAAGATATCATCATCCAATTGCAGGATAATTTTTATATAGAACATGTAATAGATCTGAGTCACCACGAGGCGGAAGGTAAATTTTTAGAAGGAACGGGCAGCATGGTACTGGACAGGGACCATAGAATAGCTTACGCCTGCCTTTCCCCACGTACGGATAAAGAAGTACTTAATGACTTTTGCGCGCAAACGGGATATAGAGCGGTCTGTTTTTACGCGCACGACCAAAATGATATTCCCGTTTACCATACCAACGTGATGATGTGCATGGGTTCCAGATTTTCGGTAATTTGTCTGGATGCGATAAACGATACATCAGAAAAAGATGCTGTGATCCGTTGTTTGCAGGAAACAGAAAAACAAATCATCGACATCAGTTTTGAGCAAATGAATCAATTTGCAGGGAATATGCTGGAGGTAAAAAACAAAGATGGAGAAACCCTGATCGTGATGTCGCAAACCGCATACGAGTCGTTAACCGGGGAACAGCGAATGCAGTTAGAACAATACGGCAGGTTAGTTTACGCGGATATTAATGCCATTGAAACCAACGGTGGCGGCAGCGCCCGCTGCATGATGGCCGAGGTGCATTTACCGGAGTTGAAGAAAGATGAATAAAAATAATGGCAATACCTATTATCTTCCCATCAAACAAATTACATTACAACAATAAATTTGTGCCAACAAATTGTTAATATTCCCGTTTAAAAATTACATTTTTGCCAAAATTTTAATAAATGCAGAGTTACCAGGAATTTCTTGATCTGAGTGTAGGTTTTCCGCAGGAAGGTTTCGAGATAATAGAGGATGAATTATATTTTCATGATCTTAATTTAATGGAAATGATAGAAACGTATGGCACGCCCCTGCGTTTTACTTATCTGCCGCTTATCAGTAAAAAAATACAGCAGGCCAAGCTGCTTTTTCAGCAGGCCATCATTAAAAATAATTACCGCGGCAGTTACAAATACTGCTATTGCACAAAAAGCTCGCACTTTAAACATATTGTTGAAGAAGCTTTAAAAAATGATATCCACCTGGAAACATCGTCGGCCTTTGACATGCCTATGGTAGACGCGCTGGAGAAAAAAGGCGCTGTGAAAAAAGACATCACTGTTATCTGTAACGGGTTTAAAACCTTCCAGTACAAGCAATATATTATTGATATGCTGCATGACGGGTTTAAGAATATTATCCCCGTGCTTGATAATAAAGAGGAATTTAACCTGTACGATGACGAGATAGAGATGGACACTCCGTGCAACCTCGGCATACGTATAGCGGCGGAAGAGCAGCCAAATTCGCAATTTTATACTTCGCGTTTGGGCGTACGTATGGAGGATGTGATAGATTTTTACCATAGCAAAGTAGAGAAGAACCCTAATTTTCAGGTAAAACTCCTCCATTTCTTTATCAACTCAGGGATATCTGATACGCCTTATTACTGGAACGAGCTGGAAAAATACGTTACGCTTTATTGCAAATTCAAAAAGGTGAATCCCGCGCTGGATACTTTAGACATTGGCGGCGGTATGCCTTTTAAAGATTCGCTGGTATTCGATTTTGATTATGAATACATGATCAACGAGATAGTAAGCCGTATTAAAGAGATATGTGCCGAGAACGATACCGAAGAACCGGATATTATTACTGAATTTGGTAAATATACTGTTGCAGAAGCCTCGGGTATCTTATATAAGGTACTGGGACGTAAACAGCAAAACGACCGCGAAAAATGGCTAATGCTTGACGGATCATTCATTACTAATCTGCCGGATGTATGGGCGCTGAACCAAAAATACATTCTGCTGCCGGTAAATAACTGGGATAGTGAATACGAGCGGGTTAACTTAGGCGGTATTACCTGCGACGGACAGGATTATTATAACCAGGAAGCACATATGAATAGCGTATTTATGCCAAAAACACGTAAGGTACAATACCTGGGCTTTTTTAACACGGGTGCCTACCAGGAAGTATTGAGCGGATATGGTGGCATACACCATTGCCTGCTTCCATCGCCTAAGCATGTGATCATACGCCGCAACCGCGATGAGACCTTTAACTTCGAGGTATTTGGCGAAGAGCAAAACAGTAAGCAAGTGTTAAAGATATTAGGTTACACTACAGCTTAGTCCTCTATAAGTCTCCCCGAAAAGGGAGATTTCAATAAATTTCTCTCTGCCGGGGAATTCTACTTGTCATTTCGAACGATAGTGAGAAATCTTGAACATTATTAAGATATTTCGCTGTCGCTCAATATGACAGAACGTTAAACCTGCTTGTCATTTCAAACGATAGTGAGAAATCCTAAACGCTGGTTATTCGCTTGTATAAGATATTTCGCTGTCGCTCAATATGACAATGCGTTAAACCTGCTTGTCATTTCGAACTACAGTGAGAAATCGTAAACGCTGGTTATTCGCTTTATAAGATATTTCGCTGTCGCTCAATATGACAGAACGTTTTGACAACACGTTAAACCAATGAAAAATAACTCCATGAAAAAATAATTTAATCCCGGGCGGAGAGGATTCTCTATGGTGTTGTAATTCTTTTTCAAATAAATTCTACTAATTCCATAGTATATATATATATTTGAAGCGTAAATAAAATGTAGACATGAAAAATATGTGTGTAAATTATTGTAACAACCTGATTTATTGCTGTATGCAAGCAGGAAACTTATGACTGAAATACGCGCTAATAAAACATGCAAGCCTCTTCAGTCAACAACAGAAGGGGCTTTTTTTTAAGAACATTATTAATACGACACCAATATGCAGAGCTTCAGAACAGAGCTGGAGAACCCCATAGTAGAGCAGGATATTATTGATCTGGAAAGAAAAATAAGAGCTTTTCGCGAGGGCAAGATACACGACGAGAAATTCAGGAGTTTGCGGCTGGCACGCGGTGTTTACGGGCAAAGGCAGCCCGGCGTGCAAATGGTACGTATTAAATTACCGTTTGGCAAGGTCACCTTTAAGCAACTGCTTAAAATAGCCGATATAGCGGAAGAGTATGGCAGCAGCAACCTGCACTTAACCACCCGGCAGGATATACAGATACATTATGTGAGCCTTGACCGCACACCGCAATTATGGGCCGAACTGGAGCAGGACGATATTACCCTGCGCGAAGCATGCGGAAATACGGTAAGAAACGTTACCTCCTCCCCTTCTTCGGGAATAGACCCTTTGGAGCCCTTTGATGTTTCGCCATACGCACAGGCAACTTTTGAATATTTTTTGCGTAATCCGATATGCCAGGAGATGGGGCGCAAATTCAAGATCGCTTTTTCATCAAGCGATGCCGATACAGCTTTTTCTTATATCCACGACCTGGGTTTTATACCCAAACTAAAAGAAAATGGCGAACGCGGTTTTAAGGTTCTATTAGGCGGCGGTTTAGGAGCACAACCCCTACTGGCCAGCGCGGTGGAAGACTTTTTACCGGAGGATCAGTTAATACCTTATATAGAGGCGATCATCCGGGTGTTTGACCGCCACGGCGAGCGCAATAACCGTAACAAGGCCCGCTTAAAATACCTGATCCAAAAAATGGGTTTAGAAGAAGTACTGCGCCTTGCTGCAGAGGAGCGTATTGCTCTTAAAGTAAAAACATGGCCAGTAAATCGTGATCGTGTGCCGCAACCTGTAGTACAGCAGCAAACGGATTATCCTGAAACAGCAGTTGATAACCCCTTACGTTACGAGCAATGGCTGGCTACCAACGTGTTTGAGCAAAAGCAAACCGGGTTTTACGGGGTATACGTTAAAGTTCCGGTGGGAGATATATCATCGGCCACCGCACGCCGGTTGGTTATGGCAATTGAACCTTATGTCGCGGATGAGATACGCATCACCCAAAACCAGGGCTTATTGCTCAAATTCGTTCGGAAAGAAGCATTACCTGCCCTATACACAGGTTTACATGTTTTAGACCTTGCCGCACCGGGTTTCGACAGTGTTGCCGATGTAACCACCTGCCCCGGCACGGATACCTGCAATCTGGGGATATCTAACAGCATGACACTGTCCAAAGTACTGGAAGATGTGATCTATAATGAATATGAAGATCTTATTTACAACCGCGACATTAAAATAAAGATAAGCGGTTGCATGAATTCCTGCGGACAGCACGGATTGGCACATATCGGTTTCCATGGCAGCTCACTAAAAGCGGGCAGCAGGGTATTACCTTCAGTACAGGTATTGTTAGGCGGCGGTACGGTTGGCAATGGCGTTGGCCGCGCATCCGACAGGGTAATTAAAGTTCCCGCAAAAAGGGCCACACACGTTTTAAGGGCTGTGCTTGATCATTATAAAGATAATTCCCTCCCTGATGAAACCTTCCATGATTATTACGACAGGCATGGCAAAGATCATTTTTACCAATTGCTTAAACCCCTCGCCGACCTGAGTACCCTTACCGACGATGAGTTTGTAGACTGGGGACACCAGGAAACCTTCGCTACCGCGATAGGTGTAGGCGAATGTGCAGGGGTGGTTATAGACCTGGTGGCAACCTTGCTCTATGAATCTGATGAGAAACTGGGATGGGCAAACGGTGCCTTTGTAAAGGGCTTATGGGCCGATGCCATTTATCATTCCTATAACACCTTCGTTAGCGCAGCCAAAGCACTATTACTGGATAAAGGCGTTAACAGCAGCACACAGGCCGGCATTATACGAGAGTTTGACGCCAATTACATTGCAACCGGAGAATTTGTTATAGATGGCACATTTAACGATCTGGTATTACAAATAAATAAGAATGAACCTTCCGAAGCATTTGCAAAAACCTATTTGCAGCAGGCCTCGGAGTTTTTACAAACAGTTAAGGATAAAAGAGAGGCTGTGTTACAATCATGATAGCAACACAAACAAAAAATAACTTAAAAGAACCGCGCATTACTTTAGTTGGCGCGGGCCCGGGTGATGCGGAACTCATCACTATAAAAGGAATAAAGGCTTTGCAAACCGCCGATGTGGTTTTATACGATGCATTGGTAAACGAGGAACTGTTAAGCTTTGCACCAGAGCATGCTACTAAGATTTATGTAGGTAAACGTTCCGGCGATCATTCTTTTTCACAGGAGAATATTAATAAGTTGATGATAGATTACGCCCTTAACTATGGGCACGTAGTAAGGCTAAAAGGTGGCGATCCGTTTGTATTTGGCCGCGGTTATGAAGAGCTTGACCATGCTGCCGATTACAGCATACCCGCTCAGGTAATACCGGGAATTTCAAGTTCTATAGGCGTACCGGGTTTACAAAACATACCTGTAACACACCGGGGCTTAAGCGAAAGTTTTTGGGTAGTTACCGGAACCACATCAGACGGCAAGGTATCTGCAGACCTTTACCAGGCAGCACGCACCAAAGCTACGGTAGTAGTATTGATGGGCATACACAAACTGGCCGCCATAACCGACATTTTTAAAGCCGAAGGCAAAAACAGGTTACCTGTTGCCGTAATACAAAGCGGCAGTACTGCCGATGAAAAAGTAGCTATCGGCGTGGTAGATACCATAGTAGAGGTAGTTAAAGAAAAAGGCATCTCCTCTCCTGCTCTAATTGTATTCGGCGAAGTAGTTTCGTTACATCCGTTGTTTCAACCCATCAGGGAATTTTATGACATTGTTGCCCAGGAATAAGCTAAAAACCGAAACTCAGCCGGAAGATAGCCGGGGCAATAAATTATTCCCGGTATTTTTAAAGCTGGAAAACCTGCAAACGGTTGTAGTAGGCGGCGGTAACGTTGGGCTCGAAAAGCTAAACGCCCTGCTCCAAAACAGTCCGTTAGCTACAGTTAAAGTTATTTCAAAAGCTTTTTTACCAGACATACATGTAATGGCCGTAACGTATCCGAATATCAGGATCGTTCAAAAATCTTTCGCGGATACCGATCTGGACGGGGCCGACCTGGTTATAGCGGCTACAAACGATGCTAATCTGAATAAATACATACGACAGTCGGCCCACGATCATAAGCTGCTCATCAACGTGGCCGACAAGCCGGAGCTTTGTGATTTTTACCTGAGTTCGATTGTACAAAAAGGCGACCTTAAACTTGCCATATCCACCAATGGTAAATCGCCTACTATTGCTAAAAGACTGAAAGAAGTTTTAAACGATGCCCTGCCTGCCGAACTGGATACTACCCTGCAGCAAATGAATGCTATCCGTAATGGCCTTTCCGGTAATTTCGCTTATAAAGTAAAGGAACTTAACCGGGTTAGCGCTGTATTAGTAAATGGCCCCAAACCACCCGATAAAAAGTATTTAACCTTATTGGTGTGGGGTACATTTGTAGCCTTTCTTTCTATCACAATACTGGCCCTATGGTATAAAGAACCGGAGTTTCAGTTTTATGTGCGATCCATCAACCCTGCTTTTTACTACTTTTTAGGTGCAGGGTTTGTCTTTGCCATGATAGATGGCGCCATAGGCATGTCGTACGGGGTTACATCTACAACATTCTCGCTGTCTATGGGTATACCACCTGCATCTGCGAGCATGGGCGTTCACCTGTCCGAGATCATGAGCAACGGCATAGCCGGATGGATGCATTACCGCATGGGCAACGTGAACTGGAAACTATTTAAATTATTACTTATTCCGGGTATCATCGGCGCGGTTAGCGGTGCTTACCTGTTATCGTCATTGGAGCATTACAGCCAATACACCAAACCTGTAGTTTCGTTATATACACTTATACTGGGTGGAGTAATTTTATTGAAAGCTATCCGCCTTAACCGTAAGCAACATACACAAAAAAAGATAAAAAGAATAGGTCTGTTAGGTTTGGGGGGCGGCTTTATAGATGCCGTGGGAGGTGGCGGCTGGGGTTCCATCGTTTTATCCAGCTTAATAGCAGGCGGGCGCCATCCACGCTTTTCATTAGGCACGGTAAAGCTGTCCCGCTTTTTTATAGCGTTAATGAGCTCGCTCACCTTTATCACCATGCTTAACGGCGCACATTGGGAAGCTGTGGCAGGGCTTATCATCGGCAGCGCGCTGGCCTCACCGGTAGCGGCAAAAATATCAAACAAAATATCAGCAAAGGCCATCATGTTCTCGGTATCGTTCATCGTTATCCTGATCAGCCTGCGCAGCATTATTAATTTTTTAATAAAGATCATATAGTGGCAGATACTACATATATCAGCAAATTAACCGAAGGAAAGGATCCGATAGCAGCTTTACAGTTGCTGGCGGAGCAATTTGCGGGCGAAATAGTTTTTTCGACCAGTTTTGGCTGGGAAGATCAGGTAATTACGCATATGATATTTGCGAATAATATCCCTATAAAAGTATTTACACTGGAAACAGGCCGGCTATTCCCCGAAACTTATTACGTATGGAACCGCACCATGGAAATATATGGTAAGCCTGTACATGCGTATTTTCCCGAACATCATTTATTGGAAAATATGGTGAATGCCAAAGGCCCTAACAGCTTTTATGAATCGGTAGAGAACCGTAAGGAATGTTGCGGCATACGCAAAATTGAACCCCTGAAAAGGGCGCTTGCCGGAAACCAATGCTGGATAACCGGTATACGTGCAGAGCAGTC
Source organism: Mucilaginibacter segetis (assembly GCF_016522075.1). GTDB lineage: Bacteria > Bacteroidota > Bacteroidia > Sphingobacteriales > Sphingobacteriaceae > Mucilaginibacter > Mucilaginibacter segetis. The sequence goes on along the minus strand of NZ_JAEHFW010000001.1, from coordinate 1,273,058 downwards.
GGCCAACAGGCAGTTTATGAGTGATGTGGAATGGGACGAGGGCAACCAGCTTATTAAGTTCCACCCTATTTATCACTGGACGCTTGACGAAGTTAAAGCATACATTAAACAATACAATATACCTTATAATACACTGCACGACAGAGGCTTCCCGAGCATAGGCTGTGCACCCTGCACAAGAGCGGTACAACCGGGCGAAGATTTCAGAGCCGGGCGCTGGTGGTGGGAAGACCAATCGAAAAAAGAGTGTGGTTTGCATGCGGTACAATTAAATGATTTAAAAGAATGAGCAAATACCGTTTAGATTATCTGGATGAATTAGAGGCAGAAGCGATCTACATTCTGCGTGAGGTGGCGGGGCAATTTGAAAAGCCCGCGTTATTATTTTCGGGAGGAAAAGATTCCATTACGCTGGTAAGACTGGCCGAGAAAGCTTTCAGGCCGGGGAAGTTCCCGTTCCCGCTGGTACATATTGATACCGGGCACAACTTTGCCGAAACCATTGCTTACCGCGATAAAATGATTGAACGCATCGGCGAAAAACTGATCATTGGCCATGTGCAGGATAGTATAGACGCCGGAAAAGCAATAGAACAGACAGGAAAGAACGCCAGCAGAAATGCCTTACAAACCGTTACCCTGCTTGATACGATTGCCGCGAACCAGTTTGATGCCTGCATAGGCGGCGCCCGCAGAGATGAGGAAAAGGCACGGGCTAAAGAACGGATATTTTCTGTAAGGGATGAATTTGGCCAATGGGATCCCAAACGGCAACGTCCGGAACTTTGGGATATTTATAACGGAAAGATACACAAAGGCGAAAATGTGCGCGTTTTCCCGATAAGTAACTGGACAGAGTTAGACGTATGGAATTACATCCGCCGCGAAAAGATAGAATTACCCTCTATTTATTTTGCCCATCAGCGGGAGTGCATAACGCGAAACGGACAACTGATGGCGGCTTCGCCATTTTTAAATATGGACGCAGAGGACATTATCGAGACTCGCAACGTGCGTTTCCGCACTGTAGGCGATATGACCTGTACGGCTGCTGTAGAGTCATACGCGTTTGAGATAGATGACATTATTGAGGAAATAAGTAATTCGAAAATAAGTGAACGTGGTGCGCGTATGGATGATAAAGTGAGCGAGGCTGCTATGGAAGATCGCAAAAAAGGCGGATATTTTTAGGATAACGACTTAATAAATTGAAAGAGAAAAAACACATCCCTAACCCCTCTCAAGAGGGAATTAGACATCATATTGAAATGGATATACTAAAATTTATAACGGCAGGCAGTGTTGATGATGGTAAAAGCACATTGATCGGTCGTTTGTTATACGACAGCGAAGCCATACTGGCCGACCAACTGGAGGCCCTGCATGCATCAAACCGTAAAAACGACGACGGCAGTATTGACCTGGCTATTTTAACCGACGGCCTTAAAGCCGAGCGCGAGCAGGGCATCACCATTGATGTGGCCTATAAATACTTTGAGACCGATAAACGCAAATTCATTATAGCCGATGCTCCGGGCCATATACAATACACCCGCAACATGGTTACAGGCGCCAGCAATGCCGGGCTCGCCATTATTTTAATTGATGCCCGTAAGGGTGTGGTTGAGCAAACCACCCGCCATTCGTTTTTGGTTTCGCTGCTGCAAATTCCGCAGGTAGTGGTATGCATTAATAAAATGGATATGGTGGATTACAGCGAAGATGTGTTTAACCGTATTGTTGCTGATTATAAAAAACTGGCCGCAAAGGTGAATATCAACAACGTTACCTTTATTCCGGTAAGTGCATTAAAGGGTGATAACATTGTTTATCCGTCGATAAATATGGGCTGGTATTTAGGCGACAGCTTATTATCGCACCTGGAAAATGTGAGTATTAAAATTGATGATACTTCGGCACATGCTCGTTTACCTGTACAATGGGTAGTACGGCCGCAAACCGATGAACTGCACGATTACCGTGGATATGCCGGAAGGGTATCAAGCGGGGCCTTCCGTGTGGGAGATAGCGTAACGGTGCTGCCATCCGGTTTTAGTTCTGTTATCTCTAAATTAGAAATTTTCGACAAGCATCCTCAGGAAGTATTAGCAGGCATGTCTGTAACCGTGCATTTACAGGACAACATTGATATTAGCCGGGGTGATATTATTGTAAACAGTGCGGGGCGCCCACAACTATCGAATCTGATAGAAGCCGACCTGTGCTGGATGGATACCCGCCCGCTGGATACTACCCTCACCTATCTGGTACAGCACAACACCAAAACAGTGCGCTGCAAAATACAAGAGATATTATACAAGGTGAACATTAACACACTGGAGAAAGATTACGATGAGGATTTCCAGCTGAATGATATCGGGCGGATAGTAATTAAAACAGCCGAGCCTTTAGCCTTTGACCCTTACCAGCTGAACAAGGCCAACGGCGGCGCCATTATTATTGATAGCCGCACCAATGTAACTGTTGGCGCGTTGATGTTAAGGCAATCGGTAGATTAATGTGATCTGTGCTGTTCAGCGTTTAGCAGGAAATCATTAATATTGAAATCTTAATTCTAAAAAAATGGCTTTCAATTACCGGCGCATCATTATCAAGATCGGCTCCAATGTTATTACCAAGGCAAATGGCCTGCCCGATACTGAACGCATAGCGCATCTGGTAGATCAGATAGCTGCCATTAAAAAGCAGGGTAAACAGGTAATACTTGTATCATCGGGCGCGGTAGCATCGGGTCGTAGTCTCATCACCGTCAATGATAAGCACGACACCGTGGGTACACGACAGTTATTAGCTTCTATCGGGCAGGTAAAGCTTATTAATACCTACACACACCTTTTTGAGCAATTCAACATACTGTGTTCGCAGGTATTGGTTACAAAAGAAGATTTTCGGGACAGGCTGCATTACCTGAACATGCGTAACTGCCTGGAACTGCTTATACAGCACGGTGTAATTCCCGTAGTTAACGAGAATGACGTGGTATCGGTAACCGAGCTGATGTTTACCGATAATGATGAACTGGCCGGGCTTATTGCCTCCATGCTGAACGCCGAAGCCCTTATTGTATTGAGCAATGTTGACGGTATTTATAACGGCGACCCAAAGATGCCCGGTTCTGCGGTAATTACAGACGTTACTAACGAAGGGTTGGACGTTTCAGCATTTGTAAGCACAGGGCGGTCACAGTTTGGGCGGGGTGGTATGCTTACCAAGGCAACCATAGCGCAAAAAACAGCACAGTTAGGTATAGCTGTACACATCGCCAATGGCACAAAAGATAATATATTAACCGATCTGCTTAACAACAACGTAACCCATACCCGTTTTGTACCCACCAAAAAAGCATCGGGTAAAAAGAAATGGATAGCCCATTCAGAGACAGCTGCTACCGGCATTGTACAGGTGAACGACGGGGCAAAAACGGCGCTCACCTCGGGCAAGGCAAGCAGTTTGCTGCCGGTGGGTATTTTAGAAATATTAGCCGATTTTAAAAAGGGAGAGATCATAAAAATTGTTGACGACCGCAACAAGATAATTGGCCTGGGTATGGCAGAGTATGGCGCGGAAAAGGCCAAAGAATGGACGGGCAAACAAAACAAACGACCGCTGGTGCATTATGATTACTTATATTTACAGGGATGATGGACTATACCAACTATTTTGAAAATGCGCTGGCTGCAGCCAGGAGTCTATACCTCAGCCCTGCCGAGATAAACGCGGTATTACTTGACGTGGCTAAAGAAGCCATAACACAGACCCCATACCTGCTTCATGAAAACCAAAAAGACCTGGAGCGTATGGATATTAATGACCCTAAATACGACAGGCTTAAACTAACCGCCGAAAGAATTGCCGCTATTGCCGATGACATAAAAAATGTGACAGAATTAACCAGTCCGTTGGGTGCGGTGTTATCCGAAAAAACATTGCCAAACGGTTTGCATATTTCTAAAGTACGGGTACCGCTGGGCGTGGTAGGCGTCATATACGAAGCCAGGCCCAATGTAACCTTTGATGTGTTCGCGCTATGCTTTAAAACGGGCAATATCAGTGTATTAAAGGGAGGAAGCGATGCAGCATATTCAAATCAGGCTATTATCCAGATCATTCATAATGTACTAACCGCACATGGCGTAAGCACACATGCGGCCACATTGCTGCCTGCAGAACGTGAAGCTACCGAAGCGTTGCTTAAGGCTGTTGGGTACATAGATGTGCTGATACCTCGCGGAAGTCAGAGCCTTATCAACTTTGTGCGCGATAACAGTAAAGTGCCCGTAATTGAGACGGGGGCCGGCATAGTGCATACTTACTTCGACGAAACTGGCGATCTGCAAAAAGCTATTGCTATAATTGATAATGCCAAAACACGGCGTGTAAGCGTTTGTAATGCGTTAGACTGTCTGATTATTAACAGCAAACGCCTGGGTGACCTGCTGCATATTGCTGAACCCCTCATTGAAAAGGGGGTGACAATTTATGCGGATAAATATTCGCATGCGGTATTAGCTGGCTTGTTCTCCGGTGAGTTTTTAAAAGAAGCCTTGCCCGAGCATTTCGGCACAGAATTTTTAGCCATGAAAATGGCGATAAAAACGGTTGATAGTTTGGATGAGGCGCTGGATCATATCGCAAAATATAGTTCCAAACACAGTGAGGCTATTATCACAGAGGATACCATCAATATGGAAACCTTTTTAAACCGGGTGGATGCGGCCGCCGTTTACTTAAACACCTCAACCGCGTTTACTGATGGGGCGCAATTTGGTTTAGGTGCCGAGATAGGTATCAGCACCCAAAAGCTACATGCCCGGGGACCTATGGGGCTGGAAGAACTTACCAGTTACAAGTGGATTATTAAGGGAAATGGACAGATAAGAAAATAACTATTATTTCGCCTTCCACCCCACAAACGATTTAACGGTAGCACAGTTTGGCAAGCCGTTTTTACCTGTGCCAGGCACAGCGGTATGTAATTCGGTCCCCAAATTTATTTGCTGCCACGTAACTCCAGTCAAAGGTATTTTAAGGCGGCCGCTCCAACCACCGCCACCTGCGTAAGAGCCAATATCCAGATAAATAAACCTGCCACCGACCGGCCCCTGCACGTAAGGCCCGCGAAAATCTGGCAGATCATGCGTTCCAGGATTCCCTTTAATTTCAACAACCAAATCAAATTCAAGGTTGCCGCCTTTGGAAGACTGTACTTGCACCGGTTCATATTTCGCGCCGGCACCTTTTTGAAGTGAATATACAAGGTCGGCAGGTGGTTGTTCTAATATAATGTTTAGCGCTATGCTGTTAGGGGTGATAGACATATCTTTGTTAAAGTGATTTTGCAACTTTTATATGTTAAGTAAATGTATAAAACTTGTGGCTTGTCATGCACGCAAATTTTTCATTAATTACCATTTTACCCTATGCTGACCCAAGCCGCAACAACCATAAACACTAAAACCTTATCTTTGCAGCCAATATGAGTAAGCACGGAAGAATATTAGTGGCCATGAGCGGTGGGGTTGATAGTTCAGTAGCAGCAGTTATGCTGCATGAGCAGGGCTATGAGGTGATCGGGCTTACCATGAAAACCTGGGATTACGCTTCTTCCGGCGGCAGCTCAAAAGAAACAGGCTGCTGCAGTCTGGACAGCATTAACGATGCCCGGGCTTTAGCTGTGGGTTATGGTTTCCCGCATTATATACTGGATATCCGTAACGAGTTTGGCGATTTTGTGATCGATAACTTTGTGGACGAATACCTTGCCGGGCGTACACCTAACCCCTGTGTTTTATGCAATACCCATATTAAATGGGAAGCCTTGTTAAAACGCGCCGATAAACTTGACTGCGAATTTATTGCTACCGGGCACTATGCCAACATCCGTTTACAGGATAACGGACGATATGTAATATCTAAGGGAAAAGACGAAAATAAAGATCAATCTTACGTTTTATGGGGCGTTTCGCAGAAAAACCTTGCCCGCACCAAATTTCCGTTAGGCAGTTTCTCTAAACCTGAAATACGGCAGATGGCGGTTGATATGGGGCAATTGGAACTTGCAGGCAAAAGCGAAAGCTACGAGATATGCTTTGTGCCTGATAATGATTATCGCTCGTTCCTGAGGCATAAAGTGGAAGACCTCGATGAACGTGTTGGTGCAGGTAATTTTGTACTGACAGACGGCACCGTTGTAGGTAAACATCAGGGATATCCGTTCTATACCATAGGGCAGCGTAAAGGTTTAGGCATTGCTTTGGGTAAACCCATGTTTGTTACACATATACAACCTGAAACCAATACGGTAACATTAGGCATGGCTGATGAATTGGAACGTAAAGAAGCATGGGTGCGTAACCTTAACCTTGTAAAATACGAAAGCATAAGCGAACCAATTAGTGCGGTAACTAAGATCAGGTATAAGGATGCCGGCACTGAAAGCTCGATAGTACAAATAGGCGACCATATGAAGGTAACTTTTGACCACATGGTATCGGGTATAGCCCCGGGCCAGTCAGCTGTATTTTATGAAGGCAGCGATCTGCTGGGCGGCGGATTTTTAATTTGAGTTATTCTTAAATAAATATTGCGTAACAGGGACTGCCATTAAGTGATATTTATTTATCCAAATTGTTGCGGTTAATGTAATTTAATACTTTACGTTAAAACATTTCCCGCTAAAAATTCTTGCAGCTTTATAGGCTTCAAAATATTTAAACCGCATAAATAATTTGCGTTTCTGATGCATTTTATGTTTTATTTGCAAAAAACAAGCACTTAATGGCCAAAAATTTACTTATAGTTGAGTCACCGGCGAAAGCCAAAACGATAGAAGGATACCTTGGTAAAGATTTTACCGTAAAGTCGAGCTACGGTCATATCCGCGACCTTATCAAATCGGAAGATGCTATTGATATCAACAATAATTTCTCTCAAAAATACGAAGTACCGGCAGATAAAAAGCAGGTGGTTAGCGAGTTAAAGAAACTGGCCAAAGAAGCTGACTTTGTATGGCTCGCATCGGATGAGGACCGTGAGGGGGAAGCTATATCATGGCACCTTTATGATACATTAAGTTTAAAAGAAGTAAATACCCGGCGCATTGTGTTCCACGAGATCACTAAACCGGCTATTTTACGCGCCATTGAAAATCCACGGAAAATAGATTATAATCTGGTAAATGCCCAACAGGCCCGCCGTGTATTGGACAGGTTGGTAGGTTTCGAACTTTCCCCGGTGTTATGGAAAAAAGTAAAACCGTCATTATCTGCGGGGCGTGTACAATCTGTCGCGGTACGTCTGATAGTTGACCGCGAAAGAGAGATCAATAAGTTTCAGTCAGAAGCCGCCTATAAAATAACGGCCATATTTGATAAAGGTAAAAACTCCTTTAAGGCCGACTTAGCAGAGCGTTTCAGCAAACAGGAAGATGCCGAAAAATTTCTGCAGGATTGTATCAAAGCCATTTTTGAGATACGGTCGTTAGAGACAAAACCAGCTAAACGTTCGCCAGCGGCACCTTTCACCACGTCAACCTTACAACAGGAGGCCAGCCGCAAACTGGGTTTTTCTGTATCACGCACCATGACAGTGGCACAAAAGCTGTATGAAGCCGGTAATATTACCTATATGCGTACCGACTCGGTTAACCTGTCGGATACTGCTATAGACGCGGCCCGTGCGGAAATAGTAACTGCCTATGGAGATAAATACTACCAAAAGCGCACCTATAAAACCAAAAGCGCAGGCGCACAGGAAGCACACGAAGCCATAAGGCCAACCTATTTTGACAAACACACTATTGAGGGTGATTCTTCGGAAAAGCGATTATATGAACTGATATGGAAGCGTGCCATAGCATCGCAAATGAGCGAGGCGCAGTTTGAAAAAACAGTGGCTAAGATCAGCATATCTACCCGTAAAGAGGAACTGACCGCTAATGGTGAGGTGATGAAATTTGACGGGTTTTTAAAGGTTTATCTGGAATCGGCAGATGATGATGACGAGGACGACAACAACAGCCTTGACAATGACAATGCGATTTTGCCACCATTAAGTAAAGGGCAATTATTGGATTTGCAGGAGATGACAGCCGTTCAGAGGTTTTCGCGCCCGCCTGCAAGGTACACTGAAGCCAGTTTAGTAAAAAAATTAGAGGAATTGGGTATTGGCCGCCCGTCTACCTATGCTCCTACCATTTCCACCATACAAAACCGCGGATATGTGGTTAAGGAAGAACGAGAAGGAAAACAAAGGGCGTATGAAGTGTTAACCTTAAGCAACAGCAATATTACCCGCGAAACTAAAACAGAAACAACTGGCGCGGAACGGGGTAAATTATCACCTACTGATATAGGCGCTGTTGTAAACGATTTTCTGGTACAGTATTTTAACGGGATAGTGGATTTCCATTTTACCGCGAATGTGGAAAAGGAATTTGATGAGATTGCCCAGGGGCTAAAGGACTGGACAGAGATGATCCGCACCTTTTATGCTCCTTTTCATAAAGATGTAGAAAGCACTATACAAACTGCAGATAAAGCTACAGGCGAACGGGAATTGGGCGTACATCCCGAAAATGGCAAAAAAGTATCGGTACGAATAGGCCGTTACGGTCCGTTTGTACAAGTTGGTGAAAGTAATACGGATAATGAAAATGAAGAAAAGCCATTATATGCCAGCCTGAGAACAGGACAGAGTATAGAAACTATAACTTTAGAGGAAGCACTGGAATTATTTAAACTTCCTAAAGCGGTTGGTGAGTTTGAGGGCAAAGTAATGAAGGTTGCTATTGGCCGTTTCGGACCGTATATTAGCCATAACGGAGCCTTTGTATCTTTACCTAAAGAAATAGATCCGCTTGACGTTACTGAAGAACAAGCCATAGAGTTAATAAATGCCAAACGCAAAAAAGACGCCGAGAAACTGATAAAAACCTTTGACGAAGACCCTACTGTAAAGGTGCTGAATGGCAGATGGGGCCCTTATATTGAATTTGGCAAACAAAATGTTAAGATACCCAAAGATAAAGATCCGGCATCCTTAACTTTTGAAGAATGTAAAGCTTTGGCTGATGCGGCCGAAAAAGCCCCAAAAAAATCAGGCAGAAAATTTGCTAAGAAGAAATAGCAGACGCGGATAATTAGGGTCAGTTAAAATATTAACTAATCTCTGTTTTAATTAAAAGCATTAAAAATGATCAAAGACCTGCCCGAAAACATAGTAAAGGATATCGCCATAGCTGTAGCATTAGAGAGCGAGAATGTGGAGAGCAAAGTATGGTATGTTTACCTGATCAACCTTAAAAATGAGCCTATTGAGAATGTACTGGTCACCTCAAAAGGATATGGCGAAAAAGATGGCGAACTGGTAAAAACATCTGTATTAAGACATTCTTTTCCTGCTATCAGCCCGCAGTCGTACAAACTAATAGAGCCTATAGACGAGCAAACCTTTGGTTTGAATAATGAATATTGGTTGAGCTACTACATTGGCCGCGACATTTTTGACAAAAAATTCATCTTCCTGCCAGAAAGTATAGTAGATGATAATTTTATCAAATTGCCCATGATTAATAAGCCCGGGGTTATGATACGATAGACTGCAATGTTATCATTCGTTGCTAATAGTATTCAACTGATGCATTGACGATTTCAGATCGGCATATAATCTTTTATAAACCGGAAATATCTTATTGTATAACAGATGATTATGCATATCGGGAGTAATAACATCACGATTAGATGCTTCTTTAGAATGGATGAATTGAGTATCAACACCTAAAGCCTCCATAGCTAAAAATATCGCCCCTATTGCTGATGAATCTTCCGACTGTAGCAACACTAACTTCTTCCCCGTAATATCGGCAAGTAACTGTACCCAAACCGGCGATGATATAAATCCACCGCTTATCACAATTTCCTTTACCTGTTCTGATGATTCTTCCACGGCTTTTAATACGTCATTCAGAGCAAAACAGATACCCTCTAAAGCTGCCCGTAAAAAATGCTGCTGCTGATGTTTAGCATTAATATTTATAAAAGCACCAGAGCTTTTGGTATCCCATATGGGAGCCCTTTCACCATACAGGTATGGCAAAAAAACCATACCATTACTTCCGGGAGATACGGCGTCTACCATCTTAAATAATCGCTTGTAATCTTCAGTAGAAACATGCTCTTTTTTCAAAAAGTCTTTCAGCAGCCAGTCGACCGCAGCGCCACCGTTATTTACCGCCCCGCCACAAATAAATGTTTTTTTATTAAGCAAATAGTTAAAGGTCATGGCTTGGTAATTATACACCGGCCTGTTACTGCCTACCCTTACTGCCCCGCTTGTGCCAATAGTGAGCGCCGCTACTGCGTTGCCTATAGCGTTGCCACCTAAATTAGCGCAACAACCGTCACTGGCACCTATGATAAAAGCGGTACTCATACTAATGCCCGGCAACTGATTGCTGGTTGCGTTTAAATTACGTTTATGATCAGTATTAACCGGATTTGACAATTGGTTAGCTGATATTCCTGCAAGTTCGAGAGATGCTTTGTACCATGTCAGTTCTAAAATATCAAACAAACCTGTAGCCGAAGCAATGGAGTAATCCACCTCAAATACCCCAAAAAGTTTATACCATATATATTCTTTTATAGAAATAAATTTACGGGCTTTATTGAAAAGCTCAGGTTCGTTTTGTTTTAACCAGATAATCTTGCATAAAGGCGACATGGCGTAAATAGCTGTTCCGGTATGGCGGTAAATGTCCTCCCCTTTCCCCGACTTCAGAATATTAACAGCAATATCACCGCTCCTGCCATCAGCCCAGGTCATCATATTCATCAGGGATTTACCATCCTCATTTACCGGGGCTATACTGTGCATAGCGCTGCTGAAACTTACAGCAGTGGGCGGATAATTTAATTTATTTGTAACATCGTTTACAGCATTTATAAAGGCTTCCCAAACCAACTCCGGATCTTGCTCACTATAGCCCGGGTTGGGGTTATTAGTTGGGTAATGATATTGGGTGGTGTAGAGAATTTTACCCGTAACGTCAATCGCGACGGCCTTAGTGCTGCCGGTGCCTAAATCAATTCCAATAAAGTATTTTTGCATATAATTTAAAAGGATGATAACTTATGAGCTATTTTTACGTAAAACACTATAATTAATAATCCACAATTATATATTTATTAACAATAGCAGTTCAATATGCATAAAATAAAGTCAGGTTCTAAAAATTTACTCTACTTTTAATAAAAATACCGCTCGCTTACCTCAGCATAGTAATCACATTATTAATGTTTGGAATGGCTTTTGACATTATAGAACTACGCAGGTAGAGTTTTCAGCGTTTTAACAGATAATATTTATTGCAGTATATAATATAACAATCAGCATGAAGAAAAAGTTACTAATTGTTGATGATGATTTAAGCATATTAAAGCTACTTAACTTTATTCTTTCAAAGGAGTACGATATAGTGGTTAAAAATAATGGCATTGAGGCTTTTGGCTGGCTTGAAGACGGCAACATGCCGCAATTAATAATTTCGGATCTGCAGATGCCCTATTTTGACGGACAATCATTTATTAAAAATGTAAAGGTAAGCGGGTATTACCGCAACACACCTGTTATTTTATTATCCGCAGCTTATGACCTGGACGAACAGGTGGCTAACATGCCTTTTAAGGTTGATGCCTATATACATAAGCCTTTTAATCCTACAACCTTAAAATCAGCTATAAATAAAGCGCTGGAAATATATGATGAATCGGACGGCAACTGATTGGAACGAAAACTCAGGCGCCCATATCAGGGTTGCTTATGCAGGCCTTGAACTTAAGGATCTGATCTTTAACGATCTGGGCGAAAACTTCCGAATTGTTTTTAACGATACGCTTAAAGATCTGGAAGAATATCTGGGCGAACAGTCTATCCTTTCTGTTCCGGATATTATATTGGTGGAAGTTGATAAGGAAGAAAAATGTTTTTTGCTTGTTGAAAAATTAAAAGAAAATTTTTTAATGAACGGCCTTATCGTAATAATGCTATCGACCCGGGCCGACAAACGTTTAGTGCAAAAAGCCATGCAGATGAAATTGCATGATTTTTATACCTACCCTTTTCCTACCTCAGATCTCAGGGAGCGGCTTAACTTCCTGGTGAAATTCAAACTCATCAAGCCAAAACTGCTTGAACTTTCTAAAGAGGTTGACATCACTTATGAAGTTCCTCTTGGTAAACGCATGCTTGACCTATTTATATCAGGCATGATGATGTTATTTTTATCCCCTTTATTCCTGATCATCGCTATCGCCATAAAGCTTGATTCAAAAGGGCCTATATTTTATAAAAGCAAACGCGTAGGTACAGGCTACAAGGTTTTTGATTTTTATAAATTCCGATCAATGCGTACAGATGCCGACCAATTGCTTGAACAATTATCGTCGCATAATCAATATGCCGACGAGGGGGCAACCGGAAAAAAAGCTGCATTTGTTAAAATAAAAAATGATCCTCGAATAACAAAATTGGGTCAGTTTTTACGAAATTCGAGCCTTGATGAATTACCTCAGCTATTCAATATATTAAGAGGCGATATGTCTGTAGTGGGTAACAGGCCTTTACCTGTTTACGAAGCAGAAATGCTCACCTCTAATGAATGGTCTATGAGGTTTTTAGGGCCGGCAGGGTTAACCGGCTTATGGCAGATAAGCAAGCGAGGAAAGGAAGAAATGTCGGAACGGGAGCGCAAAAAACTGGATAATTTTTATGCGCAAAAATATTCCTTTTGGTTGGATGTGAAGATCATTATCGGTACTATACCTGCTTTATTTCAAAAAGAAAAAGTTTAAAAAAAAATGAACAAAAAATTGAAATTATTTGGCCTTATCCTGTTCCTACTATTTTCAGGAAATGAATTACGTGCACAGGAAAGCTTCATCTCAGATATTTCATATCCTTATCTCGAAAAACTAATAGCCATAGCTAAAAAAAATTATCCCGAGGTTAAAGTTCGCCAGAGCCAGGTAGCTATAGCTAAAAGTGCCCTTAATCAATCAAAAGCATTATGGCTTGATGCCTTTACAGCATCCTATATATATAGCCCCAAAAACTCGCTCAATCTTATTACACCTACTATTTTTAACGGTTATCAGTTAAGTATTTCTGTCAATATCGGGCAGTTGCTTTCTAAACCATCGGCCGTGCATAGCGCCCGTGAAAGTTTAAATGTTGCACAGTACCAGCAACAGGAATACCTGCTGAGTATAGAAGCTCAGGTAAAAAGACTATATTTCGCGTATTTAGAATCGCAGGCAGAATTACGTGTACGTGCAAGTGCCGTTTTAGACGGCGAAACGGCGGTTAAGCAGTTAAAATATTCGTTTGAGAAAGGCGAAACCACCTTTCAGATATATAATGAGGCTTTAACCAGCCTTTACAATCAAGGGTCATACAAAGTACAGGCAGAACTGGCAATGTTAACGGCGAAAGCAAACCTGGAAGAAATTTTAGGTGTTAAATTAGAAGAGATTAAATAGATATGGAGTTCGCTAACTTTATAAAGGTTTTATGGAAGCATAAGAACATACTGATAATTATTCCGCTGGTAACGATTATCGTATCGTTTTTTTTGGTGAAAAACCTTGCGGATAAATATATATCGAGTGCGCAAATTGCTACAGGTATTGTTGATGAATCGCGCCATTTGCTGGATAAAGATCCTACCGGAATAATACAAGACCAGCAGATAGATCATGAATTCAGCAACCTGATAGAGATAATGAAGCTTAAAAAGCTTATTAATCAGGTATCCTACCAATTAATTTTACATGATTTAACCAGCCCGGTTCCGTTTAAACCCCATAGCAAACTATTTGAGACCATGAATCAGGCTGCAAAAAAGCATGCCGTAGATGTATTTACATATAAGTTTAACCATTTAGAGGCATTAGACTATTATAATGAGGATGAAAATGGCTTAAATGAACTGCTGAGATCAATGGATTATGATGAGAGGGAATTAAGAAAAGATCTCACTATTTATCGTGATGAATCGAGTGATTTTATCACTGTTACTTATGAATCACAAAATCCGCAACTTTCGGCATTTGTAGTAAATGTGTTATGCAAGGAGTTTATTAATTATTATACGCATACCATAAAACAAAACGAAACAGATGCAGTAAAATTCCTGGCCGCATTGTTAAAAGCTAAGCGCGATACATTAAACGAAAAAACACAGCAACTGCAGAATTACAAGATAAAGAACGGTGTACTTAACCTGGACGAACAGTCAAAATCGATATTCGACCAGATAATGACCTATAGAGATCAAAAACTACAGGCGCAAAAGGATGTGGCATCGTATAATGGCGCCCTGGCTAAAATAAATGATAAATTTGACCCTAATGATCGTAAATATATAGAAGCGAGTACCAACAAATATAATCAAGCTGTTGTACAAACACAAGATCAGTTGCACCTGCTAACTGATAAGTATGTAAGAAGCAACTTTGATCCGCGGTATAAAAAATCGTTAGATTCCCTGACCAGCAAACTTGCATTGCAGTTAAATCAAACATCAGATAATTACATCAGCAATCCGTTAGTAGCTAAAGATGACCTTGTTAGACAAAAATTGACTTTGGAGGTATCACGTGATCTTGCAAAATACAGCGTACAAGCTATAGATCAGGCATTAAATAACCTGAACGCTAAGTTTGATCGTTTGGTTCCGTTTGATGCCACTGTAAAAAAGTACAATTTTGATATTGAAATAGCCAGTAAAGAGTATATGGATGTATTGGCTAAGTATAATGAAACCAACCTGCAATCCACTATTTCTATAAAATTACGCCAGGTAGAAGATGCCGCTCCTGAAGCAGCAGAGCCATCCAAAAAAATGCTGCTTATAATTTTAAGTGGCATTGTAAGCTTTGGTTTTTGTGTAATTATACTGTTCATCATATTCTTTTTTGATGATACGGTTAAAGAACCTGCAGATCTGGTAAGCAGAACCAACCTGCCTTTGCTGGGTTATTTAAATGTGATAAGCGGCACACTTGATCTTAAAAAACTATGGGATGTTGAACATAGGGATAAGATGAAAAAGTTCAAGGAACTTATTCGTTCCATACGTTTTGAGATCGATCAGGAATTACATGGAGAGAAGGTTTTAGGTATCACCAGTTTAGACGGCGCAGAAGGCAAAACCATTTTAGCCATAAGTTTGGCCTACTCCTATTCCATGATCAATAAAAAAGTATTATTGATTGATGGTAATTTTAACAATCCAACCATCAGCAACACAGCCCAACCTAAAATATATATTGAGGATTATTTTAAAAACAATCCGGACGATTACGAATCATTCTCTAATTCAACTAACGTAATGGGTAACCATGGCGGCGATGTTACCTTGCTGGAAGTAAGCGATGAAAACTTTATCCGCAGCAGGTTTAACGAATTAAAGGTTAAATATGATATTATAATTATTGAAGCGCCTTCGCTTGATTCGCTCAATAAATCAAAAGAATGGTTATTGTTTACTAACAAGGTAGTTGCTGTTTTTGAGGCCAATAAAGACATAAAAAAATCAGAAAAGGAATACATTGATTATCTGAAAGACCTTAATGGTAAATTTGCCGGTTGGATATTAAATAAAGCCAATTTTAAAGACGGCAGACCGTAATACGATTCTAATATTACAGGATTATTGCCTGCCAAAAAATACTTCTGCTAAAATGAAGATTGAACCTAACAAAAGTAAAATTGACCCGTATGCTAATTTAACTCCGCTTGAAAAAAAAACGCGGTTAGTTGCTATAGTTGCTGCATTTTTTGGGGTGTTTGTTTGGGCAGCAAAAATTCTATTTTTTTAAGCTGAATCAGTTACATGTTTAAAAGCCAGGTAAATAGTAGTTTTAAATGGTTCCGTAAAAAAGTTCTTTCGGGTAAATATGCAACCCTGAATTTAATTCTGCTGTTGATACCTGCAGCAATTTTCATAAGCGTGGTTACTGCTAAAGCCGGTATTATTGGCGTTGCAGGTTTGCTGGTTTTAATTATAGGCTTACCTGTATTATATGGTATTATAGCTTACCCTGAGTTTGGCATAGCTATATTAATGATTGTAGCTTTCCTTTTAAACTACGCATCAGAATTTCTACCACCTGACCTGCCTACAGGTGTATTACTTGACGGTATAACCTATTTACTCATATTCGGCTTTTTTGTTAAGCAAAAGTTCGAAAGTAACTGGGAGTGGTTTAAAAATCCAATCAGTTACCTGGTGCTGGCCTGGCTGGCATACAATTTTTTAGAGGCCGCAAACCCGGAATCACCTTCGATATTGGCATGGGTTTATACAGTAAGAACGGTGGGTTTTATCATGCTGATGTATTTCATATTCCTGTATCAGGTACGTACCATACAATACATCAGATTTTTGATAAAGCTTTGGCTTGCACTGGCGCTTATTGCTGCCATTTCCGGTTTTCAGCAAGAAAATTTTGGTTTAATGGCGTTCGAAAAAACATGGTATTATTCAGATCCGTTACGGCTTAGCTTCTTGTTCATTAACGGGCACTTGCGTAAGGTGGCCATTTTTCCGGATCCGGTAACCTTTTCATATAACATGGTGGTTGCTGCTATATTGTGTATTTGTCTGATGATGATGAACATCAGCAGAACTAAAAAGATACTGCTTGGCTGCGCAATTCCGTTTTTTTTATTGGTGATGCTATATTCGGGTACACGAGGCGCATATGTACTTTTACCCGCCGCCATGATGATGCTGGCAATAGTAAAATTCAACAAAAAAATAATAGCCGGAGTGTTAGTTGCCGGTTTTTTATTAGGGGTTGTAATTATTATGCCAACATCCAACCCTTACATTAAACGCTTTCAAACGGCATTTAACCCAACCGAGGACGCTTCTTTTAATGTACGTGCCGAAAACCAAAAAAAAATAAAGCCGTATATACTCTCGCACCCTATTGGAGGCGGATTGGGATCCGTAGGAATATGGGGACGCAGATTTGCGCCAAATTCATACCTGGCGAAATTTCCGCCCGATAGCGGTTATGTACGGGTAGCAGTTGAAATGGGCTGGATAGGATTAATATTATTTTGCACGTTAATGTTTGTAATATTGTATACGGGCATCAATCATTATTACCTGATAAAAAACCCGGAACTAAAAACTTATTGTTTAGCCATGATTTTGGTGATATTTGTATTTAATGTTGGCAACTACCCGCAACAGGCATTGGTACAATATCCGTCTAATATTTTATTTTACCTTGCAACGGCCTTATTAAACGTAACAATTAGATTGGATAGAGAAGAGCAAGAGAAAGCCGGAAAAATGTTAATAAATTAGTCATACGGTAAACCCCATGTCAATAACAAACACCATAAAGTCGCACCCCCGTTTAAAAAAATTTGTTCACTGGCTTATTGTACAGCAGGGACGCTCTACCCCACGTTTATGGGTGAAATGGTTTGTAAACCCTTTTATACACAAACGCGGCAGAGGATCAATAGTGCGCTTTTATGCACGTATGGATTTATTTCCGTTTAAAAACTTTACATTAGGAGAACGCAGCATTGTAGAGGATTTTGCGGCAATAAATAACGGCGTGGGCGATGTTTTAATTGGAAGAAATGTTGGAGTGGGCTTAAGTAACATTATAATTGGGCCGGTTACTATAGGCGATTATGTTATGCTTGCACAAAATATTGTACTATCCGGGTTAAACCATGGTTATGAAGACATCAGCACTCCACCGCGAATACAAAAAGTTAATACTAAACAAATCACCATTCATGACAATGTATGGATAGGCGCTAACAGTGTGGTAACTGCCGGTGTAACCATAGGCAAACATGCAATAATAGGTGCTGGAAGCGTGGTAACAAAAGATATTCCGGCATATTCTGTTGCTGTGGGCAACCCGGCAAGGGTTATAAAGAAATATAACTTTGAAACACAAACCTGGCAAAAGGCCTAATTATAATTTTAAAACTCCATTTTGAAAAAACTGATAAACAAACATACCCTTTCGCTTGCTACAAACGCTGCGATGCCCGTAATAGGTATGGTTGTAGTATCGTTAATGGCACACAATCTCAGTAAGGCAGAGTTTGGTAATTATATTTTCTTTTTGTTAACCTTTACCCTGGCCGATACCTTCAGAACAGGATTTGTGCAAACATCGTTAATTAAATTTTATGCCGGTGTAGGTAAAAGGCGTGCATTGAACATAGGAGGCTCGGCCTGGTATGTTGGGTTTATAATAACTTTTATGTTTTTACTCGTTGACCTGCTGCTCTACATTTTTTACAGCGGCAGCAACTCCGATGTTATTATCACTATTAAATGGTTTGGCATTATATACATAAGTACGCTGCCGTCTGCAATTGCTTTATGGATATTACAGGCCGAAGAACGCTTTGATAAACTGCTTATTTTGCAGATAATTAATCAGGGTGTTTTTTTAGTATGCATATTGTCACTTATCCTTTTAAAGGAAATAAGTTTTAATACAGCTATATATAGTTACTTTTTTACCAATGTAGTAACCAGTTTGATCACCATATTCAACGGTTGGTCAAAGATCAGATCCATTAAACATAAAAGCCGCGAAGGCATGAAACAGCTTGCTAATTTTGGTAAGTTCAGTGTAGGTACATCTATCAGTTCGTACCTGCTCAGAAGTTCAGATACTTTTATCATTAAGTTAATGTTTCCCACTGAGATGGTTGCTGTTTATTATATACCGCAACGCTTAATGGAGATTTTTGAAATACCAATGAGGGCAGGTGTTTCAACCGGGATGCCGGAACTTAGCGCAGCCGTAAACCGCGGTAATGATGCTGAAGTTGCCGCCATCATGAAAAAGTATGCCGGTATGTTAACCGTTGCTCTTTTACCTGTGGCTATTGGTGCTTTTATATTAGGAGGCCTGGTAATAGATCTTCTTTTCGGGGCCAAATATCACGATACTGAAGCCCTTAATATCTTCCGGATATTTATGTGTTACGTAATGCTGATGCCTATTGACAGGTTTTTTGGCATAACATTAGATATTATTAACAAACCACATTTAAATATGATAAAGGTGTTTTTAATGCTGGGTGTTAATGTGGTGGGCGATTTCATCGGCATAGCCGTTTTTCATAACCTGTATGGTATAGCCATCACTTCTATATTTACCTTTTTTACGGGTGCAATTTTTGGATACTGGGCTTTACAAAAACACCTCAAGTTCACAATCACTGATATTTTTAGCTTGGGATACAGTCAGTTAAAACAAGTTGTAGTAAACCTGTCAAGAAAAAACAATGATATTGCCTAATCTATAAATTGATGAATAAGCTAAATTACAAGTATTAAGAAATTGTTAAACAGGATATAAATGGATCTTATAAAATTTATTTTCTCAGTTGTATTTGACCTGGTATTTATTTACCTGGCTATATATAGCCTGTATTTATTTATTTTTTCAGTTGCAGGTAGGTTGATCACTCTGAAAACACCGCCGGCCGCAACGGCTTACAGCCGTTTTGTGATCTATATATGTGCCTATAAAGAGGATGAGATCATTTTAAATTCAGCCGCAGCTGCCCTAACCATTGATTACCCTAAAGACAAGTACCACGTTTGCGTAATTGCCGACTCCATGCAGCCCGAAACCATAGCCAGCCTTAAGGAGATGCCTCTGCAGGTAGTTGAGGTAGTATTTGAAAGCAGCACAAAATCAAAGGCATTACACAAAGCTATCGAGAATACATTTGAAGATTTTGATGCAGCGGTAGTCTTTGATATTGACAACATAGCAGCCCCGGATTATCTGCATCATATAAATAACTATCTGCACGATGGCAATATGGTAATACAAGGCCATCGTATAGCAAAAAACACTGAAACACCTGTGGCTATATTAGATGCAATAAGCGAAGAAGTGAATAATCATATTTTCCGCAAAGCGCAGCGGGTGTTCAATTTGTCGGCAGCTATCATTGGGTCGGGTATGGCGCTGGAATACCGGTTGTTTAAGCATACGATGAACCGTATTGACGCGGTAGGCGGTTTTGATAAAGAAATGGGACTGATACTTACCCGCGACAGGGTGAGCGTAGCCTATGCTGACAAAGCATATATATACGACGAAAAGGTAAGTAATCCGGAGGTGTTTAAAAAACAAAGGCGGCGCTGGTTATCGGCACAGTTCAATTTGTTAAAAACCTACGGAGCAACCGGATTTAAAGAGCTATTTATAAATGGCAATTTTGATTATTTTAACGAGATATATCAAACTGCTATTTTACCACGTATATTAATGCTTGGTTTAATGCCATTTATGCTATTCATATCCTTATTATTGCCCGGTGTTGGACCTTCGTGGCAATTATGGCTGGCAGCTACTATTTGCTGTTACATAGGTATCCTGGTAGCTATACCCGCTTCGTTTTTTAACAGTAAATTATTAGGTGCCGTACTAAAATTGCCTTTAATGTTTTTTACCATGTTTGCGTTATTATTTAAACTTAAAGGCGCAAACAAAAAATTTATTCACACTCCTCATAAACCGGATTCCAATTAATACGTATATATAATTTTACGGGGTGGAATATGCTCCAGTGAAATCCTACCAAAATATAAGCAAAAGAATATAGGCCACCCCTGCATATAATATGGAAGTAACATTTAACAATACTAACGTAAATTATCCGAAGGATAAACCTCTCCATGATCTTGTTATTGAAAGCGCAAACAAGTTCCGGGATAAGATAGCCATAAGTTTCTTTGACCGTAAAGTAACATATAAAGAGCTTAATGATACCGCCACGCGTATTGCTAAACTTTTAATTGAAAAAGGCATACAAAAAGGTGATGTAATAGGCATGGCCCTTGACCGCTGCCCCGAGATGATCATTTGTCTTGTAGCCATTTTAAAAAGCGGCGCTACTTACGTCCCGCTTGACCCTGAATATCCAAAAGACCGTATTGAGTTTATGCTGGAAGATTCGGGTGCAAAGGTGCTCATCACCTCTGCAAAGTATAAAGGGCATTTTGCTTCTGATACTACTGAGATTTTAATTGAAGACGCATTAAGCCTTACCAAAAATTACACTACTGATGAACCGGAAGTACAGGTAACCGGGGCTGACCTGGCCTATATACTATATACCTCAGGATCAACAGGGAAACCGAAGGGAGTACAAATTGCACATCACAGCATGGTTAATTTAATGCTGAGTCTGCAAAAGGCACCGGGCATTACATCAGCCGATAAAGTGATGGCAACTGCTACCATCTGTTTTGATATTGCAGGTGTTGATATTTATTTACCGCTAAGTGTTGGCGCGGAAATATTACTTATCGACTCCATTATGGCAAAAGATGGGCGTGCTCTGCTGGATATGTTAAGGCATAATAATGTAACCATTTTTCAGGCAACGCCATATACCTGGCGTATGATGCTGGAAATGGGTTGGGTAAAAAAACACCCGCTGAAGGTTTTTTGCGGCGGGGAGGCGATGGCAAAGGATCTGGCCGAAAAACTTTTACCGAAAAGCAATCAGGTATGGAATATGTATGGCCCTACAGAAACCACTATATATTCCATAATTAAACAAGTAACGGATGCGGAGGATATTACCATTGGCTGGCCCGTGGATAATACACAGGTTTATATATTAGATGAGAATCTGAAGAATTTAACTAATGGCGAGATAGGTGAAATTTATATTGGAGGCGAAGGTGTAGGTCGCGGTTATTTGAACCGGCCTGAATTGAGTGCCGAGCGCTTTATACCTAATATTTTTTCTGAGATACCCGGCGACACGTTATATCGCACTGGAGATTTAGGTAAGTTTAAGGAGGACGGTGAAATAGTGTATCTGGGACGTGTGGATCATCAGGTGAAAGTACGTGGTTACCGTATCGAATTAGGTGAAATAGAACATAACTTAATAAAGCAGGAAGGAATAAGCAAGGCTGTAGTAATAGCCCGTGAAGACACGCCGGGAGTACCACGACTGGTGGCTTACCTTGTGCTTGATACCGGAAGCACCGGAATTGTAAGTAAGGAACAGCAGGACAAATGGCAGACGGCGTTATTGGCAGTGCTACCAGAATACATGATACCTGATGATTATGTGCTACTATCTATTATACCTTCTACACCAAACGGTAAGATAGATCGTAAAGCCTTGCCGAAACCTGATTACAGCCATATTATACGTACCGATGAATATGTGGCGCCACGTACCAGTAATGAAAAACTGGTAACCGATATATGGGAAGAGATCATGTCGTTAGATAAGATAAGCGTATATGATAACTTTTTTGAGCTGGGAGGACGCTCTTTAATAGCTGTACGTATAATGGCGCGTTTAGAGGAAGTTACGGGAAAACGGCTACCGCTTGCAACGCTTTTTGAACATGCAACTGTTGAAAAACTGGCAGCCCGTTTAGAAATAAACGCGGAAGCTATAACCTGGGATTCCTTGGTACCTATTAAACCTAAAGGCACTAAAATGCCGCTTTATATCGTACATGGTGCAGGATTAAACGTATTGCTTTTTAACGCGCTGGCCATGAACCTGGACGAAGATCAGCCCGTTTACGGGTTACAGGCTAAAGGGTTAAACGGGATTGATGAACCATTGGACGTGATGGAAGATATAGCTGCCAATTATGTTGAGGAAATTATCAATCATGATCCTGTTGGGCCGTATGCAGTTGCAGGGTATTCTCTTGGCGGATTAATTGCCTATGAAATGGCCAAACAAATGCTTGCAATGGGTAAAGATGTTAAAATGCTTGCCATGTTTGATACTTATGCCGACCAAACAAAAAAACTTGATTCTCCGGTAAAAAAAGTAGCCAAAAGCATATGGACACTTACTAAACAAATAGCTTACACACCAGTGTTATTTGTTGAAGATCCAAAAAGAACAGTAGAATATAAAAGCCGCGAACTAAAAAGGCGCGTTGTCAGGATATTCAAAAAGCTTTTCCCGGGTAAAGTAAAGAAAAAACAAGGTTTTGCAGCTTATACTAATGAAATAAATGAAAAGAGCGATAAAGCGCAAAAAAACTATCTGTTAACACCGGTTGACATTAAAATTGAGTTGTTCCGGGCTAAAAAGAAAACCTTTTATATGGATGATTTTAAGTTACTTGGTTGGAAACCTTATGCCTTAAAAGGTGTGCGGGTACATGATATACCCGGGGAACATAATACAATTTTTGCTCCGCCTAATGATAAGCAGTTTGCCGAAGTACTTCAAAAGTGTTTAGATGAAGCGGCAGAAAAATAACATGGTAGCAGTTATGCCGTAAAGTTTTTATAAATTCATGGCAAGAAAATAAACCTTGCCATGAATTACTTCAGTAATCTTATCAGCACTCGAAGAGGGCAGCTAATTATATCTGTTTCGCTTTTATTAATTGCCGCAGTTATCTTTTTTGCCCGTAAACGTCATAGCACGAACGCTACCGATCCCGGATTTAGCCGTTATATAGAATCTTATACTACCGGTGTAATATCAAAAACCAGCTTTATACGCATTAAACTTTCAGGTGATGTGCCGGTTACACATGCTCAAAACGAAGAGATAGACAAAAGCTTATTTGATTTTTCACCATCAATAAAAGGTACCGCTTATTGGGCTGGTGAGCGCACTATAGAATTCAGGCCTGATAAACAACTTGACCCCGATAAAAAATATAACGCGGATTTTAACTTAAGCAAACTTATTAAGGTAGAGGGTAGGTACGAGCACTTCAAATTCGCTTTCCAAACAGTAAAACCAGATTTCACCATATCCTTTGCAGGTTTACGCTCAGCCAACAACACATCGGCTGATAAAATGACCATGACCGGAACCATCCAGACCGCAGATGATGAAGATCCTGCCGCGATTGAAAAAATATTAAGCGTTGATTACCAGTCTGCCATCAAAATAACGTGGCAGCATGCTACAGGTCACCGTACACATCAGTTTACTATCAATAATATTGTTAGGGGCAACAGTTCGGCACCACTTATGGCAAGTTGGGATGGCAATAGTTTAGCCATTGACAAAAAAAACAGCGAAGAATTTACGGTACCTGCGGTTGGTGATTTTAAGGTGCTTGATATCATAGCTGTTCAGGATCAGGATCAGTATGTATCAGTACAATTTTCCGACCCGATAATGGTTGGTCAGGAACTTAACGGCCTTATCGGTATTAAAGATATTAATGACGCGGCGTACACCATAGACGGAAGCGTGGTTAAAGTTTACGCACCTGAGCGACTGCAGGGAAATTATTCGGTATATGTAAATGAGGGCGTAAAAAACATATTCGACTCCAGGATCACTAAGAAATATACAGGCAGCGTATTCTTCGAAAACCGCTTGCCCGCTGTAACCATACCGGGTAAAGGTGTCATATTACCCGATTCGGGTAAACTGATGATGCCTTTTGAAGCGGTTAATCTTAATGCGGTTGATGTAAGCATTATTAAAATATATGAGAATAACGTACCTCAGTATTTCCAGAATAACGGTTTTGACGGCGGATACGAATTAAGGCATGTGGGTAAACCCATTCTGCAAAAAACCATCAGGCTTGATAAGGATAAAAAGCTTGATCTGCGCAAAAAGAATCGCTTTATGCTGGATGTTGACCAATTGATGCGTGCCGAACCTGGAGCTATTTACCGGGTAATTATAGGTTTCCGAAAGGAATATTCCTTATACAATTGCAGTACCGGGAAATCGGTTGATAATAATGGAGATGATGATTACGATAATGAGTACGCGGGTGATAATACCAGCATGGTAAGTGACGAAGACGATGATTTTTGGCAACGGCTTGATAACTACTATCCTGAAGGATTTAACTGGCGTGACCGTAACGACCCTTGCACCGAGTCATATTTTAGTAAACAGCGTTGGGCTACCCGTAACATTATTGCATCGAACATAGGGATTATTGCCAAACGTGGTAATGATAATAGTATGCTGGTTGCAGTAACCAATATATTAAGTGCCGAACCCATGAGCGGTGTTGAACTGGAGTTATTGGACTACCAGCAACAGGTAATATATAAAACCACTTCGGACGGTGACGGGATGGCCAAATTCGATATTAAACGTAAACCTTATCTGTTAACCGCCAGAAAAGGTAACGAACGTGGATATTTAAAGTTGGATCATGGCAGTTCGTTACCGTTGTCGCGTTTTAATGTAGGCGGCGAGCAAGTACAAAATGGCCTTAAAGGTTTTATTTATGGCGAGCGTGGCGTATGGCGGCCTGGTGATTCTATTTATATGACATTTATCCTCGAAGATAAATTAAAAACCCTCCCTGCAGATCATCCTGTAGAATTTGAATTGTATAACCCTACGGGACAGTTGTATAAGCGCATTACCAAAACAAGTGCTATCGACGGCTTTTACAGTTTCCATATAGCTACTGAGACCTCCTCTCCTACCGGCAACTGGGGGGCTAAAATAAAAGTAGGCGGCGCAACCTTCGAAAAGAAAATAAAAGTGGAAACCATTATGCCCAACCGCTTAAAATTAAAACTGGATTTTGGCGGCGCAACAGAGCTTACTAAAGGCAGCGGAGCTAATGGTATGCTAAGTGCACAATGGTTGTTTGGCGGCGCGGCACAAAATCTAAAGGCTAAGGTTGATGCATTTTTATCGGCACAAAAGACAACTTTTAAAGAGTATGATAATTATGTATTTGATGACCCAACCCTTGCATTTAATACCCAAACCCAAACGGTATTTGATGGACGACTTAACGAAAATGGCGTAGCTGCGATAAATACCAATATTAATGTAGAGAAGCAAGCTCCCGGCAGATTAAGGGCTAATTTTGTAGTAAAGGTTTTTGAGGCAGGTGGTAATTTTAGTTTGAACCAGGTAACTATGCCCTACAATGTTTATAACGGCTACGTGGGTATAAAAACACCACAGGGAAGTGATCTGTCCGGCATGCTGGTTACCGATAAAGATCATGAAATTGATATTGCCGATGTAGATATCAAGGGCAGGGCGCTGCAAGGTACAAGAAATGTAGAATTAGAGCTTTACAAAATACAATGGCGCTGGTGGTGGGATGAAACAGGTAACGAACTGAGCAACTTTACCCAGGACAGGTATAACAAGTTGGTTAAAACCGAAAACGTTATGTTGGTTAACGGCCATGGCAAATGGAATCTGCATATTAACAAAGCGGATTGGGGAAGATATTTAATAAGGATAAAGGACCCGGAAACCGGACATTCCACCGGAAAGATAATTTATGCCGACTGGCCAAATTGGTCGGAAAGGTTACAGGAAAGCAGCCCTACCGAGGCAGCAATGTTATCCTTTACGTCCGACAAAACAAATTATAAAGTTGGTGAAGAAGCTACACTTACTATACCTACCGGTGAAGACGGCCGTGCGCTCATAAGTTTTGAGAATGGCAGTAAAGTTTTAAAAACCGCCTGGATAGACACCAAAAAAGGGCAAACCCGCTACACTTTTAAGGTAGATGAAACCATGGCACCTAATATTTTTGTGAATGTTACCCTGTTACAACGCCACGCACAAACCGTTAATGACCTGCCTATACGCATGTATGGCGCGATCCCCTTAGCGGTAGACAATCCGGAAACGATTCTGAAACCTGTTATCAGCATGCCGGATAAGATCAGACCGGAAACCGCTTCAGCTATTACTGTATCAGAGGCGTCGGGGAAAGAAATGACATATACTATTGCCATTGTTGATGAAGGACTGCTTGACATCACCAACTTTAAAACCCCTGATCCGCATGAGGCATTTTATGCCCGCGAAGCATTGGGTGTAAAAACATGGGACCTGTTCGATTATGTAATTGGCGCATTCGGTGGTGGATTGGAACGTATATTAAGCATCGGCGGTGACGGTACGGCCGGGGTTAATAAAAATGTTTCTATTAACCGCTTTAAACCGGTGGTTAAATTCATGGGGCCTTTCCATTTAAATAGCGGCGAAAAGCAAACCACACGATTTACCCTGCCGCAATACGTAGGCTCGGTTAAAGCAATGGTAATTGCCGGACATGATGCTGCATATGGTTATGCTGATAAGGCGGTAACCGTTAAAAAACCATTAATGATATTGGCAACGCTGCCCCGCGTTTTAGGTCCATCGGAAAAAATACAATTACCGGTAACTGTTTTCGCGATGGAGAACAGTGTGAAAAATGTAAGTGTACAGGTACAATCCAATATATTCAGTAACCTGAAAGGTAATAACACTAAAACCGTAAGCTTTACTAAACCCGGCGATCAACTGGTAACCTTCGATCTGGATGTGAAGGATTTTGTGGGCGTTGGAAAAGTGAAAATAATAGCCAAAAGCGGTAGCGAAACAGCATCGTACGATGTAGAACTTAACGTGCGTAACCCTAACCCGCCTGTAACCAAAATTTATGAAAAGGAACTAAAACCCGGCGAAACCTGGAACACAGCTTATTCTGCAATTGGTATTAACGGCACCAACAAAGCAACGCTTGAGATAGCCAGCATTCCTCCTTTAAACTTATCAAAAAGGTTGAATTATTTAATTACCTATCCGCATGGATGTGTGGAGCAAACCACCTCAGCAGGCTTTCCGCAGCTTTATTTAGGCCAGGTACTTGACCTGTCGCAAAGACAAAAAGCAGAATCGGAACGTAATATTAAACTGACGATTGATCGTTTAAACGGCTTTAGAACACCGGATGGCGGCATGAGTTACTGGCCGGGATATGCTGAAGCAGATGAATGGGGCACCAACTATGCCGGGCACTTTATGCTGGCCGCGCAGGCTAAAGGATACACCCTGCCATCGGGCTTTATTGCAGGATGGAAACGGTACCAAAAACAAAAAGCGCTTAACTGGGCACCCGATAGCCGGAGTTTTTACGGAGCCGACCTGATACAGGCTTACCGTTTGTACCTGCTTGCTTTATCCGGTTCACCGGAATTGGGTGCCATGAACAGGCTGAGGGAGTTCAGTTACCTGAGCGTTGAAGCCCGTTGGCGCCTGGCGGCAGCCTACAAACTTGCCGGGCAGCCCGAGGTAGGTTTAAGGATGATAAAAGGCCTTTCAACCACTATTAAACCTTATAATTCAATGTATGGCACGTATGGCTCCGACTTGAGGGATGAGGCAATGATACTGGAAACCCTTACTATTTTGGGGCAACGGCAAAGGGCATCGGGATTACTACATACCGTAGCGGCAAGATTATCGCAGGATAGTTGGTATAGCACCCAAACTACGGCCTATTCGTTAATAGCTATTGCCAAATACTGCGGTGAAAATAAATCAGCTAATAAACTGATGTTTAGTTATCAGGCTAATAGTTCAAAAGGGAATGTAAATTCAGGTTCGTATTTATGGCAATCGGCGCTGGCGGCTAACGGCGGAAAAGTTGCCGTAAAAAATACCGGCAATAACCAACTATACTTACGATTAATACAGCAAGGGCAACCATCAGCAGGGCAGGATATACAATCGCACGTTGACCCGGATATATTGCAAATGCGTATTGGCTACTTTACGCTTGGCGGTAAACCCATAGATCCGTCAACTTTAAAGCAGGGAACTGATTTTGTGGCACAGGTAACCATAAAGAATCCGGGTAAACGGGGCAGATACGACAACATGGCGCTTACGCAGATATTCCCATCGGGTTGGGAGATATTAAATACCCGTATGCTGAATAATGACGAAGCGTTTAAATCTTCACCATCTGATTATCGCGATATACGAGACGACCGGGTAAATACCTATTTTAGTTTAGCAGAGGGTAAAGAAGCAACTTTTTACGTAATGCTGAATGCAGCTTATGCAGGTAGATACTATTTACCTGCCGTATATTGCGAGGCTATGTATAACCATGATATTAATGCTTTATTAAAAGGACAATGGGTTAATGTGGAGAAATAAGTTAAAACAGATTAAACATAGTTTTTCGGATGATTACGCTTTGACAGGCTCACCATGACATTTGGTTCACCTGGTATTTTGGATGTCAGTCTGAGCTTGTTGAAGACTCGTGCAACGGGTCTGTCGCTGAAAGGTTCGACATGACTCGATGTGAATTTGATGAACAAGTTCATGATGTAGTTTCTAATAAGCTCAGACTGACAATTTCCAAACAATTATTTAACCGGTGTAAGTATAATATTTCGGTAATCAATAGGTCCGTGATCTCCTTGTATCAATAGCGGACCGGGTTCTCCTTCATTACTGTTAATTGCTCCTCCGGTTATGCCGGGTATTTCCTGTCTGCAAATCACTTCGGTTCCGTTAGCTACAATAGTAACTAAACGGCCTACTAATGTAATGTCGTAAGACTGCCATTCTCCGGGATCTTTGGCCATCATTTTATTAGGCGGCAAAAAACCATACACGGAACTAAACTGATTATTAATAGGCTCCGGTTCGCCGCTTTTGGTGTCTATTACCTGTACCTCGTAACGGCCGCGCAAATAAACTCCACTATTGCTGCCTTGCTTATACCTGAATTCAATGTGCAGCTTAAAATCATTAAAAGTTTTATCGGTTATCAGATTAGCGCCAGAATGCAGACTTCTTAAAATTCCATCTTCTACAACCCACTGGTTTTTACCATCAGTGTGCCAGCCCTGTGTATCTTTGCCATTAAACAGCTTTATAGGCGCGCCCCAAACTGGTTCCTTTTCACGGATAAGTTTCGGTGCCCTTACCCCGGTGAAGCTATAGGTTTTGCCATCGGTATAAACCATACTGCCTGTTAGCTTGTCGCCGCTTACCTCAAACTCAAAATCCATGTTACGATTACCCGGCTCCCATTGCGGAGGAATAGAAAAAGTAAATTTACCACTATTAGGTTTCACTTCAGCTATTGGACGGGCACTACCAAATGCATAGGTAAAACGGCCAATGAGTGTATGCGTACCCGATTTTTGCACCTCTAACCACGATGGCTGGCTTTTACCATCTTTTTCCATGGTGATATCCCATCTGCCAATAACATCAGGATCTTTCTTCATTTCTGCCTGGGCATAGGCCCCGGTCATACTTGAAAAAAATGTGAAGCACAAAACAACAAGTGCTTTTAATGTGCTGGTAAAATGCCTACTCCCGGATAATTGTAACTTTTTCATGTTTGGTTATTAAGTACTTAAATCTACAAACTTAATTAACAATACAAAAATGCTTTACACACCTTAGTAACTATCAACCAATAAAAGCTATGAAATTTATTTCTCGTATAATTCAAGAGGCAGGCCATCCGGGTCGGCAAAAAAAGTAAAGCGCTTGCCGGTGGTTTCATCAATACGGATGGGTTCTGTAATCACCTCATAATTATTAATATGGGCCACAGCGTCATCAATATTATCTACTTCAAAAGCGAGATGCCTTAATCCGGCTGCTTCAGGCCGCGACGGCCGGTTGGGAGGTTCCGGAAAAGAAAAAAGCTCGATCTGATATTGGCCACCCACTTCCAGATCAAGCTTATATGATTGCCTTTCCTTACGGTATATTTCGCGTATTATTTTTAAACCTAATATAACGGTATAAAAATATTTGGACCGCTCGTAATCTGAACTAATAACAGCAACGTGATGTATCTTGTTCAGCCTAAGCATTTATTCGTCGCCCAGTATCATATTCAGCACATTATCATGCACCATTTTTATATCAGTGATGTTGCCAAACAACTCTTCGTCGATATTAGTATTACCAATACCGTTAACGGTACCTAACAAGCTGAATTCAACTTCGCTGGTTGCCATCATTTCTATAAAACGTTCCTGGTCATCGGGCGCAACACTCACTACTACCCGGCCCTGTGCCTCTCCGAACAAGAATGCATCCTTACGTACCGCACTGTCTGTTTCTATGTCAAAACCCAGGCTATTTGGTAAAGCTGATTCCACTAAGGTGATGTATAAACCACCATCGGCAACGTCATGAGCAGATTGTATTACTTTATGTTTTATCAGTTCCTTTATCACCTGGTGCATGGCGTATTCTTTGTCAAGATCGAAATACGGCGCGGGTGCGGCTAATATTTTATGGTACGATGCCAGATATTGTGATGAAGCGATATCATTTACCGACTCTCCTATTAAATAGATCAGGTCACCGGGTTGTTTAAAATCAGAGGTCATTAGTGTAGATACATCATCCATCACTCCTAACATACCAATAGTTGGTGTAGGAAAAACAGAGCCACCATCTGCAGATTGATTATAAAAACTTACGTTACCACCTGTTACCGGGGTTTCAAACTTACGGCAGGCCTCGCCCATCCCTTTTATAGCGCTTACAAACTGCCAGTAAACCTCAGGTTTGTATGGGTTACCGAAGTTAAGGCAATTAGTAATAGCAACAGGCTCGCCACCGGCACACGTAATATTACGGGCAGCCTCGGCAACCGCTATGGCACAACCTTTTTGCGGATCGGCATAAACATACCGCGAGTTACAATCTACCGTTAACACAATAGCTTTATCGGTATCCCTTACACCTACAACCGCGGCATCACAAGGGCGGTTGGTGGTCATGGTAGCTACCCCAACCATGGAGTCGTATTGATCTGTAACCCAGCGTTTAGATGCTATGTTAACATGACCGATAAGATGCTCGGCTACCTCAACCAGATTTTCAGGCTCGGCAATATCATCTATATTAAATTTTTGATATTCCTTAAAATAAGCGGGCTCGCGATATTCACGTTCATAAACTGGTGCGCCTCCGCCAAGTACTAAATCATCGGCGGGCACATCAGCTACATTCACACCATCCATAAAATACTCCAGGCGTTGTGTATCAGTAACCTCGCCTATAATTGCGCAGTTCAGATCCCATTTATCAAATACAGCCTCTACGTCCTTTTCTCGCCCTTTTTGTACCACAATAAGCATACGCTCCTGTGATTCGGAAAGCAAGATCTCGTAAGGTTTCATATGAGCCTGACGGGTTGGTACTTTATCCAGATCGATACGCATACCGTGTTCGCCTTTTGCAGACATTTCAGAATTAGAACAGATGATACCCGCGGCACCCATATCCTGCATGCCAATTACCGCTCCGGTTTTTATAACCTCCAACGTAGCTTCCAGCAGCAGCTTTTCCTGAAAAGGATCACCTACCTGCACGGCAGGTAAATCGTTTACAGAATCTTCCGTGATATCTTTTGATGCAAAAGCCGCGCCATGTATACCATCTTTACCTGTGGCGGAGCCTACTATATAAACCGGGTTACCTACTCCGTAAGATGTTGCAGAAACCGTTTCGCCGGCCTTTACTATACCTGCCGACATGGCATTAACCAAAGGATTAACGTTATAGCATTCGTCAAAAAACAATTCGCCCCCAACAGTTGGTATACCAAAAGCATTACCATAATGGCTAATACCTTTTACCACTCCCTTTACCAGCCATTTGGTTTTATCAAGTTTAAGATCGCCAAAGCGAAGGGAATTCAATTGTGCGATGGGTCTTGCGCCCATGGTAAAAATATCGCGGTTGATGCCACCCACCCCGGTTGCAGCACCCTGATAAGGCTCTAATGCTGAGGGGTGATTATGTGATTCTATTTTAAAGGCACAACCAACACCGCCGCCCAGATCAACCAATCCGGCGTTTTCCTCGCCTGCTTTGGCCAACATACGCGGACCATCTTTAGGCAGGGTTTTTAACCAGGTGATAGAGTTTTTATAGGAACAATGCTCGCTCCACATTACCGCGAAAATAGACAATTCGGTAAAGTTGGGCACGCGGCCTAATATCTCATTTATACGTTCAAATTCTTCGGGTAAAAGGCCCAGATCTCTGGCGGTTTCAACGGTGGTTAACTCGTGGTGCTCCAATTTATTTTTATTTATTTGACAGGATGGCCAAAATTATGAAAAAGCGGGGAAAGCCGAAAGGAAAAAGGTTTTATTGCCCCTAAATAAACCCATAAAAAAAACGGACAGAGGATAAATGATTTATCTCTCTGTCCGTTATATATCCGTCCCGCCTATGCTTTCTCACATATTATGTTTTATTGAGGCATCTGAAAATTAATAGGTATGGCGTAGCTTACCCTAACAGGCCGTCCGTTTTGTATACCCGGTTTCCAGGCCTTTGCCATTTTTAATACGCGCAGGGCTTCTTCATCAAACCCATAGCCTGCACCTTTGTCTACCTTTATATTTGACAAATGCCCGTCCTTTTCTATTACAAAGCTTAGTACCACCCTACCTTGTACACCTTTATCTTCAGCTATTGCAGGATAATGCAAATTCTTGCTTAAAAATTTGGCAAATGCTTCCATACCGCCATATGGTTCAGGTTGTATCTCTAACGTTCCGGTGTTATGCACACTCACATCTTCTATCGGGGTTGATATGCCGCCACCACCGGAAGTATTTACTTCCTCAGGGATATCTATTACTGCTCCAGGGTCGCCTTTTTGTGTAACCGTCCCTACCTGCTCTGTAAGCTCTGCTATTACAGGAGCTTCTTCAGTAACCGGCTCATTGGTGACGTGGTAAGTTACAAAGCGTTCTGTAGTAATTGGTTTTGCAGGAGCAGCACTTTTAGGTGGAACAACCTCCGGCTTTACCGGCTTAGGTGGATGAGGTATTTGAGGTGTAATATTAACTACCGTTGTATCATCCGGCGGTATACTTGTGTTGTTAGCGGAGGAAACACGGCTCCAGAAAGTTGCCGCAGTAATAACCGTTATAAAAGTTATTACCATGGCTTTTACCATATTGGAAGCATAATGCTGTCTTAGGTAATAAGCTCCGTAATTTTTGTTTCGATTGACGAATACAAGATCGAGCCACTCGACTTTGTATAAATTAAATTTTGTGTTAAGCATAGCGTTTAGAATTAAATTTTATTATTTAACGCTTATGCAATATAAAATGTTGCTAATATATTTATTTTTACAAAATATATATTTGTTTATCCATAAATATACAATTATTATACCGTTTAATGGCTTTAATTAAGAATTATATTTGGCAAATAATGACAGTAACATTGATTACCACTTATCAGTATCTACTTTTTTGGTGGTTTCCAGCTTTTTAATTACCTGCGCCTTATCTATATAAACTTTTATTTTGTCGCCGGTGGTTTTGCAGAAAAGGCCAAGTTGATCGAGGTAAGCATCTGCATCCTTTTTGCCATATTTACTCGCCAGTTCTTCTATAGGTATAAATATCCCTGGCTCAGCAACCATATTATTAAACCTGTCGCGCTTATAAGGGGTAAATACGAAATCGTATATTTTATAGCGGTATTTGCTATCTTTAGTTTCCATATCCAGTTTATAGGCAATCTCGCCGCTTGCTTTACGCATAATAGATGAACCGGAGTAAACTATTAACTTATCTTTTCCAAAAACCGAATGAACGGCATCGCTTTCAACATTCTCATACTGTAAACCAAGTTTATCAGCCGCATATATCGCTCTTTGATATAAGGTATCAATAGATAATCCGGGTTTATCCACTATTTTATAATAAACGTATTTATTACTCTCATCCATTTGCATCAATTCTTTTTGTGCAAGGCAATAATTTGCAAACAGCAAACAGGTAAAACTGAAAATGATTTTTCTCATAAAATAAAGATAGCCATCCGTATGCTACGGATGGCTAATTTAAATGATTTGTTTAATATTAAAACGCGTATACGGCGGCAAGTACAAATTGAGAAGCGTTTTTTGTAGGAACAGCGCCTGATTTAAAAAATCCGTCGTTTTCAGATTTGTTATTGTCAAACCTGATCTCAGGAATAAAAGTTAGCGGACCACCTTTAATATTTGCAGTAAATGTAAAGCTGGTAACTGAACTACCCGGTTGCGGACCATAAGTTAAGTAAGAGCCATCTTTAGTTTTAAAATATTCGCCACGCACACCCAAAGTAACGTCTTTAGATACCGCTACCTGAGGGTATAAAGCTATGCCTGAAAACCCACCAGTACCTACTACATCAGCAGCGGAGAAATCTGCAGCATTTAGACCCAGTTTAAATGCATCAGTAATTTGATAAGATGTAGTCAGATCGATCTCTGTTCCTGAAAGTTTACCGGTTAATAAATTGATGTAAGCGGTCCAACCTTCAACAGGAGCAACCATCAATTGGGCACCAAATGTATTTACCTTACTTACTGACTGATAAAGATTCCAGGAATCATTAAAGATACCGGCCATTAAGCTGGCTTTATCACTAAAAGTATAGGTCGCCTTAAAACCCGGGTTCTGGAAAGGCCCGTTTGTGAAAAGATAAGAAGTAGAATAATTAAAGTTACCTACCGGGCTTATCACTTCGTAACCCATAAATGTAGCCATGTAACCACCAGTCAGGTTAAACTGATCGGTAACATCATAGGAGACATATAAATTCTGGATGTGATAGCTGTTCACTGTTTCGTCATAGTTACCGTCGGCATTTGGCAACGATTGCGATTGCCCGCGAGGGCCAAATGACAGCTCACCTACAAACGAGGCTTTACCAACTTTTTTCTTTAAAGCAAGATCAATCATGCCAATTGATATGGAATTTTGGTCTGAAGCAAAACTGGTTGGGATATTACTGTGCTTTGAGAAATCGTATTTATAGTAAGTATCAACAGAACCTGATATTTCCAATGGCGGATCGGCCGGGGTTTCCTGTGCCTTTACAACAAATGCAGATGCAGCGAAAAAAGATAATAGTAAAAGTTTTTTTTTCATGATAAGGATTTAGTTTAATTAATTATTGTTTATAGGATATTTATTTCGTTTATAATATAATTTCATAGCATTACTGACCTTATTCCATCATGATCAGTTTAAAATTTATAAAAACCGATCAATTTTAATAAAATATTAAAATTTAGAGTTTATAATACACCTGTTTAACCATTTTTTCACAAAATCTACTTTAATATTTTAATATTAATAAAAAATAGAATATAAAATCTATTAATTTTATCGTATTTATTACTAAATTATCAATATAAATTAATATATACAAGTACTTTAATAATATTTTTAATAAAAATTTATTATATTCTTAACAATAATTCATCAAATTATAAATAATTGGTAATTGAAATCTATTTAAAATAGATTGTAAACATAAATTTTATTTATAAACGGATAATTTTTATTCTATTAATATAATTAATCTTTTAATTTTTGAAAACAATCAATAAAAAGATAAAATTTCAGTTTTTTTTATTCAAGATAAATACCATTCTATTTATAAATGATTTTTTAATTTTGACATCAACCAATTATTAACGCCATGCCTAATATTCGCTTTCAGGCTTTAAGCACCGTATTAAACCGCGATATACCTGAGGTTAATACGCCGTCGAACAAGATTTCAGATTACTTCAGCATAAATGTTTTTGATAAGATTAAGATGAAAGAATATCTTTCGGGCGAAGCTTATAACGGAATTATCAATTCCATTGATAACGGCGAAACTATTCCGCGCGATCTGGCGGAGCAGGTTGCGTCGGCCATGCGCTCGTGGGCCATGGGGAAAGGTGCTACACATTACACCCATTGGTTTCAGCCATTAACCGGAAGTACTGCTGAAAAACATGACGCCTTTTTTGAACCAACTGCGGATGGCAGTGCTATAGAAAGATTTTCAGGAGACGCCCTGGCACAGCAGGAACCTGATGCTTCAAGTTTTCCAAGCGGCGGATTGCGTAACACCTTTGAGGCTCGTGGTTATACCGCGTGGGACCCATCTTCTCCTGCCTTTATTATAGGCCGTACGCTTTGTATACCTACGGTGTTTGTTTCCTATACTGGTGAAGCCCTTGATTACAAGGTACCTTTATTAAAGGCTTTAAGCGTTTTGGATAAAGCTGCTGTTGATGTTTGCCATTATTTTGATAAAAGCATTGAAAAAGTTAATGCTTCATTAGGAATTGAACAGGAATATTTTTTGGTTGATATTGCATTGTTTAATGCAAGGCCAGATCTGTATTTAACGGGCCGAACATTATTTGGACATATGTCTGCCAAAAATCAGCAATTGGAAGATCATTACTTTGGCGCGATACCAGGGCGGGTTTATGCCTTTATGCAGGATATGGAGACTGAGGCATTAAAGTTAGGTATACCTTTAAAAACACGTCATAACGAAGTGGCCCCTTCACAGTTTGAATGCGCACCTGTGTATGAAGAGATAAACCTGGCGATTGATCATAATCAATTGTTAATGGATATTATGGACAGGGTTGCCCGTCGGCATAATTTTAAGGTATTGCTGCACGAAAAACCTTACGCTGGCATTAACGGCTCCGGCAAACATAATAATTGGTCTATGATTACCAATACCGGGAAAAATTTACTTTCACCAGGAAAAACGCCAAAAAATAACTTAATGTTCCTTACTTTTTTTGTGAATACCATAAAAGCTGTATACGAACACGCCGATCTGTTAAGGGCCTCAATAGCATCAGTAAACAATGACCACCGGCTTGGCGCTAATGAAGCACCACCGGCTATTATTTCTATATTTCTGGGAAGTCAGCTAACCGAAGTACTTGACGAGATAGATACATCCCGTTTAAGCAAAAAAATAAAAGAGGAGAATTCGCTTTGGCAGGGTATACCTAAAATACCACAAATTTTGCAGGACAATACCGATAGAAACCGCACCTCGCCCTTTGCATTTACAGGTAATAAATTCGAATTCAGAGCGGTGGGATCGTCAGAAAACTCGGCAAGCCCTATGACCATCCTGAACCTTATTGTAGCAGATCAGCTTAAAAAATTCAAGATTGATGTAGATAAGCTTTTAAAGAAGGGTGAAAAAAAGGATGTAGCCCTAATGACAATTATTAAAAGGTATATTAAGGAGTCGAGAAGTATACGGTTTGAGGGTAATGGTTACAGTGCAGAGTGGGAAAAGGAAGCTGAAGGAAGAGGTCTGTCTAATATTAAAACTACGCCAAAAGCTCTGGATGCTTTGATAAGCGAAAAAGCGGAAGAATTATTTATAGAAACAGCGGTTTACAGTAAACGTGAAGTGCACGCAAGGCACGAAATATTATTAGATAGCTTTTATAAAAAGTTACAGATAGAAGCACGCGTTATTGGAGAATTAGTAATGAATACCATTATCCCTGCTGCTATCACTTACCAAACTCAATTAATAACCAATGTA
Organism: Mucilaginibacter segetis; assembly: GCF_016522075.1. Taxonomy (GTDB): domain Bacteria; phylum Bacteroidota; class Bacteroidia; order Sphingobacteriales; family Sphingobacteriaceae; genus Mucilaginibacter; species Mucilaginibacter segetis. The sequence continues at coordinate 1,234,832 of NZ_JAEHFW010000001.1, read as the reverse complement.
AAAGGTTTAAAAGAGCTTGGGTTAGCGGAAAGCACCTACTCTACCCAACTGGATATTATTAATAAAATAGCTGAGCACGTTAGTTTTATTAAACTGAATGTGGAGCAAATGATTGATCAAAGAAAAAAGGCTAATGTTATTGAAGATTTGAGGGAAAGAGCTATTAATTATGATGAACACGTAAAAAGCTATTTTATGCCGATACGATACCACGTTGATAAATTAGAACAACTGGTTGACGATGCTTTGTGGCCGCTGCCAAAATTCAGAGAACTGTTATTTATCAGATAACAAAAAACCCCTTACCGGAAAACAAGTAAGGGGTTTTTTATTCCCTTTTTTACCGGGTCTTTAGTTTCGTACTAATTGCGGGCGACAGTTTGTATGTCCTGATGCAAAACACCCAGCTTATAACAAAGGGTATAAGCGAGCTAATAATTATTGGTGACATCCGACCAATTTTTAGAATGTAGTTCAAATATATAACTGCAAATATTACCGGCAGCAATATTAACATGTACCTATAACCTGAACCTTTTTTTATAAAGAGTAATGATACTATTAAAAGGTGAGTAATGATTAATAAAACGCTTACCATTACACCACTTGTGTGATGGTATTTAATTAAATTCAATACAGGAAACACTTCCAGATCGGTTACGGGAACACCGTTTTTTGCCAACGGCATTCCTACCACAAAACTAAATACAACTAATAAAAGGATATAAGTGTTATAATTTTTCATTTCATTCTTTTAAACCGGTTTCTGCTGTGGTTATTTCCTCTTCATTATTTTCTTTTTGTTTGATCTTTTCTTCTTCAAGAATCAGATCTCGTACATATTGAACTTTTAAATGATCGTATAGTGAGTGTTTATCAATTATAAGCGCTCCAAGGCTTGCTACCATTCCGGCTAAAATTAAATGGAAAATAACGTTATGGCGGTCAGTCATTTCGAGCACCAATATTACTGATGTAAAAGGTGAACGGGTTACTCCGGTTAAAAAGCCAACCATCCCCGCCAGCATCAGCATATTAGCATTGGTATCAGATACCTGGAACCAGCCTGCAATTAACGACCCTACACTTGCGCCTGCCCCTAAGGCTGGTGCAAATATACCACCTGCAGCACCGGTAGTAAATGAGAGTAACGGGCCTATTATCCTTAACAGAGGGGTATACCATAAAGAATATTTAGCAGGTGTAAATAACGCCTTTTGCATCAAATCTTTACCGGAACCCAAAATCTCCTGATTAACAAAATAAGCTAAAAAGGCAATAATAAGTGCGCAACCTGCAACATAAAACACATGGTGATAGGTGAATTTAAACTTAGCCTTCCATTTAAATATAATTAATATTATTTTAGACATGCCGCTGCCCAGCAAACCGGATATCAAAGCAACCAATGCTACGCTTAAAAATATATAGGACGACAGATCATTAACCTTAGGATATCCGAGATATAAATATGGGCCTAAAAACGCCTGTGCTGATAAACCCGCTATAATTACGGATGAAAATATAGCCGTTTTAAAATAGCTGAAATGTGTTTTTGTCAATTCCTCAATAGCGAAAACTATTCCACCTAAAGGAGTATTGAAGGCTGCCGCTAAACCCGCAGCAGCACCGGTAACTATCATATTTCTCTTGGCTATCTTTGGCCACCACTTGGGCAATAGCTGGTATACAATTTTATATACTGATGAGGCTATTTGTATGGTTGGGCCTTCACGGCCTATTGCCGCACCGCCAATGGCCATTACTAAACTGGAAAACACCTTAACTATAATAATACGCAGACCCAACAATTTATCAACTATATGATTGGTTTTATGTGATGATATCTGAATAGCGGCCATAACCTGCGGAATACCGCTGCCGCGGGCATAAGTGGCAAATTTATGTATTATCCACCATGCCAATACAAAACATGCGGGAGATAAGATAAAAAACATCCACCCGTGGTGGTTAAAAACATAACTTGCAAAGCCCTCTGCTTCATTAAATAATTTGGTATACAATACAGCAAAAAGGCCGGTGATGATCGATGCGATCCAGAAGGGAATAGCCTGTAATGCGTTTTTCTTTAAATTTTCGTTGCGGATTCTGTCAAATGAGCTTTTTAGGAGTAGTCGTACGGTGTATATTGTTTCTTTCATTTTAAGGGTGTAGTTCACACATATGTTCACAGCGGCGAAGGCATAGTAAATTAATCAAAGTAATGAAAACTATCGTTATCCATCACTAAAAAAATCAACGGCTATGAACTATTAATTATATTTGCACATGATTTCTTCGCAAAGATATGATCTTAGAGGTGTATCTGCATCAAAAGATGACGTACATAATGCAATAAAAAACATAAATAAGGGAATTTTTCCGCAAGCATTCTGCAAAATTGTGCCTGATATACTAAATAACGACCCTTTGTACTGTAATATTATGCACGCTGACGGGGCAGGCACAAAATCTTCGCTGGCTTATACTTACTGGAAAGAAACCGGCGACATCTCCGTTTGGCGTGGCATTGCGCAGGATGCTATTATTATGAACCTTGATGATCTTTTATGTGTAGGTGCAACTGATAATATTTTACTGTCATCAACTATCGGCAGAAATAAAAACCTTATACCTGGTGAAGTAATAGCAGCCATAATTAATGGCACAGAAGAAATTCTGGCAGAACTGAGAGAAGCAGGTATAGGTATATATTCTACAGGTGGTGAAACTGCAGATGTTGGTGATCTGGTACGTACAATTATTGTGGACTCAACGGTTACCTGCCGTATGAAACGCGAGGATGTAATATCAAACGACAGAATAAAACCCGGCGACGTAATTGTGGGGCTTGCCTCATACGGGCAGGCTACTTACGAAAAAGAATATAACGGAGGCATGGGCTCAAACGGACTTACATCGGCCAGGCACGACGTATTTAATAAATCTGTAGCTAATAAATATCCTGAAAGTTATGATCAAGGCATCCCTCAGGATCTAATTTTCTCAGGCAGTAAAAACCTAACAGATCATATTGATATCGGGGGTTCATTTGTTACCGCAGGAAAACTGGTGCTGTCGCCCACACGCACGTATGCGCCTATCATTAAAAAAATACTCGATGGCTATCGCAGCCAGATTAATGGCATGGTACATTGCAGTGGAGGAGCGCAAACCAAGGTATTGCATTTTATTGAGGGCTTACATATTATTAAAGATAACCTATTCCCTGTCCCTCCATTGTTTGAGTTAATACACAACGAATCGGGTACTGCGTGGCAGGAAATGTATAAAGTTTTTAATATGGGACATAGGATGGAATTGTATGTACCTGAGGAAATTGCAGATGAACTTATAAGTATTTCGGAAAGCTTTGGTGTTAACGCAAAAATAATAGGCAGAGTAGAAAAATCAGAAAAGAAGCAAGTAACCGTAATTTCTGAATACGGCGAATTTATTTATAACTAATTCTTTAATTGTTTTACATAAAAAAACCCGGTCAGATTATCTGACCGGGTTTTTTTATGCTATTCCTTTTTTATTATTGGAAGAAATAACGCAGACCGATCTGTGCGATCCATCGAGATGAGTTATACAATGAGTTATCCTCGATTGAATAAGCCGACTCCTTAGCAGATTTAACTGTTGGATTAAACTGATAAGTTGGAGTGTATGAATTGCCATTTTTTTGCAAACCTGCTGAGGTTAACAAAGTATAGCTATCGTTTGACAGGTAATAAACCCTACCCCATTTTTTGTTAAGCATATTGGTGAAATTGTTAACATCAAATGAAATGGCGAAGTTTTGTTTTGTTCTGCCAGCTTTAATAAAGAATCTTTGCTCAAAGTGAAGATCAACTATATTGGTGAAAGGTAAACGGCCACCATTTCTTTGTGCAAAACCACCACGGTGTTTGCTTAAATAAGCATCGTTATTGATGAAAGCATCAAAAGCTGCTGCCTGTTCTGCCGGGGTGTAAGTAGTACCGCTAACAGTAAGAGGTATAAATGTTAACTCGCTTGCTGCTCTCGGAATGTAGATCAAGTCGTTTGAGCTTGATGTACCGTCATCATTGATGATACTGTTTTTGTAAACATAAGAGAACCTGTTACCAGATTGTCCGTAATAGTTTAAGCCAATGGTAGTACCACCAAATTTAAACCAGTTATGAGAATAAGAAATAACACCTGTTATACGACTTCCGAAATCGAAATCTGAATATGACAAAGGCAGGTTATTTTTACCATACGCTGATTCATTATATCTCCATTGAGATGAGTTTTGCGAGCTGGTTACATCATTAATAACTTTTGCTCTGTTGAACGCATATGATGCGGTTAAGTTTAACCCATTATCAAACCTTTTGTTTAATAATGCTGATAAGGTGTAGGCATATCCTTTACGGCCACCATTAGCTAACAAATAAACGTTACTGCTATATGGGTTTTGTATACCAGCTTTTGTAGGGTCCAAATCAATTTTTACCGGTTGGCTACCTGTTGCATTATAAACCGGACGGGAACCCGGGCCTGCTGTATAGATAGTTGGAGGTACAATGTTTACATTGTAATAGGATACCTGGTTAATATTGCGTGTGTAATCACCTTCTAAAGTAGCTGTTACACCGCCAGGTAATTTTTGATCAAGAGCCAGGTTAAACTTCATCACCTTTGGAAGCTTAAAGTTCTTAGCAACTAAGTCAAGCTCACCAGATGGAACACTTAAAGTTTGACCAAAATCAGAAGCTACGTATTGGTTGTTAACATCGGGCTGGAATGGAAGCGGTGAACCATTAAGTAAAACATGGCCTCCTGTTGAAGCAGGGTTAACACCACCAATAATTACACCACTGTTTGAGTAAATACCTCCCGGCCATACCGCTGGAAGACGTCCTTGAAATACACCGATACCACCACGCAGTTGGGTGTTTCTATCGCCATCGACGTCATAGTTAAACGCAACACGCGGAGATAATGAAATGTATGATTTTGGAAGCTGACCTGAACGGGCACCTTGAAGATCATAATACTGACTTATAACCGATGCAGCTGTATTATTGAAATAATCATCTACAAAGCTTTTAGTTGGGAAACCGGTTAAATCAGCACGCAAACCTAATGATAAGGTAAACCGATCAGTTACTTCGTATTTATCCTGAAGGGCCAAACCTACACGATAAGTATTGAATTTAGCTGCAGCGGCTGAACCGTCACCAGCTATATTATCAACCAAAGAATAAGAGTGATTGTAAGTTCTCGGACCAGCATCATTCATGAAGTCGGCCAGGCTGCTGTAAACATAAGAACCATAAGCCTGACGGATGAATAAGTTGTAGAACTTATTGTACTCGCCATCCTCTATTAAAGAGAAGGTGTGTTTACCTGCGTAATATTTAGTTTCGTTAATAATATTATAGATACTTTGTTTTAGCTGGTTAGCACTTGAATATGCTTCTGTACCGAAATATATATTTTGTGACGAACCGTCATAAATCTGTACTGAAGGGAAAGAACTACCTAAACCGTTACGGTTATCGCTAACGTTTGAATAGGTAAACAAAAAGTTGTTGGAATACTTGTTGTTGAATGTAGTTTTTAACTCAGCAGTTAACTGGTTGGTTTTGTTAGGATACAATACACCATCGTTATAAAAGTTGATAACGTTTTTAGAGCTTGCACTTGTACTGATGTTATTTGCATTGTTGTAATTATCTGAAATAGTTAAATGATTTTTATCATTTATGTTCCAGTCTAACTTTGCAGTAAAAGCTTTCCTGTCAATTGTAGCTACGTTATTCAGGTAACCGCCTGCATCATAGCCATAAGCGCTTTTTAAATAATCAGAAAGTCCTTGAAGGTCTGCCTGTGATGAGTTACCTGTATAATCAGCAAAATTAAACGGTTTTGGATTCTGATTTTTTTGGATCTCACCGGTTACGAATAAGAATAACTTATCTTTAACAATAGGTCCGCCTAAATTTAATGTGTAATATTTAGTGGTAAAATCAGACAATTTTACACGTTCAACATCAGGATTATCAGTAGGAGTTTTCCCTGCTAAATTCTGATTACGGAAATAATATGAAAAGCCACCTTGAAATGTATTAGTACCTGATTTAGTTACCGCATTTATTGAACCGCCGGTAAAACCATTGTACCTGATATCAAAAGGAGTTACATTAATCTGGAATTGCTCTATCGCATCAACAGAGATAGGAGTAACACTTGACTGACCTCCGTTTGTACCTGAAGCAGCTAAACCAAAAACATCATTTGCAGGCGCACCATTGATATTTATGGAGTTGTAACGATTGTTTTGGCCGGCAATTGATATACCGCCGTTAAAATCAACACGTGCTTGTGGTGTTAAACGTAAATAATCTGTAATGTTGCGGTTCACTACCGGAGTGCTCGCTAATCTGGAAGAATCAAGTGTGGTGGTGGTGTTTAAGCGATCCTTATTAAATAAGGCGCTTCTGTTGCCTTTAACCACAACTTCTGAAAGCTGATTTGAAGACTCCAATAATGTAAAATCAACTTTTTTGTTTTCGCCCAGTACTGTCATAATACCTTCTTGCTTTACGGTACCGTAACCAATAAAGCTTACGGTGATTACGTAAGGGCCGCCAACGTTAACGTTAGCGATGTTGTAACGACCGTCGGATTGTGTTACAGTTGAGTATTTAGTGCCAGTTGGCGTGTGCACGGCTACTACCGTTGCGCCGGGTACTCCCCCTTGTTTGTCTTTAACAACTCCGCTTACCGAAGATGTTGTAATTTGCGCCTGTACTCCTAAGCTTGTTACCAGGAATAAGACAAGAATGAGTAAAAAGTTCCTCATGTTTTGCTTTTTTAGTTTAACCGTTATGTGATTTAAATTTGCGACAAATATAAATATTACTGCTTGCTCCAATATTAAATTAGTGTTAACAAACAATATATATTTATCAACATTTTTACTGCAAAACAGCTAAAAATGAAATTTTGATGAATTTTTAATGAAATATTTGCATTAATAATTGAGATTTTGAATATGCGTTTGCACATGTTTTATTTAAAAACACCAAAACAACTTAGCACACAACCACATTCTGCGTTCTTCAATTCTCCTCTTTTTAATTAGCTTTGCATATAAATTTTAAAAACGAGATATAAGTATATGGACTACGATTTAATTGTTATAGGTTCAGGCCCGGGCGGCTACGTGGCTGCTATTCGTGCATCACAACTTGGCTTAAAAACAGCTATAGTTGAAAAAGAATCTCTCGGAGGAATTTGCCTTAACTGGGGATGTATACCCACCAAAGCATTATTAAAAAGTGCGCAGGTATTTGAATATTTAAATCATGCTGCTGATTATGGTATAAAAACCCAGGGCGGCGAAGTTGATTTTGAAGCGGTTATTAAAAGAAGCCGTGGAGTTGCTGATGGCATGAGCAAGGGTGTTCAGTTCCTGATGAAAAAAAATAAGATAGATGTTATTATAGGTACTGGCAGCTTAAAAAGCAAGGGCACCGTTACAGTTAAAATAGCAGATGGTACAACAAAAGACTTTACCGCAAAGAGCATTATACTGGCAACAGGCGGCCGCTCCCGCGAGTTACCTAACCTTAAACAGGATGGTAAAAAAATTATAGGTTATCGCCAGGCTATGGTTATGCCCAAACAGCCAAAATCAATGGTTGTAGTAGGTTCGGGAGCTATAGGTATCGAGTTCGCGTATTTTTATAATGCTATAGGCACTAAAGTAACCGTAGTTGAATATCTTGATAATATTGTACCTCTTGAGGATGAGGAAATATCAAAAGGACTTTTCCGCATATTAAAAAAGCAGGGAATAAACATCATGACAGGTTCAACTGTTGAATCTGTTGATACTAATGGGGATGGTTGTCGTGTAAATGTTAAAACAGCTAACGGAAACATTGTTTTGGAAGCTGAAGTTGTTTTATCTGCAATTGGCATTTCAACAAATATTGAAGGCATTGGTCTTGAAGAAAATGGCGTTAAAACCGATAAAGGCAAGGTGCTGGTTGATGATTACTATCAGACAAATGTAGAAGGAGTATATGCCATCGGCGATATAGTGAAGGGCCAGGCTCTGGCGCATGTGGCATCCGCCGAGGGAATAATTTGTGTAGAGAAAATAGCGGGTCAAAACCCGGAACCGTTAAATTATAATAATATCCCCGGCTGTACCTATTGTATGCCTGAGGTTGCCTCGGTTGGTTATACTGAAAAAGCAGCAAAGGAAGCAGGTTACGAATTGAAAGTAGGCAAGTTTCCGTTCTCCGCATCGGGCAAAGCCAGCGCCGCCGGTGCCAAAGAGGGCTTTGTAAAACTAATATTTGATGCTAAGTACGGAGAGTTTTTAGGAGCGCACATGCTTGGCCATAATGTTACAGAAATGATAGCAGAAGTGGTTACAGCACGCAAACTGGAAACTACCGGTCATGAGATCATCAAGTCGGTACACCCGCACCCTACCATGAGTGAAGCAGTGATGGAAGCTGCCGCCGATGCATACGGAGAGGTAATACATTTATAGTAATACGGATTTAAATAAAAGCAAAAAGCCGTTCCTTTGGGTACGGCTTTTTGCTTTTATCAACAGTTTGATTTTTATTTGGTGTACTGCCCATCTAAAAACAGATACCTGCTTCTAAGTTGTTCGCTTTCGGCTTCCAGTTTAGTATTTACATTTATATTTATAAACTTAACCGGACTACCCTTGATATTTGCAGACCATTTAGGCAAACCCTTACCATTAGGATTCCCTGTTTTTATAAAATTGGCAAAATAGCTTTCCATTATTTCCGACACCTTGAAATCTTCAGGTTTCCAGTCGTATACTTCGTTTGATGCTAAGTTACCCATAGCATATTCTATTTCCGATGCATGTGCCGCACCTACCATTGGTGCAGGAGCTTTATTAACGGGTTTAGCAGCGTCTGTATTTTTGGTTACCCCGCCTGCCAGGCCAGCTGTAGCGTTACCCATTTTTGCGGTCATTGGCGGCCGTGGTTTCGAGAACATATACCGATAAACCGGCTCACCACTCGTTTGTGCATGCAAGTCGGCCCACTTCCACGTACTGTAAACTATAAATCGGTCGCTGGCTAATTCAGTTGCTGATTTTATAATCTCTTCCTGAGAATTTCCCGGGTATAACTTTAAAACCTCCTCTGCATTATCACCGTAAAACATTTTTAATTGTTTCAGATAATTTTCCGACGTTGGCGCATTACCGTACATAAGAGCCTGATAAGGTATCTCTGCAGAATTCCATCCTACCAGTAATGGCACATGAGCTTGCTTGCCTTCCGCAAATAGATCTGCAGGTTTTTCCGGCAGGAAATAATTATCTATGGTTGTTGACATGGGCGGCGTGCCTTGTTTTGAGGCATCGTCCAATAATTCTTTAGCGGGGATAGCCCTCAATTCAGCCAGGGTTTTAGCTCCAATTTTATCACCAAACTTTACACCGTTATCTTCTCCTACTTTTAATGGTACCGGAGCAAGTGTAGGGTTTATCATAGCACCACTCTCGCCTATTGCACCTGCAATTAAATTTTTCGATAATGGTGATACCATTTGGGCGGATACCGCAATAGAACCCGCTGATTCCCCGGCTATAGTAACCCTTTTTGGGTCGCCGCCAAAAGCTGCGATATTTTGCTGAACCCAACGCAAAGCGGCATTCTGATCTAACAATCCGTAGTTACCGGATGAATGATGCGGAGATTCCGCGCTCAGTTCAGGATGCGCCATAAAACCGAAAACACCCAAACGGTAATTTACTGTAATAGCTACTATACCTCTTTTGGCCATGCTTTCGCCATCATACCTTGACTCCGATCCGTCACCCGCCACAAAACCGCCACCATAAAAATACACCAGCACAGGCACCTTTGCTCCGGCTGATTTAGCAGGTGTCCATACGTTCAGATACAAACAATCTTCACTCATCCCCGCTGACCTGAACATCATATCACCAAAAACATTCTTTTGCATTGGATTATTGCCAAATTTGTCTGTCTTTAACACTCCGGTCCAGTTTTTAACCGGTTGCGGATCTTTCCAACGCAGCTCACCCACCGGCGGTTGCGCAAAAGGTATTCCTTTAAAGCTTTTTATACCCGATGCCTCTACCCTCCCTTCAATAGTACCGTTTACCGTTTTTATCTGCGGGCCATTTTGCGCAAATGCAGCTATACAAGCCATTTGTATTAATAAATAAAAGGTTAGTTTTTTCATTTTTCTTCAGGAGTAATTGGTTTAAAATTTACAATGATGATTTATTGTATCATTATGTTACAATAATAGTTCGTAATATTGGAATTAACAAATTTTTTGTTAATTGCCTGACTGTTAAAATGACTGATAAAAAAACAATAAAAGTAGAGACGACGTTTTCAGGTGCAGGATACATACCTAACCTGGCAATTGATGTGGTAATATTTGGCTTCCACGACAAACAGTTAAAGGTATTGTTAATGAAATACAACCGAACTGAATTTTATGCCTTACCCGGAGGATTTATAAAAAATAATGAAAATTTAGATACAGCCGCTATGAGGGTAGCATTGGAAAGAACAGGGCTGACCGATGTATTTCTTGAGCAATTTTATGTTTTCGGGGATATTAACAGATACGATCCCACTCCTTTTGCGGCGATAATGGAAGCTAATGACACTAAACCAGATAAAGATCATTTTCTTTTACAGCGATTTATAAGCATCGGCTACTTTGCTTTGGTTGATTTTACAAAGGTTACACCCACCCCAGATAAATTATTTGATAGTTGCAATTGGTATGAACTGAATGCTATGCCAGCCCTAATACAAGATCATACATCAATTATTAATAAAGCATTGGAGACATTGCGGGCAAAACTGGACGATAAACTGATAGGTTTTAACCTGCTTGAAGAAAACTTCACAATGGGTGAATTACAAAACTTATATGAAACTATATTAGACAAAAAACTACTTCGTCCGGCATTTCAGCGGAAGATATTAGCTCTCGGAATTTTAGAGCGTATCGCGAAGAAATATAGCGGGGCTGCGCATAAGGCACCTTATTTATACCGGTTTGTGTCAAAGTGACATTAGTACTAATTGATTTGTTTATGTAACTTTGTGAATAATAAATATAAATGCTCTCTAAAAAAACTAAATACGCCATAAAAGCCCTGGTACTCCTGGGCAAACACATGGATAAACCGCCCATGCAAATTTCCAGGATAGCAGAACTGGAGCGTATACCAAAAAAATTCCTTGAGCAAATATTACTTGATCTGCGCAATGCTGGCTTTTTATACAGTAAAAAGGGGGCAGGTGGAGGCTACAGTCTAAATAAAGACCCAAAAGAAATTTTTCTGGTAAATATTATGCGTATTACTGACGGGCCAATAGCCATGGTGCCGTGTGCCAGTTTAAATTTCTATCACAGATGTGACGAATGTCCACATGAAAATACTTGTGGTATCAGAGATGTTTTTATTGACGTGCGTGATGCTACTCTAAAAATATTGACAGAAACCAGCATTGCCAATATTATAGCCCGTGAAGACACGCTGATAAATAATTAGCTATTAGCTGTCAAACTTATCTAAAAGCTTTATCAGTGTTTCAAAATCCTTAGGATATGGAGCCTGTATGGTAATTATTTCGCCGTTTAAAAGGGCGAATGTCACCTCAAATGCATGTAAGGCAAAACGCTTCATTATTGGCAGTTCTTCCTGATCTTTCCCTAAGTGATATTTACGTTTCAATTTTGAAAGGAAAACCGGTTGCCCCTTGTACATCTCATCTCCGGCTATAGACGCACGCTGTGTAGCCAGGTGAATCCGGATCTGATGCATACGCCCCGTTACGGGTCTGCATTCAACCAAAGTATAATGTTTAAAATACTTTAAGGATTGGAACCATGTTTCGGCACGTTTGCCTTCCTGCCGGCTTATTGTAACGCTGCTTTTACCTACATTTAGTATAGGAAGATCAATTAATAATTCATCAAATACATGCGTTCCGTCAATAACCGCATGGTACACCTTTTTCACTTTTCTACGTTCGAATTGCATAGATACAGAGCGGTATGCCTCTGGAGTTTTAGCGATGATGAGTGAGCCGGAAGTTTCCTTATCTAAACGATGACATATTTGCGCATCGGGCCAATAATTTTTCGCCATTCGCAAAATATTGATCTCGCCTCCCTCCCGTTCATCTAACGAACTAATGAAAGGTGGCTTATTAACAACAATGACATCATCATTCTCAAATAATATAAGATCAGCAAACTTAGGTATCTTCATAATCAAGTATAGCCTGCAAAAATAAGCTTATTAAATTAAACCAGGTATATAAATGCGAATAGCTGCAACTGGTAAAAAAACAATATCAATTATTGTTGGTTAAATACCTTGAAAATCAACAACTAAACAAACCTGAAATAACATGACAAAAAGAAAATCAGAACCTGTAGAAAAAGGTTTTTTTGAAAAGATCAAGGAAACCATTGAAGAATTTTGGGACGGCACAAAAGATACTGCTGAGGACCTGAAAGATAAAGCGGAAGATAAAATTGAAGATATAAAAGAGTCGGTAACCGCTACTAAAAAAGCCACTGCCAAAAAAGCAACAGCAACCAAAAACACTGTTGTTAAGAAAGCGGATACAGCTAAACAAACTGCTGAGAAAAAAGCAAAAGCAACTACTGCTAAAGCTGAGAAGGAAGCTAAAGAAATTAAGGAAAAAGCAGCCGGTAAAGCCAAGGCGATAACTACAAAAGCAAAAGCGGAAACATCAACTGCAAAAAAAGCTGCTACTGCTGTTAAAACTAATGCAGCAGCAAAATCAAAAGCGGTGACTGAAAAAGCTAAGACCACCGCTGCAACTGTTAAAAAAGAGGCTGCTACTAAAACTGCTAAGGCTGCTACAACCGTTAAAAAGAAAGCCGAAGCTGCTAAAAAATCATAATTTATTATTTTAAATCCATATTATAAACAAAAAACCCTTGCTGAAATCAGCAAGGGTTTTTTGTTATTATATTCTATTTGATTATAAGAACGCGTAAGCTACACGTAAACCTACAAGGCCGTAGTTATTATCCTGACCTGAGAAGTTTTCGTAACGTACACCTACATCCCATCCTGAATCAGATGCATAACCAATTCCCGGAGATAAGATAAGTTTAGTGTCTTTTGCATACTGGGTCTCAAATCCAGCACCTGCTTCGGCACTTATATACCAGCTTGGTGCGTAGAATATTTTAACACCTGCTTTTACAGGAACCATCCCCTGATCTTTAGGATCGGCTGTATAGGTTACTCCACCAAAAGATGTACTCGCATTTTTTGAGAAGAAATTGTAGTAACCCGAGGTAAGCATTAACGATACATTACTTTTAATATCGTATTGTAAACGTGCGGTACCACCTAAAGAAAAATTTGAAAAATCATGCAGATTACCTGTTGGTACTCCGGCTTCTAACCCAATTCCTAAACGTACTCTGTTTTGTGAATCGCCTCCGGCGTTTTGCGCCTTAACATTTGTTCCGAAAAATAGAGCGACAGCGGTAAAAGCTGTGGCTATTAATTTTGTTGTTGTTTTCATCGTTGTGTTTTTATTTAAACAATTTATTAATTGTAATATCCCCCACATTACAAATACTCTGCCATTTTAACTAAAATGCCCATATATGTCTGTTAAATGACTATTTATTATTGAAGATGGAGCGACAAAAAATTTATTAATTACTGATAATCAGTTAATTTTTTTACCGAAACAGAAAAAAGGTCAGTTTGAATAATTTTGTACTGATTATTATAAATCATGTAAAGATTATGTTCAATTTATATTAACGTTATGTAAAAATGGACTACTTTAATAACATTTTTCAAGTCATAATACTATACGCATCCTATGCCGCAGTATTATCTCAGACGGCCTTTTATAAAAAAAGCCCCTATCGGGGCTTTTTAATTTGTTATATCTCCGGATCCTGATCCGGGTCAGGAACGTAATGCGCTTCCAAATCGGCAAGTTTCTTTTTGCCATATGATGCCTTTGTTATGATATAAAATAACACAGGAACTATAAATATAGCTAACGACGTTGCCGTTAACATTCCACCAAATACCGTCCAGCCGATAGTTTTCCTGGCTTCAGCACCCGCACCCGACGCAAATAATAATGGCGTTACGCCTAATATAAATGCCAGCGAGGTCATGATGATTGGCCTGAGCCTAAGTCGTACGGCTTCTAAAGTAGCTTTCTCTAATTCCATTCCCCTGTCAACACGCTCCTTAGCAAATTCCACAATTAATATGGCATTTTTAGCTGCCAAACCTATCAGCGTTATTAAACCAATCTGTGCATAAACGTTATTTGATAATTTTGGCCAGAAGGATAAAAACAGTATCGCTCCAAACGCACCCAACGGCACAGCTAATAACACTGAAAACGGTACTGACCAACTTTCATATAAAGCTGCCAGAAACAAAAACACAAACGCAACTGATAAAGCAAATATGTATATGGTTTTTGAGCCTGATAAAAGCTCTTCACGGCTTAGGCCGGAAAATTCATACCCGTAACCTTGCGGTAATGTTTTGGCGGCAACCTCTCTTAAGGCGGTTATGGCATCACCACTACTATAACCAGGATTTGTACTACCGTTTATTTCGGCAGAACGGAAAAGGTTATAATGCGATATAAGCGGTGCATTTTCTATTAACTTATATGATGTTAGTGTGCTTAACGGAACCATGCTCCCTGATGAATTGCGCACAAAATACTGACCAATATTTTGAATGCTCGTTCTGTAGTTGGTATCAGCCTGCTCAACAACCCTGAAATTACGACCATATATAGTAAAATCATTCACATACGAGCTTCCCATATAAGTTTGCAGCGCATTATTAACGTCTGATATTTTTACACCGAGTTTTTTAGCCTTTTCCCGGTCAATAGTTAACTGATAAGCGGGTGTATGCGCCGTAAAAAACGAGAACGCTTTTGCTATTTCAGGCCGCTTATTAACCTCGGCGGTAAAATTTTGCAACACTTTTTCAAAGTTTTTAATATCGCCGCCGGCTTCTTTTTCCTGCAATACAAACGAAAAACCACCTGTGTTACCCAAACCCGGGATAGCCGGAGGAGATATTACTACTACATTGGCTTCCTTATATCTTGCAAGCTTTTTCTGTATAGTAGCTATTACACCCTGTAATTTGTCTTTGTCATCGGTACGCTCATCCCAGGGTTTTAATTGTACGAATATAGTAGCGCTGTTAGATTTGGTTGCAAAGTTAACAGCGTTTAAGCCACCTAAAGCGGCATAATGATTTACCGCAGGTATGCTGTCGAGCGTTTTCATCATATCATGCAAAACGGCAACAGTTCTTTCAGTAGATGAACCCTCGGGCAGATCGTAAGTTACATATACACGACCTTCATCTTCAAGAGGAATAAAACCGGTTGGTTTACCTTTAAATAACAGTAACGTTCCTA
The DNA here is from genome assembly GCF_016522075.1 of Mucilaginibacter segetis. Lineage (GTDB taxonomy): Bacteria > Bacteroidota > Bacteroidia > Sphingobacteriales > Sphingobacteriaceae > Mucilaginibacter > Mucilaginibacter segetis. The sequence continues at coordinate 1,219,317 of NZ_JAEHFW010000001.1, read as the reverse complement.
CAACTATGCATACTAATATAATCACTACAAACTTGGAATGCTTAATTCCCCTGTCGACACTATTACGGTAGCGGCCGGTTACCTTATCAAACCATGTATTAAACTTATAAAAGAAACGGTTGAGACCGGATGAATGATCGTCTATCTTATGCGGCCTTAACAACAGTGTACATAGCGCAGGGGTAAGTGATAGTGCAACAAACGCGGAAATTAATACTGATATAGCAATAGTTATTGCAAACTGCTGATACAAACGCCCTACTATACCCGGTACAAAACCAACCGGAACAAAAACAGCGGCTAATATCAACGCAATGGCTATTACCGGTGCTGATATATCGCGCATGGCATGTTCAGTAGCTTCCCGTGGAGACATTCCTTTTTCATCCATATAATGCTGCACCGCTTCAACCACCACTATGGCATCATCAACCACAATACCAATTGCCAACACAAAACCGAAAAGCGTAAGTGTATTTATTGTAAAATGGAGTGGTATAAAAAATATGAACGTACCTACAATTGATACCGGAATGGCTAATACAGGAATTAGCGTTGTGCGCCAGTTTTGTAAAAACAGAAACACCACTACAATAACCAGCCCCAAGGCTATAAGCAGTGTTTCGATCACCTCTTTAAGAGATACTTTCACCACGGTAACCGACTCAAACGGTACTATGTAATTGATATCAGCAGGAAAGGTCTTTTTTAACTGCTCCATTGTAGCAGTGACATTTGCAGCAGTTTCAATAGCGTTACTACCCGGTGCCTGATATATTAAAAGGTATGAAGCTCTTTTCCCATCAACAAATGAATTACCCGCGTAGTTAAATTTACCCAATTCAACTCGGGCCACGTCTTTTAAATGTACAATGGCGCCTGTTTCAGGTACAGTTTTTACTACAATATCCTCAAACTGTGAAGGATCGGTAAGCCTGCCTTTTACCAGCACTGTATATTCAAACGTTTGCCCCTTCATTTGCGGGGTGGAACCTACCGTACCTGCAGCAACCTGTGCGTTTTGTTCCTGCAATGCGGCTGTAACATCAGCCGCTGTCATATTAAGTGCGGCTAACTTATCCGGTTTAAGCCATATACGCATACTAAAATCATCCGCACGGGTAAAAACGTCTCCTACACCTTTTGTGCGTAAAAGAGCATCCTTTATAAAAACGTTGGTATAATTATCAACAAAGGTTACATCATGACTGCCTTTTGGCGAAAACATGGCCACCAGCATTAATATACTGGGGTTACGTTTACGCACTATCATACCCAGGCGCTGTACCTCCTGTGGCAGTGTTGGCAGCGCAATACCTACCCTGTTCTGAACATCAAGAGCAGCTATGTTAATATCGGTACCTACTTCAAAGTTTACCGTCATGCTCATCTGGCCGTTACTTGTACTGTTACTTTGCAGGTAAGTCATTCCGGGGGTACCGTTTACCTGCACCTCTACAGGCGTTGCAACAGTTTGCTCTACCGTTAATGCATCAGCACCTGTGTAATTGCCGGTTACCTGAACCGTAGGCGGTGTTATTTCCGGGTATTGGCCAATAGGCAGCGTAGTTATCGCTAAAACACCTACTATTAAAATAACCAGTGATATAACAATGGCGGTTACAGGGCGGCGTATAAAAGTATCTGCGATCATTCGTTTTCTTTCTTAGTATTTAAGAATATGTATTGTCACTTACAGTTAATCTTTCAGTGTTTTATTTGACGGCACCTTGCGCCGAAGGTGGCGGACCTAATGTGATTTTACCTCCATTACGTAACCGCTGAAAGCCTTCGGTAATTACTTTCTCTCCGGTTTCAAGCCCGTTTGTTATAATTACATTACTTTGTATACGAGGTCCTAAAACAACTTTACGCTCTTCGGCAATAGTGTCCTTTGCAACAAATACAAAAAATTCACCCATTTGCTCAGTAACTGCTTTATAAGGTATTTGAATGCGATTTCCTGAATCATCATTTAAAACCTGTAAAACACAGCTCATGCCATCTTTAAGTACATCGTTGCTGTTTGGGAATTCCACCCTAACTTTTATGGTGCCGGTTTGATCGTTCACACCACGGTCGATAGCAAACAACTTACCTCCTTTACTATATATACTTCCGTCAGGAAGCTGGAGTCTGAATGTTGAATCTGTACTGTTAGACTGTATTTTATAAAATCTGTTTATATCCTGTTCGTTTACCACAATATCAACCCCAATAGGATTGCCACTTGATATGGTATTCAGTAAAGTACTACCAGGTGTAATCTGCGAGCCCAATTTAACTTGTGATATACCTATCCGGCCTGTAAAGGGGGCCTTTATAGTTGCATAGGAAAGATCTGTTGCTGCTGATGAAAGAGCAGCCTGAGCAGCCTCCACCTGGCTTTTATTAGTTTCAAATGCTGCTGTAGCCTGATCAACAGTTTGGCGGGCAACGGCATCATTTTTAAGCAGCATATTGTAACGCGCAACATCCTTTTCTGCTTTAGACAAATTTGCTTTTGCACTGGATAAGTTAGCTTTGGCCTGTTGGTAAGCATCCACATATTTGCGGCGGTCAATCTCATATAATGGCGTACCCTTGGTAACCACATCACCCTCCTTAAAAAATATTCCGGTTATAAAACCTCCAACCTGGCTCCGTAACTCAACAGAATTTAACGCAGTTACTGCGCCCTGGTAATTATCATAATAAACAGCATCAGATTTTTGAGCTGTAATAACATTTACAGGCGTAGCGGGCGGGGCCTGATCTTGTTTTTGTGTATTGTGGCATGCTGACCACATCAGTGTAGCCGTAGCGGCAATACAAAGGGTATATTTGTTTTTCATATCCATAATTACTCTACCTGTAAAGTTCCTAAAGCTTTTTCAAGATCAATTTTACTTGACAATAATTGAAATAATGCATTATAATAATTTAGTTCAGCTGTGCGCAGGTCAGATTGTGATACAATAACATCCAGATAGGTTTTAATACCCTCGCGATATTGCAGATCAACCACCTTGTAAACATCCTTTGCCAGATCAACGTTTTGGCCAATCAGCTGCCAACTGGTATAATTACTTTTATAGCTGGCTAACGCCTGTACAAATTCTGTATTTATAGCATTTCTGGTATTGATAAGATCCAGATCCAGACGTTCAATCTGTAACCGTGCCTTGCTTAAATTCTGAAGTCGCCTGGTACCCTGGAAAATAGGAAAGGTTAATGACAGGCCTGCATATGATGTTGGATATGCATTTTGATATAAGCCGGAAAACTTATCGCTGAAATAGGAAAGATTATATGCACCTATTGCCGATAAAGAAGGCAGGAAGTTCCATTTATAATAGTTCACATTCAGGTTTTGCAGATTCTTTTGCGTTTCAAGCAATCGATACTCAATACGGTTGTTATAATTTAAAAGTTGGTTAGTATCAATTACAGCCTTAGCCTGCAACATGGTGGAATCATACACCAATACCACTTGTTTTGCCGGATTCAGCCCCATCACCTGTTTAAGATAAGCCTCCTTACTTTTTATAGCTTCCTGGGTTTGTTTTAAAGTTGCAAGTGAGTTATTTAAAGCTATTGTAGCCTGTTTATAATCAGTTTTATCAACCACACCTGCCTGATACCGTGAATAAGCATCTTTTAGGCTGCGCCTTAATCTTACGATATCCTCCTTAATAATATCAAGCTGGCGTTGAGATAACAACACATCAAAAAAAGCTTTACTTACATCAGCTATCACTTCAATTTTTGTACTCTCGGTGTTCTCTTTATAAAACTGCCTGGAATATTTTGACGCTTTTGAGGCCAGTAATACATCACTATTATAAATAACCTGACTGGCCTGTACACCTAACGATGATACATTGTGCGCTATAGCCAATGACTGCTGACCAGTACCACCCGCTGAGCCTGTACTTACCACTGCTGGTCTTTGAAAATAATGCTGGTATTGATTTGTGCTGTTTACCTGGGGCAACCAATCAGATAATCCTATGCGGATATCTCTTTCATTTATCTGCTCATCAATATTAGCTTGTTTTAATATGGGCTGATTGCTTAACGCGAAATCGATACTCTGCCTTAAACTTATTGTGGCAGTGCTGGTATCAGACGGTGCTTGAGCAAAAATTAAAAAAGGAAAAAAAATCAATATATTAGATATACAAAACCAGTATATTTTTTTCATAAATTTTTAGACAACAGTAAAACAAAAAAGAAATCGTTTTCTTTATTTTTCAATAGCAATTAAGGGGAGCACGAATATGAAGTTATTATAAAACATAAAAAAATTGACAACAGAAATTTTACGCAAGGCAGATAATTGATATTATAATGTTACAATTTTTAATGTTTTTTTTGCAAATTGAAAATTAGTAACCTTGATTAAATAAAAATTTAATTAATTTGCCTGTTGAGAGTAAATGTGAACACTTATTAAAACAGTGTGAAAAAATTTACATTTCATATGCAAGTTATAAGCTTATTCATGGTATTTTTACAAAAAATTTAAGCAGTGTTAATAAATGGTTAAAAAATTACACGAGAAGATTGCTCAGTTCCAGGATGCAAATATGATCAGGGCACAGGGCCTGTATCCTTTTTTCAGGCCAATAGAGTCAGGCCAGGATACTGAAGTTATAATTAATAATCAGCGTGTTTTAATGTTTGGTTCGAATTCTTATTTAGGATTAACGAATCACCCTAAAATAAAAGAAGCCACAAAAAAAGCTATTGATAAATATGGTTCGGGTTGTGCAGGTTCAAGATTTTTGAACGGAACACTTGATATCCATATCGATCTGGAAAACCGCCTGGCTAAATATGTAGGTAAGGAATCGGCCGTATTATTCAGTACCGGGTTTCAGGTAAATCTGGGAGTACTTTCGTGCATCACAGGCCGCAATGATTATTTAATATTAGATGAATACGACCACGCTTCAATAATTGATGGTTGCCGGTTATCGTTTTCAAAAGTGATTAAGTACGCTCATAATGATATGAATGATCTGGAGCGTAAATTAAGTATCCTACCTGAAGAGGCGGTAAAAGTTGTTGTGGTTGATGGTATATTCAGCATGGAGGGTGATATTGTTAAGTTACCTCAAATTGTAGCGCTTGCTGATAAATACGGTGCAAATATAATGGTAGATGATGCGCATAGCCTGGGAGTTATAGGTGTTAATGGTTCCGGAACTGCATCACATTTTAACTTAACTGACAAAGTTGACCTTATCATGAGCACTTTCAGTAAGTCACTTGCCTCTTTGGGCGGATTTATTGCCAGCGACCATGATACGATTGATTATATTAAACACAGGGCACGATCTTTAATGTTTAGCGCCAGCATGACCCCTGGTTCAGTAGCCAGCGTATTAGCCGCACTTGATATTATTGAAGCTGAGCCTGAGCGAATTGCCAAACTATGGGATAACACCAATTATGCCGTTAAGTTATTAACTGACGAAGGTTTTGACCTTGGTGCTTCAGAGAGTCCGATATTACCTATTTATATACGCGATAATGCCAAAACATTCCAGGTAACCAATTATCTGCAAAATGCAGGTGTATTTGTAAACCCGGTAGTATCGCCGGCTGTACCTTCTGATTCATCATTACTTCGCTTTTCTTTAATGGCCACGCATACATTTGCACAAATTGAAGAGGCAGTTGATAAACTAATAGCTGCATTTAAGGTGGTTGGAGTAGATAATATAAAAGAAAAAGAAAAAATTCAAACCCCGTAAGCTACCCCTCTTACTCGCGTTGCTACAATTGAACTATAAGTCTGTAAAATGAAAGAAATTATTCCGGTTAAATCAAAAAAAGAACTTGCAGCTTTTATTGATTTTCCACATGATCTGTATAAGAATGACCCTAATTATGTACCGGAATTATTTATAGCTCAAAAAGATCTGTTAACTACACATCCTTTTCACAAGCATTCTTCCTTACAACCATTTTTAGTTTACGATGATGGAAAAATTACAGGTAGAATAGCCGCTATTTTCAATACCAATCATAACAAATTCAATAACGTTAGCGACGGCTTTTTCGGTTTTTTTGATTGTATAAATGATCAGGAAACAGCTAACCTGCTTTTTGATACAGCAGAAAAATGGGTAAAAGAAAAAGGCGCCACCAAAATTGTCGGGCCTGTTAACCCTTCAACAAACGAAACCTGCGGCTTATTAGTAAAGGGGTTTGAAAAGCCACCTGTGGTAATGATGACCTATAACCCCGCATATTATGTTGATCTGCTTGAAAATGCGGGATTAAAAAAACAAGTTGACCTGTTAGCATGGTATTGGGAAGGTGGTAATTATAATGACAAATCGTTACAATTACTGGATAAATTACAGGATAGGTTAACACGTAACAGCGGCATTACTATCCGCAAAATCAACCTTAAAAACTTTAAACAGGAAGCGGATGCCTTACGTGAAGTATATAATAAGGCATGGGATAAAAATCTGGGCTTTTTCCCGATGACCAATGATGAGTTTGATTATACCGCCAAAGATCTGAAAATGATACTTGATCCTGATTTTGCACTTGTTGCTGAACAGGATGGTAAAATTGTTGGTTTTGGAGTGGCTATACCTGATATTAACCAGATACTGCGTACTATAAAAAAAGGCAGATTATTACCAACCGGGATTTTTAAATTATTGCTTAATAAAAAGAAAATAACCGGAATAAGAATAATGCTGCTGGGCGTTATAGATGGTTACCGTAAAATGGGTATCGAAGCCTGTTTATACGGAAGTATAATAAAAGAATACCGACGCAAAGGCCTAAAATACGCCGAGGCATCCTGGACGCTTGAACATAACGACATGGTAAACCGGGCTATTGAAGCTATAGGAGGCGACCAATATAAAACTTACAGGATATACGAGAAGGAAATATGAAGGATCGGGTTTTAATAACCGGTGCCAGTGGATTTGTAGGTTACCATCTTATTGAAGAAGCACTAAAAAATAATCTGGAAGTGTATGCAGCTGTACGGAAAAGCAGCCGGATTGAGCATTTGAAAAATTTAGATATTCAATATACCTATCCTGCTTTTAATGATATAGCGGCATTAACAAGAGAAATTAAGGAGAAAAAATACGATTATATTATTCATGCTGCCGGCGCCACAAAAGCACGCTCTGCGAGTGAATATAATTTAATTAATGCTACATATACCTTTAACTTGGCCAAAGCTGCTGAAGAAGCAGGAGTGAAAAAATTTGTTTTTATAAGCAGCCTTGCAACTATAGGCGCACTAAAAAGCATAAACGGTTTAATTACTGATAATACTGCGCCTGCGCCTTTTACCGCTTACGGAAAAAGCAAGCTTTTGGCTGAAGAAAAGTTGAAATCACTAACAAAACTGAATTACACTATTTTAAGACCAACGGCAGTTTACGGCCCGCGGGATACCGATATTTTTATATTTTTAAAACAGATTGCAAAAGGTATTGAACCATATATTGGCAATATTCAGCAAAAACTTAGCTTTGTATTTGTTAAAGATTTAGCGGTAGTTAGTGTAAAAGCTCTATTTGCCCCTGAAAAAAGTACGTATAACATATCAGACGGTAATTTTTATGACAGGTATGAAATGGCTGACATAACAAAGTTTTTATTAAAAAGTAAAACCATTAAGTTTCATCTGCCTGTAAACTTTGTAAAAATAGTTGCTGCAATAGCAGGGAATATAAGTTCTTTGCGGGGCAAAGCTGCTGTTGTAAATCTTGAGAAAATAAGCGAATTAATTGCTGTTAACTGGCATTGCGATATTGAGAGGGCAAAGTCGGAATTAGGTTTTTATCCGCAATATAATTTAAAAGCGGGTTTAACCGATACTATACAATGGTATAAAGAAAATAAATGGCTTAAATAGCCCAACATTTGTACACAACAACAGAGACCGTTACTACATTACTAAACTAGCTTAGATAGCACTGTGTAACTGTTTCATTAATATTAAAATAAATTACAATAATGAAAGTCAACATTAAACCTGCCGAAGGCAAGCTTGGTATTTTGATACCAGGTTTGGGTGCGGTAGCTACAACATTAATTGCCGGCGTTGAGGCCGTAAAAAAGGGCATATCACAGCCTGTTGGATCACTTACACAAATGGGTAGCATCCGGTTAGGTAAAAGAACAGAAAATCGTCATCCTAAAATTAAAGATTTTGTACCATTAGCTAACTTAAACGATATTGTTTTTGGCGGATGGGATGTATATGAGGATAACGTATACGAGGCAGCTATGAACGCAAAAGTGCTGGAAGCCGATCTTTTGAATTCAGTAAAAGATGGCTTGGAAACTATTGTACCCATGAAGGCTGCGTTTGATAAAAACTATGCAAAAAATTTAATAGGCACCCACGTTAAACAAGGTACACGTTTAGAGCTTGCACAGGCTGTAATGGATGATATCCAAAACTTTAAAAAAGATAACGATTGCGATCGGATAGTTTTGGTATGGTGCGGTTCTACTGAAATTTATTACGAAGCTTCAGAGATACACCAGTCGCTTGCAGCATTTGAGCAAGCATTAAAAGACGATGACAAACGTATATCTCCAAGCATGATATATGCGTACGCCGCATTAAAATTAGGCATTCCGTTTGCAAACGGCGCTCCTAACCTTACTGTAGATATTCCGGCATTAATTGAACTGGCTAAAGAAACACAAACCCCTATTGCGGGTAAGGATTTTAAAACCGGGCAAACTTTAATGAAAACAGTTTTAGCGCCCGGCTTAGCTGCTCGTTCATTAGGTGTTAGAGGATGGTTCTCTACAAACATATTAGGTAACCGCGACGGTTTGGTATTAGATGATCCGGACAACTTTAAAACAAAGGAGGTTTCAAAATTAGGCGTGTTGGAAGATATTTTACGTCCGGAAGAGAACCCGGAACTATACGGAGATATCTATCACAAAATACGCATCAATTATTATCCTCCGCACGGTGATAATAAAGAGAGTTGGGATAATATCGACATATTTGGCTGGTTAGGTTATAAAATGCAGATCAAGATCAATTTCCTTTGTCGCGACTCGATATTAGCAGCACCTATTGCGCTGGATCTTGCATTGTTTTGCGACATGGCTAAACGTGCAAATATGAGCGGAGTACAAGAGTGGTTATCATTCTATTTAAAATCACCGCAAACTGCACCTGGTTTACCTGCAGAAAATGACATATTTAAACAGTTAATTAAACTGGAGAACACCTTACGTTATTTAATGGGCGAAGATCTGATCACACATCTCGGCCTTGACTACTACGAAGACATGTTCGCTGGCGAATAAAAATCAACTTACATACAAAGCTGGCTATTAGTTTTTGCTAATAGTCGGCTTTTATTTTAAATAGTACTACAATAGAGAATAACAAATAACCTTCCCCTTCAGTTATTAGTTCTTCAATAAAATTAAGAGATGTGTTTTTACGTAGATTACATAAACCCATCTAACTTTTTGGGTATTGCCGAATAAAAATCTTCAATCGCCAAATAATTTTAACAAATAATCGGTTTATTGCCAATGGCAACATTTGTAAAAGCGCAGGCGTCATCAATAGTGGCCTCTATATTTGACTTTTTGACCACAATAGTCTGCAAGGAATTTTTTTACCTTTGGTATTTATCCGCAAGCCTTATAGGCACCCTCACCGGAGGCATAATAAACTTTGGTTTAGGACGTAATTGGGTATTTAAGCGGAAAGAAAATACCATCCCTAAGCAAGCTGTAAAATATTTTTTGGTTTGGGGTGGCAATATTGTTTTAACAACAGCAGGGGTGTTTTTTGTTACCCATTACATCGGGCTAAGCTATATAGCCTCGAAAGTAATAGTTTCAATTTCCCTAGGTGTGAGTTATAATTATTTCATGCAAAAGAAGTTTGTATTTGCATAATATATCATAAAAAGTTTAGATGAAGTTTAAGGCCATTGTTAAAATATCATCCTTTTTACTGCTTTTTTTTATAAGCAATTTAGTTATTGCCCAAAATACTGTAGTAACTGGAATAGTAACTGATGCAAAAACTAAGGAAACACTTCCGTTTGTTACCGTTGCATTTACAGGGAGTACTATTGGCGCAAACAGCAATAATGACGGTAAATACACTATACAATCCGTAAAACCTTACAGCCAGATAAAAGTTACCTATATTGGTTACAAAGACGCAGTAATACCTGTTGAGCCAGGAAAAACACAGGTTATCAATGTAAAACTTGTTCCTACAGAAACGCAACTAAATGAGGTTAATGTAACATCGGCCAAAAGAAAGAAATATACTAATAAAGATAATCCGGCTGTTGAATTGATACGGCAGGTTGTAGCACACCGTGAGAAAAACCGTCCGGAAAATTACAATTACGTTGAATATAAAGAGTACGATAAAATGCAGTTTTCCCTGAGTAATTTATCAGAGAAAATATCTGAAAAAAAATTCTTTCGTAAGTACAAATTCATATTCGAGAACCGCGACAGCACGTCTTTTCCCGGAAAATCTTTACTTCCGATCTATCTTGATGAAAAATTATCGCAGGTGTACTATCGTAAAGAACCAGAAAATACGCGCGAAGTTATATTAGGAGAGAAAAGTGTGAACTTTGGCGCCGCGGTAGATAATCAGGGTATTACGCAGTATTTTAAACATTTATATGCCAAGGTAGACATTTATGATAATAGCATCATGTTGCTTACACGTGATTTTTTGAGCCCTATATCAAATGCCGCACCTAGTGCATACAAGTTTTTTATTACAGACACCATTGCAACAGACAGCAATAATAAACTGGTTGAATTAAGCTTTACACCCCGCAACACCAACGATGTACTTTTTGAGGGAAGAATGTATATAACACTTGATGGTAATTATGCGGTTGAAGCGGTTAATTTAACAGTTAATAAGAATATTAATGTAAACTTTGTAAAATCACTACATATTGATCAGGAGTTCGCTCAAAACCCTGATGGCAGGTATCACTTAAATAAAAGTACTACATATGCTGATTTTGGGTTAACTCAAAACGGAAAAAGTGGCTTATTTGGCATTCGTACTATTACATATGATAATTACATTATAAATAAGCCTCGTCCGGATACTACGTATACAAACAATACTGAAGTAGCATCCGATGAAGTAAAACATCGAAGCGAACAGTTTTGGAGGGAAAACAGGCTTGATACACTCACGCTTGCGGAATCAAAAGTTTATAAAAATATTGATAGCCTTACGCATATGCCCTCGTTTAGGCGTACAGCAGATATAGTAACACTTTTATTTGCCGGATATAAAGGTTTCGGTCCGTTTGAACTTGGCCCGGCAAGTACATTTTACAGCTTTAATCCTGTAGAGGGTTTCAGACTAAGACTGGGCGGCAGAACAACACCTGAATTAAGTAAACGTATTTATTTTGAAACATATGGCGCTTACGGATTTAAGGACGAAAAATGGAAATATTTTTTTAGCAGCACCTACTCCTTTAACAATTCAAGTATATACAGGTTTCCACAGAATTATTTAAGAGCGAGCTTTCAGCGTGATACCAAAATACCGGGGCAACAGGCACAGTTTGTTCAGGAAGACAACTTTTTGCTATCATTTAAAAGAGGGAATAACGATAAATATCTTTATAATGATATTTATAAGCTGGATTATGTACATGAATTTGAGAATCATTTTTCATACACCATCGGCGCAAAAAAATGGATGCAGACGCCAGCCGGCAGTTTATTACCCTTTATAACCAACTTGGGAAATGTTGTAAGTACATTAACCACTACCGAGGCATCTTTTGGGATACGTTATGCACCACACGAGCAATTTTACCAGGGTAAACTATACCGTACTCCCATTATCAATAAGTATCCAATACTATCGCTTGATTTGACGGCGGGGCTGAAGAATGTTTTAGGCGGGAGTTATAATTATCAGAACCTGCATTTCAGAGCTGACAAACGATTCTATTTAAGGCGTCTTGGATACTCAGATGTATCAGTAGAAGCAGGTAATATATTTGGGCAGGTACCCTACCCTTTGCTAACCATTCATCGCGCTAACCAAACATACGCCTATCTGTTAGACTCTTACAACTTAATGAACTTTCTTGAGTTTGTAAGTGATCACTTCGAGAGCGTAAATATTGACCATCATTTCGGCGGGTTATTTTTTAACAGGATCCCATTACTAAAAAAACTAAAGTGGCGCGAAACAGCATCGGTTAAATTACTTTACGGGGGTGTGAGAGATGAGAACAACCCGTCTATACATCCTACGCTCTATCGTTTCCCGGTAGACGACACCGGCACACCCATCACTTACTCATTGGGTAACAAGCCATATATTGAAGGCAGCGTGGGCATTGAAAATATTTTTAAATTTATACGGGTTGATTTAGTGAGAAGATTTAATTATTTAGACCACCCGGATGTTGCCAAATGGGGCATACGTACAAGGATAAAGTTTGATTTTTAATATGTTTAAAATTATTTATTATTGTTAAATGGAACAGCCAACATCAATACGCATCAGCCTGCAGTTGGGCATATATAAAATCATTGATCCATTTGTTAAGATCCTGATAAAAATAGGATTAACCCCAAATGCAGTTACCACTATCGGGTTTATTTTAAACGTTGGGGTAGCGGCTGTTTTTATTATTGGCGCAGAAAAGGGTAATCGCGGAGATTTAACTTATGTAGGGTGGGCAGGCGCGCTTATTTTGTTTGCCGGATTATTTGACATGCTTGACGGACAAGTTGCACGGCTCGGAAACATGAAATCAGTTTTTGGGGCACTATATGATTCCGTACTTGATCGCTATAGTGAACTGATCATGTTTTTAGGAATTTGCTATTATTTAGTAGCGCATCATTATTTTTTAAGTTCAATTGCGGCTTTTATAACCCTTATTGGCTCCATGATGGTAAGTTATGTAAGAGCACGGGCTGAAGGGCTTGGCGTAGAGTGCAAGGGTGGTTTAATGCAACGCCCCGAACGTGTTGTAACCATCGGAGTTTTTGCCATAGCCTGCGGTATCAGTTCATCATATATTGGTGGCGATTATAAGTTATTTGTACCTGGCATTAAATTTCATGTATTTGAAACAATGTCAATTTTCACTATACCCATTTCGGTGCTTGCGGTATTAACTAATATTACAGCCTTTAAAAGGCTGATGGATGCCAAAAAGGCGTTATCTGAAAATGCATAAATTTAAATTATTCATATTTTCGTGTCTGCTTGTTTTATGTTGTACCATTAGGCCGGCAAAAGCAGTAACAACTGAAAAGTGGCACAAACCTAAAGCGACAGTTTTTACTGAAAAAACTTTTACAGATACGTTAGTTTTTCCGGTTCCGCCACCTGATCCAAAAAGGCTGTTTTATATACAGCGTCCGCCAAATACAAACACCCTGATATATGAACTAAATACAGACAAAGCCACCGGCGAACTTGACTCGGAAACCCCTGTCCATGTTTATTGGATACGTTATACCGAAGGCGGAAAAAAACAGGAATTAAATTACATACAACGTAAATTTGCTTACGGTCTTACTCAAAAAAAGTTAACTGATGGTAAGTATGATATCAGGTTTGTGTCATACAAAAAATTTCCGCTTACTTTGATGAAGGGAGCAGACGGAAAATATCATATCTTCGCAATTGTAGCGAAAAAGCAAATGATGCTTCAAAGAGTATTTGTTAAAATTGAGGGCGGCTCCTTTTGGTTGCCAAACGTAGTTTATGTGGAGATGAGGGGAACTGACCCTGTTAGTGGAAAAGAAATTACAGAACGTTTTAAACCCTGATTCATTATGAAAAAGAATTATGTTTCTAATTCACAGGAATCTGTGAGAATGTTTAAGAGCAACTTATTAGAGAGTTTATCTAAAGTACATTATACTGTACCCATATTTATATATCTTCCGGTAATATTGGTTTGCTGCTATATGGCTTTATTTAAAGAACCCATAAGTATCTTAACTTTTTTAGGGCTTTTTGCAGGAGGGCTTTTTGTGTGGACATTTACGGAATATATACTGCACAGATTTGTTTTTCATTACATGCCTAAACAAGAATGGGCATTGCGTATACATTTTATTTTTCATGGTGTTCATCATGATTATCCGAGTGATGCCAAGCGCTTGGTTATGCCTCCATCCGCGAGTATTCCATTAGCTACCGGTTTCTATTTTTTGTTTAACGCTTTACTACCTGCGGGCTATGTATTCGGCTTTTTTCCCGGATTTATCTTAGGATATTTGGTTTACGACATTTCTCATTACGCTATTCATCATTTTAATTTTAAAGGTAAATTCTGGAAAAAAATAAAACAGCACCATATGTTGCATCATTACCAGGATCCTACAAAGGGTTATGGCGTAAGTTCACCGTTATGGGATAAAATATTTAATTCTGATTTCATTAAAAAGCAAAATGGCTGATGCTGACAATAATGGTGTACAGATCAACACAAAAAACATAATTATTGTATCTGTAATATCATTAGCCTATTTAGTTCTATCTTATTTTTTAGTTGGGTTTAAAAGCGATCAGTTAGTATTGCTGGGCATATTTAATGTGCTTTTTTACGCCTCTGCCCCAACCCGTAAATTCATTCTCGGTTTTTCCATCTTTATAATCTACTGGATCATATTTGATTATATGAAAGCCTTTCCTAATTACTACTATCATAAGGTAGCTATAGGAGAATTATATCATGCGGAAAAAAATATTTTTGGCATATCCTATCACGGTAAATTATTAACCCCTAATGAATACCTGCTGTTAAAAGCAAACAGTTTTGTAGATGTAATAGCAGGGATATTTTATTTATGCTGGATACCGGTACCACTGGCATTTGCTGCGTACTTATTTTTTAGAAACAGAACTCAGTTCCTGCATTTTGCATTGACGTTTGTATTAGTAAACATGCTGGGTTTTATAGTATATTATATGTATCCTGCTGCCCCACCATGGTATATACAATCGCATGGATTTAATTTTCAGCCGCTAACCCAAGGCAGTACTGCCGGTTTAGCCCGGTTTGATAGATTCTTTAACGTTGGTATTTTTAAGTCGATATATGCAAAGGGATCTAATGTTTTTGCAGCGATGCCTTCGTTGCATTCCTCCTATCCCGTAATAGTGTTATACTACGGTATCAAAAACCGGTTGGGCATTATCAATATCTTTTTCGCTATTGTAATGGTGGGTATATGGTTCACTGCAGTTTATGCCAGTCATCATTATGTATTAGATGTATTAGCCGGAATATTATGTGCCGGGATTGGCATAACGTTATATAATTTTGTTTCTCACCGATCATCTTCTTTTAAACGCTTCATATCCAATTATTCAAAATTTATACAATAGCAGCACCCGGTGTATAGTTTTAAATACGAATATTAGTTTAAGCCTCGGATTTGCTGGAATGTTAAAAACTATTTAAAAGCTTAAATAGCTGTGCGATGCACTACGGATAAGGTTATTAGCATTAAAGTTACCCCATTAATATATTAAATTTAATTAGGCATGTAATTTGAATATGGCCAAGTATACTGAGCTGTATCCATATGAAAAATTTACTTTTACTTACTATATTCCTGATAGCATCAGCTATCTCAGTTTCTGCAGCTGATAATATCGACAGTTTGAAACAGAAACTGCAGCTTACTACCAATGACTCATTAAAAGGCCCCGTTTATTCGGCAATTGCTGCTGAATATATGAAATATGATACCATTACTGACAAACGTCAAAAATTGCGTTACCAAAACGAAGCATTAAATTACACAATGCTTGCTTTACATATGTATAGTAAATATGATGATACAACGGGTTTAAGAACATCATTTTATAATCTGGCAACCATCTATCATTCTCAAAAAAAATTCGTTCAGGCAAAATGGTTTATTCTTCAATCAAACAACTTATCACGTTTACAAAATGATGTACCTAATATAATTTCGTCTTTAATTAAGCTATCCGCTATAAAAATGGATATTAAGGATTACAGTCTCGCTATGCGCGATTTGAATGAAGCCCTGAGATTATCGACCAAAAACAAGATGCCATTGCTCGAATCAGACGTGCAGCGTTATTATTCTTTTTTATATAACAGGATGAAAGATTATAAAAAAGGGGACATCGCCTTAAAAAGATCAATTTTTATAAAAGACAGCATTAAAAAGGACGAAGCCTTAAAAATACTTGCCGTACAAGACTCTATAAAAAACCGACAGGATTCTATAAACAAAAAAAAAGTTTACGCATCCAACAAAAAGTCTTACAAACTGAACGACGCAAAAAAAATAGCATCATTATAATAGCTTTTAGCGCTTTAGCGGTTGCCATATTACTTTTTTTATTTTTTAAACAGAATAAAAAGTAAAATTTAATTTTAAACCACCGCTTCAAAAAGAGGTCATACAGGGCAACATGAAGAAATATTTTTGGCCCACAATATTTTCTCTTTTAATTTTACTAATAAGTAAAAGCGCACATACAATACAACCCGATACCCACACCAACTTTAAACAAGAGTTTTTAGCTCTCATTAATAAAACCCGAAAAAGCGGTTGCAATTGTGGCAGCACATACATGCCACCTGTACCACCATTGGTTTGGAACAATTATTTAGAACTTGCAGCCAAAGGGCACGCCAGAGACATGGCTGATAATCATTATTTTAATCATACCAGTAAAGATGGCCGTAATATGGAAGACCGTATAGTGCTTGCCGGCTATATTTTTAAAGGGTATAAAAGTTTTATGATCGGCGAAAATATTGCTTACGGCCAAAACAGTATACAAGAAGTAATGGATGGATGGTTTAAAAGTGAGGGACATTGTAAAAACCTGATGAACCCCGGTTTTAAAGAAGTAGGCGTAGCAGAAGACAATCGTTATTGGGTGCAGGATTTTGGAGGGCGTGAATCATTCAGCCTTCAGCAACAAAAACTGATAAAAAGTGGAAAATACCGCTTAATACAAAATGAACCCAATAGCCATTAATTACTTTCGCCCTTTTTAGGCATAGGGCCGCGCTTGTATATTACCAATCCATTTAAAAAATTCCGCAGTAACTGGTCTTTACATGGTTGAAAGTTAGGGTGGTCGTCTTTGCGGAAAATGGCGCTTAGCTCTGTTTTAGTAGTACGGAAATTGGCCAATTTTAATATTTCAATAATATCATCGTCGCGAAGCTGTAAGGCAACACGCAATTTTTTCATAATATCATTATTACTCATAAACCCTATCTCTTTATATTTTTTTAAATATAACTATTCCGTTATGGCCTCCAAAACCAAAAGTGTTACTTAATGCTGCGTTCACATTGTGGTTAACAGATTCTTTTATAATTATGTTCAATCCATCAGGTATCTGCGGATCAATAACCGAGGTGTTTATTGTTGCCGGTATAACACCCTCGGTAATTGCTTTTATACTTACAATAGCCTCGGCTGCGCCTGCAGCACCTAATAAATGCCCGGTAACAGATTTTGTAGAACTGATATGCAGATCGTTATTGCCATTAAAAACTGCCTTAATTGCTTTAGCTTCACTTATATCACCAACGGGTGTTGAAGTTGCATGGGCATTGATATAACTTATGTCAGAAGCATTTAATTCGGCGTCTTGCAGAGCCATTTTCATGCCCTGTATAGCACCCGTCCCTTCAGGGTGTGTGGCCGTAATGTGATACGCATCTGATGTCATAGCTGCACCGGCCACTTCGGCGTAAATATGAGCACCTCGTTGCTTTGCATGTTCATACTCCTCAAAAACCAAAACTCCTGCTCCCTCGCCCATCATAAAACCATCGCGCTCCACGTCAAAAGGACGGGATGCTTTTCCGGGTTCGTGATTACGGGTAGATAATGCTTTAAGAGAATTGTACCCTCCTATTGATGCTTCACTTATAGGAGCATCAGAGCCGCCTGTTAGTATTATTTTCGCTTTTCCAAAACGAATATAGTTAAGTGCATCCATTATGGCTGTATTGGCACTTGCACAAGCCGAAGCGGTAGAGAAGTTAACTCCCATAAAGCCATATTTAATGGATATGACTCCGGAAGCCATGTTTACCAATGTTTTCGGTATAAAAAAAGGATTAAAATGGGGTTCAAAACCGGAGGCAGCGAATTCGCGATATTGCTGTTCAAATGTTTCCATACCACCTTGTGCTGAGCCAAATATAACCCCTATATCGAAAGGCGACATTTTTTCCAGTTCAAAACCCGAATCTTTGATGGCTTGTCCTGCTGCAACTAAGGCATATTGGGTGTAAAGGTCGCTGCGCTTTATCTCATTCCTATCCAGGTATTGAGACATGTCAAAACCGCTCAATTCGGCGGCAAAGTGCGTTTTAAATTTTTCAGGATTAAAACGTGTGATAGGCCGGGCCGAACTTTTGCCTTCTGCAATATTATTCCAAAAACTTTTTACATCTGTTCCCGTCGCGGAAACAACACCCATACCGGTAACAACAACTCTTTTCATTTAAAAATCAGAATATATATAAACGCTTTTTCTGGTTGGCGCAAAAATACTATAGTTTAATTTAATATTACCACTCCATTAAACGCATTATTCTATTAAATTCAGGCTGCAAGGCTGCTTCAATAGTTATTTGTTTATCGTGCACGGGGTGATTGAAAGTTAATACTGATGCATGTAACAACATGGTGTCCAAATCCCAGTTATCCTTAAAAAACTTATTCTGTTTATTGCAGCCGTGTGTGCGGTCGCCTATTATAGGGTGAAAAATATGGCTGAAATGTTTACGCAGCTGATGCATACGGCCTGTTTCAGGCACTGCTTCAACCAATGAATAGCGTGAGGTTGGATGTTGGCCCAATGGTATATTAAGTTCGGCCCGCTTTAGTGTGCTATACCTAGTAAAAGCATCCTGCAGCGTACCGTTCTCTTTGCGCAGGGGGTAATCAATCTCTTCGGTATTGGGTGTATAACCGCGTACAATAGCTAAATATTTTTTTCGCACCTTGTTTTCCATAAACTGCTTTTGCATAGCAATTTCGATTTGCTTATCAAAGGCAAACAGTAATATTCCTGCTGTTTTCCTGTCTATACGATGAACGGGGTTAACCTTTTTTCCGATCTGATCGCGCAGCAATTGTAAAGCAAACACTTCGGCATCAGCGGCTATAGGCGAGCGATGCACCAGCAGACCGTGGGGTTTATTAACAGCTATCAGATATTCATCCTGATATAAAATTTCGAGCATCCGTATCAGCTTAATACAAATTGAAACTGCCCGGTAATTTGATTGATAACAGGCTTGTCGGTTACAGAGGTAATTTCCGGATCGATACAATAAACTTCACTTTCCTGATAGCGTGAGGCAACACGTACCAATGTTGTACCCGCCTGTTGTTCAAATAAGCGCAGGGCCAATTCAGGATCATTATTATCTTTTGAAAGATGGGCCAATAGCAGATGACTAAGATATTCTGCACGATGGTCCACAAACAATTTCAACGCCTGTTCATTGGATAAATGCCCCTTGCCGCCGGTTATTCTTCTTTTTAAGAAAAACGGATACCTGCCATTCCGCAGCATCTCCTCATCATAATTAGCTTCTAAAAAAGCAGCATGACATTGATTGAAATGACGGATAAGATGTTCACATGGCGCACCTATATCTGTAAAAACACCGATGCGTATTTCACCGCTACTTATCATAAAACTATGCGGCTCTATTGCATCGTGATGTTTAGGAAAAGCGGTAATATGTAAACTGCCAATATTTACAGGCGCATATGACTTTAATTGGATACAGAACTCCGGAGGTATTTCGCCGCAGTAGCGTGCAGTGCCCTCGGTAACATATACAGGCAGACTATATTTTCTGGATAATACAGCAAGTCCCCTTATATGATCTGAATGCTCATGTGAGATGAAGATAGCTTTTATCTTTTTTATGGATAAGCCGAGACGGGCCATACGTTTCTCGGTTTCGCGACAGGAAATACCGGCGTCAACCAAAATGGCTTCCCGCTCATTGCCAATATAATAGCAATTGCCGTTACTCCCTGAATTTAATGACGCAATAAACACCGGCATTTTACAAAGTAAAACATTTTACACAAATGCCGAAAGAAAAAAAGCACATCAAGCGAGCAGTCTGTTCCATTCCGGATGGCGTTGCAAATACACCTGCACATAACTGCATAAGGGCACCAATTTATAATGATTTGCTTCAAGGTAGATCAGTGCTTTTTCTACCATTGCCTCTGCTACGCCCTTCCCTTGTAATTCTGCAGGCACCTCGGTATGTATTAAATATAGCTTATCATCTTTTTGTTTATAATCAATAAAAGCCCGATAGCCCTCAACAAATAATTCAAAATTATGGATAACTGTATTATTTATAAGTTCTATATCCGTGTATTTCATTTTTGCACCTGTTTAATGGTTAAGCTATTGTTCATAAAAATACAAATTGATCAGCCAGTGCCAATTCCTCAAAAGTGATGGTATGCGGCCTGCCCTTATAAACTTTTAAATTTACATCGGCGTTTAGTTTTTTTAATATCGCAACACTTTCTTCTACCCTGCTTAAAGGCACATGAGGGTCAGGATCGCCTGTTGTAATCAAAACAGGAGTATTGTTAAAGTCTCCCTTATAATTTATCAGGTCTAACTTCTCGCCTATAAGGCCACCGGTAAATGCTACGGCGCCGCCGTAAGGTTTGGCATTACGCGCTATAAATTCCAATGTTAAACATGCTCCTTGTGAAAAACCCATAAAATATATTTTGTCCTCCGGTATTCCGTCGGTTTTAATTTGCTTTACAACAGCATCAATCACCTGCAAAGCCGAATTAAGCGCAGGCTGGTTATTATTATCGGGTGCCATAAAGCTATATGGATACCAACTTTGATTTGTAGCCTGCGGAGCATATAAAGCCATATCTTTTATATTGATATCCCGAGCGAGTGTAAGGATATTTGCCGCAGTGCCACCCCTGCCATGCAACATTATTATAGCACCTTTAGCATCTGCAGGTGATACACCCGCAGATGTTATTTGAATATTATGTGTGTACATATCAGTTTAATTGAGGTAAGGTTTTTTCTAAACTTGCGCGATACTGTTCGTATTGTGCAGGTAATTTTAAATGTGTTCCTAATTCTTCTACAGGTTCATCCACATCAAAACCGGGATTATCGGTAGCTAATTCAAACAACACACCACCCGGTTCACGAAAATAAAGTGAATAAAAATAATTACGGTCTATTTTATCAGTAATATGTAAACCTAAGGCGGCAATTTTTTCGCGATAATGCATTAATATTTCTTCATTTTTCACCCTGAAAGCAACGTGGTGCACCGATCCTCCGGCTACATGCCCGGCAACTTCTCCGGGTACCTCTACCAAATCAACTATAGCTGCATTTTCAACCGCATCGGTAATGAAACGATACCGGTTAACATGTTGTTCTAATAACCTGTAACCAAATACACCGGTAAGAATATCAGCGGTTGGTTGCAGTTTGTTGGTGGTGATGGTGATGTTATAGAATCCTTTTGTTGCATTCTCAGCTGTTACTTCGTTGGTTTCCCAAGGCAAACGATTATCAGGTTTTGATGATGCTATCAGTTCCAGTTTTAATCCATCCGGGTCTAAAAAAGTCAGATAAGATTCGCCAAATTTCTCGGCTACTTTATTGTAGATCACATTATGTTTTTCGAATCTGTTTAACCAAAAATCAAGGCTGTTTTCAGGTACTGAATAACCAATTTCTGTAGCCTGCCGTGCACCTCTGCGTCCGGTTTGAATGTTCTCCCAAGGGAAAAACGTAAGTATGCTGCCCGGAGTACCTTGTCTATCACCATAGTATAGGTGATAGGTTTCAGGATCGTCAAAGTTTACCGTTTTTTTCACCAGGCGTAAGCCTAATACTTTGGTGTAAAAATCATAATTGCGTTTGGCATTACCGGCTATCGCGGTTATATGATGTATGCCATTTATTGTATTTTCCATGTTGGTAATATTTATTTAGTGTTTTGCTTAACTTTTAACACTTCAAAGATCGGTATAAACCTGCCATTACCACTTAATCTACATTAAAGCAGAAACTTAATCTACCTTAAGATTACGTATGAAAATGTATTGTCAATATTCTTAATTAAGTCATAAATAATATTTTGCAATGATAAAAGTGCTTATATTACCTATAATTGTTTGCTAAATAATAAATAAGATGCTATCAGAACCCACCTATCTTCCGGCCCGAATTGTGGCACCCGTTATAGAGGAGCATTTCAGAAAACATCTATCGGCAGCAGGGAATATACAACGGGCCAATCTTGCGTCGGCGCCGGGCAACACTATAATAGAAACCGTAATAGATGTTGCTTTTTGGGCAAGCCTGCGCCGTGAGGAAGGCAGACCACCCGCAATATCCCTCGCTCTTTTACAACCCGCACAATCCGATAACCCCCTAATATTTGGAGAAAAACTAAGGTTAACACCTCAAAATCTTATTAAACTGGCACCAGCTGTGGAGCAACCGGGAATTCATTTAGGCGTATGGCCCGAAGGTGATGACATATTTATATGGGGCACAACCCACAGTATACCGGCTATTTGCTTTGTTTTGGAGGTAGTGGAAGCAGGTTTGCTAGTTATAAAACATCGCCGTGTTGATGGTTTTGGAAAATTTGTAAACATAGCCGTACTGCAAGGCGACCAAATAAAAATGCTGGACGAGGTTACCATGGGTGTTACTGACTGCCCGGTATTGATCAACTCGCTGACCAATATGCGGCTACCTTCTTTAATGGGAGAGTCATTCAACGTAATGGTACAACTGGCAGCATCTATGAGGATACATAAACGCGGTGGTTTAGTGCTGATGGTATCACCAAATACTGTAAAGTGGCAGGAATCAGTAGTGCATCCTATAAAGTATCCCGTTACCCCGGCTTATACAGCCATAGCTGATCTGTTGCAAAAAAGCGATCAGGAACGAAATAAGCTGGAATGGCAGGATGCCTTATTAGAAGCCATAGATCTTATTGGAGGCTTTACCGCCGTTGACGGCGCTACCATAATAACTAACCAATATAATTTGCTGGCATTTGGAGTAAAGGCAACCCGTTCAGAAAAAAGCAGTCCTGTCGGGCAAATAATGCTTACAGAACCGTTGGCAGGCGCAAAGGCAGTTAAGATACATCCGGCGCAAAATGGCGGTACAAGGCATTTAGCCGCAGCTCAGTTTGTGCACGATCAGCATGATGCTATTGCCTTGGTAGCATCGCAAGACGGGCAGTTTACGGTATTTGCCTGGTCGGAGCAATTGAGCATGGTACACGCCCACCGTATTGATGTGCTGCTTTTATAAAACCATTAAAAATCCAGGCTACCAAACAGACCACTTTCAGCATCAGCTATAGCCTGCTGAATTTCGGCAGCAGTGTTCATCACAAAGTTATCTTTAGCTGCAACGGGCTCGTTTATTGGCTCGGCAGAGAGGAAAAGTAATTGTATATCTTCTTCAGCTGTTAACACAATCTCTTCGTTATCCTTTTCAAAAACAATAAGATTATAATGCTCAATACTTTCCTGGTTGATACATGCCCGGCCTTTAGCTATATATAACAACGTCCAATAACCCGGAGTAGCGGCAAACTGCACCTGTTTGCCCTTTTTTACTGTACCTATTATGGAAATGACCGGTGTATAAGTAAACAAGGGGCCATTTTTATCCTCATATATTCCGCTTGCTAAACGCATATCAACCCCATCCTGCTCCAAAACACGAGGTTGTACTTCTTTTGTAACAGACTGGTAAGTTGGTCCATCTCCTTTATTTGCTGCGGGCACATTTACCCAAAGTTGTATTAATTCCTGCGTCCCACCGTCTCTTAGTATATTTCCGGTTGGGCCTTCGCTATGTAAAATACCCTTGCCGGCAAACATCCATTGCACATCACCTGCCTTTATTGTTTCGCTATGGCCAGCGCTGTCTTTATGATAGCCTTCACCTTGTAACATAAAAGTAACCGGCGCAAACCCACGATGCGGATGCGGGTGTATTCTTAATTTCTGCCCCGGCTCAATTTGCTTTGGGGGCATGTGGTGCAGCACAATAAAGGGATTGGCAAAACGGAATTCCATGTGAGGCAGAGGCTGCCTCACACTTTCTTCCTTCGTAATTTGTTTCTCCCGCCCATATAGGATGTGGGCGATCTTCTTCTTCATGATGTGATTATTATTAATTTAATACACCATATTTACCGGACTGAAATTCCTGTATGGCTTCCATAATTTCCTGCTGGGTGTTCATTACAAACGGGCCGTAACTTGCAATAGGCTCATTAATTGGCTCTCCGCTTAACAATAACACTACAGCATTAGTTGATGCCTTTATGTGTATATCCTCACCAGTATTGCCAAACAAAACAAAGCTATGCTCATCAGCTTGTTCACCATTTATGTGTACATTTCCATTTATAACTAATAAAGCCGTATTATGATGAGCAGGAACTGTAAAATTGGTTTCGCCATTCTCGTTCAACTTTATATCAAATAGATTAATTGCGGTAAAGGTCTTCGCAGGGCCTTTAATATTATTAAAATCACCTGCTATTACGTTTACTATACCTGCCTTGTCCGGTAAAGTAACCTTACCCATTTGCTGAGCGGTAATGGGCTGATAATTTGCAGGAGTAGATTTATCTTTTTTAGGCAGATTTACCCAAAGCTGTACCATTTCAAACGGTCCGCCTTTTTTAGAGAATTCCTGTTCGTGGTATTCCTTATGCAAAATCCCGGCCCCGGCAGTCATCCATTGAACATCACCAGGATTAATCACTCCGCTATTGCCTGTACTATCATGATGCGCTACGCTGCCTTTGTAAGCAATAGTAACCGTTTCAAAACCTTTATGCGGATGAACATCAACCCCTCTTAAATGATCGGAAGGACCAAAGTCATATTCAGCATTAAAATCCAGCATTAAAAACGGACTGATACGTTGTTGTGAAATTCCGGCTCCGGGTATCATATTATACACGCGAAAACCGTCGCCAACCATACCCGGCCTTAAAGGCCTTGGAATTATTTTTTCTATAGCTTTTTTCATTTTTTGATCTCCTTGTTGATAATTCAAAATTACGATAACACAGCCAAGGGAGAGTTAATGTAGATTAAGACGAACGCTTAATCTACATTAGGAAATTGCTTTTCACGGATCATTTAATTACAACCGTATTAAGCATCTTGCTTAAAAATTCCGGCGTGACCCCAATATAAGAGGCAACCTGCTTTTGCGGAAGGGTAAGTATTAAAGACGGATACAAATGACAGAAACTGGTGTATCTTTCAATTGCACTAAGGGTTACGTTATCAATTTGGCGGTGCTGATAACTGGCCATTGCATTTTGGGCAAGGATACGACCAAAGCGTTCAAATTTAGGAACCTGTATCTGTAATTCATCCATATCGGTTTTCATGATATAAATCACCTCGCTGTCCTCAATAGCGTCGATATTAAGCCTTGCGGGTTCCTGTTTAATAAAACTGCGCATATCTACTATCCACCAGTTTGGAGGCGCGAATTGCAATACATGTTCTCCGCCGTTTTTATCAACGGCATAACTACGCAGGCATCCCTGCGTTACAAAAGTAAGCTTAGTGTTAACCTCCCCTTCTTCTAACAAGTACTGTCTCTTCTTTACCCTTTTATAGTGCAATAAGGATATAAAATACTCCTCTTCCTCTTTATAAAGATTAATGTGTTTGGTTATATTGGATAAAATGAGGCTATAATCCATATTGATGCACAATTAAATTACAAGTATAATAAAAAAGACCTTGTAAAATTACAAGGTCCTTTTTTAGCGTAGTGCCGCACTTATTATTGTCCTGCACAATTATAGTCTTCGTGAAACTTAACAAGCTTCAGCATTACATCTATTGCTGTTTCGTAGTTTTTTGTGCCTACTACCTTTTTATATTCCATTTCCAAATGCTCAACCTGATCTTTTAAATGATAGTAAAACTTTTCGCCTTCCGGAGTCAGGTAAAGCATTACTGCCCTTGCATCATCCGGGCTTTTTTCGCTTTTTACCATATTCTTAGCTTCCAGCTCCTTAACTATTTTGCTGGCCGCCTGCTTGGTTATATTTAATTTAGATGCCAACTCATTATTTGAGATCCCGGTTGTGCCGATGCTCATAAATAAAGGCACATGGGCATTATTAAAGTCCGGATTATTTAAGCGGCATAATTTTTTCATACTCCACTCATCAATGGATCTTTTTAAAAGGTATACCAGTTTACAGGTAATACGCTTTGAATCCTCACTTCTTATGCAATTGTTACTTTCCATACTATATAACTAACAGGCAAAGGTCAACCTGGTTTACGAATTTACAATTAAAAATCAAATTTTACTAAAGTACGGATGCCCCACTCCGGTGCACCGGGGTGGTCCAGATAGGTAAAACGTTTCACCAAATCTACACGTATTAGTTTAAATATATTACCTACACCAATACTACCTTCCATATAAGGTTTTGCACTTAAAGCGTAAGTACCGGCACCTCCTCCCAAATCAGTTGGGAAACGCAGTAAAGAAGCATCGTTAGCAGGGTTATTCTCTGTTCTTACACCACCCCATAAACTTTTAAAGTCGATGATCTCACGTAACTTAAGCTTCCTTAATAAGGGTATGCGATTGAATAAGAACCCGTTAAAGTTATGATCAATAGTGATGCTTGCATAATGGTCGCTCACAAACTCCTGAAAATTCATCAAGTTATAGGATTGGAGTTGAAAAGCATAAGTTTGGTTGGCGTGGTGTATATCCAATAACGGGAAGGGTACTTTACCAAATATATAACCACCCTCGGTAAACACATCAGTAAACCCTAACTGTGACAGGTAAAACCTTTTGGTAATATTAGCTGTAACGTTTTGATAATTATAATCGCCACCTAATAAACCTTTAACACCCTGGCTGTAATTTAGCGTAAATATGGGATATTTGTCAGGTATTGGAGTGCGGTACAATTTACCCTGATAAAACTTTTCGTGAGGGGCCCATCTTACCTGAGCGGATAGCTCGGTAGTATGGATGAGGTTAACATCATTTAAAGTTCCGTTTGGCAGCAGGTTTTGAAACTGCAACGCACCTGCCGGGCTTTGATTCCATTTTTTAAACCCTAATGCGTATGAAAAGTGATTGCTAAATTCGTGCACATAATCTAACCGGAAAATATCATTGTAAAGCCATACATCGTTGTCTCCACGTTTAAATGACAACAAGAAATTGCTCTCCTGCACAAATTGCAACTCCTGACCAGGAATTTTTGTATCGTGCTGAAAACTTGCTCTTACATAGTTTTGCGGAAAAGAATAAATGGATTTATTATTAAGCGAGTAAGTTGAACTCATGAAATATTTGAATTTTTCGTCCTTTGTTCCGTAGGCACCATAGGTTTCAAAATAATACCGTTTGCTTAGCTGAGGAGTTGTACGCCCCCCTATCCTTCCACGGAAACCCTCTACAGGGTTAAAGCTGTAAAATGTATTTGCCGGGCCTACTTCAAATGCACCATAATTTTTGTATCCGGCTAACACCAATGTAGCTATATCCATAGTGCGTTTAAACGATGGGATGGTTTGCAGGCTATCAATGTTTTTATAAAGATCTGCAGCAACCTGATCCAATGTGTCGGGACGGCTGTTTAACCAATAACGATCATCTTTGCTTTGTGAATTAGAAGCATATACTAAAGGAGGACCATCGTATGTTTCGCTCATACGGGGTTTGTTTACTGCAAAATTGTTTACGGTAACTAAACGTTCACCAAATACGCCACCACCCTTCTTTTTGTTGATAGCAAATTCTATTTTTAGATCGCTTTGGCTTAAATGATATCTGCCGTCTGTATTCTTTTCAAAAGCCAGATCGGCATGCATTTGCCTTACAAAATTAAGGTTGATATTTTTGTTTACAGTCAGGTCTGCATTTTGAACAGCATAATTGCCATCCATAGTGATGTATATTTTACCTTCAAACAGTAAACCGTTAGTGTTACGTGGTGTAAAGCTTAACTCAATAAGGTTTGGTGACTGATCTTTAAGTGTGTCTGTTATAAAAAACTTGTAATAGTCTGGCGAGTGATCGGCAATAGGGCTTAATAACTGGTTACTTAATAACGATACATTGTTATCATAGATATTTATATCTTGGTACATGCGGTTAAAGTAAGTTGTTAATCCCTCATTATCGATGAAGTTTGCGTCGTATTTAACCTGTTTGTTCGCTTCAATAACCTGCTTTTTAGCATACGGAGCTTTACGGTAATAATTGTCAGAAAGTTTTTCTTCCATATACAAAGGCAACAGTGTTTTACCACCTATTGCGGTTGAATCCTGCTCGCGAAAAAGAAACTGGTAGTTTTTGAATATGCGTTTGTTTTTAAAATTATCCGAAAGATTGCTTAGTGAGAAGATCATCCGTTCATACTGGTTATATTCAACGTAGCTATAATTTTCGAGCTGATTTTGGCTTTTATGTGCTATAACCTGGCGTATCAATTCAACGGCAGGATTATTTTTATTGGTATATTTTTTCTTTTTGCCCGATTTAATAACAACTTCACTTAATGTATGGCTGTTTTCAGTCAGGACAATATTAATCACTTGATCTTTACCAGGAACAACATCTTTTGTAACCGACTTATAACCTATAAAGGAGGCATTAATTTGATTATAATTGCCAGTTGTGGTTAAGGAGAAACGTCCCTGCGCATCGGTACTGACACCTATTGAACTGTTAAGAAATGCTACCGTAACATAAGACATCGCCTCATGTGTTTTAGCGTCTTTTACTACGCCTTTTACCGTAGTGCTTTGAGCATATACAGCAGTAAAAGAAGTGAATACTAAAAGCCAAATTAAAGTGCCTTTAGTAAATATTTTATTTAATATCTTTTTCATTTTATTAATTGTGATGTATAAATTTTTATTCAGATAAATTATTATTAGCAGTGGATGCAGCAGGCAGGTGTTTCGTTACAAAATATTTTGCGGATTTTGCACCTGTATACAAATAGCTGCGCAGCGTTAAGGTTAAAAAGTCTATGTTAATGTCGTAGCCCAACAAATTTTGTTTAATACCTTCGCCAACCGCATCAATAACATATCTCACGGCTTTTTTTACAATCTGAGCATTAGCTTCCTGCGTATTTGATTGCTTATTATAGCCAAATACTTTATTGTAGCTAGATGTTGCGCTTATATTATGACGATCGCCATCTGCTCTTCTGAACAGATTATTTATGCCTGGTTGTGATAAGTCTATCGTTTTCATGTCCTTTTCAAATAACACTGCAAATGTAAACTGAGTTGACCAATATTGTCAACTCAGTTTACATTTATTTTATAATGTTAGTGTATTTATGACACTTGGCTGAGAATTAGCCAAAATTTGGGAGACGTTTGTGTTAGAAAAAATTCCCTTATTAAAAAAAACGACGGATAAAATTTATCCGCCGCCTAAATTTAAGTACACGTAAACGATTATTAGAAGATCAGTTTTTAGTCATCATCATCTTTCTTTTTCTTTTCCAGTATTACAAATGCACTGCGTTTAGGTGCAGGCATTACTGCATTTTCTCCTTTTATTGATTTCCATATAACCTCGTTCAAGGTCAGATCAGGTGCTTCGTCTTCTTTACTTAAGTCAAACTTTTCGGATATTTTGCTGCTTCTGTTTGTAGCTACATTCCGTTCATTCAAATTTACCTGAGCTGGTTTTAATTGATAAGGTGACAAATCTGCTTTATTAGTAAAACACTCGTATAAAGGCATAGCTGCAGCATCATACTGGCTCATAGGCGGCAAGCCCAAAATCAGTTCAATGGTACGTAAAACACCCGATGTGGAATACATACTGTGAACTACTGCATTACGTTTCACATAAGGACCAATTACATATACTGGCGATCGGTGTGCATCAATATGATCCGGGCCGTTTTGGGCATCATCCTCTAAAATAAACACTACTGATTCTTTCCAAACAGGGCTTTTTGACAGATGTTCAATAATTCTGCCTACGGCCAGATCATTATCAGCCACAGCTGCCATAGGGGATATTTTACCTTTTTTTTGCCCGCTGGTGTGGTCATTTGAGATCCGTATCGTACTTAACTGCGGCACGGCATTAACGGTCAACAACGAATCAAAATCATGCTCCCATGCATCCGCCCTTACCTGATCAAGTATGTCCAGATTAAACCCCGGAGAATGAGGACTCATATGGCCTACCAATGATTTAATATGTGCATTATCATATTCGCCAAACTCACCATAACTGCGGTAGCTTACACCGGCACGTTTGCAGTAATCCCATATAAACCCATCGCGTGGATAGGTTGCATGCCTCCCCCCTTCGTAACTGGTACTACCTCCCCTTTTACCATAACTGGTTGGCCACGTTTTCTCTATAACATCTGTTGCATAAGCGGCTGTACTCCAATTATGCCCGTCGGCACTTACCTCTGCATCAACATAAAAATTATCGAGCAAAACATAATTATTAGCTATAGCATGTTGGTTAGGCGTAATATGTTCACCGAATATGCAAAGTGACTTGTCGCCATTTCCTTTATCTATATCACCTAAAACCTGGTCATACGTCCGATTTTCTTTTATAATATAAAACACATGTTTTATAGGTGAGAATTCACCCGCTTTACGCGGAATTGGATTACCATTCTCGCCGTCGGCTAATGCTACTTTTTTGTTATTAAAAGGTGTATTAGCATATACCTGCCTGGTATAAAATTTAAGCTGATCTGCAGTTGGTACATCTATAAGTGATAATGTTCCCTTAAAAAGCCCGGCTATATATTGCAGTCTGCTATTCGCTGAGCTCCCGGTTTGATAACCGCTATTATCCTTCTTGGAAATAGGTTGCGGACCTTCAGGATTAGCCATTGATGTAAACCCCTTGCCATTACTAACTAAAATTTTATCACCTATCGCCTTCACATTTGTAGGATACCAACCCACGGGTATAAAACCCATACTTTTACTGTTCCCCATTACTGAAACATCAAACACCGCCAAACAATTATTATCTGCATTAGCAATGTAAAGTGTTTTTTCATCAGATGATAACGCTAACCCATTAGTAGTAGAGCCTGTTAAGTTAGTAGGATATAATGAGGCGGCTAATGTTTCTATCACCTTATTAGTAGCTGTATTAATAACTGATACCGAATTATCATTAGCATTAGCAACATATAACAGGCTACCCTTATGGTTTAATAATAATTCGTTTGGGTGACTACCTGTTTTTATATTCGCTATAATACTTTGCGACCGCGTATCTAATATATCTACCTCATTGCCACCCCATAAAGATATATACAACAGCTTTTCATCAGGCGAAAGCACACAACTGTAAGCAATATCTGCTAATTGTATTTTGTTAAGTATCTCGCGGGAGTTAAGATCAATTATATAAACACTATTATCTTCTTTAGTAACTGTGTATAATAAAGTGTTTGCTTTGTTAACTGTAATACCAGTTGGACACACTTTTCCTTTTGGCCAGGGGGCTGCCAAAGTTATGGTATCGGGCCGTTTTAGTTTATCGTTCTTTATTTCGAAATCTAATATGGTATTTTGATTACCTCCGGAAACGTACAATCTTTTCTCATCACGACTAAAGGCTAAACCATACCAGGAAACGTCTAATTCCTTCTCATCAAGTATTTTCTCGTTCTTTGGATCAATAAGTTGTAACGATTGCGTGCTTTGCCCGTTATTAGTTACTGCAAGGTATTTTCCCGATGAACTAAGCTGCAAATTTAAAGGCAGGTCGCCCAGTTGCAGCGAACGCCCGGCCGGGCTAAGTTTCCAACCATTAGGTAATAGTATTTGGCCGCTCTCCTTTATTTTTCCGGGTATTTGGCTAATTGCATTACTCCAATTAATAATTACAATAAATGCAGCTATAAAAGCTGACCTCCTCACATGAATATTCATTAAATTATCATTATTGATGAAGATTAAACGATACCGCACCACGCAGAGTAAATCCGTTTTGTGTACCAATGGTTCCGATATCGCGTATAGCTTCAGAAGGATATGCCGTGCTATGAGTTGCATAAAAAACCGGGCCTCCGCATAAAGAAAATGAAAACCTGGAGTTTGAGGGGGTTATGTTTACAGATGGTCCGACTAACAATTTTGCGCCGCCTTCAGCTTCATCAGCTTCCCAAAAACCTTCCAGGTCCTCACCTACTGCCTCTACACCAGCAAAGAAATTTCCTGCTATACGATGATGAAAACCAATACTGGTTATCAGATCAATATCATCTCGGTTACTTGAAAAGGCTTTCTCAAAACGGAGGTTGCCACCAATACGCCACGATGCTCTGTCAAAAGACGCGGTAATACGACTAAAAACAGCACCAACGTTTGAAAGGTCGTGACTTACCCCTAAACCTAACCCTAAACGCGGACCAAAAGTTGTTTTACCACCTACAAAATCTCTTAATAATTCTGCCTGCTGTGCACTGGCTACTCCGCCCGAGCGTGCAATCCCTATTGACGCATTAGCATAAAGCGTAAACCTGTTTCCCAGATAGCCTTTAAATGCCACCTGTTGGTCAACTCCGTCGATACCAAAGGGTGCAGCAGTTCTTTCGCCGTAACTTCCGGAATAATATAAATTCCAGGATGGAGAGGTGCTTGTTAATGTATTCACCGAAAATAAAAAAGGCTGTATATTACCGGGACTACCATTAACCGTTGGTTTAACCGAGGGCATTTGCGCCCTAACGGTTAAACAAGCGATCATCGACAGAAAAATAAAGAAACTCTTTTTCATGATATACTTAATTTAATTATTGTATTACAGTTACGTCTGCTCCGGTCTCTATTTCAGACAATTCCGAAGATAGGGATAATGTATAGTGTACATATGAACGCGGAGTTATCCATTTTTTGGTTGCTGAATCAAATTTACCACCTAATTTAACAAAGATTCCTGCATCTGCCGGGGTACTGTGCGGAATTACATAAGTATTTGTTCCCTGGTATACAAAAGGCTGCGCCGCGGAAGTTGCCGGATCAATAGGGTGATAATGATCATTATCCGGAATACGATAACCTTTATTGTCTGTTTCGTTATAAATTGTTTTTGTACTTGTACCTCCGTAAAATACTGCATCAACCGGAACAGACGTTTCCGTAACGTTAATTCCATCAAATACCGCAATACCGCCAGCGTTACCACTATTAGGTAGTAATCCGGAACTTTTACTTCCAAAACCATCACCATCGGTTGTGGTATAAGGAATAGAGCGCACCCAATTTGCGGAACTTATATCGGTACTATTTGGACCATCAATTCTCTTATTGCTTCCGCCCACATAAAATATATCACCTTTATGCACAATTCCTTCAGTAATATTAAACTTATAGGTTCTGCCACCACCTTCGGCCCATCCTCCTGATGGAGCATCACCTGCATCAGGAGCTGCTGAACCAGCGTTAGTACAAGTTACCACAGCTACCGGAGTTTTAGAAAAATCAATAGTTTTAGTAGCCATAAACTGGAAATATTCATAGTTACCATCTGCGCCTTTTGTATCGTTGGCGTATCCGGTTATAATTATAGGCCCTACGCCCAATTTAGGCCCATTAGGATCTATAGGGGCTGTTTTGTCCGTAATATCGGTACTGTAACGCGGCCAAATTTGCAAGCTTGCATTACCAGATTCATCCTGCCCAACAAATAGTATCCCGGTAACAGTTGCGCTCGCCGGTAATTGTTCAGTAGCGTAATTGGCTGTTTCCTCGGTGTGCATTATTACACTATCTGCACCATTAACCAGGTATTTATCGCCTGCATAGGTATCACCATCAACAGGAGCAGGAGATACGGTGGCTGTTTTCACTTGCACCAAAGTATTTTCATAAGCGTCCGGGTTACTTTTAATAGAATAGCTTGAAACCGACTGAACAGTAACCGAATTGCCAGATGATATTTTTTGTATGTTGGCTTCGGTTATCCCGGTTAATTGTAAGGTGCCATTTACTTTTTTTAATATAGCTCCGTTAACGGTAACTACCAGCGAATCGCCGGAAGTATAGTTAGCCGCTGCTGCACCTAATGGTATAGCTATACCGCGTGTAAGCTGTCTGCGGATATTTTGTAAGATCACCATATCCTTAGGTACATTTCCAGAATCCGGGTTAGAAATTACAATGCCAACTATCTCTGTGGCGCCAAGCATATTATCTGTTGTCAGGGTTACATCATTGCCTTTATAAAGATCACGCAGATCGCTTACGGCTATTATTGGGCTTAATTCGCCAGCAGCAAAATCATGTTTTTGACAAGCGCTCATAAAAAGCGCACTAAAACATAGAACTATATAGAATATTTTCCTTTTCATACCTTTTAATTTTTAATACTTTATAATTATGGTTTTTGCCACCAAACTTGTGTAGAAATATTATCCGGCCCTTGTGATGCTACTGCGGCCCGGTAATTATCGCCATTGGTAGATTGCACATACACAGGGTAATTTAATCGTGCCGGCATTATACCATTGTTTTTTAGGCCTGCGCCTTTGGGCAATACCGGGTGCCCTGTACGGCGATATTCAAACCAAGATTCCAGATCGGTAAAAAACAGGGAGTAATACTTTTGCAAGTGTATCATCTCCATTTTTTTATCCAAATTGTAGCTATCGTCCCACTTTACCAGATCGTAATTAAAATAATTTGTTGGTACGGTATATCCCCACATTGTAATATCCGCGGTTATACCATCCTGGTAATAGGTTTGAGCAGGTTTTGAGGTAATCCAGCCCTTGGCAGCCGCTTCGGCTAATATAAATTGCACTTCAGCATAGTTAAGTATATTACCCAATAAAGCACTGGTTTGCAACGAAGTAGGCAAGGTTGATTTAGCCTGAGGCATTTCGCCAACAGCGTATCCGCTCGGAACACCGGCATAATCACCTTCAAATAGTGTGGCCCATTTACCGATACGCGGATCGCTCCACTCATTCAGGTTGTTAACAAAGAAACTGGTTAGTTTTGGTGTATACCAATCTGCAGCACGCAGTGTAGCAAACGGCGATACATAAGGTGACTGACCAGTCCACATCAGAATAGCTGAATCATCGTTACTTGCCATTATTGGATATGTAGTTGCCTTAGTATCTACAATCTCTTTTATTTTGGCAGATGAATTTGCTTCATCTTTACCTGACACCCTTAACAACAAACGCAGGTATAAAGAATTACCAAATTTACGCCATTTTGCAGCAATGCCACCGTATACAGGGTCGCTTGCAGATGATACATTTGCACCTGCAGCTAACAAAGTATTAGCCTGTTCCAGTTTAGCAAACAGGTCTTTATAAATATCTTCCTGTTTATCAAACGCGGGGGTGAATAACCCATCCTTAGCTTTATTAGCGTTAAAATAAGGCACATCGCCATACGTATCGGTAAGCATTGAAAACACCCAGGCCTGACAAATAAGTGCAATGCCCTGATAGGTCTGGTTACCGTTATCTACTCCACCCTGATATATATCGTTAAAGTTGGTTAATTCAATATACCAGGCGTTCCATAAATAGTCAGCTTCAGAGTTTCTTATATCATAACGAAATATCTTACCCTCCGAATCGCCCATGTTTACCGTAACCTGCATCAATTCGTTTGTGATACGCTGACTACGGCTCATATTGGCTTTTACAATTGCAGTTATAGCTGGGGCTAAAAGCGCTTCGGGCAAAGCCTTATCGCTCGTATTTGGGTTTACCGCGAGTTCCTCAAAGTCCTTTTTGCATGAGCTAAGCGGTAAAATCGCTATAAAAAAAACTGTGTATAACAGATATAAATACTTTTTCATCATCTTAATCATTATTCTTAATTAAATACCTACTGTTAAATTAAACCCGAATGTGCGTGTTGAGGGGAACTGCCCTAACTCAAAACCCTGAGTTATATAATTATCGTTTAGGGTGCCAAATTCAGGATCGAATACCGGCCATTTGGTAATGGTTAGCAAGTCTCTGCCATAAATACCTATGGTAGCACGGGTCAGTCCTAATTTTTTGACGAATGAAGGTTTAAACGAGTAATCTATCCTGGCCTCTCTCAGTTTCACAAAATCTGTTGAATAAGTACTTCCCTCTACGTTATCCCGACCATAATGTGAATTATAATAGTTGCTTATATCCTGGGCTACCACATCATTCGGCCGGTAGGTACCGTCTGCATTCTGAATTACGCCGTTACCTATTATGC
The DNA here is from genome assembly GCF_016522075.1 of Mucilaginibacter segetis. GTDB lineage: Bacteria > Bacteroidota > Bacteroidia > Sphingobacteriales > Sphingobacteriaceae > Mucilaginibacter > Mucilaginibacter segetis. Next base: position 1,182,966 of record NZ_JAEHFW010000001.1, on the reverse strand, counting down.
CATTATAGCGCCCGGGCAATGTATTAGTAGTTTTTCCCTGTTCAACCAATACAGCTTCGGTAAGTGAATAGGCTACAGCTCCGTGCTGTGCATCAAAAAGGAAACTTAACGCGAAGTTTTTATAATTGAACTGGTTGCCAATACTTGCCTTCCATTTAGGGCTGGTGTTACCAATATATTTCATATCGGTGGTAAGTTTAGGATAGCCGTTCTCATAAATGATCTGCCCATCCGGCGAACGCTCATAACCTAAACCATACAGATCGCCCATACTGCCCCCAACTGTGGCGATAATTGCGCCACGGCTTCCGGGTCCTTTTTGTAAGGTAAGACTGGTAAGGCTATCAGGTAGCGATAATATTTTATTACGGTTAGATGAAAATGTTGTAGTGATATTCCACTTAAAATCCTTGCTTTTAACAGGTGATCCGTTCGCAGATATTTCGATGCCCTTGTTTTGTACCGCACCGGCATTTATTACCGCAGCGTTTACCCCGGATGAGCGGTCAACAATAGCTGTAAGAATTTGATCCTTAGTGTTACTTTTATATAACGCTATATCAAAACCTAAACGGTTACCAAAGAAACGCACTTCTGTACCAACTTCGTAACTGGTAGTATAAAGGGGTTTCAGGTTAATATTAGCTAATGTGGTTGGATTGGATAACCCGCCGGGAAATGTACTTTCTGAATTGTATGTATACGATGTAAGGTAAGGATCCGTACGACCACTACCCACACCTGATATAGATCCGCGTAGTTTTAAATAAGAAATAGCTTTCGGTAACCTGAACATCTCTGAAAGAATGGCGCTACCATTTACCGATGGATAAAAGAAAGAAACATTGGCTGTTGACGTTGGGCTGGCCAGATTACTGTTCCAGTCGTTACGACCTGTAATATCCAGAAATAAGAAGCTTTTATAACTTGCAGCTAATACTCCATAAAAACTATTTATATCAAATTTGCTTCTGGTTGGCAGGGCTATTAAAACACCCGCTTTATTCGCCAGCGTAAATATTCCGGGATATAATAAAGAGTCGGCCCGCAGTTCATCTTTATTGTAATTGTTTTTAAGCATACTACCACCGGCGGTTAAATTCACGTTGAAATCTTTGCCAATGTCTTTGTTATACCGTAGTAAGAAGTCGTTTGTTATTTCCTGAGAAAAAACGCTTTGAGTACGGTACATACCTTTTTTGAACTTTTCAGTATCATAGGGTCTTTGGGTACTACGCTGATCATAATCAAAGTCCATTGATGTTCTTACCATCAAACTCAGGTCCTTTGTGAAATTATAGGTAGCCTGAATATTACCCGTTAAACTGTTTCGGTTTAAGGTGTTATTCATTTCGTTGGCTATCAGGTAAGGGTTATCAGGATAACTGCTGAACGGATAACTTTGCTTAATATTAGTTTGTCCAGGCAGCCAATAATCTTTTAACCAATCATTTGGTGCATTAGGCTCCCAGAATATGTTCCAGTACATTATAGACTGATTATTATAGCCGGTTGCCGGTAAGTTATCGCTGGTTTTATTGGTATAGTTAATACGGGTTGATATATGGAGTTTGTTGGAGACTTTTTGATCTACCGCAAGAGCAACTGTATTACGTGCATATCCTGTATTAGGTATTATCCAGGAATTTTGAACATTTGTTGCTGAGAACCTCGCAGAAGTTTTGTCGGTACCGCCACTAAGCGTAACAGAGTTTGTATAAGTTTCCCCGTTCTGGAAAAAATTCTTGCGGGCATCAGGGTATGCAACCCATGGTGTACGTTCGGTACCACCTGTGTGCGTTACAGGATCGTATTGAAAGTAAGATTGACCATCGAATTTAGGCCCCCATGCAGAACTGGTGCTACGCGTACTTGGCCCATCTGCCGTAGCGCCGAAGGAATAATAGTTAGCACCTTCTACGCCTTGTCCGTATTCATACTGGTAATCGGGCCAGCGTGAAATACTTTCTAAGGCAGTATTTGAATTAATGGTAATGCTAATTTTCCCATCCTTAGTTTTACCTGATTTGGTAGTAATAACAATTGCACCATTGGCGCCTCGCTCTCCATACAACGCTGCGGCACCCGGCCCCTTTAATACAGTAATACTTTCTATATCTTCAGGATTGATATCGTTTAAACTATTACCAAAGTCAACCGGAGATTCACTATCCAGATAAGCGTTACTTCCACTGCCCAATGTGCGGCCGCTTCCGTTATTGGTAACCACTCCATCTACTACAATGAGCGCCTGGTTTTCACCTGTAAGGTTGCTTTCTCCACGCAATACTATCCTGTTAGAACCTGTAGGACCACCGTTCGAGCGTATGAGGTTAAGACCCGCTACTTTGCCAGATAAGGCATCCGTCCAGTTATTTGATAATGCCTGAGTAAGTTGCTCCCCTTTAACTACGGTAGTTGCATAGCCTAATGCTTTTTCTTCGCGTTTAATACCTAATGCCGTAACCACAACTTCGTTAAGGGCGGTATTTGAAGGATTTAATGTGATGGTTATGCCCGCAGTATTTACATTAAATACTCTTTGTAACACCTCGAAACCCAACATATTAAAAGTTACTTCGGTACCTTTTTGTACAAGTATAGAGAACTTGCCGTTTATGTCTGATGAACCTAAAAAGCTTTTGTTAAGACCTCTTATAGTAACGCTTGCCAAAGGTTGCTTATCATCACCTGATATAATGGCACCACTTACTGTTACCAACTCCAACTTTTTAATTACCAGGTTGCCATTAATGTTTTTTAAACCTACTCCTGCCTGCTGCTCTAATACTAATGCGAGCTTTTCAAAGCTCAAGTTTGGAGATGGCAATGTCACCACTTTACTCATATTTATATCAGCATCAAATGAGACCTTGTAATTGTATCCGCTTTTTAAACGGTTAACTATAGCAGAAATGCTTAGTTGTTTCTTATCAAAACTCAGCCCCTCCGGACTATTATTTTGCGCAAAAAGCTGTACTGAAAACAACAGCATCAACAAGAAAAAGCACGATCTTTTTGGGATAAGTAAAATTTTCGGGTTCATATTTAATTGTTAGAATAATTGTATAGTGTGTTGATCTTTGAATTTATAGTTAATGCCAGTAGCATATTTAAGCCCTTCCATTAGGTTAGCTAATCCGGCATCTTTCATTTCACCGCTGAAACGGGAATGTTTTGTTGCTGAGGGTAGTACTTCTACATCAATATTGTACCACCGGTGTAATTTTTCGGCTATCTGATAGGCATTGTCATCTTTAAAAAACAGTGCTTGATTCTGCAGAGCCGCAGCATCATTATAGGTTACTGTTGTAATAGCTGTTTTTTTATTATTGGGCTGGTAGGTTAATTTTTGCCCCGCCTTTAAAAAATAAGTGTGCTGACTGGCTGTTATACCCACTAAGCCTGATGCCACTTTGATTTCAGCAGGAAGTCCGTTTTTACTGGAATAAACATTAAAGGAGGTGCCTAAAACCGATACCTGCAGGTTATTAGTTGTATAAATGATGAATGGCTTTTTCGGATCGTGTTTTACATCAAAAAATGCTTCCCCCGATAAGTGAATAATTCTTTTATCGGCACCGAAATTATCGCCGTATTTAATGCTTGAGCCGGGTGTCATGTAAACTTGAGTACCATCGGGCAGCAAGGTGTTTCCGCGAGTATCAACGGGCGCCTGTAAAGTCACCAAGTCAGCCTTTGTACCTGATGTACTGTTTTTCACATACATCCAGCCCAATACTGCAAATAATAAGAAGCTTGCAGCAATGCCCAGGTAACGGTATAGTTTTATGGGTTTTACAAATGGCGATGTTTCAAATATCCTGTCGAGCAGGTGCAGCCATTGTTCATCAATATCAGTCTCTTTCAGCGGCTGATGCAGTTGATCTTTTCGCTTTTGCAGATATTCCAGCAGGTAAGCATTTTCCTTCTGTTGTTGCAACCATTCCTCAACCTGAGTAGCCTCAAAATTGCTGGCTTCTTTATTAATGTATCTAAGCAGTAGTTCCCAGTTCACTCTTTTAACTTTATTTAAAGAGGTATAAAGGGTTGCTTTCCACCAAAACAAATCGTTAATTGTTTATTAACTTTTTGTTAAGTGCCATTTTAAACAAAAGCCGGATATACCGGCCTTTGTTTAAAATTTTGTTTGTATTAAACAGCTAATTCTTGACTATAAGTGTTACCAAACCTGTCGGTAGTTACAACCTTAATATTTTTGGCATTGGCATCAGGTGTTGCAAAAAATAAGTGATCCGTTAAAGTAGGGTCAACAAACTTATGCTTTTTAGGCATTGCGGGGCCTTCGTATAATTCTACTGCCCATGGATCAAAATCTACGCGTTGTTCCATGGCACCTTTCAAAACACCGTCCTGATACCACTCTACTTTCCATTTCGGATCCCAGTTCCATACATTTGCAACAATGGCATCAGGTGCGGTTTTTAACCTTCCTTTTTCATAAACCTTTAACTGATATTCTCTGGGTTTCCCTGTCGATTTATAATACCAGCTAATCTGGTCTCCGTTCACTTCATAAACAGCATAACCCTCTGGTGTACCATCAGTACAAATTGGACCTGTCCACCAGGCACCGCATACCGTACCATGAACATGCTCTATCATATTATCCTTTTCCCATTTTTCATTCATATGTGTGTGACCTGACATAAAATGAACATTATATGGAGCAAGCAACTTATACAACTGTTCCCGATTAGCTACAACCCCGCCTATCTCCTCCTCCTTTAATTTATTGCGGCGTTGTACACCTGTAAAGGTTGGAATATGCAGAGATACAACCAAAGTACTCCCGTGCTTAACATTAGCCAGATCCTGCTCCAGCCATTGCAATTGATTTTCTGTTAAATAACCAATGTATCTTTTAGCTGTACCTATAAAGAAAACATCATCTAAGCATATGTAGTGGACATTTCCCCGGTTAAAAGAATAATAAGTTGGTCCGTAATTATCTTTAAATGTACGTGCCGAATAATCATCGGTACGGGCGTCTAGATCCATATCATGATTACCTATGAGATTAAAGAACGGTATGCCTGAAATATCAACAGCTTTTTTATAATCTTCAATAAGTTCAAAATGGTCCCAAACTAAATCGCCACAGCCAATGGCATGGAATAATGAACCTGCAGGATAATTACTTACCAGTTGCTTAAGATCGGGCGCAGCCTGAGTAACCAGTACTTCGGCATCTTTTTTTGATATCATTTGCGGATCGGCCCATACCACAAAATTGTGTTTGCGGTCATCGGTTTCCAGTTTTTCTAACCGGAAATCGGCATTGTAAGTTGATTTGCTGCTATCTATCTTTTTATAAAAATCTGCTATTCCTTTTTGATGCGGAAATGCATAGCCGGCCGGTACTGAAATATAAACAAATTCAGCAGCCTTGTTACTTAACAGTGTGTAATTACCACTTTTATCGCTAAGTGTGATGTTCATCCCATCAGTTACGGCAACTCCTGCTATACCGCTGCCATTATGATGGATTCTCCCCTTTAACGTGATATTTGCGACACCCGGCTTTTCACTAATAACAGGCGAAGCATTTATTACGGCACAAGGTGCAGTTAAAGCGGCACCTGTAAGACCCAGGTTTTTTATAAAATCCCTTCTGTTTATCATGTATTTTGATTTTTATATATTAGAACTAAGTAGAAGAGTTGGGTTACCACCTTTTTCACAAAAAGAAACTATTGTGAAATTGTAAAGATTATGTTAATCAACATTAATCCGCTTGCAATAGTGGCTTTATCAAGCTGACTATGATTTACAGCATGGCTTAATTGTTCTATAGCTTCGCGCATATTATATTCCACATTTTTTTCGGGAATGTCCATCACATTTGCAATCTCATAATTCTTCAGACCCAACAAACGCAATTCTATCATTTCGCGTCGCTTTGCGGGTAATTTATTAATGAGTTCGTCTACAATTTTTATTGATTGCTTTGCTACAAATCGTTCAAAAGGATTATAACTATCTGACGGTATGTTAAATGCATCGTCCGGAAGTTGCGAAATTTGATTTTGAGCAGTAAGAGCTTTTAATGCACCATTGCGTGCCGATCTGAATAAATATGGCTTTATATTAGCTATCTGCAACTTATTCTTTTGCTGCCAAAGATTAAGAAAAAGGTCAGAAAGCACATCTTTTGACAGCTCCTTATCTTTTATTATGGAGTTAACATATCTATACAAAGGTGTATAGTTGTCTTTAAATATGCTTTCAAACCCATCTAATGTTACAACCACCGACATATTTTCTGCATCCATAATACTTGCAAAATAAGCCTTGGCATGTTTATAAATCACAACATCATTGTTAAGTTTATATTAATTTACCCTTTCTTTAGTGTTTAACACATTTGTTACAAATAATTAACGCCTTTTATGGGTAAGAAAAACTGACAAAAGGATGAACATGATTTATTATTTATCACCGTACATTTGCCTAACGGTGTTAAATTATTTTATACCGTAATTAATAATGGCAAGTAAGGATAGGATACAACGCTTAAAAGATGAAACCAGGATCAACATTCTGGACGCTGCGCTTAAAATCGTAAAAGAGGATGGGTGGCAGGCTTTAAGTATGCGGAAAATTGCTGATGTTATTGAATATACCGCACCTATTATATATGAATACTTTGCCAATAAAGAAGCTATACTACTGGAGCTTACCCGTAAGGGCTATTTACTTTTAGCAAAAGATTTGCAGGAAGCTAAAAGCAAACATCGTTTACCGGCAAAACAGTTAGAGGCTATGTGGCTGGCTTATTGGAACTTCGCTTTTGCAAACAAGGAGCTTTACCAGGGAATGTTCGGTGTAACTACTAATTGCAGTTGCGAACTGGTTAATGATTTACCTGAAGCGGAAATTCCCTGGGATATGTTTAGTACCGCAATTGGGGAACTGATGAACATAGATGATATGGATTCGGATGTGATATGTACAAAATACTACACCTTTTGGTCTGTTGTACATGGTCTGGTTTCTATTAATATACTTAGCCGCGGTTCATCTGATGAAATTAACCGCCAGGTGTTAAAAGATGCGATCACAGGGATAATAAGATCTATTACACCATAATTTTTTTAATAAATTTATAATATTGTTAAATTATTTAACGCTGTTAAATTATAAATATCCACTACTATAATTAAGAATAATATGCCACTAAACCATTCTGAAATGCGCCATATACTTAACAACGTTAAACAATTTAATACCGTTAATAAAACTATAACAACAACCGACTCCATATATATTAACAGCCTTCGGGCAACTTTTAATCCTATTAGCTCACAATCAAAATTTATTATCATGAAAATTATACTAACAGCAATTATTGCCATATCATTATTCAGTTGCTCACCCAAGCCGCAAACGGCGCAGGCGCCGCCGCCACCATCGTTACCTGTTGCCAGTGTAACATCGGGGACCGAAACCACTTACCAGGAATATCCCGCATCAATAGAAGGTACTGTTAACGTGGAGATACGCCCGCAGGTAAGCGGTGCTTTAGACAAGGTGTTTATTGACGAAGGTGCTTTTGTATCGGCTGGCGAACCTTTATTTAAAATTAACGACCAACCTTACCGCGCTCAACTAAATAACGCAATTGCCAGTTTGCACGCCGCCCAGGCAGCTATGTTAAACTCCCAATTGGAGATAGACAAGCTGACCCCGCTTGTGCAAAACAAGGTAATATCCGACTATCAGCTTAAAACAGCCAAAGCAACCAACGAAATAGCAAAAGCTAACATTGAACAAGCAAAAGCTAATGTAAGTACCGCTAAAATAAATTTAGGGTATACATTAATCAAAGCACCTGTAAGCGGCTATATTGGTCGGTTACTTAAAAAACAAGGCAGTTTGGTTTCCCCTACTGATGTTGAGTCACTTACTCAATTATCTGACGTGCATAATGTACATGTGTACTTTTCACTTGGCGAAAAGGACTTTGTAAGTTTTAAAGAACAATATCCTGGAGAAACGTTGAAAGACAAATTAAATCAACTGCCACCTGTTGATCTGCTTCTGGCTGATAACAGCGAATATGCCAAAAGCGGTCGTATTGATATGATAGATGGTCAGTTTGATAAAAACACCGGGGCTATTACTTTAAGAGCCAGTTTTCCTAATACTCAAGGCTTATTACGATCAGGCAATACAGGCAAAATCCGCATTGGACTTCAACACAAAAACGCTTTAATAGTTCCGCAATCTGCAACTGTAGAAATGCAGGACAAAACATTTGTTTTTGCTGTAACTGATAGTAATAAAGTAAAAAAACAACCTATTACCATTGCAGGTAAAGTGGGCAGCAACTACCTGGTTACTGATGGTTTAAAAACAGGCGATCAAATTGTATTGAGCGGTTTTGACCGTTTACAAGAAGGTACCGTTATCCATCCGGAAAAAGCAAAGGATAACGTGGCTCAGAATTAATTCCAATCATTTAAAAAATCACAACAATGTTTAAGATATTTATTAAAAGGCCTGTATTAGCAACAGTAATCTCCATATTATTGGTGATACTGGGCATAATCAGTCTTACAAAGTTGCCTTTACAGCAGTTTCCTGATATCGCCCCTCCGTCGGTATTGGTAACCGCTGTTTATCAGGGCGCCAATGCGGAAACTGTATTGCGTTCCGTAGCACCATCATTAGAGGAATCTATTAACGGTGTAGAGAACATGAGTTATATGAGTTCGACCGCAAGTAATGATGGTAGTTTAGCTATTACTGTATACTTTAAGCAGGGTACCAACCCCGATCAGGCTGCGGTAAACGTACAAAACAGGGTAACACAAGCTACCAGCCAGCTACCTGCCGAAGTTGTACAACAAGGCGTTACTACCACCAAACAACAAAACAGCTTAATTGGTGCCGTCGGGATATATACCGAGGATCCGAAAAAGTATGACCAGACCTTTGTTGCCAATTATGCGCAGATCAACATTATCCCCGAGTTAAAGCGTATCCCTGGCGTGGGCTCAGCTACCATATTTGGTGGGGTGAAGGACTATTCGATGCGGATATGGTTAAACCCCGGTCAAATGGCTGCGCACAATGTTACCCCAGCTGAAGTAAGCGCAGCTATTCAGGATAAGAATCTGGAAGCTGCTCCGGGTAAGTTTGGAGAGCAAAGTAAGGAGACGTTTGAATACGTAATTAAATATAAAGGCAAACTTACTAAGCCCGAAGATTATGAGAATATAGCTATTCGGGCTAATGCAGACGGGTCAGTATTACATTTAAAAGATGTGGCACGGGTAGAATTAGGAACCTACTCCTATTCAAGTTTCTCACACCTTAACGGACACGATGGTGTGGCTATTGGTATAATTCAATTGGCTGGTTCAAACGCTAATGAAATACAGATAGCGGTGGATAAACTGATGGAAAAAGCTTCTAAAGATTTCCCTTCAGGTATTAAATACAACAATTTCTATCGTACCAAAACAGCACTTGATGAATCAATAACCCAAGTGAAACATACGCTGATAGAAGCATTTATATTGGTTTTTATTGTAGTATTTATTTTCCTTCAGGATTTCCGGTCCACGTTGATACCGGCCATAGCTGTGCCGGTAGCTATTTTAGGAACGTTCTTTTTTATGCAGTTGTTTGGTTTTTCCATCAACTTACTTACACTTTTCGCATTGGTGCTGGCAATCGGTATCGTTGTGGATGATGCTATTGTAGTAGTTGAAGCGGTACATGCCAAAATGGAACATAAGGGCTTAGCGCCAAGGGCAGCTACTACCGAAGCCATGCATGAAATTACGGGGGCCATAATTTCTATAACGCTGGTGATGGCTGCAGTATTTTTACCTGTGGGCTTCATGACCGGTTCATCAGGTATATTTTATCGTCAGTTTGCCTTTACCATGGCCATAGCGATATTAATATCAGCTGTTAACGCCTTAACTTTAAGTCCGGCACTTGCCGCATTGTTTTTAAAGAGCAATCATAAAGAAGGTGAAGGTAAAAAGGGCTTTAAAGAAAAATTTTACGCTGGTTTTAACACCAGTTTCAACGCTATCAGTAACCGCTATATCGGCGGTCTTAAATTCCTTATCAATCATAAATGGGTTAGTTTGTCGGGATTAGCCATTGTAATTGTTGCAACAGTTTTTCTGATAGGCAATACTAAATCAGGTTTCATCCCTACCGAAGATCAGGGTTTTATAGCCGTTTCTGTTTCCACACCTTCCGGAACGTCGTTAAATGGCACATCAAAGATCTTGAAACAGGCAGAGGACGCAGCTCGCGGTTTACCCTCTGTAAGATTTGTTGCGGCCATTGGTGGTTTTAACTTGTTAACCAACTCTACAAGTCCATCGTCGGCTATATTTTTTGTATTGTTAAAACCAAATGACGAAAGAGGTGATGTTAAGGACATTAACGCTATACAGGATGATCTAAGAGGCAAACTCGCCGCTGTAACAGGAGGCTCCTTTTTTGTATTTAGTTTCCCCACAGTACCTGGTTTTAGTAATGTGGAAGCATTAGATTTAATTGTACAAGATAAAACAGGCGGCAAGCTGGACAAATTTAGTGGTGTGACCAATAATTTTATTGGCAAACTGATGCAGAAGAAGGAGATAGCTTATGCTTTCACATCATTTAAGGCCGATTATCCGCAATTACAATTAGAAGTTGACGATGAAAAAGCCAACCAGTTAGGTGTAAGTGTTAAAGATATCTTACAAACCATGCAGGCTTACTTTGGTAGTGCACAGGCATCAGATTTCAATCGCTTTGGCAAGTACTACCGCGTAATAATGCAGGCTGATATTGGCGACAGAACCAACCCTGCATCTATTGATCGGGTATTTGTGAAAAACAAAACCGGAGATATGGTGCCTATTAATACGCTGGTAAAATTAAACCGAGTATACGGCTCCGAAACGGCATCGCGCTACAATCTGTTCAACTCCATTGAGATCAATGCTATACCTAAGCCGGGCTATAGCTCTGGTGATGCCATACGAGCGATAAAAGAAGTTGCTAAAGACGAACTTCCATCGGGTTTTGCATATGAATTTACCGGGCAAACACGTGAAGAGATCAGTTCAGGCGGCCAATCCACCATTGTATTCCTGATGTGTTTAATCTTCGTATATTTTCTGCTATCCGCTCAATATGAAAGTTACATATTGCCATTAGCCGTTATATTATCCATACCTACAGGGATACTGGGTGTATTTATAGCATTAGGCTTTACAGGGATCGAAAATAATATATACGTACAGGTTGCCCTCATCATGTTAATAGGCTTGCTGGCTAAAAACGCTATTCTTATTGTAGAATTTGCAGTACAGCGTCGAAAAGCAGGACAATCACTTGTTGCTTCTGCTATAGAAGCTGCGAAGTTAAGGTTACGCCCAATTGTGATGACGTCCCTGGCGTTTGTATTTGGTTTATTCCCAATGAGTATTGCAACGGGTCCGTCGGCTCAAGGTAATCATTCTATAAGTATAGGCGCTGCAGGTGGAATGGTTTCGGGGGTAATACTTGGTTTATTTATCATACCTGTTCTGTTTGTGATATTCCAGAGTTTGCAGGAAAAAGTAACCGGGGTTCCGGTAGCGGTTTTGATGGAAGGACATCACGAAAATAATAAGACCGGTGAGCATATTAATTTATTGCAGGATGAATATACATCCTAACATTGGTAGTCATCGGCTTAAAAAGTATCAACTTATAAATTAGAAAAAATGAAAAAATATATAAACAGCCTGGGATTTATACTGCTTATCCTGAGCGCCTGTAATGTGACCAGAAATACGGAAACACCCAAACCCGAACTACCCGTAACATTTAATGATGCAACAACCTTGGGTGACACCAGCAGTATAGCCGACATCCAATGGAAAAATTTCTTTACAGATGCCACCTTACAACAATTAATAGATACCGCGATAGCTAAAAATTATGATATGCAAATAGCAGTTAAAAATATCGAGGCTTCGCAACTATTATTTAAACAGGTAAACTGGAACTATGTACCGGAAGTTAACCTTAACATTACGGCAAGCAGTAACCACCCGTCAGACAATAGCTTAAATGGTTTGAGTTTAAACCAGTATAATATTGGCAAAAAACATATTGAAGATTATTCGGCCAACCTGGCCCTTTCCTGGGAGGCTGACATATGGGGTAAGATTCGTAATCAGAACAAAAGCGCATTGGCTACCTATTTGCAAACAGTTGAGGCGAAAAAGGCCATACAAACCAATATAGTTGCCAGTGTATCACAGGGGTACTATAATCTTTTAATGCTTGACGAACAACTTAACATTGCAGAAAGGAATGTTAAGCTTAATGATAGTACGCTGCGCATTATACGTCTGCAGTATGACGCAGGGCAGGTAACATTGCTGGCTGTGCAGCAAGCAGAAGCACAACGGCAGACCGCAGCCCAGCTTGTTCCGCAGTTTGAACAAAACATAAGTATACAGGAAAATGCATTACGAATACTTACAGGTGAATTGCCAAATACGATTACAAGGAACTCTATACTTGATCAGCTTGTAATACCTGAGAATTTACCTGCAGGCTTGCCATCAGCAATAGTAAGTCGCAGGCCGGATGTGAGGAGTTCAGAATTACAACTGAACATTGCAAATGCCAGGGTTGGTATAGCGGGAGCTAATATGTATCCATCGTTAAATATTACAGCAAGCGGCGGAGTAAACTCGTTTAAGGCCAGCAACTGGTTTAATGTACCTGCATCATTATTCGGAGTAGTGGCAGGCGGAATTGTACAACCACTATTGCAACATAAACAATTGAGCACCCAATATAAAGTTGCAAAGGTGGAGCGAGAGGAAACGGTACTGCGTTTCAGGCAATCTGTTCTAAATGCTGTTGGCGAAGTTTCAGATGCTTTAGTGAAGATCCAAAAGCTAAAGGAACAAAAGGAAATAGCCATAAACAGGGTAAACACCTTACAAAAGGCCACCAACAATGCTGATCTTCTTTTTAAGAATGGCATTGCTAACTACCTGGAGGTAATAACCGCACAAAGCAATGTACTACAGGGCGAACTGGAACTTGCTTCTATAAAAAGAGACGAACTAAGCGCTGTTGCCGAACTCTATCGCGCATTAGGCGGCGGTTGGAAATAATTTAAGCCTATAATTTATATGCTAAAAGCTACCGGATGTCAATGATATTCCGGTAGCTTTTTTATTAGCAGCGATCAATAGTTTATTAGTTCTAAACTGACGGGCCCAATTAAGCCTGACGACTCCAGTCCGGTTTGTGGATTATAAGGGTTATGTATGGTCCATGTTTTTCGTTGATCCTCCGGAAGGATACTATCCCCGATAAGCCTGTTAACCCATGTATTTACCACCTTCACCTCCAATGTATTTTCACCTGCCTTTACCGCGTTAGTTATATCAACTTTGTAGGGAGCTGTCCAAACGCCGCCAACAGGTTTCCCATTTACAATTACCTTAGCAATGGCCCTTGCCATGCCCAGGTCAAGTATTACGCTTTGGCCTTTGGCAACTTTACCAATGTTAAACTTATTGTGGTATACAGCAGTGCCTGAATAATAACGTATACTATCGTTAGGATTGATTGTCCAATCGGTAAGTTTTGTAAAAACTACAGGTTTAGCAGGCCCACGCATTTTGCTGTCAAAATTAACAACCCAGGGGCTGTTAATTGTAATTACTTTGGATGGAGCAGGATAGTTTTGCTTACCTGATTGTATCCCCCGGGCAGCATCTTTCCTGAAAACGATAAAGGCACTTTCTAATGGCGCCAGCTCTACAGGAACTGTAGTAGTTAATTCCGTTTGTGTATAAACAGGAAGATCGCGCATGCTGCCGTTAAGCGGATCCCATAACTCAGGCTGCTTACCTGTTATCCGGAATTGCGGTGAAATTTTCACCGATGATGGCTTTTGATTGGAGATAAAATAGACAGAACCGTCTGCTATCGCTCTGTGAATAAACAAAATGGAATCACTTTTGGTAACTTTTGCGTCAGGTATAACATTTATAGCATCCAAAGCTTCCTGCAATTGCAAGTTACTCATCACCATACCCTTACCCACATGATTGGTTTTTATGGTGGTGCCATTTATATTCCCCCAAAGCTCATCGGCCAGTTGTCTCACTTGCACATCTGCTTCGGGGTATCCCTGCAAACTTGGAGAAACCTCAGGTTTAGGCCCTAATATTACTGCACCCTGCATAACCAGTTCTTTTATTTTTCGCAAAAGTTCCGGACGCATGGTTTTTAATTGCGGCAACACCAAAATACTGTATTGCATACCATCAGGCAATACCAGCCTGCCACCTTTTACAGTGAGCCTGGCTTTTATTACCTCTCCGTTTATATAATCAAATGAATATCCCTGTGGCAATACCGGAGATTGTACACCCGTCATTTTTGGGGCATCCTCACTTATAAAATAAGCCACATCTGCAACGTATTTACCTTGCTGCAACATCATATTGCAGCGTTTGATGTATTTCAGAAATATATCCATATCATAAAACCAGGTATTTAACCGGTTAAAATCATTGCCAAAATAAGCGTTAACGCCCGGTGCTTTGTCTTCATATGGCTGGCTTACATATACATGAAGTAAAGTATTATTAATGCCTTCGGTAAAAAAACGGTCGGCGCGTTGTTTCATCATTGCCGGATAACGGTAATAAGGAAGCCCGGCACAAGTAAATGACTCGGCCGAAACCTTGGTTTTACCGTAAATATGCGCCGCAGATGAAGCTGCCCGGTTCTCGATATTACCTAAACTGCCTTCGCTCCAAAACTCTCCCCCTACTTCGTCAGATTGACTACCGTATTGCAGAAATTCACCCGGAAATCCCCAATGTCCATAATTCTCCAGCCATGTGGTTAAGCCGTGTTCATGACTCACCTCTCGCAAGCCTCCAACATACTCATATGCTACATTGTCGGCAACAAAGCGTCGCAGGTCCCATAAGAAACGATCAGACTTATTCTCGCTTCCTACCACTTTGCCCTGCAGCACCGGAATATACGGAGTTGGATCGTAGCCGTAATGCTGCTTAAATTTTTCAATAAGTCCGTCTGTCCAGTTCTGCCCGCCGGTCTCATAACTATCTTCAACAGTTACCTTCCACGTTTTACGATCTTCAGGAGGTATGCGTTTTAATATCTGGCCCAAAAAAGCATCGAAATGTTCCGTAATATGTTTTTTGCTCATTTTATCCGCTTCTAAGCCTGTTGCTATTGGAGATGCCGGACCATTTTGTACGTTAGTAGGTGTCATCCCGCTGCGCTCTATCATCCAATTACCCGGTGGCACATCCCAGGTCAGGGTTCCGTCGGAAGTCATATATTGGGAAATATCTAAAACTTTTGAAGGGTCGATAACCAGGTTATTATTTGCAAACGCCGGTTGTGCAGGCCACTGGTAAGCATCCCAATATGGGAAGGGAGTCTGCCACATTTTAGCTAATGATTTTTCTATATAATCTTCTACAACGGGCGTACCCGATAGTTTAAGTTCTGTAATACCACAACCCTGGGATACCTTTGTAAACAACACCCTGAAATTTTTTGATGTGGTAGCCGGGATTGCTATTGCAGCCGGACCGTAAGGAGCAAATCCCACATTAAGGTTACTGTTGCTCCTATCAACTATAAAATGCTTTATGGTAGTATAGGTGCCATTGTTATTCACCTGTATATCCCCTTCAAGGGTCATGGTGTTATGGGCGGGCACAATAACTAAACTGCGCGCAGTATATGTTTTAGCTGATTTTATATCAATAGCGTAATGGGTCTGCTGGGTAAAAATTATCCCTGTAGTATCATTATTATCGATAAGCTTATTAATCCCCTCTATAGCAGGTGTTGAAATTATACTTGGTTTAAGAACATCTATGGTACTTAAATAGTCATCCGCAACGGGATACGCTATCACCTTTACATCCTGAAAATTCTTTGCCGGGGTGGCAAGTTTACCGTGAAATTTGAAAGGCCCTTTAATTTTAAGTTCCGAGGAGGTGAGGTACCGCATAGCCTGCTCAGGCTTTACCCAAGGTCCGCCAGACTGGCTCCAGCCCGGGCTGTTAAATATGCCTATTTCTATATTTAATTCAGTAGCTTTTTTTAACGCGGCGTGTAATATATCCCACCACTCGTCCGAGAATATTTTAACCTTACCAGCGGGTACATCATCCTGCCATATATTACCAATAAAGGCACGATTTATTCCCACTTTTTTCATGGATTCCAGATCATGGATCACGCCTCTTTTTGATACGTTATCAGATATCCAGTACCAGTAAACGCTTGTTTGGATGGAATCGGGCGCAGTCATGAAACCTGTTTCGAGCGGCGTCATGTGAGCAACGGGAATAACTGCGGCTTTCTTTTTTGTAATACAGGCGCTTAAACCTGATAGTATAATTATCAGTAGTAAATAAACATATCCTTTTTTACGTGTTGTAACAAACATATAATGAAGTGGTTAGTGTTTTATTAAAGTAACCTCCAAAACCTCACGGTATAAGCTCAACTCAAAAATTATTAAAAAAATATTCAGGTTTATATAAGAGCCGCGGCAAGGCGGATATATACTAACAAGTATAAATTTATAAAGTGGTTAAACTATCCCCATCTGTACCCGTTGTGTGGCAATTCTAAGGGAATGTTTATAGTAAATTACAGATAACTTATAACGACTCCCGTATGATGGTATTGAAAGGCACCTTTATATGTTCGGTAGAATTATTAAGCACCAGTTCTGCCGCTTTTTCTCCCATAAATTTAAAATCGGTAGATATTGTGGTTATTCCTTTTAATATCAACCGCTTTAAAGGGGTTTCGTTGTAGGAGATCACGCCTATATCTTCCCCTATCTTACAGCCTGAACTTACTGCCTTATCTATCAGGCTAACCAGATCTGCTTCAGTAAGCACGATATACAAACTTTTTTTAAGTACCTTCTCGTTTTTAAGATCAGAGATGATCTCATATTCGCAATTATATGTTTTGCAGTAATTTAAAAAACCGATCAAAATATCAGTAGAAAAATAGCTTTGTTTTGGAAACACAATACTACAGGTATCGTACTGCTTAATTTTTTCGGTTAACCCAACCAATGCGTTAAAAATATCGCTTTCAAAATCTTCGTAAACAGCTCCAAATTTATCGGTAACCCCATTTACCAGCTTACCCATTAGTATCAGTTTGCTTTTTGGCACTTCGTTTATTACCTCAAAGGCATTATCAGCTTTATCAATAAAATGGGGTACTATTACAAATTTGTCGTACTTATCTAACTTTTCGAGCAGGAGTTTTTTAAAAAAGTTAAAATTACTGTTGTAGATATAAAAATCTATAGAAGCTTTTTGATCAAGTGACCCGGCAAAGGCATCATACATTAATTTTTTGTGGCTGCTTAATTTGTTAAACAGCAATAACACTTTAACAGGCTGATCTACCCGGGTATTGGAGATAAAATATCCCTTACCGGGAATTGAGGAGATCACCCCGATTTTTTTTAAATCGTTATAGGCGCGGGTAATAGTATTTCTTGAAATATCCAACGCAATACTCAAATCATTTATAGAGGGCAGTACGTCGTTCTGATCAATTTCATTTTCTTCTATGCCTCTTAATATGGAATTATATAATTGTGCATAATAAGGGGTAATGGAGTACTCATCGATCTTTAATATTTTTAAAAAGTTCCTCATTATACTTACAACCTAATTATTTAACTACCATAATTAGCTATTATTTTTGATATCCTATTCAACAATATTAAAATGATAACTGCCTGCCGGTATATTACACCTGCTTATATTTTTTATTTGTATACCATTTAAAGTAACTTTTGATACCTGTTTCGGAAAACTAATGGTAGCCGAAGAGTTAGCCGGAACAACCACATCATAAATAACTTTTTTGCCCGACCTTTTCCATGAAGAAACTATTTTACCAAAAGGCCCGTTGTGTGTTGCAGTAAAATAATTCAGTTCGGTAACAAAGTTTGGTTTAAGCAGGATATTTTTAAAGCCGGGATGGGTTTCATCAGGCAATATTCCTCCCAAACCTTTAAAGAACCAGCCACCTATTTCTCCAAACATCATGTGGTTTAAAGAGATATCCCGGGCGGCGTCAATTTTCCAGTTCTCGTAAAGGGTGGTAGCACCGTTAACTATCCACCAGCCCCATGAAGGATAGGTATCCTGAGCAGCCAGTTTATAAGCTGTTTCGGCCTGACCATTATTGCTTAAAGCATTCAAGATAGCCTTGGCGCCTAAAACGCCCACATCAAGGTGCATGCCATCCGCAGCCACGCGGTCTGCCAGGTTTTGCGCCACTTTAGCCTTATATTCCTCGGGCACTATACCCCATTGCAAAGCCATGCTTAGTTCAGTTTGCACACCTTTGTCGTACATGGCGGTAGCCTTGTTAAAGTATTTATCGTTTATCGCCTTTTTTATTTTTGCAGCTAATGCGGTATAGTGCTCATAGTCGGCTTTTTTGTTAAACAGCTTAGCAGCCTTTGCCATAATACCTGCATCAACATAAAAATAAATGGAGGAGGTGTATTCCAGAGATGATGATGATTTAACCGGTACCCAGTCGCCACGCCCAAAAACCGTAAGGCCCGAAGGACTTATGCCGTCAACATAATCGACATACGATTTTATGTTCTTGTAATTATCGAACAGGGGTTTGCTATCGCCGTAAAACAAGTACAAATTCCATGGGATAATAGCTATGGTGCTTGTCCAGTCGGTACCATTTGCACTGCCATATCCCCACCCTCCTGTTGGAATAATATCCGGCAATACGCCATTAGGCTGCTGCTCATCGCGATGATCGGCCAACCATTTTTCATAGATGGTTATACCATCAAAATTAAATAAGCCCGTTTCCACCGCGAAGTGGCCGTCACCGGTCCAGCCGTTTTTCTCGCGCTGTGGACAATCTGTAGGATAACCCATCAGGTTAGACAAGTAGGAATTATTGGTTGCCCACCACAGCCTGTTTATCAGCGGGTTTGATGAACTGATGGTGCCGACAGCAGGCACATCGCTATGCATAAAATATCCCGTAACATCTTCTTTATGAAGCTCGATAGGTTTACTGCTGGTAATTTCTACATACTGAAAGCCCTTGTAATTAAACTTAGGCATAAACTCTACTTCACCCTTACCATTCAATATTACAATATCGGTTTGGAAAGGGTCGCTTTTATCTTTGGGTGTGTAGTAAACATCAATGTTAGACATATCTACATGCCCGTTAGGATACAGCCTTTCGCCGTGTTTAATACGTACTACTGTACCGCTGTCGCCTCTTAGCTTTACTTTGGTTACCCCGGCAATATTTTGGCCGATATCAAAAACATATGTGGTATCGTCAAATTTCCTGATAGATTTTGCAGGCAGTTCGTCCACATTTCTAATAGGGTACATTACCTGGCTTACTATATTTTTTGATGGTGCTGAGCGTAGCATGGTACCCTTCCAATTTTTATCATCAAAATCAACAGTGCTCCAGCCGGGCATATCTAAACGACTGTCGTAATGTTCGCCGGTATAAATACTATTTGAAATGATGGGACTGCTATGTGTTTTCCAGCTATCATCTGTTGACACAATTTCAGATGTGCCATCATCGTAAGTGATGTGCATATCTAAACAAAACGCCGGGCGATTACGCCAGGGTGCTCTATCGAAATTCCACACCGCCAACGATTGCATATTATACCAGCCATTACCCAAAAGCACACCGATGGCATTTTTACCTTCGCGAAGTTGGCTGGTAACGTCATAGGTAACGTAAAGGTTTCTTCGGTCGAACCGGGTGTACATCGGGTCGAGCCGGTGATCCCCCACCTTATTACCATTAATATATAATTCATACAACCCGGCAACCACGATATAAGCACGTGCCGACTTTATTTTTTTTGATGTCTTGAACACTTTACGGAAATATGGCGCGGGTTTAGTATTAATACTGCCATAGTCGCTTATCCAGTTGCCCCGCCAGTTGGTCATTTGCATCATACCTGTTTCAAAACTGGCTATGCGACTTTTACTCAGTTTTACACCCGCTTTGTTCCAGATATTAACACTCCAGTAGTATTTGGTAAAAGGCTGCAGTGGTTTACCGTTATAAACAATATTGCTATTAGCAGAGCTTATTCTTCCTGAATCCCATACCCCGGCTATATTTTTTGATAGCTGAACAGAATCTGTACTTACCAATACCTGATAGGCGGTTTGTTTGGCACCTTGCGTAGGGTCGCCCATTTGCCAGTTTAAGCGGGGATGTGCCGCATCAATACCCAGCGGTGCATCTAAATGCTCACACTGCAAGGCTATTGCCCCGCTTTGGGCATTAACCGGCGATGAGATTACCGAGGTAAGGAAAAGGGCGGTTAAAACCAGTAGTTTGCCCGCATTCTTAATTTTTAATAAGTATAACATCATAACATATATAAAAGCATTTTCAGCCTATGAGTAGTATCCTGATTAAACGGGATTTGCAACATACAAAAATGGGAGCCATATTACATATAAGAGTAATGATCCAGGCAATTTTTAAATTATTTCGTGGAGGTGTCCGACAGATTAAACACTATTGAATTATCCTCGGGGTTTAACCTAAATACCACACCATTTCCGGGTTTTGAAAAGGATCCCTTATCTGCTTTAACCACATAATTCATTCCTTCAAACCGGCAATCCAACTCATTGGCTTTAATCTCATCAAACGGCAACTTAGCCGACGAGGATGTGGTCAAATCAAAATACCATGGATACCTTTTACTGCTCACCATTTTTATCTTCAGCATTTTCTCATCCAGATCCATCTCAACCGAACCTTTTATAGTGATTAACGGCCATGATATATGTAAGGAGCCTGGGCTGGTATGGGTATAAACCGGTTCGCCTCCCTTTAGTAATACTTCTTTACCGTCAATAACAGCCTTTAACCTTAATCCGGCTATTTCGTTGCTTTTACTCCAAATATATCCATCAACAACTGGGAGTGTAAAAAACACGCATTCGTTTGATGTAGCCACTTTGGAATGATAAGCAGAAGGGAAATTCTCGTTAAACAAGTGCAGATCGCGTATGCGGAGACTACCGTTTTCCCATATAAAATTAACCCGGTAAAAACGACTGTTGAACCAAGCTGTTTTAAGATCGCTGCCCTCTATATCCTTACTCACCGTAAAAGATGTAGGCGGCGTAACTTTGTATTTACTCTTAAACCATCGGCCGGATTGTTCCATAGTTTCCACCTTTATCTTATGTTCATCCCTTAAACGGGCAATCAGTGGCATTTGTAACTCAAAGCCTTTAGCCATAGCGTCCCAGGTAAAGGAGTTCTCCTGCCCCGCTTGTGTATAATTAAATCCTAATGCTTTATCCTCTGTAAACGATTTTAAAAACCAGTTAACCCAAGTAGAATCGCCACCGCCAAATTTATAAACCGGCTCCAGCGTAACCACGCCCTGGCGGGTTGTTCCCAAACCATTATCATACTGGCGTATGGGATCGCTGCCCAGCATCCTGAAAATAGGTACCGGGATTTGGTTTTCTGCATTCTGCGCCGGCATGTAAGAATTGATCTTACTTGGATAATAAGCCTGGTTCCAGTAACCGCCCCAAAGGGTGTAACCGTCGGTACCATATTGATCTTTGCAATTACTTGATGCTACAATATGATATTTTTCATACATATAGTTTAAACTGTAACTATCAATAAACCATGAGCCAACAGATTTAGGATAATAGCCGAATATATTTTTAAAATCAGCCATGTACACATCTATAAGCTTCTCCCGCTCTTTAGGAGTGTACCCTGTAGAAAAACCAATATTGGCCCGCCAGTCCCAGGGGTACCGCCCACGCCATTTAAGACCGGCTTTTTCTACCAGCGGTTGCGGAATTTCCCACCAGCCACCTATTTCGAATGAATCGCGGGGTAAGGATTTTAATAGTTTTTGGTATCGCGGATCCATTAAGGCATCGTATTGCAACAAAAAAGTACCGCCAAGCTTATATTTTTTCATGATATCTACCTGCTTGACAACGGTTTGGTATAAAACATCTTCGGTAATTGCCGGATCACGCGGCTCCAGTAGACGGATAAAGTTGACAATATTTACAATTTTCGGTGTTTCAGTTTCCTTTTCTGCTGTTGCATTTGCATTATTATTGGTACAGCAATAAAAAGAACTAAATAAAAAAAGGCAAATAAATCCGCCTGTAATTTTCCGCAGTTTACTGTTGAGTGTAATTTTCATTGATTGTGACTTATGTATTATTGTTTTAGCCTACCTTTTAATCGGATATTCAATAAAACAATAGAAATACTGGTTTATAACGATAACAATAATATAGTTATCTTAGCAAATAACCATACCCATCCTTACCTATATAAATCATATACACCTGATAATTAATCGGTTTTTGAATAAAAACTTTTATATATCCCAATTATCCAGTGCGAAATTACCGCGCTATTAACTGGTATCTGTTGGTAACAGATGGGGATGGTTAAATAAAGTGTTAGGTATATACTTGTAATTCGATCTATAAACCAATACTAAATTATGCAGGCAATATTTGGCATTATATTCCACTTTGTTGGTGGGTTTGCTTCGGGAAGTTTTTACATCCCGTTTAAAAAAGTAAAAGGATGGGCCTGGGAGAGTTTCTGGATAGTTGGAGGTATTTTTTCATGGCTGATCGTTCCGCCGCTGGCTGCATGGCTTACCATACCAAACTTTACTGAGATCATAAAAGCAACCAACGGACATATCTTGTTATTAACCTATTTCTTCGGCGTATTATGGGGAATAGGCGGGCTTACCTACGGCTTAGGTGTACGATACTTAGGGGTAGCGTTAGGCAGTACTATTATTTTAGG
Source organism: Mucilaginibacter segetis (assembly GCF_016522075.1). GTDB lineage: Bacteria > Bacteroidota > Bacteroidia > Sphingobacteriales > Sphingobacteriaceae > Mucilaginibacter > Mucilaginibacter segetis. The sequence goes on along the minus strand of NZ_JAEHFW010000001.1, from coordinate 1,160,010 downwards.
GCTGTGCGCTGTTTTTGGCTCCATCATACCGTCTGTATATTATAACTTCTTTCCTCAAGAGGGTAAAGACACCTTCAGCATGATGCTGAGCAATCCGTGGGGCCAAATGGTGCTATTGGGAATAGTAATAAGTGTTATCGGCATTATAATTTGCGGAAAGGCCGGTATCATGAAAGAAAAAGAGCTGACAAAAAAAAATATTGTTGGCGCCGAAAACACAGAGTACCGTTTTGGGTTAGGAATTTTTGTAGCGATAGTATCGGGTGTATTAAGCGCCTGTTTTAATTTCGGGATAGAAGCCGGGAAAACCATGGCCGAAACCGCAAATGCAGTATGGCAGGCTTCACACCCCGGTCAGGGAAACTTTTTATTTCGGAACAATGTTACTTACGTAGTGCTGTTATGGGGAGGCCTTACTACTAATTTTATTTGGTGCATGATATTAAATGCCCGTAATAAAACATTCAGCAATTATACAGATGCAAAAAAACCGCTGTTAAAAAACTATTTCTTTTCCGCACTTGCAGGCATCACCTGGTTTTTGCAGTTCTTTTTTTATGGAATGGGCGAAAGTAAATTAGGAAATGGTGCAAGCTCCTGGATACTGCACATGGCCTTTATCATACTTATTGCTAACGCTTGGGGCTTAGTGCTTAATGAATGGAAAGGGGTAAGCAAAAAGGCTATTTATACAGTAGTAGCGGGTATAGCAACCATTATTATTTCGGTATTGGTAGTTGGATATGGTAATTCAATAAAATAAATAATTAAAATTTATACATAATACAAATGTCTATTACAACACAGTTTAAACACGTAAGTTATTTATGGGACGATGCTAAAGCAGCGGAGTTAGCAGGCGATGAAGTAGCATTGCTGATCTATCGTTCGAACCTGTTAGGTGCCGATCTGCGCCTTACCAACTACGGCGGGGGCAACACGTCATGTAAATTAATTGATAAAGATCCGCTTACAGGTAAAGACGTAGAGGTGATGTGGATAAAAGGATCAGGCGGAGACATTGGTACTCTTAAAAAAAGCGGACTTGCTGCTTTGTATGTAGACAGACTGCGCAGCCTTAAAAATGTTTACCGCGGCATTGAGCATGAAGACGAAATGGTTGAACTTTTTAACCACAGCATATTTGATCTGGCATCAAAGGCTCCTTCAATTGACACCCCTTTACATGGTTTTTTACCATTTAAACATATCGACCACCTTCATCCGGACGCAGCCATAGCAATTGCTGCTGCAAAGGATGGAGAAAAAATAACCCAGGAACTTTTTAACGGTGCAATTGGTTGGGTTAACTGGCAACGCCCCGGTTTTGACCTGGGCTTGCAGTTAAAGGAATGTTTAGATAATAATCCCGGTATACGAGGCATTATGTTAGGCTCTCACGGTTTATTTACCTGGGGCGATACCGCTTACGAAAGCTACATAAATACTTTGGAGGTAATTGAAAAATGCGCGGATTATCTGGAAGCAAATTATGGCAAAAAAGGGCCTGTATTTGGTGGCCAGAAAATGGAAAGCCTTGCAGCAGATGAACGGAAAAAACAAGCCGCTTCGCTTGCACCTGTACTACGTGGCTTTTGTTCATCAGAAAACAAAATGATAGGGCATTTCACCGATGATGTAAGGGTTTTAGAATTCATTAACTCTAACGATTTGGAAAGGCTTGCTCCTATGGGTACCAGCTGCCCCGACCACTTTTTACGCACCAAAATAAGCCCGCTTGTGTTGGAGCTTGCACCTGATGAGGACCTGTCTGATGTAAAAAGGCTGAAAGAAAGATTGACTCCTGCATTTGAGGCTTATCGCAAAATGTATGCTGATTATTACAACAATTGCAAACACGCTAACAGCCCTGCTATAAGAGATGCCAATCCGGTGGTGATATTATATCCGGGTGTAGGCATGTTCACATTTGCTAAAAACAAACAAACCGCACGTGTTGCAGCTGAGTTTTATACCAACGCCATCAACGTAATGAAAGGCGCCGAAGCCATATCAGAATACACTTCCTTACCGCGACAGGAAGCTTTTGATATTGAATATTGGTTACTGGAAGAGGCCAAGTTACAACGTATGCCTAAACCAAAATCGCTATCAGGTCGTGTTGCGTTGGTAACGGGCAGTGCTGGCGGTATCGGCAAAGCCATAGCTAAAAAGTTTGTAGACGAAGGCGCTGTTGTGGTTTTAAGCGACATGAACTCGGAAAGACTATCAGGAGCGGGCGAAGAATTTAATAGCCTTTATGGCAAAGATACCTATGCCTTAGCAGTAATGGATGTAACCAACAACCAGGAGATACAAAGCGCAATGGATACTGCCGCGCTTGAATTTGGCGGAGTAGATATTGTTGTAAATAATGCGGGCTTATCCATATCTAAAACCATTGCAGATACCACCGACAAAGACTGGGACTTATTATACGACGTATTAGTAAAAGGACAGTTTTTTGTGACACAGGCAGCAACCGCTGTTATGAAAAAGCAGGGTATTGGCGGAGATGTAATAAACATAGTAAGCAAAAACGCGCTGGTAAGCGGCCCTAACAATGCCGGGTATGGCAGTGCTAAAGCTGCACAGTTACACCTTAGCAGGTTAAATGCTGTTGAATTAGGCGCCGATAAAATAAGAGTAAATGTAGTAAACCCTGACGCGGTAATAAGCGACAGTAATATATGGGCAGGCGGATGGGCCGAAGGGCGCGCCAAGGCATACGGCATTACCGTTGATGAATTACCGGCTTATTACGCTAAAAGAACATTACTTAACGAACAAATATTACCTGATGATATTGCTAATGCTTGCTTTGCATTTGCAGGGGGCTTGCTTAATAAATCTACCGGGAATGTGCTTAATGTTGACGGGGGTGTAGCAACCGCCTTTGTACGATAAGCTATAGAACTGTTGATCCCGGTTAACCAATTACCGGGATCAATATCCAACCTAAAATAGAATTGAGATGCAGATAGAAAAACAAATAATTGATGAATACAATCATCAGTTAGCCGGCAAACATCAGCGGAACTTTGAACACCTGGCAGCTGATATTGCAGATATAGATAACGTTTTAAAAAAACTGATGGCTTTTAATGTAGCCATACCAAGCTGGGCTTTGGGCACAGGTGGCACCCGCTTTGGCAGATTCTCCGGTGGCGGAGAGCCACGTAGTCTTGAAGAAAAGATAGCGGATGTGGGTGTAATAAATGCCCTTAACCGTTCCAGCAACTCCATCTCCTTACATATCCCGTGGGATATTCCTGATAACGCGGCATCTATAAAAAGTCTAGCGTCGGAGTTGGGTCTGCATTTCGATGCGGTAAATTCCAATACCTTTCAGGATCAGCCCGATCAAAAACACAGCTACAAATTTGGCTCATTGCATCATGTAGATAAGGAAGTACGCAAGCAGGCCATTCAGCATAATATCGAGGTGATCAAATACGGAGTTCAGCTCAACTCCAAAGCCTTATCAGTATGGTTGGCTGATGGTTCAAATTTCCCCGGGCAATTAAATTTTAGGGGAGCCTTCCAAAATACATTAGAAAGCCTGGAGGAGATCTATAACGAACTTCCGGACGATTGGAAAATATGGATAGAATACAAACCGTTTGAGCCAAACTTTTACTCTACCACCATAGGTGATTGGGGGCAATCGTATCTATTATCAAGTAAATTGGGCAGTAAAGCTGCTACTTTGGTAGATCTGGGTCATCATTTACCCAATACTAATATCGAGCAAATTGTATCGTTATTATTGATGGAAGGCAAACTGGCGGGCTTTCATTTTAATGATTCAAAATACGGAGACGATGATCTTACCGTAGGCAGTATCAGCCCCTATCAGCTATTTTTAATATTTAATGAACTGGTAGAGGGCATGGATGCGCGAGGAATGACCCACGCAACTGATATAGGCTGGATGATAGATGCCTCGCATAATGTTAAAGACCCGATAGAAGACCTGCTGCAATCTGTACAGGCTATAAAAATAGCTTATGCGCAGGCCTTAATAATTGATAAACAAGCATTAGTTAATGCCCAGCAAAATAATGACGTAGCCATTGCTCAGGAAATATTGCAGCAAGCCTATCGTACAGATGTTCGTCCGCTTGTTGCTGAGGCGAGTAAGCGGTCGGGGGGTTCAATTGACCCTATAAGTTTGTTCAGAAAAATAAATGTAAGAGAACAATTAATAAAAGAACGCGGATTAAAAACGGTTGCCACCGGTTTATAGCCTATTGATTACAGAGATATGAGTAAGCCCGTAATAGTGGTGTTTGATGTGGGAAAAACCAACAAGAAATTATTCTTGTTTGATGAAGACTACAACATTGTTTTCGAAAAATCGGCGAGATTTATTGAAACAACGGATGAGGACGGTTTTCCTTGTGAAAATATTGAAAGCTTAAGGTTATCAGTATATGATTCATTAAGCGAAATATTCCGCATGAACGAATTTAAAGTGAAAGCGGTAAATTTTTCCACCTATGGGGCAAGTTTTGTTTATATAGGTGATGATGGTAAACCCCTTACGCCATTATATAACTACCTGAAGGAGTATCCGGAAGATATCAGCAATAAATTCTATACACAATATGGCGGAAAAGATCAGTTAACGCTTCAAACCGCTTCGCCTGCGTTAGGTAGTTTAAACTCCGGTTTACAGCTATACCGGTTAAAACATGAAAAACCAGAGCTGTTTAAACGGATAAAATACGCGCTGCATTTACCCCAGTATATGAGCTACCTATTCACCGGTAGGCCATGCTCTGATCTTACCAGTATAGGATGCCACACCGGGCTTTGGGATTTTGAAAAAAACAGGTATCATGAATGGACCCAACACGAAGGCATCGCCCTGAAGTTGGCGCCAATCTTACCTGCAAATGTGGCTATTCCTGCCTTATTTCCGGGTAATAATTACAAAGTTGGGGTTGGTTTGCATGATAGTTCTGCCGCGCTTATCCCCTATCTTTTCAATTTCCATGAGCCCTTTATCCTGATCTCAACCGGTACATGGTGTATCAGCCTTAATCCTTTTAACCAGTTACCGTTAACTGTTGATCAATTAAATAACGATTGTCTTTGTTATCTGCAATATCAGGGGAAACCGGTTAAGGCCTCGAGGTTATTTTCGGGCTACGAACATGAAAAACAAATAAAACGCATAGCTGCCAATTTTAATACTAATATCATTAAGTATCGTAATGTGCAGTTTGACCCCGGAATTGTCAGTTATCTGAAAGTCAGAGAAAAATCAGAAATAAACAGTTCGATTAATAATGTATTTGATAACAGAGAGCTAAGCGAATTCAGGAATGACATACATGCCTACCACCAGTTGGTAATGGATCTGGTTAACCAGCAAATCTACTCCACACAATTGGTTTTAAAGGGCACAAAAGTAAAACGCTTATTTGTTGACGGCGGATTCAGCAAAAACAGTGTTTATATGCATTTGCTGGCTATGGCGTTCCCTTCTATTGAGGTCTTTTCAGCATCAATGGCGCAGGCAACTGCAGTAGGAGCCGCATTAGCCATTCACAAGGAATGGAATAGAAGACCTATCCCTAATGATATTATACAGCTAAAATATTACTCCGCCAGTCAAACTATTAGCATATGAATATTGGCTTATTTATACCTTGTTACGTCGATCAGTTTTATCCGGGGGCAGCAATTGCCACTTTGCAACTGTTGGAAAAACTTGGTGTAAATGTAAAGTATCCTAAAAATCAAACTTGCTGCGGACAGCCTATGGCAAATTCAGGATACGAACACCTCAACGGAGACTGCAACGAACTATTCATTAAAAACTTTGAACAGTTTGATTATGTAGTGGCACCATCCGGCAGTTGTGTTTTACACGTTAAGGAACATTTGCATAGCAGCAAGCATCCGCAGGAAGCATCAGTTATCAGTAATAAGGTTTATGAGTTAAGCTCGTTCCTTACGGATGTTTTAAAAGTAGAATCGTTACCGGCAAAGTTTCCGCATAAGGTTGGCGTTCACCAAAGCTGCCACGGGCAACGTGGTCTGCACCTTTCACAAATGAGCGAACTGGTGGCCGATCCTTTCTCTAAACCGGGCACACTGCTAAATATGGTTGAGGGGATAGAAATTGTCCCGTTAAACCGCATTGATGAATGCTGTGGTTTTGGCGGCACATTTTGCGTTGCCGAAGAAGCGGTTTCGGCAAAAATGGGGCAAGATCGGGTAGCGGATCATTTAATACACGGAGCAGAATATATTACCGGGGTGGATATGTCATGCCTGATGCATATGGAGGGGATATTACACCGCCGCGGCAGTAAAGTAAAAGTACTCCATTTAGCTGAAATTTTAAATGCCGGATAAAGATGCAGAATGTCACAAAAAATCATGCTGAATTAGCAACTGAATTTAACAAAGATGAAGAACGTGTAGATTGGCACGACGAAACACTTTGGTGGGTGCGCCAAAAAAGAGATAAGGCCGCTCATCAACTACCGGAGTGGGAATACTTACGCGATACGGCTTCAAAAATAAAGGAGAATGTGCTGTCAAACCTGTCCGGCTATTTGCAGCAGTTTGAGGAAAATGCCGAGAAGAACGGGGTTATTGTTCATTGGGCGGCTGATGCTGCGGCACATAATAAAATAGTAGTTGACCTGTTAACAGCTAATGGCATCACAAAAATGGTTAAAAGCAAGTCGATGCTGACCGAAGAATGCCATTTGAACGAATACATGGAGAACAACGGGCTTGAGGTTATCGACTCTGACCTGGGGGAGCGCATTGTACAGTTAGCCAAAGAACCGCCCAGCCACATTGTTCTGCCCTGTATCCATAAAAAGAAAGAAGAAATAGGCGATCTTTTTCATGTTCACCTGGGCACACCTGAAGGTAATGCCGATCCGCAGTTATTAACGGAAGCCGCGCGACAGCATTTACGCGATACGTTCCTGACACGCAGGGCTGCCTTAACAGGTGTAAATTTTGCTGTTGCCGAAACCGGAGAATTCGTGATTTGTACCAACGAAGGTAATGCAGATATGGGCGCCCATTTGGCCGATATTCATATCGCGAGCATGGGAATTGAAAAGATAATCCCCGAGAGAAAACATTTGGGTGTGTTTTTGCGGTTGCTCACCCGCAGCGCTACAGGCCAGCCTATTACCACATATTCCAGTCATTTCCGCAGACCACGTTCCGGTAAAAAAATTCATTTGATCATTGTTGACAATGGCCGTAGTAAACAATTAGGTCGCGAGGATTTTCGTAATTCATTAAAATGCATCCGTTGCGGGGCATGTATGAATACCTGTCCGGTTTACCGCCGCAGTGGCGGTCACAGTTATCATAGCGCTATAGCAGGCCCTATAGGCTCCATACTTACTCCAAATCTGGACATGGAAAAGTATTCGGATCTTCCCTTTGCATCAACCCTGTGCGGATCATGTTCAAATGTTTGCCCTGTTAAAATCGATATTCACCAGCAGTTATATAAATGGCGACAGGTAATCGTAAAAAATGGCTACACTCCTAAATCTAAAACAGTCGCGATGAAAATGATGAGTTTCACACTTTCATCACCCTCTGCCTACCATGCGGGTGGTAAAGTTGGCAGATGGGTACTAAAATATGCCCCATTTGCTATAAATAATAAGTTAAACCCCTGGTATAAACAACGCGATATGCCACAGCCGCCAAACGCTTCATTTGGAGAATGGTATGCTAAAAACCGGAAAGAATAATGACGGAAAGAGATAAAATACTTGCCGCAATACGTGCAAACCAACCAGTTTTAAGCCCTTTACCGGAAATAAAATTTAACAAGGTTGACGATGATAGCATTACTGATAAATTCATAAAAACACTAACTACCATTGGTGGAAAAGTTGTATGCGCCAGCAAAAATGATGACATATTTACTTACATAAGCTCAGTGACTATTACCGATCAGCGCATACTTAACATGACCGACCTTGCGGATCTTAAAAGTCTGCAAAGTGATACAGCTTTGCCTCATTCCCTGCAAAACGTTGAACTGGCCGTAATTAAAGGGCATTTTGGTGTTGCTGAAAATGGCGCAATATGGGTAACGGAAGAACTTATAGGTGAAAGAGTACTTCCCTTTATTTCTCAAAACTTAGTTGTTGTGTTGAATGTAAATGATCTTGTAGATAATATGCATGAGGCATACGAGAAAATAGACCATGCAGGTTATAGTTTTGGAACATTTATAGCAGGCCCTTCAAAAACTGCCGACATAGAGCAATCATTGGTTGTTGGTGCCCACGGCGCAAGAAGCATGACGGTGTTTTTGATTGAATAATTAGCCAAAAAACCTTTATAATCAATCGGGGCTTTTAAGCAAAATTGCACCTGTAATCAATGTTTAAACCACGACTTTATCTTCTCAGTCATCGGCTTATCATCGTTGGATTTGTCACCATTACCAATTAAATAGCCATAAGGCTTCAAAGGTTCTATATGGTCAAACACAATCTTACACATACCTAAAAGTGGTATAGAAAGAACCATTCCGCCTATTCCCCAAACAGCTTCCCCCAATACAAGTACCATAATAGTAAAAAGCGGATTTACATTAACGTCTTTCCCCACTACAAGCGGCTGTAGAATATAGCTTTGTATAAACTGTACTAAACCATAGGTAACCAATACACTGAGCACCATCCCTCCACCACCACCTTGTGCTAATGCCATTAACACAGTTAGCGCGGTTCCGGTGATATTACCAACAAATGGAATGATCTCTAACGTGCCGCATAAAATGGCAAAAAATATGGCATTATTTACTCCTACAATAGAGAATCCTATGCTATACATTATCCAGAGGCAAAAAATCATTTTAGCAAGGCCTGAAACATAATTTTGCGCAACTTCTGTAGTTTGAGCTACAATTTCCATTGTATTGGCTTTATTTTCGGGCTTTACCAGTTTTAGCAAAAACTTCTTAAAATGACTCCGGGAACTAATAAAAAGAAAGATATAAATCAGCATCAGGATGCCCGTAGTAAGCGAACTTAATAAAGCTGCGGCAAAACCTGCCATATAACTTGCCGCATTGCTGGCGCCAGATGATCCGTTCTTTTTAAGCATCTGATCTTGCTGCTCTTTAGATACACCTAAACTATTATTAATATACTCCTGAACCTGAAGTAGATACTTATTGAATTGCTGTTCAATTTGATCAAAGTTCGCCTGCAAATTAGAAATCCTCCAGCTGATCAGGAATAGAAAAACGGCAATTGCTAATACTAAGGTAAGTATACATATCACCGCAGCAACCGTTCTGCCAACTCCTTTCTTTTCCATCCACCTGCTAAAAGGGAGAAAAAGCATAGCCATTATACCCGCAAGTGCAATAGGCACTAAAAAACCTGCCGAAAAATATAATCCGCTGAATACCAGAAATAAGAGTAATAATATTTGTACGGAGCGGGGTAATAGGCTGTCAATTTTATTCATTCTCTATTAAACTTCCACCTACTAAATTTGTTTTTAAATAACGTTCTAATAATACGCGCTTAAAACCACCTTTTACAAGGCAAAAAATGGCATAGGGAAACTTATGAATTATAGCCAGCTTAAAATTAATTTCTCACTTAACTTAAAAAGTTAAATAATGGGGTGCAATACTATTGAACTTCCCTGTCTGTTTTTTTCGGGGTACTGTAAATTAAATAGACAAGTGAAGGAACTATAAACAAGCTGCCTGCCAATAGTGCTATTCCTAACGAATTTATAGTTTTATCAGGTCCTTTAGTGCCGAATAAAGAAAGGTGGGCTCCATTCTTAAGTAAAATAATATTAGGGTAATGACTGTAGGTAACCGCTATAAGTAGCATCATGGTCATGAAACCTGCGTAAAAACGCATTCTTTTAATATTATTACGATAGATGGCAATCCATAATAATATCAGAGATAACAAGCCGGTAACTGTAGTGGCTACGCTTATAAAGTTTCCAAATAACCAATTAAAAAGAGGAATGTCTCCTTTGTATGAAAACCAAAAGATCATGATTATCCAAAAAGCCATAGCTCCATTCATCATCTTCGCTTTACGAATGTATCTCTTTTTATCTGTCAAGTCTTTTACATCACCTATAAGATATACAGCTGCCAAAAAACCACAAATAGCTACGGTAAAAAATCCAACCGAAAACGAGAACCAATTAAACCAGCCCAAAATATATGCCGAGGCAAATGTAGAAGCATCGGTATCTATTTGCCTGGAAACCGCACTCCCTGCTATCACTCCTAAAAATAATGGAGTTATAAAACTTGAATAAACATAAATTCGGTTATAAAGCTGTTGCATATTGTCCTTTACTGCATCATAATGCCTAAAGGTAAATGCAGTTCCCCTGGCTATAATCCCCATCAGCATAATAACTAATGGAATGTGCATATATACTGATACTGTTGTATAAATTCCGGGAAAACCAACAAAAAGTATTACAACGGCAATAATAAGCCACATATGGTTGGCTTCCCATATCGGTCCCATAGCATTATAAGTAGTTGTTCTTATTTTTGACCTGTTGTTTTCAGAAGTAAAAAGCTCCAAAATTCCGGCCCCAAAATCGGCGCCGCCCATTAATACATAAATGAGCATAGACACCCATAAAAACCCTATAACAATATACAACATCATATAAGTTAGTATTTAGTGTTAATATCGTAAATTTCAGGCACCATCCTTATTTGACGGTTAAGTAAAAAAACTACAGCAATAGCAAGTGAAACGTATACCGCGGTAAATAAATAAAAGGAATAAACAATGCCGGGCATAGGTGTAACTGCATCGGCAGTGCGCATTATTCCTTGTATTATCCAGGGTTGCCTGCCAACTTCTGTAACTGTCCACCCGGCTTCAACAGCAATGAAACCTAACGGGGTTGCAAAAACAAACAATTTAAGAAACCATCGTTGCTTAAACCATGCTCTTTTCCTCAACAGGGCTATAAAGGACAGCAAGCTTATTCCTAACATCAGCATCCCAAGTGCTACCATAATTTGAAAAGCATAATGAACAACAGAAACAGGCGGCTGATCATTTACCACTATAGCGTCAAGTCCTTTGACTTCTGAATTTGTGTCGCCATTTATCATAAGGCTTAACATACCCGGTAACTTTACCGCGTAATCAACTTTTTTATTCTTTTCATCAGGGATGCCTCCTATTATCAATGGGGCATTTCTTTCTGTATTAAAATGAGCTTCCATAGCTGCTAATTTGGCCGGTTGGGTTTTAGCAACAAACTTGGCAGAAATATCGCCACTTAACGGTTGTAAAACTGCGGCTATAATAGCAAACACAGCCGCTATTTTAAAAGCTATAGAATGAAATCCAATATTAGTTTTACGAAGTATCATTAATGCGTGTATCCCCGCTACTGCAAAGCCTGTTGCAGCGAATGCAGCGATGGTCATGTGTAAGGACTGTGAAAACCACGCCTTATTGAACATGGCTGCAATAGGATCAATATTGGTATATTTTCCGTTGGCATAATCAAACCCTGCTGGGCTGTTCATCCAACTGTTAGCTGCTACAACTAAAATTCCGGAAATTATACCGCTTAAGCCTACTATTACGCCGGTAAACCAATGAAACCACTTATTAAATCTGCCCCAACCGTAAAGGAAAAAACCCAATGCAATAGCTTCAATGAAGAAAGCGGTGCCTTCTAATGAAAATGGCATACCAAAAATGGGGCCGGCATGTTTCATAAATTCAGGCCAAAGCAGGCCCAACTCAAATGATAATACGGTACCGGATACTGCACCGGTAGCAAAAAAGATAGCAACCCCTTTGCTCCACGCTTTAGTCACATTTTTGTAATTCTCGTTACCTGTGCGCAGCCACATAAAATGAGATACTGCCATAAAAAATGGCATCACCATGCCTATACAGGAAAATATGATGTGAAACCCCAATGAAAGGGCCATTTGAGACCGGGCAGCTAAAAAATTATCCATGGATTCATATTAAATGCAAATACCATAAAATTCGATGAGAAAATGCTGTTAACCACAGCAAAAGTGGTTTACATACATCCCTTACAAAAGTAACATGTTTTAATCCTGTAGCTTTACATATCGTATTTTATAATTATTATAAATTAAAAACATACTTTATAATAAGTATATTATTTTATATGACAACTGTTATTTTTTAACTACTGCACGTTAGTCAGCTATTAATAGAAATAAATTTTGCGACAGTTTTGCTAAAGCCTTTAACAAAAACAATAAATAACTTAACGTTATTATGAAGCATAAAAAAAGGGAAAATCAGATTAGTCTGATTTTCCCTTTCATATTAAATATCAATAAAAGCAGAATTAATTAAGTTACTGCTTTTATAAATAATTAGTGCTTAGCCCACCATAATGGTGTTAAAACTGCATCGGGGCCTCCTAAAGCTGATACAGCTACATTATAACCTGCTGTATTATTATTTCTTAAGTTTGACGGATATTTCACACGCTGTACCTGAAATTGGATACTGCTTGTCATGTAATTACCGCTGTTTAATGCGGGCAAATCAGGCATGATATCTTCAACAGCAGGATTTTCAAAGAACGGCAGACCCAGTCTTCTGTGATCGTTCCATACCTCTAACGGCAACCAAGGCAATTGAGCCAGGTATTTCTGGGTGATGATCTTGGTAAGATGGTCGTTTCTAACCGTTCCTGATTTATACAGGTCATTTTTAGGATATGCAACAGCAACTGTACCAGATGCTCCACTTATACCATCTTCATACTCCATGGTATGCGTAGCCGCTGGTTCGGTTGTATTATCCCAACTAACTGATGTACCATCACGGTTATAATCTGTAGATGCCAGATAAGTGCTTAAATTAGCTGAAGTACCAAAATATTCAAAGCTTTTAGCTATTCCTGTTTCATATGCGGTTTTAGCTGATACCGGTGTAGACCATCCTCGCTCTGCCGCTTCTGCCAAAAGGAAGTAAGTTTCCCAAGGACCAAAGAAAACACGTTCATTTGTACCGCCTCTGTACAAAAGGTTTAATAATGGTTTGCAACCGTTTGTTGTAATAAGCTGATTTCTGGATGATTTTGCCCCCCAGTTACCATCCACCTTAGCATTCCAGGTGTATTTAGCATCAATGGTTTTAACCGTTGCGCCCGACGCATCTTTTAAAGGACCAGTAAAAGTGGTAAAGGAATTGCTTATACCAGGATAATTTTCATCGGTAATATTACCAGGAATACTATAAATTTTATAAGCACGAGGATCAATGGTGTTTGGCAAACCGTTAAACCAATAGCCTGCCATAGGATCATTAGTTTTGGTAGCAAACTGATCAGGGAAACTTTGCCCCATCCAGTTAGCCGGTTTTATTGACGATTGAAAAGCAGCGCCTAACTGATCGGCAGATTTAACACCACCCAAACCTACGGCAAGGTTATTATAAGTTGCCGATATAGGTAAGCCCATCCATGATGATTCGCGTCTGAACACACTGGCTAACGGATCCCATCCTTTAGACTCTTTTACAGCAAACATATCGGCTGCGTCGGTAATGTAATCCTGATTAGCAGCGGCATCGGTAAATTCGGCCTGTGCTTTGGCAGCGTCAACTTCAGAAAGTCTCATCGCTAAACGCATACGCAATGAATTCGCATACTTACGCCATTTAGTATAATCGTACCCGTAAGCCGGATCTTCCTTTTTTACCTGGTCCGGATTAGTAACGGATACATCCAGTTGAGATGCTGCATCCTTTAACTCATCAAACAAATAGTAATATACTGTTTTTACATCTTTAAATTCTGGGTTTTTTCCCTGGAAAGCATCAATTGGCATCGGGCCGAAAGTATCGGCAAACTCGCTCATTAAATACGCTCTCCATATACGCGCCACCTGTATAAGGTTGTTGGTATAGGGCTTAGAGGTACCTTTCGCAATTTGGTCTGTACCTATCTGTATTGCGGTATTAGCATTATTTTGCCATTGTGATGATTGCCTGTAATATTCAGATGCCCAATCATCAACAAATGAGCCTTGTGAAAAAGTTTCACCATCTTCATCCTGTAAGCTATGTCCACCCGGAACCCAATACAGTATAAACATACGCTCTGATAAGCCCGGATCCTGCTGTGCGCCTATAATGGAATTATTTATAAAATATTCCGTTTGAACCTGATCGCCATTTGCTGCAAACGGGTTATTGTTAACTTCGTCAAACTTCTTGCATGATGCGAGCATTATAGTTGTTGCTGTAAGCACCACACATGATTTTTTTAATATCGATTTCATATCTAATGAATTTTCTTTTTAAAGTTCTTATTAAAAACCTATAGTTAGGTTAAGTAAAAATGTACGTGTTGTTGGGGCACTACCACTTTCAAAACCGGTTGCATTACTGCCGGTTGCGTAAACAGATTCAGGATCCATACCGTTCATATGGCTTGTTATTAACCAAAGGTTATTAACAGATACTCCAACTCGAGCTCTCTGAATACCAGTACCAGACAGGAAATTCTTTGACAGATCGTAGCTTAACTGTACATTTCTAACTCTGATGTTTGAAGCATCATAAATATTAGCTTCGGTTATTCCCAGGTTTCCATGTCCTGCAACTGCACTCCAGTAATTTTGCGGCGAAACAGCTGTAGTGTTTTTTTCATATTGGTTTGTAGTAGTATTAAGTACCACGCCATCCACAACAAAATCTTCCCTGTCGCCATTTACAACAGTTTTACTTGATGTACCAACTGCTTCCATTTTTTGTAAAGTGGCAGAGAATATTTTACCACCGAAGCGTCCGTCAACAAGGAACGAGAAGTTAAACCCTTTATATCCGAATGAGTTAGTGATACCTAACAAACTTGATGCCTGTTGATTTCCTAAATTGCTTTTTTGCGAATCATCTGTTTGCGGTAAACCGGCAGAAGTTAGTATCAACTGGCCATTATATTGGCTGCCTGGATCATCAACCCTTTTAAAGGTAGTTCCGTAAATTGTACCATAAAGCTGGCCAGCCTCGGCCACAACAGCAATGTTATCAAAACCGCCCAAGGGATATTGGGTAACATCAGGAGAGATAGATTTAACAAGGTTACGGTTCATGGAGAAATTTACTGTGGTATTCCAGTTAAAGTTACTGCCCCTTACAATTTTACCATCAACCATTAACTCCAGCCCTTTATTTTGAATATCACCAGCATTAATTTTACGTGAAGTATAACCACTTAGCGGATCCATAGGTAAGTTTATCAGCTGGCGGGTAGCATTTGATTTGTACAAGGCAAAGTCAAATCCTAAACGGCTATCAAAAAATCGCATCTCTAAACCCGCTTCGTATGATTTGATCAACTCACTTTGTACATTCTCATCATATAAAACGTCGCCTCTACCAGCAGTAGTATTTCCATTAGGGTCTTTGCTTATATTATAAGTGTTGTAGAGTTGATAAGGCTCCATATCATTACCCACAGATGCATATGAGCCGCGGATCTTTCCGTAAGTTATCCATGATGGCAGGCTGCCGCTCTTATTAAGCAGTTCGCTGAACACGAACGATGTACTTACTGAAGGATAGAAATAAGAACGGTTGGCTTTACTTAAGGCCGAGCTCCAATCGTTACGGAAGGTTCCGTCAAGGAAGAAGAATTGATCGTAGTTGATCCCGGCCGAACCGTATACAGAATATATATTATGTCTGAATAAACCCTGGTCAAGACTTGGGTTACCTACCGCATTATTAACCGAGAACAAATTTGGCACATTTAAAGTACCGGCAGTTGTGCTCAGGAATGAACGTTGCTGATTCATGAGGTTACCACCTAATGTAAAGTTACCGCCCCATTTACCCAGCAGGTTATCTTTTTTAGCTGTTAATAAACCGCTATAATTTGTTTCGGTAAATGATGAGCGTCTTACCCCGTATGAACCGCCCGGATTACCCGGCGCACCGGCATATTGCATACTTTCGGTATTGGTGTTATACATATCAGCACCACCACGACCTTCAAGGCTTAACCAACTATTAAATTGATATTTAACCGATGCATTTAGTAAAAACCGGTTACGTGTATCCTGGTTCAGGTTATATTTAGCCGCCCAGTACGGATTCAACTCCGAACCATCATGCCACCAGCGCATGTTTCCGTTCTCATCTACCGGATTTCTGTAATCAGTTACATCAATTGAATTAGGCAGCGTTTGCAGATAATAAAAATAGTTATTAGGATTATAACCAGCCTGCGGGCGGTTACGTGCAGTAGAGTTAATGTATTGAACTTTGGTATCCACAGTCCATTTATCATCCGTGCCAAATTTGCTTACAGTACGTGCTGTTAAGTTATTACGGATAAGTTTAGCACCCGGAATATAGCTTTTATCGTCAAGGCGGTTGTAAGAGGTATAAACCGAGGTTGATTTATATTGCTGTTGTAAAGATATACCCTGATTAGAACTGAATCCGGTTTGAAAATAGTTACTTATATTATCGTTAAAGTTTTGTTGGAAGGTTGATCCGTCGAGTCGGGTTTGTGTTTGCCCTTCATTTCTTTCGCCCCAGGTAAGGGTGGAATTATTAACGTATCCGCCGCTTTCACCCTGGCCGAATTCGGTTTGCATTTTAGGTCTGGCAAAAATGTTCTCTACCCCGAAAGAAGATGTTAACGTTATACCCAGTCCTTTTTGCGCTTTACCTGTTTTAGTGGTAATCAAGATTGCACCATTACCAGCCCGCGAACCATACAGCGCTGCCGCTGAAGGTCCTTTTAACACACTGATACTTTCAATGTCTTCAGCATTTATATCGGCCAAACCGTTACCCATATCTCTGCTTGGATTATAATAATCATTATTTCTTTGGCCGTTACCGTTTATCTCATTACCTATAAAGTTATCCATCGGCACACCGTCAACCACTATTAAAGGTTGATTATCGCCGGTTAAGGAATTATTACCCCTTAAAGTTATGCGCGATGAGGCTCCCGGCCCGTTACTTGAACGCGTAATTTGCAAACCTGCAACCTTACCAGAAAGGGAATTTACTAAGTTTGGCTCTTTAGTATTGGCAAGTGTTTCACCTTTCACCTCCTGCACTGCATAGCCGAGTGATTTTTTCTCGCGTTTAATTCCCAACGCGGTTACTACTACCTCGTTAAGAGCATTTTCGTTGGCCTCTAAAACAACATTTATATTTGTTTGTGAGCCAACTTCTACCTCTTTGGGTTTAAAGCCGATAAAAGAAAAAGTTAAAACAGCACCTGGTTTAACAGATATACTGAATTTCCCGTTTACATCTGTGGGAGCGCCATTACTTGTGCCCTTTTCGGCTACAGTTACCCCGGGAATAGCCACTCCGGATTTGTCAGTTACCGTACCGGTAACTGTTTGTTGTGCGTATGCAGCCATTGTTATTATGCTAAATAATAACATGGCTAAACACCTTAAGTACGTTTGTTTCATTTGTCAGAATTTAATGGTTTAGAAATATATGGTGGTTTATTTTTGAATATTTTTAATGTTATCAGTTAAAAGTGCAATTTTCTATTACCAGCGTTGCGGCTCCTAATAATTCAGAATCTTTAGCTAAGGCTGATACAAGAATTTCAGTTTGCTCAGCAAGCCATGGAATACAGAATTCATTGATAGCCTGTTGTATAGGTGCCATTAATATTTTACCGGCAACCGCACCCCGTCCGCTTAATACTATATGGCTCGGATTCATGATGTGAATTAATGTAGACATGCCTTTGCCAATTAAAAAGGCCGCATCAGACAAAATTGATACAGCTAAAGGGTCACCGGATCTGGCCGCCTGCAAAAAATGCTCTCCTGAAAGGTCTCCGTGCTGCTTATAATATTGTTCCATGCTCGAACTTGCACCAGCATCCATTTCGGCGCGGGCACGTTCAAGCATAACCAGTAATGATGTGTCAACCTCAAGACAACCCCGTTTTCCGCACGAGCATAGTTTATTGCTTTGCGATAATGGTATATGGCTAAATTCACCAGCGTATCCGCTATGTCCTCTAAATAAACTGCCGTTAACTATCATACCCAAACCTGTGCCCCATCCAATATTTACTACCAGTACATCTTTCAGATTTTTACCTGAACCAAATTTTAACTCAGCAAGAGCAATCAGGCTCGAATCATTATCAATAAATGCCGGCATTCCAATTTCCCTGGTAAGATAGCTGGCAAGTGGTTCATCACCTGTGCTTTTAAAGAACGAATAATTTATTCCCTTTTCTGTATTCACGAAACCCGGCATCCCAATACCTACTCCAAGAATTTGATTAAAAGGAATACCCGACCGTTTTATATAATCTTTAATAAAAGAAGTAAATGTTTTTATGACCTGAATAGAGTTCGATAACGTTATTGACACCTTTTCAGGTGCAGTTTTAACCTCATTTAGTAAGTCATAAATAACAATTTGTGTAACTAACTGGTCAACTGCTACGGCAACTATATATTGCTGTTTTAAATTATTTAATAAAAAAGTAGCACCTCGCCTGCCTCCGGTAGATGAGGCAAGTTCATGTTCTACAACATAACCTTCTTTAATTAACGCGTTAACCGTGGTGGTAACTAAGGGGACACTCCTGTGAGTTAACTTACTTAGCTGTGAAAGCGATAGTCTGTTGTTAAAATAAAGGTGTTTAATAATATCTGTTTTTAACAGACCATGTTTTTTTACTACGGTCATACAAATTCAAATGTAAAATATTTTTCAATACTTTTATAAAGTTTATAATTTTTTTAAAAAGTTTATAATTTACAGTAATTTATTAATCACACTGCTTCAAATAATGTGAGGCATATAATAAAAAGTAATTGGATAGCTTTGCATTACATCTACTAATAAGAATCATGAAATTGTATTTATTATTCATATTCGTCAGTCTGTTTCCTTTATCAATATATGCATCGCCTACTCCTGCTGATAGCCTGCTTGCTGTTCTCAGATCAGAAATTGGTAGAAAAAATATATATGACAAACAAAAAGAGGAACATATTTCACAACTCAGACAAAAGCTTTACGCCAGTCAATCAACAGGACCGGAAGAACGCTATAAAGCTACATTGGGCCTATTCGAAGCATTTAAAGATTATCGCTTCGACTCGACATTTTATTATGTGAGGCATTTGGTACAATTAAGTATCCAAATGAATAACCCAAGAAGAATCGCGGAAAATCGTTTAAGATTAGGCACCACGCTTATTACAGCCGGTATGTTTAAAGAGACATTTGATTGCTTACAGGGAATTAACGAGCGGATATTAGACAAGTCACTAAAAAAATCATATTACATACTTTATTCATGGGCATGGTCTGATTTATCGAAATACAATGCCGATCGTATATATGCTCCTGAAGATATGGAAAAAAAGTTTCAATATCTTGATTCTGCGATTGCCTTAACTACAAACGGATCATTTGAACAACTAATATTACAAGCCCAGCAAAATCCCGCTTCGGGAGATGATCCTGCCCATTATTATGAAGAGTTGTTGAATCGTAAACTTTCGGAACATGAGAAAGCGATGGTAGTTACAGGCCTGAGCCGTTATCGGAATGGTGCTGAAAAAGTAAGGTTGTTAGCTATAGCTGCAATAAATGATATAAGGACGTCAACCTACAGAGCTCAGGCAATGTTAGATCTGGGAAACACCCTATATCAGCAGAATAAAATTAATGATGCATATTTTTTTCTGCAACAGGCAATGGACCAAGCTAATAAATTTGGCAGCAGGATGCAAAGGTACCAGGTTGCCCGCGCACTACCTATAGTAGCTGCAAAAAGAGACCTGATGGCAAAGCGCGAAAGGCAACGATTATTGTTCACACTTGCTTTAGTTATAGTGATTATGGTAATTGTAGGGTTAACTGGCTTTATTATTTTCGTGCAACTTAAAAAAGTACGGACAGGGGAGCGGATAATTCGGGAAAACAATCGTCTTTTAGCCGAAAAAAACAAACAATTATGGGAAGAGGGTCGAATAAAAGAGGAGTATATCGGCTTTTTCTTTGGCGAACTTTCACGCCATATTTTGCAACTTGACAAACTAAAGAACAATGTTCAGCGTAAGGTTAAATCAGGCAGTACTGATGTAGCACTGCGCCAGCTGGAAAAGATTGACATCCATGAAGAACGCCAACAATTATTATACACATTCGATAGAATATTTCTAAAACTCTTTCCTGATTTTGTTGAAGCTATTAATAGCATGTTGCCCGAAAAGGATCAACTTAAACCCAAAGTAGCCGGTACGCTTACCACACAACTCCGCATATTTGCATTAATGCGTTTGGGAATTAACGACAATGAGATGATTGCCTCAATACTTGAATTTACCGTTAGCACAGTTTATACTTATCGTTTTCGTTTAAAATCTAAAGCTCTTGTCCCGGCCGAAGATTTTGAACAGCGCATTTTGGGCATTCAAATAGCAGATTAAATGCCATATATGCTGGATTTTTACCTTTCATGGCATTATTAAATAACTGTAAAACAAACATTTACTAATTCCACAACTTAGATTTTCCTGTACAGCCCTTCAATTACCTTGTATAATTAGCTAAACCAAGCTTATTTGCAAAATAAACCAATACCTCCGGGAACCGTCCGGAGGATGTTCAACATCTTAATCTATTTAAATAATGAGGAAGGCTACCTGTGGAAAAGCACCGCCTTAATGCGCGTAGTGTGTACTACGGCAAATTTGCCGGCAAGTTATTTATTAACCAATTAAACCATTTTTATGAATAAATTTTTATTACTACGAATGAGTGCCTTGGTACTCTTCATGATGTTTGGTTACACCGTAATGGCTCAAAACAGAACTATAACCGGTAAAGTTACCGATGCGGGTAACGGATCATCAATGCCAGGTGTAAGCATAGTTGTAACAGGCATGTCTGTTGGTACTACAACTGATGTAAATGGTAAATACAGCATTAGTGTACCATCAACTGCAAAAAGCCTGACGTTTTCATTTATAGGCTATGCACCTAAAGAAGTTACGCTTACCGAAAGCCCGGTGTTAGATGTTAATCTTGAACAATCTAACAACGCATTAAAGGAGGTAGAAATAGTAAGCGTAGGATATGGCACGCTGGACAAGCGTGAGGTATCAAGCGCAATTACGCACGTGTCATCAAAAGACCTCCTGCAAGTTGCCGCTAATAACCCATTAATGTCTTTACAAGGTAAAGTTGCCGGTTTAAGTATTACTAATACGGCAAGTGGTGATCCAAACTCTTCACCTTCCATACAGTTACGCGGAGCATCTTCACGTAACGCGGGGCTTGGACCGTTATACGTGGTGAACGGAGTTCCCGGAGGCAATATTGATAACATCAATCAGAATGATATTGAAAGTATTGATGTTTTAAAAGGTGGTGCAGCATCTGCCATATACGGAACACGGGGTAGTAACGGAGTTATTATTATTACCACCAAAAAAGGCACCAGCGAATCGCGTATGTTTTATGACGGGTATGCAGCCTTTGATTATCTTACAAATGCCCTGCAAAATCTTTCACCGGAGAGCTTTATTAAAAACCGTGTACAGAACGATCAGGGACAAGATTATGGCGCAAGAACAGATTGGTTAAAAGCGGTAACCAATTCTCCTGCCTTCAGCCAAAAACACACTTTGCAATTATCCGGTGGTTCGGCCAAGACAAATTATTTTGCGTCAGCCGATTATCGTAATGCAGATGGCATAGATCTGCGTGCCCACAAAAAAGAATATGGCGCCCGAATAAATATCAGCCATACTACTGACAATAATTTATTTGTAGGCACACTGAACATTGCCCCCCGATACCTGTATACAAGTAATTCTGATCAAGGTAACTTTAACAATGCTTTGACATTAAATCCCACCTACCCTATTTACAACGATCAAGGCGGATACAATTACATTAATACCGGTTTCTTCTCAAATAACCCGGTCGAAAATGCCAATCTTATCAAATCAGATGCAGACATCAAGGAAATGGACATCAGTGCGTCATTAAAGGCAAACATTCTGGATAACCTCAGCTCTACGGTAATCATATCAGAAATAAGTCGTTCTGCACGTAACATGAACTTTAGCCCTTCTACTTTATCATCTGTACAACACGCTAATAAAACTACGCAAACTAACTTTGCATCGCAGGAGC
This sequence comes from Mucilaginibacter segetis, assembly GCF_016522075.1. Classification (GTDB taxonomy): domain Bacteria; phylum Bacteroidota; class Bacteroidia; order Sphingobacteriales; family Sphingobacteriaceae; genus Mucilaginibacter; species Mucilaginibacter segetis. The sequence goes on along the minus strand of NZ_JAEHFW010000001.1, from coordinate 1,137,814 downwards.
AACAGGAAAACGACCAGAAAAATTTAGAATGGACCGGCAATTATAACCTTAACATCAAACGAAATCATTTCAAACTGTTAGGCGGTTACTCCTACTCCTTATATAATTATAAAGAGTTTTATGCCCAAAATTACGATTTCCCGTTTGACGCCTATTTATGGAACAATCTGGGTTCGGGATTGTACAATGGTGGTGGCGCCGGACAAGGACAATCAGCGGTTGGATCCACACAAAACAGTTCAACACTGATCGCATTTTTTGGCAGATTGAATTACGATTTTGACAGTCGGTATATTCTTACTGCAAGCCTGCGGCACGAGGGTTCATCAAAATTCGGAGCTAATAACAAGTGGGGAGATTTCCCTGCAGTATCAGGTGCATGGCGCATCTCCGAAGAGAACTTTTTTAAAGACAATGTTTCATGGGTAGATGATCTTAAATTAAGGGCGGATTATGGTATTACCGGGAATCAGGATTTTGGCAACTATCTGTCGCTATTGTTATACGGCGGTGCAGGATACTTTCCGTTTAACGGAGTTCAGTATCAGGTGTACGGACCTTCATCAAATGTTAACCCCGATCTAAGCTGGGAACGCGCAATTAATTTTAACGCGGGTATTGATTTCACTTTATTTCACGATAGATTATCCGGATCAATAGATTATTATATCCGCACGAATAAAGATCTGTTAGGGAATTATAATGTTCCTTTGCCGCCTAATACACAATCACAAACATTTACCAATGTGGGTACCATGAAAAACAACGGAATTGAGGTTGCTTTAAGTGGTGATATTATAAGGCAAGGAGATTTCAGGTACAATGCCAATGTAACTTTCTCATACAACCGCAACAAATTCATATCATTCTCCAATGATATTTATAAAGGCGCAATATATCAAGACGTTGCCGGATTACCAGCACCCGGCTCTCCGGGATCCATTCAGCGCATTCAGGAAGGTCATAGCATTGGTGAATTTTATACACTTCGGTCTGCCGGGGTAGACGATACAGGCGCATTGCTGGTTTATAAAAAGGACGGCACAATAGTCCCTGCAAATCAGGCCTCAAATGATGACAAACAATTTGTAGGAAATGGTTTGCCAAAATACAATGTATCAATGGGTAATAACTTTCATTACAAACGTTTTGATCTGAATATATTTTTACGCGGAGCATTTGGCTATAAGATATTCAATACTTCGGCTTTTTATATAGGCACACCTTCCAGCCAGTCTGATGCTAACGTACTGCAATCAGCTTACGATAGCAGCAGTAAATATTCCAAGCTTACAAATAATTCTACTACATCCATTGCGTCGGACTACTTCCTGGAATCAGGCTCTTTTGTTAAAATAGATAATGTATCATTAGGTTATACACAACCTTTAAATAATAAGTATCTGAAATCGGTACGCTTTTACGCTACAGGTAGAAACCTGCATACATTCACAAAATATACAGGCGGTGACCCGGATCTTATACAAGTAAACGGGCTTACACCGGGTGTAAACACTTCTCTTAATTATTATCCGTCAACACTGCAACTGATTTTAGGCTTGCAGGCAACTTTTTAACACTCTAAGATATGAAATACAATAAATTATGTATAAGCAGTATGTTGTTGGTAGCACTTACCGGCGGCAGCTGTACCAAACTGGATGAACATGTTTATGACCGGGTGGATGCTTCAGGATTTATCACACGGCGTGATGATGTAATAAGGGATTTTTTACGCCCGTTTGAGCATGGTTACTGGAGTATACAGGGTAATGATGTATATGCTGCAGGCGAAGACTGTACAGATGAAATGGGAACTTATAACCGCCAGGGAGATTGGCAGGATGGTGGTTATTACCAACGTATGCATTACCACACCTGGACCACAAATGATTCTTTCACCAGCGGAGCCTGGACAAATTTTTATCAGGGTATAGTATTGGCTACAAATTCTCTTCAGGATATGGAAAGCATACAGGATCCCTCAAAATTAAGTGTAACTCCTGAAGAGCTTACAGATTTTAAATCTGAATTGCATACACTCAGAGCGTGGTTCTATCTACGGGCGTTTGATTTTTACCGCAATATTGAGATCATTACCGATGTAAAGAACTCTACTCAGGGTAATCCGCAATCAACTCCACAGGAAACCTTTGATTTTATTGAAAAGGAACTTACCGAAGCTATTCCGGGTTTGCCTACACGTGAACAATTAGGAGCTAATAGCATAGGCCGCTGGACAAAAGCCGGAGCAGCATCTTTGCTTGCGCGGTTATATTTAAACGCCAAAGTTTATATTGGTACTGATAAATATGCCGAGTGTGAAACTATCTGCAGGGATATCATCAATGGTAAATATGGCAGCTATTCGCTTGCTACCCGTTGGGATGCTCCGTTTGATTATACTAACACTTCACCAAATTCCGAGGTAATATATGGCTTCCCGGGAACCCTGGCCCGTACACATTGGCAATATGATGCCGGAATGTACTTTTGGGGCATGACCTACGACGCCGCGCCTCTTTATTGCGGATTTACAGATTTTGGCCAGTCAAATCCGCGGTATGCTTTGCAGCCCGGAAGAGATGTAGATAGTGTGGAATACAACTTTCAATTAGGTAAGCCTTTTGTTAAGTTTCAGAAATACCCGGATGATCTGCGACTGAAAAAATACCGCAATCTGGGCGATAGTAAACGGGAAGGGATGTTTTTATATGGTTATTTACCCTATACGCATACGGTTAATGGTGTAACACGTACAGATACTGTTAAAGGTAATAAAGGACCTTACCCATTATTTATCCGCGATCAGGTAGGAATGTTTTTGGATACCAAACCAGGAAATACCATTGCTGACAAGGAATCGGACATGAACCATGCCGATCATAACTCCGGGGTATTTTTAGTAAAATACCCGATATATCCGACCCCCGATCCTAACCGTATCACATCAGCTTATGCAGAGATCAGGTTATCGGAAATTTACTACACCCTGGCCGAATGCCTTTACCGTAAAGGTGACAAACCCGGTGCGGCGGCATTATTAAATCAGGTAAGAAAACGCAATTACCCTGAAGGATCAGCAAGCTTATACAATCCTGACGGAAGCCAGCTTAACGATCAGGAAATGCTGGATGAATGGGGGCGAGAATTTATAGGGGAAAACAGACGCAGAACTGACCTTATACGATGGGGAGTTTTTAACACCGGCACATGGTGGGATAAAAAGCCTGATGCAGATAACCATACAGAGATTTTCCCTATTGGTAAAGATATTCTCAATGTTAATCCGCAATTAATACAAAACCCGGGTTATTGAGATTGGTTGAAGTTGGTTTATTATGCGGCGTTTCCATTTTTTGGAAGCGCCGCTTTTTTATTAAAAAGGAAACATCAATTTAATAATAACTACATAATTAAATAAAGTACAAAACTAATTGCTCCCATTCATCTTCTAAGGACACGTTCGGTCGGATTCGCTGAGCCTTGCTATACCAATAATCGGCGTTCCAAATATCACCTTCTTTCCGGTGAAGGTAGGCATGCACCCATGCCGATTCAGGATCATTCAACCGATCTACCTGAGCATGTGCCTGATGCCAATCGCCTTTACCGTCATACCAAAGACTTTTTAACTGCACAGACATTTCGCTTATTGGCCTTTCCTTGGTTAAGGATGCTTTGAATTCAGATACTGATCCCATCAGATATTTTTTTGTACGAAAATAAAAATAAATGTTACGCTGCAGATAATTGATATTGTTATTACCACAGTTAAATAGCAACACCCTAAACTTACTATCAACATCTGTTTCTTCAAGATAATTGAAATTTATAACAGCTACATCAAGCATTGCTCCAAATTTGCCTGTTCTGATAATCGAACAGAACACACAATGGCACCGTTAGTAGTATTTGTTTATGTTTATTATTTGCCGATACAGAACTTGCTGAATATATTTTCCAGCAGATCATCGGTAGTAACCGCCCCGGTTATTTCACCCAAATAGTGCAGGGCTTGTTTAATGTCCATCGCCAAAAAGTCGGAGGTAACATCCTGCATTCCGTTCAATACTCTTGTAAGTGCTTCTTCGGTTTTTTGGAGCGCTTCTAAATGGCGGATATTGGTTATCAGTGTTTCGTTACCACTTAGCTGATCTTTAACTGCAGAATGGTATATCTTGTTTTTCAACCCATCAATATGCTGATTTTCCTTTGCAGATATAACAATCATATTATCTACTGATGGCAAAGCATTTAATTGTTGTTCACTCAACAGGTCTGCTTTATTAGCAATAACAAGTATACTTACACCGGGCTTTTGCAGTCTTTGTAAATCGTTGTTTAACTCTTCCTGCGTTGTCTGTTCTGCATCAAATAAGTAAAGTAGTAATGCCGATTGGCTTATCTTTTCCATAGTACGCTGCACACCAATCTGCTCAATGGTATCAGTCGCTTCGCGTATCCCGGCGGTGTCTATCAACCTGAAATTTATACCATTGATGTTCAGCACTTCTTCAATAGTATCGCGCGTAGTACCGGGGATATGACTTACTATAGCCCGTTCTTCGTTAAGCAGGGCATTTAACAGGGTAGATTTGCCTGCATTTGGCCTGCCTGCTATTACTGTATTTACACCGTTTTTTATGGCATTTCCTAACTCAAAAGATTGAATAAGATTACCTATTATTCTGGTGATGGTAAGTATAAGTTGTTTTAATTGATCGCGGTTGGCAAACTCTACATCTTCTTCGGCGAAATCAAGTTCTAACTCTATAAGAGATGCAAACTGCACTAATTGATCTCGCAGGGTTTTTAGCTGACTGCTAAAACCACCCCTTAGCTGCTGAAGTGCTACCTGTTGTGATGCTTTGGAATTTGAAGCTATAAGATCAGCAACTGCCTCCGCCTGCGACAGGTCCAACTGTCCGTTTAAAAAAGCCCGCAGTGTAAACTCTCCCGCTTGGGCCGCCCTAGCTCCTTTTTTTATCAAAAGTTTAATTATAGATTCGATAATATACGCCGAACCGTGGCAGGATATTTCCACCACATTTTCACGGGTATATGACTTCGGAGCGATAAATAAAGAAGCCACCACTTCATCTATCAACACATCGCCATCCGCTATACGACCCAAATGAAGCGTGTGTGAGGCTTGTTTGGTAAGGTCCTTTCCTTTCCAAACCTTTTGGGCGATGGTAATAGCTTCCGGGCCTGAGAGACGTATAACGCCTATAGCACCTGTTCCGGATGGTGTAGCCAGTGCTACAATAGTGTCTTCAGTATTGGTCATAGTTTCTTGCAGAATAGGCAAAAGTCGCTATTTCGTCCCAATCTTCCTAAGTCATATTCCTGTAAGGCTAAAACCAATAAATTATGGAAACATATTTTAACCACTAAACCACAATTAGCTACCTTCGCATCATTATGGTAACTTTTTTCGAAGCTTCTCTCGATACTATTTCGGTACATCATATGGGCAACCCAACGCAAAACGAAATGTACGCGCTGTCTGATTATCCGCTGGAATTAAAGGACGAGTTAATGCCTAAACTATTAATGCAATATTTTTTAACTCCGTTCGAAAAAACAAATGAGGTTTATCACCTGATGCATAGCAGCGGCGATCTGGAGCTGAATGAGATCCATCATTTTGTGAGCAGAGTATTTGAAGATAAAAGTAAATTCCATGAGGCATCCGAACTTATTGCCAAATACCTGTACAAAGTATCGAATCATCCTAAAATAAAATCGGGTGAGTTGTATATCGCGTATTTTAAAAAAGTACAGATAGAGGGCAATCAGTTAGATGCTATCGGTATCTTTAAATCTGAGAATAAGGAAACTTACCTTAAGGTTTATCCGCAGCAAGGAGGTTTTGGGTTAGACTATGAAGAAAATGCCATTAACATCAACAAACTGGATAAAGGTGTGCTCATTTTTAATATTGAGAAAGAGAACGGTTATAAAGTAGTGGTGGTTGATAAAACCAATGGTGCACATGATGCTGCCGTTTACTGGAAAGATGAATTTTTACAATTGAAAATACGCAACGATAACTTTAACCAAACCAACAACACACTGGGCGTTTATAAAAATTTTGTGACCCAAAAACTGGATGATGAGTTTGAAATGAGTAAGGCAGACAAAATAGACCTGCTGAACCGCTCCATGAAATATTTTAAGGAAAAGGACACTTTTGATATGGATGAGTTCACCGGAGAGGTGATCGGTAACCCGGATGCTATAGCTTCTTTTAAAACCTTTAAAAACCAGTATGAGCAGGAGTTTGATACCCCAATAGCCGACAGCTTCGAGATATCCGCTAATGCGGTAAAAAAGCAAGCGCGGGTTTATAAAAGTGTTTTAAAATTGGATAAAAACTTCCACATCTATATACATGGTAATAAGGAACTGATAGAAAAAGGTTTTGACGATGATAAAGCCATGAATTATTACAAGGTATATTTTAAAGAGGAGGCGTAATTATATCTAATGTTCTTCCTGGTATGCTAATAGCATAAACGACAGCACCTCTTCATTTATATCGGCTGTAGTCAGCATTCGAAAATGATGGTTACATTGTACATCACCGGGCACTTGTGCTATTTTCTGGAAACACAGGTTATCTTCGTATCGTTTTTTGAATGGAAACACCACATGGATAAAATCTTTTCCTAACCTGGTAATATAAGCGATACGCTTATGCGGATTAGCTATGCCGATCATGGTTTTTGCGGGGTGTACCGTAATTTCACCTATGCTATTGAAACTATTTACAAAATGGTTAAATAATGCGAGGGTGTGTTCAGATTTGCCATCTAAAAAATTGGATAATTTGTATTCTTCCATACATTCAACACCGTAGTTTAAGTTAAATATAAACAATAATTAATTATATGGATGGTTGATTTATAAGCGAGAGTAATATTAAATTATAAAATCAGGCAATATACCCTCAATCCCCCAACGCTGCTCTATTCCAAGGCCAAATAAAGCAAAATCATATTTAACCGGGTCCGCCGGATCAAGCTGCTTAAGGTTTTCGGTAAGCTCTACAGCTGTTTGCCAATCGGTTTGCTTACGGGTTATCAGTCTCAGGCGCCTTGCCACCCTATCTACATGCAGGTCACACGGGCAGATCAGATCGGCCGGGGTTAATTTGTCCCATAAACCGAAATCAACCCCACTATCATCTTTCCGTACCATCCAGCGTAAAAACATATTCAGCCTTTTGCAGGTAGATTTTTGTGCAGGCGATGAAACGTGCTTTTTGGTACGGTGCGGAAAATCGGGCAGGGAGACGAAATAAGAACGAAAATGATTTAAAGCATTTTCAGCAGGCGAGGCCGATTGTTCAGCATCCAAGACACTGCCAGGCACAAACGCATCTTCCAAACTTTCATGATTTTCATAATGATACCTGAAAAAAGCGATAAAATACAACGTATCTATATCGTTAAAGGTGCGGTGTTTAAAGTGCAGCAGTTTTTTGAGATCGGGTTCTTCATGGTTGATAATAAAATCATAAGGCGCGCCGTCCATCAGGGCGATGAGTTCTTTGCATTTATTAATAATGGTTACCCGTTGCCCCCATGCGAGCGTTGCTGCCCAAAAACCCATGATCTCAATATCCTGCTTTTTGCTGAACATGTGCGGAATACTTACCGGATCATTTGTAATAAATTCCGGACGATTGTATTGGCCAACTTTACTATCCAAAAAAGCTTTAAGATTGTCGTTCATGTTTGAGTATGAAATATCAGGTAATTAGTATCAAGACAAGGCGAATATTGAATCACCTTGTCTGAAATAATACGGACTACTTAATACTACTAAGAAAGGGCTTGTTTCAGATCATCCAGCAAGTCTTCGATATCCTCCACCCCTACGCTTAAACGCAACAGGTTATCTACCACACCCGCTTTTTCGCGCTCGGCTTTTGGGATAGAGCCATGAGTCATGCTTACCGGGTGATTAATGAGTGATTCCACACCTCCCAGTGATTCTGCTAATGAAAATACTTTAAATGAGGATGCTATACGAAAGGTCTCCTGCAAATCAGCACCCTTCAGCACTATAGATATCATTCCGCCAAAATCGCGCATTTGTTTTTTGGCAACTTCGTGGTTAGGATGATCTGTAAAACCGGGCCAATATATTTTTTCCACCTTTGGGTGATCTTTCAGGAACTTCGCTATTTGCCTGCCGTTCTCACAGTGGGCTTTCATACGCAGATGCAGGGTTTTAATACCCCTTAACACTAAAAAGCTATCCATCGGGCCGGGGGTAGCTCCGCAAGCGTTATAAATAAACCAAAGTTTTTTGTATAACTCCTCATCGTTCATCATCAGTGCGCCCATCACTACATCGCTATGGCCGCCAATGTACTTGGTAACTGAATGCATCACAATATCAGCACCCATATCCATAGGATTCTGTAAATAAGGAGAAGCAAAGGTATTATCTACCACGAATGTTAAATTATGGGCTTTACTTATTTCACCGACAGCCTTAATATCCACCACCTGCATAGTTGGGTTGGTTGGCGTTTCAATCCAGATGAGTTTGGTTTTGTCGTTTACATAGGAGTTGATGATATTCTGGTCAGAAAGGTCAAGGAAATGAAACTTGATACCGTAATTAGCAAATATCTTAGTAAATATGCGGTACGACCCGCCGTAAAGATCATTGCCGGTAATTACCTCATCACCAGGCTGAAGTAGTTTCATAACAGCATCGGTAGCTCCCATGCCGCTTGAAAAAGCAAGACCAAACTTAGCGTTTTCCAAAGCAGCCAGGCAATCCTCTAATGCTTTACGTGTTGGATTTGTACCCCGTGAATACTCATACCCTTTATTATCTCCCGGCGATTTTTGCCAGTAGGTAGAGGTTTGATATATTGGCGTCATGATAGCGCCTGTTGTTGGATCGGGCTCCTGCCCTGCGTGTATAGCTTTTGTTGCGAATTTCATAGTTTGCTTAGCGCGGCCCATAGTCGATAGCCAATGAACCATAGTAAATATATTATCCATAGCTACGGACTATCGGCCAATGGCTATGCTCTTTTTTAATATGCCCTTGCAAATAACACCCTTTGGGCTGATGGTTTACCCGTCAGAATGCATTTACCTTCTTCCTGTTTATTATCCAAAGGTATACAACGTATTGTTGCCTTAGTTTCATCTTTTATTATTTGCTCGGTTTCGGCGGTACCATCCCAATGGGCAGCTATAAAACCCGGCTGCTCATCAAGCATACGTTTAAATTCATCGTAGGTATCTACCTCTGTAGTATTTTCTGCACGAAAAGTGGCCGCCTTTTGATATATGTTTTCTTGGATTTCTTCCAGCAACTTTTCAATATGTGCGGCAAGACCTTCCTGGCTAACTGTTTCTTTTGTTTTGGTATCACGTCGGGCCAGTTCTACCGTTCCGTTCTGCATATCGCGGCTGCCAATGGCTACACGCAAAGGCACACCTTTAAGCTCATATTCGGCAAATTTTGCACCCGGGCGATGGGTATCACGTTTATCAAATTTAAAGGAAATATTCTTTTGTCCTAATTCTCCGGTAAGCGCATTAACAAATTCGGTTATTTTATCTAATTCTTCATCGTGCTTATAAATAGGTACAATTACTACCTGTATAGGTGCTAATTTTGGTGGCAACACTAATCCGGCATCATCGGAGTGAGCCATAATTAATGCCCCTATTAAACGGGTTGATACTCCCCATGAGGTAGCCCAAACATAGTCCTGCTTATTATCTTTGGTTGTAAATTTCACATCAAAAGCCTTGGCAAAATTCTGTCCCAAAAAGTGTGATGTACCCGCCTGCAGCGCTTTACCATCCTGCATTAAAGCCTCAATACAATAGGTATCTAAAGCACCTGCAAACCGCTCGTTAGGTGTTTTACGACCTTTAACTACAGGCAAAGCCATCCAGTTCTCGGCAAAATCGGCATAAACGTTCAGCATTTGTTCGGTTTCAGCAATAGCCTCATCAGCCGTAGCATGAGCTGTATGTCCCTCCTGCCATAAAAATTCACTGGTACGCAAAAACAACCGGGTGCGCATTTCCCAACGCATTACATTGGCCCATTGATTAACCAATATGGGCAGATCACGGTAGGATTGGATCCAGCCTCTATAAGTATTCCAGATAATAGTTTCAGAAGTAGGGCGTATAATTAATTCTTCTTCCAGTTTAGCGTCTTCATCCACAATAATATTACCCTCTCCATCGTTTTTTAAACGGTAATGTGTTACAACGGCACATTCTTTTGCAAAGCCTTCTACGTGACTTGCCTCTTTTGAGAAGAAAGATTTAGGAATAAGCAACGGAAAATATGCGTTACTGTGCCCGGTATCTTTGAACATTTTATCGAGCGTGGCCTGTATTTTCTCCCATATAGAATACCCGTACGGCTTAATAATCATGCAACCGCGCACGGGCGAATACTCGGCCATGTCAGATTTAATTATTAAGTCGTTAAACCATTGCGAGTAATCTTCGTCTTTACTAATAACACCTTTGCTCATATATTTATTTTGGAATAGATTTTGACTTTATAATTAATATTAATAACCGCCAAATTTATAAATTTATACGTTTATTTGAACTCGAACTTTTTACTCTGCAGAAAATGAAAAGTAATATACTAAAAGGAATGATATTAATCGGTGCCGTTGCACTGAGTTCCTGCTCCGTTAACAAAGTAGCATCCAACAAAACAGACAACGATGATGTATACTTCTCCAATGCTGTTGCCGGCGTTGAGCCAGAATACGTTGCACCAAAACCAGTGTATAATGATGAGGTGAACGATGGTTACAGCGATGATGATGATTACTACTATTATGACGATTATGCTTCCCGCATTAATCGTTTCAGTTATTATTCTCCGTTTAGCTACTATGACCCGTTCTATGATTACACCCCTTACTCATATTATAACCGTTTTAATTTAAACATCGGTTTAGGTTACAGCCCATTTGGTTATTACGGTTATTCGCCTTATGGCTATTATGGTGGTATGGGATTTGGATACGGTTATGGTTATGGATACGGCTACGGATATTCTCCGTATGGTTACTCTCCTTACTCCTACCTGGGTGTGGGTTATGGCAGTTCTCCTTACTGGGGTGTGTATTCGGCTTATAATACATCATCGGGCACGCCACGTCCGTCGAGAGGGACTGGCAGCCCTGCAAATGCATTTGGCAACGCCCGCACTGGATACGTAGGTAGCGCCCGTTCAAACGGAATTGGATATTATCCTGGTGGCAGACCAGCCAGAAACGGTGCTACAAGTGTACGTACTGCTAATGGTAACAGCACCAGCACCGCACGGCCATCTCGTCCTATACGTACAGAACAGCCACAGGTTTATCGCCCAACTCCTGTTGAACGCTCTGCGCCAGCTCCTGTTAGTAATTCAGGCGGTAGCAGAAGCAGTGGTGGTGGATCGAGCAGCGGTGGCGGCGGCGGCGGCAGACCCGTTAGACCCTAATAATTTTACAACCTATCATTTATGAAAATAAAATATATACTAAGTGTAATTGCTATAGTAGCAATTACCAAAACCAGCTTTGCCCAATATTCACAAGATGCAATACGCTTCTCTACAGGCGAAACGGGCTCTACCGCACGCATAAAGGGTGTAGGTAACGCAGGTACGGCTGTTGGCGGTGACTTAAGTTCGGTAAGCGGGAATCCTGCTGGCCTGGGTTTTTTTACAAGCTCTGAATTAAGTATTACACCGGAATATAATAACACTAAGGTTAACTCTACTTTTTTAGGGCAGGGGTCATCTGATACTAAGAGTTCGGGCAACTTAAATCACGGCGCTTTTGTAATTTATCAACAGGTAAATAAGCCACGCGGGGCCGACAGAACCAAGGGCTGGCTAAGTGTAAATTATGGTGGAGGTTATAGTCGCACTAATAATTATTACGAAAACATTAATTATTTTGGTACGAATAACACTAGCTCAATTAATGATTATTATGCCGATCAGGCAAATTCATTTGGAACAAGCCAGGGAACTTTAGCACGCGCAGCTCTCGATCATAATCTGATCGATCTTTACGATCCGGCTAATCCGGTATACAAAAGTAATGCTTACCCAGGTGTTGACCAGGAAAGTTCAATCATCAGATCAGGGGGATTATCCAATTTAGATTTTGCTGTTGGCGGTAACTACAGCAACAAGTTTTATATTGGTTTAGGTGTTAGCTTTACTAATATCCGTTATAATTCGTTAAGTCGTTTTTATGAAGATGGCACCGCATCGGTACTTGAAAACAGCATACCAACAGACAGGGACTACAATTCGGCATTTACGCAGGATCAGGTTACTAAGGGAAGTGGATTTAACGCAAGGCTTGGTGTAATATTTAAACCTGTTGAAGCCTTACGTTTAGGCGCAACAATTACTTCGCCTACCTGGTATAATATTGATGATTCCTATAGCGAAAGTTTAGATACCCGTTTAAGCAACGGCAATAGCTACGAGTACGGCCCACAAAATTACTCTTTAAACTATAATTTACGCACACCGTTAAAAGTTGCAGGCGGTGCAGCAGTATTTATTAAAAAGTATGGGTTTATTACAGGGGATATTGAATATGTAGATTACTCTTCAGCTCATTTAAGTAGTAATGACAGCTATTACGCCGACGATGACAATATGAATATTAAAACTTTATATCAATCAACAATTAATGCACATATAGGTGCCGAGGCCAGAATAAACAGCATGTTTTTACTACGTGGCGGATATGGCATACAGGGCGACCCTCAAAAAAATTATGGTGGTGATATAAAAACTGTAAGCGGCGGTATAGGCCTTCGTTTTGGAGCTTATTACATGGATGCCGCCTACACCCATTCTACCGGAAATAAAACTATTTTCCCGTATGAAATAGGTAGTCTTAGCCCGGGAGCCCAACTTGATAAAATAACAAATAATGGTTATTTAACTTTAGGGTATCGTTTTTAATTATAGCATATTACACCACCTATATAAAATAAAAAAACCGATGCTTAAAAAGCATCGGTTTTTTTATAATAATTAAATACTGTTTAGTCTTCGTTAATAAAGGAACGCAGCATCCATGTGTTCTTTTCCTTAAACTGCATAAAGCGATTTATCATATCGTTAGTTCCATCGTCGCCTGCCTTATCAGTAATATCCAGTATTTCGCGTTCCATTTCAATCAGCGTAGCCATATCTTCAATTAAAGCCTTAACCATGGTGGTATCTTTAAGTCCGATTGTGTCAATTTCTTTAACAGAAGATTTTTTTATATAATCATCAAATGTACTGTAAGGTGGTTTGCCCAATGTTAATATACGCTCTGCAAGTTCATCAATAGTAGTAAGCGCAACAGTATAAAGTTCCTCAAATTTAACATGTAAAGTAAAAAAGCTTTTTCCTTTAACATTCCAGTGGCAACCGCGTAACTTTTGATAGTGAATATGGTAATTGGCCAACAAATCATTTAAATGATCAACAACAGGTTTTACTTTTTTTTCTTCTAAACTTATCTTTTTTGCATCCATATTTATATTTTTTTAATTAACAGACCTTTAACAGCATTTGTTTATAAAGTTAAGCCTTATAAATATAATTAGCCATATTTGAACACTTTTATGACAATGCTACGAAGTTTTATAAACAAAGCCTATGAGGGTACAATTTGGCATCTTGAATTTGATGAATTAAAAGATACCTTGGCTATTGAAATACGAAATGAACAGGAAAAACAAGTAAGCTTTTCATCACTTGAACTTACTACCGGAGATATAAATTTTGAGTATTATAAAACACCTGAACGCTGGCTGGCCGGAATTGAATGTGTATTTAATGGTGTTATGCTTTTACATTATTATAAACATGAAAGCGGGCCGGAGCATAAAGCTATTATAGCAATTGACATGGTTACTCAGGAAGAGTTATGGAGCAATTACAGCATAGCTTTTGATCACTTAACGATGAATGGGCCGGTTGCTTATAGCACTAATATACAATCAAAAAAATTATTATTGCTGGATATACGAACAGGAAAACTATTAAGAAGTTACGATGAGAATACCGATAAAGTGTTAAACAACAGTGTTGTTGTCCCTAAAATGGCATCACCCGGCAACCTTATAAAAGGTTTTTTACCTGTGGAACCTGTTGGTAATATGATGCATTACCTCAACCATAATATCTATAGAATTGTATCTTTGCACGCGTTTAATAAAGAAACCCTGCAACAACATTTATTTGTTATGAAAGGTAATGATATAGTTTATCATGATTTATTAAATACAGATATACAAAAGTTACAGCCCGAGGCGTTTGTATTACATAAAAACTATTTAGTATACATTAAAAACAAATCCGAGGTTAAGGTTATAAACCTGAAAGCTGCTGTACAATAATTCATAATGATGAAACTAAAAACTCTACTGATAACTTCTATACTGATCTCTGTTTCTGTTTTTACATATGCCAATACACTTGTCGATTCCATTGGTGTTGAAAACGCAAACGGAAAAAAAATAATTCTTCACAAACTCGATCCCAAAGACAATTACTATTCTATAGGCCGGCGTTATAATGTTAGCCCTAAGGATATAATGAAATACAATAATAATGTTAGCCTTCAAATTGGTCACATTATTAAAGTACCTACGGAGAGGCCATTTTTTGACACCGCCGCTAAAAATTCCACAGTTGCAGCTCCACAACAGCCGGTAAGTATTCAAAAAACGGTGCCAGCTGCTGCAACTACAACAGGCAGCCCAGATGTGGTAAACAATGATGCTATGCTTACCCAACAGTATAAAGTATCTGCCGGTGAAACCCTCTATTCCATTGCGAAACGTTTTAACTCAACTGTTGAAGATATAAAACGAATTAATAAACTTGCCGGCAATAATCTTACTCCCGGCCAGGTGTTGCGTATACGCTCTGGCGTAACAGAAGCGCCACCTGAGGTAGTACACCCTACTGACAGTATAATTGCCAAACGTGACGCTACCTATGTAGATGGTGCTGATAGTATTGATCATGCTGTTACCCCCAACAGATATGGCCTTTATGAAAAAAATGAAGATGGTGTAGCCACCTGGATAACCGATACAGGGCTCGATCCTAAAAAAATGCTGATATTACACCGTACAGCACCCGTTGGAACTGTTATGAAGATTACCAATCCAATGACCAACCGTACAGCCTTTGCAAAAGTTGTAGGTAGTTTTATTGATACTGAACAAACAAAAGACGTGATTATTGTAATGACAAAAAATGTAGCCGATGCCTTAGGCGCACTTGATAAACGTTTTCGTGTAAATATTAGTTACGGTACTGCTAATGAATAAACCTTATGTTATTGGTGTAGCCGGTGGTAGCGGATCTGGCAAAACCTTTTTTCTGAAATGCTTTTTAGAACATTTTACACCTGATGAAGTGTGTCTGGTATCTCAGGATGATTACTATATACCTGTTGCGCACAACATGACCAAGGAAGAAAACAAGTTATATAACTTTGATCTGCCTACCACAATAGATGCCGATTTGTTTGAACGCGACATCAGCAAATTAATGAACTGGGAAACCGTTTACCAAAAAGAATATACATTTAACAACCCCGATATTGTACCCAGAATATTGGAGATAAAGCCAGCTCCTATAATTATTGTTGAAGGGCTGTTTATCCTCCATTTTAAAAAGATCGCCAACGATCTTGATATGACTATATTTATTGAGGCAGATGAGAACATAGCGCTTCAGCGACGCTTAAAGCGTGACTTAGCCGAGCGTGGATATTCTAACGAAGATGTTAACTACAAGTGGCATAACCACGTTGTACCTGCTTATAAAGAATATCTGCTACCCTTTCGTGAACAATGCACCAAGATTATCGCCAATAACAGCCATATAGCTGATGATATTATAAAAGTCACTAACGAAATTTCGCAGGAATTACGAGAAAAGATATTGAGTTAATTTGATAGCAATAAGCCTGATGCTATCAGATCAATCGCAGTTAAGGAGCAAATCGTAATACTTCTGCATAAGTTCCGTATCGTAATTAACAAGAGATTTATAAGCCTCACTCACCAACTCGTTTAAGATGGAAGAGCCAAGCTGCCCGGCTCCATTGGGGATGGAATCATAATAGGCAATTAATTCTTTAACCCTAATTATTTCATATAATAACCTTTGTATCAGGTCGGCCTGCTCGCCGCCATTTATACCTTGCGAGTTATTAATAAAACTTAAAGGATCATTAGTAGTAGAAGTCATTTTTTACAATAAGGAGCGGCTTTTAGTTTTCGGATACAACTATTCTCAAAATAAAGAAACAACTTAAAGTGCTTTTGTTTTGTTTTTTTTTCAAAAAAGTTAAAACAAAAAACAAAACCCTCATAAAGAGGGTTTTGCATCATTAATTAGTTTGTGCAATTATTTATTTTCAGTCCTTTCGGGCTTTGGTAATAATGCTTTGCGTGATAATTTTAATTTGCCTTGCTTATCCACATCAAGTAATTTTACTCGCACTTCATCACCTATCTGGAATATTCCATCCATGGTTTCAATTCTGCGATGGTCAATTTCTGATATATGCAACAAGCCATCTTTACCCGGCATAATTTCTATAAATGCGCCAAAAGGCATTATTGATTTTACTTTACCTTCGTATATCTCGCCAACTTCAGGTTTAGAAGCTATTGCACGTATGCGTGATAAAGCGGCATCAATTGCTGCCTTATTATCAGCAAATACCTGCACGATACCCTGATTATCTTTTTCTTCGATAGAAATTGTTGCACCTGTTTCCCGTTGCATTTCCTGAATAATTTTACCGCCGGGCCCTATAACCGCGCCAATAAATTCCTTATCTATCTTAATACTAACTATACGCGGTGCATGTGGTTTGTAATCCTCACGTGGCTGAGCTATGGTTTTGCTCATTTCGTTAAGGATGTGTAAACGGCCTTCTTTTGCCTGATCAAGCGCTTTTGTTAACACTTCGTATGACAGACCGTTGATCTTCAGATCCATTTGGCAGGCTACAATACCATTTTCAGTACCGGTTACTTTAAAGTCCATATCACCTAAGTGATCTTCATCACCTAAAATATCTGAAAGGATAGCATATTTGGTACCCATTTCATTGGTAATTAAGCCCATTGCGATACCCGAAACAGGTGACCTCAATTTAACACCCGCATCCATTAATGCCAATGTACCGGCACAAACCGTAGCCATTGATGAAGAACCGTTAGATTCCAGGATATCAGATACTACACGTATAGTATAAGGGTTTTCATCATCTGCAGGTAATACCTGTTTTAACGAACGCATAGCCAGGTTACCATGGCCAATTTCGCGACGACCGGCACCACGATTGGGACGAACCTCACCTGTAGAAAAACCCGGGAAATTATAGTGTAAAAGGAATTTTTGGTATCCGTTGATGAAAGCACCATCAATCATTTGCTCATCATCCTTAGCACCTAAGGTTACTGATGTTAATGATTGTGTTTCGCCTCGTGTAAATACTGCCGAACCGTGTGCTGCAGGCAAATAACCCACTTCGCTCCATATCGGGCGTATCTGGGTGGTTGTGCGGCCGTCTAAACGTTTACCTTCATCTAATACAAGGTTACGTATGGCATCATATTCTACATCATGGTAATATTTTTTAGCAAGTGATTTAGTGATGTCATCTATTTCACCTAAAGTTTCAATATAAGCATCTCTAACTTCCTTAAATTTAGCAGAGCGCTCATCTTTCGCTGAAGCAGAAGAAGCGATGGCGTAAACCTGATCATAAGTAGCAGCATAAATTGCTTTTTTTAGTTCTTCGTTGCTGTGCTCGTGACTGTAAACACGTTTTTCGGTTTTCCCTACCTCAACAGTTAATTCCTTTTGAGCAAGGCATTGCACTTTAATAGCTGCATGGGCAAATTTTATCGCTTCAACCAATTCAGCCTCCTGAATTTCTTTAGACTCACCCTCAACCATGTTAATATCATGCTCGCTACCGGCAACAATGAACTCTAACGTAGCACGTTCTAACTGGCTAAGTGTTGGGTTGATAACTAACTGTCCATCAATTTTAGCTACCCGTACTTCAGATATCGGCCCGTTAAACGGTATGTCTGAAACTGATAATGCCGCGGATGCCGCCAAACCGGCAAGGCAATCAGGCATAATATCTTTATCGGCTGAAATTAGCGAGATCATCACCTGTGTATCAGCATGATAATCTTCAGGGAACATTGGACGCAATGCACGGTCAACTAAACGGGAAATTAAAACCTCATAGTCTGATAATCGTGCCTCACGACGTAAAAACCCACCCGGTATGCGTCCGGTGGCAGCGTACTTTTCCTGATAATCGACAGAAAGGGGTAAAAAATCTATTCCTTCTTTCGCTTCAGGTGATGATACTACTGTGGCCAATAACATGGTATCACCCATTTTTATCACTACAGAACCGTCTGCCTGTTTGGCCAGTTTACCGGTCTCGATCTCAATGGTGCGGCCGTCACCTAAATCAATAACCTTTTTAATTGCGTTGTAACTCATCTTTTTTGTGTTGTGACGTACTTTTCATCTTCGGGAGTACGCCGTTTTTTATGTGTATGTATATTGTTTCTGAAAGTAAAAAAGCCATCCTGCATTTGCGGACGGCTTTTTTTAAAAAACTCGTAAAGGTTACTTAATGATATCCCTAAGCTGTAAAGCTTTAATGATAGCACGGTATCTTTCAATATCTTTATTATAGAGGTAAGCCAACAATGCGCGACGTTTACCAACCATTTTTTGCAGCGATAGCTGAGTTGAAAAATCTTTTCTGTTCTTTTTTAAATGCTCGGTTAAATGAGCAATACGAGTAGTAAATAATGCTACCTGACCTTCGGCTGAACCTGTATCAGTTGCGCCTTTACCATGTTTTGCAAAGATATCTGCCTTTGCTTCTTTACTTAAATACATTACCTGAATAATATTAAAGCGTAAATAATTTGATTAATTGTGGCGCAAAGATAACTATTTAATTTAAAAATAAAAAGCCAAAATTATATAACAGACCTATATCAAACCAAAACCTGAATATCGCATTTGATTTTTTACATTTGGTTTTTGATACATTGCTTATGGCCTACTCAACATTTGAGACTGAACTACGCGTACGACCTGATGATATTGATATGTTTCAGCATGTACACAACAGCAAATATTTTGATTATGTACTGGCGGCGCGTTATGAACAAATGGATAAATGTTATGGCATGGCCATGGAAAAGTTTATGGAACGTGGTTTTGGCTGGGTAGTACGTACCGCGCATGTTGATTATAAACGTGCATTAACCATGGGTGATTATTTTATTGTAAAAACAGGTATTGATAGTATTAACGATAAGGGGTGCAGGGTGAACTTTACGCTTACCAATAAAGCAACAGGTAAAATTAGCTGCGATGGCTATTTTGACTACGTTATGATTGATATGGCAACAGGCAGAGGTGTAAAAATCCCGGATGATGTTATTGAACATTACCAGATATAGTTGGACTGGTGAATTATTACATTGCCGCTTCTATTAATTCCGAATAAAAATCACTTAGTTTAATTCCGGCAGCTCTTACTTGCTGCGGTACCAAGCTATTGGCCGATTGGCCGGGTGTGGTATTTATCTCTATAAAATAAAACTGTTTTGTATCGTCCAGTAAAATAAAATCAACCCTAACCATGCCGCGGCAATTAAGGCGCAAATATACCTGCGTAACAATTTCAGCTATCTCTTCCACTTTTTCAAAAGGCAGATCTGCAGGTGTTACTTCATTTGTTACCCCTGGAGTGTATTTTGCTTCATAATCAAAAAACTCTTTGGAGCTGATAATCTCAGTGACAGGCAAAACAGTCACTTTACCATTTAAACGGGCTAAACCCACGCTGTATTCCCGGCCCTTTATAAATTCCTCTATCAGTATTTGTGTATCTTCTTTAAAGGCCCGGTCTATTGCATCCTGTAAGCCGGCAACATTTTGCACTTTACTCATACCTACACTACTACCGCCATTATTTGGTTTAATAAACAACGGGAATTTAAGATTTGCAGCAATGGTAGCCGTATCATGTACATCGTGCTGATGTAATTGTATGGAACGTGCCGTATGCAATCCGTGTATACCCTGTACAATCGCTTTTGTGTAAGCCTTGTTCATGGTAATAGCCGATGTAGTAGCATCACAAGTATTATAAGGTATACCTAATATATCAAGGTAACCTTGTAGTTTACCATCCTCACCCGGCGTGCCGTGCACCGTTATAAAAGCAAAATCGAACTTTATAACTTCTCCGTGTAAGGGTAGGGTAAAATCATTTTTATTTATTTCAACTTTACCTTCGGTGGTCTCATAATGCCAGCTATCTTTCTCTATCAGAATGGTATATACATTATAATTATCCCTGGTAAGATTGGCGGCTATATTTTTAGCACTATTAACCGACACTTCGTATTCACCCGAGAATCCACCGGCAAGCAAGGCTATGTTTTTAATTTTCATGCAGCCAAATATAGTTTTTTTGCTTATCGCATTTAAAAAAACGGAAGTAGAAATTTAAATATGACGGACAATATAATTACTGTTTAAATGAGGCTATATTTATTATATGGTATTGAATTAAATTGATCTTAGAAACTCCGAAATACCAAATTCAAAATTCGGAATCCAAAATTTTTCACCTATGTTTGATAGTTGAAACAGCAATAATATCGTTTATACTACATATGAATAAACTCTGGGCTTATTTAAAAACCAAACAATTCAGATACACCATCTTAGCCGTATTAGTTTCTATAGTAGGCGTAGTATTGATAGCATTTTTTAGCTTAAGTTATTATACACGCCATGGTCAGAGCATACAAGTTCCTCAATTACAAGGCACCAATATTGACAGAGCCATAGCAACATTAAAGGATCAGGGCTTTCAATATAAAATAGATTCAGTTTACGTACCGGATAAAGCGCCCGGAACTGTAGTTGAACAGGACCCTGATGCGGGCACTAATGTTAAGGAAAATCGTACAATTTATTTAACAATGGTAACGCAGCTGGCTCCAAACGTATCATTGCCCGATCTTATAACCCAGCAAAATATTTACCGCGAAGCTGTAGCAACATTATCAAACTATGGCCTTAAGGTAGGTGACACTACTTATCAATCAGACATTGCACGCGACAGGATATTAGAAGTACGTTTTGGCGGGCAGATCATTAAACCCGGCACCAAATTACCAAAAGGCTCAAAGCTTGACCTGGTATTGGGAAATGGCGAGGGATCAAGCGAGGTAGATATACCTGAACTGATAAATCTGGATCTTGATGCAGCAAAATTTGCGATAAGAGGATCAGGACTTACCATAGGAACCATCATTTATCAGGGGAGTATAACCGATTCCACAAATGTGGTTGTAATTGGACAATCACCCATGCGTACTGATTCGTTGAGTAAAACCAGCATAGGTACACGTATAAACTTAACCGTTACACAAGGAAAAAGCTTAAATGCCCCTGTTACAAATTAGCGCTCAAAATTTACAACAGCGTTTACAAAATGGCGAACAGTTAAACTTGCTGGATGTAAGGGAAATAATTGAGTATCATACTTATAATATTGGTGGTATAAACATACCCCTGTCTAAATTAGAGACCAATTTTAAACATATTGCCTACAACAAAACCAGCGAGATAATCGTTATTTGCAGTGCAGGTATCAGAAGCGTAACTGCGCAGAATATATTAACCGCAAATGGTTATCAGAATATTGTTAACTTAACCGGTGGCCTTAAAGCATTACAAAAACTAAATATCAGGTAATTACCAACTTTCCATATCAATCATGACCAATAAAAAAAAGTCATCTTCAGGAGTATTTAAAAAATTCATCATCGCGCTTATAGTTATAATTGCTGTATCCTTAGCGGCAACGGGTGTGTTTTATTACCTCCGATATTTTGGTCCTAACGTAACCGACAATGAAGAATACCTGTATATACATACCGGTGATACTTTTGACCAGGTATATCAAACTATAAAAGATAAAAAAATAGTTAAAGACACTACAACTTTTAGGTGGGCCGCCGAAAACATGAACTACATGAGCCGAGTAAAGCCGGGGCGTTACCATCTTAAAAGCGGAATGAGCAACCGCAGCCTAATAAATATGCTGGCCTCTGGAAACCAGGAAGCCATAACTTTATCATTCCATAATATCAGACTGAAAGAGCAATTTGCAGCTTTTGTGGCTAAAAAGTTAGAACCGGATTCGTTAGACTTTATCCGTTTACTTGATTCTACAGGATTCGCTGAACAATACGGGTTAACTACTGATAATATATACACGGTATTTTTACCGGATTCTTATCAGTTTTACTGGAATACCAGTCCGGAAAAGTTTTTCAAAAAAATGTATGTTAACTATGAAAAATTCTGGACGCCAGAACGTCGTGAAAAGGCAAAAGAACTTAATCTGACGCAGCCCCAGGTGTCAATATTGGCATCAATAGTTGATGCTGAGGCTTTACACGACGACGAAATGCCCACTATTGCAGGATTATATTTAAACCGATTGAATAAAGGCATGAAGCTGCAAGCTGATCCTACGGTAATTTTCGCAGTTAACGATTTCACCATAAAGCGTGTGTTAAACAAGTATCTTATAGTAAACTCACCTTACAATACTTATTTACATACAGGGTTGCCCCCCGGCCCTATTATGATGCCCTCTGTAAATGCTATTAAGGCAGTACTTAATTATAAAAAAAGTGACTATATCTATATGTGCGCAAAAGAAGATTTCTCCGGCTATCATAATTTTGCCACTAACGAAGCCGATCACAGGGTTAATGCGCGTAAATTTCAACAGGCGCTTAATGAAAGGAATATTAAACGCTAATGTTTAAGCACAGCACTAAAATAAGGGTACGCTATGGTGAAACAGACCAGATGGGTTATATGTATTACGGCAACTACGCGGAGTTTTTTGAAGTTGGCCGTGTAGAAATGCTGCGTAGTTTAGGGCTTACTTACAGCGGAATGGAGGCTTCAGGCATAATGATGCCGGTATTAGAGATGCATTGCAAATACCTGAAACCAGCCTTATATGATGAAGAGATTACCATAAATGTAATTATGGAAAAAATGCCTGCGGTAAAGATCCATTTCAGGTATGAATTATATAATCAAAAGCAGGAACTTATACATATTGGCGAAACCTTGCTGGCATTTATCAATATGAAAACCAATAGGCCCTGCCTGCCATCGCAGGAGTTTTTGGATAAAGTAAAACCTTTTTTTAACTAATTTTAGCGTTAATGAAATGGTTACATCATTTTTTACTTCGATTTAAATTTTACCAATACCTTACAGACTGGACCAAGTGTGTATTTATCCCGGGCTTTAGGCCTTTGCCGCTTTATACAGTAATTGTTTTCTTTTTAGAAGAGATAAGGAAATCATCACTCACTAACCGGGCAGCCTCGTTGGCCTATAACTTTATGCTCGCGCTTTTCCCTGCTACTATATTTTTATTTACGCTTATTGCTTATATTCCTATTGATAACTTTCAGGAAGAGTTACTACGTTTGCTTGCTTTAATTATGCCCACTAATGCCTATCTGGCATTCCAGTCAACAATAGTTGATATTATTAAAAAACAGAACGGAAAGTTATTGTCAATAGGCTTTATAACTGCATTGTATTTTGCTACCAATGGTGTAAACAACCTTATGCAATCCTTTAATAAATCATCTTTAATACTGGAAACACGAACTTGGTTTAAACGGAGACTAATAGCGCTTATACTTACCATTGTTATAAGTTTTGCTCTTTTTATAGCCATTATTATTATGATAGCAGGGCAATGGGTTATCGGGTATGTACAATCAAAATTTGATAGTGAAGCACATTTTTGGTTTTACCTTATCGCGTTATCACGATGGTTAATAATACTTATTATTTTCTTTATAACTGTAGCTATTTTATACCGTTACGGCCCCTCTCACAAACAAAAGTGGAAACTTATAAATCCCGGCTCAATATTGGCGACATTTTTAGCTATATTAACATCTATTGGTTTTACCTACTATACTAACAATTTCGCGTCCTATAATAAAGTATACGGCTCAATAGGAACCCTTATTGTGGTGATGATTTGGCTATACCTAAATTCGCTTATATTACTAATAGGTTTTGAATTAAATGCCAGTGTTGATCTTTCCAAGCGGAATATTCGTATTGTAAAACCACGTTTCAATACCTTCAAAAGCTCAAAAACGCCAGAAAAATAATATTAATATACTGCTTAACAGCCACTTAATAATAGTTAAAAAAAAGTTAACATGATATTTGGCAATTCGGGCCGGATTTGTACTTTTGTCCCCGGAGAGTTGGCAGAGTGGTCGATTGCGGCAGTCTTGAAAACTGTTGACTGTAACAGGTCCTGGGGTTCGAATCCCTAACTCTCCGCCAAAAGCATTTAAAGCCATATACGATACGTATATGGCTTTTTAATTATTATGAAATGTACAGTCACCTGTAACTCCACTTTAAAAAATCCGTTTTTACTTAGGTGAAACAATATATAATTCATGATAGTACTGTTTTATAGGTATTTATACCTATAAATATGAGGATGCATCCTTATTGATAGGTACCGCTAATCGGCTGATTTTTGAATAAAATCAAACATTATGAAATCAGCTTTATTAAAAACATCTAAACAACTAACCTTGCTGTTTCTTTTTTTAGTCGGCACGCTTGTAGCTTGTAAAAAAGACGGTGGCGTTATTACACCTTCGGTTACTGAAACCGCCCAGATTACCGACGTATCGCCCAAAAACCCAACACCGGGCGATGTAGTTACCATTACCGGAACCGGATTTGGCGCAACAGCTACTGATGTTAAAGTAACTATCGGCGATACTGAAGTTACAATTGCGTCGGTTACCAATACCGAAATTAAGTTTACCATACCCACTAATTTACCATCGGGAACATTGGCTTTATTTGTGAAAGGCATTGCAGCAAATAATAAGGACCCGCAGGGCGGCACAATAACCATTACCCCTACTGCAACTATAGTTCCTACCTTTACTGCTATGGCACCTACCAGCGGCAAAACCGGCGATTTAATTACATTAACAGGAACGGGATTTAATACCCGGTTAAGCGAGAATAAAGTATTTTTTGCAACTACTACAGGCGGCACCGTTGTACTGGCCACAGTAAAAACTGCAACAGCCACCCAACTAACTGTTGAAGTGCCTGCCAACGTTGTAACTGGCAATGTTATAATTACCGTAAGCGGCACCAACGCCGTTGCAGCAGCGGGTTTCAACACCACATTTACCGCTACTACCACAACCGGTACCGGTGGGGTAAGTGTGGACTATATTAATGCTACATCAGGCAGCCTCAATTTTAGCAAAATAGCAACAGCCTCTAAAGAGATAGGAGCAATGACCCTTGATCGTAATAACAATATTATCTATTACTCTGATTTTACCACACTTAACCAAGCAAGTGGGCAAAATACAGTGTATAAAGTATCTACCGATGGAAATAGTACACCATCAGTATTAACTACCGATAGCCGAATAGAAAAGATTATAAAAGTTGCAACGGATGCAGCCGGAAATGTATATGTACTTAAATATGAGGCTGCACCAAGTACGTATTCAGTTTATAAAATATCTGCCGATGGCGCTACAGTAACCGAGGTGAATAAAAATTTCAGCTTGTCGTCAAGCTACTATTACTTTTTCATAAATTCTGCTAATGAAATATGTATAAGGCCAGGATTTAAGATAGATGCGTCAGGTGCTATTGTGAATTCACAGTACGACCTTTCCGGCTTACGCCAACAAGATGGTGGCGCCTTTATTGATGGAGGCAATGCATACCTTGTTAAAACAAGCGATAACAGCAACGTAGCCAATAACGCTTCATTTGTTAAATGGGATCTGAATGCAGGAACCATCACTAACGCAGGGTTTGGCATCAGCAATTTATTTAGCGCCGACGATCCAAAATTATTTAGCTCCAACGGGGTTATTTCGTATCTGAAATATGCTTTCGATGATAGCAATAACATGTATGCCATGTTAGACCATACTTATATAAGCGGACAAATAAGCAAAACCTGGATGATCCGTAAATATAATACTACAACCAACACGTCAACATTATTGGGCACGTTTCTCATAAAATCGCCATCCGTCGATCTTAATAACTTCAATTCAATTGTGGAGTTTGTTGCTGCAAAAAACGGAGATATGTTCTTTAAAGCTAATTTAAAGGATATTATCCGCATAAAACAATAATTTTTTATCAGAACCCAGCCGTGACAAATTGTATCATGGCTGGTTCCTTTTGGGGTGCATTGCCTGTTTAAATATTTGTACATTGGCTGCAATAACTTTATCTACAATATGTTATCTGCTAATCTGATCAGGTTATACCGGGCAATATTATTGCAGGCTATTTTTATACCTTTTTTTGCCAGTGCGCAACATGGGGGCAAATCCGGATCAGATCGTATATTGCTTACCCCTATCTTAAAAAAAGCGAACGAATATTTAAAGCAACCGACATTGATCGACTCATTAGCTAACTATGCTTTCCGAAAAGCAAAGGCACAAAATAATACTGATAATGCCGGCCGTGCTGCAGGATTACTATTTGTGGCTAAGTTATCTTTAGATGCAAATCAGGCCTTACCATGGTACGATACCTCCATGTCCTATCTGCGTATTTCAAAAAACCAGCTTTGGATGGGGTATAATAATTTTAATATGGGTATACAATTAGGTAAAAAATATAAGTTTGAAAAGGGAATTAGTTATTTATTACAAGCGGTTAAAAATTTTGAGCAGGTAAAAGATACAGCTATGGTGGGATATGCTTATGTTGTAATTTCTAACACCCTGCATGATTTTGGCAATTATGAGAGCGGAAAAAAATATGCTCAAGTCGCCATCAATGTTTTACAATCAACATCAAAAGCTACAGCCGAGTTAAAGTGGCGGGCTATGAATGTTTTGGCGATTAATTACGATGATAATGAGGAATACAGAAAAGCATTATATGTGCATTTCAAAAATGTAAAAAACGTCAAAGGCAAACCTTTTTTGCTGGGCATAAATTATAATAATATAGGCAATACCTATCAAAAAATGGGTTACTTTATCAGGGCTAATAAATACCTGCTATTAGCATTACAACAACTAAGAAAGGCACCAAGCCCCTATGCTTTTGCCGGCACTTTAGGCAATTTGGCTAATGTAAACCTGGAATTAGGGAATATTAAAAAAGCGCGCTTCTATGCGGACTCTGCCCTTTATTACGCCAAAAAAAGTGGGAGTCCTGAGAAATTGATAGATACTTATGAGAATTTATATAAGTTGGATGTTAAAACTCATGATTTTAAGCAGGCGTTTAGTTATTTGAAACAACGAGCGGAATTGAAAGATTCTTTATTTAGTGCGAGTAAAGCGGAGATATTGTACGATCTGCAACTGCAATTCGAAACTGAAAAAAAAGAAAAGGAAAACCAGCAACTTAAATTCCAGTCGAATTTGCGGGCAGTAGCACGTGACCGGGCAGAAAGCGATAAAAGATTTATCATATACGCCGCAATAATAACTCTGATAGCACTTTGCTTAATATTCGGTTTAGTATATCGTAACACTATTGTAAAAAACAGGTTTGCCGAAGAACAGAAATTGAATAAAGCATTGCTTAATGGGGAACAAAACGAGCGTATCCGTATAGCACGCGACCTGCATGATAGCATTGGTCAGTTAATGTCAGTTGTTAAAATGAATGTGTCTAATCTTATGCATGACTATCCTAAGGATAACCATATTGATAACACACTTATACTTATAGACAAAACTATAACTGAAGTTCGGCATATATCTCATAATCTGATACCCGAAGAATTGAACTTTGGTTTATTTGCCGCACTGGAAGATATGTTTGAAAAAATAAATTCAGGTGTGGGTATAAAGGTTTTGTTTGATGTTGCCGATGCTACACATGAGCATCAGTTTAAAAAATCAACCCAATTATCTATCTATCGTATAGTGCAGGAAATAGTTGGCAATATCGTTAAACATGCAAAAGCAACACAAATAAATATTGAGGCAATAAGTAAAAACAGCCATTTAATAATTGCTATCAAAGATAATGGTGTGGGGTTTGACACTGATCAAATTAAAAACTCCAATGGAATAGGATGGAAAAATATAACCGCACGCGTAAATCTTCTAGATGGCATATTAAACATCCGGTCTGAGAGATTAAGTGGAACCCAAATTGAGATAATTATACCTGATGACAACGTCTAAAATCGACATCATAATAGCCGATGATCACCAAATGGTAATTGACGGCTTGCGAAGTTTGCTTGCACACAATGAGCAATACCAGATTATTGCCGAAGCAAATAATGGGCAGGCGGCGTATGAACTAATTGCGGCTGAACCCCAAAAGTTTCAGTTTCTTTTAACCGATATAAGCATGCCGCTTTTAACCGGCACACAATTATGCCGTATGGTAAAAAGTGAATTTCCGCACATACAGGTACTTATTTTAAGCATGTATAATAATGCCCCTGCAGTAAAAGAGGCTATTATGGCCGAAGCAGACGGTTACATACTTAAAAATGCCGGGCGAACAGAATTACTGCAAGCCATGCATCGTATTACCTGCGGTGGCACCTATTTCTCACAAGATATTGTACCTATAATCTACAATCAATATCATAAGCAAAAAGTACAAGACGAGCAATTAAACCAATTATCTATCCGAGAAAAGGAAATATTGAGCCTTATAGTAAAAGAGTTTACAAGCGAAGAAATTGCTGAGAAACTCTTTATCAGTAAAAAAACGGTTGATAACCACCGACAACATTTATTGGAAAAAACTCATAATAAGAGTACCGTTGGCTTAGTTAAATTTGCTATAAAAAGCGGATTGGAATAATATTTCAATCCTTAAATGACATAATAAACCTTGCGCCTTCGTTTATCTTACTTTCAATTTCAATATGGCCTCCTAAACTTATTACATAATTATAAACCAGGTACAAGCCAATACCCTTACTGTCGGAGTTGTTACTGAATTTTTGATTTAAACCGAATATACGGCCCTTTACTTTATCCATATCAAAGCCAATACCTTCATCTTCTACAATAAGTTGAACAACACCATTCATACGTCGTGAAGAAATATAAATAATAGGAAATGAACCGGGTTTAGCATATTTGATAGAATTGGTAATAAGGTTAAGAAATATACTTTCGAGATATGCCTTATTGAATTTAATAATTTTTTGTTCAGAGAAATCGAAGTTTATAATAGTGTTGGAGTTTTGTATTAATGATTGCAACGATCCTATAACAAATTCAAGGCATTTTTCTAGATCAATTTCCACAGTATTTATACGCAAAATATCCTTTTCGCTCAATTCATCAATATAATTATTTAATGTTTGCTTAAGATTTTCCGTAGCATGTTTAAGCATATCAATAAACAACAATGTTTCTTTATCCTGTATTTTAGATACGTCCATCACGCTAAAAACCGAAAGAAGGTTATTTACAGGCGCCCGCAGGTCATGTGAAGTGGTATAGGTTAACTGTTTAAGGTCATTATTGATTTTTGTGTATTTAGCAAGCAGGGCGTCTCTATCTTCCTCCAGCATTTTCTTATGGGTAATGTTTTTGGCGATAGCAAAAACTACTTTTTCGCTCTCAAACGGCATTGATGTCCACGACAGCCATACAATCTGGCCGCTTTTTGTAACGTACCTGTTTTCAAAATTAAGCAACGGCTTATTCCTGATCAGAACATCACGGTACTTGGCAGTAAGCACACGATCTTCATGATATATAAATTCGCTTATGGGTTTAGCAAATAATTCTTTATTAGTATAACCAAGTACTTTTGATACCGTTGGATTTATTCTTTTAAAATAACCGTCATAGCCTGCAATGCACAACAGATCAGGCGAGAGTTCAAAAAAAAGCTCCAGGTTAAATACATCGTTTAATGCAGGGGCGGTATTAAGTGATGTGTTGGCCATTGTGTTTTATTATGCTACCTATCTGTAAAAATAGTAAGATAAAACTTCATTATAGATTATCTTATCAGCTATATTAAATTACAGTGATGGACTTAAGAATTATTTAATTTTATTTACTATTTATTAATGATTGTTACTGCAAAAATGTGCTACAGTTTTGCTACAATTTTTAATAGTACTTTTATAAATCACATCAATATTTTTTATGACTGTAATAACTCCTCCCCGAAAGGATGTTGACCATCCACAGCAAATCAAAAAACATTCATCTTCGCTTCGCTTTTGGCATTGGGCCAATACTATTGTCATAACAGGCTCTTTGCTTACTGTATTAATTAATTCCACCATAACTGATCAGCGATCTGTTGCCGGGGTTGTAACGAGCGAACTAACAAATAGTGGCACCGAAGTTACAGATCAGCAAGCAAGAGGAATTGCCCATACTTTAAGTGATAACGTTTGGGCCATACATACTTATTTTGGTTATACGTTGGCCGCGTTGCTTTTGTTCCGGCTGATACTTGAGTCTTTTCAGGTGGCCGACCAAAAATTTATCCGCAAGATGAAAAGCGCCTACCATCAATTTAAAGTAACGAAAAAGAATCGCGAAACGGCAAGGCATGAATTAGGTGTAAAAATAACTTACAGCATTTTTTATATTTTATTAACCGTAATGGCACTTACCGGGTTGTTTTTAGCTTTTGAAGATGCGTTAGCTCCATTTAAATCCATAAGGCATTCTGTTAAAGAGGTCCATGGCTTTTGTATGTATTTAATTTTAGCATTTATTGCAGTGCATTTAGTCGGCATATTTTTAGCAGAACGAAAGGAAGGCAAGGGCATAATATCAGACATGATAAATGGCGGGGTTAATGATTAAACCAATTAGCTATAAATACCTCATCAATTAAAACAAATTAATCGTCTATACCTTTTACAATAAATCACTCAAATACATTATAATGCCGCATATTTCAGCAGTCTCAAAAATCGACCTGCCTTATAAAATAAAACAACCAGACGTAAAAGCACAGGCTCGGTCATTATTTGCTGAAAACTTTCCGCAGGTTGACAGACTTATACATGCTTTTGACAATACCGAAATCATTACCCGTAATTTTTGTAAGCCAATTAGTTATTATGCAGAACCTAATACTTTTGAAGAACGTAACGACGCTTATTTAAGCAATGCGCTTGAATATTCGGTTGCAGCAGTTGAAGATTGCGTAGTTAAAGCAGGCATTAACAAAGCTGATATCACAGACATTATTTTTGTATCTACAACAGGCCTGGCAACGCCAAGTATGGATGCGCAGATCATTAATAAATTGAGACTTAATCCGCATATTAATCGTACCCCAATATGGGGCTTAGGTTGTGGTGGCGGTGTATCAGGCATGGCAAAAGCAAATACACTGGCATTGGCAAACCCGGATGCTGTAGTATTGCTTGTTGCCGTTGAATTATGTTCATTAACACTAATAAAAAGCGACTACAGTAAAAGTAATTTTATTGGGTCCAGTTTATTTTCAGATGGCATAGCTGCATGTATTGTGATGGGTGATAATCATAAACAGCAAAGTGGTATTACATATGTTAACGCGAGCAGTAAATTATATTACGATTCGTTAGATGTAATGGGTTGGGATTTTAAAGATACGGGCTTTAAGGTGCTCTTTTCTAAAGATATCCCTACGTTCATTAATGATAACATCAAAGGAGATATTGATTCATTCCTGAAAAAACAAAACCTGGATTTGAAAGATATTAAAAATTTCATATTCCATCCCGGTGGTAAAAAGGTATTAGATGCATACACCAACACACTAAAGGTAGAGGGAGATTTTCTGAAAAATACCCGAGAAGTGATGAATGATAACGGAAACATGTCGAGCGTAACGGTATTGTATGTATTAGAAAAATTTATGACGGAAGGGTTTGAGGATGGTTACGGGTTAATGCTGGCGATGGGGCCGGGTTTTAGTAGCGAAATGGTGTTGCTTAATATGAAAAATAACTAAAATGTATTTTATCTTATTTATATGCTTCGTGATATTTCTGCGGTTAGCCGAGCTTGTTGTAGCCAAAAAGAATGAAAAATGGGCGTTAGACAATGGAGCTGTAGAATACGGAAAATCCCATTATCCGTATATGATATTATTACACACTCTTTTTATCCTATCCATAATAGTTGAATACTTGCTTCGCGGTGGGAATTTCAATAATATATTAATGTTCATTTTTATTTTACTTATCTCTTTCAAATTGTGGACCATAGCCTCCCTGGGAAAATACTGGAACACAAAAATATTAAGGGTACCTAACGCCGATTTTATAAAAAAAGGCCCTTATAAGATATTTAAGCATCCTAATTATTTCATAGTTATTTGTGAGATAATTGTAATCCCCATGGTGTTTGATCTTTATTATACTGCGATAATATTTACACTGTTAAACGCCCTTATGCTTTATGTTCGCATAAGAGAAGAAGAAAGAGCGTGGGGATTTAGATAATATTATTTATTAATCTACCTACCCTATCCCTATTTAAATTTAAGCGCCAGAGTAACTATATTACTATTTAACCCTGTTGACCGGATATAATGCCCGTATCTTAATTCAAAAGAATTTAGTTGCGGCAACCCAAAAACACCCCCCGGAGGAGACAGGCGAATATTGGCACCTATAAAATTACTATGCAATTTCGACAGATCATAATCACTGGTGTAGTAAATATCTGTTGGATCGTGCTGCCCGTAAGGTTTAAAATATCTCGTACCATTTTGTGTACTGTATCTGTAAAACGGACTAACAGATACGAAGGATGTAAGTTTAACCGGCACCTCTAATTCAGCGGTATGAGCCCTTATTCCCCAGTTATCCATATAATACCTGTAAAAAGCTCTAACAATAAAATGGTCATCTAAGAAGTAGTTAAGTCTTAATCCTATGGGCAATTTATATCGGTTATCAGGCAAATTTTCCACACGTTCTGATCCGTCCGTAAAATAATCGCGCTGATATTTGGTTGCTAATAACCCATGTTGATAAGATGGCTCGACAACCAAAAGAACCTGCATGCGTGTTGTAAGCACCTGCGAAAGCGAAAATGAAGTACTAAAAGAATTTCGTGGCTTATAATCAACCGGCCGATTATCATCGCGGTTTGATCCGGAGCCGTAGCCAGGCGGGCGGAGTTCTACAGGCAATATAACTTTCCAGGTATCTAAAAAAGCCTGCAATTTAAAATCAAACTGGGTGTTTTTATTTTTTGAAACCCTGGTCAAATTGAACCCACCACCGAAAGACTGATAATCAAACTCATGCGAATAGGATGCTGTGAAACCAAAAGCGTTTCCTGAATTATCATCACTATTGGTCCAGTTTAACGACGGATATACACGTGTGTCCTGCCTTGAAGCTGAAGAGATACTGTACGGATCTATTTTATCTGAAGATGCAGATGTATAATGGTCCACACCCAATTCAAATAAAAAGGTATTCTTTCGTACGTTTTTTCCGTACTTGGAAAGTTGTACATCAAATGTATTAGCAAAATCGTTTAACTTTTCTGTACCTATTCCACCTGTAACCGCAGAATTATTTCCGTTTTGATTATAATAAGCCGATACGAAATTGACCTCATCAAAAGTAAGTTCCTTTGATTTGTAGTTAGACGAGTCCTTAACAGGTTTGGTTTGTCCGTAGGATGCCACCATCCCCAGATACATGGCTGCCACACATAAATATATTTTTCTCATGATTTGGTGTTAACTATAGTTTAATTGATTAATTACAGCCACAACCACCACCACTTTTACCACCATTTGCACCGGAAGCACCTTCTCTGTATAGCTGAAAATTTTGTTCGAATTTTTGTGTCTTCCTGGCGTTAAGCTCCATTTCGGTATCGTTTATTCGGTTTTTTTGGTAAGATTTTACCGTTTTACATGATGACAGGCTATACAAAAGCCACAAACTCAGAATGGTGAAGTACAGAGTAACCTTCTTCATAATATTATTATTTGATATTTATATTTTTTGAAGTGTAAACGTTGTTATTACTATCAATTATAATACACGCAGTCTGTTGTAACTGATTAATCAGATCCAATCCAACCCTGACACCCATAACCAATACGGGAGTAGCCATAGCATCGGCGAATTCTGCGCTCGGGCTTATTATACTTACGCTTTTAATACCACTAACCGGTAGCCCGGTTTTAGGATCAATGGTATGTGAATACTTTTTACCGTTTATAATCGCATATTTTTCATAATCGCCTGATGTGGCAATTGCCATATCACTTATATTGAGTGTTGAAAAAGGTTTAAGATGTTGGTCTGGGTCGGCAATGGCAACTGTCCAGGGCTTCCCATTGGGTTGAGTTCCCCAGGTTATAAGATCACCGGCGGCGTTAACCACGCCGCTAAGTACATCCATTTTTTGCAATAATGACTTAGCTCTATCAGCAGCATAGCCTTTACCTATGCCACCAAAACCAATTCGCATTCCCTTCTCTTTCAGATAAACCGTTGTATGCTGCGCATCAAGGATCACATTTTTATAGTTTATCAATCTTACTGAATTACGGGCAGTTTCCACATCAGGAAGCGACTTCATGTGTACATCAAAGTTCCATAAGCTTTTATCTATCGAACCGTAGGTTATGTCAAAAGCACCTTGCGTAAGCGCCGATATTTTCAGTGCCCTGTCTATCAAGTCAAAAACTTCTTTGTCTACTTTAACAGCCCTAATACCCGCATTGGCATTTATCTCATTAGTTTGGCTATCATCATTAAAAGTTGTAAGCAATTTTTCAATACGACTTATTTCAGCTATTGCCAAATCAATTTTTTCATTCGCCTGTTCTGCATCATTACTTATAATAGTAATTTCAAAACGGTTACCCATTAATTTTACTATCCGCTTAAAAAACCCAGGCATTTGCAATAAATCGTTACTTGCCTGCACCTGCGTATTGGTTTATTTGTTCTACAAATTTTTCCGGAGACTCATTCGGATACCCATCCCATTCTTTTAATACAGCACCATGCTCATCAACCAATAAGGTAAAAGGGAATTTGCCATCCGGATTATATTTATCAGCCAAAGCTTCATTTAACTTTACTTGAACCTTGCTTAACTTATTCTTTTTTTGCCGGGGGAAATCAGCTCTTACCAGTATTAAATTATCTGAAGCATAATTTTCAAAAGTTGATGATTCTAAAATTTGCTTCCTTAGCATTATACATGGCCCGCACCAATCCGATCCTGAAAAATTGATAAGTATATGCTTATGAGTAGATACCGCCTCCTTTTTTGCGTCTTCAAAATTACCGAGCCAGCTCACATGAGAGATTGTTAATGTGAAAATTAAAATTGTTAATATTTGTTTCATATTTTTTTAGGTATTAAGAATAAACACGTAGTGAAGTATTGGTAAGAGTAGTGTTATAAACCTTAAGAGGTTGGCTATAGGGGCCTCCGGTTTGTATACCTTTTTCCGTAAAGGTTGCACCATGGTTATTGCAAAAAAACTGTTGGTTATTACTCTCATAGGTTAACGGATAATTAGCATGTGTGCAGGATTGCTGCACGGCAATGTATTCACCGGAATTAGTACGTGCAACTATAATACTGTTTGATACCACAAAGCCGCCGTTTACAAGTAGGTTGGCGTTCGCTTTTTCAGAAAGATCCAGTGTAAAGTCAACACCTTTTGGCGGATTATTTGCAGAGCCCGGCCCCATTGAAGTTTTAGAGCAGCCCGTACAGCTTAATGCTGTTATTGTAGCGGCGCTTAATCCAACCGCATTTAAAAACTCTTTTCTGTCCATCGTATTCTTTTTTTTATTGAAATAAATGAGCGACTTCAAGTCAAAAACAAGTAAGCTTTTTTATAGGTCAATAATACAGTCAGATTCTGTAGTTAGCATGAAATTTGGTTGATTTAACACCTTTTAACAATTACCTGATCAAGCATTCCTTTAATTAAAATTAATTTAATTCTGTATTAACATATCACACCATAACAGGCAACAAATAGTTTATTATGTATGTATATTTATAGCACATATGCACCAGGAAAAACACTTAAGAAGTTCAGACACCATACGTGATATAGTTATCGGGATGTCTGACGGGTTAACCGTACCATTTGCGCTGGCTGCAGGCTTGAGTGGGGCAGTAACTTCCTCAACGCTTGTAGTAACCGCCGGTATAGCCGAAATTGTTGCCGGCAGTATTGCAATGGGTTTAGGAGGCTTTTTAGCGGGCCGTACCGAGGTGGACCATTACAATGCTGAGTTAAAACGAGAATATGATGAGGTAGAACGCGTACCCGACCAGGAAAAGGCCGAAGTAAAAGAAGTATTTGCCGACTTTGGACTATCAGAAGCGCTGCAACAGCAAATAGCTGATGAAATGGCACGCGATAAAGATAAATGGGTGGACTTTATGATGCGCTTTGAATTAGGTTTAGAAGAACCGGTAGCTAACCGTGCGACCCAAAGTGCCATTACTATTGGAGTTTCTTATATAGCTGGAGGTATTATACCCTTATCGCCATATTTTTTTATTGAAAACTCACAAATAGCGCTTTATTACTCTTGTATATTAACTCTGATATGTCTTTTTGTATTTGGTTATTTCAAAAGCAAGGTAACCGGCCAAAAACCTTTCACTGGTGCAGTTAAAGTAGTTATAATAGGAGCGTTAGCAGCAGCGGCAGCCTTTATAGTCGCCAAAATTATTACATAATTAAAAAGGTCCGTAATAATTAATATTACAGACCTTATTTTTTTACGTTGTTTATTACCCGTGGGTTTCTAAACTATCTATACTAATATTTTTCTGCGGATACAAGTAGATAGTCTCTAACAAGGATTGAACAAGATATGATGAGTGCAGATTGTATTTTGCAAAGGTGGCCTCGTTACCAACCTTAATGGTAAAGGCCTCTTTAACATTTGCAAGCTTTTTAAACATATCTTCGTCTGTTTTATCATCGCCGATACAAAGTACAAAATCATAACTTTCTGTATTTAAAACCTTGCCTACAGCATTCCCCTTATTTACACCTTTATTACGCACCTCTATCACCTTATTGCCATTAAGCACATTAAGCGGCAATTGCGATGTTACCTCAGCAAGTTCTTCATAAAGCTCTTTCGCCCTTATGCTACCTTGCACCAAGTCGGCATTACGGTAATGCCAGGCCATAGCAAATTCTTTTTTCTCGATAAAAGTATGCGGACATTTAGATACATAATTATCCATTATCTTTTCAATCTTCAGCATCCAGTCTTTTATCTCGTCGGTAATTTCTGAGGCCCAGTTAGCACCTTTATGTCTTATTTTAGCACCATGTTCAGCAATAAGGCCTACGGGCAGATGTCCTAACCATGTTTCCAGAGTGTTACTATCACGCCCACTAACGATATACACATCATTGAGCGGGTTTTCAGAAAGCTCCTTTAATGTTTCTAATATTTTCTTTCCGGGAGATGCTAATGATGGTTTTTTGGAAAATGGCACCAAGGTACCATCATAATCCAGTAATATTAAACGCTTGTTCGCCTTTGAATAATTCTCCAACAGCAGGGCTTTAGCAAAGCTATCGAGGAATTTTATCTCAAACTGCAATTGTAAGCCTTTTACATGTTTCAGTTGGCCAAAAAAGTCGGCCGCCCATGAGTTTACATCGTATCGGCTAACGCGCTTTTGCATAGCTATCATTCTTTCTTCCTGTTCTTCCACACCCATCTCCAATCCGGTTTTTATCATATCCGCAATTTCGGTAGTGTCATTAGGGTTAATTAGCAGCGCCTCGGTGAGTTCCCTGGCAGCGCCAGCCATCTCGCTGAGTATAAGCACACCCTTTTTATCTTTACGGCTGGCTACAAACTCTTTTGATACCAGGTTCATGCCATCACGAAGCGGCGTTATAAGTGCAAGATCGCAAACTGTATATAAAGCAACCAGCTCCTCAAATGACAGGTGGTTATAATGGTAGATTATGGGTTGCCAGTTAATGTTGCCCATAGTACTGTTCATGCTGCCTATATACTCATCCAGCATCCGCTTCCTTTCCACATATTTTTTTATAGAGTCGCGGGATGGCACTATTACCAGAACGAAAACCACCTTACCAATATATTCAGGGTTTTGTACTAAAAACTTCTTGAAACCCTTGAGCCTGCTTTGCAGCCCTTTAGTATAATCAAGCCTGTCTACAGAAAATATCATCTGCTTATCACCTTTTAACTCCAGATAATCATTTTTCACCTGTGAATTATCTACTTCATCATAGGCATCATTAAACTGTTGGTAATCAACACTTATTGGAAAAGCATCGGCTTTAATCTGTCTGTTTTCCCATGAAAGATATTGACCATCGCGTTCAACCTTATAAACTTTTTCCACTGAAGAAAGGAAGTGAGAAGCGTAGTCGAGAGTATGAAAACCAATAAGATCTGCACCTAACATTCCTGATAATATTTCGCGTTGCCACTGCTTCGGAATAACCCGGAACAACTCATACGATGGGAACGGTATATGTAAAAAGAAGCCAATGGTTATAGTAGGGAATTTTTTGCGGAGCATTCCGGCTAACGGCAACAGGTGATAATCATGCACCCAAACCACATCGTCCTTTTTTATATGTTTAGCTAATAACTCTGCAAATATTTTATTTGCGTTTATATATGCGTCAAAATAATTAGAATTATACTCAGCAAAAGAAGGGAAATAATGGAAAAGAGGCCATAGTAATGAATTGGAAAATCCGTTATAATATGACTGATATGTTTTACTGTTCATAAACACAGGCATATAGGTATAGTCCATTTTTTCCTGCAGATTATTAGCGCTATTCCAAACTTTTTCGCTGCAATCGGTAACCCCGGCCCAAATAGTTTCATTAAAAGTATCTGCTCCGCCACTACCTAAATAAGCAGTTATGGCAGATATCAGTCCGCCGGATGATTGCCTTATAGTAGTTCCGTTTTCAGTTTGTTCAACTGTTAATGGTAATCGGTTAGAAATAATGAATAATTTTTTTTGCATGAATATTTTTAATAAAAAGTAGTATTAATAATGCTGAGTTACCCGGATGTGCCAGCTATTGCTTACAGGTAAAGCGTATTCAAAAAAAGAGAGCTAAACTATAAATGTTAGTACAACACCTGTGTTATATAAGCGCAACAAAGGTACAAAATTATATTTAGCCCTGTTTTCTTCCTATATAACTGCTCGCTCATCATTATTAAAATTTTCTGTAAATCTGTAATGCCATTGGCAAACCCGGCTTAATAAGCTAATTAAATAAGCAATTATAGCCGAAATTTGTTTTTAAATAAGTGTAAAATTATGATGGTTTTTAAGTTAGCTTTTTGCTGATAAATGCATTTCACATAAAAAAATCCAAACAAATACTTGTGGTGTTTGATATTATATAATAGTTTGCGAACACACACAAAATTTACCGCTACTTAAATAAACATGGAGAAACATACATACGCTACAGGTCTTATAGGAAACTGTGCGTTTTTAGCGCACATACATAAAAACACCAATGTAGCATGGTTGTGCTGGCCAAAATTTGATAGTACATTTGTTTTTGGCAGCTTATTAGATACTGAAAGAGGCGGCGAATTTTCAATACTCCCGGAAGGTGAATATACTTCTAAACAATACTATATTGAAAACAGTAACGTATTGTGTACCGAAGTAACGGATGAACGAGGCAGTTACCGAATCACCGATTTTGCGCCCCGTTTTTATCAGTACGAGAGATATTTCAGACCGTTAATGCTGATCCGTAAGATTGAGCCGATAAGCGGACAACCACGCATACGGGTAAAGTGCGCGCCGGTATGCGATTACGGCAAGCAGAAATTAAAATTACGTCGGGGCAGCAACCATATAGATTATGCCGGTTGCGAAGAAACCATTCGCCTCACTACCAGCATCCCTGTTAGTTACATTGTCGACGAACAATATTTTCAGCTTACCGAAGCTAAATATCTGCTGCTATCCTACGGAGATCCATTAGAGGCAGCGTTAGAATCGACCGCAGAAAGTTTTTTAAGGTCGACATTAAGGTACTGGCAAACGTGGATAAAACACTCTGCTATTGCAGGATTTTACCAGAAATATGTGATCCGGTCGGCCTTGGTTTTAAAAATACACCAGTATGAAGATACCGGGGCTATTATTGCCGCAAGCACAACCAGCTTGCCGGAGTACGATCAAAGCGGACGTAACTGGGACTATCGCTATTGCTGGTTACGTGATACGTACTACGTGCTTACTTCGTTAAATCATATTGGTCATTTCGAAGAGATGGAACAGTATTTTAACTACGTAACCAACATATCTTTTTCAGAAGGAGAAGAGTTTCGTTATCAACCCCTGTATGGCATTACGGGTAAAAAGAAACTCATAGAAAAAGAGCTTGATTATTTAAGTGGTTACCTGGATAATAAACCGGTACGTATTGGCAATCAGGCTTACGAGCATATCCAAAATGATATTTACGGGCAAGTATTAATTTCCCTGCTGCCTCTTTATACTGATCACCGATTTATTTTCAGGGAGAGAAAAGATTCCGACCGTTGGGTAGAATCGTTGCTTAACAAAATAGAGCGTACGCTCGATGAAAAGGACGCCGGAATATGGGAGTTCCGGAACATAGCCAACATACATTGTTACAGTAACCTTTTTCAGTGGGCCGGTTGTAACGCAGCCGCGAAAATGGCTATAACCATTGATAACAAGGAACTGGAAGCCCGGGCCAATGCTTTAAAGGACCGTGCCGCGGCACATATTGAAAGCTGCTATGACCCGGTGCGTAAAGTTTACACCAATGCTGCCCATGTGCCACATCTGGATGCCAGCACGCTGCAGCTGATAATGATGAATTACCTTGATCCAAATTCCCAAAAAGCAAAGGACCATTTAATTGCACTCGAGAAAGAGCTAAAAACAGATAATGGTTTATTTTACAGGTATTTATATGCTGATGATTTTGGCAAACCTAAAACAACATTTTTGATATGTGCTTTTTGGTATGTTGAAGCACTGGCTTGTGTAGGTCGCCTGGATGATGCCATCCGTGAATTTGAGAACCTGATGAAATACTGTAACGACCTGTTATTATTCAGCGAGGACGTTGATGAAAATACCGGCAGCCAATGGGGTAACTTTCCGCAGGCATACAGTCATGTGGGTTTAATGAACGCCGCCTACCGTATTGCCATGAAACTGGACAAACCCATATTTTTATAAGATTACATTGTCAACAAAAAGCCTTCAGTTTAAAATCTGAAGGCTTTTTTGCGTAAAAGGATATATATTGCATATAAAATTCTTCATTTTATAAAATGCATACTATCTTTAATGCGTTAAGTGTACACAATAATGCCCCTGTTGTTATAGTTGACCATTAAATCCAAAAAAACCTTTTTTATGCGCTACAAATATACCTTACTTATTGTGTTTAGTATTTTGGTGCTTGGCTGTACTAAAAAATCATCCAAACCAAGAGTTTTAGTTTTCACCAAAACCGCCGGATATCACCATGAATCTATACCCGCCGGAGTAGATGCCATTATGAAGATGGGGAATGAAAACAATTTTGATGTAGACACCAGTTCTGACTCGACAAGCATTAGCGAAGAAAATTTAAATAAATACGCCGCGGTAATATTTTTAAATACTACGGGTAATTTATTAAGTAATTATGAACAGGCCGATCTGCAAAGGTATATGGAAGCCGGGGGTAATTTTGTGGGTGTACATGCTGCTTCAGATGCCGAGTACGACTGGCCGTGGTATGGCCGTTTGGTAGGCGCCTATTTTGACAGCCATCCACAGATACAGGAAGCCACCTTGCATGTTGTTGATAAGGATCACCCTTCAACTAAAGACCTGCCTGATGAATGGAAAAGAACCGATGAATGGTATAACTTTAAAAATATCAGTAAAGATATTCACGTGCTGATAAAACTCGATGAAAAAAGCTATAAAGGAGGTACAAATGGCGATAATCATCCTATAGCCTGGTACCATGATTTTGAGGGCGGCAGATCTTTTTATACCGAGATGGGACATACTGACGAATCTTATTCTGACCCCACTTATTTAAAACACCTGTTAGGCGGTATAAAATATGCCATTGGGGATAATGATGGTTTGGATTACAGTAAGTGTACTACATTACGTGTTCCTGACGAAAGTCGCTTCACAAAAACATCATTAATACAGGGCACCTTTTTTGAACCTACAGAAATGACCATATTACCCAATCTGGATATATTGGTAGCACAACGCCGTGGTGAAATAATGCTTTATAAGAACAGCACCAAAAGTGTAAAACAGGTAGGCTTTTTAAATGCCTACTGGAAAACGCATACACCAGGTGTTAATGCAGAAGAAGGTGTTTTAGGTATTAAAGCCGATCCGGATTTTAAAGACAACCACTACGTATATATTTATTATAGCCCTGCGGATACATCCGTAAACCGCTTGTCACGATTTACATTTGTAAACGATACTATCGACAATAAATCGGAGAAAGTAATATTACAACTATATTCTCAACGCGAAATATGCTGTCATACAGGTGGTTCCATAGCGTTTGGTAACGATCACACTTTATTCCTTTCAACCGGGGATAACTCCACTCCTTTTGATGAAGGTAAAAACAACAAGTATGACACCCATGCATTTGCGCCTTTAGATGACCGTCCGGGTCATCAGCAATATGATTCCCGCAGATCTGCCGGAAACAGTAATGATCTGAGAGGTAAAATTTTACGTATCAACGTACAATCAGATGGTACTTATACTATCCCGGAAGGTAATCTGTTTAAACCCGGCACACCAAAAACCCGTCCGGAAATTTATGTAATGGGCGACAGAAACCCTTACCGCATTTCGGTAGATAAGAAAAACGGCTTTTTATACTGGGGCGAAGTTGGCCCGGATGCAAATGCCGATAGCCTGGATACCCGTGGCCCGCGTGGTTATGATGAATTTAACCAGGCACGTAAAGCAGGTTTTTTTGGATGGCCGTTGT
Organism: Mucilaginibacter segetis; assembly: GCF_016522075.1. Lineage (GTDB taxonomy): Bacteria > Bacteroidota > Bacteroidia > Sphingobacteriales > Sphingobacteriaceae > Mucilaginibacter > Mucilaginibacter segetis. The sequence continues at coordinate 1,094,566 of NZ_JAEHFW010000001.1, read as the reverse complement.
TTATAGGTAACAATATACCCTATCACCCTTACAATTACGATACTGGCGTATCCGGCCCGGCTTTTGATCCGCAACATCCGGTAAATAATTCACGAAACAATACAGGTATCCAAAACTTACCACCTGCGCAACCGGCATTTATATGGTATCCTTACGGACCATCTAAAGAATTCCCTCAGGTAGGTTCTGGCGGCAGAACGGCTATGGCAGGGCCTGCTTATTATACAGATATGTACCCGGAAGCAACCCGCATGCCCGATTACTTTGATAAAAAAGTTTTCTTTTATGATTGGATCCGGGGATGGATAAAAGTATTAACATTACAACCAAATGGCGATCTGGATAAAATGGAACCATTTATGGCCGGAACCAAGTTTAACGCGCCAATTGATATGGAAACCGGCCCGGATGGCAAAATTTATATTCTGGAATACGGTTCAGGGTGGTTCGCTAAAAACAAGGATGCCGGACTTGCCCGTATAGACTATAACAGTGGTAATCTTGCACCTGAAGTAGGAACCATAACAAGCAATAAAACTTCAGGCACGCTTCCGTTGAAAGTTTCATTAGCTGTTGAAGCAAAAGATCCGGAAAAAGGAAAAGTAGTTTATACCTGGAGCTTAGGCGACGGTACAACTAAGTTCACTACCGAGCCAAAATTAGATTATACTTATACAAAGGGCGGTAGCTATATAGTAAATGTTACCGTAAAAGACGATCAAAATGCAGAGACTAAAGGCAAGCCTGTTACTATAATGGCAGGGCAGCAATTAAGCAGTGCCGAAATGGCCAATGCAAAAGCAAATGCGGCAGGAGAAGCATTAATGCTATCGCTTGATTGTAAAGTTTGCCACAAGGTTGATGAAAAATCAATAGGGCCTGCTTTTACAGATGTATCAAAAAAATATCCTCATAACAAAGCCTCAACCGATCACCTTACTCAAAAAATAATAAAAGGCGGTACAGGTGTTTGGGGCGATGTATCGATGCCTGCGCATCCTAATTTAAAACCCGATGATGCTGAAAAGATAATTGGCTGGATATATTCTCTTAAATAATTAACTACTGATCTTATACTTACGGTGAATATGATTAATATCATATTCACCTTTTATTTTATCTGATTAATCAAAATTAAATTTCCATCTGCAATAAATGAAAAAACTGTTCCCGCTCCTGTTTCTTCTGGCTGTATGCTCACAAGCTTTTTCTCAAGTTACGTCTACCCTTTCCGGCACCATAATCAATTCACAATCAAACCCGGTTAATTCATCTACGGTAAGTTTGCTTAATACCAATTACAGCACAGTTACAGGTACTGATGGGCGCTTCCATTTTAACAACATACCCACAGGGAATTATATACTACATGTAAGTAATGTAGGGTATGCATCTGTTAATCAAAGGTTGACGATATCCGGGGAAGACATAAATATCAGCATTAAGTTAAACGATGCCAACAATCAGTTGGATGAGGTAGTTGTGACCGCGCAGAAAACGGAAGAAGATGTACAAAAAGTACCCTTTAGTATTTCTACCTTATCAGCTAAACAAGTACAGGCCTATAACTTGCGGAATCTTAAGGATATAACAGCAATAGTCCCAAATCTGTATTCTGCCGGGCCGGGCGATAACCGGAATGTGACAGGCATAAGAGGCGTAGCTACCACATCGTACGATCCTGCTGTTGCCACGTATGTCGACGGTGTTAACCAGTTCAGCCTGGATACTTATATCCCCCAGCTTTTTGACGTTGAACGTATAGAAGTTTTACGCGGGCCACAGGGAACACTTTACGGGCGCAATGCAATGGGTGGAGTGATAAATGTAATTACCAAACAACCTTCAAACATAACATCCGGATTCGCTGAAGTAAGTACAGGTAATTATAGTCAGCAGCGGTATAGCTTTGGCATAAGCACACCTTTGATAAAAGACAAATTATTTTTGGGCGTAGCCGGAATTTACTCAGGATTTGATGGTTTCTATCATAACGATTTTAACAACACTAACTTTGATAAGCAGCATTATTTTTTAGGAAATTATTATTTAAAGTACTTGGCCAGCCAAAAATTTTCACTAACCCTGAATGTAAAAAACTACGCCAACCGCAACAATGGCCCGTTCGCGCTTTCACCCAGTCCGGATGATGCCATCTCATCCCCTTTTGTGGTAAACCAAAATGCAACCACCAAAATGGTGGACAACATCCTTAATACATCGTTATCGGCTAATTATACCGGCCAAGGCTTTAATTTCACTTCCAGCAGTTCATATCAGGATAATTACCGTTATTATACCACTCCTATTGATGGTGATTTCTCACCAATTGACGCGGTATCTTTAGTGAACAACTACGGCAATCAATACAATAAAGTACAGGTAGGTACGCAAGAGTTCCGTTTTTCATCGCCGGCGTCTACGTCCTCTTCCATTAAATGGACCACCGGTTTATACGGATTTTACCGTTACAGCCCAAGCAAGGTTGGTACTTATTTTGGTGATGACGCTGCTGCGGTAGGCTCTCCCCTAACCGATTTTACGAGTATAAATACAAATATTGAACGTAATTATGGTGTAGCGGCATTTGGCCAGTTAACTTATTCTATTAACCCCCAATGGGACATAACAGCAGGTTTACGTTACGATCATGAACACAAGAAGGAACAAATTAAAGGCGAGTTTCAGCCCAACGGACAAGATGCTATTACCACCCAGCCCGACACCTCGTCAACTGCAAATTTTAATGCTTTAAGTCCCAAATTTAGTGTAGCCTATCATGCGTCATCAGCAAACAATTTATACGCAACTTATAGCAGAGGCTTTAGAGCAGGTGGCATAAGCCAATTATCATCAGATCCATCGCAGCCTCCTCTGTTTTCCTACAAGCCCGAATATAGTAACAACTACGAATTAGGATCAAAAAATACCTTGTTTAACAATAAACTACGTATTAATCTTGCACTGTTTTACGTAGCAATAAACAATGCGCAGGTACCTACCTTAATTTTGCCTGATGCCATCACCGTAACGCGCAACGCTGGTAAGTTAAAAAGCAAGGGTGCAGAATTTGAACTTGCCGCCACTGTTTTAAAAGGGTTAGATGTTGCTTACAATTTGGGTTATACACATGCCCGCTATACCGATCTGCAAGTTGCCTCGAACGGTGCTGTTTTAAACTTAAAGGGCAACCACCAGGTTTATACACCAGATGTTACCTCTCTGTTGGCCTTGCAATACAATTACGCCATTGCCAACAGCGAAAACACTAAACTTATTGCACGCGGCGAGTGGAAATATTTAGGCGATCAGTATTTTGACCTGGCCAACCAGATCAAGCAAAATGCATACAGTATTTTTAACGCCAAATTGGGGGTAAGTACTTCGCGTTATGAAGCCTACATATGGGCAAGCAATCTAACTAATAAACATTATATAGACTATGCTTATGATTTCGGAGCAGCCCACTTAGGCAACCCAAAAACTTATGGTGTTACTTTAAGGACTAATTTTTAAGTGAACTTTAAGGGAGGGAACCTCTTATCTCCTCCCTTAATTTTTCCCCGAATTTCTTTTAAATACATTTGCGAAACCGTATGGTTACCTATATATTTGTAACCGAAAGGTTTCACATATATGACAAGACGCGATGTATTCCAGGCAATTGCCGATCCTACCCGACGGGAAATAATAAATTTACTGTCGGGTAAGCAAATGAATCTGAATGCAGTGGCTGATAATTTTGACATCAGCAGACCTGCGGTTTCCAAGCACATACGCATACTAACTGAATGTGGCCTTGTTGTTATCAATCAACAGGGTCGTGACAGGTATTGCCGGGCTAATCTGAAAAAGTTAGAACAGGTAGTTAACTGGGCAGAGCAGTACAAACGTTTTTGGAATAGCAAACTAGATGCGCTGGAAGATTTTTTGGATAAGGAATAAATAAAACTATAAACTATTTAAAAATGGAAACACAACCACTAATTGTTGAAAGGGTTTTAAACGCTCCTGTAGATAAAGTTTGGGAAGCGCTTACAGATAACGAAAAAATGAAGCAATGGTATTTTAAACTGGAAAATTTTGAAGCTAAGGTTGGCTTTGAATTCAGTTTTTTTGGACAAGGCCGTGAAGGTGAAAAATACAAACATAACTGCCGTATAACCGCTGTTGAACATGAAAAGAAATTGAGTTATACGTGGGCATATGATGGATATGAAGGCATATCGGAAGTGAGTTTTGAGCTTTTCCCTGACGGTGATAAAACATTGGTTAAAATTACGCACACAGGGTTACATAGTTTCCCGAAACATCCGGATTTTGCGACTTCGAGTTTCTCACAGGGTTGGAATCATATATTGGGTATCAGCTTAAAGAATTTTGTGGAGCAGGAATAAGGCTTATTAAAAAAATAGCTCCGTGTATATTTAACACGGAGCTATGTTATTTATATAATATTACAACTAATATTTATTTATCAGGCACAGTTGCCGGTACTGCAGGCTTACCTACAGGCGATGGTGTTACCGGATGTGATGTAGGCGGCACCGGAGTTGCGGGCACTGCCGGATTTGGCGGCGTTGTAGGTGTAGTTGGTGTTGTAGGCATTGTTGGTGCCGGCGGAACTGTTGGCGTTGTTGGATAACTTGGTGTTGTTGGTGTTGTTGGTGTTGTAGGCACCGTAGGCATCACCGGTGTATCTGGTGTGGGCGTTGTTGGTGTAGTTGGATTTGTTGGCGTTGTTGGATAAGTAGGATTTGTTGGGTTAGTCGGTTTTTTCTTAACCGGCTTTGCTGGAATAGTATCATTTCCTGCTTGCACATAAGCGCTTATTGGCGTAATATTATTACTCTTTGCTTGGGCATATTCAATAGCAAATGCTACTCCGATCGCCAAAATTAAACTTAACTTTTTCATTTTAATTTATTTAATGGTTTACTTAATTAACTGTTAAGAGTATTAATTTCACATATTATAAGTTTTATAAATTAAACGCAATAAAAGTTAAACAAAAACCCGGCCCATTTTAATGAACCGGGTAAAAAAGTTAATATTAATAATCTCCTTTAGCTAAAACGCTTTCACCCACTACATTTTCACCGTCATTTTTTTACCTGTATAAATTACCGTTTTGTCTGCTTTTATAGTATTTCCGGTATCAGAACCATGCATGCCATCAACCATAACAATATTAAACGTATATTTTTTTAACATTCCCGTGAAGCTGCCATGTGTATCTGATATGGTCAATTGCTTTTTGCTGTTATCCCAGTTTAAGGTAAAAGTGGCCCGCATGCCTTTTTCATAGTTATAGTTATCATTCTCATCCTCGTAGTAAGTGAATTCGCCATCGGCACCGGGATATATACGTAATTCGATGAGGTCAGCAGGTATTTCTGTAGCATATTCCATTATCGGCCCCATTGGTACAATAGATCCTGCCCTTACATACAAAGGCATGATATCCATTGGTACATCAACCGCAAGTTTTTGGCCACCATTTTTTACCTCTCCCGTCCAGAAGTTATACCACTTTGTTTTAGCAGGCAAATAAACTTCCCGTGTTTTTACTTTTTTATCGGCGTCAGTACCTGTATATAATTGCTCTGTAACAGGATTTACTAAAAATGCAGGGCCAAACATATACTGATCAGGAATATTGTAAACATTCGGGTCGTTCCTGAAATCGAATGTAAGCGCGCGCATTATGGTATAATTTTCGGTAGTTACACGGCCTGCAAGCGAATATATATAGGGTAGTAAACGGTAACGCAGTTTGTCGAAATTCAGCAATATGTCTTTGGTTTTATCGTCCCAGTTGTTAGAGAACAACGCGCGCTCACCTTTACCGTGTATGCGGAATATCGGGCTAAAGGCCCCGAATTGAAACCAGCGGGTAAATAACTCCCTGAATTCAGGTTTAGACCAATCGGGAGCGGTCCAGTGATAATGGTAACCACCGATGTCGGATGTCCAGTAAGGGATACCTGACGCGCATGCATTTATCCCCTGCGGCACCTGATTCTTAAAATCAGCGAACGTACATTCTATATCTGACGACCATAAAACCGAGGCATTCCGCTGTTCGCCTGCAAAAGACTGTCTTACTAAAAAGAATGCCCTTTTACCGGGAATATCCCTGCGCCAGCCTTTGTAAACGCCTGTGGTATGTTCTAAAGAGTAAGTGTTAAAATAATCTATCCCCTTACCTGTATAAAAATCGGCTTTACGACGCTCATCAAGCAAGGAGCCGTTATCCGGTTCGCATTGATCTATCCACCATGCATCCCAACCATCTCGTTTAATCAAACTATCGCGCGCCTGATCCCAGTATAATTCACGGGCAGCCGGATTATGGGCATCGTAATAAGTATCAAAGGTATGTGTAACCACATTATCCCAGGTGATGCTGGTCAATCCTCCTATTTTTTTTAACGCATCATAGTTTGGTGTGCCTTTGCCAAATACCGGCCATATAGATATCATAGCGTGTAAATTGGCTTTATGCAGTTCATCAACCATTTGTTTTGGATGTGGGTAGCGTTGCGGCTGCATCACATGCGAGCCGATAGGCAGAGGATCCCAGTAATACCAATCCTGAACAATAACATCAACCGGTATGTGGTTATCGCGGTAATTATCCTTTACGGATAGCACCTCTTTCTCGCTCAAATACCTGTCCTGAGATTGAAATAAACCGAACGCCCATTTACCAAACATAGGCGCGGTTCCGGTAGCAGTACGATATAAATTTATGATCTGATCAAAATCGGGGCCGTAAAAAAAATAGTAGTCTACCTGCTTACCGCTTTCGGATACGTATTTGAATTTGGTGTCACCATCTACGGCTCCATAAAAGTTGGATGCCGAGTAATTATCCCACATTAAGCCATAACCTTTGGTCGAAAGTAAAACAGGGATAGCTCCTGTAAGATATCTTATGGCCAGATCCTGATCGCGGCCCTTGTAGTTAATGGATAAAGAATCAAGCGGGTGGCAACCTAAACCATATAAAGCTTCATCAGCAGGAGAGGTAAATTGTGTAGTACAATTATAAGTATCAATGCCTGCGATGGTAGCCGGGGTCATGCTTTTATTCGCACTATCTTCCGCGGTAATTACCCTGCCTTTTAAATCAGCATATGTTATAGCGTTTGTTGCCTTGTTTACGGTGATCTTTAATTTGCCTGTAGTAATAATCACCTCGGTTTTACCATCAATAGCGGAGTATGGAACTGATTGCGGCCATTTATTACTTACAACGAGCGATTCCTTATCCTGAAAAGCATCTAATATGGTGTATTTCACTTCGATAATATCAGCTCTGCATATATTTATCTGCATCAGGCCTTTATTCAGTTTAAACAATACACTTTTAGGAGTGGTAGTAAATGATATGATACCTGCGTTTGCCAAGCCCGAACAACAGAGGCTTAAAATAGCGATAGCAAATATTCTAACGCTTAAAATATATTTCAGCATAAATGGATTAATTGGTTAATACATTTTAAATATACGGATCGTGCCCGATAATTTATATGTCAATTAAACATTTATGCTGTAGGATATTTATTTAGTACAGCTATTTCAATATTACTTTTGTTGCTCCATAACCAAATTTCTCCTTTTGGGCATCCATAAAGGTTTGCACTTTAGGGTGTTTGCTTAAGCGCTTATGTAATTCATGTTTTAGTATTCCGTTGCCTGTACCATGTATAAAGGTAATGTCAGGCATTTGGTGAACAATGGCAGCATCCAGTTCATTTTTAAAGTTAGATAGCTGTATATTCAGGATTTCGCTACTGGTTAAAAACTGGTAATCATCGCGCAGTTTTTCAATATGCAGGTCTATTTCTGCAGCCGGCTTTTTTACTTCCAGTTTTTCTTCGGCTGGTTTAAAAAAACTTTCTTTTAGTTTTTCGGCGTCAATTATCAGTTCCGGTTCATCAAGTTGTATAAGCCAGCCCTGTTGTTTTAAAAAGGGAATCTGCGTTTTAGCACCTGCAAAATCTTTGGCTTTAAATTGTTCACGAACTGTAAGCGGCTTTTTTAAAGGATGATTGTGCTTGGAGTGAAATAATATTTGAAATTCAAATTTTGGCCATAATTGCAGATCGGATAGTTTAGCGGAGTGAATTTTTGCTAATGAGTTTGCCTCTATCAAACCGGCAAATAACCCTTTATAATGCTTCTGTTCCTCGGCCGTTACCGATGCAAGCAATTGGTAAGATGTTTGGTTAATTATATATAAATGCACCAGGGCACCTATATTAGCATCGCTAACAACAGCCACGTGTACACCATTAGCTTTAAACTCCGCAGCAGGTATGTGTGTTAGCTCTTCAGGTTCTTCGTCGCCTACTACCTTACTTTGCCCGTGAACAGAGGTTACTTTACTTGCTAATACCGGGATCTCAAAATCATCCTCAGTAGTAACTCCAATCATTTGTTCATCAATAATGCGGGTTACATATCCCTCCATTTTCTCGTCAACAAAGCGTACAAAATCACCCAATTTATATTTCATATGATCAAATAAATAAGTTGTAAAGTTATTAATATAGAATAAACAGGATAATTAAACTTACATTTACGTAGCAATTCTTTTTTTATAATTTCAAATAGATTTAGAATTTTTGCTCCCCCAAAGCAATTTAAACAACGTAGAAAAAATGACAGCCTTGACCCCTCCGCCGCCCGATAATGTTTTTTTGAAAAATATCTTTTTACATCATCTGCACCGGATATATAACGGTAAATGTTTTTTATATAAAAATATTGCGCATTTAAAATCTCTGGCTTCCTTTAAAGGATTACAATTAGCTATAAACGAATTTGGTGAGGACGTAAAAAAGCAAATAGAGCGGATGGAGGAAATCTACACTTTAATTGATGAAAAGCCGGTAAATGACGATTGTAATCCTATCAAATCAATAATTAAAGACGAATTTTGCCTGGATGAAAACCAAACTATTCCCGTTTTAAATGACCTTGATCTGATGCTGTATGTACAATTGCTTGAGCATGTAAATATCACTTCATTCCGGATGCTTATTATGATAGCATCAATGTTAGAACTGGCCGATGTTAAGCAATTATTGATAGAAAATTTTGACGAGGCAAAGGAGAATGATAAATTATTTGCCCTTATTGCAAAGGAATATATTACGACCGATTAATATATAACTGGCTACAAACAACAAAACCGGACAAATTGCCCGGCTTTATAGAGTTATTTAATACCCCTACTAAAATAACTATAAGCAAATAAAAAAAAATAATGTCAGGAAGGCAAGTTATCACGCCAAACTCTTTGTAACAATTCGTTTACTTTGATAGCAACCTATTTAGTTATTAAATTTTTAATTTGCACGCTTTACCCAAATACATTTATTAAATCATAAAATTAAAGATGTTAAAATCAATACTATTAACCGCAATATGCAGCCTGTTTTTGCTGCAACTACAAGCACAGAGTTTGTATATGCCACGTGATATTAAGCAGGCGTATAAAAATGGCACGCGAGCCTTAGACGGAAAACCCGGCCCAAAATACTGGCAAAATTACGGCCGGTATAATATCTCCGTTACCGCAACCCCACCAGGTCGTACGGTAAAAGGCACCGAGCAAATAACCTACATTAATAACAGCCCCGATACCCTCAACAGGCTGAATATGAAATTGATATTAAACATACACCGCCCGGGTGCCGCACGTGCTGGTACTGCAGGTGAAGATTATTTAACTGACGGTGTACAGATAGATAATTTTATGGTTGGTGATAAAAAGATAAACTGGAACAATAAAACAAACTCGTCCACTAACCAATCTGTAAGGTTATCTACTCCATTAATGCCGCATGATTCTGTTAAAATGGATATTACATGGCATTTTGAGGTATCAAAACAAAGTGGCCGGGAAGGTATGATAGATTCTACTACTTACTACCTTGCTTATTTTTACCCTCGGGTATCTGTTTACGACGATTACAATGGCTGGGATCAATTAGCCTTTGTTGATGCCCAGGAATTCTATAATGATTTTAACGATTACACGCTAAAGGTAACCGTACCAAAAAACTATATAGTTTGGGCCACAGGCACCTTGCAGAATCCCGAAAAAGTTTTACAGCCGGAATATGCTAAACGCTTGCAACGTTCAATGACGAGTGATTCCACCATTCATATTGCTACAACCGAAGACCTGGCAACTAAAAGTGTAACTGCCCAAAATGATATGAATACCTGGGTGTGGACGGCTAATGACATCAGTGATATGGCTGTTGGCATAAGTGACCATTACGTTTGGGATGCAGCAAGTGTTATTGTTGATAAAAACACCAACAGACGCGCAAGTGTGCAGGCAGCGTTTTTAGATAAATCAAAAGATTTTCACAGCTCGGTACAGTTTAGCAGGAACGCATTGGGGTGGTTCTCAAATAACTGGCCGGGTGTACCCTACCCTTTCCCTAAAATGACAGCTTTCCAGGGTTTTGCAGATATGGAATACCCGATGATGGTTAATGACAGCGATGTTGGTAATTTAGGCTTTGCCCAGTTAGTACAGGACCATGAAATAGCCCACACCTACTTCCCCTTTTATATGGGTATAAATGAAAGTCGTTACGCCTTTATGGATGAAGGTTGGGCAACAACCCTGGAATACCTTATCGGTATTGCTGAAAAAGGAGAGAAAAACGCCGCTAATTTTTACAAACAATTCCGGGTTAACCGATGGATACATGACGCTGCTACGGCGGAGGATCTGCCTATTATTACCCCGTCAAGCGAGCAAAGAGCCGGCTATGGCAACAATGCTTACGGTAAGCCATCATTAAGCTACCTTGCGTTAAAAGATATGCTTGGAGATGATCTGTTTAAAAAAGCCTTGCATGGATACATGGACAGATGGCATGGTAAACATCCAATTCCGTGGGATTACTTTAATTCAATGAGCAATGTATCCGGTAAAAATTTGAACTGGTTCTTTAACAATTGGTTCTTCACCAATTATTATATTGACCTTGCTGTACAAGGCCCGGTTAAAAATAAGGTTGGGTACGGTATAAATGTACAAAATATAGGAGGGTTTGCTGTACCTTTTGATGTAATTTTAACTTATGCAGATGGTTCAACCCTAACACTACACCAAACTCCAGCCGTATGGGAAACCAACCAAAAAGCAATTACTGTGAATATTAAAACAAATAAAACTATAAAATCCGTAACGCTTGACGGAGGCATTTTTATGGACGCAGATACCAGCAATAATACCTGGACTGCTAAATAAAAATTCAGGCAAAAAAAATCCCCCGAATATTTAAATTCCGGGGGATTTTTATTTTATAATAAATTAAGCGTTCTGTACCGCGCTGTTTAAATCAGCAGAGGCATTTTTTGCTTTGGCTTTTGCTTCACCTAACGCGTCATCAGCGTCGCTAACTGCTCCTGAAAATCTTGATTTAACTGAATCAACTTTGCTATTGCTGTATTCTTTAATATTCTCGGCAGTCTCCTGAGCCTTAGTTTTAGCGGCCGACACCAGATCGTTTACATAATCAGCAATATCGTCTCTTAACTCGCCACCTTTTTCCGGAGCTAACAATAAACCTAATGCAGCACCCGCTGCAGCACCCACTAAAAGTGCCGCTATAATTTTTGATTGATCTTTCATAATGTTTTACTTTTTAGTAGATGATTTTGTATTAGAGTAACAAATTATATACCACACTGTTTAAACTATTTTGAAATATCATTAACTTAAACATATAACCATTATATTATGTTAAAAAAGCATTTACGTGCCGGGGCATCCCGGAGATCAGCTATGCTATATGGATATATACAATATTGAGAATAAATTACAATCGTTACATTTCAGAAAAGAGTTTTATTTGATAACTTTTATTTTTATCATATTACTCTTAGTTATTAAATATAAGTTTATACCCTACAGTGAGGTAAAAAGCAAGCAAAGAATATACACCTTTTATTTATTGAATACACTGATTGCATTATTAATAGCGTTGGTAGTATTTGCTTCGGCAATTTTCTGGCTAAGCGGCAACGGTTAATCCGGATAAAAAAAGGCATCCACCGCCTGGTGAATGCCTTGTACGCTTAATGGTTAATAATATTTATATATTAAACAACTTTTACGTTTACTGCGTTTAAGCCTTTTCTTCCGTTTTCTACTTCAAACTCAACTTTATCATTTTCACGGATCTCATCGATCAGGCCTGTTGAATGAACAAATACGTCCTGGCCACCACCATCAGGTGTAATAAAACCAAACCCTTTTGTTTCATTGAAAAATTTTACTGTTCCTTCTTTTTGCATTATTTTAATTATTAAAGGCCGCAAGGTAGGCATAATAATCGGCAATTACGCAAATTCAAAATTTCAAAAAAGTTACAACTGAGTGTTTTAAGCAACTATTGACAGATGATTTCTGTGCAAAGTATCTTCAGAATCTTTAACAATGCCGCGTATCTTTCTATCCAGTTCGTTAACGGTAACTTCCATCATATCAAAATAACTGAAGTTAATTTTTTCCATCCGCAGTAAATCCATTATTCCTAATAAAGAAGCAACCGGCCTGCGCAACTCATGCGATTGTATAATAGCTATGCGCTGCAATGCTGCATTCTGTATTTTAATATATTCTTCCTGCTTTTTACGATGCGTTACGTCTGCGGAGTTCAAAGATACGCCAATAACTTCACCATCATTGTTTTTAACCGGTATAAACGAGGTTATCTTCCAGCATTCCAGCGCGGTGCCTGCCATTAACTGCCATTCGCGTTTAATGGCTCTGCCGGTAAAGGCAATATTAATATATTTTTTAAACTGCCTTAACATTGCCGGTTCTGTGTAATCAAAAATGCTATCTCCTTCCCTGATCTGCTGGCGGTAATTATTATAAATAAACACCTCTGCCGAGCGGTTAAAAGCAATTATTTCACATTCTTTATTAATTAATATGTGAGTATCTTCGGTACTATCAAAAACAGCTTTAAGCTTCAGTTCTGATTCACTTATTGTTAAAGCGTGTTCCTGTTCTTTTTTATGCTTTTCATCAAGAGTGGTTAGGCTCCAGTTCAACTCCATCAGATTAACCACCTGCCGGGCTAAGGTTTTAAGTGATTTTTTTTGTTTTTCGTTAATATTTCGGGGCAGCATATCAACCACGCACAAACTGCCTATGGCATGCCCTTCTTTAGTAATAAGGGGTGCCCCTGCGTAAAACCTTACATGGGGCTCGTTAATAACTAAAGGATTGTTACAATGTTGTTTATCAAGCAAAAGATCAGGGATGATCAATACCTGGTCTTGCTTAATGGTGCCATTACAAAAAGACACTTCTCTGTCTGTACATTTAACATCAGTACCTATAGCAGCTTTAAACCATTGTGTAGTATCGTCAAGAAGTGTAATTAATGCAACGGGGGTTCCGCATATTTCAGAGATAAGCTCAACTATTTCATCAAGGTCGTTTTCTATACCGGCGTCAAGTTTAATGTATTTATTGACAGTATTAATACGGTCTTGCTCAGTATAGTGCATTATGTTGTGATTATAAGGAATAGATTATTATTTAACACCTTAATTAAACACTAAATGTTTAATTAATTAATATTAACGATAATTATTATTAAATATAGATAATATTACTCGAAATACGTAACATAAATAAACTCGGTTTGTGAGTAAATAATATGTTACAAAATCAGACGAAAAAATAATCAGGGGAAGTTTAAAAAAGTTGAATATTGCAAAAAAGCCCTAAGCAAATGCTAAAGGGCTTTGCTAAAACCACCAGATACAATATAAACCATAATACCGTATCATACTTTTTAGCTATATTTTACCGACAATAAATTACAAGTATCCTGAAAGTATACAGTATATACGGATAAAAATAGCAGGGCAGTTTTTTAGTGATTAAATTCCCATAAATAACATTTAGCTTTATTGTGAGTATACCGACATTGCGTGGTCGCGCAGGTTATAACCGGATGCCATTACTTCGCCATAAGCACCGGCAGTACGTACTGCTATCAAATCGCCACGGTATGATTGAGGTAAATCAACGTCTTTTCTGAAACAATCTGTGCTCTCGCATATCGGCCCTACCACATCATATTTTATGGTTTGCTCCGTGCTTTCGTTACGGGTCAGGTTTTCTATTTCATGGTATGCCTGGTAAAGCATGGGCCGCATAAGTTCAGTCATGCCCGCGTCCAGTATCAAAAAATTCCGTTTAAGTCCGTTTTTCACATACAACACTCTCGATATTAATGCAGCTGACTGTGCTACTAAGGCACGCCCCAATTCAAAATGCACCTCCTGACCGGGTTTTACATGCAGGAATTTACTAAACACTTCAAAATAGCTTTCAAAATCGGCAATTCCGTTGGTATCCGGATGATGGTAATCTACCCCGAGTCCGCCGCCGGTATTTAATATTTTTACCGGAAAGCCATGATTCTCGAACCAGTCCTGCATCTCATTAATACGAATGCAAAGACTTTTATAAACCTCCATATCGGTTATTTGGGAACCGATGTGAAAATGAATGCCTAAAAAATGCAGGTTAGCGCATTTGCGCAGCATATCGGCAACATCATTCAATTGCCAGGTGTTTATACCAAATTTATTTTCATCGAGCCCGGTAGTAATAAAGTGATGAGTGTGCGCATCAACATTCGGATTAATGCGTATAGCAATACCGGCTGTTTTATTTTTGGCAGCTGCCAGATCATTAATGATCTCCAACTCCTGCACAGATTCCACATTGAAACAAAATATATCCGCATCAAGCGCCATATTTATTTCCTTGTCAGATTTGCCTACCCCCGCAAAAACAACCTTACCCTTATCAAAACCATGTTCAATAGCTGCTTTAACCTCGTTTCCGCTAACACAATCGGCACCAAAGCCATAACTCTGCACCATGTCAATTACTTTTGGGTTAAAATTGGCCTTCATGGCATAATGAACATGAAAGCCATGCTTTACAGACGCATCCCGGCAGGCATCAAGCGTTTTGCGTAACACATCTGTATCATAATAATAAAAAGGAGTTTCTATTCCTTTAAAACGTTCTGTTATATCTTTATTGAACATTGTATTAATAAGTCAAAATTAAAAGTTCAAAAGTCAGCAAACTCTTTGCCACCTTCTACTTTGCATATTGCTTTTGTTTAATTAAAACAACCTGCTGTGCAGGCTTCTTAATGCTTCTACTTTATTTTCTGTTTTTAATAGTAACGACATATTATGGTCGCTGCCACCGTATGATATCATGCGAATGGGGATATGCTTCAATGATTCCAGCACGCGCGCGGCATAACCGTGTTTTTCGGCACCAAAATCACCCACAACACAAACGATGGTATGGTTAACATCCACCTCAACCGAACCAAACGCAGCAAGCTCCGCCGATATCTCCCCCAGATAGGTAGTGTCGTCAATAGTTAATGATACAGCTACTTCTGATGTAGTGATCATATCAATTGAAGTACGATAGCGTTCAAATACTTCAAAAACCCGTCTTAAAAAACCATGAGCCAATAACATGCGGCTGCTTTGTATCTTAATGGCAGTAATACCGTCCTTTGCTGCTATAGATTTTATTTTGTCGGTTTCGCTGGTGTTGGTTATCAATGTACCTGCGGCCTGCGGATCCATGGTATTTAACAAACGTACCGGTATTTTATAGCGCTGTGCCGGAAAAACACTTTGCGGGTGCAGTATTTTAGCGCCAAAGTAAGCCAGTTCGGCAGCCTCATCAAATGACAGTTGGGCAATAGGTTTGGTATTACTAACAATCCGCGGATCGTTATTGTGCATGCCGTCAATATCAGTCCATATCTGCACTTCTTCGGCTCTTATTCCCGCCCCTATCAACGAGGCAGTGTAATCGCTACCGCCACGACGCAGATTATCAATTTCGCCAAAAGCGTTGCGGCAAATATAACCCTGCGTTATAAACAGGTTATTGTCCGGGTGTTTTTCAAGCAAGGGTGTAAGTTCATTAGTAATATGTTCCACAACTGGTTCGCTATCCTCATCGGTCTTCATAAAATCAAGAGCGGGTAGTAAAACCGACGGAACATCTATTTCTTTCAAATAAATATGATACAGCGTAGTTGACAGCAACTCACCCTGCGCTAAAATTATTTTTTCTTCTATGGAAGTAAACAGATCATTAGCTAAATTGCTCAGCAACCAAAAATGATGATCTATGATCCCCTGCGCTTGCGCTAAAAACTCCGGCTTATTAAATAGTTCTTCTATAAAAACCTGATATTTTTCTTTTAATATGGAGATAAGTTGTGCCGCTTTTACCTTATCATCAGCCATATATGCCTGACTGATCTCTACTAAACTATTGGTAGTTCCGGATACTGCCGAGAGCACTACGATCTGCCTTTCGGAAGGATTTATTATATCCAGCAGCTTTTGCATACGGGCGGGACTACCGACCGATGTTCCGCCAAATTTTAAAACTTTCATTATTTGTTTCTGTTTACCATAAATGATTGATATTCTTGTATCAATATTCGAGGCGCTAAAAATAGGATTTTAAACCACTTATATCTAAAATGATAAAAATAAAATTTGGAACCGACGGCTGGAGAGCCATTATTGCCGATGACTTTACCGTTGAAAATGTTAAAAGAGTAGCTTATGCGACAGCACTATGGCTAAAAGAAAATTTTGATAACCCTACAGCAGTTGTTGGCAGCGATCCGCGATTTGCCGGCCCCATGTTTGCAGATGTCACCACCTGCGTACTTGCATCCGAAGGGATAAAAGTATTTCGTGCTGAAGATCTGTTCGTATCAACACCAATGATATCATTGGCAACAGTTCGTAAAGAAGCGTCGGCGGGTATCATAATTACCGCAAGCCATAACCCACCTGCTTACAATGGTTATAAAATAAAGGCCCATTACGGCGGCCCGGCTACCCCGGATGATATTGAAAAAGTAGAAGCTAAAATTCCTGATACTATAGACCTTAAATTAAAATCGGTTACCGATTATGTAACCGATGGCTTGGTAGAGTTTGTGAACATGGAAGATATGTATGTTGAACATGCCGAAAAAAGCTTCGATATTGCTGCCATACGCGATAGCGGATTAAACTGGGCTTATGATGCTATGTACGGTGCAGGGCAAAATGTAATGCGCCGTCTTTTCCCTGATATTACCTTTCTGCACTGCGATCATAACCCGGGTTTTGAAGGACAGGCACCGGAACCGATACAACGCAACCTGCAGGAGTTTGAAGAACTGATAAAACTATCAGAAGGCGAAATTGCATCGGGTTTGGTTACCGATGGTGATGCCGACCGTATTGGTTTATATGACGCTAACGGCACGTTTGTTGATTCTCACCATATATTATTGCTGCTGATACATTACATGTATAAGGTAAAAGGCGAAAAGGGCGAGGTGTACTCCACCTTCTCATGTACCAGTAAGATACAGAAATTATGCGATGCCTACGGTCTTAATAACACTGTAACCAAAATAGGATTTAAATATATCTGCGATCTGATTGTAAATTCCGGCAATCCGTTTATGGTAGGTGGCGAAGAATCCGGCGGTATAGCTGTAAACGGCCACATACCTGAACGTGACGGTATTTGGATTGGCTTAATGATATGGGAGTTTATGGCCAAAACGGGCCGTAGCTTAAGTGATCTGGTACAGGAAATTTATGACGTAGTTGGCAAGTTCGCCGTAGAGCGTTATGACCTGCACGTAACCGAAGAATTAAAACAACAGATCATCAGCAACGCTAAATCAGGTAAATATACCGGCTTTGGTAACCTTAAAGTGGTGAAAACTGAAGATCTGGACGGATTTAAATTCTTTTTCGAGGATGATAGCTGGGTGATGATACGTCCATCGGGGACTGAGCCTGTATTACGCGTTTATGCCGAGGCACCTTCAACTGCCGAATCCATAAAAATATTGGACATTGTAAAAGCAGACCTGTTACAAAAATAACATCCGTTTTAAATAATTTAAAGGCTTGCTTCGGCAGGCCTTTTTTATGGATCAATAAATCATATTGCATCCGTTTTAGCTATTCGTACATTTTATTGTATTTTTAGCTTCCATCAATAAACCAATTTATGAAGTACTTAATGTTTTTTGTGCTGCTACCATTTTTTGCTGTGGCGCAAGATCATCCAACTCATCAAAATCTATATGATACCATACCCTTTATTCCGGAGCACACGGTTGACAGGCTACAGTTTTTCAGCAAGCAACCCATGACACACGGCGGCATTATTTTTTTTGGTAACAGCATTACCGAAGGCGGCAATTGGCAAAAGCTACTGAATGATACCACCGTGCTTAACCGAGGTATTGGCGGCGACATTACTTTTGGCGCCTTGCGCCGGCTTGATGATGTGACCAACCGGCAGCCCGATAAACTTTTTATCCTGTTAGGAATAAATGATATTGGCAAGGATATCCCTGACTCTGTTATTGCCGATAATATGTTTAAAATAGTTAAACGGGTACACCAAAAAAGCCCGGCAACCAAAATTTACGTACAAAGCGTGTTACCCATTAATCCCGCTATACAGGGTTTTCCGCAGCATTACGACAAAGCAGAACATATACCACTCGTAAACCATCTGTTACAGAAAAATGCAACAGCCTTAAATTACACCTATATTGATCTTGGCCCCGTGTTTATGGATGCCAATCACCGTATGGATAAAAAATATACAGTTGAAGGTTTGCATTTAAGGCAGGCCGGTTACGAGGTGTGGGTAAACTATCTTAAAAAAATGAAATACTTATAAAAATGACCAGAACAAAAGTAGCCATATTAGGAGCGGGATTTATTACCGATGTACACATGGAATCGTACCACCGCTTTATACCCGAGGCGGAAGTGGTGGCGGTTTATGCCCGCAATCCGGAAAAAGCAAAGGCATTTGCTGAAAAATATAACATACCAAACTGGTTTAGTGATGTAGACGAGCTTTTAGCCGCAAGCGATTGTGAGGTGGTTGATATTTGCCTGCCGAATTACTTACATGCCGAAGTGACTATTAAAGCTGCCAGGGCAGGTAAGCACATTATTATTGAAAAACCACTTGCTGTAACCTTAGAAGAGGCTGACGAAATGATAGCCGTTTGCAAGCAGCAAAACGTAAAACTAATGTATGCAGAAGAGCTATGTTTCGCGCCAAAATACGAACGTGCAAGGCACTTGGTAAAAGAGGGCGCAGTTGGTGAGGTTTACATGCTTAAACAATCAGAAAAGCACTCGGGCCCGCATACCGATTGGTTTTATGATATTGAACTGGCAGGCGGCGGGGTGTTAATGGATATGGGCTGCCATGCATTAGGTTGGTTTAGGTGGATGACGGGCCACGCCAAAGTTAAAAGTGTTTACGCCACTATGGCTACCGTTTTTCATAAAGGGCGCACCAAGGGCGAGGATAACGCGGTTGTGGTGGTAGAACTGGAGAACGGTGTTACCTGCGTAGCCGAAAACAGTTGGGCCAAACATGGCGGCATGGATGATCGTTGCGAAATTTACGGTACAGGAGGTGTTATTTATGCCGATCTGTTTATGGGAAATTCCGCTGTTACCTACAGCCGCGAGGGTTACGGTTATGCTATGGAAAAAGCCGATACTACTGCCGGTTGGACCTTCACCATATTTGAGGAAGTGTTTAATCAAGGCTATCCGCATGAATTGAAGCATTTTATTGAATGCGTACGTGAGGATAAAATGCCATTAGTTACCGGTGAAGACGGGCGCGCCGTGCTGGAGATGATCTATGCCGCCTATGCATCAGCAGGGGAAGGTAAAAAGATAAATCTGCCATTTTCTTCAAAAGTTAATAAACCTGTAGACCTGTGGCTGAACGCCAAATAATTATGAAAATTTCTATTTATAATAATTACGACAAAATGTCAAGAGCGGCGGCCGATCTGGTGGCTGAACAGCTTGTTAACAAGCCCGATTCGCTTATTTGTTTCCCATCTGGCGAATCGCCTACCGGCATGCTGCAACATGTTATAAGCTATGCTAATGCGGGTAAGATAAAGTTGGACAAATGTCACTTTATAGGGCTCGACGAATGGGTAGGTATGGATGAAACCAATGAGGGAAGCTGTAAGCATTACCTTTATACCAACTTCTTTAATAAATTAAATATCAACGACAGCCAGATCACCTTGTTTAATGCTAAGGCAGATGATCTGAAAGCTGAATGTGAACGAATTAATAATTTTATTGCTAAAAAGGGCGGATTGGATATGATGATAGTAGGCATAGGAATGAACGGGCACCTGGGCTTAAACGAACCCGGCACGCCATTTAATTTGTATGCTCATCTGTCGGAGCTTGACCCGGTAACCGTAACCGTAGGGCAAAAATATTTTAAGCAGGAAACCAGATTGACTCAGGGTATAACCCTGGGGCTCCAGCATTTAACTGAAGCTAAAATCCCGGTGCTTATAGCCTCAGGAAGTAAAAAGGCATCCATCATTAATGAGGCGTTAAACGGGCAAATTTCTACGGATGTACCGGCTTCTATTTTACAAAATCTACCTGCTGCACGTATTTTGTTAGACGAGGATGCCGCTTCAGAATTGGAACATTTAGCCTGAATTTAATGCCAGGTAAATTAAAATATATAAAAGAAACCCTGCGACAAGCGGCTCCTGTTTTAGCCAAAAAAAAGATCGTAGCAGGATTTGACGGATTTGTGGACTCCATTGTAAAGGTAGTTAACCACAAAACTACGGATGGCACCACCGTATATTTTAATACCATAAAAGAATTCGGCGATTACATCAGCAACAAAAGCGGATCGGGCTTTAGCCTGGAGAGCGAGGAACTAATGCAAAAGCTGGGCGGTAATATGCCTATAATGGCTAACGCTATGGCACAAATGGGCGGCAATATTAATTGTGTCGGGGCATTTGGGGTACCATCTATAAGCGCGGCTTTTGCGCAGATGCATAAAAATTGTAAACTATATAGCTTTACCAATCCCGGCTTTACTAATGCTATGGAATTTACTGACGGCAAGCTGATGCTGGCACAAATGACCGACTTGAATCATGCCGATTGGGAAACCATCAAAAATGCTATAGGGATTGAAACACTGTCTGAGATATTCAGCTCCGCCGATCTGGTGTGTCTGGTTAACTGGAGTGAACTGGACTATTCCAATAATATTTGGCAAGGTTTATTAACAGATGTTTTTACGGGGCACACAGTTCATCCTGCAAAGCAATTTTTCTTTGACTTGTCCGACTGCTCTAAACGGCAATCGGCGGCTATAACAACCGCATTAAAATTAATAGAAGATTTTGGCAACTACGGAAAAGTAACCCTCAGCCTTAACCGTAATGAGGCTAATATTCTCTACAACAACCTATTTGGAGACAGCCGTGACAACAACATCCAAGAAATTGGTGATAAGTTATTTAACAGATTAAAGATCAATACGCTCATCATTCACAACTCCAAATTATCCTTAGCATGGGATGAAAAAGGCTGTTATACAGATGTACCGGAGTTTATAGCCGAGCCAAAAATTTCCACAGGTGCGGGCGATAATTTTAACGCCGGCTTTTGCATAGGGCAATTAGCGGGCTTAAACACGGAGCTATCACTGGCTATGGCAAACTTAACATCAAATTGTTACATAAAAACAGGAAACAGCCCCGATATTAGTATGATAAATACACACATTTCCGGATAAAAAATCGCATCTTTATCGTACCAATTTATAAACTTTCATGTCAATTAATACACCTAACATCAATTCGGGCGGTGCTGACGCGAATACTTACGATGCCATAGTTATCGGCTCGGGTATAAGCGGCGGCTGGGCAGCAAAAGAACTGTGCGAACAGGGGCTGAAAACACTGGTGCTTGAACGCGGCCGCAATGTAGAACATAACAAAGACTATCCTACAGCCACCACCCCACCCTGGGATTTTAAATACCGTGGCCGTATGAGCGAGAAGTTTTATAAAGAAAATCCGCTTATTACCAAAGCAGCAGGTTTTGGTGACGATTGCGATCACTTTTTTGTAAAGGATGCAGACCACCCTTATGTACAGGAAAAACCTTTCGACTGGATACGCGGGTATCAGGTTGGCGGCAAATCGCTTACCTGGGGCAGGGCCACGCAGCGCTGGAGCGATTTTGAATTTACCGCACCCGAACGTTTTGGCTATGGCATAGGCTGGCCCATAGGTTATAAAGATGTTGCTCCGTGGTATTCACACGTAGAAAAATTCATCGGTATCTGCGGTAGTAAGGACGGCCTGGAAGCTATGCCCGACGGTGAATTTTTACCCCCGTTTGAGATGAACTGTGTATTAACCGATATTAAACAAAAGCTTAAAGAGAATTATACCGACCGTCATTTGGTACACGCCCGCTGGGCACACCTTACCGAGCCTCGCGAGGTACATCTGCAGCAGGGCCGGGGTAAATGCCAGGCCCGTAATATGTGTATGAGGGGATGCCCTTTCGGCGGGTATTTCAGTTCAGTTAGCTCTACCCTGCCCTGGGCGGCAAAAACCGGGAATTTAACAGTGCGGCCGTTCTCGGTTGTGCATTCTGTTATTTATGATGAAAAACTGGGCAAAGCTACCGGGGTAAGAGTAATAGATACCAACACCAAAGAGGTAACTGATTTTTTTGCAAAAGTAATTTTCCTGAATGCATCGGCATTAAATACGAACTTAATACTACTTAATTCCAAGTCAAACCGTTTTCCTAATGGTTTGGGCAATGATAACGGTTTAATGGGAAAATACATTGCATTCCATAATTACCGTGCCTCAGTTAATGCCGATATTGACGGTTATTTGGATAAATATTACTTTGGCCGTAACCCAACCGACCTGATACTGGTGAATTACCGTAACCTGCATAAGCGTGACACCGACTATTTTGGCGGTTTCACCACCTTCATGAATGCCTACCGCGATCAACACCCCAACGAACCGCAGGATGGTGCAATAGGTGCAGATTATAAAGATAACTTATCAGAACCGGGGCGCTGGCACGTATTTATGTACCTACAGGGGGAAACTGTACCCAAGGAAAGTAATCATGTTCGTTTAAGCGAAACCGAAAAGGACCAGTGGGGTATTCCGTTGTTGGTCACCTCGGTTGAATATGATGATAACGATGAGCGCATGATAAAGGATTTTTTAACCCAAAGTTCAGAGATGCTCGAAAAAGCCGGATGTAAAAACATACAAACCCATAACAATAAACAAGCCCCGGGGCTGGATATTCACGAAATGGGTGGTGTGCGTATGGGTAAAGATCCGAAAACATCATTACTGAACGAATGGAACCAGTTGCATCATTGTAAGAATGTGTTTGTAACCGACGGTGCCTGCATGACCAGTACGGGCAACCAAAGTCCTTCTATATTATATATGGCACTTACGGCACGCGCCGCTACTTATGCCGTTAACGAAATAAAAAAAGGTAATCTATAAACAACCAATTAATGAGAAAACTTAGCTTTATTATTATTGCAGCTGTTATTGCAGGCGGCTGCAACTCTAACTCTTCAAATAAACAACCTGCTAATTATCAGGATAGTGTTTTAACAGGCGCCGACTCTGTTAACCACGACTGGGTATCGCTCTTTGATGGAAAAACCACTAAAGGATGGCACACCTACGGTAAAGATTCGGCAGGCACAGCATGGAAGGCCGAAGATGGCATACTGCATTTAGATGCTTCACAAAAAGCCGACTGGCAAACTAAAAACGGGGGCGATATTTTAACTGATGATGAATACAGCAACTTCGATTTTAAAGCGGAGTGGAAAATATCACGCGCAGGTAACAGTGGCATTATGTTTTATGTAAAAGAGGATACCGCTAAGTATGAATACCCTTGGTATACCGGCCCAGAAACTCAAATTGCAGATAATAAGGAAAACGAGGATGGTAAACTTATCAAACACCGCGCAGGCGATCTTTATGATCTGATATCTATCTCTAAAGATGTGGTTAAACCCGCCGGCGAATGGAACAAGACAGAGATAATAGCTAATAACGGCAAGCTGGATATATTAGTAAACGACGAACGTGTGTTATCAACCACTATGTGGGATGATAACTGGAAAAAGCTGATAGCAGGCAGCAAGTTTAAGGAATGGCCAGACTTCGGCACATTTAAAAAGGGGCACATCGCTTTGCAGGATCATGGAGCTGATGTTTGGTTCCGTAATATCCAAATCAAAAAACTTTAGGCGGATAAAATAACGGTATTCGCTGATGGTGAGTGGTTTATAGATTTGATATTTTTATGTTTAACATGAGAGTGTTATAATTATGGCAACAGGGGATTAGATGAAACAAATATTCCGGGTAGCAGTTATAATTTGCAGGGTTTATAACGTTTAATAACATAACTCACATCCATCATGAAAACATTAAAATTATTAAGATTACCGCTGCTTATCGGTGCGTTTTTCATACTGGCTTCGGCAACTACTGCCGATAAAGGGACCGAAAAGATACATGACGCTACCAACGTTTTAAAAGAATTTGGTAAAATGAAAGAGAGCATTCCTCAACAATTATTAGAGGAATATCAGGGCATTATCATCATCCCTAAACTTATTAACGCAGGCTTTGGCATAGGCGGAAAACGCGGAACAGGTGTTGCCATGGTTAAACTGGATAACGGCAAATGGAGCGACCCGGTATTTATCACTCTGACAGGTGGTAGCATTGGTTTCCAGATAGGCGTACAATCTGTAGATATGGTTTTAGTATTCAGGCACAAGGGAGTGCTTGCCAAAGTAAAAAACGGCGACTTTACCATCGGCGGAGATATTTCAGCAGCAGCAGGACCGGTGGGTCGCAGTTCTACCGCAAGTACCGACTATAAACTGGAAGCTGAAATTTACTCTTACTCGCGCAGCAAGGGGTTGTTTGCAGGTATCAGTATCAATGGTTCAAACTTGTCAATAAACAAAAGCATGAATGCTAATTTTTACGGGTCGGACGTAGCTTCAAGCGATATTTTTGACAGGGCAACAAATACATCTGCAGCTGTTACACAATTAAAATCAACACTAAACAACCTGACTGAATAGCTTTTAGGTATTGTAATTTTTAAACAAAGCCCGGGGAATTATTTCCGGGCTTTATTTTATGCCTTATCAAAAACCCGTTTTACCAAAAGGCCTGATAACGCCGACATCCCCCCTGCTAAACCACCTATTATTACCGTAACAGTAAGTAAGAGTAACCAATGCGGTAAATGAAACAGGTGAGCAACCCGCGTTGCCAGTATATGCTCATTCGGAAAACTTTTTAACAACGCCAGCGCAAGCCAGGCTACCCCCAAACCGGCAAAACCCGCCCAAAAAGATTGGCCTGATGTTTTGCCGAAGAACAATGCTGCAATAAATGCCATTAAACAGGGTACCCACCATGGTAAAAAAAAGCCGCTCACAAAAGCTAATAAAAGAATTATGGGAAATAGCATAGCGTTATTTATTAAGCGTTAATGTTGTTCTGATTCTTGTAGATGACTGACCGGGCGACTGTAAAAAAAGCAATTCATTTAATTGCCCTTTTTGCCATATGGGTAACATGTTATCATAATAAAAGCTACCCGGATTGCCCGACTGCCCGCCGGGTATTATGCCATAACCTTTTACATTGGGCCCTAATTGCACCACCATACGCCATGATGGACCGTGCCCATCCGTAAGCGCATTAACAGTGGAACCTGTACCGCCGGATGCAAAATTACCCGAACCAAACCCGTCCAGATGAGCAAGGTGGCTCACCTCAAATTTCTTCACCCGTCCCCATTGCCACGCTTCGCCGGGGCCTCCATGATCCCGCACTAATTCATTTATAGTTTCATTAAATGATTTACTCAATACATCGGCACAGGTTTCTTTCGCGGGTGTACGCTTGTTATCAAACCAAACGGAATTAGGATCTTTCAATAATAACTCCTCCGTTCTGTCGGTTGACGGATAGGCCAGCACCGTATCCTTACTGTTAAAATTATCGCGCCAGGTCATTTGGTAAAAACGGCTCCACCAGTATGCAAAAACAGTTGCCCCTGTAGAGTTAGCTGCAAAATTTTTATCCCATTTTTTAAGCATATTAAACGCGGTTGATTGGTTTTCATCCAATTTAGAATCATCAATATAACTTAGCATAGCGGGCAAGATATCCTGAGCGCGTATACTGTAAGTATCAGTTTGTAATACACGCATACTATCTACCGTTGCTTTTTGCATTACCGCCAACCGATCGTTAATACGCTTTGCGCGCTCATAAGGTGCAAATTGCCAGTTAATGTAATATGGGTAGCTGCCATCAGTAGATGATTGATTAGCCGAGCTGACAAACCCACGCGGCGGATTTTTAACTGTTGGATTCTGCTCGTAGGGTATCCAGCCGTGCCAATCGTTAGCGGTATCGCTGCCATCCATTATAAATTTCCCCTGATCTTTATATTTAAGCGGCAGTTTACCATTTGGTGTTATGGCTATATCATTATCCGCCGAAGCGAACACAAAATTCTGTGCCGGAGCGGTAAAATATTTTAATGCCTGGCGGTAATCATTGTAATTTTCTCCGCGGTTTAACAAGTAGAATGTCTTAAACTCATCGGATTCTTGGTGTGCCACCCATTTAAGAGCGTTGCCTACCGGAATATTGCTCCTGCCCTTTTTTGCCATTTGGGCATTATCATACACCACCGGACCATAACGGGTATATAAAACGGTATCGTAAACTGTTTTTGCTCCCCGTATTTTTATTTCTTCTACCCGTCGGGTAACCTTATTCCATTGGTTATTATACCAGTATTCATTTTTTGTACTGTCCTTAAACTTTATCTGATACCAGTCGAGCACGTCAGCATCAACATTTGTCACTCCCCAGCTTATTTTTTGATTGTAGCCAATAACTACACACGGCGCACCGGGTAATGACACGCCATAAACATTAACTCCCGGCGCAGCCATTTGCACCTGATACCAGATGGATGGATAAGTAAGATCGAGATGCGGATCATTAGCCAGTATTGGATAACCGGAAGCTGTTTTACTGCCACTTATGGCCCAGTTATTACTGCCAATGCCTTCCTGCTTTTCTTTCACCTTCATGCCGACCATCATTTGAGCTTTAAAATCTGCCGGTGGCTGTGGCACAGGTAATGGTTTAAAATTCCAGGGGGTGCCTGCAGGTATTATAGGCTCCTGATGAAAGTAATGATCCGGAAAAAGATCGTTGGTCACTTTTGCGCCAAAACGGTTCAAAACGTTGGTCATGGCTAATTCATTAGAACCACCCGCCAATGTTTCGGACATCAGCTTTAATAAAAACGCGCAGTTGATGGGCTTCCAATCTTCCGGCGCATAATTCAGGAGCTTAAACTCCACCGGGTAATCTTTAGGTGCAAGACTGTGGATATAACTGTTAACGCCATCGGTATAAGCATTTATTACACCCCGCATCACGGAATCTTTCATGATACCGCGCAACGTGTTTTCAGCGCCATAAACCATGCCCATACGGCGGTGATACCTGTCAACCTGTAAAGCTTTATCGCCAACAACTTCCGACAGCCTGCCCGATGCGCTTCGGGTTTGTATATCCATTTGCCACAGGCGGGCACGGGCCGTTACGTAACCCTGAGCGTAATACAGGTCGTGGTCGTTCTCCGCAAAAATATGCGGCACCATATTATCATCGTATTTAATGGTCACTTTGGCTTGCAGGCCATCAAGTTTCAACTCCTCTGATGGGTCGGTATCTTTACTTTCTGCATTTTGCCAAAACCCAGTAGCCGGATTTAAAAATTTACCTATGGGCGGCAGATCGCCAAACTTTGTTTGCAGCGCCCAAATAAGTATCAGTGTTACTACTACCGATAAAACTGCCTTAAATATCTTCATGCGGATTAGATTGATAAGGCAAGTTAATTAAAAGAAAATGCCCGTAAAATAAATTTTACAGGCATCAGTATAAGTTTGCTCTTATTTATTTGCCATGCAGGCTCCAGGCATTACCATCCGGATCGTTTACTGTAGCAAAACGGCCCCAGGGTGTTTTATCGGCTGGGCCTACTTCAATGCCCTTATCGGTTAGTTGTTTAATATCCGCGTCCAGGTCTTCGCAATTAATTACAAAGCCGCGTATGCTGCCTGCTTTTAATTCAGGGAACCAGTTTACCAGAGTGATAGATGTTTCCACATCCGGCAGGGTCATTTGTATCCACATGCTATCGCCCTGAAACGGTGCTTCCACCATTATTTTGAAACCCATTTTTAAATAAAACTCTTTGGCTACCTGCTGATCGGTAACCGGGATAGAAATAATGCTTATTGCTCTCATAATTTAACTGGCTTGTTCTTCCGTGTTTATAAATTTCCGTCATAAAAATAACGACTTTAGAGTTAAATATTCCACAATAACAGCAACATTTTAGGTGACATATTAAATAGCTAACTGCTACCTTTACCGCTTATACTATAACATGAGTAATTTAAAAGCCTGCCTTTTCGATCTGGACGGAGTAATTGTTGATACCGCTGTTTATCATTATAAAGCCTGGAAACGCCTGGCAAATCAATTAGGGTTTGATTTTACCGAACACCAAAACGAACAATTAAAAGGGGTGAGCCGGATGCACTCGCTCGACCTTATATTGGGCTGGGGAAACATTACTGATAAAAGCGCTGAAGAAAAACTGGAACTGGCTACCCGAAAAAACAACTGGTATACAGAGATGATAAACCAAATGACCCCTGCCGAGATATTGCCGGGTGCGCGCGAGTTTGTACAAAGCTGCCGTGATGCGGGTATAAAAACGGCTATAGGCTCTGCCAGTAAAAACACACCCACTATATTAAGCAAACTGGAATTATTGGCCCTATTTGATGCCGTAATTGATGGCAATAGTGTAAGTAAACCCAAACCCGATCCCGAAGTGTTTTTAAAAGGAGCCGAGGCGCTGCATGTTGACCCTAAAAACTGCGTTGTGTTTGAGGATGCCGTAGCCGGTATTGAAGCCGCTATAAACGGAGGAATGAAGGCCGTTGGTATAGGCTCGCCTGAAGTGCTTACCAAGGCCGACATGGTAAGCGCAGGCCTTGGTAAATTACAATTACAGGATATTTATAAATTATTTTAATAATACCCTCATTACCAATATCTTTTTCTTGATGCGAACAACCTTACTTTGCAGGGATGTTGCTATGAATTACATGAATAGTGTTGTTACTTATAATAAAGATAATAAAAGGAGGTTTAGCTTTAAGCAACTCTTACATAAACTGTTATGAATTTCGATATAGACAGGCAAACACTAAATGATCTCGCAATATTTGGCAATAACAATTCCGGCCGATCTATATATAGCCTTTTTAGCCATACAAGTACAATTGGTGGCAGTGAAGCCTTGCACGAAATATTCAACAACCCGCTTATTAACCCTGTTGATATAAAGGCCAGAGTAGATGTATTTTTATATATCGAGGCAAACGGCATTAAAATCAGTTTAAACAGAAACGATTACGACTTTGTAGAATTTTATCTTAATAAACGTTATCATGCTAAGCCATTTTCGCTTATAACCGGATTCTTAGAAAACATCTTGTATGCATTCAATAACAATAATGAATATTATGTAATTAAAACCGGCGTAGAAAGTACACTGTCAGTACTTGATAGCTTGCTAAATTACGCTGAAGCATTAAAGGGCGATCTGCCTGAAAAATTACAGGAATTCCGTGAAACCATTTTAAACACCTTCCAGCCTAAAGAATTAACGTGGCTAAAACAACTTATAGATAAGCGTAATCGCAATGCTCAGGATATGGCCAAAGCGGACCAGTTTTTCAGGCAGCTCTCCTCTCAGAAGATAAAAGTTTTGTTAAATATAGCTTACCAGTTAGATGTGTACCAGTCGGTTAGTGCGAGCGGTAAGGCCCTTGGTTTCACCTTTCCCGAAATTAGCGAAAAACATCGGTCGGAATTGATTATTGAAGGATTATTTCATCCATTTATTACCGATGCTAAAAGTAATGACATTGAATTCAGCCCAGACAGGAACGTTTGTTTCGTTACCGGTACTAATATGGCGGGGAAATCCTCGCTGCTAAAATCTATCGGAATTGCCATCTATTTATCACAATTAGGCTTTCCTGTGCCTGCTAAACGGCTGGTGACATCTGCATTTAAAGGATTAATTACAACTATTAACTTAGCGGACGATGTAGAACAGGGGCACAGCCATTTTTATAAAGAAGTGCTGAGGGTAAAGTACGTAGCTGAAAAATTAAATGAGTCAAAAGGTATTTTCGTGATTTTTGATGAATTGTTCAGAGGTACAAATGTTAAAGACGCCTATGATGCCTCACTTGCTATAATAGCAGCCTTTGCAGAAGTAAAAACCTGCTTCTTTGTAATTTCCACGCACATTGTTGAAGTTGCCCATGAACTATCATCCATTGGAAATATTAATTTCAGATATATGGAAACCATTTTTGAAGAAACGAACCCGGTTAATAGTTATAAACTTAAACAGGGAATTACTGAAGAACGATTAGGAATGTGGATCGTAAAAAATGAACGGATACTGGAAATAATAAAAAACTCTTTAAATTCTTAGCATCCCAAGGCGTTCACTTTTTACAATCCATTAATATTTTTGAACAAACTATTTAGCCGAATTCAGCTTTGCTTTGGCTTTGGCGGTTTCGTTAACGGCTATTGCTAAAAATCGCTTCCCTTCTTCCGATAAAATTTTGGTTTTACCGCCATCGTCAAACTCATAGGTGATATTTCCTTTTGAGTCCGCTTCTGCTTCGATCTCCAGCCCGTCCTGTTCAAATTTAAGATATCCATCCGGCGACATGCTATCTATTAGTTTATTCTCTTTATCAAACACCACATAACCCGAGTATTCAATTCTTTGTCGGTGGTTACCGTCATCCGTTACTATGGTGGTTGAATGCCCTCTGTAATGGCAGGACGTTGCCATTATCGACACTAATAAAGCACATGCCGCTAAATGTATTTTTTTACCTACGCTATTTTTCATTTTGCTTTTGTTTAAACAAATATAAACATTGCATGGTACTATACAATACATAGTACTATAAAAAACTATAATAGCAATACAACAATCTGTTAATCAGCTAAATAAATTTATTACTCACTTCTTAAACTTTTTACCGGATTAGTTAATGCGGCTCGTATTAACTGAAAGCTGATGGTAGCCAAAGCAATAACAATGGCAATAATGCCTGCTACCGCGAATATCTCCCAATGTATTTGAATACGGTATGTGTAATCCTGCAGCCAGTTACTCATGAGGTACCAGGCAATAGGGGTAGCTATTACAAAGCCGATACCGATCAAAACAATAAACTCTTTAGAGAACAGGTACAAAATCCCCGAAACAGATGCGCCTAAAACTTTTCTTATACCTACCTCTTTTATTCTTTGCACGGCCATAAAAGAGGCTAAACCATACAAACCCAGGCAACTAAGCATAATAGCTACTATAGCAAAACACTCATATATTTTTGAAAGCTGGTTTTCCTGTTTATAAAAGTTGGCTATATGTTCATCCAAAAACTGATATTCAAAGGCATAGTCAGGATAAACCTCGTTCCACAATTTTTCTATGGCATTCAGAGATGCCGGTAAGTTTGAAGCCGATAATTTAATATTAGTGATCTGATACTGATTTTTAAATGTAGTAAGCAGCAGCGGGGCATAATCTTCTTTAAACGAACGGTTATGATAGTTCTTAAGCACACCCACTATCACTCCTTTTGCAAACTTGCCCAGCTTTATCTGTTTATTTAATACATCTTTAGGATCGCGTATTCCCAGTTTTTGCACTACCGCCTCGTTCACCAAAAATTCTTTTACGGTATCCGAGGGTGCTAAATTCCTGCCTGCCGCAAGCTGTAATTTATAAGATGGCAAATATTCCGCATCCGCAAATTTAATGATAGAATAAAAATCAACCGGCTTTACAGCATTTTCAAACGTAAACATCGTCCAGTTAGCATCTTCACCCGCTGGTACGTTTGAACTGAGGCTTAACTCCTGGACTCCGTTTATATCGGTAATGCGTTTTTTGAGGT
This sequence comes from Mucilaginibacter segetis, assembly GCF_016522075.1. GTDB lineage: Bacteria > Bacteroidota > Bacteroidia > Sphingobacteriales > Sphingobacteriaceae > Mucilaginibacter > Mucilaginibacter segetis. The sequence goes on along the minus strand of NZ_JAEHFW010000001.1, from coordinate 1,062,381 downwards.
AATCCAATTTGCTGATGCCCACACTATCTGCCGGGAAAGGTACGTTTACGATGGCATCCTTGGCAAAACCCATGCTGGTATTATTAAAGTAATTCATCTGCTTAACTATTATAAGCGTACAGATAATTAATCCCTGCGCTATAATAAACTGAAAAACCACCAAAGCGTGCCGTAACGAAATACCTTTAGTATTACCTTTAAGTGCTGTTTTACTTTTAAGGGCATTTATTGGATTAAACCCGGATAATACCAGCGACGGATAAAAGCCCGCCAGCAGGGTAACAACAATAGCTAATACCACTACAAACACAGCAACTTTTATCTGTAAAAGCATTCCGGCTGTTAAAGGCAGTTGCATTATTTTACCCACAGCAGGGATAGCCAGCATACTGATACCCCCGGCTAATACTAATGATAATAATACGATAACAAATGTTTCGGTTAAAAACTGAACCTGCAGTTGGCCCCTGTTACCACCCAGCACCTTACGTATGCCTACCTCTTTTGCCCGGTTAACTGCCTGAGCCGTCGCCAGATTAACAAAATTAACGCACGCTATAATGAGAATAAAAACAGCTATCAGCCAAAGCATTTTTATCATTTGCGGTGATATGGAACTTTCTGAATAATTGCCAATAGTATCAAAATGAACTTTACTTAATGGCTGTGCTACCTCGCTATCCTGATTTTCTGGAGCGCGGTGTTTTTTTATAAATGCTCTAAGACTATTTGTTAAATGTGCCTCGGTTACATTTGGCTTGGTTAAAGCATAACAACCAAAATAGGTACCGGTGCTATTATAATCGTCAGATTTTAATAAACCTGCCGTGGGGCCGGTTCCCATAGAAATAATAACATTGAACTGAAAATCAGTATTTTTCGGAATAGTTGCCAATATGCCGTTTACCTTCAGCACATCGTGGTTGTTCCATTTAATACTTTTACCCATCGCCTGATGCCAGTCGCCAAAATATTTTTCGGCTGTTTCCTTACTCAATATCACTGAATTAGGGTCACGCAGGGCGGTGGTCTTATCTCCTTCCAACAAAGGAAAATCAAACACTTTGAAAAAAGCAGGCGTAGTTGCTACCACACCCCTTGCTTCCTTAAACTTTTTGTCGATCTGTCCATCCCCATTTAAAACCTGTATCTGCTCATCATTTTGCTGATATATAGGCACTATCTCTTCTATCTCGGGTATATCATTTTTAATAGCTCGCGGCACCGCACGCGCTATTCCATAACCATAAAAAATATCTTTTGAGTCAGCATGATGGTATTCAGTAAGTAAACGATAGATCCTGTCCTTTTTGGTGTGGAAATTATCGAAACCGGAATGAAACTGTATCAAAACAAATATTACCAGGCATACCGATATGCCGGCACCGAGACCAATAATATTAATTAATGTATATGATCTTTGGCGTGAGATATTACGCCATGCTGTTTTGAAAAGATTTTTTATCATAACGGTAAGTTTAATTTCAGAGATTTAATTGGGCAGAATTAAAACGACAAAGGCGGTGCCATCCTCAAAATCCTTATTTCCGCAGCACGGAAGCTCTTTTTTTTATTGTGGGGGTGTACGATAACGAACACCCCTACGTACACTTTCGTACATTATCTCCGGTTACGTTAATCTTTGATCATAATACACATAACCAAAATAAAAAGCCGGATATATAAAATATCCGGCTTGCATTAACATCACACTATTAACTATATAGCAGGTAGTGTTATTACCTGTTTCCTGATGTTCCAACCTTCTAACAATACCGTCGGGTTTACCTTACTCAGTTTGGCAACAGGCGCGGTAACGCTTACGGTTATACTTTCATGAGGAGCAAGGGTAAAGTAATTACCTGTCCAATAACTTGGCATTATCTCTTCCCCGTTCTTCATTAATTGCGGGCGAACAAAAAACGCTATGCGATTGGTATTATTTGTAAACTGCATAGTCCATTTGTTTTCGCTTTTGCCCTTTTCAGTTTTTAATACTTTGGTGTTTAGTAAGGTATTATTAAGTCCGTTCAGGCTGGTAAAATCATCAGTTGCCGATAGCCAGTACGCGTTGTGCGATACAGTTTTACCTGCGGCATCCTTTAAATCCAACACAACAAAACTAACCCCGTCTGTTCGGCTCAGCACATCTTTCAGCTGTATTACTTCCTGTGTGCCGGCTTGCGCCAAACCCACATTATTTACCTTTATTGATTTGATCAGTTTACTGTTAATATCAAACACATCGGCAGTTGCTGTAAGCTTCCCCGTAGCGTGGTGTGTACGGTTTACAATGGCGATGCCTGAATTATCGTAGTTATACTGGATATGTACGGGTTCGCAAGCGTTTTGCATGGCGTAATAGCCTGCATTTGGTTCCAGATACCAATCATATATCTGCCATATCACACTTGGCAGAGCAGCGTTCAGTTTCCATAGCATCACCCCGCCTGTTTCGTTGAGTTTGTGTCCGTCGGCCTCAAAAATGCCGCGGTAGCCTACAGCATTCATTAACTGCATTTTATCGGAGAAGTTAACCATGGTATTGGGCTGACCGTAACGTTTCACCATTTCCTTATAGTAATTATCATATTTGCCCGCACCTGTTGCAGCATCATGATATCCCCATGAATCGTTAAGCGGGAAAGGCAATTTTTTATCCCATACCAGGTTGGGTATTATTTTGGGCAACGTAGTATAAGGCGGCTGCGAAGGCAGGCCGGTTTCATCTTTAAACACCCAATCGCGCCCGGCGTTAGCCAGTTTAAAATAATCCTTAGGGTCTTTCCACTCATAAGGCCCGCCACTGTATACACCCGATGGCATATCATCCGGCCATGAGCCCTTCCACCCTGCCGGCAATTTAGCAAACCCCGATGAACTTGGTATAAACGGACGTGTGCCATCTAAATTTATAATATCGTTACGCATGGCGTCATACAATTCTTTGCGCGCATGCCCCTCGTTACCGCCTGTCCACACCAGTAAACTTGGGTGGTTACGTACGCGGTAAATGGTACTCTCTACGTTGTTTATAAATACATTCCCTTCCAGCGGCCAATCGGGCGAGCCTTTAAATTCGCCCTGTGTATCGCCGGTTATCCAAAAATCCGACCATACCATTTGCCCATACCTGTCAGCGGCGTTCCAGAAATCGTCAGGCGGGGTAACACCCCCACCCCATATCCGCACCAAATTAACATTGGCATTGCGGCAAAGGTGCATCTCATAGTCGTACCGTACGGAGTCGCGGTTAACCATCATATCGGGCACCCAGGCACCGCCTACTAAATGCACTTTTTTACCATTAACAAAAAAGCTGCGACGGGCAAAGCCGTTCACCATATCTGTTTTTGAGCTTACCGTACGTATGCCAAACACAAAGCTGGTATCATCTGCAATAATGGTTCCGTTAGCATATTGCAGGCGAATGCGGTATAAGTTTGGCTTACCGTAATTATTGGGCCACCATAAATGCGGCTGTTTTATAGTTAGCTGCCCAATTTTATTCGCATCCAGGTCGATCATACTGGCACCATTCCCCGCTATGCTCACCGCTTGCGAAAATTGCACCGCTGCACCTGTAAAATTTTCGGGTTTAATAGTTACCATCAGTTTACCTTTATTGGCAGATGCGCCGTGGTTTGATAAGGTAAGTTTTAACGACAATTTAGCCACGCTTGTATCGGGCAGGTTCGGCAGATCGGTAATCAATTTTGGTCTGCCTATAGTTACGGCGCCGGTAGTGCGCAAATAAACAGGTTGCCATATCCCCATGTTACGATCACGCACGGGAGGGATCCAATCCCAACCCGCTGAACATAACATGGTAACATTTTTTCCGATATCGCCCGTTGGACCACCATTTTGATAAAAGGGCCCTAATGCTTTCAATTGCTCTTTTGATGGATAACCAGGATAATCTAAAGGATATATTTTTACGACCAAAGCATTTTCGCCGCCTGCGTTTATAGCCGCGCTTACATCAAGGTTATGTTCCGCAAACATACCCGCCATTTGGGTGGAATCTGCAATTTGCTTACCGTTAACCCATACCGCCGCCCGGTAATTTATGCCCTTAAATATGAGCTGAAAATGCTTGCCTTTATCTCCGGCGGGTACCTTAAATGTGGTACGGTACCAATAAGGCTTTTTCCATGGGTTTGGCTCATTTGGCAAATAGCTGTACTGCTCCAGGTTATATTCTTTATTAAACTGATCGGATGCATCTGGTATCAGCATATTGTTCAGTCCCTGGTACGGGGAGGGATAAATATGATTAGCTACCAGGCCGGTTAGTACGGTTGAGGGAACCTTTACCGGAAACCAGTAAATTCCCGAATGATAATTCACAGAGGAAAGCTCTGCACCCGATTCAGATACCAGGGACGACGATTGCAGATCGAAATTAACAAGCTTAACTTGCTTAATTTGCTGTGCCAGCAACCCGGAGGGTATAAGGGAACTACTAATAAAACCTAATACGGCAGCATAAATCAGTTTTTTCATAAAAGGATAATTCAATTTTCAGATAATGACTCAACCTGAGCTATAAAGGCAGTAAGCTCAAACACGGGCTATTTCATTTGGTTAAATTTATAACGGTAAAACTAAGCACCACAGCTTTGTTTAGGTTGTACTAATTTAACAAATGGTTATACTATTTTAAAAAAGCTTACTTTTTTTGCTTCTCAGCATTGTTTTGTAGTAGTATAATGGGTTGATACATATCCCAGTCGGGCTTATAATTTTTTTGGTTGTTCAGCCTGTCACCATAAATCGAGAAATTACCTAATACGATATCCTGGTCGCCATCCCCATCCACATCGGCAACTTCCATAGCTATCCAGCGTCCCAGTTTGTTTACAGGCAACTGGTGTACTTTAAATTTACCCGTAGAGGTTTGGTCAAAGTAATTCACCGCCTCGGTTGGGTGATCAACAAAATCCGGGAAGAAAGCTATAGCAACGAGGTCCATATCACCATCGTTATCAAAATCTGCAGCCATTACTTTGGAGGCCCCGTTTATATGGTAAAAGTAGGTTTGCTTAAATTGCCAGTTGCCTGTGTTAGTGAAAATATATACGCCATGGTACGGTTTCAGAATAGTGGAGTAATCGTTATTATCGCCACAGGTATAAATGATGTCCTTCTTACCATCGTTATTCATATCAACCAATTGGAAACTATTGGAGCCGTAAACCGGAGGAAAGTGCAGGATGTTACGGGAGGTGAATCCGCCCTTGTGATCGTTCAAAAACATCCATATGCCCTCATCGGCCTGCGCAAATAAACACATCAGGTCGGGCCAGCCATCGTTGTTAAAATCTCCGGTAGTTATTTGTATGGCACCGGGTAAAGCTCTGATTATTTTCTTTATGAATTTATTGCCGGGCTGTTGCTCCACCAAATAAAGGCCGCCTTTGGTATTGCCAAAGCCACAAACTATATAATCGGTTAATCCATCTTTATTAAAATCAGCAGCGGCCATCTGTACGGGGCGCGGCAAACTATCGGTAAGTGATTGTGCTTTAACTGATCTGCCATCCAAATTCAGTTGCAGCAGATCCCCTTTCAAATAATCATTAGGGGGTAAAACGCCAATACAGGTAAATACCCCGGTATTTTGTGTAAAAAAAGCATCGGTAACCGGCGAAGGCATTTGCTTAATTAACGTCGGATTCAGGTTTTTATCCCATTTAAACAAATTGTTGTCTGCATCAGCCGTGTAAATTTGTTTATCAAAGGGATTTAGTTTGATCATGGTGGTCATGGCAACCATACCCTTACGGTTTACATGTGGTGGTGTTTTAACGGAAAATAATGCCATGTCCTTAACCGCATCCGGTTCGGGGATGCTTAGCTTTTCGGGAGCGCTGGCTTTGTAAAAAGTGATTATTTTTTGCCAGTCGGCAGCATTAATAACTGATTGTTTATCGGCGTAATACTGCCCCATTTCGTGCTGTATACCCAATTGTTTGGCCATATTGGGCAGCACACCATTTTCCCAGGTTTGCTTGTCTAATAATGCCGGTGAGGGATATTGATGGCAGCTTACGCAGTACTTTTCTGATAATTCCTTCCCTTCAGCCAATGCATTATTTGCAGTATTTACCTGCGTGTTGCCGCCACAGCCTATTACAAAGGTCAGCGCCAGCATACTGGCTGACGCCACACTCATAATTAAGCCATTTAAAGATACCCCGTGCTTGTTGAACATTAATTTTAGTAGCTGAGAAAGAATTATTTTTTCATCATATTATTCTCCAAAACAATAAATGGCGTATGCTCATCCCAGGCGGGTGTAAAATTCGGCTGAAATAAAAATCCGCTGGCGTAGTTACCCAGTATAATATCAGGTTTGCCATCATGGTTATGATCGGTAACTTCCATAGCCATCCAGCGGCCATACTGGCTTACAGGTACCGCATGTGGTTTAAAATGCATGGCTTTATCCTGTTCAAAATAAATAAACTCCTCGGCAGGCTTATTTTTCATATCCGCAAAAAAAGCGATGGTGGCAATATCAAGATCCCCGTCGTTATCAAAATCGGCCGCAATGGCTTTTGTACATCCATTTATAGGGTAAAACCACTCTTTTTCAAATTTAAAATCCCCGTTGTTTTTATAGATATACAAACCGTGATATGGTTTCAGTATACGTGAATCGCGGAAGTTGTACCCGCATGTGTAAATAAGATCAAGGTCGCCGTCATGGTCGATATCAGCCAGCTGAAAACTTGTGGAGCCATACACCGGCGGAAAATTAAGCAGATCTTTTGAAGTAAATCCTCCCTTCTGATTGTTTAAGAATAATGTTAAACCCTCGTTACTACTGCCAAATAACACCATTATATCGGGCCATCCGTCTTTATTAAAATCGCCGGTTACAGCCTGTACGGCTCCTGCCCTGTTGGCAATGGTAGTTTGTTTGTAAGTATCTTCCTTAGCATCTTTTTTAAGCAGATACACGCCACCCTTTAAACCTCCTGCCCCGCAAATTACATATTCATTTGTTCCGTCCTTGTCAAAATCTGCAGCAATGGTTTGCATCGGTCTTGGCAGGTCGGAATCAAGTAATTTTGGTTCAGCATTCTGCTTTTTCAGATCGAGGCTAAATATTCTTCCGTTAGGGAAATCAATAGGGTCGAGCCTGCCGATACAAGAAATAACAGCGCTGCTAACTCCCGAAGAATCCTTTATAAAATTGGCATCAACAGCAGGTGAAGGCAGCTGAATATTCCTTTTGGCTTTTAGCTGGTTATCCCATTCGGTTAAATTACCCGAAACTGCATCGGCAGTATAAATATTATTAGTACCGGGCTGTGCTGCCACAAGCGATGTAAAGCAAATATCATTAACCTTGGCGGCCTTTTTTACCGTAAAGCCAGCCCAGTCGTTGATAAGTGTATCCGTTGGTTTTATTGTAGCCAGGGTATCAGGCGCCAGTTTTTTATAATACGCTGCAATTATTTGCCAGTTAGTGAGCGACATTCCGGTGGTATCGCCTTCGTTTTTGTAAAAATCGGTACCATAGGTGGAGATGGACAAGTAATGTGCCATTGCCGGCAACGTATGTACCAGCCAAACATCTTTTGTAAGGGCGTTTACCGATACTAAGGCGTGGCATTTTGTACAATTTAGCTGCACCAGGTTTTTACCATCGGTAATGGTATCGCCTGTTAGCTGATAACCGACTGTGCGGGGTTTGGTTTGGCAGCCATTAAACAAAGTAATAACGGATAATGATACTACTACTAATAATATGCAGGAAGTATATAAAAAGTATCTATTCATTTTCATAATAAACTGCTGGTTTATGGTGTTGTTAGTTTTGCAATTTTAATGAGTTCCAGATATATTCACCAATTTTTCTGCCGTGTGCAGCAGCTACGTTCACACTGTTTAAGTAATGTATGCCGCCGTAGTACCTGCTTAGCGAAGTTTCATTAGCAGCCTCTAAAAACGAATTAAAATGCCGTTGCATGCCAATATAGCGTAAATCGCTGGTATCCTGATATTCAAAGTTGTCGCCAAACAGGTGAGTTAAAATTACAGCCGATGCACCACTGATATCACTGTGCGCGCTGGGATATTCCGGAAAAGGTGGTGTTTGCAGCATAGGCAGCCAGTCGTGGTCTATCTTATCGTTAATTACGGTTACCGGCCTAATGTATTCATACTTATATTTTACCTTCCATCCGCATATAAAAGCATCATACAAAGCTATAGATGTTAAGGCGTAGGCCTGTGCGGTTTTAACCGCATTTGCATGTGTTTTTTTACAGGCTATAGTGGTTATACCTATCCAGTGGCCGCCGGGTGTTATTTTTTTATCTACAAACATCATGTGCCCGCTATGCTGTATAACAAAGGGGTTATCATCCCAAAATCTGGCTATCTCTACCTCTTCTTTGGTGATGTTTTTGCTTCGCTGGTAAACATCAAGGCTTTGCTTGTAAAACTCGCTGTTTTTATCATCGCTGTAAGGTGCAGGAGGTGGCAAAGGAAAATCAATCGCGTTTACCTTAAAAGTTTCCATATCACCCCAGCAATATTCTACCCCATCCAAATAATCGGGCGGAGTTGGATGCCATTTTCCCGGGTCGGTACTGCCTAAAAAGCGGGGTTTGCCCCTTGTTTTTATATAATTATCAAAATTAGCCCTGTTCAACACGGTGGTGCCTATTTTTTCGCCAAAGGCCATTGAACGCGCGTAGGTTGAATCGTCCAGATTATCCTTATACATCGCATATACCTTGTCTTCGTATTTTTTTAAAGTATCTACAGAAAAGGTGACCTTATGTGCTACCGTAAATAAGGCCTTAGTTGCGGCGAGCGCGTAATTATATTTTTTTCCTTTTTGAGGTTCGGGCATTTTTTTGAACCCGCGTAACTGATTGGTAATTGACGCGTATTTAGGATCAGCGTAACGCATGGCCTCATACGCGGCTAAATTGGCGTAACCATATATACGGCTGGCTACCGGGGGGGTAAAAACATCATAAATAATTACCTGTGTCAGTTCATCTACATTGTTGTGCAGTACATCGGCATCACTTATTAATGTACTTTTTTTATTTTGACTACAGCCACCCACCACAACACCAATAACTACTACAAGCAGTAACTTAAAGTATCTCATATTTGTCGGCAATATATAAATTAGTTTAAAGGTATATTCCGGCTTTGACCCGTACTATTTGTAACGGTTACAGCAGCCATTGAAGTATCAATATTAAAAAATCTTCCGGACTGCGACAAGAATGACGCGCCATTATAAAACTCACGTTTTTCTGTTTTTCCGTTTTTATATTTTATGGTGGCAAACATGTCATCGGGTTTTATGCTCACTGTATTTACAGATCGTTTAAGCTTAAACAGTTTTACCGGGCCTTTATATTGCGTAGCAGCCAGCATATAGCCGCCATTTGCTCCCCTTAGTTTAACCAAACCCTTACCATCACCCGGGATGTATATGCCGCTTTGCATTATACTTAGCGGTTTAAAATTGCCTTTACCATCGCCTTTAAGCATTAAACCGTTAAAAGCATCGTAACGGCCGGTGCTAACCTCGGTGCCGAAATCGTTACCGTTAAGTATAACATCCAGGTTACCGTCGCCGTCAAAATCATCAACCACAATACCACTTAGCTGGGATACCTGGGCTTCTGCCGGCAAAGGCATCATCGTAAATTTTCCGTTTCCATCATTACGCATGTATACGGATGCCATATAATTGGCCTTTAAACGTATTGCCCCTTTGCGCATTTCGGGCGTTATTACCGAATCCATAGTAGCCACCGCGAAGGATTTATAATTTTGGAAATGTACCCGCATACTTATCATCTGCTTAACAATATCATCACGTGTATAGGCCGGAAACTCCTGCATTTGCCCCTCCCTATCCTTTAAAAATAAGGAAGGGAAAGCATCATAGCTTCCGTTATTATCAAAATCCTTAGCGGTTATGTATACCGGGTATTTATCGCTCGCCTTATAAAAAGTGTTAAGCCCGGTATTGCCTACAATGTAGTCGATATCCCCGTCGTGGTCAAAATCGCCGCCGGCGATGGTGTTCCACATACCCAAATTATTTTGAATACCTGTGTTGGATGTTACATTCTTAAATGTACCATGCTCATTTTTTAATACGGTAACCGGCATCCACTCCCCTGTCAGGATCAGATCCGGCCAGCCATCGTTATTGTAATCTGAGAAGGTGGCATCGCAAACCAAACCTATATTTTCAAGCCCTTTCGCAGCCTGCGGCGTTACATCGGTAAATTTAATTTTACCGTTTTTACTATCATTACGAAGTATAAAGCTCGATACGGGTTTTGGATAGCTCCAGGGCTCCACCCTGCCTGATACAAACAGATCAAGGGCGCCGTCCTTGTTATAATCAACCGCCTTTACACATAACTTGCTGGTGAAGTTGGCTGGCAGGGCATCTGGCTGTAGTTTAAAGTCTCCTTTTCCATCGTTAACGTAAAACCTGTCCTGATAGGCCTTTGATCCGGGCTCCTGCTCATAGCCGCCACTGGCCACGTACAGGTCAAGGTCGCCATCTCCATCGGCATCAAATAATAACAGGCCTTCATCTTTAAATTTAACCGGCTGATCGCCAGTTTCAGCAGTTAAAGGCTTTTGTATGAACTTGCCGTTTGCCTGCTGTAAAAATAGCTGTGCCGGATATTTAGCTGTGCCGCCCACTACCATATCATCAAAACCATTACCATCCACATCGCCGACGGCAATAGCCGGCGTATATTCTGACAATTTATGCGGCAGTAATTTTTGTACGTTAAAATCAATAAAATCTTCGGACTGATGAATGTAATCTATTCCTGCCGAGCGGGTAACTTCGGTGAATAATGACCGGGTATTTATTGCGGATCTATTTAAACTATAATTAACTTTTGCATCAGCTATATTGACGGTTAAAACCGTATCGGCCTTAATATTTTTAATGGTTTGCTTTTTACCATTTTGCCATTCTATTACTACAGAATCAACCTTATTAACACTGCCAAGGCCAAAATGAGCCATGTTTTGTATGGTGGAGATATACCCGCGATATGGTGTATTTTCATACATCTGGTGCTTACCATGGTTGTAATAAATATCTGCAAAGGCGCCTATTCCGTTTATATTTTGCGCGGCACCCCTAAATTTAATATGCAGGTAATGGTTGTTGTTTTTATCCTTATCTCGTGATGTATTACGATACACCATAGCCTCGTCATCAATATTGTTGATCACTACATCCATAGCGCCGTCGTTATCAAAGTCGGCATAAGCTGCACCATTAGAGAAAGATGGCACACTTAGTCCCCAATTTTTTGTCACATCCTCAAACTGTAATTTACCATTATTGCGATAGGCATAGTTTGAAATTTTCACAACGGGTATTTGATCAAGCACCTGCTTTTTAGTAGCTACCGCGAATGATTCATTTCTGAAATTTATAAAATCATGATCGGTAACGTCACGGGGGTAACCATTTGTAATGATGATATCCCGAAAACCGTCGTTATCGAAATCGGTGATCAGGGGTGTCCAGCTCCAGTCGGTTTCTGCCACACCGCTAAAAAAGGAAACTTCACTGAATACAGGGGCGCCAATGGAATCGTTTTGTCCCAGGCGTGTACCCCGGTTAAGTTGTAAGGCGTTGTGGTTATACTGATACTGATGTCCGTAATAATCAAAGTTTTGATAGAGCTGAACAGATGTAGCGGGCATAAACATCTTTTTCCGATAGTTGTCCTCCGGATCCATATCCAGCTCAAAAACATCAGCAAGGCCATCATTATTAATATCCTGAATATCCTGCCCCATAGCGCTAGTAGCCGTGTGTTTAAAATACTCCTTTGTACGATCGGTAAAGGTACCGTCGTGGTTATTTATGTACAGGATGTTATCGGGTAAAAAATCGTTAGTAACATAAATATCCTTCCAGCCATCGCGGTTGATGTCGGCTATACTTGTAGCATGCCCATAACCCTCAATCAGTATTCCTGCCTGTTTTGAAACATCCTTATAAACGCCGTGCTTTAAAACCGGATCATAATCATTACGATAAAGCCTGCCTGTACTTTTGGCGGATCCGTCCTTAATTATGGGCCTGAAAGAGCTGGTATTATCATTTGATTCCACCTGGTTAACTGTAAGATACATATCCAGGTCGCCATCGTTATCATAATCAAAGAAGGATGCCATGGTTGAATACACATTTATATTTAACCCATACGCTTTCCCCTCTTCTTTAAAATGGGGTACTCCATCCTTATCAACCCCGGTGTTTATATAAAGTAGGTTAAGCCGCTTTACACTATCCTTTAAAAGGGTGTTACATACATAAATATCGGGCAGTCCATCGTTGTTAATATCTACAACGGCTACGCCCCTGCCCCAACCGCCAAGGCCGCCAACACCGGCTTTGTCGGTTACGTCTTCAAATTTCATATCGCCTTTGTTTATATAAAGGCGGTTTTTTACCGTGTTACCGGTAAAGTAAATATCTTGTAAGCCGTCGTTATTAAAATCGCCGATACCTACACCACCACCATTGTAGATATTCAATACATCGAGCGGATTAATGGAGTCGTTCTCCACAATTTCATTATTGAATTTTATGCCAGAGTGGGACGACGAAATTTTTTCGAAAAGTGTATCTCTTTTGCAGGAGAATAAAAACAGCGGTAAAAAAATAAGCAATAGATATCTGGGGGACTTCATAACCAACACAAACACGAATATAGTATAAAAAAAAGAGGAGAAGATGGGTATCTTCTCCTCTTAATTAAGCTTTGTTATAATTAATACCCAGGATTTTGTTTGATATTTCCTTGTGTAATATCAATTTGTGCCTGTGGTATAGGGAACAACTCGTTTTTACCGGCGGTAAATACAGCGCCTTTTATTAGCAATATAGGGAAGTTAGGTACATGGTTCTCATGATCTAAGTATGAATTGATCTGAGCAGCCATCCAACCGTTACCCATAGGGCCACCGGTTATACCATCCCAACGTTGTAAGTCAAAGAAACGATGACCTTCCATACCTAATTCTAACCTGCGCTCAAATTGAACATATTTACGAGCAGTAGCTTTATCAGTAAATGAACCGGCAGGATATAAACCTACTTTATAGTTAGCAGCCGGAGTACTGGTATAACCACCGGTTGGTTTGCTAGGATCAATATAGGTATGTACCCATCCTGTAGCATCAGCTGCACGAGCACGAATCATGTTTACATAAATACGAGCCTGATCTAAGCTTCCAACTTCAACTTCACATTCAGCAGCCCATAGTATTACATCAGCAAAACGGATAGCGTTATAGCTGTTAGATGTTGACTGATTAGCTGCCCAGCCACCGTAAGTATCACTTGTAGTAGCTTGTGCTGCCTGATAGTAAACATTTTTGATAGGGCTGTACGGTCCGCCGTCATCCTGGTCACGAGCCCAGGCTTTTCCCGGATGATTACCCCAGTCTAAGTAAGGGATGCCCCTACGACCAACTGACCAGTCTAAACGTGAATCTACTGTTGCTGTAGTCGGCGTAAATGCAGCCGACTCGCTAACACCCTGATCATTTTTAAGATCGGAATCATTATAAGTATCTACCAATGGTAAACCAGTAACCGCATCAGTTTTAAAGGCATTTACAAAGCTAAATGATGGCTGGAAAAATCCGCAGCAAGTAGCAGGGCCTCCTGAAGGGAAGTTTAACACGTTACCTGCATTACCGTTTAATCCGTTCGCGCCATCCTTTATTGAAGTTTGCACTACAAAAACTCCCTCTGGACCGTTTTTGGTTGACGGATTAAAATTATCAGCATAATGGCCTAAAGTGTATTTAGCGCCGCCGGCGGTTACGCCGTTAGCAATAACATCTTTTAAGATTTCGTTAGCTTCGGTATATTTATGATCAAACAATAATGCTTTTGCTTCAAAAGCTAATGCAGCCCATTTGTTAGCACGGCCAACCTGTGGTTGTGTAGCAGGTAATACTGCTGCTGCTGCCTTAAAGTCTTCAGCAATTTTGTCCCATATAGGGCCTGGGTTACCTATGGTGTAGTTACCGTTATCATAGGTAATTGTTTCATCAGCGTAAGGAACGTTCCTCCAGATCTTAGCCAGTTCGAAGTGGAAAAATCCACGTAGAAAACGAGCCTCGGCTGTTGCTTGTGCAATATTATCTTCAGTTAATGAACCATCTGTAACCAACGGTATTTCACGAAGAACATCATTGGCACGTTGTACACCGGCGAACATTGCACGCCATTTCGGATCAAGGTAACCGTTAACGCCTGTTGGTGTTCTTGCTTCTATCGCAGCGGCATCCGGTTGGTCACCCGGGGTAGATCCCTTATGGGCATCATCTGCGGCAACACTCCCGTATATCCAGTTATCAGTACCTGATGTCCATGGATCACCCAATTGTCCATTGTAGTTACCATCAACAAGGGCATAAGCGCCTATTAGCAAGCCGTCAACCCCGGCCTTATTAGCCAACACCACGGTGTTAAGACTCCCTGTGGGTGTTTTCTCCAGAAACTTCTTGCACGACATTGAGAAGGCAAGGGTAGCAACGGAACCCAGAATAATCAATTTATAACTTAATTTTTTCATAACTATTTTTTTTACTGTCCGTTAATTAAAATGATAAACGTGCGCCTACAAGAAATTTACGCTCATTACTTGGATAGTTACCAAAATCAACACCGGTACTGTTACCAGTTACCGCCTGCAATTCAGGATCTAAGCCAGTGTACTTAGTGATAGTAAATAAATTGGTTGCTTGTATATATACGTTTAATCCGCTAACTCCGATTGCCTTTAATTGGTCAGCACCAAATGTATAGCCTAACTGAGCTGATCTACATTTAAGGAACGAGCCATTTTCAAGATAATAGGAATTTACTACACCGCTTGTGCTAAAATTACTTGATGCTTCGGCAATTGGTGTAGCAGGGTTAAGATTAGTTGGTGACCATGAATTCTTTAACAGATCATTCCCTTTATTACCGGTTAATGAACTGTAGAAATTGGTCCAGTATTTAACGTAGTTAAAGTTATCGTTACCTTGTGATCCGTAGAATATCATACTGAAATCAAACTTTTTAAAGTTAAGGCCTACGTTTAAGCCATAAGTGAAGTCAGGGCTGCCTTTACCAAAATAATCACGGTCAGCATCGGTAATAACACCATCGCCATCAAGGTCTTTATACTTAAACCTACCCGGAGCTGCGTCAGCCTGGGTTGGAGAGACAGCAACATCAGCCGCATCTTTAAAATAACCAATAACATCATACCCGTAGAAAGAACCTATAGGGTGCCCTACTGTTTGTTTAATGATATCACCTATACGACTACCCACCTGGGTAAAGCTATATGGCGCTTTGGTAATTTCGTTTTTGTAAGTAGTAACGTTTAAGCCAAGGTTGAATGACAGATCATTACTGATTCTATCGCGATAGCTAACTGAAATATCAACACCCTTGTTTTGCACTTCGCCTACGTTAACAGCCGGTGGGCTTGCACCACCTACAGTTGCAGGTAAACTTGGTGTGTATAATAAATTTGCTGAGGTTTTTTTGTAGTATTCAGCGGTAACATCTAATTTATTAAATAAAGTTATATCAAAACCTATATTCAATATTTTGTCTGTTTCCCAATGGGTTTTACCGTTACCTATTGAACTGTTAAAGAAGCCCTGAGTGGTATTGTTTGATGAACCATCAATCGCATAAAAAGATGATCCTTTATCTAAACCAAATAATGTAAATGCATTTGCACCACCTACGTTACCCTGATAACCCAAAGTACCATAACTACCACGTAGTTTTAGATCATTAAGCCAGCTAACACCTTTCAGGAATTCTTCCTGAGATATACGCCAGGCTAAAGATACCGATGGGAAGGTACCATAGTTTCTGCCTGTTGCAAATACGGATGAACCATCACGGCGTACTGTGGCAGATAAAATATATCTATCATCATAAATATAATCTAAACGGCCAAAGTATGATAAAGATGCAGTTGGTTGAAAATTGGTGCTGTAAGGAGCAGACGTTGCAGTACCACCGCTTATTGTAACGAAAGCCGGATCAAGTGATGGAAGATTTACCACAGTAGAACCTAACTCGCGGCTACCATATTGTTTCTGCTCAAAACCAGCCAGGAATTTCACATTATGCTTACCAAAAATCTGATTGTAATTTATTGTGTTACTCCAGTTATAATAATTTTGATATCGTGAGTATTCAGTAAATGAGTTGTTACCTCCATGGCCTTCACCGCTATCATAAGGTCTGTAACCAATATCAGTATTATACTGATTTTCTATGTGACCGCTAAAGGCTGTACGTGCTGTAAAATGTTTCAGGAAATCTGCTTCTGCAAAAACGGTACCTTCAATAGTCCAGTTTTTATGCATATTATATTTTTGTCTTTCCTGGGTAGCAACCGGGTTTACCGCGTTACCTAACTGAGTAGGACCTGCATAGGTACCGCCGTAATTACCGGCTATATCATAAACAGGTATTTGTGGTTCAATACGATAGATCTCTGATATAGAGTTACCTTCATTTTGGTTACCGCTTGGGATACTGCCCTGGCCGTTAGGGGAAAGGGTGTAAAATAAATTAGCATTTTCACCTACACGGAAATGATCGTTAATGCTAAACGTAGTGTTTATACGCGCCTGAACCCTTTTAAAATAGGTTTCAATTAAAGTACCTTGCTGATTAAGATATCCGAAAGAAGCGTAATAGGTATTTTTGTCATTAGCGCCACTTGCTGATATGGTGTGTGATTGCAATGGAGCCGGTTTAAACACCTCGTGAAACCAGTCGGTACCATTTTCATTATCGAATTTTTGGATCAGATAATCATTAGCCGGGTTAAATTCATCAAATTTATAATTAGCCGGATTTGCTCGTGGGTCAGTAGCCGGGCCAACACCCTTAACAGATGCTGATTGGAAACCATAATCCTGAAACTCGCCGTTAATTAATAAAGCGTTACCCGGATCAACCTGCTTAACCAGTGCTTCGTAATCCCGGGCATTAAGTGTATTAAACGGATTGCCGCCTAAAGGCCTTTGCGTGCCATAGTACATATCATAAGTAAAGGTTGTTTTACCAGCCTTACCTTTTTTTGTTGTAACCACAACAACACCGTTACCACCGCTTATACCATAAATGGCCGCGGAGCCGGCATCCTTCAGTACACTTATAGATTCAATGTCGTTAGGGTTAAGGTTTGACAAATTACCACCCTGTACTCCATCAATTACAATTAACGGGCTGGAGTTGCCAAAGTTGGCAATACCACGTACTTGAACTTGCGCACCCGCACCCGGCGAACCTTGTGTAACAACAGTAACACCCGAAGCCTGGCCCTGTAGTAACTGGTCAGAGCTACTTGCAGGCAGTTTAATTGCCGATGCTACATCTACCGTTGCAACCGCGCCGGAGATATCCTTTTTACGCTGGCTGGTATAGCCCGTTACCACCACTTCATCGAGGGTGTTATTACCGGCCTGTAAAGTAACGTTAATAACATTACTTGTACCCACGGTAATTTCCTGGGAGGTATAGCCCAGATAGGATACCACTAAAACGTCACCGGGACTTACGTTCAGGCTGAACTGTCCGTTAACGTCTGTTTGTGTACCTGTGGTAGTACCTTTTACAAGCACAGTAGCACCAACAACAGGGAGCTTGTCATCGCTGCCTATTACCTTACCGGTGTGCTTTGTTTGGGCTGTAACTACCAATGAAGACACCATGCAGCATAGCAGCAGGCACAATGTTCTTCCTTTAAGGAGTAAACTTTTAAACATGAGATTGAGATTTAGTTGATTAATATATTTGATTTAAGATCTTGGTTTAATGGTTTATAAAGAAATTGTTTTATAAGCGGATGCCGGTGAGAAAGCATTCCTCAAATAAATGTTTGTTAACAATACCGAAAAATTGGCATTAAATGTGTAGTGTGTAAAAAGAGAAAATTGTAAAAGTTTTATCATACAGCTACTTTAAATTAAAAAAATCTTCCTGCCTGCACATACCGATAACATTATAACGCTATCAGTTTTCCTTTTAAAATTTGTTCACTTTCCTTCAATAGAAAAGTTTATAATTGGTAATGCTCTAATATAAATAGAGTGTATAGGTTACACAAGAACAGATTACAGAATTATGAATTATTTATTTAATAACCTTTTTATACCTATATTTTTATAATTTATTAATGCTTTATTAAATACATGTTAATAATAAGATATCTTTTATATAAAAATCACAATGTAAAAAAGTTGTTATATACCCTTTTTTTGTATAAAAAAATGGGTTTTTATTTTATGGAGGTGCAAAATTGAGTTGAAGTGTGATTTTTTTTTAAAAACAGGGAACATTTTTGCAACTAAAACAGGTCGCAAAAAGACAATAACGTTAATTAATTGTTAATAAAACATTTCTTAATTGTACAATGCATCAAAAAATCAATTTAGTGTACCCGGCAATTACCCTGTGTTATCAATTAAAGTTTTTATAAAAATAATATGCCCTGATAGTTTACCAAGGCATATTATTATGTATATTTTATATAAATAATTTAAGCGTTTACCGCTACTGCTTAAATTATTTTGACCAGTTAACTTTTGCCATATGTGTATCTACCGAACTTGTGCCTACACGGATTATAAATTCGCCGGGTTCCCAATCATATTGTAAACGGCTGTTATAAAATTTCAGATCTGCGGGAGTTATATTAAAGGTAACATCCTGCTTTTCGCCGGGCTTTAAATTTATTTTTTTAAAGTTTTTCAACTCCTGTACTGATCGGCTTATACTCGCAACCGGATCGCTTACATATAACTGTACCACTTCTTCGCCTTCGTACTTGCCTGTATTGGTAACGGTAACGGTTGCGGTTAATGTTTCGTTACCTTTTAAGTTAGTTTTGTTCAGCTTAACATCGCTATAGCTAAATGTAGTGTAGCTAAGCCCGTAACCAAACGGATAAAGCGGATCATTAGAAATATCCAGATAATTGGATTTGAATTTGGTTGGCCCGCCGCTGTATGGCCTGCCTGTATTTTTGTGATTATAATATATAGGTATCTGCCCTACGCTGCGCGGAAAGGTGGCGGTAAGTTTACCGGCCGGGTTATAATTGCCAAACAACACCTCGGCAACGGCGTTGCCCGCCTCTGTGCCCGGTGCCCATACATCTAATATAGCGTCGGCATGCTCATCCTCCCAGGTTAGGGTAAGCGGCCTTCCGTTGAATAATACGATAACTAAAGGCTTACCGGTTTTTGCCAATGCTTTCAGCATTCGTTCCTGACTTTCGGGTATGCTGATATCGGAACGGCTTGAGGACTCGCCCGACATGCTTTGCGACTCGCCTACCACAGCTACTACTACATCGGCATCTTTTGCATTTTTAACAGCTTCGTTAAGCATATCATCAGATGAACGCTTATCAATTGATACCATTTGCTGGCCAAAATAGTTCAGCCTGTTCATGAACATGGTATCTTCGGTAATATTTGAACCCTTAGCATAAGTAACGGTACCATTGTTACCTACTATATGGTGTATCCCTTCCAGCACGCTTACTGATTTTTCCCATTCGCCTGCTACCACCCATGTGCCCAGCATATCGCGTTTATCATCAGCTAACGGACCAACTACCGCTATTTTTGTACCCGATTTTTTCAGGGGCAATACCTGGTTTGCGTTTTTTAACAACACAAAGGAGTGTTCGGCTATTTTACGTGATGCCTGTAAGTTAGCAGGTGTCATCACATCGGTTTTCTCGCGTTCCGGATCAATGGATTTGTACGGATTATTAAACAAACCCAGTTTATACTTAGCTTCCAGTACACGGCGGCAAGCTATATCTATTTCGGCCTGGGTAACTTTTCCCTCTTTAAGCGATTTTTTAAGTGTTTTTAAAAAACCCTCGCCTACCATATCCATATCCAAACCGGCTTTTAATGCCAGGGCCGATACCGTTTGCAGATCGCCCAGCCCGTGGTTACTCATTTCATTAACCGCCGTATAGTCTGATACTACAAAGCCTTTAAAGCCCCATTGCTTACGCAGCAGATCGGTCAGTAACCATTTGTTGCCTGTTGCCGGGATGCCATCAACCGTGTTAAACGAACTCATGAAACTGCCCGCGCCGGCATCTACTGCCGCTTTGTAAGGCGGCAGGTAATCCTGATACATTTTTATACGGCTCATATCTACCGTATTGTACTCGCGGCCTGCTTCGGCGCCACCATATAGGGCAAAGTGTTTTACACAGGCCATTACCGCGTCGGCGTTGGTCATGCTGCTGCCCTGATAACCTTTTACCATAGCCGCGGCAACCTGCCCTCCATACCATGGGTCTTCACCCGAACCCTCGGAGATGCGACCCCAACGCGGATCGCGCGCGATATCAACCATCGGCGAAAACACCCAGTTCAAACCTTCGGCGGTAGCTTCCTTAGCCGCAATTTGCGCTGATTCCTGAATTAGACCCATGTCCCATGTGGCCGACATGCCTAAAGGGATAGGAAATATGGTGCGATGCCCGTGTATAACATCGAGCCCGAATATTAAAGGTATATGCAGGCGCGAATTTTTTACCGCCAGATCCTGTATCTTTTGAACATACTCGGTACCCCAAACACCAAATACGCCGCCTATGTTACCATTTTTAATACCTGCCTCTACATTAGAGTTTACCACCGCGCCGGTGGTTGCACGGCCAACGGTTACCAGATTTAGCTGACCTATCTTTTCGTCGACGGTCATTTTTTTCATCAACCCGGATACAAAGGCATCCATTTTGGCATCGGCCGGCGTTACTTTTTGTGCAAACGCCTTGCTTAAAGGCAGTGCCATTAAAGCTGCAGCAGCAAAAACCACCACTTTATTTTTTTTAAATATTTTCATTTTATGTGAGGGTATTATATAATATAGCTATTGGCTATAAACAATATTAATTTTGTGTTTATTAAATTACTGTTAAACTAAATAGTTATAATTGGATATTAAAACATCAGCCTAAAGGTGTAATTGGTACACAATTGTAAATATTAAAATTAAACATTCAAAGTATTTTTATAGAATATATAAATGTTAACTAAACAGCAACTTGAAGAATTTGAAGCCGAAGCCGGCATGATGTACCTTGATCACATATCAATTGATTGTGTGGTTTTTGGTTTTCACGAGGGGCAGATGAAAGTGCTGATGTTGAAAAGTAACAATGAGGAGGCGTGGTACCTGCCCGGTGGCTTTGTTATGAAACAGGAGCCTATTGAGGTGGCGGCTAACCGTATTTTAGCAACGCGTACCGGACTCGACAAAGTTTTTTTAAAGCAGTTTCACGTATTTGGCGACCCCGACCGCTCTAAAATTCATAACGAAATGTACAGCGAAGTGCTGCCCGCAGGTAATAATTTTTTCACCCAACGCTTCATCTCTATCGGTTACTATGCTTTGGTTGATTTTTTTAACGTGATACCCACGCCTGATGTTTTTTCGGAGATATGCACCTGGCGCGATCTGGATGACCTGCCAAAGTTTCAGCTCGATCATGAATTGATATTCAGAACCGCGCTGGATACCCTGCGCCTGCAATTAAGCTATCAGCCCATTGGTTATAACCTTATGCCCAAAGAGTTCACCATGCCCGAACTGCAAAAACTTTACGAAACCATATTAGGTAAAAAGCTAGACAGGCGCAACTTTCAGCGCCGCATACTGGGCTTCGGTATTCTTAACAAACTGGAACAAACCCGCAAAGGCGGCGCTCATAAAGCACCGTACCTGTATTCGTTCGATCTTAAAAAGTATCAGGCAGCATTAAAAGAGGGCTTAAAAAGCGGGTGGTAGCTGCGCCGTTATAATTAGCCATTGTTTCCGCTTTATTTAAAACATTTTCCTACCTTAATTGCCGGTAAAACACCCCTTACACTACCTGCCAATGAAAATAAAAAACCTACTTATCGACTTAGTGCTGATCATACTGGGGGTATTTGCAGCCGGTATGGGGCTAAAAGGCTTTTTGCTATCGAGCCATTTTATTGATGGCGGGGTTACGGGCATATCCATGCTGCTGGCTAATACTACTTCGGCACCGTTATCGGTATCTATATTTGTTATCAACGTTCCGTTCCTGTACCTGGGCTACCGCAAATTAGGCGGGGTGTTCGCCGTAAAAAGCTCTATGGCTATAGCCGGCCTGTCGTTATGCCTGGCCTTTGTTCAATTCCCCGATGTTACGCACGACAAGCTGCTTACCGCGGTATTTGGCGGTGTTTTTATAGGATCGGGCATCGGGATGGCCATACGCGGCGGCGCCGTATTGGATGGCACTGAGATAGCCGCTTTGCTGGTGAGCAAAAAAACGCAGATAGTACGTGTTAGCGATGTTATACTGATACTGAATGTGGTCATATTTACCGCCGCGGTTTTTTTACTGGGGGTGGAATCGGGCCTGTACTCCATCCTCACCTACCTGGCTGCATCAAAAATGATAGATTTTATTTTAAACGGTTTGGAGCAATATACCAGCATTACCGTAATATCGGTTAAAGGCGAAAAAATAAGGGTTGCCATAACCGAGAATTTGGGGCGAGGTGTAACCGTTTACCAAGGCAAAAGCGGCTATGGTAAAGATGGCCACGTGAATGATACCCGCGACATTGTTTTTACTGTTGCCAGCCGGTTGGAAGTTCCGCTGATAAAAAGGGAAATACTTAAAATTGACCCTGCCGCTTTTATTGTACAGCAAAGTGTGGATGATACTACCGGCGGTTTAATGAAACGCAAAAAAGTACATTAAAACCAACTCCGGATCCCTGCTCCCAAAACTCCTGTTTTTTATCGGTATTATAATATAAGGTATATGCCTAAACTTATTGTGTTTTGTATTGTTGAATTATCAGTTAACACACATAATCATGAAAACAATAAAAATAGACGGCAACCCTGAAACCATGAGGGCCGTAATGATACCCCGTACAGATATTTATAAAGAACATGACACCATCCGCTTAGAATCAACAGAAGACGGCCACGAAACTGTGGAAAAAACCATCTTCCGGATTGTTGACGCGGGCGAAGATAAGCTGGAACTTCAATTTGAGTAACAGCGTGCTATTTATCTTTAGTAAATAAAAACTCGCCGCCGCCCTGTTTTAAGGTAAACTGTTCGTTATCCGGATTAAACTCCATAACAACCCCTGCGGCTTTAAACACAAACCTGTGTTTTGTTTTGGTTGGCTCCAGCACAAATGCCGGCTGCCCTGCAGGCTGCGCCATTAATACATCGCCATTTTTTGTAACGGTAATTTTTAAAGGCACTTGTGTGCTGGCGTATACTCCAATATACTTATCTAACTGGGCGGGGTTAATTTGTATAAACTGCGGCAGGTTATAAGGTTTATTAAAGCATACGCTTAAGGCGCCTATCAATACATCATTAGGCTCGTAATTACCCCCGTTTTTAATATAGGCCACGGCTAACTTATCATCCGGGAAATATACCAAAGTTGAGCGGAAGCCATCTATAGTGCCATTGTGCCCATAGCCTTTATTTTCATAAAACGGAATGCTGAACATCCCCATCCCTATATTATCGGTAATGGTTTTCATCTGCTCCAGACTGGCAGCGCTAATTAGTTTACCTGCAAAAAGGGCTTCAATAAACCTGTCCAGATCGGTCGGGGTTGACACCATTGCCCCTGCCCCGCCGGGTATGCTCATATCTGATTCGGGCATAAGGTCCCATTTGCCTTTATAGTTGTAGGATAACGCCTCGTTATTAGCCGTATTTATCTTACCGCCGTAATAAGTGTTTTTTAAACCTATTTTATTAATAATCCGCTGTTTAACCAGATCGGGGTATGCCTTGCCGGTTATTTTCTCGAGGATATAACCTAACAGTATAAAATTGGTGTTGCTGTATGCCATACGGGTACCAGGCTCAAAATCGGGCTGGTGGGCAGCCATTTTAGCCAGCATTTGCTGATGGGTTTGCGGAGTGGCCATGTAGGTTAAAAACTCCGGATCGGTTGTGATATTGAATAACCCGCTATGGTGGTTAAGCATGTTGCCTATCGTAATTTTATCAGCATTAGGTATCTGCGGATAAAACTGACTCAATTTGGTTTGCAGGGATAGCTTTCCCTCTTCTATCAGTTGAAAAACCATTACCCCGGTAAACATTTTACTGATGGAGCCTATACGGTATTTGGTTTGTACGTTTGCAGGCTTTTGTGCTCTTATATCAATAAACCCGGTGGCTTTCTGATAAATGATTTGCCCGTTTTTTGATATGGCCAAACTGCCTGTAGATTTATTGCCGGCCGCCAGTACATCAAGCAAACTATCCAGCTTTTGCTTGTCAAAATCCTGTGCAACGGCCGTGTTTACAGCAGCAAATAACAAAAGCAAACCGGGCAGATATTTTTTCATAAATTATGATTGAGAGAAGTACTGCATTAAGATAATATATAAATGCTTTTGTTACTCCCCTCAATAAAAAATATTTTTTATTCGTCCTTACTATCTTCGTCAATTTCATCTACCGGTTCCCAAAGCTCTACCACGTTGCCTTCCGGATCCAGCACGTGAACGAATTTGCCGTAATCATATTCCGCTATCTCATCAATAATCACCACGTTATCCTTTTTGAGTTCCTCTACCAGCGCGGCCAGATCGGCCACCCGGTAGTTGATCATGAACGGGCTGGGCGAAGGGTCGAAGTATTTGCTGTCCTTAGGGAAAGTAGCCCACGAGGTTGATCCTTTTCTCGACGGATCATCGCCATGCCGCCACTCAAAAGTGGTTCCGTACTGGCTGGTAGGTAATCCCAGTTTGCTGGCGTACCATTCGTTCATCGCTTTAGGGTCATCGCATTTAAAAAACACGCCGCCCAGTCCTGTTACTTTTTTCATATTGGGGTTGTTCTGTTTATATAATTTATACGGTTACTGTTGATCTATCTTTTCGTTTAAGCACAAGCGCCGCAAGCAACGACATTACCACCCCTACCGGCACAATCTCCAGGTAGGTGAACATTACCCTGTACAAAGGGCTCACGTTGTATGTTTCCATCATGGCGGCCATCTCATCGCCCTGCTTTTTTATCTCAGCGGCACTTGCCCCGCTTGCCTTTAGTTCGGCCATAGCCCGGGCCTGATACTTTTCAGCAAAACCGGGCATAAAGTAGCTGTAATCTATCATCCATATAATTACATATACGGTAGATGCAATGAGGGTTATCAGCAACCCTATGGTAAGCGCCCTGCCAAAGCTAATGCTGCCGCCGTGGTAATCATCCCGGTAGTTTTTTACCGCTACAAAAATGAGCGAGAAGGCCAGTACCATGGCTGCATAGCCAAGCGCCATACTGGTATTAAGGCTTAAATTGCTAAACACACCTTCGCCTAAAACGCCCCACGAGGCAGCTATTACGCCGCCGATAAGTCCGCAGACCCAAATATTTTTTTTCATTTCTTTATGCTTTAAAAACCGCCTCAAAATTGCAGTAAGGGATGATATTTATGCTCATACTTTAGGGTGATTTTTAAAATAAAGATAAAATTATATCCTTTAATTGGCAGGCAGCTTATACCAGTATCTCCGCAATTTCGTCGAAACCTTTTTCGCGGGCGAGGTCGGCAGGCAGTTTACCGCCCTCCATTCGTATGTTTACCTCCGCGCCATGTTCCAGCAGCATTATCAATAATTCCGTATTGCCGTTTTGCGCGGCCGAGTGCAGCGGCGTAACTCCCGCCGTTTGCTTTACATTAACATTGGCACCGTTGCTTATCAGCATTTCGGCAATATCGGTGTGGTTACCGGCCACTGCCGAGTGCAGCGGATAAACATTGAAGCCGTTGTTTGATGGCAGGTTAACATCGGCACCTTTAAGCACCAGTAAACGGGCGATCTCGAACCGGCCGAAATAACAGGCCAGGCCTAAAGCGGTAAAGCCATCCTCTGCATGGTCGTCTATTCTATCGGGATGGGTGTATAGTAAATGGGCTACGGTATCAAACTTGCCTGCCGCGGCCGCCTCAAACATATTGGTATCATCGGCATATTTAAGCAGCAACTCGGTAATTTGGGGTTTATGGTAGTAGCAGGAGAGCATTAAAGGCGACACATTTTGGCTGGTTTTCGCGGTAGCCAGTTCAGGCTCAGCCGCTAATAAAGCCTTCAGGTTTTCCACGTCGGCAGCCGCTATATACTCTTCCAGTTTCTCTACATTCATTAATTCAATATTACTAAAAAATTAAAAAATATCTGTTTAATCTAATAACTTTATATTTGCATTAAAACGCGCAATATTCAAGGATGCCTAACAGAGGAAACCAGTTCAGAACAAATAGTTTTAAGGAAGATACACAGCCGCGCAAGCCGGGTGTTAAAGGCGGGAAGGAAAAACCTGTTAAGGAACGCCCCCAAAGAGGGCCGATTTTTGATCTGCGCGACGGGCGCCTCATCAAAATTGTGGGCCTGTTTTTCCTGATACTTTCGCTTTTTTTCCTCATCGCTTTTACCTCCTACCTGTTTACCTGGCAGCAGGATCAGAGCTACGTATCCAAAGCTAACGGCGGCTGGGGCAACCTGTTTAAAACCACCAAGGAGCTTTTAGATAACGGCGTTAAAGACCCTATGGTAGATAACTGGCTGGGTAAATTCGGCGCACTGCTGGCCAATCAGTTCATTTTCGAGTGGTTTGGTATCGCCTCGTTCCTATTCGTTTTTGTTTTCTT
This sequence comes from Mucilaginibacter segetis, assembly GCF_016522075.1. Classification (GTDB taxonomy): domain Bacteria; phylum Bacteroidota; class Bacteroidia; order Sphingobacteriales; family Sphingobacteriaceae; genus Mucilaginibacter; species Mucilaginibacter segetis. Next base: position 1,035,573 of record NZ_JAEHFW010000001.1, on the reverse strand, counting down.
TATCATCGGTTTCCGCCTGCTATTCAAAGTAAAGCTGTACTCGGTAAGTAAAATGCTGGCCTATACCTTTTTTGGTATTGTTTTTATATCGGTCGCCATAGGTTTTTTCCACGCGTTTATTATTGATTATCCGCATTATTTAGAGGGCGAATTTGGCTATTGGAGCAACAAACTTTTAACCATACAGGTTGGCGAGGCAGGCACGGGCGGTATACTGGCCTTTGCCGCATTAACCGTTTTAATAATTGCCTATAATATCGATTTTAAATTACCGCAGCGCAGGGAACGAGTGGCTGGCATGGCCGAAGTTGATGAGGTAGCGCCGGAGCCTGTTGAACTGATAGACGAAGAACCCTCTAAACCGGTTGAATGGCCGCGTAACAATCAGCTGAAAGAGAACGCGGTTAAAACCGTGCCGCCCGAGCCTATAAAGCAGCAGCCGCTGGTACAAAACCCGGTTTTTCATGAACCGCTGGTGTTAACGCCCGACCCTGAAGCCGAACCGGAAACCGAGAGCGGTCCGCCGCTTACTATTGACTCGAACCGCCCCCTGCCGGAACTGAATATTGAGAAAAGCGACGATGACAAGGCTAAAGACCTGGTGAATAAATTCGGCACGTACGACCATAAGCTGGACCTCGCCTCCTATAAATATCCGCCGCTTGATTTGCTGGAGAACTACGGCTCCAACAAAATATCGGTTAACTCCGACGAACTGGAAGCCAACAAGAACAAAATTGTTGAAACGCTTAACCATTACAACATTGAGATTGATAAGATAAAAGCGACCATTGGCCCAACGGTTACCCTGTACGAAATTATACCCGCGCCGGGGGTGCGTATCTCCAAGATCAAGAATCTGGAGGATGATATCGCCTTAAGTTTGGCCGCCCTGGGTATCCGTATCATAGCGCCGATGCCAGGTAAGGGAACCATCGGTATCGAGGTACCTAATCAGAACCCCGAAATGGTATCCATGCGGTCGGTTCTGGCTACCGAAAAGTATCAGAACACTACAATGGATCTGCCTATTGCCCTGGGTAAAACCATATCAAACGAGGTGTTTATTGCCGATCTGGCCAAGATGCCTCACTTGCTGGTAGCAGGTGCTACGGGGCAGGGTAAATCAGTAGGTATCAACGCCATATTGGTTTCGCTGCTGTATAAAAAACACCCTGCCGAACTTAAGTTTGTACTGGTTGACCCGAAAAAGGTGGAGCTTACCCTGTTCCGTAAAATTGAAAGGCACTTTTTGGCCAAACTACCCGATGAGGAAGATGCCATTATCACCGATACCAAAAAGGTGGTCAACACGCTTAACTCGCTGTGTATCGAAATGGATCAGCGGTACGATCTGCTGAAGGATGCACAGGTGCGTAACCTGAAGGAGTACAACCAAAAATTTATTAACCGCAAAATAAGCGACCCCGAAAAGCACCGTTACCTGCCCTTTATTGTGCTGGTGATTGATGAGTTTGCCGACCTGATGATGACCGCCGGTAAAGAAGTGGAGCAGCCTATTGCCCGTATTGCACAACTGGCGCGTGCCGTAGGTATACATTTGGTTATTGCCACACAAAGGCCATCGGTTAATATTATTACGGGTACCATTAAGGCCAACTTCCCGTCGCGATTAGCATTCAGGGTGCTTTCAAAAATCGACTCACGTACCATTCTGGATGCAGGCGGTGCCGATCAGTTGATCGGCCGGGGTGATATGCTGCTCTCCACCGGAAGCGATCTTATACGCCTGCAATGCGCTTTTGTAGATACGCCTGAGGTAGAAAAAGTTTCGGAATTTATAGGCAGCCAAAAAGCTTATCCTACCGCCATGCTTTTACCTGAATATGTGGGCGAAGGCGAGGCCAGCAGCTCAAAGGATTTTGATGATGGCCCCCGCGACCCGATGTTTGAGGATGCCGCGCGCCTTATTGTGATGCACCAGCAAGGGTCAACATCGCTTATTCAGCGTAAAATGAAACTGGGTTACAACCGTGCAGGGCGTATCATCGATCAGCTGGAGGCGGCAGGTATTGTAGGACCGTTTGAGGGCAGCAAAGCGCGCGATGTGCTTTTCCCGGATGAATACAGCTTAGAGCGCCACCTGGAAGACCTGCAAAAACCCCGCGATTAAACCTACGGATGTAAAATCACTCTAAACTATTGCTAACCGTTATGGTTATGTATTTAACGGTGACCAACAAACCCGCAAAACGAATGAAAAAAATACTGCTTTATATACTTATTTCTGCTACTACCGTGGCCAGTGCCTTTGCACAAAAAGATGCGCAGGCAAAAACCATTTTAAATAAACTTAGCCGCCAATATAAGGCCTACTCATCTGTAAAAACAGATTTTTTGCTTAAAATAGATAATCAGCAGGCTGGTATCAGTCAAACTCAGAGCGGTACGCTTATCGTTCGCCCAAAAACCAATAAATACCGGGTGGTATTATACGCAGGCGGCACCGCATCAAAAACAGCCGTAGCCCAGGAGATCATCAGTGATGGTAAAAGCCAGTGGACCTACCTTAAAGATGCCGGAGAGGTGCAGTTAAGCGATGCTGATAACAGCGCCGAAGCGTTTAACCCTTCACAGATTTTCACCATGTATGAGCATGGCTTTAAATACCTGTACACCGGGCAGCAAAAAGCAGGCGGTAAAATTTATCAGGTGATAGACCTTACCCCCGAGGATGCCAACAGAAGCTACTTTAAGGTACGCCTTATGGTTGATAAAGCACACAACCGCTTATACAGCGCCCAAATATTTGACAAGAACGGCGGCCGTTATAACTATATACTACGCAGCTTTACCCCTAACGTAAAAATTACCGATGCTACCTTTACGTATAATAAAAGCGCGCATCCGGGTGTGGAGGTGGTTGATTTACGATAAAAGCCACCCCACCATTCATGCTGAATTTATTTCAGCACCTCATGGGCAAAGTGATAAACATACCTCGTGGGGTCCTGAAACAAGTTCAGGATGACGAAAAATCATGTCATTTCGAACGATAGTGAGAAATCTTAAGCTTTGTACATCTTCGCTATTTAGTAGTGCTCCTTAGGAATGGGCAGAGTTTTATTGTTACGCCTGTGGATGTTCATTTTCTTTGTCATTGCCACAAAGAAAACGAACCAAAAGAAAAGGCTAGTCAGAGCGAATGCTTCCACCCGCGAGGGCCATACTCCCTGTCCCGCCCGCTCTGACTTTCCCTGCGCTCTTATTCGGGCCTGGTAAGTAGTACTTAACTTTTTTTATTCCCCCCTTCAGCAGAACAGCTTCGGACTGAGGGCAGACGGCACACGGTGGCGATGCGGGCAGGCAGGGGCATAGCAATACTTGCCGAAGCATAAGGCCACAGCGCGAACGAAGTGGAGCAAGATTTTGCAGCCCGTGGTGCCGTATGCCCTGCCGGGTAAAAGCCCTGTGCGGCAAAGAAGCCTTTCTGCTGAATTGATCTTTTGTTACTTTTCTATCAAGAGAAAAGTAATGGGCCTATGCGGCCAGGAGCAGTATAGAACTGTAATAACACACCCCCGGCCCCTCTCAAGAGGGGAATTACACGTGCGAGTCATGCTGAATGTATTTCTTTACCTCATGGGCAAGGCTATACTTGTGAGATCCTGAAACAAGTTCAGGATGACGGGCGTTTTTGTCATTTCGAACGATAGTGAGAAATCCTGAACGCTGGCTGTTCGAACGTATAAGATTCTTCACTATCGTTCAGAATGACAGGGCGGGTTTGTATGCCGCTTTTTTTTCCCTTAAGTCATACATTAGTTATTTCAGCATCCCATATGCAATGCAATACTTGTGAGATCCTGAACCCGGACTGTATAGCTCGTCATTACTGCTCTTTGCATTAATTTCTAATTAAAAGATAAACTTTTGAGAATATTTAAAACATTCTTAAAAGTTTTACGTATTAATATTGAACTTTAATGTTTCGCAGCCGTATAAAAAACGGAAATAGTTTACATCTACCAAACCTATTAAACATGTTTCACAATATTACACAGCTATCAGCCGAAATTTTCAGCGTCGGCAATACCTGGCAAAACGTTGCTTTTTATTCGATAATATTTGTTACTCTTTTTGTGGTGATAGTGCAACTAAATCCATCCACAGCAACTGCTGCACGCAGGATTTTCTCGCATTTTTCACACAAATTCAGCTATAAGCATTTTAGTTCATATCATCACACTAAGCATAACCACGAACCTCATCAGCGTAAAAATAAACTGATGATACCAGACGATTGCTGCTCCTGAAAAACAATTTGCCGCCCTTATTGCTTATGAATTAAACCAAACAAAGCATTATGGAAAAGCGCGAAAATAAACAGATAGGTACCGGAAAGGCAGAAACCACCCGCCAAAACGGCGAGAGTTTAGTACAGGTAATGAAACCCTTTGTAAAATTCGGGGTGCTGGCTGTAGGTGTATTGGCAAGCGCGCTGATAACTATTGTAAAACACATTCCTAAACCTGATACGGGCCATTCCGCCAAACGCGGAAAAGACAACCGTGTAATTAAAATATAATAAGCCGGCTGTTACAGCCATTTACCAAATTCGTAATATTTGGTAATTTTTATATTTACGGTACTGCCCTTTTTGTATTTGCGCAGCTTGTAATTAATCACCCGTAATTCTACCTCGCGGCGCTCAATCACCAATTCTTCGTAAAAGCCCTTAAACAGTACCTTTTTTACGTGCCATTTGCCCTTGCCCATACTTTTTTTAATTTGCACGTGTTCGGCGTAAACCACTACCGTGCCCCGTTTGGTTTTTATACCACATACCAATGCCTCGGCGGGTGTTAGCTCGGTACAACTCACCAGCATTTTAGCGGTGTACAGCAACTTGGGCGAGTGGTAAAGCTCCTCGGGCGATGCATTCTCCACTATCTCGCCCTCCTTTATCACTATCAGCTCATCCGCCATTGACAGCAGCTCCGCCGGATCATGCGATACCAGCACCACCGTAATGCCCCATTCCTTAACAATTTGCCGTATATCATGCTGCAGCCCCTCCCGGTAGGTAGCATCCACCTGGTTAAATGGTTCGTCAAGCATCAGTACCTCGGGACGGTTTATCAGTGCCTTGGCAATGGCCACGCGCTGCTTTTCGCCGCCGCTAAGCTTACCAAAAGGCTGCTCGCGCAGGTCGTAAATACCCAGCAGGTTTAAGGCCTGTGTAGCCTTTTGCAACTGGTAGTTAACATCAGATGTGGGCAAACCTTTGCAAACATTATCCCAAACAGATGCCGCCATCTGCATATCGTGGTTATCCTGGGTTACCATAGTTATGGTGGCGTGCTGCGCGGTAAGGCCCGTACTGCGCGGCGGCAGGGGCTGTTGTTTAAAAAACACATCGCCCGAATCTGGCTGTAGCGTGCCCGTAAGCAGCTTTAACAGAGTGGTTTTACCGCTGCCGCTTTCGCCAACAATGGCGGTAATTTTACCCTTGGGTATAAAAATGGTAATGTTATTAACACCGGAAGATTTATCGCCAAAAAAATTTTTGGTAACCGATATGGTTTCCAATATCAACTCATCATTCATTTTTTACAGCACTTTATTTATCGGGGTGAATATTTAAAAAAAACCGTTTTATCCTCGTAAACCTAATCTATAAAAACTGATCAGCCAAAAAAAATCGAAAATGAATTCAAGCTTTAATAATAGTTAATACTGACCGGGTAAATATGTTTTGTAAAGCAAATTGAGTGGTATTTTTGTGCTTTTATTTTCCGCCATGCGCTTATACGCCTGCAGGTATTAGGCACAGGCCGGTATCCGCTGCTATCGGGTTTAGGTTTATCGGGTTTGCTGCCCGTTAAAACAATTTGGGGTAAAAACCATTATCTTATAAATCAAACAATTTATATTATAAACTAAAACTACCATGAACAGAACTTTGGGAATAATACTGATAGTAATTGGCGCAGCCATGCTCATATGGACGGGTTTCACCTATACCAAAAAAGAAAAAGTAGTGGATGCCGGTCCCATCCAGGTATCTGCCGATAAGCAACACACCGTAGCATGGCCACCATACGTGGGTGGTATATTATTAATTGGCGGTATAGTAATTGTAGCAACGGCTAAAAAGAAATAATCCCCATAGCGGAAAATGAAAAGGGGCTTTTGCATGTGTGATGCTGAAATAAATTCAGCATGACTCGCACGTGTAATTCCCCTCTTGAGAGGGGCCAGGGGTGTATTTTACAGTTCGACTACTGCTCCTGGCCGCAGAGGCCCATTACTTTTGAGGTACCAAAAGTAACAAAAGTACTTTTCAGCAGATAGGCTTCTTTGCCGCACAGGGCCTTTACACGGCAGGGCATACGGCACCACGGGCTGCAAAATCTTGCTCTACTTCGTTCGCGCTGTGGCCATATGCTTCAGCAAGTATTGCTATGCCATTGGCAGCCCGCATCGCCACCGTGTGCCGTCTGTCCTCCGTCCGAAGCTGTTCTGCTGAAGGGGAAAAGAAAAAAAGAAAAAATCAAGCACAAGTACTACTTACCATAAACTGACAAAAAGCGCAGGGAAAGTCAGAGCGGGCGGGACAGGGAGTATGGCCCTCGCGGGTGGAAGCATTCGCTCTGACTAGCCTTTTCTTTTGGTTCGTTTTCTTTGTGGCAATGACAAAGAAAATGAACATCCACAGGCGTAATAACAAAACTCTGCCCATTCCTAAAGAGCACTACTAAATAGCGAAGATTGTACAAAGCCTAAGATTTCTCACTACCGTTCGAAATGACAAAACCGCCCCGTCATCCTGAACTTGTTTCAGGATCCCACAAGTAAAACCCTGCACGTGAGGTGCTGAAATAAATTCAGCATGACTTTGGGGGTGAGTGCCAACTGAACGGGTATTAATCCGGTATAAACTCCGGTTTGGAAGATTCAGGGATGATGAGTTCTTTGTTGAAATTGGGGAGCAGGCGGTGCAAAACGTTATCGGGCATGTTGCCTACATCTAAAAAGGTCCAGCTTTTACCGTTATCGCTACTAATTCCTAAAAGATACGAGTGCGCCACATAATGGCCCGTTACCGATTTTAGGATGATCATCTCGGGAATAAGGCAATGCAGCTGATCGCCGGCCCTGAAAAACTTACCCGGCGAACCTACCGAGCCGTTAAATTCAACTATGCCCTGCTTTTTTAAACCCGCCATCTTTTCGGTGATCAGCTTTTGCAATGCGCCGCGACCGCCCGAAAGCTCTATCAGCTTAGGATAGGTAAGGTCGATAACGGTGTTATAATCGCCCTTAAAGGTGGCCTCCGCTAAACGGTTGGCCTGCATTTTTACCAGTAGGGTATCCTGCGCGCGACTAAAAAATGGCCATATAAAAAAGCTGAGTAACAGCAGGCATAACCTCATTTAACGGATATTATTTTTTGCGGAATATTAAATAATCAACCGAGTATTTATCATAATCGGCATACAAATATAATAACGCGAAATAGGCTCCGTATACAATCTGCGTAAAAACATTGGGCCATTGCTCCAGCAGGCACGAGCCAAATATTAAACTCACCATAACCGCCACACCTAAAATATTGGCGAAACGGGTAAACAGGCCAAGTATCAGTAAAACACCTACGGCAAGTTCAAAAAACGAAAGCGCGTAGCTGTAGGGTACCACTAAGGCAGCGGGCAGCATGGTTTTTTCAAACTGCGATACCACATGTTCGCTAAAGGTTGCCAGTTTGGGCATGCGCACCAAACCGTGCCCGAACATGCTGAACGCTATGGGCAGGCGGGCCAGCAGGTAGGCGGTGTTCTCTTTTTTTGCGTGTACCATGTTTCTAATTTTTTAATATCTCGTTGGCAAGGTGGTTAGTTCCATCTACCTTTCCGGTTATTTTTAGGCCTAACAGGCGGCTTATCATGTTATAAACATCAACATTAGGGAAAGCCGGAATGTTTATATTCTTTTTAAAAGCCGGGCCCCAGGCAAAAAATGTGGCGTGCATATCTTTCACCATAGCAGGATCGTAACCGTGCCAGCCGGGGTGGATGCTCTTATTATTGTACAGGCTAAACACTTTAGGATAATCGGGGATGAGCATAATATCGCCTAAGCGGTTGTGCCAGTCGTCGGCAGTGCCGTAATGCAGATGGGCGGGCATATTGGTCTTTAAATAAACCTGATAACCCTTTGCTTCCTTTTTCAGTTCCCGGTAAGTACTTTGTATGTATTTTTTGTTTTTGGCGTACAGTTCCACTAAAATACCATCGCCCGAGATAATGAATTTAGAGGTATCAATAGCGGCGGGGATGCCTATGGGGTGGTCTTTATCAACCTTGGTCATGCCGTGGTCGGCCACAAAAACAAAGTTCACATCAAGCCCGGTAGTTTTAACCGCTTTGTACAGTTCATTCACTGCCGAATCTACATAATGCACCTCATGCGCGGTTTCGGGGGCGTCCGGGCCGTATAAATGCCCTGCATGGTCAACCTGCGGAAAGTAAAAGGTGATCAAATGCGGGCGTTTCTCCGGCGGTAGTTTAAGCCAGTTAACCACGGCCGCAATGCGGTTATGGATGTCTATCTTATCGTTATAAATATAATAATAGCTTGGGCGGGTGTTTTTTATGGCAGCCTCTGATGCTACCCAGTAAAAACTGGCCGATACCATGTGCTGCTGCTCGGCCAGTACCCATAGCGGTGTGCCGCCATACCAGGTGCCATCGGCAACTTTGGCCTTGTTACCCATGTTATAAAACTCCTTACGGTCGCGGTCGTAAAAACCATTGTTCACCAAACCCGAGTGCGAGGGATAAAGCCCCGTAACCATAGCATAATGGTTGGGGAACGTAACCGACGGGTACGATGGCACCATGGATGCCGCGCTTACACCACCGTTGCTGAGGCGCAGCAGATTTTCGGCATGGTATTTTTTGGCGTAATCGTACCGGAAACCATCGGCCGAAATAAGGATGACATAAGGCTTTTGCTGTTGCGCGGCGCTGTTGCTGCGCCCGGCTATCACCTGCTGGGTGGTATCAACCAATTGCTGGCTGTAGGCATTTAAGCACAGCAAAACAATTACGCTTAGGCTAAGTATTTTTTTAAGGGGATGTTTCATCGCTCCAAAAATATACAAATAAGGTTACGCCAATAATAGGGTATTGTAAATTGTTACGATGGCGATACACCAACCGGAGTATTATATGATACTATTGTTACGTTGCGCCTGCGGGTAAATTGCTACATTTAAATCGCGGAGGCCGATTGGTTTTAATGGCCTTATGCCCGGGGATTGAAGTAATGAACAGCAAACGTATAATTTTTGGTTTTTTTATGGCTGCGGCAATGCTGTACGGCTGTAAAAACAGTAAAAAATTGTACATCAGTGATTGTAACGATAACATTGCCTACAAAAAAGTGGGTTTCAGCAATTTACTTGACAGCCTGAAGTTTTACGATAAGCAGTATGTGGAAGTAAGCGGTAAATACACCGAGGGCAAACACCTTTCGGCTTTGGTTAACGATAGTTTGTTTACCTCGCACAATAACAGCCACGCGCTTTGGGTAAACTTTTCGCAGGACTGCCCCCTGCAGCTTGCAGGCAAACGCACAGGGTTGTTCGAGTACGATAACGGCAACTATGTAAAACTTAATAACCGCAGCATGACCATACGGGGCATTGTGGATATACGCCAAAAGGGACATCTGCATGCCTTTAGCGGCGCTATTGACAGGGTGAGCTACGTGGAGCTCTATTAACCCCCTACGCGCTTATCAGGATATTATTATTCTCGATAAAGGTTTTGATGATGCTTACCGCCGGGTTATAAGCATCCGATCTTAAAGGCAGGGCATCATCGGGTTTAAGGTAACCTATAATTTCTCCGGCTTCGTTGTTGTTAATATAGCTAAAGCCCATCCTCCAGTCGGTAAAGTTTCTTTCGGCGAGGGGCTCATCTATCAGCTTAATAATGTTCCTGTGTTTTTTATCCTGCTCAATTAGCTCATATATGGCATCCACATCGGCAGGTTCGCCCTCTAAAGCCTGTATAAATGTACCATCAGCATAAAGCAATACGCCTGTTACCTGGTGTTTGGCGTTATTATCGCGCGCGGCGGTTAAAATGTGCAGCAGTACATCATCGGTAAGTAAAGTAACCGCGGTGCTTATATAAACTATGGTTTTCATTTTAAGAGATGTAGTATTAAAATAATAAGATAAATTCTTATTAAGATAATGCAAATAAAGCGTATTTATTTGTTATTAAGAAAATCTTTTAACTCTATCTTATATATCGAGGGTAAGCCCGTCGTAAGCCAGTTCAATTCCGGCGGGCAGTTCGGGCGATATATCAGCGTGTTTGCCCAGGCGGTGACTAATGTGGGTGAGGTATGTTTTTTGCGCGCCAATATCCTGCGCAAAGGCTATGGCCTCATCCAAAGTAAAGTGCGAAATGTGGCTCTGTTTCTGCAGGCCGTTAAGTACCACTATCTTCGATCCGCGTATCTTTTGCTTTTCCTTTTCTGTTACCGTTTTGGCATCCGTAATATAAGTAAAGTCGCCAATGCGGAAACCCAATACCGGCAGCTTATAATGCAATACCTCAATAGGGATAAACCGCAGGCTCCCGATATCAAAAGGCTCCAGCGCAATGGTATGCAGGTTGATCTGCGGTATGCCGGGGTAACCCTTATCATCAAAAATATAGGGGAACTCGCGCACCAGCGCCTTTTGTACACGGGTATCGGCATAAATATCAACCGGCCCCTGCTGTTTAAAATTAAAGGCCCTTATATCATCCATCCCGGCTACGTGGTCTTTATGCTCATGCGTAAAAACAATGGCATCCAGGTGTTTCACCCCGGCGCGCAGCATCTGGTACCTAAAATCGGGGCCCGAATCAATTACTACCGTTTTATCTTCGTTCTGTATCAAAACAGAGGTGCGCAGGCGCTTGTCATGCACATCTGTTGAGGTGCAAACTTCACATTCGCAGGCAATTACAGGTACGCCCTGCGAGGTTCCGGTTCCTAAAAAAGTAATGGTCACAGCTGCAGTTTGGTTTGTTTTATCTGGTGTAAAAATGCAGCCTGTTTTTCATCAAGCAGTTTATAATCAATATCCAGCTCACGGGCCAGCCCGGCAACGGCGGCAATACGGCTCTCCAGGTTGGCAAATTTGTTGATCACCACCACGCGGCTGTTTTGCAGCAGGCAGGCGTTGGTTTTAAAATTACCTTTCTCGTACCGCACCTTGTACCCGGCTGTTTTTAAAAGCAGTTCAAGTTTTTCAAGCGTATGGTTGGTTATGGTAAGCATCAGTTTCAAAAATAGGATAATTACCCGTTAGATGAAGTATTCGTAAGGTCAGATTTTTAAATAATCATTTTAGCAATACTTTATAAAGTTTTTTAAAAACTAAAAGATGTTTATAAAAAAACTGTGCCCGGCTTTGATATTTAAATTATTTAATCCCTATATTGTACACTATTACCCCTGATCAATTTATTAAGCCAATTATTGCATGAGCCCAAAATCGGAAAGATTCATTTCGCTTGATGTATTTCGCGGGATGACCATTTGCTTTATGATCATTGTTAACACCCCGGGCAGCGGAGCCACAGCATTTGCACCGCTGGAACATGCCGCCTGGTTCGGGTTTACACCTACCGATCTTGTTTTCCCCTCCTTTTTGTTTGCCGTAGGTAACGCCATGAGTTTCTCGATGAAAAAATTCGACGGACTGGCTGCCGGCACCGTAGTGTGGCGCATATTTAAACGTGCCGCTATCATATTTTTATTGGGCTACCTCATGTACTGGTTCCCGTTTGTGGTGCATACCAGCGCGGGCTGGGGTATATCGCCCATAGCAAAAACCCGTATAATGGGAGTTTTACAGCGCATAGGGCTGTGTTATCTGTTTGCTTCACTTATTATTTACTTCATCTCATCTAAACGAACCATTATCATCATCAGCATATTATTGTTATTTAGTTACTGGGCCCTGCTGCTCCTGTTTGGCGACCACGATGCGCCTTACGGCATGCTCACCAACGCTGGCACTTTTCTGGATAAATTTGCTTTAGGCGATGCGCACCTGTACCACGGCGAGGGTGTGGCTTTTGACCCCGAGGGTATATTAAGTACCCTGCCTGCTATTGTGAACGTAATATGCGGCTATTTTGCCGGTAAATACATACAGGAAAAAGGGAAGAACTACGAATCGATAGCGAAACTGCTGTTGATGGGATCGGTATTCATATTTGTGGCGCTTTGCTGGAACATGGCCTTCCCGATAGGTAAAAAATTATGGACAAGCTCTTTTGTGATGCTCACCGTTGGTATTGATCTGGTACTGATTGCCGCGCTGGTGTATGTAGTAGAGATACAAAAATGGAACGGCGCCAACTGGACGTCGTTTTTTACCACAGTTGGTAAAAATCCGCTGGCTATTTATATCCTGTCGGAGTTGCTGGTAATTGTTTTTTATATGGTAACCGTAGGGGGCAAAAGCTTTTACCGTTGGATAAATGATGTTTTTTACCAGGCCATAGTACCGGGACCGATAGGCTCGCTGTTGTTTGCCATCAGCTTTATGCTGCTCTGCTGGAGCGTAGGTAAAATATTGGATAAGAACAAGATATACATACGGGTGTAGCCCATTATGCAGCGCAGGCAAAAAGCCAGCAATCAATCTATTAACACACCCCTGGCCCCTCTCAAGAGGGGAATTACGCGTGCGAGTCATGCTTAATTTATTTCAGGATGACGGGTTGTGCCTGTCATTTCGAACGATAGTGAGAAATCCTGAACGCTGTCCGCCCCAAGGTCATGCTGAATTTATTTCAGCACCTCATGTGCATAGTGATAAACATACCCCGTGGGTTCCTGAAACAAGTTCAGGATGACAGGGCGGTTTTGTCATTTCGAACGATAGTGAGAAATCCTGAACGCTGTCCGCCCCAAGGTCATACTGAATTTATTTCAGCACCTCATGTGCAGGGTGATGAACATGCCGTGTGAGATCCTGAAACAAGTTTAGGATGACAGGGCGGTTTTGTCATTTCTAACGGTAGTGAGAAATCCTGAACGATGGCTATCTCACTTGTAATTAGTGCTCTTTAGGAATGGGCAGAGTTTTATTGTGGAGCCTGTGGATGTTCATTTTCTTTGTCATTGCCACAAAGAAAACGAACCAAAAGAAAAGGCTAGTCAGAGCGAATGCTTCCACCCGCGAGGGCCATACTCCCTGTCCCGCCCGCTCTGACTTTCCCTGCGCTTTTTGTCAGTTTATGGTAAGTAGTACTTGTGCTTGATTTTTTCTTTTTTCCTTTTCCCTTCAGCAGAACAGCTTCGGACGGAGGACAGACGGCACATGATGGCCACGCGGGCAGGCAGGGCATAGCAATACTTGCTGAAGCATATGGCCACAGCGCGAACGTAGTGGAGCAAGATTTTGCAGCCCGTGGTGCCATATGCCCTGCCGGGTAAAGGCCCCGTGCGGCAAAGAAGCCTCTCTGCTGAATTGATCTTTTGTTACTTTTGGTACCTCAAAAGTAATTGGCCTCTGCGGCCAGGAGCAGTAGTCGAACTGTAATAACATATCCAACCAGTCATGCTGAATTTATTTCAGCACCTCATGTGCAAGATCACCCCGTGGGATCCTGAAACAAGTTCAGGATGACAGAAGGTATGTCATTTCGAACGGTAGTGAGAAATCTTAAACGCTGGCTATCTCGCTTGTATAAGATATTTCGCTGTCGCTCAATATGACAAATGTTTTTTTTACCCTGCTTACGGTCATGCTGAATTTATTTCAGCAACTCATGTGCATAGTGATAAACATACCCTGTGAGATCCTGAAACAAGTTCAGGATAACGGGTTGTTTATGTTGCTCTATCCATCCCGGGGGATTAGGGTGCGGTTAAAATCATTATCTTTGCGGCATAACACCATCCATGAGCAAAGTAGTAACACCTTATGAGCATCAGCAGGGCACCAAAAAAGAGCAGGTGGCCGATATGTTCAACAATATCTCTAAAACGTACGATTTCCTGAACCACTTCATGTCGTTAGGTATCGATATCATCTGGCGTAAAAAAGCCATTAACGAGTTAAAAAAGGATAAACCGCAGCTAATACTGGATGTGGCCACCGGCACCGGCGACTTCGCTTTCGAGGCATTATCTATCCTGAAACCAAAAAAAATAATCGGGGTTGATATTTCGCAGGGGATGTTGAACATCGCGGAGCAAAAAATCACCAAACGTAACCTGAGCGATAAATTCGAGGTAAAACTTGGCGACTCGGAGAAACTGCCTTTCGGGGCGGATGAGTTTGATGCCGTTACCGTTGCCTATGGGGTGCGCAATTTTGAGAACCTGGAAAGCGGCCTGGCCGATATCCATCGTGTGCTTAAACCGGGTGGCAAGGCCGTAGTGCTGGAGTTTTCGAAACCTAAGGTGTTCCCGGTAAAGCAGTTATATAAATTCTACTTTAACTACATTACGCCCGGTATTGGCAAGCTTTTTTCAAAAGATGCCAGGGCGTACAGCTACCTGCCCGAATCGGTAGAGGCCTTTCCGGATGGCAAAAACTTTGTGGCCCTTATGGATAAGGCAGGCTTTAAGCATACCAAAAACCGTCCGCTGGCGTTTGGTATTTGTTCCATCTATACAGGCGTTAAATGATAAAAACCCGGTACATCATCATCATGCTATTAATGGCTTGCGGCAATTTTGCATGGGCACAGCAGTTAGTACCGGCATGGGGTGGCGGGGCCGATCAGGAAGATCTCAGCTTTGGGTTCAGCTTCTCCTACGTGGGCAGTACCTTTAAAATTGTAAAGAAACCCGATTGGCGCGATCCGTTTTTTGATACCGAGGATAACGTTTACGTAACCGATTCGCTTAACACTATCAGCTCTAAAACATTACCCGGTTTTGCCGTGGGCTTTATAACCCGCTACCGCATTACCGACCACCTGGAGGTACGCACCACGCCCGCGCTGGTATTTGCCGACCGCTCCCTTACTTATACCTATCAAAATACCGACGAACCTACCGAAAAGCAGGTACAAACCACTACGGTTGATGTACCGTTTACCATGAAGCTAAAATCCGACAGGTTGGGCAACCTGCGGGCATACCTGCTGGGCGGGGTAAAGCTATCTGCCGCTATAGGTCGAAAAAAAGAAGAGGAAAA
The DNA here is from genome assembly GCF_016522075.1 of Mucilaginibacter segetis. Taxonomy (GTDB): domain Bacteria; phylum Bacteroidota; class Bacteroidia; order Sphingobacteriales; family Sphingobacteriaceae; genus Mucilaginibacter; species Mucilaginibacter segetis. The sequence goes on along the minus strand of NZ_JAEHFW010000001.1, from coordinate 1,020,374 downwards.
CCTGGCCCTTACCGAGCGTACGGTAAAAAACGTGCGCAGTTATGCCTCGTACGAGGTTGGTTTCGGGTTCGATATTTACTTTGAATACTTTAAGCTATCGCCCGAGGTTACCCTGAGCAACTCCTTCGGCAATATGCTTGTGCCCGAAAATCAACCCTATTCATCCCCCATCAGCAAGTTGTATCTGCGCACACTGATGTTCAGCTTACGGTTTGAGTAAAAGCTTACCCACGCTAACGTCATGCTGGTATTTATGTCAGCACCTCATATGCAAGGTGATAAACATATCCCGTGAGATCCTGAAACAAGTTCAGGATGACGGGCGTTTTTGTCATTTCGAACGGTAGGGAGAAATCTTAAGCTTTGTACAATATTCGCTATTTATTAGTAGTCCTTAGGAATGGGCAGAGTTTATTGTGAAGCCTGTGGATGTTACTTTCTTTTTCCGCAAAAGAAAGTAACCAAAGAAAACTCGCGGCTGTGCAATGGGCTGTTAAAGTTAATGCTTAGGCAAAGCCTGTGCTTCCGCCCATTCCAAATGCCGCATTTTGTCGGTTATGTTGAGATAGTACTTAACTTACTTTTTTCCTTTTTTTCTTTCCTTCCCCTTCAGCAGAACAGCTTCGGACGGAGGGCAGACGGCACATATTGGCCATGCGGGCAGGCAGGGCATAGCAATACTTGCTGAAGCATGGCCACAGCGCGAACGAAGTGGAGCAAGATTTTGCAGCCCGTGGTGCCGTATGCCCTGCCGGGTAAAGGCCCTGTGCGGCAAAGAAGCCTTTCTGCTGAAAAGTACTTTTGTTACTTTTGGTACCTCAAAAGTAATGGGCCTCTGCGGCCAGGAACAGTAGTCGAACTGTAATAACACACCCCTAACCCCTCTCAAGAGGGGAATTACACGTGCGAGTCATGCTGAATTTATTTCAGCACCTCACGTGCAAGGCGGTAAACATACCCTGTGAGATCCTGAAACAAGTTCAGGATGACAGGGAGGGGAAAACAAGTTCACAATGACAGGGCGTGGGAAACAAGTTCAGGATGGCAGGATGGGCATTTTTATTCAAACAACCCTTCCCTGTTATTTATCAGTTCCTCTAAATCAACTTCATCCATTAAAATATCGGCGAGGCAGGCATCAAGGGCGAGTTTTTTAGAGGCGTTTACCACCAGCAGGTGCAGCCGGCCATCCAGCGGGGTGCCGTTGAGGGCATCGCGGTAGGCGGCTATGTCGCGTTTGTGGGCAATGCGCTCGTATGGCGGCGAAGTCATTAGTTTTAGCTGTAACTCGCTGATGAGCTGTTGAGTAGCCTCGGTAAGCATGTCGTACTTTTCATCGGCAGTAAAGCTGATGAGCTGCAGTTGGTTCAAAAAATTGTACACAGTGGTGGCCATCACTCCAATATCTCGGCCTGCGCGTTTACGCTCCAGCGCGGTGAGGGCGTTACCGCGAGCGGTGATAAAACGCGTGCGCACATCGGGCTTGGCAGCAGGCGGCGGTGTTGGCGCAGGCAGTTCCTTTACGGCGCGTAACCGTCTCTCCGACAGCAGGTACATCTTTATAAACCGCTCAATACTCACCACGCTGAGGCCGTAATACTCCCCGAACTCACCCCTTATGCCCAGGGCAATAGCATCGGGGATTTCGCTGAGGCGGATGCCGGGGTAACGGCGGATGATGTTGTCCGTAAGTTCGTTAACCATGTATTCGCGGTCGTGTTTGGTGATGTCGCGCATGTTGAGGTCGGCAAAGGCTTTGGCAAGGCTCATTACTATTACCTCAAAAACAAGGCGTTTGGGCACATCGCCCCAGCCAATACCCGGCTCACGGGCAATAAGTGTCGCCGGATTGTTAGCAGCAGCCGGCAGGTTGGTGTTTACATTATCGGTATCCATAAAAAACGGGGGTTACTTATTCGCGCATTTGCACCTCGGCAAACTGCATGGCCGCAGCCACGCCACGCAGGGGTTGTTGTGCGGTTTTGGGTTGATAATTATTTTGTTTTTTAACGCAACCTTTTTTGTTTGGTGCCGATGGCTGCGCCGCCAGATGTTTAGGCAGCCAGTAGTAGAAGTTTTTGCCTATATCGGTAAGGGTTTTACCGTCAAGCTCGCCAAAATCTACCTTGCTGTCGTAAAATGTTTTAAAAAACGCGGCCAGTCCGTCATCATCCAAACCAAATTTATCGCGAAGCAAATGGTGGTTACGGGTAGCTGTAAAAAACCGTAAAGCATCAGCATAACTAATAACTGTATTTACCACTACTGCTACTACTTCTTTTTTTAGTTTAGGTTTAGGTTTTAGTTTATTATAGTCAGCAGTATCAGCAGCAACATCAGCAGCAGGATAAGCATCAGCTTTGGCATCAAATTTTGAGGGTGATGCGGTGCTTAACAACAGCCGGTACTCGCTAAAGGTGCGTTTGCTTTTATTGCTTTTGTAACCGATGAGGCCGCATTGTATCAGCTCCAACCGGGCATGTATCAGCGTATTTTCGGTAACTCCAATGGCGTTAAACAACTCCGCGTTCGAGCAGTTGAACGTATCCGGCCATGCGTCGTCGTTGGCTATAGCTACCAGTTCGTAGTATAATGCCTGCGCGACTGCCGACAGCCGGTAACGCCTGCGCGCCCTGCGTAATTGTGCGGTGAGTAAATAACTGTTCATGTGGTTGGGTTTTAGTGCCGGATTTTAGTGCCGGAGTGAGTGTTTAGTGCGGGAGATTGGTGCCGGTGTTTAGTGTCAGATAATAGCCGGAGTGAGTGTTATGTGCCGGAGGATTAGTGCCGGATTATGGTGCCGGAGAGTACTATAAGACATTAAATCTACCTATGCTATACATGCTATTTGGCATACAGTCAATAGTATAACATCATATCTTTCGACTTCCCGTCTTTCGGACTTTCGGACTTCCCGTCTTCCCCCTCTCATTGCTCGTTCCAGGCTTCAATTTCGTTACTGATGATGTCGATATCGGCTGCCCATTGCTCGGTGGGGGCGGTGGTCAGGTCGGCAGCGCCAACGGTTTCTGTTTCAATTAAACGGGTAAGTATGGAGCGCAATACTGCCTCGCGTGCCCATTGCTGCTCAATGGCGGCGGCATCATCGCGGTACCAGGTTAGGGCCTCGTTTATTTGTACACGGGCCTTATACACGTATTTTTTGGTAGGATGCAGCTTTGTACCCTCGTAGCTGTTCAGGTTTTCGGCACGGATGATCTTAGCGAGGTACTTGTGTGGCACATCCAGTTGCAGGCATTCATCGAGCGAGTTTTTAAAGTCGTGCTTATCCTCCAGCCAAAGGGTAAGCATATCGTCGGTAAGGTCGTGGTCGGCAATGCTGATGCGGCTGTAATCATAATCAACCGAGATAATGAGCCACCAAAGCTGGTCTTTTAGTTTTTGTGATAGTTTCATGGTGAGTTTGTGAATAGTGAATAGTGAGTTTGTTGTAATGGTGAATTTGAATTATCTTCTGTTATTTTGAACGGTAGGGAGAAATCCTGAACGCTGTTATTTCCCTAACGTCATGCTGAATTTATTTCAGCATCCCATGTGCAAAGTGATAAACATACCTCGTGAGATCCTGAAACAAGTTCAGGATGACAAGACAGTTTATGTCATTTCGAACGGTAGTGAGAAATCCTGAACGCTGTTATTTCCCTATTGTCATGCTGAATTTATTTCGGCATCCCATGCTCATGGCAACACCTTGTGAGATCCTGAAACAAGTTCAGGATGGCAAACAGTCTATGTCATTTCGAACGGTAGTGAGAAATCCTGAACACTGTTATTTCCCTAACGTCATGCTGAATTTATTTCAGCATCCCATGTGCATGGTGATGAACATATCCCATGTGCATGGCAAGAAGTTCAGGATGGCAGGGCAGTTAGCGCTACCCCTCACTTGTTTTAAACTCCGGCATCCAGCCGGGTATATATTGCTGTATGGCGTCAATTTCTGTACGGTACTTTTGGCAGGTGGCCCGGTAGGCAAGGTAACGCTCCTGCTGTTGTTTGTTTATGGGTTTGGCTTTGCCGTTTTTGGGCGTGCGCAAGGCGCTGTAGGCTATGTACATTGTGCTGTATAATAAAAGGTTAGTTTTGTTTTTGATGAATTACAAAGCGGACGGGTGTCCGTATTAGCCGTAGCGGATGGGGGTTAAAGCTATTTCTTTAAGTTCTGTATGCATTTTATTTGGATATTGAATAAATTATATTAATTTAGCACCAATCAATGATACAAATATACAGATATTTCTTTATTAAAATACAGAAATAAAATAAAAAGTTATCCACAATGGAAGATGCCCAAAAACCCAATAAAATAAAAACCGTAAGGCCCGAAACCTTGGAGTTTATCATCCTGTATAATCAGTTACGCGGCATTGCCTTTGCCAATAACTCGGTATTGGCCGAGGCCCTGGGCTTTAATTCGGCCAGTAGTATTACGGAGATCATTAAAAGCAGGCAAAACATCGATCCTGAAAAATTAAAGATATTTAAAGAAAAATACAGAGAATATTTGGGCGGACGAAAATTTTCGGATAAGTTTGCAGATAAACCTGTATTTACCCGTAAAGAAGAGGGCATCCCGATGTATGAGATAACCGCCACCGCCACCGGCGTTGAGGTGTATAACGATATTAATGATTCCGTATCGGTTGGCAGGATGAATTTCCCCGGTATTGAGGAGTGCGATTTCGCCCTGCCCGTTTGGGGCCACAGCATGTACCCCTACCTGGAGAACGGCTGCTGGGTAGCGTTAAAAATTATCCACGACAAAAAGATACTGCCCGGCGAGGTGTATTATATTGAATGGGGCGACTACCGCATGTACAAACGCCTGCTTTTGGGCGATAACCCCGAGGAAGTGATCGCCCATTCAGACAACACTACCGAAATGGTAGGCAACCGCCTTAAATACGCCCCCTTTACCATCCGGCTTGATGAGATCAAGAAGCTGTGTTTGGTAAAGGATATCCATAAAAAGCATAATCATTAACCTTTCCTCACAGCATACTGCCCTGCCCATGAGGTGCTGAAATAAATTCAGCATGACTCGCACGTGTAATTCCCCTCTTGAGAGGGGTCAGGGGTGTGTTAATACAGTTCGACTACTGCTCCTGGCCGCAGAGGCCCATTACTTTTGAGGTACCAAAAGTAACAAAAGTACTTTTCAGCAGATAGGCTTCTTTGCCGCACAGGGCTTTTACCCGGCATGACATACGGCACCACGGGCTGCAAAATCTTGCTCCACTACGTTCGCGCTGTGGCCATACGCTCCGGCAAGTATTGCTATGCCCTGCCTGCCCGCATGGCCAATATGTGCCGTCTGTCCTCCATCCGAAGCTGTTCTGCTGAAGGGGAGAGACAAAAAAAGAAAAAAACTAAAAACCAAGCACTACCTTAACATAACCGATAAATGCGGCATTTGGAATGGGCGGAAGCACAGGCTTTGCCTAAGCATTAACTTTAACAGCCCATTGCACAGCCGCGAGTTTTCTTTGGTTACTTTCTTTTGCGGAAAAAGAAAGTAACATCCACAGGCTTAACAACAAAACTTTGCCCATTCCTAAGGAGCACTACTAATAAATAGCGAATATTGTACAAAGCTTAAGATCTCTCACTATCGTTCGAAATGACAGATACTACTACCAGTCATCCTGAACTTGTTTCAGGATCTCACAAGTATAGCCCTGCATATGGGATGCTGAAATAAATTCAGCATGACTTTTGGGGTGTTTACCAAATATCCTTACCTCCGGAAGACAAATAAAGTCGATAGAAAAACATAATTTCGTTGCCATTGGTTAATACTACTATGGCTAAAATTGCATTAATAACGGGAGCAACCGCCGGCATTGGCGAAGCATGTGCTCATACTTTTGCCCGCGAGGGTTATAATTTAATACTAACGGGGCGGCGTATGGACAGGCTGGAACGCCTTGCTGATAAGTTGAACGAGGAGTATAATGTTAAAGTGGCGGTATCATCATTTGATGTGCGCAGCCGTGAGCAGGTAGTGAGCAATCTTGACACCCTGCCCGCCGACTGGAAACAAATTGACGTGCTGGTGAACAATGCCGGGCTTAGCCAGGGGCTTGATCCGGTACAAAGCGGCAGCTACGAGGATTGGGACACCATGATTGATACCAACGTAAAGGGGCTGCTGTATGTAACCCGTGTGGTAAGCAACTGGATGATTGATAACGGCACCGGCCATATTATTAATATTGGCTCAATTGCCGGTAAAGAGGTTTATCCCAACGGAAACGTATATTGCGCTACTAAACACGCGGTTGACGCGCTTACCAAAGCTATGCGGATAGATATGCTTAAGCATGGCATACGTGTTACGGCGGTGCATCCGGGAGCGGTAGAAACGGAGTTTTCGGAAGTGCGCTTTAAGGGCGATAAGGAACGCGCCAAAAAGGTGTACGACGGGTTTGAGCCTTTAGTAGCGCAGGACATTGCCGAAACGGTTTGGTTTGCGGCATCGCGCCCGGCGCATGTTAATATCAACGAGCTTACGGTTATGCCTACCGCGCAGGCTACGGCAACTAACATTTTTAAAAAATAGTGCGGATGAGTGGATATGCAGATGTGCAGATGAAACATTCCGAATACAACAACATCACAAACAATATATTAATCAACCTACAAAATGTCGTTAATTACCCAAATAGACCAGGATATTAAACAAGCCATGCTCAGCAAACAACCCGACAGGCTGCGTGCCTTAAGGGCCATAAAATCGGCTTTGTTACTGGCTAAAACCGAAAAGGGCGCAAGCGAGGAACTCACCAGCGAAGCCGAAATTAAAGTGCTGCAAAAACTCATTAAACAACGTAAGGAGTCGGCAGAGATCTACAAAACTCAAAACCGCGAAGACCTTTATGAGGTAGAGATGGCCGAAATGTATGTAATAGAGCCTTACCTGCCGCAGCAAATGACCAAATTTGAAATAGAGGGCTACATTCAGGAACTTATTGAGCGCCTGGGGGTAACATCGGTAAAAGAGATGGGCCGTGTAATGGGCGTAGCCAATAAAGAACTGGCTGGCAGGGCCGATGGTAAAACGGTATCGGAAGTGGTGAAACAGCTTTTGGGTTAATTCTTAATTTTTATTATTGTTAGTTTTATTGGCTTTAATACATTTAAAACGTTAAAAATTACAACTTTTCAGACTAACATTTAAATTGGTCTGCTATATTTACAAAAAACCACACATACCACTACTATATATGGATTTTGCGCTTAAAGAAGACGACGGTTTTACTTACATAGATGAGGGACAGGGCCCAACATTGCTGCTTTTGCACGGGTTAATGGGCGCATTAAGTAACTGGGAGAAGGTGATAGAGGAGTTTAGCCCTAATTACCGGGTAATTATCCCCATACTGCCCATTTACGATCTGCCCTTATTAACCACCGGGGTACGCAGCCTGTCCAAATATGTACATAAGTTTATTAAGCATAAAAAATTAAGTAATGTAATCATGCTGGGCAATTCGCTTGGCGGGCATGTAGGGCTAATATATGTACTGGCGCATCCGGGCTATGTAAAAGCACTGGTATTAACAGGGAGCTCGGGCTTGTATGAGAATGCTTTCGGCGGATCGTTCCCCCGGCGCGAGAGTTATGATTTTGTAAAAGAAAAAGTGGAGTACACGTTTTACGATCCGGCAACGGCCACAAAAGAACTGGTTGATGATGTTTTTGCCACCATTAATGATCGTGCCAAGGTAATACGTATACTGGCTATGGCAAAATCGGCCATAAGGCACAACATGAAGGATGAACTGCGCAAAATAACCATGCCGGTATCCTTAATTTGGGGCCGTAACGATAAAATTACCCCGCCCGAGGTTGCCGTAGAGTTTAAAGAGCTGATGCCTAACTCGGAGTTACACTGGATTGATAAATGCGGCCACGCCCCCATGATGGAGCAACCTGAAGAATTTAATAAGTATTTAAAACAGTTTTTAGATAAATTGGAGAAATAGATATGCTGGCATTTGAGTTGATAGCTAACGCGGTACCACCGGTTCATACGTCTGACAGTGTGCAGAAGGTAATGGAGCGCATGGCCGAGTTCAGGCTGCTCCATTTGCCCATTGTTAACGAATTGCAGTTTTTAGGTTTGGTAAGCGAAGACGACCTGATAGAGGAAACCGATTATAACGCGCCCATAGGTTCGCTGGCGCTATCATTAGTTAACCCTTACGTACTGGAAGATCAGCACATTTACGATGTGATACGCTTGTTTTATGAACAGCAGCTTAGCGCAGTACCCGTACTTAACGCCCAGCACGACTACCAGGGTCTTATCTCTATCAACACCATGAACGAGTACTTCGCCAAACTTACCTCTGTATCCGCACCGGGGGGCATCATTGTGCTCGAGATCAGCAATAAAAACAATTCGCTTGCCCATATGGCACAGGTGGTAGAGTCTGACAATGCACAGGTGCTCAGTTCCTACGTGCGCACCTTTCCGGACAGCACCCGTATGGAAGTTACCCTAAAAGTGAACAAGCAGGATATCAGTAATATTGTAGCTACCTTTTTACGGTACGAGTACGATATTAAGGCTACCTTCAACTTCACCGACCATAACAACAACGCTAAGGACCGGTTCGATTCTTTTATGAATTACCTGAATTTGTAATATTTTATACGCGCAGTAACAGCGGTCAGGATTTCTCACTACCGCTTGAAATGACAAAAACGCCTGTCATCCTGAACTTGTTTCAGGATCCCACGAGATATCGACTTGCGCATGAGATGCTGAAATACATCAGCATGACGCTTTAATTAAAAATATATCCATTTGTCATATTGAGCGACAGCGAAATATCTTGTACGAGCGAGTAATAGCGTTCAGGATTTCTCACTACCGTTCGAAATGACATACCTCCTGTCATCTTGAACTTGTTTCAGGATCTCACGGGGTATGTTTACCGCCTTGTACGTGGGATGCTGAAATAAATTCAGCATGACTCGCACTCGTAATTCCCCTCTTGAGAGGGGTCAGGGGTGTGTTATTACAGTTCTATACTGCTCCTGGCCGCAGACGCCCATTACTTTTGAGGTACCAAAAGTAACAAAAGTACTTTTCAGCAGATAGGCTTCTTTGCCGCACAGGGCCTTTACACGGCAGGGCCTACGGCACCACGGGCTGCAAAATCTTGCTCCACTACGTACGCGCTGTGGCCTTATGCTTCGGCAAGTATTGCTATGCCCCTGCCTGCCCGCATGGCCAATATGTGCCGTCAGACCTCCACCCGAAGCTGTTCTGCTGAAGGGTAGAGAAAGGAAAAAAACTAAAAATCAAGCACTACCTTAACATAACCAACAAAATGCGGCATTTGGAATGGGCGGAAGCACAGGCTTTGCCTAAGCATTAACTTTAACAGTCCATTGCACAGCCGCGAGTTTTCTTTGGTTACTTTCTTTTGCGGAAAAAGAAAGTGACATCCACAGGTATATCAATACAACTCTACCCACCCCTAAGGAGCACTAATTAAAAAGCGAAATATCCTATACTACCGATCACCAGCGTTCAGGATTTCTCACTATCGTTCGAAATGACAGGTGCGATTAAAGCAATCGGACTATAAAATATTATTTTGATTGAGGTGATGAACCAATAACTTTACAAAAATCTTTTTTAATGAAAAGAAAATATATAATAATTTGTATTCTGTTAGTTTTAATCCTGTTAGCCTTAACGGTTATACTTTTTATTACCCAGCATGGGAACGCTGCATTTGATTTTGATATTAAATAGTAGTATAAATTTTTCTTTTCCAAAACTGATTTATCGTCACTCAAAAAAACCTTCGCCCATTTTATAAGGCATAAAAAAAAGGCCGGAACATATCCCGGCCTTTTAAAAAGAAAAATTATTTATGGGGTTATTTTAGTTACGACCAAAACCTCTGTTACCGCCACCGTTAAAACCTTTGTCTTCGGCTACGTTAACAGTAATTCTTTTGCCGTAATAGCTTTGCCCGTTCATGCACCTAATAGCTTCTTTAGCCTCATCCTCGTTCACCATTTCAACAAATCCAAAACCCCTGCTCTCTTTTGTTTCACGATCTTTAACTATCCTGAGCGACTTAACCGGCCCAAAATCACCAAAAACCGCATTTAGTTCGGCCTCACTTACTTCTAACGGAAGGCCTCCAATAAATACTTTCATTAATCTCCTTTGTTTTTGTGTAAAGGTACTAAAAATAGGTCATTTTTTATAGCTCCGGGCACGATTTAACCTTTCGGTAATCTGTTTTTTACAATAGAGTGTCAATTACTAATAACTTTAGCTTATGGGGAGCGTAAACCAAAAAGTACTGCCATTTCCGGGGTCGCTGTTTACACCTATCTGCCCGCCGTGGCGTTCAATAATTTCGGCGGATATGTAAAGCCCCAGCCCCAATCCTGAAAACTGGATGCCCGTTTCATTAACACGGTAATAGCGCTCAAACAGATGAGGCACTTTTTCTGCAGGGATACCTATACCAAAATCCTGTACGGAGAGCATGGCGCAATCAGCAAGCTGCTGTACCTTAAGTATTATTTTTTTTGATTCAGGAGCGTATTTAACAGCGTTGTTCACAAAGTTAACTATCACCTGGTCAATCCGCTGTTCATCAGCATACACCTGCAGCCCGGGTTCGCCCTCAATTACAACAGCATGCGCATCATCACCGGTCAGGTATTCGCAGCAATCATGCGCCAGTTTAAACAGGTTAAACCTTGCTTTTTTTAGAGGGAGTTTACCGTTATCTATTTTTGATATATTCATCAGATCCTCGGTAAGGTGTACAAGCCTGCTCAGGTTATTATTGGCCTTAGCAATAAACACCGCTACCTGGGGCGATGTTGGGTTGGTATCAAACAACTTTGACAGCAGCTGCATGCTTAATTTAAGCGAGGTAAGCGGGGTTTTAAGCTCGTGGCTGGCCACGCTTATAAACTCATCTTTTTGCTCCACAATTTTACGGCGGGCGGTTACATCCATAAAGGTGGCAATGCCGGCTACTATTTTGTTTTTATTATCGCGGATGGGCGCAGCATTAATAGAGATATAAAAACGTTCCCTATCCGGCGGCTGTACGGCAATCTCATGATCATAAACGGGCTGGCCGGTTTTCATCATTATCGCCATAGGGTGTTCCTCATCGGGCAGCGGCGAGCCGTCGGTTCTGAAATTCTTCCATTTGCGTTCGCCAAAATTATTGCCGAGTATCTCACTTTCATGCAGGCCCAGTATTTTTTGCGCCATAGGGTTGGCATAGGTTAACTTACCATTGGCATCAATAATACCTACCCCCTCGGCCATGGTTTCCAATATCTGCACCAAACGTTCCTCGTTGTGGCGCAGCTCGTCCTCTACCAGTTTTTTCTCATCAATTATAGCCTGCAGCCTGCCGCGCGACAGTACCTTATCAGTTACATCAACCGCAAAGCCTACCGCGCCATAAATGTGATCAAAGGTATCGTACAGGGGCTCAATACTCAAATCAAGGTAAAAGGTTTTCACCCTGTCGGTTCGTTTATATTGCAGAGGTGTTTCCTGTACCTTAAAGGCCCTACCGGTGGCAAGTACCTCATCAAAAATAGCGTGGTAACCCTGCTGCTCCAGTTCGGGTATTACCTCAAATACCGATTGTCCAATTAAATTTTCGGTAAGGCCACGGTTCCACAGGCGGCGCATAGCCTGGTTAATGTAATCTATAGAGTACCCATCGCGGTTAATAAACACCATGCCTATGGGCGCACGCATAAACTGCCGCTGCAACTGGTCGTTATTCTGCTCATTAAGGGCAAGCTCTATCTCCTGCCGGTTGGCATTAAAAAAGGCCTCGGTAATATCGCTTACGTTATAAATAAGCGAGGTTACCTCCCCTGCCCCGTCCATCACCGGCGAACTTGCAAACTGCCAGTAGCGTTTATCAAACTTATCAGTACCGGTTAAGGGGATATCATGCCGCACGCCTCTTAAAACCTGTGCGGTTTTAGTTTTTATGGTCATCAGCAGGCTATCTTCAATGATATCGCGGTTGCTGGTGCCGCTTTCCTCCGGATTGGCCGGGAAGGCATCCCAAAGGCTTTTGCCTTCCATATGGGTTATTGCAGTACCGGTAATTTTTAAAAAAGCCGGGTTAGCTGCCAATATTTTAAATTCCGGAGCTTTAGCCTGCAGAATCACCATAGGCGGGCCAACCTCAAAATATTGCTGAAAAAATATGGCAGGCAAGTCAGACATACTAACTACAGTTGATGTTTTTCTTCCTTAAACTATTTATACACCGCAAACAGACGGGCAATAACTGGCTATACAAATATAAGGGTATAAGCTGCAGCCGGGGCAATATATTTTTAAAAGATTATTTTAATTTAAGATTGAAAGTACCCTGTACGCGGTAAAAAGGTGAGCTTGCCTTGTCATCAGTTGATAAAAAGGTAAAAAAGGTACCGCTGGCCAGTACACTATCCTGCCTGAAGCGGCTCAGGTTAATGGTGCCGGCATCACCGGGTTTGGTGTAACGTGTTAGGGTGTACTGCTTTATGTGCATCTCATCGGGCCGCAACAGCAACTGACTGCCCTCAACACTGCGGGTGGTATCTACATTGGCGTTGCCCTTTGAGCTTAGTCCGAAACTAATGGTATGTGCCTTGTTAATAGCGGTAATGCCAAAATAATCGCTGCTACCGGCGCGCATGGTTACAAAGGCTACGGAATCTTCTGCAGCGTTAAAGGTGTAGGTAGAATCGTGTAATTGCAGGGTAAGTGTGCCGCTAACGGCTAAGGAATTTTCGGGCGAGGTTAAGGCAAGTGCGCTATCAGCAGTAAAAACGGCTTTATTTTCGTCGACGGTGTTAACCGCCTGGTCTTTTTGGCATGAAGATGCCATAACTGCCAGGAGCAACATAAGGGTAATACAGAAATTGGTAAACCTTCTTACTTGCATAGGTGAATAATTGCTGTAAAAATATAAAAAAAATTATGCTGATGTTCCCCGTCACAAAATCTACCGCACTTTTTTAACATTTTTTAACTATTAATATATACGCAAGCTGCTATAAAAGGTTTGTGATATTTATAAAAAAAATTTAAATAGGTTAATACGCTATTATATAAATTAACAAATGGTTAAATTATTGTTAAAGTTAATAAACTTTAACTGCCTTATGTTTAACAGCAGACAGGTTCAATTACAAATACCTGATGTACCGGCGGCGTGCAAGTTTAATTATTGCATACATCAAAGAAGTTAGTAATAAACATGCGCCTATAGTGAAAATCACAATATTTAGCCATGAATAATAAAAGCTTAGCCGGGTTGAAAAAGAGATTAATGTTACGCCCAGCACAATACACGCGCCAAGTATAAGAGCTTTGCAGGTTCGGGTCATCAGTTTAATTTTTAGGTTTGGTAATTATTACGAAATATATAGAAAAAAGTTAACCATAGTTTAACTTTTTAATTACTTTTTTTTAAAACAGCGTATTATATTCTTTTTTGCGACAATATTCCGGGTAAAAATCAGTAAATCACAATGGTTACCTACCCTTTATGTCATACTGAATTTATTTCAGCACCTCATATGCAGGGCTTTACTTGTGAGATCCTGAAACAAGTTCAGGATGACAGGGAGGGGAAAACAAGTTCAGAATTACAGGTGGTAGTATCTGTCATTTCGAACGATAGTGAGAAATCTTAAGCTTTGTACATCTTCGCTATTTAGTAGTGCTCCTTAGGAATGGATAGAGTTTTGATATTACGCCTGTGGATGTTAATTTTCTTTGTCATTGCCACAAAGAAAACGAACCAAAAGAAAAGGCTAGTCAGAGCGAATGCTTCCACCCGCGAGGGCCATACTCCCTGTCCCGCCCGCTCTGACTTTCCCTGCGCTTTTATTCGGGCCTGGTAAGTAGTACTTAACTTTTTTTCTTTTCCCCTTCAGCAGAACAGCTTCGGACGGAGGGCAGACGGCACATGATGACTATGCGGGCAGGCAGGGCATAGCAATACTTGCCGGAGCGTATGGCCACAGCGCGAACGTAGTGGAGCAAGATTTTGCAGCCCGTGGTGCCGTATGCCCTGCCGTGTAAAGGCCCTGTGCGGCAAAGAAGCCTTTCTGCTGAAAAGTACTTTTGTTACTTTTGGTACCTCAAAAGTAATGAGCCTCTGCGGCCAGGAGCAGTAGTCGAACTGTATTAACATATCCAACCAGTCATGCTGAATTTATTTCAGCACCTCACGTGCAGGAAATAAACATACCCCGTGGGTTCCTGAAACAAGTTCAGGATGACACAAAGTTTATGTCATTTCGAACGATAGTGAGAAATCCTGAACGCTGGCTATCTCGCTTGTAAAAGACCTTCCGCTATATCAACTTCCCGGTATTTAAAGCATCCTGCAAATGACTTACGCGAAACTTTGGTTTATAGCAACGCACCGCTACACGCTTTACCCAGGGCCGCTGGTAGTTGAACAGCAGCTTTAACATACGCACCCTTGCCGAGCCTGTAGGATAGCCGTATTTATACCAGCTGAATTTAGAATCATCAATGTTAAAATGCTGCGCAAATTCAGCCAGGAAGAGATCGATCTCGATATCAAATATATCCAGATCCAGATCAATACTGGTATGTGGTGTAATGGTGTCGGGATCAACCCGGGTTACTTTGTAACGATCGCAATAATCAACAATAAATTTTTTTAATTGAGGGTTTATCTGCTCCATAGTACAACCGTAGTGTGTAGCTATGTGACGTGCTTTTTTACCGGAAGGTTGCTTGCCGAAGTGTTAAAAAGTGTTAATCGGCAACGTTTTTTTGCAATACCAGCATATTAAGTGGCTGCTTAAGCACTCCATATTTTTCAGGGATAATAAGGGGGATGATCTCCCCGGTTTTCTGATAGCCGCGCCGCTCATACCAACTAATAAGTTCCAGCCGGGAATCAATAACGGTCATAAAAACCGATGTACAGTTAAGCTTTTTGGCATGTTGTTCGCCAGCCTGCAGCAATTGCCTGCCAATACCTTTTGCCTGTAATAATGGCGATACGCTCAGCATCCCCAGGTACAATTTATCGCCCTGTTTTTGCAGGTAAACACAACCGGTTAAGTAACCATCAGTATCGGTATACTTTAAAATATAGGTGTGATCGTCGGTAAGGTAGTCAATAAGGGTAGCCTCGTCAATGCGCTGGCCGTCTATCATGTTAGCCTCGGTTGTCCACCCGCGACGGGAATTTTCGCCCCGGTAAGCGGAGTTCACCAGCGCGGCCAGTGCAGGTACATCGGTTAAAGTAGCATTGCTTATTGCCATAGTGCGGCAAAAGTAAAAATTTTAATAAAAAATGAGGGGTAATTGAACACCGCAATATGACAGGCGGATTATGTTTACAAAATACCCCCAATGTCATGCTGAATTTATTTCAGCACCTCATGTGCAGGGTGATGAACATGCCGTGTGAGATCCTGAAACAAGTTTAGGATGACAAAAAATCATGTCATTTCGAACGGTAGTGAGAAATCTTAAGCTTTGTACAATCTTCGCTATTTAGTAGTGCTCCTTAGGAATGGGCAGAGTAATGAGAAATCTCAAACGCTTAATATCTCGCTTTCAATTAGTTCTTCGTACGCAAACGTTCATCAAAAGTAAATTTATTGATGGCGGCTATTTTTATGCGATCAAAATCGGGGTGGGCGGGGTTAAACAGGTAGTTATGTTCCAGCTCAATTATAGCCGATGGTACCTTTAAAACTGCTGTTTGCATGCCCTGCAACCAGGCATCGCCCAGGGCCTGTGTTATCGGATAATTAATTACCTTTTGCCATTGGCTGTTATGTTTCAGCAGATCGGCCTGCGTTATCTCTTTTACAGCAAGTCCGGCAGGCAGGTTAAATATGGTGACAGAAAAATCGCCTGCATACAGGGAGGTACCTGCCGTGTGCACTAATTTCTCGAGACATGACAGCGCAAGCGAGCCGCCTGTATAAATAACGTAACGCCCCCGCGAGTTCCATCGCCCGTCAATACCGGAGGCATTACGATCGGCAGCGTATTTGGTTTGCGCTATGCGGTAAGTGTACAAAACAGGGCGGTGCTTTAGGCGGTAACGCCGTAATCAATACGAATAAGCTCACTCATTATAATACCTATGCCCGTAATGGTATCAAGCATATCAAAAGGAATGGCATCAATACCGGGGTTGTAATGGCGCAGCCAGCTTTTAAACTCCTCAAGGGAGCCAAAAGTATCAAGGCCCTTATCAAAAAGCTCAAAAAGCTGTATAATGTGCTCACTAAGGCCGGGGTTTAACCCTTTAGTACTTTGTATATGCTTGCGCAGGGTGGGCTCGGTAATATCAAGCCAGCGGGCAATATCAGCCTGGGTAACGCCGGTAACCTGTAACAGATCAGTTAAGGAGCCGGGTTGCAGCCCCTGCTTTATGGCGCCAAGCTTGGCAATAGGCGATTTAAAATAACCGCCGTAAGGCACCATCAGCTCATGCACTGTGCTTACCTGCGGGGTGGTATCATAAGCGCGGGCAGCGGCTTGTTTACCTGTGCCGCTTTTGGTGTTATTTTTATTTACTGCATTGCTCATATACAAATGTAATTATTTTCTATTTAAAAAGAAAATATTTTCCATTTTGTTTTTTGGTAAATAAATATCTAAAAATATTAGCATTTATAAAATTAATTACGTACTTTTGAATATGTTTTATGCCAATCGGCATTTTAATCATAATCACTCGTCATGCAGTCTTTAACCAACGCGGAAGAATACACCGCCCGTGTAAACGAATATTTTACTTACCTGAAAGGCGAATATCACCTGGAGCAGCCTGCCGGGTTAAAAGCAGGTAATGATGCGCCAACCCCTGTAAAGGTATGGGACCGCGAACCCGAGCCTGCCCTGCTGAGCAACCTGGCTCTTTGGCTTGGGTTTAACAGCAGGCAGGAATTTGAAACCTATGAGCGCAACGGTGAATTTGCAACTGTTGTAAAACGTGCCCGCCTGCGCATTGAAGCTGAGTACGAAAAAAAACTGCATTACCAGTCGGCAACAGGGGCCATATTCGCGCTGAAAAGTATGGGGTGGACCGACCGCGCCGATAATAACACACCTGCGGAAGAAGTGCCCAAAAGTTTGCCTGTAGAGATCATTAACCTGGGCCCTTCACTGGCCGCCAGCGAAGGTGAAGTGGAAATGTAACCGGAGCGGCAGTGCACTGCCGCTCCGGTGTTATAGTTAGTGTGTATAATGTTCTTCGTAAAAATCTGTATATAGGTTACCATCGTCACGGCGCTCATCAATACGTAATTCCACTACCAGTTCTGAAGAGGTTAGCGTTTTTATAGTGTAAGCTGTGTAACTCGATGATGTTGAACTGATACGTGATGTAACAGTAAGCTGATTGCGCAAAATATTCCAGTTAATATTAACACTGCTGTTACCTGATACAACCAAGCCGGATTTATCCTCATTAAACTGGTAATAGGCGTTGTTAAGATCAGTAGCGGTTAAAGTGTAATTATCATATTGTGTACCATTACGCTGCCGGGTAACAATTTGTTGTTTTATGTACCATTTGCCCACAATTGGGCCCGTAGCATAGGGATCATCCTTTTTACAGGATGAAAAGCCGACGACTAAAAAGGCCATCACCATTAAAATGTAATTGTTTTTCATATCATTATAGGTTTAATTCTTAATTAATGTTATAGTAAAATTCATCAATAAAGTTAATTATAAATTTGTTACCTAAAAATATAGTTTTTTAATCAGATTTTAAAAAAAATCTCTTTTGATATGTTAAAATCAATTAACTTTTTTAGTAACAAGTTTATTACAGTTTATTTATACCTCATTATAAAGCACTTAAATAAATGCGAACCTCGCTCCTTTTTCACCATAATTTTAAAACCGATGCACACGTGGTTATAAACCAGGGTGGTACCAGCTCGGGTAAAACCTACGCTATTGAGCAGGTATTGTTTTGCCTGGCCTGTAACGAGCCTGCCGTTATTATAACGGTTGTAGGACAGGATATCCCCAATCTTAAATCGGGAGCCCTGCGCGATGCGCTGGCCATATGTGATAGTTCCCCCGCCATAAAGCATATGCTTAAAAGCTATAACCGTACCGACCGTATTTTTGAGTTCCGTAACGGCAGCGGAACAATGGGACAAACTGGTGCAATCATGGGAGAGCCAGCAGCTTAAACCCGGTGCTTTTCAGGATTACGAAGGCGTGGTTGATCTGTCGGACTTTATGGTACAGCGTTACCTTACCAAAATACAAATAGCTAACGAGCGTTTGTACTGGCTGGGCAAAGGCGCTACCAAAGAAGCCGCTTTCACAGCCGATTTCGCAGGCTTGTTGCCTACCATAGCGGCAGCATCAGGCGTGTACAAGGTTGACCTGGGCAAACCGGCAACATCAATGGCTGCATCGGCCATCAGCGCGTTAGGTGTAGTAACCGTAGCAGATACCTCCGCCCTGCGCGATGGTGACGTAGTAACTATTACCGCGGTAACCGGTACCAGTAAAGATACCACCAACGGCGGTTCGGGTATTGCAATACAAGGGCAATCGTACTTTGTGCAGGTTACCGGCTCAACCACCCTTAAACTGGTACGCAACTATAACGAAATAAACACCCGCAAGCCGGCAACCTTCAGCGGCACAGCATCTGCTGCTACCGTAAGCTTTATTAACGCCAGCAACGTATTGGGCGTTTTAACAGGCATATACGCACAGCTTGACCCCGCCGACCGCAGTCAGGAAGATTTTAACCTGCAAATACCTTTACACGTAGGCTATGCTTACGCACAGGCACAGGCAGACAAAGCGGTAAACGTACTAAACGCCTTTACTGATCCTAAAAAAATGGATTACCTGGGTGTACCACTGCAACTGATGAATCACTGGCAGGCTAATACCATATTGGGCGCGCGTTCATCAAACCTGTTCTTAGGGGTTGATCTGCTTGGCGATGCCTCCGAACTGTCAACCGTTTACATGAAGCCTTACACTAATGATAACGTAGTACGCATGAAGGCCCGTATGAAAGCCGCCGTAAACTACAAATTCGCTAACGAGCTGTTTTATTTATCAGCATAGCGAATGGTTAATTGTGCTGATTAAGTGAGTGGTTATTGCTCCTTGCTTAATCGGCGGTTAACTGCTCTTCCAATCAATTAATAACTTAATCAACCAATTTTTATGTCGATTTATAACAAAATTAATGCAGGTTTCAGCCTTAGTACGGGCTCACCTGTAACTTCAGGAATTGAGGATGTGCTTTACATCTTTAACCAGGATGACGTAACCCTTACTTACGACACCGAAAACCCGCTTATCATCACCGGTTTAACCGCAGTAGCCAGTGCTAAGGTTTACAAATTTGAGGGAACAAACAACAGCTTTAACAGTATGAGCAAGCTGGCCAAAACACAGGTTGGCCCGCGGTATACCGAAGAAATAGACTTTAATGTAGCCGGACTTTCTGTTGATATTAAAACACAACTGATGGCCATGGGCTATGGCAGAGTATGCGCAATAGCGGTAAACAACTACAAAGACAGCGACTCGGCCATTGAATTATTCGGCGCGGTAAACGGACTTATAGTAACCGAAGCGGAACGCAACGCCGCAGATGAAACACTTGATGGTGGTTACAAAATAAAATTGACCAACCCCGATAAGCTAAAGGAACCGTATCCGCCGCGTGCAGTATCCATAGCACCCGAAAGCGGTACAGCCACTTATGCCAGTACCATTACCGCTATTGAAGCGCTGGTAGCATAAGCATTTATTTGAGTGATGGGTAGTGAGTGATGAGTGATAACATTCATTACCCTCCTCAAAAATACATCACTTAAATAACACCACATGAAAAAATACAAACTAAAGCCGGGCAATCATCAGTTTGCGCCCGGTTCGGCAGCAGTGCACAACAACGGTAATGTTACTGATAAAGAAGCCGAATGGTATCTGCAAAATACCCCCACATAGCTGCCCTTTTTGAAACTACCGTAAACGGGCCGGACGTAAAGCCTAAACACAAACGTAAACGGATAAGTGGTACGCAACTAATCAACAAAGATGAGCAAACAGGCCTCATCGCATCTAAAAACCAGAGCTAAACAATAATATGAAAACCTACTTACCGCAAATTGAAAGGCGCATACTGGTAAGGCCCAACCAAACCTTCGGCATATTAAATTACGATATGGATAACGCTTATCCGCAGCGTATGCTGGAGCTGGTAGCGCAATCGCCAACCGCTAAAGATTGCTGGAACAAGCGGGCCAAATTTATTGCCGGCAACGGTTTCGAGGAGCAAACCTTAGGCAAACAGGTAATAAACAGCAAGGGGTTAACCATGGCTAAATTGTTAAAAGCCATAGCTACCGATAAAGCCCTCTTCAGTGGTTTCGGGATACACGTAAACTACAACGCTAACTTTAAAATATCATCGGTAAACTACGTTAAGTTTGAGGATATACGCATGGGTGATACAGACAGTCCTGAAACAGCCGGTAAGTTTGCCTTATACAGCGATTGGGGTCGTAAGACCTGGAAAAACATCATGCGCAACAAGATCACTTTTCTGGATAGCTATAACCCCGATGAGCAAATCATAAAAGAACAGGTTATAACGGCCGGAGGCTGGAAAAACTATAAAGGTCAGTTGTATTATTTTAACCCGGAGGTGGATGATTATCCGTTGATAGAGGCAGATTCGGTATGGGAGGATTTTGAGACTGAAGCCGGTATCAAAATATTTAACAACCGCGAGGTTACCACAGGCTTTTTGCCATCAACCATGTTATTTATGCAATCTCGCCGCGAGGAAGCCGACAACAGCACCGATATCGGTAGTGGTATTAACACGCCATCGCAACTGGAGAAAGACCTGGGCACTTTCCAGGGAGCAAAAAGCGCGCAAAAGATCATCGTTATTGAATATGAGGACGAGAGCGCCAAACCGGAGTTTCAGCCTTATGCCATTCAAAACAACGATAAACTTTTTGAGAGTACGGAAAGATCTGTTGAAGCCCGCATTATCAAAGGTTTCTCGGTACCGAAAGAACTGATCAATGCTGAAAAAGCATCAGGTTTAAGTAACGGCAGCGAAAAAAAGGAAGCTATAAGGGAGTTTAATGACAACACCTCGCCAGACAGGATGGAGCTTGCTGAAGTGCTGGAAGAATTGTTTAGCCATTACTGTAGCAACATCAACCCAACAAATAACTGGAAGATAATACCGGTACCTGCAAATGTAGCAGACGATGTAATAGGCGTTAAAGCCGGAGCGGCTATCAATCAGTTATTGCAATCATCCGTACCTACCGAAAGTAAAATAGCCACGCTTATGTATGCATACGGCTTTAAACAGGCCGAGGCCGAAGCCATGTGTACCCCCTGATCGCCTCTGAAGGGGATAATCAAACTAATACTTAACAACAATAATAAATATTAACAAAACTTCCCCTTTAAGGGATTGGGAGGACACGTCATGCTAAATTTAATTATACCCGCAATATTACAGCAATACGAAGATATTGCAGCAAACGTAAAGCCGGAGCGTATAAGCATATTTATACAAAAAGCTCAGCAACTGGATATTAAACCTTTTTTAGGTTACGCACTTTATTACGAACTGGTAAAATATCTGGAAACTGACGGTACACTAAAAGATGAAACTCCGCAATCCTTTAAAGATCTGCTGAACGGATGTGAATACCTGGACGAACACGGCAATATGGTATTATATGAAGGGCTGCAGCCGGTACTTGCTTACTTCACTTTTGCACGTTTTATTGAGGCGGATGCCGTACACTACACCGCTACCGGCCCTGTTATAAAACGTTACGAAAATGCAGATGCCTTATCGTCAAAAGATGTGGTAAAGTTGGTACAACAACATCGTAGTGCAGCCAATGCCTACGCAAACGAAACTGAAAAATTTCTGGCAGATCATCACGAGGATTTCCCGGCATGGCATTATAACCGCAAAAACAAAAGCAGCAGGCAATCTGGCCCACGTATAAGGGGTATTGATAAAACTGATTTCAACTACCCCGCCGATAATTATTACACCCCACAATTAATCACTGAATTTTTAAACTAATGGCGACAGATAAAAAGATAAACGAACTACCGGTACTATCCGGCATCAGCGCTAATGACATATCGGTTTTGGTTAATAACGGGGTTGACTACCAATTCACCATCAGCCTGTTACTGCAATATCTTAGCACTAATTTAAGTTCAGGGGCTTCAATCGCTTTTGGTTCGGTGTTACCGCAAAATAATACCGGCAAAAATGGCGATGTATTCTTAAAGACCAGTACAGGGCAATTCGCTCAAAAAATAGCCGGTGAGTGGGCAGTGGTTTATACCCTTCCTGAAGCCAACGCCGCCGATGGCGCCTTACTTTTTGGAGCAGGGCTGCCGGGGAGCCAGACAGGCAAAAATAGTGACAGTTATGTGGATACTCTTACAGGCATCTTCTATTTAAAGGGTAACGGCACATGGGCTCAGGTATTCTCGATGCAAACAGGTCCGCAAGGTGCAAAAGGTGACAAAGGTGATACCGGAGCAGCCGGGCAAGATGGCAAATCGATATTAAGCGGCACCTCCAACCCATCAAACCAAAGCACCGGCAATGATGGTGATTTTTATATAAACGTTAACACATTCAGTCTGTTCGGGCCAAAAACATCAGGCGCGTGGGGTGCTGGTATTCCGCTGATAAATTACACACAAACCTCAGTTATAAACTTTGAAGCCGGAGGCAACAACCCTATAACTATAGAAAACTGGCAGGATGACTTCTTTACAGATTATGGCAACGGCGAGTTCCTGGTACAACTGACGGACGAAGACGGCAACTTACAGGACAGGCCGGATATTGGCATAAAAAGAATTATAAATCGATCCGGAGATCTGCCGATGCAAACAGGGATCAGTCTTGATCTGCCCGAATATCCGTCCGGACGAATTATTGTAAAATACTCAAATCTAACTTTATTATGAAAAGATTAATACTAGTCTTATTGATGTGTTCGGCAATTTTTACCGCAGCACACAGCCAGGACATCCCACCGGTAAGTCCGACAGCAATAAGTCCGAATTTCACCTGGTACAAAAAGATAACAGCCGGCGACACCTCCTATTACAGCTATAGCAACGGTAACTGGACAAATTTCGCGAGACGATATTGGGTGCAGAAAAATATAAACGGACTACGTGATAGCATATTGTACACAAAAGGTGCTATTAGCCAAACAGTAGATGGGTTTAAAACATTCTCCTATAATCTATCAGCAAGAGCATTACAGATGTCTGATGTTGGTGGAACTTTAGACCAAGGTTATTTAAGTTCAGCAAGAGTTTATATAGCGTCTTTATTATCTGACAGAGAAAGAAGTATTGTGTATAATACATATAATATTACTGATTGGACTTGGGGAGAGGGCGCAGGCAAAAATATGAAACTTGTGCGGTACACTGGGGCAGGTATTATACAAGATACAGTGTTTTCAATAAACAAATCTACAGGAGTAGCTAATTTTTTATATAAGCCGACTTTTCCGACAGCAACTCTTGGAGATAGTACAAAAAGCGGTGCTAACACAGAATTTGTAGCAAGGGCTATTAATGGAATAAGTGGAATTGTAAGTAATAATACAATAGCTAATCAAATTGATACTGTACAAAATGCAAGTTTTAAGATAAGTGGAACAGCTAATATAGAGGGAGGAATTACCGCAAGTAATTATTCTACTTTTTATGGTCCTGTTGACCATTATGCACCGGTTAATATGAGAGTTGGTCCTTTATATTTTTATAATTTCGACAGTTCAGCATCAGGGTATTTAGTAGGTTCTGGAAGTTATGGAGATTTTAACTTGGTATTAAGTAATGGATTTGATGCATTTAATGTTGAAACAAAATTAAGGGTAACTGAAACACCTGTTGATGCTTTTGATGTATTACGTTTAACTGATACAACTTCTCTAATAGCATCAAGAGATTATGTAAATGCATCAATAGCAGCTTCCGGAGCGGGTGTTTCTTCTTTTAATACTCGTGTGGGCGCTGTTACATTAACAGGTACTGATGTAAATACAGCATTAGGATATACGGCTGCTAATGACGCAAATGTTTTACATAAAACAGGAACAGAAAGTTTTTCAGGTGACAAAACAACATCAGGTAATTTTACAGTAAATGGTAATTTATTAGCTAGCGGACCATTAAATTCTAGCAATTTATTAAATATAACTGGCAATACTAAACTTGATTATCGTTATGGAAATGGTTATATTCAAGGTGTCTTTCATACCAATTTGGTTAATGGAGACTTAGTTTTTTATAAACAGGGTTTTGTTCAGTTAAGTGGTACATACGAGGATGATGCTGTTTATAGTTTTAAATCAGATGGATTATATATTGGCGGTAATAAGCTACAAATAGCGGGAGACGTAATTCAAAATCAAAATTCAACTACACAAGCCGCTAATTTTAAAATAAACGGCAATGGCATTTACACGGCATCAGGTAAAACAACTACACTTAATTCTTTAGGTTTTAGTAACACTAACGGAACTTATACTACTGGAATTGATTATACAGGTATTTCACTTACCGATGCTTTAGGGCATAGCTCCTTATCTGGTGGTAATTGGTACGTTTACGGACCAACAGGTACAGCAAGAACAGAGCGGAATAACATAAGGTTTGTAGTAGCAGACAATAACACTGATTACACATCATATGGACGTTCAAGTATACTATTTGGCCATTTAAGTGCTGGACCTTATAGCCAAATTATACAATCTATTTCGCCAACTACAGGAAATGGCATTTTTACCTTACCAGATAAATCAGGAACATTTACTTTGGCGACACTATCTGATACGACATTTTATCAAACAGTCGCTAATTTTTTCCCAAAGGCAGACACTAGATATCTAAAACTAACAGGAGGCACCATATCAAATAATATAATACCCAATAATAATAATACAATTGATCTTGGAAATTCAAGTAACAGTTGGAGGAATATCTATACATATGGACTTACAATTTCTTCAATTATTAACTCTAATACTTACGCTGATAACGGTGTTGGAATTCAGTTTCAAAGCAATTTAAATACACCTTGGGCTAAATTTGACCACACAACAGGTAATTTATCTTTAGGTAGTACTGTAGATAATGGAACTGACAAATTACAAGTAACTGGCTCTGCTTATTTTACAAGCAATATTTCTACTAATGGTAAAATAGGTATAGGTACTTCAACTGCTTATGCTAAATTAGACATTGGTGGAAAAATATTAACACCAGCGATTGGAACGCCAGTAGCTAATATTAGTGATGATTTTAATGGTGTTTCAGGGCTTGAAATGAGAAATGTAAATGCCGGAGTTTCTGCAGATTTTAGGTTTATGGTATCTGACATATCTGGTAATTACACAGCATTTTCAATGCCAGGAACTGGAAATACAGGTTCAACATTATTTGGATTGGCAAGAGCTAC
Organism: Mucilaginibacter segetis; assembly: GCF_016522075.1. Taxonomy (GTDB): domain Bacteria; phylum Bacteroidota; class Bacteroidia; order Sphingobacteriales; family Sphingobacteriaceae; genus Mucilaginibacter; species Mucilaginibacter segetis. The sequence goes on along the minus strand of NZ_JAEHFW010000001.1, from coordinate 994,779 downwards.
TTCATCATATATATTTAATACAGGTGGTTCAGGTAGGGACTTAGCTATAGGTACATTGTCTGCTAAATCTTTAGTATTAGGTACTAATGGTCAATCAAGAATAAATATTGCTGCGGATGGAACGACTTCAGTATCAAGTCAATTATCTGTTTCTCGTAATGTAGCTGATGGACTTGAAGCGTTAACTATCAATCAGGGCATACTTTCATCGGGGCAAATAGTTGGGTTTTATAGTAATAGTGCACGTGTTGCATATGTTACGACAGGTGGTTTTTTCAGGGGTGCGGGAATAGGAAATTATACAGCATCAGCAAATGGTCTTTTAACATTCAACAATTCAGGAGCTGTATTATACAGAGATGTTGCTGACTCTAGTCCTGTTTTCACATTAAAAAATACAAATGCTAGTAGTACTGGTAATATTCTCAACTTTTTAAATTCAAGCAGTGCGGTTGTAGCTTCTGTATCAGCAAATGGTAGTTTAGTGCAAGCATCAACGGCAACAGGGGGTTACAAACTTTACAATACAACCGACCAAACTACAAACTATGAGAATTTTGCAATCAGGTATGAAAGCAATATCTTAAAAATCGGCACCGAAGGCGGGGGAACTGGAAATTTTAGGTCAATACTAATGGGGGTTAATACCTCTGCAGGCTTCTTAACGGGGGGGTCAAGGGTATTTGGCATTAACGCATCACCGACCTCTACTGATGGGTTAATGACCTGGAACTATGGCACTGGATTATCTGGAAATTTAGCAACTTTTAATGCGGGTTTATCCGGAAGCAATAATACACAATCTGCTTACTCTATACAGCCCACTATTAACCAAAGCGGAAGCTCCAGTTACATTGCTTCTCAAGTTATTGCTTATGAGCAGGCTACAGGTAGTGGTTCTAAAATATTATTTAAAGCAGGTTTATCTTCAGCTGCAAGTGCAGGTGGAACTATTACAGATAAGTTCACAATAGATAATACAGGTAATACAGTTCAGTCTGGTAGTATTACAGCCACTAATATAAAATCCAGCGCAGCCCAAACTACGGTGAGTGGCTCAAGCAGCGGTACAGCTGTATTTAGTCAGCCTTTCCAGGGAAGCAGTTATAAAAAAATAATTATTTATTGCTCAGGTTTAAACGGTACAGCAACTTACACTTTCCCTACCGCTTTTGTTAACATACCTGCTATTATGAACAGTAATGGCCCGGCGTCAACAGTAGTAACCTCTCTTTCTAACACTTCAATAACTATAACCGGTGCATCAACTACCGGTAATATTATCCTCGAGGGATATTAATCACTAATCACACAAATAAAACAATCATGAAAAAAGCAATTTTAACGATCGCCTTATTGGCGTGCGCAGCGGTAACTTTTGGTCAAACCACAAAAGAAAAAGCAAAACCGGATACTTCAAAATATCAACCTGATCCTAAAAGGGTTTATCAGATCGGGCTAACCGGCGATCAACTAAGTTCCTTAATGGGCACCTCGCAAGAAGGTGTTATTCCTTACCTAAAAAAAATCAAGCTCCCAATGGATAAGCTGGACGACGCCCAGGTATATTTTCAGACTATTCAAACTGCTGTTGCTACACAGTTTCGTAAACAATACGTAGCCGATAGCCTCAGTGCTGTAAAACCATTAGCACATTAATAAAAAATGGAAAAAAAATTCACATTGATACAACGCTTCTTAAGCGATACCCCTTCTTTTTTTAAACGGGCGCAAATATTTGGTGTGGGTTTAGCCGGTATGGGTACTTCGCTCGCCCAGATAGCGGTTATACCTGCAAACCTTTGCACTATACTTATAGCAACAGGTACCACTATTGCCATAATTGCCCAGTTTGCAGTGAAACAATATGAACCATTAACTCCGCCGCATAATGATGAAGATAAGTGAACACGGGCTGGCCATAATTAAGCAGTTTGAGGGTCTTATGCTAACAGCTTACCGTGATGTTGCCGGGATTTGGACCATCGGCTATGGATCTACGCGCTACCATGATGGTAAAGCTGTTAAGCCGGGCGACCGGTTAACACATCCGAATCAAGCCGAAGCTTTACTGTTAAATACCCTGGGCTGGTATGTAACTGCCGTAAATAATTCAGTTAAAGTCCCGTTGACTCAGAATCAGTTTGACGCCCTGGTATCCTTCGCTTACAACGAAGGTACCGGCGCCTTACAAAAGTCTACCCTGATGCGCAAACTCAATGCGCATGATTACATAGGTGCTGCCGATCAGTTTTTAGTTTGGAACAAAATAACCGATCCGCAAACAGGAAAAAAAGTGATCTGCGACACGCTCACTAAACGCCGCAAACAGGAACGAACACTTTTTTTAAAACAGCAACCATCATGACCACCTTTGAACACCGTGAGCTAAAAGGCATCACCATAAAAAATATAGTAGTTACTATAATCAGCACGGCCAGTATAGTAGTATCAGTAATGACCACCTACTTCGAATTGAAAAACGATATCCGTGATGTAAAAATGCAGCAGGACGCCCAAACACGCGTTAACGAGATCCGGCTTAAAGTACTGGAAAGCCAGGTAGCGCTTTTACAAAACGAAATAGATGAAATCAAAACAACTAAAAATTAAAAAACAGCCATGAGCTTAAAATCATTCTTAAATAAAATATGGTCGGCCATACGTTCACTTTTCAATAGCTTCCCGGCGGATTTAAAAATAGCTGTCCATGCGGGAGTTGTGATAACCGAAAACATAAAAAACTTTATGGATTCGCCCTTGGCGGATGTATTAGCAGCCGTAATACCGGGCACGGTAGATGATAAGTTAAAAGAGATACTACGCGCCGGAATCCCCCAAATATTGGCTGATCTTAAACTGGCTGATGAATGTACCGGACAAACAGATCCACAGGAGATTACTAAATGCGCCATTCGGGTTTTACAAAACTTAGATGGTGATATTAAAAGTGCTTTTTTACACAACTTGTCGGTATTAATTACACAGCTTGCGGCAGATGGTGAATTAAGCTGGAGCGACGGAGTTTGTATTGTGGAGTGGTATTATCAGCACCAGTTTAAAGTTGCTGAGTAAGTATAGTGCCCGGAACGAGATTCGAACTCGTACATCCTTACGAATGCCACCCCCTCAAGATGGTGCGTCTACCAATTTCGCCACCCGGGCTTTTCAGTAAATAGAAAGTCTTAAGGTTTTAAGCAGGATTGCTTATCAACTTAAGACTTTCAACTTAAATAGATGTGCCCGAAGAGAGACTCGAACTCTCAAGAGACAATTCTCAACGGCTTCTGAGACCGCAACGTTTACCAATTTCGCCATCCGGGCATTTAAGCGGATGCAAATATAATTGTTTTACCGAATGCTGTTATAATAAATCAAAAAATAAGGTATTTGTAAAATCGGCGGCAAAAGGTAACTTCGGGAATGTTATCTGCAGCAGTTATGATAACTATAACAAACCGCCATTATATTCACCATATGTTAAAATTTAACTCCCGTACATTCAAAGTAGCCTCATTAATTTTCGTTTCATTTTTATTAAAATCCTTTCATCTAAAGGCCCAAACCATAACACCTGTAAAAGAGGTGAAACGTGTAAGCATAAGAGGGCTTTCGGTTATTGATAATAAAACAGCGTGGGTTAGCGGTACCGGCGGCAACGTAGGCATTACACACGATGGTGGACTCACCTGGACCTGGCGGCAGGTAAAAGGCTTTGAGAAAAGCGATTTCAGGGACATTGAGGCATTTTCCGACAAGGAAGCCATCATCATGAGTTCGGGCACCCCGGCCGTGATCCTAAAAACAGCCGATGGAGGCCTTAATTGGCAATTGAAATATCAACAAACAGATAAAGCCTATTTTTTAGATGCAATGGATTTTGCCGACACCAAACATGGCTTTATTATGGGCGATCCCATCGATAATAAATTTTTATTACTGGAAACAAAAAACGGCGGCGAAACATGGGCCCCCGCTGCCGATGCGCCGGTCGCTTTGAAAGACGAAGCAGCATTTGCCGCAAGCGGGACATGCCTGCGGGTAAACGGTATAATTACCATAGTAACGGGTGGCAGCGTTAGCCGTATGCTGTCGTCCCCTGTAAATAAGCTAAATTGGATAGCTACTCCCCTACCCCTTACTAATGGCGAACCAAGTCGGGGTGCATTTTCTGTTGCGTATGGCAAAAAACAAACTATTGTTGTGGGAGGTAATTACGCTAAAGACAAACAAACCGATTCGGTAGTATACATTCTTCCACAAAAACATGCGGCTCAGCAGGGCAATATACCGCAAGCCGGACCATCCGGGTATCAGTCTTGTGTGGAATATCTGGGCGGCGGTACTTTCCTATCTACCGGCACACCGGGGAGTAACTTAACTACCGATGGCGGCTTAACCTGGCATAAAATTGACAGCACTACCTATAATGTGTGCCGGAAAGCTAAAAAGGGCTCACTTATTTTATTAGCAGGTGATGGTACTATAGGAATATATAAACCCTAATTACTGATAATGAAGCGCTTATTTTATCCGTAAAAATTAATTAAAAATAGGTTTGCAGGCAATAGCAATAAATCCTATATTTGCACCACTTTAACAGAAACGGATAAAGTATGATTCCGTAGCTCAGCTGGTAGAGCATAACACTTTTAATGTTGGGGTCCTGGGTTCGAGTCCCAGCGGGATCACAAAGTCGCCCCCAACGGCGCATCGAAAACCCTCTAAACTGCTTGTTTAGGGGGTTTTTTCATAAATTATCCCCTCTCCAACCCTTTCTAAAGCCGGCTTTCTGAACACCTTACTGAACACCTCCGGATGATGGTTAACTTCGGGTGTTCGAAAATTTAATAAGTGGCTGATCTGTAATTTTTTAGCTGAAAAAGGCGGGTTATGATTCGGCCCGCATTCGAACCCTGGGTCCTCAACACTCATCCAGAGCACATGAAGCAGTTGAACTTAATTTGATGTATGATGAAAACTTCACAGACGTTCCGGGTTTATTTTACCATTAAATCCGACAAAGCCAGGAATGGCAAAGCGCCGCTGTATGCAGCGGTTACTGTAAACAAGGAAAAAGCGTTTATCGCACTCAAGCAGCACATCAGCCTTTCGGTCTGGGATTTCGGCAAAGGCGCGGCACGGGGCACCCGTGACGAGGCGCGCCGGGTCAATGCTTACCTGGACGAAGTAAGGCTGGCCTTAGGCAATTGCTATAAGGAACTCCTGCTGAAAGGCAAACTGATCACCCCGAAAACCGTCAAGAGCCTGTTCCTGGGGGAAACGGATGAAACCTACACGCTCAACCGGCTGATCACCTATCATAATGAAACGTCGGGCAAGAGCCTCAGCCGGGAAACCCTGAGACATTATTTCGGTACCCAGCGTTACCTTTCCAGGTATGTGGCTGCCCATTACCGCGCGGATGACCTGCTGCTCAAAGATCTTGACCATGGTTTCATCCAGGGCTTTGACGCCTTTCTCAGGAGCCAGCAACCGAAGGACCATCATAAGCCCTTAAAGGATAACGGCATCAAAGTCCATCTGAAAAGGTTAAAGAAAATGGTGCACCTGGCCCAGGACATGCAGTGGATAGACCGCGACCCTTTCGCGACGTTCCGCATCCGGATGAAAAAGGTTGCCCGGGACTTTCTTACCGAGGCAGAGCTCCGCGCCATTGAGAGCAAGGTCTTCGACCTGGAACGGCTTTCGCTGATCAAGGACCTTTTTATTTTCAGCTGTTACACCGGACTGGCTTACTGCGACCTGATGAGCCTGAAACCCGGCCAGGTGGTGAAAGCCGAAGACGGTGAATTATGGATCAGGACGGCCAGGGAAAAGACGGCTGAGCCCGTTAACCTTCCCTTGCTGCCGAAAGCCGTAGAGCTCATCAAAAAGTACCGGCATAATGAACGGTCCCTGTATAATGGGACGGTGTTCCCGCTCCTGTCCAATCAGAAGGTGAACAATTACCTCAAGGAAATAGCCGAATGCTGCGGCATCCATAAAAACCTCACCTTCCATATGGCCCGGCATACTTTTGCGACGACCGTTACCCTTTCAAACGGGGTGCCTTTAGAAACCGTCAGCAAAATCTTAGGCCATTCCAAAGTCGCTACCACGCAGATCTATGCCCGCGTAGTGGAGAAGAAGCTGAAAATGGATATGATGAACTTAAAAGAGAAACTGAACAATCAAAAGCTATGAAGCCTGAAATTCGGAATGATCAACGGATCGCTGAAAAAATATATTTGATCCGGGGTATTAAAGTCATGCTGGATCGGGATCTGGCGGAAATGTATGGTACTATTCCCATCCGGCTACGTCAGCAGGTCAAAAGAAACTCGGACCGGTTTCCTGAGCATTTTATGTATCAGTTAACCGAAAAAGAAGTGGACGACATGGTATCACAAAATGTGATACCATCCAGGCAGCACTTAGGCGGGGCACTGCCCTATGCATTTAGCGAGTTATGTAAAACTATACATAACTCGGTTTATGTAAGCTAATCGATTATGTAAAGAAGTCCTTGTCGATTACAGCTAATCGATAAGGAAAGCGGCTTTGACAAGGACTTTTCTTTACATAATAAGCACTGCTACTTCAGCCCTTTTAGCCAGGTCAACAGTTCTGCATCTTTCAGCCATGGGGATATTTCCGATGGTTTCTCATCAACAACTTTGTTATAAGCCTTTTCTAAAGCCCGCACCATAATGCAATAACTTGCCTTGCCAACGCGGCCCCTGATTTTAAAAGTTCACGACGATTCATATCAGTGTTGTTGCGGGGTTGTGTTCATTTTTACGGGACGCAGTAATTGTGAAAAGGTGAGTGAACCCATTTTCCATTCGCCATTCTCTTTAACATAGACTTCTGTCACCATGAATGCGTGCGTTACTTCATTGCCGCCCACTACCGCCAACAGGTCAAGATCGTTCAACAAGATCGCCGTATTACCCAGGATATTTACCGATGCGCCATAGACCTCTGCTTTTTTATACCAGATGCCGCCGCCTTTTATCGTATTCAGTTCCTGGCTTTTACCCCAGCTTCCGCCCATGTGTACGAAAACACAATTGTCGGCAAACAAGCCGTTTAATGCCTCTGTGTTTTTATCGGCCATCCAGTTCCATTTGTTTTTCGATAGTTCGAGGATTTCCTGGTCTTCTTTTGAATTAGTGACTGCTGACGAATTTGGAAGTTTAGCTTGTGCATAACCTGAATGCATACAGGCCATACAGCAAAGCAGGATGAAGATTGCTTTTTTCATGATGTTAGGTTTTATGATTAGTTCATATTAACGATTGACCATTTTTTGCGCCTGCTCTGAATAGCGGTCGCCTTGTATCTCGATAGCAACCAAGGCTTGCCCGATCTGTTGCAAATCTGCTCCAGTCAGCTCGATTTCGGCTGCCCCTAAGTTTTCTTCCAGGCGGTGCAGTTTCGTTGTTCCGGGAATTGGGACGATCCAAGGCTTTTGGGCTAGTAACCAGGCGAGGGCGATTTGTGCCGGTGCAGCGTTTTTTGTTGTGGCAAGGGTCTTTAGCAGATCAACCAATTCCTGATTAGCTTTACGGTTTTCTTCTGAAAAACGGGGCACGGTGTTCCTGAAATCTGTTTGATCAAACTGAGTGTTTTCATTGATAGCACCTGTCAAAAAGCCTTTGCCCAGCGGGCTGAAAGGCACAAAACCAATTCCCAATTCCTCTAAAACGGGAAGAATATCCTGCTCCGGTTCGCGCCACCACAACGAATACTCACTTTGCAAGGCAGCTACAGGCTGAACCGAGTGCGCCTGACGAATAGCCGTAACTCCGGCTTCTGACAGGCCAAAGTGCTTAACCTTACCCTCGGCGATCAGGTCTTTCACGGTTCCGGCAACATCTTCCATCGGCACATTTGGATCAACGCGGTGCTGGTAAAACAAATCGATCACATCGGTACGCAAACGCTTCAAAGAAGCTTCAGCCACCTCGCGGATGCGTTTTGGTGTACTGTCCGCGCCCAATCCTGGTTTACCTTCTTTAAAGCCAAATTTGGTGGCAATGACCACCTGCTGGCGGTAAGGAGCTAATGCTTCACCTAATAATTCCTCGTTCTCGAACGGGCCGTAGGCTTCAGCCGAATCAAAGAACATCACACCACGTTCAACCGCAGCATGTAATAATTTAATGGCTTCGTTTTTATCGGTGGCGGGGCCATAGCCGAAGCTCAGCCCCATACAGCCGAACCCTAATGCGGACACTTCCAGGCCGCTGGTTCCCAATTGTCTTTTTTTCATAGCTATTTATTTTTAGTTTTCCAGTTTTCTTTCGCCCAACCATTTCACCATTTTAGGGTCGCGGTGATCGAAGAAGCTACTGGTCGGCGTATCGAGCGTTTTGATCTTTTCCATTTCATCAGCCGTCAGTTCAAAGTCCAGGCTGTTCAGGTTTTCCGCCATACGCTCTTTACGAACTGATTTCGGAATGGCGATCACCCCGCGCTGCGTGAGCCAGCGGAGTACCACCTGGGCAATGGACTTGTTATATTTCTCACCAATTGATTTTAACAATTCATTCTTGAACAAACCATTTTTGCCTTCGGCGAACGGCCCCCATGATTCGATCTGCACCTTATTTTCCTGCATAAAGGCCTGCGCCTCATGCTGCTGATGGAAAGGGTGCGTTTCTACTTGGTTAACAGCAGGCACCACTTCGTTATGAATGATCAAATCCATCAGGCGGTCGGGTTGAAAGTTACTCACGCCGATGGCCCTGATCTTACCTTCATGGTATAATTCTTCCATTGCCCGCCACTCGCCGTAGACATCGCCAAAAGGCTGATGGATCAGGTACAGGTCCAGGTAATCCAGCTGGAGTTTTTTTAAGGACTGCTCAAAAGCTTTTTTTGCGCCTTCGTAGCCCTTACTTTGTATCCAGAGTTTGGTTGTAATAAACAGTTCTTCGCGCGCCACGCCACTTTGTTTGATAGCCTTACCCACGGCCTGCTCATTCTGGTAAGATTGTGCGGTATCAATTAACCGGTAGCCTGCGGAGATCGCATCGATGACACTGCGCTCACATTCGGACAGATCAGTTACCTGGAAAACGCCGAAGCCTAAAAGGGGCATTTCCACACCATTATTTAATTTGATCCTTAGCATAATTTTCTTTTTCCTTCGTTGAGTACAAAGGTCGTACCTATTGTCTGCCTAATTAGGATACGGATTACGGCAATTTCTACCATTATTACAGATGCTTTGGCAGATAAGCCGTTATAACGGATTTAACCCCTAAATTTGATGTCTAAATGCAAGTGATTATGGACAACATGCGGCGGTTCAATACCATTAGTGAGTACAATACCTTCAATAACAATGAAACCAAGCATCCGCTGGTCACGGTGGTTGACCTATCCAAAGCTGACCCCAGACAGGGTTCGCAAATGTATTTTGGTTTTTATGTTGTTTTTTTAAAGGATGTAAAGTGCGGCGATCTGGTGTATGGAAGGGCCACTTATGATTACCAGGAAGGCACTTTGGTATTTATGGCGCCCGGACAAGTCGCAGGCGTTAACAGCAACGGCGAAACTTACCAGCCCAAAGGTTATGTTTTAGCATTTGATCCTGATCTGATCCATGGGACGCCATTAGGCAGGCATATTCAAGAGTACGGTTTTTTTGGCTATCAATCCCATGAGGCGTTGCATCTTTCAGAGAAAGAAAAAAGTATCGTAATGGATTGCCTGCATAAAATCGATTATGAGTTACAAGCTGGTATCGATAAACACAGTAAAAAGCTGATCGTCGCTAATATCCAATTGTTCCTGGATTATTGTACCCGCTTTTACGACCGTCAATTCATGACTCGTGAACACATCACCACGGGGATTATCGAACGGTTTGAAACCCTGCTGAACGACTTTTTTGCAACCGATAAACCGCAGACCATCGGCTTACCCTCTGTAGCTTACTGCGCGGATACATTAAACTTATCGTCCAATTATTTTGGCGACCTCGTGAAAAAGGAAACTGGTAAAACTGCGCAGGAATATATCCAGTTCAAACTGATCGATATGGCCAAAGAGAAAATATCGGACGTCGAAAAAACCGTAAACCAGGTAGCTTACGAGTTAGGCTTTAAATATCCGCAGCATTTTACCCGCGTATTTAAAAAACGTGTCGGCAAAACCCCACTGGAGTATCGAAATTTGAATTAAAACGAGCCGCATTTCTTCCGTTTTTCATCAATGTCTGCAAGGCGTTTTGACATTCATTTCGATCAAATTATGTAATGTGATTATGTAAAATAGAGGCTATTTCCAAGCAGATATTAGTGCGGGATGCCGATATTTTACATAATCAATTACCTTACATAAAGCGAGCATGGCATATTAATGCTGGCCAATGTGATTAAAAGGCCTCAGGCGATTGCCATGAGTATTAAGATCATCGAAGTGTTTGTTAAATTCAGAGTAATGCTGGCCACGCATCAGGACCTCTTAATAAGGTTTGAACAGTAGGAAAAACTGCTGGTTCAGCACCATGAAGATATACAAGCCATTTTTCAGGCTTTGAAACAACTGGTTCAGCAAAAGCATGAACCCAGGAATACAATTGGCTATAAGACTTACGAATAGAAATTTTCAGAGCAATAAGGTGTCACAATTTGTGACACCTTATTGATTATGCTGGGATGTTTAATGTGATATCTAATTATATAAATGATGGATGATTAGAGGCATAGATGTTTCAGTAAAAGCTAAGCTGATAATATAATCATAAAAGCATTTAATCGTAGATAATGTTCAGTTATCCGTTGTTGATAGTTTTACTGTTCGTCAATTAGGGTATCGAACCGTTTCAGAAATCAAAGTATCCACTCAGTTAAAATCTGGTTCGAATCTAGCCTCCGAAGGTTTGACTATTTAGCGGCAATGTTTTTTTGTCCCCACAATGACGTTTTTTCAAACCAGTTTATTGAGAAATTACGACGAATTGGAAATTTGGGTGGGAACCATCGATGATTTCTCCTCTTTTATAATGAGGTATCGACAAAATTTTAATTTATTAATTTGTGCTTGGGTTTCGTAATATTGCATTAGTACTGATACTGAGCATTACTAGTTCATTTTAACCTGGCTTAAAAGTTGCGAGAAGGTTCGAACTCAACTCCAGGTGAAAAAAAGAATCCGATTTTGCAAAAAACTAAAAAGATTACAAGTTCAAAACTCTGCCAAGGTAAGTCCCACGTTGGGAACAGGTGGTATGTCGAGCCCGAGTCTCGATAGTCCCAGGCCGGCAAAGCGATCATTGCCCCATTATCCGTGGCCCAGCGTAAAGGCGGCAGGACTAATCCTCCGTGAATACTTTTGAAATGCTAATACTATTTAGATTACAATAAGCATTTATAACCTCGTGTTGACTTCTCAAGGAATATTCCCTTGCGGCTTGCTCGTCGGTGCTTACCCGAAGATATAAAACGGCTGTTTTCATAGAATTCTTTGATTAAATTTATGCCGGCTTATATATTCTTTATTTCGCAAGACTAAAACATTGCAACGTAGAAAATACTCTAGTAGAGAAAGATGTTTAACCCCACATGAGGTTATAACTGAAACCAGTTTGGCAGTGGAGGGAATGTTGATGCTATCAATTTGAAGATTTAACTGTAACGCAGCAGGATCTGCCCTTACATTCTAAATATCAATTTATTACATTAGAAAAAAAACCTATTAGGATATAGAATAGTTGACCAATAAACTCAAGAGATAAATAAAAAATAAAAAATAATAGAATTGTTATTATATCTTTAAGTATCAATTAAAATTCCTGAACACTACTCATAATAGCAAACGTCACAAATGCCGATACTTTACGTCGATAATTTTCGTGGTTTTCAGTCCACCTTCGTTCCGCTAAGGGACGTTAACTTTTTCGTTGGTGAAAATAGTACTGGAAAATCATCTATACTTAAATTACTGGGTATAATGTCTTCCCAGGGGTTTTGGAGGTATAATATTTTCGGAGAGGCTGAAACAGTATTAGGGAGCTTTTCTGAAATTATTACTTCCGGCGACAAACGTGAACATTTTGAAATCGGTTTTATTGGCCCTAAACAAGACGATTCCGATTTGGTCTCTGCTATCAAGATCAAATTAATAGAAAAAGATGGCTATCCTGTACCAAAAGAAATAAGCTATCGTGACGAGGTTATTAATCTTCAGATCACCCTTGAAGGATTTTTTTTAAAATATCGTTACCGGCTGATAGATTCCGGTCAAAAATGGTCAGATGATGATAAAGACTTCAAAAATTGGATTACTGATAATAGTTTAAAAGATTGTCCCTTCCAAAGGCTTACTATGGATGTAAGTTCGTCTTTGTCTATTTTGAGGCAGTTACAAACAGTCGTAATGTTCGAGCAGTCAAAAGGCTCTTCACATGAAATTGCGAAGCGTTACGAAATCACCATCCCTTATATGCTTAATCGCGTAGCTTGGTTTGCGCCATCTGTTGTTGAACCGGAAAAGGTATATAATCAGGTGCCGTTGATTTTTACGCCGAAAGGAAAGCACTCTGCATCTGTATTGAGGGATATTATCGAAGGTCCCGATGTTAAAAAAATTTTAAATCGATTTGGGACGGATAGTGGTCTTTTTGAAAGCATAAGTATTAAAAACTTAAAAAACATATCCGAGGATGCTTTTGAGATACAAGTTTCAATTAATAAAATAAAGTTAAATATTTTGAATGTGGGATACGGAGTTTCACAAATTCTGCCACTTATTATTGAGGCCATTGCTCGCCCTGATTATACATGGCTAATCTACCAGCAACCGGAAACGCATTTGCACCCAAGAGCGCAGGCTGCTGTTGGTGAATTTATTTTTAAATCCAACCAGGCAGACCATCAAAAATTTATTTTGGAAACTCATAGTGATTATATTATTGATAGGTATCGCTTAAGGCTTCATCGTGCCTCAAAACAAGATCGTCAATACGGAAGTGGGCAAGTGGTTTTCTTTACACGAGATAACAGTGGCAATCATACACATGTAATTGATATTAATTCCGATGGTACATATAGTGAATTTCAGCCTGCCTCGTTCAGAGATTTTTTTATTAGTGAACAACTTAACCTGTTAAAAGTATAACTATGTGTATTATTATAGATACGAATACCCTGGCTGTTGTTTTTGACACGGGTACTATAAATCATCGGCAGTTTCAGCCTGTTAACGAATGGGTTTTAAATGGAACTGGCAAAATCGTTTTTGGGGGAACAAAATATATTGGTGAACTAAAAAAATATTTGAAAATATTCATTGAGCTTAAAAAGGCCAATCGAGCGGTCCATGTTGATGACCAACTTGTTGATGCCGAAGAGTTGTTGGTAAGTGCACAACTTCAACATGCGGATTTTGATGACCAGCATTTGGTCGCCCTTTTACGTGTCTCGGGTTGTCAATTGATTTGTTCGCTGGATGCTCGGGCTTATCCCTATTTTAAACATGAACTTTTTTTTAAGCCTGCTGCAAATAGACCGAGAATTTACTCTGGCTTGCGAAATCGGGGGTTATTAACTACCAGGCATATCGCAGCGATTTGCCAAAGACAAAACTAATATCTTACACAATAATTATAGATTATGGGAAGTACAGGTTCAGGATCATTTACAGACTATTCCAAACGCAAACCAACAAACTCCGATGAGGCAAATGGAGGAGCAAGTGGTGTCGACAAATGTGGAACAGCCTTTTCGGCTGGCTTAGAAGAAGTCGCACGATGTTTTTATTTTATTAACTATGGAGATGTTCCACCTGTTGGAACTGCTGTGACGGTAACCTTTAATGGGCATCGGTTGGCAGTAGAGACAACATTAGGTGAGGAAATAGGATATCTTCCGACGCGCTTTAATTACATCAAAGTGTGCCTTGATAGTGCATTCACATATGGCGGTGTAGTTAGTAGCGCCCGTGCAAAGCCCTCACCAAACGTTTCGGTGGATATTATTCCGATCTGATGACAAAGGCAAGAATATGCTTAGTGGGTGACATTGTTGTTGACGTCACATTAAAAACAAAAAATAACCCGATTAAAATGCGGTTAGGTGGAATAATGCACGCGGCGAGAGCTTTATGGGCTATGGATATACCGTTTTCGGTTGCTTATTTTGCACCTGCTTATTTGGACGGTCAAATTACCGATTTTTTGAACAGTATATGCTGTTCCGATATCTTTAAATTGGGAGATGTTGATGGGGCGCCTTATGTGTTTTTAGTGGAAGAAGCGAAGGAGATCGGTGATCAGGGCTATGAATTCCTGTTGCGGGATGCCATTACTGTCACTTACGATGAATCCGCGATTTTACAGATGCTAAAACAATCTTTTGATGATTATTTTTTTATTTCGGGTAATTATGACCAAACGTTACTTATCAATCGGGTATCGGGAAAAGTGCATATTGATGTAGCTAATAACATAAATGATCTGGCATTTTTCTCAACAATTGATCGGCCGTTAGATACCGTCTTTGTGTCAACCTCTTCCACTATATTCCAAACTTTTTTTAAAGATAGTTATGAGGCTTTTGCTGAATTGTTTCGCCCGTTTTGCGCGCGCATGGTGTTGAAAGAGAATAGAGGCGGTACTCGTGCAACCTCTTTCAAGGAATCGCAAAATGCTCACATTGGCGCCCAAACAAGGACTATCGCTCACTCTATCGGCGTCGGTGATGTATTCGATATTACTTATATTGCCAAAAAAGACATTCTTTCCTTCCATCAAGCCTTGGTTTTGGCGTCATGGATGGCAGGAGAATATGCTCAAACGACCTATCCGGATGATTTTAAAACACAAGCCGACCGCTTACTGCAATCGAATTTGAATGAACTGGAAGCAATGGGGGGGGTGACGTTACCCTGGGAGCAACGGGCAAAGGTTCAAATATATATTGCCGCTCCCGATTTTGATTTTGTTAAACGCGAACCCATCGAATGGCTCTGTAACGCCTTAACTTATCATCACTTCTGCCCACGCCGCCCGGTAGCCGAACATGGGCAAATGGAGGTGAACGCCAATAAGAGCAGAAAACAACAATTGTTTCAAAAAGATATGCAGTTACTCGACGAATGCCAATTATTGATTGCGGTACTTTTATACGATGATCCTGGAACCCTGATAGAAATCGGATTGGCTGCTGCAAAAGGAATACCTACCATTGTTTACGATCCTTATAATATTGCAACAAATTGCATGTTAACAGAATTGCCGACATTAGTATCGAACGACCTAGACGAAATAATGGCAGAAGTTTTTATCCAAAGTTCTTTAATCAAATATGAATAGTAAAGGCGGTGTTTTATTAGCTTCTGGTGGTTTGGATTCTACAACTATGGCTTACTGGCTCGATCAACAAGGCATCAGTTTTATCCCACTGTTTATTAATTACGGCCAGCATTGTGCAGAAACGGAATTTGAAACGTTAAAAAGGGTCTTACCCGAAAAGTATGTTGGACAGATAGAATACATTGATATTCAGTCAGTCTATGCTCGGTCCCGTTCAAGATTTATTAAGGAAGCTAACTTATGGGAGGACGAAATCACAGCGGATGATCTTTATATTCCTTACAGAAATGTACTTTTGCTGACCATTGGGGCGACGTTTGCTCAAACTTTGGGATTAACTAATGTCTATTCGGCATTTATTAACAGTAACCATGCAAAGGAAATTGATTGTTCCAATGAGTTTTTTAATAAAATGGAAACGATGTTGAAGGAGTATGGTTCAGTAAAGATCAATATGCCCTTTAGATATCATTCCAAATACGAAGTTGCTAAACTTGGGGTCTCATTAGGTGCAGCGATCGGATCGACATTTTCGTGCCAGGCTTCATCCAAAATACCATGTGGTGCTTGCCCAAATTGTGTTGACCGTCTCGAAGCCATGCGAAAAATTGAATCAGAATAACCTATGATGATGATAGCTTTAGAAGCGAGAAAATTAGCGAACTTCATACAGACATTGGAGTCTTTTGAAACAGTTGAGATCGACCGACAAATCTGTTATCAACATATAGGTGCACTCTTTACAGATATAGTGCTGCAGGCTGGTTTGAATTATCAGAACATCGTTAGGCCCAGAGTTCAGCACTTACTATTCAATTACCCAGATGACTACACCAGAGAAAGTTTTGAGCAATTGATTGCACAGGTCGGACTGGAGAACTTGATACGCTGGAGACATCCTGAAAAATTGCGACGCATGCGCGATTTGTTGACGGTTACTGCTATGTATGAGGTAGACTCTTGCATAGATTTCAAGGTTTTTTTAGGAGAAAAGAAAAACCGTGAAAAGTTACTGGAAATAAAAGGCTTCGGTCCCAAAACGATAGATTATACGCTTAAACTGTTAAATTTCGATACTGTGGCTGTCGACCGGCATATCTATTCGTTTGTGGAAATGGCTAACATTCCCGCAACGGGTTATAATTACACTAAACAAGTTGTGGAATACGCTGCAGATTTTTTGCAAGTATCAAGATCTGCCATTGATTATAGTATATGGTTATATATGTCCCAAAAACTGAATAAAAAATCAACTGAGACGTCTCAATTGCAACTTGTATTTTAATTAATGAGCTCAAAATCCCTGCGGCTATTCATTATTTTAAATCATTATGCTGTACTAATGGGAAATTTCTTTTCCTAACCAAACACCATATTTTTGCCATTCCTGATAATGTACACACCATTCACTAATCCAAGGAATCATTTCCACTAAAGGAATTGTCCGGAATAGCGGCATATCCTGTACCGGGTGATAAAGGCATAAGCTCAGATCTCCGTAAACATGAATCTTTGGATGATAGGAGATCCCTTTGATCAATATCCGGTCAAAACGAATCGGAAAAAAGGGTGAATAATTCAGATCAACCTGGTAGCGCCGGTCGCCAACTTCCAGTACGCCGGAGCCGCTGATCATGCGCCCGTTAAGCGACAGCTTCAGCCAGCTAAAATGCTGCCGCGCCAGCTCCATCTGCACAAACAGGAAAAGCCGGTAATTCTTCCGGCAGGCGATTACCACCTCATCCTCCATAATTGTGATGTGCCGTGTTTTTATAGCCCTGGTCCTGACGGATGCGTCCGGCCTCATCTGTAAACGCTTTGCCGCCGATGATCAGGCCGTTCGCCCGCGTCACCGGCGATTGAGAGAATTTGGAAAGTACCTTGATCTGCTCCTGCAGCGACTCTTTATAAACACGCTCGTCAAACAGTTCGATATAGTGCTGTCCGCTCTTGTCAAAGCCTTCCTTCAGAGCATTCCATTCGCGGTGGAACTTTTCCACAAAGCGGTAGAAATGATCATAATGTGCTGTTGTCCAGCTATCCGTAAAATGTTCCTGAGCATTCACGGGATTGGTAACAGTAAACCGGATGCGGTTTTGCTGCGCCACGTTATAGGACAGTTTGATCCGGTTGAGCGCATTGTCTATCGTTTCGTAAATCGAAGGCTCACCCTGGTAATTCAAACCCATTAGCGTCGTTAGTACGATACTGGAAGTCGCATATTCTGAATTGGCCCCAGAAAAGTAAATATCCCGGTACCGCTTTACCAGCTGCACCGCGCGCTGCAGTGGCGATTTGCTGTAAAAGTCGTCCCTCGGCAGCTCTTCGATCTGGGCGCGCAATTCCACCTTCATCCGGTTATAATAACCTTGCAGGACCGATTCCCGGCGTATCGTCGCCGCACGGGCCAGGAACCACTCGCCGAAGCCCCTTGGGTTGCTGACCGCCCAGTCGCGCAGCAAACGGTCGGGGATGCGGATCACATTCTTGTCCTGGTAAAATACGATGCAGCCCGGCAGGATATCCATATGGAAATCGTTGGCATAATTGATGCGTACGCAGCGGTTCTTTTTTTCCAGCTTGTCACTATAACGGTCGTCACCTTCCAGTTTCTTCAACAGCGCATTATAAATCTCCACCGGCGTAAAACGGCTGTACAGTGCATTGATCTGCACGACAATGTCTAGGTCAAACTCGCAACCTTTGTAAGGGCGTACGGTCGTACCTGTCAGTACCGAGCCCTGCGGGTATACATCAATATCCAGATCCTTGAAAAAGCCCTGGTCCTGATCCAGTAATTCAGAGATCGCGCGGTAAGCAGATTCCATCCTTCCCTTACGGGTCTCATCCAGCTGCAAATGCTGCGCGATGCGGGCCAGCAATTCCTCCCGCTGCAGTTCATAATGTTTAAATATATCTTCCATAACTAAAAACTTTGATTAATGATCAATTTGGTGTGTTGTCCTATCTTCGCCAACTGCGTACCGTCCCTGTGAAAGCGGCATTGTTCTATCTGCTCGCATTCCGCTATTGCAAAGCCTTTAGCCAGATCCAAGGGCTGCGCAGCCAGTGCAACGAGCGCTTCCCTTTGCTTATCAGACGGCAGCAGTTCATAGACATCATAGATCAGCACCTCGTAACACTGGTGGAATTCGCTCCATTTCAAGTGCCGCGAATGACGCCGGATATGTTTATAGCGAATACTTTTAAACACCTCCCGGTCTAGGATACCCGTTTCTAGCAGCTCCTCGCAAAATTCCCGCTCTCCGCTCACTTCCCGTTCCTTGGCCTCTTCAAACCATTTCACGACATCCACCGTGTATTTCCCTTTCACCCGGAACCGCAGATCGCAGTCACTCGTATGATCGACGCCCAGCCCATTAGCTTGGCTATCGGGCACAAAACCCCAGGATTCAAATAGCTTATCGTCGCCGTACCGCTTATAAACCCCGCCGACCGGTTGTAATTGGTTGGCGATCCGGCGGTTTAATACCAGTAGATAACTGTTTGTCCCTGGTATTTTGATCCGGAAAAGGTAGCTTAGTGAAAAGCGGATCTGCTTAGTGCGGTAGGTCCAGAATAGCGTCCGGATATATAGCCAGGCGACATCCTTATTATCCCATAGTTTGCTCACGCCTTTGGAGAACACCTGCTTCAGCAGCGCAATGATGATTGATCCCATATTTTTTTATTATTCGCTGCGCCATAAACTAATCAGCAGCAAACCGCCGACCACATTCCGCACCTGTTTGCTTTCTGCCAGTCCAGTCGTCACCTCTGTGGCGAAATGTTCACAGTTATATTGCACCAGGTCATAGGACTTCCCCGCCAACCGCAATGCACGTAGGATAACCTGCTGCCGTTCCTGTTCAGTTCCCATGAAACGGTCGATGCGCACCAGGCTGCGTCCCGCGGTAGCATAATCCCGCACCGTGACCAGCCGCACCCCACCAGTGTGGTGATGGTTCTCTGCGATCCATTCCTGCCCATCCGACAAGCGTCCCACGTAGACCGCAAAATGTTTGGTCAGCCCGGTCGCAAAAATGGCCTCCACCAACTGGTCTCCTGGCCTTAAGAAATACTGTTGCAGATTTTCCATGATTAAATAAATTTTGTATATATGTCCAGAGTGTTATAAATTTGTATCATCAACGTAACATTGTTTCATTTGTCAAATATATACTTGTATTATTAATGTAACAATGTATTACTTATAAAACTTTTCAACAACTTACCCACATGGAATCCACATTAAATTCAGAACTGCTGGCTAGTATGCTGAAATCCAGGCGCGGAAAAAAGGGGTTAAGGGATACTGCGACGGAAATCGGAGGAATCAGCTCGGCTACGCTCTCGCGTGTTGAACAAGGTAATCTGCCGGATGTCGAAACCTTTATCCGGTTATGCAATTGGCTCGGCGTATCCACAGAAACCTTTATTACCGGTGAAAAGATCGAGGCGGCGGACATCTCCGAAAAGGAAAAGATTGTCTTCCAACTGCGCTCCAGCCGCGAACTGGATACCGACACTATTAATGCCATGGTGCACATGGTTGATATGGCTTTTACCAAATCCAAACGCAATGCCTAGTAAGTCCGTCCTGGCGCGTGGTTTTATGGCAGAGGCTGAACGGATATCCGAAGCCTGCCGGAAAGACCTTGGTATTTCCAAATTCGACCCACTGGACGCCTTTAAGCTAGCTGAACACCTCCAGGTGGACGTTTTTACCGTCGACGAAGTCTTTGGCGATCAGACCGATCATCCGGACTACAGCCGGATGACCGACCCCGATAAATTTTCAGCGATGTGGACTCCAAACATTCACGGTGAAAAGATCATCATCCATAATGACCGCCATTCCCGCTTCCGCCAGCAAAGTAATCTGATGCACGAACTGGCCCATATCATCCGTAAACATACCGTTCCACCAGAATCTGCTATATTGTGCGCCCAGTTCGGACTGCACTATTTTAACCCTGTCCATGAACAGGAGGCCAAATATCTCGGTGGCTGTCTACAGATAACTAGGCCAGGATTGCAATGGGGGCTCAAACACCTTGTAACCGTAGAAAATATTTCCGACTACTTCTCCGCTAGCGTCGATATGGTCAAATACCGTATGGGGGTTACCGGCGTGTTCAAACAGCAAAAGGTTTGTTAAAATCTTTTATATTGAAATGGTAATTAGATTATTGATCCAGTATATTACCATTAAAAGCTTTATTTGGTTAGTATATTTGTGATAACATATTACTATGGATGTTATGGTGCGTGTGATCAAGCACCCGAAATTACTCGAAAAACCTCAATAGTGGCCTTTCAAGATTTTTCGTATTATTTCATTTTTTTGGCAAATCTGCCAATCCCTTCAAATCAGCTATAAACTTCAAAGGTATTTGTACTGTCAAGAACCCATATTTATCTATCCTATAGATAGAAAGTCGAGTATCTGTAAATTAGCAAGTTAATGTTTTTGGCGAATTTTGCTGAATAATGCCTAAAAGACAAGGGTTTTAAAAATAAATCGGAATAAATATCATAACATAATGATATTCAAACATATGCAATCTCAATAAAGTACTGGAAATGTTAGTTTTCGCTTCATTTCCTCATGCGAAAAAATGAAGCAGTATTTTTTAAACTATGTTTTTGAAAAATTTCATTGACCATTCTTATTAATTTAATTTGGGAAGAGCCAATAACAGATAACTATTTATTATCTATAACTGCCTCTGAATACACCGGTGCAATTATTCTCCACATAAAAAACACCTACCTCGCACATGAGGTGTGAAAAAAATATTTTGCTCCTTCCCACATTTGCTGTTGCTAAATTTTAAGCTATGGCAAATTATAATGAAATCCAACATGACTCTCCAAAAATGCACCGTGATCAGCTGATTACCGTGCAGGATTTGATCGACTTCAAGCAACAGCTTATTGTTGATATTAAGAAGCTTTTGAAAGAGCAATCCGGCCAGCCGGGCCATCAATGGCTCAAAGCTTTCGAAATCAAGAAAATGCTCCGGCTGTCCGAAAGCAAGCTGCAATATCTCCGGGACAAAGGTCTGATTCCTTTCAAAAAATTGGGTGGTGTTACCTATTACAATTCTGAAGAAATTGAGAAGCTGATGGCTTCGGATAAGTTGAACGACCAGATGAAGATGGTATGAAACGCAAGGCAAAACGCACCGTTCCCAGGCAACAAAAAAAGACCAGTCGGACCCGTAATAATTCTATGAGCATTCATGATGGTCTGGGTACGACCATGCCGCCTGACAGTGATGTCTTGCTGATCTATTTTGACCAGAAAGGCTTAGCGCAACTGGCTGAAAAATTCTTTGATGAACATGATAATCGCGGGTGGAAGACAGCTACGGGCGGCACCATTTATAACTGGAAAGTATGTGCTGCCGAATGGATCTACAACTACCGTCAGGAAGTAAAACGCAGGTTCCGGCAGTCCCCATTTTACAGTGAGTCATTTTAAGAGAGGAATGTTAAACAAATCCGAATCGAGGGCTTTGCAAAAGGATGAGATTGCATTTTTCAGCAATCAGCAAGATAAACGTTTGTATTACAAACGAAATCTTGCCCTCCCTTCCGGAGTCAGTTCGGGGCCAAGAATAAAATCTTCCGAAGTCAGATTTTAGAGGACAAGAATTATGGAAAAGCAGAAGGAAAACAGATCCAAAACTTTGCTCACCAGGCTTAAGCCAGACGAGTACCAGTCCATTTATTCGGCGTTTAAAAAGACGCGGTTCAACAAACTAAGCGAGTATTCCAGAAGCTTGTTATTAAGCAAGCCGGTGGTGGTGAACTACCGCGATAAATCCATGGATGAGATGCTGGAAGAACTGGCTTTACTGCGCAGGGAACTCAACGCTATCGGCACCAACCTTAACCAGGCGGTACGTCAAATTAATAGTGCACAGGGCAATGCGGAGAAGAAGCTGTGGCTAAATTTACTTTCGGTTATTGGAACTAAGATTGATCCCGCCATCGGGCAAATTAAAGATCGTATGCAAAACTTTTCAGAACTATGGTCGCAAAAATTAAAACGGGAAGAAGCATCCTCGGCGCGATAAATTATAATGAACACAAAGTGCGGGCGGGTAAGGCGGAATTAATATGGGCTCAAGGCTACCTGAAGGACCCGGCGGATTTAACGTTCCAGGATAAGATGCGAAGGCTGACGGACCTGATCAATCGTAACGCGCGTACACAGGTGAACACCTTACATGTTTCCCTGAATTTTGCGGTTGGTGAAAATTTGGATAAAGACACGCTTCAACAGATTTCGGATGATTACATGCAGGGACTGGGCTTTGGTAAACAGCCGTACCTGGTATATCAGCACTATGACGCCGGCCATGCGCATTTGCATATCGTCAGCACCAATATTGAACCGGATGGTAAGCGGATCAGCTTTCACCACCTGGCTAACCGGGCATCGGAATCTGCCCGGAAGAAAATTGAGCAAACCTATCAGCTGGTAAAAGCAGAAGATCAGGTTGAGGCAGTAAAGTTTAATATCAAGCCCCTGGAAAAACTGGTTTATGGCAAGGCTGAACTCAAAAGGTCGATGACCAATATAGTTAACGAGGTCATCGGCACTTATAAATTTACAAGTGTCCCGGAGCTCAACGCGGTGTTGAATCAATACAATATTACAGCTGATCGCGGGTCGAAGGATTCCAGGATGTTTGAAAAAAACGGTCTGGTGTACTGGGCGCTTGATGAAAAAGGCAACAAGCTGGGCGTACCTGTTAAAGCCAGCAGCATCTATGGAAAGCCGACCCTACAAAAGCTCCAGGACCGGTTTCGCCTGAATGAAGTCGTTCGCAGGCCTTTAAAAGATCGCTTACGTCAAAGCATCGATGAGGTGCTGGCTGACCGGGTATCTAAATCACAGTTTCAAAAAGCACTTTTGAAAAAACATATACATGTCGTTTTCAGGCAAAATGAGGAGGGCCGGATCTATGGGGTAACTTTTGTGGATCACCAGCACAAAGCGGTCTTTAACGGAAGTGACCTGGGGAAAAATTATGCGGCCAACGCATTGACAGCGGGCTTTGTAAACGAACCGGTTAAAGGCAGTTTGGAGAAATCGCCTAAACGTGCGGAGCGGCTGGAATATGGAAATCGGGAACATACCGGTAGTTCAGAAATGAGCCAAACTCTATTTGATATATTGTTTAAAGAAGAGCAGCAGGATCTGGCCGCGCTCGGCAGGCTGCAGCAGCGAAAACGCAAAAAGAAACGTAAAGGTCATTCACTTTAAAAATATTTATGATGCAAACAGGTGAAAATGAACAAGCATTGCGAAGGGTCATCGATTTTACCAGGCTGTTAAGTCTGGGCATCCTGCTCCTGCATTTTTATTTATGCTGTTATCCGGCTTTCCGGCAATTGGGTTTGTCCAAGCCCATTGTTAACCATATCTTACTGCCCTTGACTAGGCTGGCGCTTTTCCAGAACACCTGGCTGGCCAAACTTACTGTATTGATTTTACTGCTGGTGTCATTAGCAGGCAGCAAGGGTAAAAAAGATGAACATATACGTACCCGAACTATTGTTTCCTATACCCTTAGCGGCCTATTTTTATATTTTGTCAGCGGCTTAATATTGACGTTCAATAGTTCGGGATTAGCATTGGCAGCTTTATACATCACAATAACGTCGGTGGGTTATATCTTAATACTGTCGGGAATAAGCTTATTGTTCCGGCGGCTAAAGCTGGCTTTAAACCAGGATATTTTCAACAAGGAAAATGAATCCTTTCCACAGGAAGAAAGGCTGCTCGAAAATGAATATTCCATCAACCTGCCGGCCATCTACAACTTAAAGGGCAAAGTCCGAAGCAGTTGGATCAATATCATCAATCCGTTTCGGGGAACGCTAATTGGCGGCAGCCCCGGTTCCGGGAAATCCTACTTTATTATCCGCCATATCATCAGCCAGCATATTCAAAAAGGGTTTACCATGCTGGTTTACGACTTTAAGTATGATGATTTGACCAAAATAGTTTACAATAACTTGCTTAAATATGCCCATCACTACCGGGTTGAGCCAGTTCAATACATCATTAACCTGGAACAGGTAATGCACCGCGCCAACCCGCTTGAGCCGCATACCATGCTGGATATTACCGATGCCATTGATTCCAGCCGTACCATTATGCTGGGCCTGAACCGGGAATGGATCAAAAAGCAAGGTGATTTTTTCGTGGAATCTCCCATCAATTTTATCACCGCGATCATGTGGTTTTTAAAGAAATATGAGGATGGAAGATATTGTACCCTGCCGCACGTTATTGAACTGGCCCAGGTAGATTACAAAGAATTGTTTGGCGTACTCTTGCAGGAGCCCGAGATCGAGGTGCTGATCAATCCCTTTGTTTCGGCCTGGCAAAATGAAGCTTATGAGCAACTCGAAGGTCAGGTTGCCAGTGCCAAGATCAGCCTGGCACGGCTATCCTCGCCGCATCTTTACTATGTGCTGAGCGGCAATGACTTTTCCCTGGACATCAACAATCCGGACGAACCTAAAATTGTTTGCCTGGCTAATAATCCGCAAAAATCACAAGTGTATGGTGCGGTGTTATCCCTATATATCAACCGCATAAACAAGTTGGTGAACCGCAAAAACCAGCAAAAGTGCAGTATGATCTTCGATGAATTTCCAACCATTTATTTCAATGGTATTGACAATTTGATTGCCACCGCCCGGTCGAATAAGGTGGCTGTTACACTGGCCGTACAGGATTACAGTCAGTTGAAAAAGGACTACGGCCGCGACCAGGCAGAAGTAATTATGAATATTGTCGGTAACGTGATCTGCGGGCAGGTAACGGGCGATACCGCCAAACAGTTGTCGGAGCGGTTTGGCAGGATCAACCAGCAAAAAGAAAGTGTGACCATTAACAGCACCGACACCTCAGTCAGTAAGTCTACGCAGCTCGATCACGCTATTCCGGCATCTACCATTGCATCGCTTTCCTCTGGCGAATTTGTAGGCCTGGTAGCTGATGATCCGGCAGAACGTATTTCACTGAAGGTTTTTCATAACGAGATCCAGAATGACCACGCTGCTATTCAACAGGAAGAAATGGCCTATCAGGCTATCCCGCCGGTAAGAGAGATCGACCAGGACATGATTTTGGAGAACTATCAACAGATCAAACAGGATATTAAAAA
Source organism: Mucilaginibacter segetis (assembly GCF_016522075.1). Lineage (GTDB taxonomy): Bacteria > Bacteroidota > Bacteroidia > Sphingobacteriales > Sphingobacteriaceae > Mucilaginibacter > Mucilaginibacter segetis. The sequence goes on along the minus strand of NZ_JAEHFW010000001.1, from coordinate 969,249 downwards.
TATTGTGAATTTTGTGTTTCTTAATAGTTAACTTGTTTTCATTAATTACGTAAAAACGGTTATGGCCTTCGATCTAAATATCAAAAATAAAGAGCAGACCAAACAGCGGCTGATCAGAGCTGTGGGGGAAGTGCTGAAGGCAGACGGCTACAGTGGCTTGGGCGTAAACCGAATCGCCAAGCAGGCCGGGGTAAATAAAAAACTGATCTACCGATATTTTGGCAGCGTCGATTATCTCATAGAGGCTTATGTTGTGGAAAATGATTATTGGCTAACCTTTTCGAAGAAGTTGCAGGAAATGGTGGCGGAAGAGCAACCGGAAAGCACACAGGCTTTAATAGCGGAGATACTGAAAAATCAGTTTAAATATTTCTTGAACGAACGTGAAATGCAGCGGCTGATCTTATGGGAGATTTCTACTAACAGTCCGCTGATGAAAAGTATTCATAATGCCCGGGAAAGTTCCGGTCAGTCGATGCTGGCTATCACGGACGAGCATTTTAGTAATTCGAAAATAAATTTCCGGGCAATTGCCGCGCTACTGGTGGGCGGCATCTATTATACCATTTTACACACCCGGTTTAACGGTGGGATGTTTTGTGACCTTGACCTGAGCACTGAACTTGGGCAGCGGGAAATCTTAACCGCAATAGAACAGATAGTGGGCTGGGCATTCGACTACGCAAAAACCGAGCAATAATTGTTACTTCGCCCGTCTGTCTTTCCTTAAAGGAGGGTGCTTTGGTATTTCAAAATTAAAATCTAAAAGTTCTTTGGGATGAACTTCTAAAGCACTAGCAATAGCTTCTAAATGCGATATTGCAAAGTTGTTTTTTCCGGTAAGCATTAACCAAACTTGCTTTTGCGTAAAACCTGTTCTTTCAACAATATCCTCCTGTACTATACCTTTTTCAAGTCGAATTTCTTCGATTCTTTTCACGATATGATTAATGAATGTCTGGTTTCGGTACTGGCTTGCCATCTATGTTATAAAGCAAGCATCAAATAATATCCTTTGGTACGTCACTATTGACGTTTATCTTTTAAATGTTTATATTTGATATTAGAATAAGCTAAATAAAACTGTGCTTTAAAGCACATAGTATTATTTTTGCGGATACTTCGAAAATTTTGAAGCATTCGCTTTGAGTCTTGCTCACGGAAATTACCACTTTCAAATTGAGCACAAGATGAGAAGCTGGAATGCCCATGCTATAGGTGTGGGTTTCCCTTCTTATTTGTGCTCTAGGCTGTGGTAAGCCTCCGTGAACAATAAGTTGGGAGCCCACGCCTGTAGTATAATACCTCAGACTACCCTTCCTGCTGACTCCATTTAATGAAACTGAATTGTCATTATGATGGATGAATTAAAGCCACAGTCAGAAACACCGCGTTTTGGTAGCCTTACCGAAATAATGGACCGTTTTGCCCAGGTTCCGTATGAACAGTTCCAACAGGAATTGAACGACTGGTTTCTTGGCGAACTTACTGCACGTGGCATTGATGCACAGCAACTGGAAAAGGAGCTTCCCGGCTTATCTTCCCTGATCAGTAACATCTACCATCAGGCAGAATTAGCAGAATTATTGTCCCACCACTTAACCAAAAAAGATGATGGCGAGAAATAAGGCTAAGATCTGGCTGCTGGTCATTTGCCCGCCCGAATGATCCCCTGAAAATGGCGACCCGCTTCAGTTAATAGTTAGACCTGCGGGTTGCCATTTTCGCACTACTTTATTCATCCATCTAAATTAACGTTCCATGAAAAAAATAACGATTTACATCGTCCTGGCATTGCTATGCCTTAATTTTTCGGCCAGATCACAAAACCGGGAAAGCCGTTCACCGCTGACCATCGGTGATACCATGCCCGACGTAACGGTGCAGCACGTCACTAATTACCACTCCAAAACCCTGCGGCTTTCCGACTTCCGGGGGAGGCTGGTTATCCTGGATTTTTGGGCGACCTGGTGCGGCAGCTGCCTCAAGCAGTTTCCCCATCTGGACGCGCTCGCATCAAAGCTGGGGAAAAAGGTGGCAATCATTCTTGTCAACTGTAAAAAGACCAGGGACGATCAGGCCAGCATCGACTACACCTTTAGCGGAATTAAACGGCCTCAACATCTGCCGGTTGTCGCCCTCGATACGGTGATCGGAAACCTGTTTGCCTATACCACGCTGCCCCACTATGTGTGGATCGCGCCGGACGGCCGCATCTGCGCGATTACGGACCAGTTTCAGGTTAACGAAGCAAATATCAGCAAGATCCTGAATGGCGAACAAATCCGCTTGCCGCTTAAAAAAGATTAATACACCCTCCTAAACAAACGCAAATGAAAAGATACCTTTTAATTTTTTTGCTGACGGCTGGCTTATTCGATATGTCCCGCCTGTCCGCGCAAAATATACGCCCTGTTTACGGCGAAGTACGCGGGGCGCAGCATGAGCCGATAACCGGTGCCGGGCTTCGCTTTGCCTTAAGTAAATCCAGTTCCATGACTGACAGTACCGGCCGCTTTACCATTATGATGCGAATGGCAGCGGATACCCTTATTATCAGCCATGTCGGCTATACCACCCTGCGCATCCCGCTATCCATGAACAGCCGCCTGCCGCTGCTGGTGGAGCTCCAGCCTTATACCGAGCAGTTGAATGAAGTGCTGATCAGCACCGGCTATCAGGAAATCCCCCGCGAACGGGCGACCGGCTCTTTCTACCACCTGGATAAGGAACTGATCGGCTCCAGGAACACGCCGGACCTGATCAGCAGGCTGAATGGCCTGACAAGCAGCCTGCTTGTCGACAACCATTTCCCGGCACAGCCTACCGTACAGGTCAGGGGACTTAACACCTTAAATTATGCCAATGCAGCACCGCTTATCGTGCTGGATAACTTTCCTTATGCTGGCGACATCAGTAATATCAACCCTAATGATATTGAGAGCATCACACTGCTAAAAGATGCGGCGGCAAGCTCTATCTGGGGCGCCCGCGCCGGTAATGGCGTGATCGTCATCACCACCAGGCATGCCCGGCGCAACCAGCCGCTGCAGGTTTCCCTGAATGCCAACGTTACCATCGCACCCAAACCCGACCTGTTCTCCGCAGACCAGATATCATCGGTCAGCCTGGTGGATCTGCAGCAGTATTTGTACGGTAAAGGCTTTTATAATTCCTTATTTAACGCAAGAACGAGGCCGCCGATACCGGAAGTTGCCGAAATACTGCAAAAACAGGCTGCCGGCCAGCTCACTGCCGCACAGGCAGCCCAACAACTCTCCGTGCTGAAAACACAGGACGTTCGCAGTGACATGGAGAAATATTTATACCGCCCCCAGGTAAACCAGCAGTATTACCTCAACCTGTCGGGATCGGGAAACAACATACGTTACCTGATCTCCACCGGCTATGACCGCACCGGCAGTACCCTGAAAGGCAATGATCAGGAACGCCTGACGGTCAGGTCCAACAACCTGATCGACCTGACCAAAAAGTGGCAGCTGCAAACCGACCTGATCCTGACCAAAACCTCCCAGCGGGCCAATAGCCCGGGTGGCTACGGACAAATCACGAACGGCACTACCGCTATTTCTCCATACGCAAGACTGGTCAATCCGGACGGCAGCCCTGCCGCCGTTGATATTTATTACCGCAGCTTCTATACGGACACCGCAGGCGCGGGAAAATTGCTGGACTGGAAGTACCGCCCCCTTCAGGAGCTGGCCAGCAATGACCGGACAACCGGGGTGACAGACCTCCTGGCGAACATCGGTTCGACCTATAAAGTATCGAACTGGCTTACTGCCGATGTCAAATACCAATATGAGCAGTCTTGGTCGGATTACCGTGAATTGAACGACCTGAACACTTTTTTTACCCGGAATTACATCAACCGTTTTACACAGATCAATGGAAATACCGTTACCTATATCGTACCTAAAAATGACATCCTGAATGGCACGCGCACCAGTCAGCGGACCCAGTCGGCACGTGCGCAGCTGACCATTGACCACAGCTGGGCGGACAGCCGCATAAATGCGATTGCTGGGGGTGAGATCAGGGAAAGCAACAGCGACGCGTCCTCATACCGAACCTACGGCTATGACCCGCAGTCGCTTACTTCCGTCAACGTGGACTATACACATACTTACCCAACGTACGGTAATATCGGGGGCATCACCTACCTGGCCGACGGCACGCTATATAAGCAATACCTCAACCGCTTCGTGTCGGTATTTGCCAATGCGGCCTATACCTATAAGAACCGCTATACGCTTTCGGCCAGCGCGCGGCGCGACGCGTCCAACCTTTTCGGTGTGGCCACCAATCAAAAGTGGGTGCCCTTATGGTCGGCAGGCGGTTTGTGGCGGATCCACGACGAGCCCTTTTACCATATCAGCTGGCTGCCCTCCCTGAACCTCCGCCTGTCTTACGGCGTGAGTGGTAACCTGCTGCCGAATGCCACCTCCATTACCCGCATCCAGTACTACACCGCCTCCCAGTCACCGATCAATGTCCCCTTTGTGGGGGTTGCAGCGCCGCCGGTACCCCAGTTGCGCTGGGAACAGGTTCATTCCTGGAATGAAGGGATTGACTTCGAGTTGCTTAACAGGCGGATCAGCGGCTCGGTGGATGTATATCAGAAGAACTCAACCGACCTCATGAACAGTGTCTTGCTGGATCCCACCGTGGGTTTTTCCACCTATAATGAGAATTCGGCCAGCATCCGCTCCCACGGGGTGGACGTGGTACTGAATTCCGTCAATCTCGACGGTGCCCTGAAATGGCGGACACTATTGCTCTTTAACTATGTTTCTTATAAGACGACTAAAAACTTAAACCCGCCGGCTTCTCAGGGGCTGGTCAGCGATGGCCTTTACATCTTTCCCGTGGTAGGCTACAATCCTTACGTCATTGTCAGCTACCGCTGGGCGGGCCTCGACCCACAGACAGGTGACCCGCAGGGATACGTCAATGGGAAGGTCAGCAAAGATTACCAGGCCATCACCCAAAATCCGGTCAGCGAACAGGCCATCAGCGGTTCCGCAATTCCGCCGGTATTCGGTACATTGCGCAATAACCTGGACTGGAAGAACTGGTCGCTCTCCTGGAACATCACTTACCGTTTCAACTACTTTTTCCGCAGGCCGGTCGTAAATTACAGTGATCTGATCAACAAAAATATCGGTTACAGCGAGTATGACCAGCGCTGGCAGAAACCGGGTGATGAGGCTTTTACCAATGTGCCTTCCTTCGTCTATCCGGACAACACCTTACGGGATAATTTTTACCGTTATGCCGAGGTCAACGTGGAAAAGGCGGATAACATTAAACTGACCGATCTGTCACTGAGCTATCAATGGGCACCAAAGTCCAAACCCCTGGGCTTCCATTCCCTGACATTTACTTTTTACACCAATCAGATGAACATCATGCTCTGGCGCGCGAACAAGCGCGGCCTTGACCCCGACATCATCTATAATGTTAAACCTCCGGTTACTTATGCGGCCGGAATTAAAGCCACTTTATAATTCACCGTCATGAAAAATAGAAAACTGAACAGCGACATCCGGCACTGCCTGCTGATCGCGATGGTCGCCTGCATTATCTGTCCTTTATCCTCCTGCAAAAAATACCTGGAGGCTAAATCTGATCAGTCGATCACTACGCCGTCCACGATCGATGACCTGGAAGGCCTGATGAATGCCTACAGCGTTATCAATGCAGACTATCCCTCCGCACCGGAAGTAATGGCCGATAACTTTTACCTGTTGAATACCGACTATCTCTCGCTAAGCCAGCGCCAGCGTGATATTTACAGCTGGACGAAATCGGCAGACGTCGGCGGAGACTATACCGCCCCTTACCAGGCTATCGCCTATACGAACATTGTGCTGGACGCGCTGCCAAAGGTAACGGCCAATGGGCAGGCGCGTAAAGATGCTGTGAAAGGCGAAGCGCTGTTTACCCGGGCGAGCTACCACTTTGCCTTGGCGCAGTTGTTCGCCGCCGCTTATGACCAGGCCAGCGCCGGTACCGATTTGGGCATTGCCCTCCGGCTGACAGCCGATATCGAATCGAAAGCTCCCCGTGCATCGATGGCGGAAACGTATGCGTCTATCACCGGGGACCTGCAACAGGCCTTGACCTTGCTGCCTGATATGCCGGCTGCAAAGTACCTGCCGGGCAGGGCTGCTGCCTACGGCATGCTGTCGAGGGTATACCTGGCTATGCGTGATTATCCGAAGGCGGGAGCCTGCGCCGACTCCTGTCTTACCCTTTATCATACTTTACTCGATTACAATACGGTTGCCGTTTCGGCCACTGCGCCTTTTCAGCAGTTTAACGCAGAGGTGATCTATGACGCCCGCAGTTCGCCGCCCTCATCGCTGACACAGTCCCGCGCCAAAATCGACACCGCCCTTTACCGTTCTTATAACGGCAATGATCTGCGGAAAACAGCATATTTTAAGGCTAACGCGGATGGTACCCAGGCTTATAAAGGCAGTTATACCGGCCTGACCAACGGCGCTTTGTTTACCGGGATCGCAACGGACGAAATCCTGCTGACCAAAGCGGAATGTGCCGCCAGGGCCGGAAAAAACGCCGACGCGCTGCTGGCGCTCAATACCTTATTGGAACAACGCTGGAAAAAAGGAACTTTTATACCGTATACAACTACCGATAACGGGCAGTTACTATCAATTATACTACAAGAGAGAAGAAAAGAGCTGCTGTTCCGGGGGGTGAGGCTGATGGACCTGAAGCGGTTAAATAAGGAACCTGACTATGCGCAGGTCATTTATCGGAAACTGGGCGGTACCCTGCTGACGCTGGAACCCAACAGTCCCCGGTATCTACTGCAGATCGATCAAAACGCGGTGAATATCGGGGGTTTAGTACAGAATCCGTAAAAAAGAGCCGGTTTTGCCGGCTCTTTTACATTTAGTTTTTCATGTGGATATTCACATCTGCAGCGGAACCGTTCTGCTGAGAAGTCCAAAGGTTGCTTTGTTCAGCACTGAACTCAGTAGGGTCAGGGGTGTTCCCCAGGCCTTCATCCGTAGTTAACGTAACGCCGCACACGTCTTCACCGCCGCCGCAGGCGTTGTCGTCCCGAACATAATTGTTTATGTTCTGAATATCAGACTGGGCGGTGGAACTTGAGGTATAACGGTAAAATGCGCCGGCAACGCGGTTAGTGGTGAAGGCACTGGTGGAAATAGCAAGGCCGATGGCCAATGCTGGTAAGATTAACTTTTTCATGGTATGCGTGCTTTTTTGATTAAAAACACGAAAAATTTAAATGAATAAATAGATAATTTGATACTTACTCTCTTGACAGGTTTTCAGTTCCCCTGTGCCGCTGCCTGGTGTCCTTGACCGCGCAGCGGCGTAAACATTATTGTATTGCGTTCACCTCCTTTCTCTGTAACCACAGGCCGATACAGCTCAGCGCCAGGAAGAAGCAATTAAACCAAAAATGCAGCTCCCAGCCCATTGCGGGAAGAACGCCGCCGCAGGAACAGGGAACCTGGCCGTATGCTCCCGTCAGTGCCAGGCCGACGTATGCCGTAAATGCGAACATCAGCACAGCGGCCAAACCGAAGCCGGTAGAACGGCTGCGCTCAAATGTCAGCAGGGCTGCGGTCAGCAGTTCCGCGCCCGGCAGGATCCAGGCCAGCCAGCGGGAAAAACCTGCAGGCAGCAACTGCCTCGATAACGCTGTCCGGAACGATCTGAAATCGATCAGTTTGGCGGACGCCGTATAGATGAACAGCAGGATGAGGGCTGCCGCGCAGGTATTGATGGCGGTATGGTTCTTTTTCATGGTTTATACCGGTAAAATTAGGGCAGGCAGAACAAGCCCGCGGTGATCGGCATCACCGTTTCCGGGGAAAGGAATCACCGGCTTTTGTAATTTTCAGGAATTTAAAGATCCTTCGCCATCAGCCGGCTCAGGTTTTCCCGGGTCATGTTCAGATAAGTGGCAATAAGCCGCACGGAGGCTTTGCGGAACAGCTCCGGCTGCAGTTTGCGGGTTTGCCGGTACCGCTCTTCAGCTGACCAGGTAAGGAGCCGCTTCCGGAAACGCTCCTGCTGGTATTGATGGCGTACAAACACTTCTTTCAGTAATTGTGCTTCGCGGAATTGTGGCAGCAGCGACGCGAGCTCTTCGTAGCTCAGCGAGTATACCCCGGTGGGCTGCAGGGCCTCCAGGTAGCGGTCGGCGGTTTCCTGCCAAAACCCTTCATAGGAAAAAATGAGCTCATTTTCGCTGTGGAAACTCAGCGTATGTTCTTTGCCGGAAGGATCAAAGTAATAACCGCGAACAAATCCCTGTAGCACAAACCAAAGCCTGTTTTCCCGCTGTCCTGCCGCCTGAAAGACCTGGTGGGGCTGGTAAATTTCAGGCTTTAGGACAGCATGCAGCCTGCTGGTAAACGCCGGGCTGAGGTCGGTGATGCCGGATAAATACGCGATAAGTGAATCGATGCTGGTCATGTATACTGAGCTTCGCAGTGATCGGTACCAAATGGTGCCGCTCAGCGCGGTCGCGTACAAAGTTCAGCAGCTGAGCCGGGAAAACCGGTGACATGTCATCAGATAAAAAAATTATTAAATAATTGTAAATAATAGGCAGCATGTCACCACTTTGACGTTTTTTGAGCAATAAGTTTAGGTTTTAAACCTCAGCCTATGGATATCGATTTTAACAAAGCCAGTTTTAAGGATTTTGAAAATATCCCCGGAAGCGATGCCCTGGCCACCGCAGCGGAGTTTCAGCAGTACCTGAACTTTTTAAAGGAGCAGGGACACCTCAATTACCGGATCGAATCCCGGAGCCCCGTCGGTCCTGAAATGGACCTGATCCTGCCGGAGAAAAGCGGGACGATACGGGCGGTCTGTCTCGTTTCCAATGATTACCTGGGTTTCAGCCAGCACCCCCTGATCAAGCAGGCTGTCATGGATGGTATCCGCGACTATGGCACCGGCTCCGGGGCATCGCCGGCCATAGGTGGTCATTTCTTTTACCATGAGCTGCTGGAAGGAAAGATCGCAGGTTTCTATGGGAAGACTGATGCCATCCTGTATACCACAGGCTATACGGCCAACAGTGCGACCTTACAATGCCTGCTCCATCAGCAGGACCTGGCCATCGTCGATATGGCGGTGCACGCCAGCGTATATGAGGGTTGCCTGAAAACGAATACCAAGCAGTTCCTGCACAACAACCTGGATCACCTGGAACAGATTTTAGCCGCTTCCCGAGAAACCTACCGTACCCGGTTTGTCATTGTTGATGGTGTCTATAGCCAGGATGGGGATATCGCCTTTTTGGATCGCATCGCGGAGCTGACGCATCGCTACGGGGCTTACCTTGTGGTGGACGATGCCCACGGCATCGGTGTCGTCGGCGAAACCGGCCGCGGGGTGATCGAAATGTTCGGCCTGTTCGATCAGGTTGATATAATTACCGGCACATTCAGTAAGGCCCTGGGCAACATCGGCGGCTACGTGATCGCCAGGCCGGAGCTGGTCAACTACCTGAAATATCAATCCAAGCAACATCTCTTTTCTACGACCGCCACGCCGGCCATCCTGGGTATCGTCAAAGCGATCGAGCTGATCGACGAAGAACCCGTCTGGCAGGATCGCCTGTGGGAAAACATCACTTACCTGAAGGACGGGCTGACAGCCATGGGTTTTGACGTGGGAACGACAGCTTCCGCAGTGATTCCGGTCAAGATCGGCCATATTCCCAAGACCCTCGAAGCCGGTAAATTATTGCTCGAAGCGGGAGTATATACCAACCCGATCATGTACCCGGCAGTTTCCCGGAAGAATGCGCGGATAAGGATGAATGTCATGGCCACCCACACGCGAGCGCACCTGGACCGTGTGCTTAACGCTTTCGCCGATGTGGACCGGCGGGTAAAAATAACGAAACCTTAAACTACCTACCTATGAAAAACTTTGCAGAAAGGCTCTATACAGCCCTTGAAAATCAACTGAATGAAGTGATCGTTCACGGCGGCACACAGGCCGAACAGCTCAAGGAATCGATCAGGCTTTGCAAAAAATCGATGACCAAGCTCAAGAATTATATTTCCACCTATGCCTTTGGAAGCCGGGAAGAAGAAATGGAATTCTTTAAAATGATCAAGCCGCGCTTTTACAGCAAGTATATCTACTTTATCAATGTCTATAATTTCCTGATGCATAAGCCGCTTGGCGGCGCAAATGTGCTCCGGGATTATATTAACCAGGAACTGACCGCGCTGAAAAGCTTTTTTGACCATAACCACTCTTTTTATCAGTATTACCGGGCGGGATCTACCGAAATGGATCATACCTTTTTTACGCGGGGGGACTTTGACGTGCATATTGAACTCGAAGACTTTGAGGAAGATGAGCTTTATTCAACCACCCACGACTATAAACTCTCCAAGATCATGGCGAATGAAAAGTTCCAGGATTACCTGAACCGGGAACTGATCCGGCTGGACACCGAGTCTCCCCAGGTTCCGGAAGCCGTTAACGAGCCCGAGCTGGTCTGGACATTTAACAAAACTGATCTGGTGGAACTGATCTACGCGCTGGTCGCACTGGGCGTTTTCAACAACGGCCATATCGCCCTCCGGCCGGTCATTGATTTTTTCCAGCGCTCATTCCAGGTCGACCTTGGTTCGTATTACCATAAGTATACCGATATCACCAACCGCAAAAAAGATAAAACGGTATTTCTCGACAAGCTCAAGCTGGCGCTCCTCCGGCGGATCGAAGAAAGCTTTGAAAAAGACATCCCCGTACAACAGCGAATGCAGTTCAAATAGCGGCATTTTCCCAAAAAAAACACCTACCTGTCACAGCAGGTGTGAAAAAGTTGCCGGCAGCATACCAACCTTTGCTTTCAGAATCGCCGCATGGTGCGGCGAGGAATAAATTAAAGCTATATGTTGTCTTCAATTTCCTGGCAGCACTATTTCGCTGCCGTAATGACTGCGCTTCTGCTGTATTACCTCTATATCGCCCTCCGCTATTACCGGGCCGAAGTGCTGAAATTTTTAAAAAGAAATGGGCAAACAGTCGCATTTCCCCTGAATGAGGCGCGGCCCGTCCCGAATATCATGGGTAAGGCGATGCCCGATAAAGGGGTATCCCTGGCGGGGAATGATGAAATACTGGTCATGGAAGCGACGCCCGATGAATACGATCCCGCTTCCGCAGCACAGAAGACCGCCGGACACCCGGAGATCGTTCCCGATCCATCCCGGGAACTCGTCAGCGAAGCGGACAGTTTGATCACGGCCTTTGAAAATGAGGGGGACAAGCAGGAATTTATCAGCCTGCTGAAAATCCTGATCGGTTCTTACAAGCGGTTCCGCGACGAGATCGATTTCCCGGAAACCCTCGCCGGTGTACTCCGCATCGCTCAAAATAAATTAAGTTTCCCCGTTTCTGCTGCTGATTTGCAGGGCGTCTGGGAATGATCCGTTCACATTTAAAAAACAACAATCATGAAAGCACAGAAAGCAACAACAGGTGCAGGTATCATAAACTTCCTGCGACGGGCGGCGGTAACGCTGTCCATGCTCCTGATGACCGTAGCACTCTACGCACAGGACGGTAATGCCGGCATACAGGAGGCAACCACACAGGTCAAAAGTTACTTCTCCACCGGTACACAGCTAATGTATGCCATCGGGGCCATTGTCGGCCTGGTGGGCGCTGTTAAGGTCTACAAAAAATGGAACGACGGCGAGCATGATACCGGCAAAGTGGCTTCCAGCTGGTTTGGCAGCTGTATTTTCCTGGTCGTGGTGGCCACCGTATTGAAATCATTCTTTGGTGTTTAACACAACTGCCATGGCACATTACAGGATCAACAAAGGAATTAACAAGCCGGTGGAATTCAAAGGGCTGAAGGCCCAGTATATCGGCTATCTGGCCGCAGGCCTGGTCATGCTGCTGCTGGGATTCGCCGTGATGTACATCATCGGGGTCCCGGTACTGGCCTGCATAATGGTCGTAGCCGTTTCGGGCAGCCTGCTTTTTGTCCAGGTTTACCGGCTCAGCCATACCTATGGTGAGTACGGACTCATGAAAAAGACGGCTAAACGCTATCTGCCCCATTACCTGAAATTTCAAACCCGGAAGATCTTTCTCCAATTAAAAAAATAACAATGGCATTATTCAGTAAAGCAGAACAGGTTTTTCCTGTCTACAAGGTAGAGCATAATTGCATGGTCTCGGCGCAGGGCGACCTGACGATCGGCTATAAGGTAAATCTCCCGGAAATATTTACGCTGTCCAATGATGAGTATCATGCATTTCATGAAGTGCTCATCAAAGCTTTAAAGCTGATCCCCGGGGATAGCGTGTTTCATAAACAGGATTGGTTCATCGCTGATCGCTACGAAGTGGCATTTACCGACCAACAGGGTGGTATAAAAGGATTTTTAGCGCATGCCAGTGAGAAGCATTTTCACGAACGTGCGCACCTGCACCATCACTGCCACATCTTTCTGACCAAAAGACCGGCTCAGTTTAAACCCTATACGAGCGCGGTCAGTACCCTGATGCGTAAACGCATGGTTCCTGCACAAACCACTTCGGATGAGCTATGGCATGATTTTGAGGATAGCGCAGGTCAGTTCGTCCGGGTATTGGAAGACAGCGGACTGGTCTCGCTGACACGCCTGGGTGATGATGAACTTACAGGCACCCGGAATAACGCCGGCATCCTGGAGCAATATTGCTTTCTGCTGGGTGCCGGCGACCAGCCGGTACTGAAAGACATCCATCTCCGGGAGGGCATCAGGATCGGGGACGATCATTGTCAGCTCTATAGCCTAAGCGATGCCGAAGACCTGCCGGCGTTATGCGGGCCGAGGATCACCTATGATAAATACAGCACGGATAAAACGAAGTTCAGTACGGGCTTTGCGACGCCCGTGGGGACCTTGTTAAACTGCAACCATCTTTACAACCAGTATATTTTCATAGAGGATGCCGCCCGGACGATCAAAAAGCTGGAAGCGAAAAAACTGAGGCTGCAATCCCTTTCCGCTTACTCCCGCGAGAATGCCATCGGCCGCGACGCCACGCATGAATTTCTCAACGAAGCGATCAGCCAGCAGCGTCTGCCGGTAAAAGCACATTTTAATATTTTGGCATGGACCGACAAACCTGAAGCGCTGAAAGACCTGAAAAACAGGGTCAGCTCCTCCCTGGCGCAAATGGATGCGCGGCCCAGGCAGGAAACGGACGGCGCAGCGCAGATCTGGTGGGCCGGACTGCCGGGCAATGAAGCAGGTTTTCCCATGAATGATACCTTCGATACGTTCGTGGAACAGGCGACCTGCTTTCTGAACCTGGAAACGAACTACCGTTCGAGTATCGGTCCCTGCGGTATCCGGCTCGGCGACCGCTTATCCGGCAAGCCCGTGCATGTCGACATCAGCGATGAGCCCATGAACAAAGGCATCACGACTAACCGGAATAAATTTATTTTAGGGCCGTCAGGCAGCGGCAAATCCTTCTTTACCAACCATCTCCTGCGCAGCTATTTCGAGCAGGGTGCGCATGTGGTGCTGGTCGATGTCGGACATAGCTACCAGGGCTTATGCGAACTGGCCGGCGGCTATTATTTTACCTATACGGAGGAAAATCCGATCAGCTTCAATCCCTTTTTTATTCCGCCGGGCGACTACCTCGATACCGAAAAAAAGGAAAGCATCAAAGCCATGATCCTGGCGCTTTGGAAAAAAGAAGACGAGGGGGTACAGCGTTCTGAATATATAGCGATCTCTGACGCCCTGTTCCACTACTATAAAAAACTGGAAACCCTGCCGGAGATATTTCCCTGCTTTGACAGCTTTTACGATTTTCTGGCCCGGGATTTCTACGAAACCATGAAACAGTCAAAAGTAAAGGATGAGCGCTTTGATATTGATAACCTGCTTTTTGTACTCAAACCCTATTATAAGGGCGGTGAATATGCTTACCTGCTGAATGCCACGTCTAACCTGGATCTTTTGCAGCGGCGGTTCATCGTCTTTGAACTGGATAATATCAAGGACCACCCGATCCTCTTCCCCGTGGTCACCCTCATCATTATGGAAACTTTTGTGTCCAAAATGCGCAAGCTCGGCAAAGAGATCAGGAAAATGATCCTCATTGAGGAAGCCTGGAAAGCGATAGCGCGGGAAGGGATGGCGGAATATATCAAATACCTGTTTAAAACGGTCCGTAAATATTTCGGGGAGGCCCTCGTGGTGACACAGGATATTGAGGATATCATCAGTTCACCGGTCGTAAAGCAGGCGATCATCAACAACAGCGATTGCAAGATCCTGCTCGATCAGCGGAAATATCAGAATGACTTTCCCAAGATACAGCAGCTGCTCGGGATCACGGACAAGGAAACCGCTTTAATTATGAGCATGAACCGGAACAATGATGAAAACCTGAAATATAAAGAGGTATTTATCAGCCTGAACGGCCAGCTGTCCAAAGTTTACCGGACAGAGGTCAGCCGGGAGGAGTACTGGACCTACACGACGGAATCGTCAGAAAAAGCAAAAGTCCAGGCTTATACCAAAAAATACGGCAGCATCAGGCTGGGTATAGCGGCCATCGTCCGGGAAGAATCACAGGCAGTAACTTCAAATAGCCAACAATGAAAACAGTAAGCAGATTAACCACGCTTTTAGCCCTGCTCTTCATGGGGTGCAGCAACAATCCGGCAACGGATATCGAAGGGACTTATGTGAACTCATCCCGAAATAAATATGCGATAAATGAGGACACGTTGATCATTTCGCGTCTGGATGCAAAACTTAAGGTATTTAAGGTTATCGACCATGTGGGCTTCCGTCGTATCCGAAATGGTGTCGTACAACAGAAACAATACAAAAGCAGAAGATGGAACGCAACGTGGGACACGGATTATCAGCTACTATCTGAATCCCGATGGGGCAGACGGCTTTATTTCAACGCAGATAAAAAGACCTTAACTATTCAGGATTTCGAGTACCTGAAAATCAAATAATCCGAAACTATAAACAAAATAGAATTCCTGCTTCGGGCAGGGATACGGGAGGTTTTATGAAAAATTTTAAGCAGCTGGCGGCATTGGTCATAGTTTTTTGGCTGAGCCTGTCATCGGTAAAAACGGCAAATGCGCAGTTTGTCGTCGGGGAAGTGATCAAACTTACCGTAACTAAGGTGATCAAAGCGATCGATCTGAAAGTGCAGCGCCTGCAGAACAAGACCATCTGGCTGCAAAATGCACAGAAGGTACTGGAAAACCAATTGTCAAAGCTAAAGCTCACAGAAATTTCCGGCTGGTCAGATGAGCAGCGGGAATTGTACAGCGGTTATTATGCGGAGTTATGGCAGATCAAATCGGTGGTGGCTTATTACCAGCGCATCAGAGACATCACCGTCAAACAGGCCGCTCTGGTGGCCGAATACCGGCAGGCCTGGGCACTGTTCCGGCAGGACAGCCATTTCCGGCCGGAAGAGATCAGCCAGATGGAAAAGGTTTACACGGGCATACTCAATGCCAGTGTTCAGAACCTGGACCAGGTGCTGCTGGCTGTGAACAGTTTTAAAACGCAGATGACGGATGAGGAACGGCTGGAATTGATCAACAAGGCCGCCGATCGCCTGGATGGGAATTACGACGATCTCCGCCGGTTTAACAGCCAGAATATCCGGCTGAGCTTGCTGCGCAGTAAAGACCTGGACGATACAAAAAGTATAAAAAAGCTATATGATATCCGCTAACCGACATGGTCAGGCAGCCGGTAAGACCGGCAGCCTGCAAATGACCTGGCTGCTGGCCTTCCTTTTTTTCATTGCCGCAGCCCTTCCGGTGAGCACCTGCCGGGCGCAAACCTTCGCCGAATGGTTTTCGCAGAAAAAGACACAGAAAAAATACCTGCTGCAGCAGATCGCCGCCCTGCAGGTCTATACGTCGTACCTCAAACAAGGGTATACGATCGCCAGCCAGGGTTTAAGCGGCATATCCGGCGCCTTATACAAGGAATTCGGCTTGCATAACGCCTATTACCATAGCTTGAAAACAGCCGGGCCCGCTATCAGGAGTAACCGGCAGGTCGCCGAGATCGTGCAATGGCAACAGGATATCCTGGACCGCCTGGCGCAATTAGACCGGGTCGATGGCCTTAAGCAGGGAGAGCGCACCTATATCAGCCAGGTAAAAAATGCCCTGCTCAGGGATTGCAACACGCAAATGACCCTGCTGCAGGATATAATGACGGATGGCCGGGTAACATGGAGTGATGAAGAACGGCTGAAAACGATCAGCAGCATACATACAGCTATGGAGGACAACTACAGCTTTGCTACTGCATTTACGGACAAGGTTTACCTGTACAAAGTCCAGCAGGAGCAGGAACGGAACAGCGTGCATACCGGCAAGGCACTACACGGATTACAGTAAATACAAACAGTTATGAAAAAGCAGATTCAATTTTTTTCAGGCATTGCGGTTTGGCTATTCCTCGGATTCGGTTCGGTTAAATGCCGGGCACAGGGACAGGAAATGCAACAGCTCTTGCTGAATATCGAAAAACTGACCCAGCTCAAAAGCATCCTTTCGGATATGAAAACCGGTTACCAGATCTATCAGCAGGGTTACGGTACCATCGCTTCCCTGGCAAAGGGAAACTTCAGCCTGCATGATGTTTACCTGAACGGCCTGCTGCAGATCAACCCCGCCGTAAGGAATTATGGCCGGGTGGCCCTGATAATTTCCCAGGAAGCCAGTTTGCTGACCGAATATAAAAGTGCATTCCGCCGGTTCAGCCAGAGTGGTAGTTTCCGGCCGGAGGAACTGTCCTATATCAGCCAGGTGTATGCCCGCCTTGTCCGGCAAAGCCTGGACGATCTTAATGAACTGACCAGCGTGCTTACCGCGGGAAAATTGCGCATGAGCGACCACGAGCGCATGACAGCAATCGACCGCGTGTATGCACAAAGTACCGACAAGCTACAGTTCCTCCGGTACTTTAACCGGCAGGGAAGCATCCTCAGCCTGCAGCGCAGCAAAGACCGGCAGGATGCCGCCGTATTGAAGCAGCTTTACGGCGTAAATCATGACCAACCCTAAAATAGCAAAATGATGAAAACGAAAATGATATGGACCGCTATACTGACGGTCACAGGACTGCTGGCCCCCATCCTGGCCAGCGCGGAAGGCCTGGCGAGTGATATCCAGGGGCTTCAGGGAACCCTGAATGGGGTGTATAATGATATGTTACCGATGTGCAGCCAGCTGATCGGCACGGGCAGGGCAATAGCGGGCTTTGGCGCGCTTTGGTACATCGGCAGCCGCGTATGGCGGCAGATTGCGGCCGCGGAGCCCGTAGATTTTTATCCGCTGATGCGCCCCTTTGCCCTGGGCCTGGCGATCCTGCTGTTCCCGACGGTCATCGCGGTGATCAACGGCATTCTCCAGCCCACCGCGAACGCTACCGGCGGAATGGTGCAAAACTCAGATGCAGCGATAGCGGCCCTGCTGAAAGCCAAAGAAGAGGCGATCGAGAAAACCGATACCTGGCAGATGTACGTCGGTGACAGCGGCGACGGCGACCGGGACAAATGGTATAAATATACCCACCCGGACGACAAAACCGGAGATGGTGAAGGCATGCTTTCGAGCATCGGCAATGATATGAAGTTCGCCATGGCCAAGGCTTCCTATAATTTCAGAAATACGGTCAAACAATGGATGTCAGAAATCCTGCAGGTGCTGTATGAGGCTGCCGCGCTGTGCATCAATACCATCCGGACCTTTTACCTGATCATCCTGGCGATTTTAGGACCGATTGTGTTCGGGCTGGCAGTCTTCGACGGTTTCCAGCACACGCTGACCGTCTGGCTGGCCAAATATATCAACGTATTCCTGTGGCTGCCCGTCGCCAATATTTTCGGGGCGATCATCGGCAAGGTGCAGGAGAATATGCTGAAACTGGACATCTCCCAAGTACAGACGTCAGGCGATACCTTCTTCAGCGCGACGGATACGGCTTACCTGATTTTCCTGCTGATCGGTATTATCGGCTATTTCACTGTGCCCAATGTCGCCAATTATATCGTGAATGCCGGTGGCGGCAATGGCTTGCTGCAAAAGGTGAACAGCATGGTAGGCGCTGCCGGCAGCTCAGTAGCGGCCACAGGCTCAGGCGGCGCAGGAATGGCGGCGGATGCATTCGGCAACCAGCGCTCCCATACCGCCCAGGGGATGTCGGAAAATGCGGTTTCCAGGCCGTATTTCAACGAGCAGGAACCAGCCGTTAACAGCCGGCAGGCGGGTAAAATAGACCCGAAATAAACGACAATTTATCAATAAAAATCAAAATCCCTGCGGGGAGAAAAGGAGGAACCCATGTTCACACATCTCAAAAATATCGAAACCGCCTTCCGGCATATCAAGCTGTTCAGCTACCTGCTTATCGGTGCCTGTACCGCCATTTCCTGCTTCGCCCTGTACAAAAGTTACCAGGCGGCAGACCTGGCCCAAAGTCATATCTATATCCTGGCCAACGGTAAGGCCCTGGAAGCGGTGGCTGCAGACCGTAAGGATAATATCCCGGTAGAGGCCCGCGACCATATCCGGATGTTCCATCACTATTTCTTTACCCTTGATCCGGATGAAAAAGTAATAGACGGTAATATCGGCAAAGCGCTTTACCTGGCGGATGAAAGCGCCAGGAACCAGTATAACAACCTGAAGGAAAAAGGCTATTATAATAACCTGATCTCCGGGAATATCAGCCAGCATATCAGCGTCGATAGTATTCAGCTGGATATGGACCGTTACCCGTATTTCTTTAAATGCTACGCTACCGAGAAACTTATCCGTTCCAGCTCAACAGTCAACAGGAGCCTGGTCACACAGGGCTTCCTGCGTAATGTCTCACGCTCGGACAACAACCCGCACGGCTTCCTGATTCAGCAATGGGAAACCTTAGCCAACCGGGATACTACCATACAGCAGGAACAGCCATGAACAGCTGCAATAAAAAAACGGCCCCAAAAGCACCGGCGGGCGGTAATGACCGGCTGGCCGCCCTGATTGCAGGCAGGATCCTCAGCCTTCAGCGTCGCCTTGCCCTGAACCTGAATAAACGATTCAACGCGCTTACGCTTCAGCAACAGAAATGGATTCTCCGGGGTGCCGTTGCCTTGATATCCATCATGCTGATCGCCGGCCTGTCAGGATCATTTTACCCGGTTAAACCGGCTCTCGGCAACAGTTCCCTAAGCCCCCATATCGGTATGCCTTCAGGGATATTGCCCCCCGATCAGATCAGACCACAGTTAACAGATTCATTAATTCAAAAAAAGTAAATCATGAAAAAAGATCCGGTACGCGGCCAGGCGCCGCAACACAATCCTGAGTTTTTGAAGGAAAGAAAATTCAGGCTCATCATTCCACTTCTTATTCTGCCCTTTATGACCATGGCCTTTTGGGCGCTGGGCGGCGGAAAACATCTTTCCCGGGAGAGAACGGCCACGGCGGCAACCGGGCTGAACACCACCTTACCGCAAGCCAGGTTCAAAGGCACCCAGCCTGAAGATAAAATGGATGTCTACCGGCAGGCGCGCCGCGACTCAGCAGGAAGTGCTGCAGCGGGCGTAAGCCCCGCCTTCCTGCAGTCGATGGGCTTTGACAACACCGCGGTCACCAATGACCCGGCGATCGCTACCGCCGCCGGCCAGGACATGCCGATGACCGACGCCGGGGAGACCGAATCCCGGGTTCGCGAAAAGCTGGCGCAGATCAACCGGCAGCTGAATCAGCGGACTGCTTCTGGCTACCACAGCGCCGCCACCACGGTACAGGAGCCTGGTGCCGATGTTAAAAGGCTGGAAAAAATGATGAAAGCCATTGACCGGGAAAATACCAACGATCCGGAAATGGAACAGTTAAATGACATGGTCACCAAACTGGCAGCCATTCAGCATCCGGAAACAAACGGGAACCGGGCAGGGGCAAAACAGGCTGCGGAAACAGCCTTCCGGGCTATACCCGCAGTAATTGACGGGAAGCAAAAGGTGAAGGACGGCGCTACCGTACGCCTGAAGCTGACCGACTCCGTGATGCTTAAAGGCGTATCGCTCCCTAAAGGACAGTTATTGTATGGCGCCTGCCAGGTAACTAACCAGCGATTGTTGCTGAACATCAGAAATATACGCATCGGCAAAAAGATCATTCCTGCTGACCTGACCGTGTTCAGCCTCGACGGCATGCCGGGCATCCCGGCACCGGAGGCGGAGCTTGCAGGGGCGGCAGGCAGCAGCGCCGATAATGCCGTGGCCGCCATGCAGGTCATGAGTATGGACAACTCCATCGGGGCACAGGCCGCAGCCGGCGGCATCAACGCCGTAAAATCGCTCTTCAGCAAGAAGATCGGAAAGATCAAAGTGAAGCTTGACGATCAGCTACCGGTACTGCTGAGAAACAACAGTAAGAATTAACCGCCCGCAAGGGTATCTGAAAACCATAAATTTTAAAAAAATGAATACGCAAAATGCAGAATTCCTGAAAAAGACCCTGCTGAACCTCGGCTTTGGCGAAAAACTGAATGCCGAACTCGACAAACAGCTGGAAGCGCGCGCGCCGGAGTTTAACCTCTCGGCACAGCATGAATTTAACCAGAAAACCGTGGACTATACCCTGCACTTCAAGGCAGGTGATAACCAGGACATGTATTTCTTTAATAAATACGATGCGACTATCAATCACCCGGAGAATCCGGCAAAGAATGCAGACCAGACCTTTTACATTAACAAAGGCAGCGGCATTACCGCCAAAGAAGCTTTTAATTTAATGGAAGGCCGGGCGGTACACAAAACACTGTTTAACCTGGAGGGGGAGAAATACCAGGCCTGGCTGACGCTGGACGACAAAAATCTGACGGAAAGCGGGAATAAACGCATCAAACACTTTCATGAGAACTACGGTTACGACCTGGAGAAGGTGATCGCCGGCAAGGGAATTAAAGAACTGGAAGAACCGAAAACGAAGGAAGATATCTTGTATTCGCTGAAGAAGGGTAATATGCAGCAGATAACCGTCGGTTCCGCGGATGGCGACAAAAAGTTTTTTATCGCTGCCAATCCCCAGTTCAAGACGGTCGATCTGTATGACCACCAGCAGAAAAAGATCAAACGGGAAGAATTATTACAGCCGGCACAGCAAACGGCTAAAAGTGTAAAACAGAAGGAGCAGCAGCAGGAGGAGCTGCCTGCAAAAAAGCAATCCCGGAAAAGTAAGCTGCACGTATAGCTATTTTTCCCGGGCAGGGCGGAAGTGCCCTGCCCGTTTTGGTTATCGCCTATAGGTATCCGTGAAGGCTCAAGCTATGGAGCTATACGTGCTCCAAAATAAATTTCGCGTCAATTTGCAATTCGCTGTGTACCGCTTTTAAAAAATCGATACCCGGTTTTTGCTTACCGTTCATAATGAGTGACAGTTTCGCATCGCTTACCTTGAGCTTTTGAGCCAGTTCACGTTGTTTCAGTTTCATTTCAAACATGCGCATCTCGATCATGCCGACCAAAGTCGTAGGCGCCTCGATAACATATTTCGATTGCTCATAACCCTGCGCGCTTTGTGCCAGGGTCCTGATCTCGCTTAACTCTTCCTGGGAAACGTTACCGCTGCCCTTCGCCATCAGGCTGTCTATTTTAGCCATTACGTCTTTGTAATCGGCTTCGTTTTTTATCGCTTTCATCAGTCCCGTTGATAAAAAGATCCGTTATATTGATTAAGCCGCCTTTCTCCATAGGCAGTTTATGGTGCGCTTTTTAAATTGTAGCGCAATCAATCTTATCATAAGCTTTGTGCGTGCCCACAAAACGGATGTAAACCGTCCGGATATCAAAAAAGATCATAGCCACGATCCGGTAATGATTACCCCGGATATCAAAGACGAACCGGTCATTGCCTACCGCATCAACCGTATTAAACATGGCTTTGATCTCATGATAATTTGCCCAATCCGCCTGGGTGACCAGCCGGTACCAGTTATTGAGCGCATCCCTGGCATCGGCATGTTGCTCATAAAAGTCCCTTAATGTCCCATAACTGATGACGACCATCCCTGTTTATTATTTTCACAAATCTAAAAAAAATTTAGAAATTCTAAAAATGATTAATCGCTAAATGTTATTAGTTCTGATGATTATTTCTCCGGCAGGACTTCATACGGTATTTTCTCTTAAAGAATTTTGGCCATCCTGACGAGTGATGACCTGAATAGCCTTTGCTATCAGGTCCGCTATTGCATTTTCGCTGCGCTGCAAAAGCATACGCCATGCGCAGGATGTTTACAATTCTAATTAAGCGCATTGCTCAGGCCGCACTTGTTTACCCGCTGTCGCCGGGAAAAGCTGCGCTTGCCTTCTTTCTGCCCTTAATTGACTACCGAAAGATCAGATGCTTTTCAGGCACTATTTTCCAACGAAAACGGACAAAAGCGGCGTCAAGATCGGTCAGCCCGTTCGTACGAACGCATAATGCCCTCCGCAGCGCTTCGGTCACTCTTCGGGACTTATAGTTCTCCCGCCCGTGCTTTGCGACCGCCTTTTTGACTTTCTTTTTTACCGTTTTTTCTTTTGAAAAATAGCTTTTTAAGGAAAGTCACCGGGGAAAAAGGAAAAGAAAAAATAAATTTTTTAACCCTTTAAATCATTTAAAAATGAAAACAGCAGAAAAAAATGCAAACAGTGTACAAGGTGCAGCAGCAAAAAACGACCAAACCGTTAACCGTATCGAAAACCGCCCAAGTCTGACCGGAAAGGAAGCTAAACAAGATGAAAAAACTAAAGATCAAACACCTGCCCAAGCTCCGCAAGTTGAGGCAACCAAAACTACCGAAGTTAAGACCGGCAGCCCCGCTGCAGTGGATAACCAACCCGCTGACGCTGCATCACAAACCCCAAGCCGGGAAGTGACCGGTGAACAAAAAACCGGCCCCGACAAAGCAGCGGGTGTAAGTGAACCCAAAAAATTCGCGCTCAATTTAGAGCAGACTTTAAAATCCGTTAATGACCTCCACCGCCTGAGCATCCAGCGCCTGGCTTTGATTGCCCGTATCAAGACTTTAGAAGATTTTGAAGTGAAGCTCGAAGAAGAAAATGATGAGCTGGAAAGTAACCCGTATCAGGGCTGCAGGTTGATTATCGAAGATGATAAACGCCGTCAGTTTGTGACTAATACGCCAAACCTGATCCGTATGGTATCTCAATTTATTTTCGACGCCTGCCATGATAAACTGGCCGAGATCGAAGCGAATATCGTTTTTCCCAATGCTTAAAACAGGTATGCTCCCGGCCTATGCCGGGAGCATCTTTTATGGTTTCACCCCAAACAGCAATCCCTATGTACGAGCAATTTATAGAGCTGACCAACCAAATCTTTTGGGAAGGTTACGCCGAGCAATTGGCAAAAGAAAACCCCGCACGTTTTCAGCTTGAACTAAGCGATTTTATGAACACCTACCAATTTTAAGACAATGGAAGATAAAATCTTTTTACTGGTGAAAGTCACCGTCAAAACTTCTTATCGCAACATACATGATGCGATACAGGAACTGCAATCCAAAACCGAATTAGTGGTGAGCAGTACCAAAAATGTCAAGGTTTTGAATACAGAGATCATGCAATTAAAGACACGGACACCTTAAATTATACATTATGGCACATCAGATCAATTTCAATCAAAAAACAGGCAAAGACAGCTTTATGAGCGTAAAAGAAAAAGCCTGGCACGGGTTAGGGCAGATTATAGACCGCTATCCAACCAGTAGCGAAGCGATACAACACGCCGGTTTGGATTATATCGTAGAAAAACGCCCTTTGTTTACCTATGATACCAACAATCACGTTTGGGGCAATACCGATGGCATCCCCGAAATTGAAGTACCGGATTTCTTTGCCACCGTCCGGGCAGATACGGAGCAGGTTTTAGGCGTAGTCGGTAACGATTATGAAGTGGTACAAAACCGGGATGCGTTTTCCTTTTTTGATGCCATCGTAGGTGGTGGCGATGGTATTTTATATGAAACCGCTGGGGCATTAGGCAAAGGTGAGCGCATTTTTATCACTGCCAAACTACCCGATTATATACGGGTTGGTATTAAGGACTGGATAGAGCAATATTTGTTTTTAACCACTACACACGATGGTTTGGGGAGTATTACCGCAGCTTTTACGCCTATCAGGATAGTCTGCAACAATACGCTTAACGCTGCCATGAACAACCATTCAGGGGCAATTAAAATACGTCATACCGCCTCCGCAACGGAAAGGCTGAAACAAGCCCATACGCTAATGGGTATCAGCAAATCCTTAGGCGGTGAACTGGAGGGCTTATTTAACCAGTGGGCTAAAGTGCGTATTACGGATGCCGAGGTTAAAAAGCTGATACAAATTGCCATGGCACCCAACAAAGAGGTTTTGGAAAATTTAGCCAAAGGCAAAGCTGAGCTGCTGTCTACGCACTATACCAATATCGTGGATAATGTTTATGCTTACGCTTTAGGCAGTCAGACCCAGCAAATGGAAACCACCGCCGGAACGGTATTTGGTGCCTATAATAGCGTTACGGGCTATTTTCAAAATGTACGCAGTTTCAAAAGTGACGAAGCGAAATTTAAGTCTATTATGGACGGCACAGCCAAACAACGCGCACAAACTGCTTTTAACCTCTGCCGGGATTTCGCCACGCAGGGAAGTGATGCGTTATTTTATAACTAAATTGCAATAAGGGGGGAGCAATTCCCCCTTATTGCTAATATTGTCCGGCGGCCCCGCTGTGCGGGGCCCGTGGGACGCCCCCTGTTTTCATGTGGATTAACGACTGTCGTGAAAACAGGGGGCGTTTATTTATAAAAACTGCAACAAATTTCCTTAGAATCCAAGTTCAATAATATGGAAAGTTCCAGGCAACTGTTTTGGCCTAGGATGCATATTGGCTGCTGTTGCCGGTACTGCCACCGTTTGTGCAGCCGGAAGATAAATCTTATGTGTTTCCAAGTCTACACCTATTGTCCGGGCGCTTGGCTCGGTGGTTACATTTTCCAGTTGTTCAAATTTATTGGCAGATATCTCTTTGATCACCGATAGTGAACCTTCGCCATTTGATGTATAAATCATTTTCAAGATTGGGTCAAAGCCAACGCCGTCACAATCACCTATTTTATACTTTACCAGGTTCTTCCCGTTAGCTGCATCCATAATGATGAGTGTTTGATTGCCGCCGCAGCCTACAAATAACCGGTTAGTATTTCTGTCTATCGCTAATCCCGATGGCTCCTCGCCATCTTCCAGTTTGTAACGGTGGACGATTTTAAAAGTATTGGCATTGATCACCACAACCTCATTAGTGGTTTCCGAATTTACAAATACGAGGCCCTTATCATCAGAAACACCTGTTTCGGGCTTACCACCCAGGGCAATGGTGGCTACCACTTTATCTGTTTGAGGGTCGATTACCGAAGCATCCTGGCTGCGTCCGTTGAAAGCATATATTTTTTTGGAATAGTTATCGTAAAAAATCGCATCAGGATTAGTGCCCACAGGAATGGTCGCCAGCGTCTTGTAGGTTTTCAGGTCGAATACCGTGCAGGTGTTTGCACGGCCGTTGCTGGTATAACCTTTACCCATCGCTTTGACCAGCGCAATACCGTGAACACCGTTTGTGGCACTGATCACACCCAGGGAATCACCTGAGGTGCTGAGGATATTTACCTGCGTGGCATGGGACACAAATAAACGGTTGCCTTCAGCATCAACGGTAATATAGTCCCATCCGCCAACGCCGCCTATCGGAAACGAGCGGTTAATGTGCAGCCCGGACTTTTGTTGTGCCGCTGCACTAAACGAAAAGGATAGAACGGCATACAATATAGATAATTTTTTTAAGGTTTTCATCGGGGTCTTTTTTTAGAACAATATGAATGAACATTCTGTATAAATTCTGGACAAATTTTTTTATTCAGTCAAAGTTTTGTGACGGTAGGCAATACGCAGCATGCTTGGCAATACTATCAGCAACAATGGCAAAGCGATCACAAATCCGCCAATCACCGCTATCGCGAGTGGCTGGTGCAGTTGTGCACCTGCACCTATACCCAATGCCAGCGGCATCAGGGCGATAATGGCGCCGAGCGCCGTCATCAACTTCGGGCGTAAACGGGTGGAGATCGAGTAAACTATTGCCTCGTCTACAGAACTTTCTTTCGCGCTCTCGCGGAATTGCCAAAATGTAAAAATGGCGTTTTCTCCAATGATACCGACGATCATGATAAGGCCGGTATAACTCCCTACGTTAAGCGGTGTATGGGTAAGAAAAAGGGCCAGGAAACTTCCGCTGATGCCAAGGACCGCGATAGCGAGGATAATGAACGCGACACTGATTTCACGGAAGAGGAATAGGATAACGCAAAATACCAGCAGGCTGGCTGTAACAAGGATAATGAGCAGTTCTTTGAACGATTGTTGCTGTTCGGCGTATGCTCCGCCATATTCTACATGGTAGCCAACGGGCATGCTCACCTTTTGCTCAATACCTCTCTGGATAAGTGGAATCACGCTGCCCAGACTGCCCTGGTCAAGCCGTGCGGTTACCACACCCATAGACTGCAGGTTTTCGCGCTGAATTTCCGCATCACCGGTGTGTATGGTGATTTTAGCAACTTCTGAAAGCGGCAGCAACTGGCCATTGTTCAGAAAAATACGTTGGTTTCTTAAACCGTTGATGTCAAGTGTACGGTTACCGGGATAAACCATACGGATGGGCGATAGTTGCTCCTTTTCAATAATTGTCCCTGCCAAAGAGCCGTCAAGCGAGTTTTGTAATTGTGTTTGTAAGGCGTTCGGGGTCAGGTTATACTGCGCCAGCTTGCGGTAATCCGGGTTCAATTCTACCGATGGCCCCGCAACAACTATACCGTCAAAAACGTCCGCTGTTCCTTTCACATTGGTCACTACCTCTGCGATCTGTTTTGACAGCTTTTGCAGCGTTAACTGATTATCACCGAATACTTTGATTTCGATGGGTTGGGTTGAGGTCATCAGGTCCCCCAGCATATCCCCGATAACCTGGCCAAAGTCAACACGCAAGGCCGGCTGGCTCGCTTCGATCTGGCCGCGCAAATCACTGGTCACCTCCTCGGTGGTTTCTTTATGGTCCTTTTTTAATTGTATAAGGTAGTCGCCCGTATTCGGTTCCGTGATAAAGAAGCCCATTTGTGTGCCGGTACGGCGGGAATAGGCCTGCACATCGGGATGCTTAATGATGATCTTTTCGATCTCGCGCAGCATGCGGTCAGTCTCGTTCAATGAGGTGCCCGGCGGCGAGGTATAATCCAACACAATGCTCCCCTCGTCCATATCGGGGAGAAAGCCGCTTTCTAAACGGGCGGGGATAAATATGACTACGGCGATGAGCAATAAGGTAAAAATGATACTGATGACAGGTTTGTGAATGAAGAAGGAAACCCAGCGCTGTTTCTTTATATGGTGTTCCTGCTCTTGCTGCGCAGCATTTTTTGTTTTATTACGTGTCAGCAGCAGGTAAATCACCGGTAAGCCGATCCAGGTGACAAAGAAAGAACATATCAGCGTAATGATCATGGTACTGGTCATCACCTTAAAGTATGCCCCCGCCACGCCGCTCATGAGCACAAAGGGTACAAAGATAACGATCGTGCTGAGTGACGACCCGACCATGGCCGGGAACAGGTAGCTGATAGCTTTATGTAATAAGGCTGTCGTCGGTTCGTCGGGATGTTCTTCGTGCGTGCGGTGGATTTGTTCAACGACAACAATGGCATCGTCAATAATAAGCCCGATGGAAGCTGCCACAGCGCCGAGCGTCATGATGTTAAGCGTATAATCACGTACATACAGGATGATCAGTGTCAATCCCAGTGTTACCGGTATCGTGATGAGAATGGTCGCGCTGGCTTTCACCGACCGCAAAAAAATGATGGCCACCACTATGGCAAGTAATAACCCGATCCATAAACTATCGGTTACACTTTTGATGGCTGTTTTTACAAAATCGGCCTGCACATAATAGGGTTTGATCGTAACACCCGGCGGAAGAATCTTTTTTAATGCAATGACCTTTTTGTCCATTGCATCAGACATGGTCACCAGGTTGGCATTGGGCTGTTTGACGACGGCGACCAGTACGCCCTCGTGCCCGTTGGCGTTTATCTTAGTATACTCGATGCCGGGATTGATCTGCACATCGGCTATATCTTTTAACTGCACTACCCGCTTCCGGTCATTGCTAATAACAATTTCCGCCAGCTCATCCCGGGCGCTTACCGTAGCTTTCATCACCGTCAGGTACAACATCTTATAATCAGAAAGATAGCCTTCAGACTTGATAAAATTAGTTTGGGTCAATGCGCTGCTCACCATATCGGGGGTAATGCCCAAAGCACTCATTTTTTGTATATTAAGGACCACCCAATACTCCTTGTTTTTACCACCGATAACACGGATGTCAGATACGCCCGCTACCTGCGAAAGAAAGGGTTTAACGGTATAGGTAGCGATTTGCTTTAACTCAATAGGTGATTTGCTATGACTTTCCAACGTATAGCCGCTTACGGGCAGAATAGAAGGGTTCATTTTCTGCACCGTTATATTAACATCGGGCGGCAGGGTGTTCTTGATCTGGTTAATGATGGCCTCGATGCGCTGCTGGCTGATGTCGATATCCGCGTTCCAGCTCATAAATGCGGAAATTTCACAACTGCCACGACTGGTAGTGCTCCGTACGTATTCCAGATCAGGCACTTGCTTAACGGCGTTTTCCAAAGGTTTGGTTATTGTCACCATCATGTTGTCTACCGGTTGCAGGCCCGCATCGGCAATAATCTTGATCTTGGGAAAGGTGATTTCGGGAAAAAGGGAAGATTGCAGCCGCGAGTAAGCGAAGCCGCCGCCCAGCAGCAGGATCAGCAAAAGGAGGCTGACCGGCTTTTGATAACGTACAAAAAAATCCTGTGTTTTTTTCATGGATGATTGATTTTTATCCTGGCGGTATCGGCCAGGCCGTAATTGCCGGTTTCGACAATACGGTCAGACGGTTGAAATGCAGGTGAAGTGATTTCTACCCGGTCACCGGTTTCGATGCCCTTGGTCACGATGGTTTTTACGGCAGT
This sequence comes from Mucilaginibacter segetis, assembly GCF_016522075.1. Classification (GTDB taxonomy): domain Bacteria; phylum Bacteroidota; class Bacteroidia; order Sphingobacteriales; family Sphingobacteriaceae; genus Mucilaginibacter; species Mucilaginibacter segetis. The sequence continues at coordinate 940,018 of NZ_JAEHFW010000001.1, read as the reverse complement.
GCTATCATTGATCAGTTTCATCACCCAAAATTCCGAGAGAGTCTCGTTCGCCAGCACGGCAGATTTAGGCAGCATCATCGCATTGGTTTTAGCAGATTTAATGATCCGCGCCTTGGCAATCAGGTTTTCCGGCAACGGTTCCTTGCTGTTTACCATAATGACCAGGCCCTGAGTTTGCGATAAGGTGTCGACGCTGGGCATTACTGAGGCCACATGTCCTGTTAGCCCGGTACCGTCGGGCAGGGTCAGTTGCAGGGTCTGGTTGTGGGCCATTAACTGGTGAAGCTCATAAGGCACCTGCAATAAGAAGGCAAAACTATTATGATCACTGATAACGGCCAGTTGCTCGCCATCCTGTACGTAGTCTCCCACCTGATGGTTCAATTGGGCGACATATCCGTTGGAAGAAGCCCGGATACGGTTGATGCCGGAAAATTTAAACGTGGTATCCAACACATTGATCGTGTTACCGATGCTCCGCGCTTCTTTGGTCTTGATCGTAAAAAGCAACTGACCTTTGCTAACAAATTGCCCTGGTTTAATGCCTACATGCTCAATATAACCGATGGCATTGGCCTTAACGTAGTTTTTTTGCAGAAAGGTGGATGTCGCATTTAAGGTAATGGTATCAGACAGCGGGCCCGTTTCTATATGAGTGATAGTAACCGGCGTGATGGCAGGCGCAGCGCTTTCTTCATCCGCAGGAGAACTGCCGCCTCCATGGCAGGCACTTACGGCCAGCATGGCACAGAGCAACAGGGCAGGATAAATACGGGGGTGTTTATGCATAGTTAAGATCATTTACTCCAATAATTAAGTTGATTGATGAGTTGTAATTGAGCGATGCTGTTGGTCGTTAGCAAATTCTTGACAGAAAGATAGCCGTTGATGGCCAGGATCAGGTCGGCAATCTTCAGGTCACCTGTCTGCATCAATTGGGTATCTACTTTAATGAGCGATTCCGAATATTTAAACTGGCTTTTTATTTCGTTTAATAAACTATCATAACCATTAATCTGTTCGCGCAACTGCTGTACCTGCTGCGTATACTGATGGTCAAAAAAAAGCTTGTATTGCTGCCGGGTATCTTCTTCCAGTTGGATTTTGCGGTGCGCCAGCTTTCGTTGACCGCCGTCGTATATAGGGATAGTAAGGCCGAAACCGGCACTGGCCCCGAAGTTCTTGTAATAGCCGGCCATCAGGTCGGAGTTATACCCGCCATCTACGAAAGCATGCAGCTTGGGCTTGTAGTTATAATCAACCAGTTGATGGGCATTGCTGATCCGGATACTGTCCAGTTGAAACTGCTTAAAGAATATACTGTGCGCACGGTCGGTGAGCAACGCAGGCAGAATATCCGGTTTACGCAGTGAATCCAATATCGTATCACGAATGCCGGCCAAGTATTTCAATGTACTGTAATCCGCTTTATATTGGAGGCGCGCCTGGCTGAGTTGAAGTTGTGCCTGCTTCAGCGTAACCAAAAAGGCCAGGTAATCGCTTTGCTTATAGACATTGCTTCGGGTCAATTTAAGCAGCACCTGTTCTTCCCGGGAAAGCAGGTCAACGGTTTCCTGGTTAAAGCGTTGCTGTTCCTGGCTGCCGTAAGCGGTTATATATTGAGCGGTAACGGTTTTACGCAGGTCCTGTTCAGACAGGCGGATGGTATTCCGGATGGAATCTTTTTGGTTGAGAACGCTCAACAACTGGGCATTGAGATAACTTCTGCCTATAAACTGCTTGTTTACCGTTACTAAGCCGGTTAACTGCTGGCCGTTGGTAATGGCCGGTGAATAGCCGTACCCGTTGATCACAGGTGCATATAAGCCCATGGCGCTGCCGGTAACCTGTGGCTTAAAACCGGCCTTCAGGCGGATACTGTCTAATTGGGCTGCAAGTATCTGGTTGTTCAGATCGCGAATAAGCGGGCTGCCGGACACGGCCGACCGGATAAAATCATCCAGGCTACGCGTTTGTGCACGGCTGACGAATGCCGTCCCTAGCAATAAGGCACAAAGAAAATATCGCTTCATGCCACTAAACTAAATACGAATTCTGGATAAAATTTGGATGCCTGATCAGGCGGAAAACCTTATCGTAAAGGTATGCAGCCCGTCTTGAAAAATATAATTAAGCCCATAACCGTAATTTTCGCAAATCTGGCTGACCAGTGTCAAACCCAGCCCCGTACCTTCGGATGCCGGGGATTTGTAAAAACGCTGAAAAATAGTATCGGCATTTAACGGCGAATCAGCTCCTGTATTACTGATGCTCAGCCGGTTTGGGTTCAGGTCAATGATAATCATACCTTCTGGCCGGTTATGCAAAATAGCATTTCCCAGCAGATTGTTTAGTAATATATTGAGCAGATCACGGTTGATGGTAATTTTGACAGGATCAAGCGCCTCTGTTAACTTGAGGCCTTTTTCTGCGGTTAATTCCTGAAATTCCACAGTTTTCTTCCGAATAAAAAGTGCGATTTCAATTTCTTCCTGCGTTGGCATCAGCCTGTTCTCAATCCGGGAAAGCAGCAACATGGAACGGTTAAGTTTTTTAAGACGGCCTACGGTGTCATAAACCTCGCTCATCAGCCCCCCCTGGTAGTCGGTCATGTCCGGCACCTGCATCAAGATATCCAGCTTGGACATGATGACGGCCAGTGGTGTCATCAGTTCATGGGAAGCGTTTTCCGTAAAGGTCTTCAGTGATTGATAATCATGTAAAACTCTTTGAGACATCGCGGTCACTTCAGTATTAAGGTCATGAAACTCATCAATTTTGCTTTCGACCGGGTGGATGCCATTCTGATCCGCCAGATTAAAACGCTTGATTTGCGTAAGGGTCTGGTTAAAAGGATCCCATAACTTCCTCATGAGCACCCGGTTGATCAGCAACAGGACGACCAGCAGGCAAAAAATTACGCCGAGTGTGATGATAAAGATCAACCGGATCAAATCCTCGGTCTCTACCGTTGATTCGGTGATCTCAACCTTGTAGTGGCGGCCGCCCACGGTCACCGAAGTAAAAAGTGTGCGCCCAGTTTCTTCTTCACGCTCGCGTGCGTCAAAAAACCGGGTGTTCAGGAATTTCCGATCAACCGTATCATTTGTGCCGATTGGTGTAAACTGGATGTGAAGGTCATCGGATTTGAAAACCTGGGGTAATCTGTGGTTCAGCTTGACATAATCAAATATTTCGTTTTCCTCTACCAGCAGGTCCTTGTCCACTTGCCCCGTCAGGATATAGCTGATTGTGAAATAATAGATAAACCCGGTGACCACGATCATCAAAATGGTAGACAGCAGGTTCACACGGTTATATCGGTCTAGCAGTTTCAATGGTCTGTGAATTTATAGCCCATGCCATAGGTGGATTGAATATAGTCGACACTTCCTGTATCGATCAGTTTCTTCCGCAGGTTTTTGATATGCGAATAGATAAAGTCAAAATTGTCCGCGATATCGATCTCATCCCCCCAGAGATGTTCAGCTATTGCGTTCTTGGAAATCACCTTTCCCTTATTTGCCATAAAGTAAAGTAACAGGGTATATTCCTTTTTGGTGAGCTTAACGGGCTCATGGTGTACATATACCTGTTTGGCAAGCAGGTCGATGGTGATCTCGTTAAAAATGATTTCCCGGTTGCCATTAAAAGATTTCCTGCGCACGATGGCCATAACACGGGCTTTCAGTTCCGAAAGGTGAAAGGGTTTCGTCAGATAGTCGTCCGCGCCAAGATCAAGGCCCTTAAGCCGGTCATCAAGCGAATTTTTCGCCGAGATAATCAATACACCGTCAGGATGATGGTTAGCTTTCAGTGTCTCCAGAATATCCAGGCCGTTGCCCTTCGGCAACGTGATATCCAACAATATACAATCATATCGGTAGACATTGATCTTTTGCTGTGCAGCAGGATAATCACTTGCGGTTTCGCAAATGTTCCCACCCTCCGTAAAGTACTCCCGGATACTGTCACGCAGCCCGGCTTCATCTTCTATTACCAGTATTTTCACAACGGTTTCAAAACTCGGCATCGAATCTGTATAAATTTTGTACAAAAAAATTTAGCCCCATAGCTTTAAAAAAGGTCCGGAAAATATGATGATAGCACTGACCAACGCATTGGCCGCCAATATCGTAACCGCCGCCGCCGCAATATCTTTAACTTTGCCGGCCAGAACATGGTAATCCGGGGAGACGAGGTCAACCAGCGTTTCCAATGCGGTGTTTATCAATTCTCCGAAAAGCACCAAGGCAATATTCAGCAAGATCCAGAGCCAGTCGTATTTAGTGATCCCGCATAATAAACCCAATATAATGACCACAACTGCGGCTGTGCACTGAATGCGGAAATTCAGTTGGCTGCGGAACCCGCTATGAAAGCCCTGGAATGCATACCGGAAGCTTCGTCCTAATTTATAGAAATTGGTATCTGCCATATAATGTAATCGGTTCGCCCTTAATTCCCAAATTAATTCAGATTTCAGCACGTCATTCGGGAATGCGAAAACTCAAAAATACGTTAACCATTTTAATTTTTATTCTTTTCGTTACTAACCTCCATGCCCAGAATCTGGATAACCGCCTGCTTCAGGCTATAAACGGGCCTCCCGCTTCGGCTGACGGGTTCTGGCATGGGGTCGCCAACAGTGACTATGGTTTTGTAATGGCCACTCCTGCCAGCATGCTCATCGTTGGCCTGGCGAAACATGACCAGGTATTGAAAATAAAGGCCTTTGAGACCGGTGGTGCGGTGCTTTTGGCCGAAGGGTCATCTGTCCTGCTGAAGAATCTGATCCATCGGCAACGGCCCTTTGTCGCCCATCCTGAACTTTTTTATGGGAAATCCTCACCGACGGATTATTCCTTTCCTTCCGGCCATACCTCGACAGCGTTTGCAACGGCAACATCACTAAGCCTCGCATTTCCCAAATGGTATGTAATCGCGCCTTCGTTTGCCTATGCGTCAGCGGTAGGTTATTCCCGGATGTACCTCGGGGTTCACTATCCCAGCGATGTGCTGGCAGGTGCGGCGGTCGGCATTGGCTCCGCATTTTTGAGTTTTAAGCTTCAGCATTTCCTGGCCAGGAAGATCCATTAATTCAGTTTTTTTACAGCTTTTATCCCAAAAGAAATCAAAATCTGTACTTACCCTTGTTAAAAATTAAATATTATGAAAAAAATATCAGCTATGTTAATGCTGGCAGCCGCGATGCTGTTCGGCGCATCTGCCCAAGCGCAGAAAGTGAAAAGCAGCCTGGTTCCGGCTTCCGTAACCACAGCATTCAAGACCAAATATCCAAAGGCTTATAAAGTAACCTGGGAAAAGGAAAACGGCAACTTTGAAGCAAACTGGGGCGGTAAGTCAGGCGAAGATATGTCGGTTGTATTTACCCCGTCAGGCTCATTTGTAGAACAAGTTGAAGCGATATCTGTTTCGGCGCTCCCTACTGCCGCCAATGCCTATATTAAAGCGCATTACGCCGGTAAAAAAGTAAGTGAAGCAGGGAAAGTGACCGATGCTGCCGGCAAAATCACTTATGAAGCAGAAATCAAAGGCATGGAAGTTGTGTTTGACCAAAAGGGAACTTTTATTAAAGCCGGTAAAGAGAACGATTAAGATCAATCATTAATTATAAGTTTCGGAAGCCTGTATGAAAATGCAGGCTTTTTAAGTTTAAGGTTTTTGGTGGATATGCGCCTATCATTAGCACCATCTATGGTTATGTCTACTGTTTGCCAAGACCGGCATTAAGGCGTTTATATGGAGATGGGCACGCCATTCGCATTATCTTCATCTTTATTATTTGACCGGGCACTGCCGTATCGGTTTGGGGCATCTGGAAAAACACCAAATGAGTGCGCGGTTATTCATCGGTGTGTGTTTGTGCCGATCCTGTAAAAATATAGTTTGCAACTAAAATGTTGGTCTGGAATAGCCGTCTTCCAACTTTTATCCAAAATTGGGTGGCACCTTTGCCGCATGAAGCGATCTTTTACTAAAGCAATCTGTTTACTGTTCACGTTATGCGGTCTAACCCTACAAGTGATGGCGCAAGCCGGCAAGGGAACCATATCAGGAAAAGTAGTTGATGCGACCAATGGCACACCGGTGGATTACGCCACCATAAGTGTTTACAAACCGGGCGCTAAAAGCCCGTTCAATGGTATCAGTTCGGATATCAGAGGGGATTTTAAGGTTGACAACGTTCCCGATGGCAGCTATAAGGTAACGGTTGAATTTCTGGGGTACCAGCGTACCGCTATTGAGCAAGTAATCGTGAAAGGGGGAAGCGCCGTTTTAGGGGTGATCAAACTTTATCCCAGTCAGACAACGCTGAAAGGGGTAACGATTACCGGAAATGCACCTGTGATTCAGAATAAGATCGATAAAATTGTATATAATGCTGAGAATGACCTGACATCGCAGGGGGGAGTAGCCACAGACATATTGAAGAAAGTTCCGCAGGTGACTGTCGATATAGATGGCAATGTACAACTCCTGGGGAGTTCCGGGGTGCGCTTTTTAATTAATGGCAAACCCTCTACTATTTTTGGCAGCAGCATTGCAGATGCCTTGCAATCTATTCCGGCGAGCCAGATTAAAAGTGTGGAAGTGATCAGTAGCCCGGGTGCAAAATATGACGCAGCAGGCACTGCCGGGATTATCAATATCATTTTAAAAAAGAATAATATTTATGGGCTCAACGGTAATGTTAACCTATCGGCCGGAACCAGAAGAAATAACGGTTCTATCAATTTGAGTGCTAAGAAAGGAAATTTTGGCATCAGCACCTTCTTGAGCGGGAATAATCAGTTCAATACCAAAGGCCTTAACGGAACCAACAGAACATCTTTTTTTGCAGATACGACCAATAATCTGTTGCAGAATGGAGACAGCCGAATTAACAGGAATGGAATACGTACGGGGTTAAGCATAGATTGGGACATCAATAAAAAAAACAATGTGAGCGCGTCTGTCGGCTATGACGCTTTCAACAGCGACAACAGCAATTCCACCAATCAGCAAACCAGGACTTTCAAAGGGAGTACACTGACGGATGACCTGTCTTCTCTCCTCAATGGGAATAATCATTTTAACGAGCGTTCTGTGGATTTGACACTGGCCTATAAAAAGACATTTGAAAGACCGGATGAGGAATTGAATATCGAGGCAAATGCCGGACTGGGGAGGAGCACCTCCGCTTTCACCCAACAGGAATCTCTTATCTACTCAGACCGCCCATTTTCCGGACTCAACAGTAATAATCATGGTGTAGATAATGAAGTCGAGGTCAAACTGGATTACACTTATCCGGTAAATGATGATTTTATCATTGAATCAGGAGCAAAAACAACCTTTAACAGCATAGCGGGCAATACATTAGTTAACTCTTTGGACAACAGCAGTCAGCAATTTATTCCAAGCCCTACACAATCAAACAGTTTAGATTATAAAAGAGACATTGTTGCTGCTTATCTTTCTGGTACCTATAAATTATTTAACTACCTGGATGTGAAATCGGGTTTGCGGTACGAGCGGACAATTTCCAACGCCAGTTATTCGCAGGTTGGCAAAATAAACATTGCCCCATACAATACTTTTGCACCTTCCTTGGTCATTGCCCGCAATTTTAAAAATAAAAACAGTTTGAAACTGAGCTACAGCTACCGGATTGAAAGGCCGGACTATGAGGATTTAAACCCCTTTCTTGACCTTTCGGACCCGCGAAATGCAAGTATGGGAAATCCTAACCTCAAACCGGAGATTGGAAATAATTTTGAACTGGGATTCAACAAAAACTATGAAAAAGGCGGCAACCTTAACATATCAATATTTTACCGGCACAACGGACAGGATATCAAATCATTTGCTACATTTTATCCCAGCTATGTTGTCGGCGATTCGACCTATAAAAACCTAACGCTCAATACCCGCTTGAATATTGGCCAAGAGATACGGGAAGGGATCAGTATTTCCGGCTCGATACCTTTTGGCAGTAAATTAACAGTTCGCCCCAACATGTTCATCGCTAATCAGACCATTGTCAATAAATATAGCGGTGGGCCTAATATCAATGGCTTCAGGGCCAGGATGAATTTAAATGCGAGCTACGAATTCAATTCAGATTTTAGTGCGGAACTTTTTGGCAATTACAATTCACCCGAAAATAATATTCAAGGAAAACGACCTGCATTCTTCTTGTACAACCTCGCCTTGCGAAAAATGATATTTAATAGAAAGGGCAGCATCGGCTTTACCGCCACCAATCCTTTTAATGAGTATGTCAAACAAGAAAGCACAATCTATGCTGATAATTCAACCAGAACCTCTTACAGACAGGTGCCGTTCCGGTCTTTCGGCCTGACATTTACCTATAAATTCGGCGGGCTGGATTTTAAGAAGGATAAAGATAACAGTACTGACAACCAACCGTCATTTCCTACCGATAATGGCAACTAAAACTCAGAAAAAATCACTGTTGATTTTGCTGTTGATTATCGCGGCGGGATTTTTATTGTTGACGATCTTTGTTAGTATTGACCCAATACCCAAGGTTGACCGGGAGTTTTCAGAGGAAATACAGGAGCATAGCAATCCGACGGTAGATGCAATAATGCACTGCATTAGTTGGGTGGGCTATATGCCCAATTCGGCTATTATCGTTGGCGCCGTAGCATTGCTATTCTTCGTTTTTAAATACCGGCGGGAGGCCTTATTCGTTTTGCTGACTGCGCTATCGGGAATTGTGAGTACAGGAGTTAAAATGGCCGTAAACCGCCCCAGACCCCTGCCTTCCATGGTCCGGATCCTGGAGAAAACACATCAGCAAAGTTTTCCGAGCGGCCATGTTATATTCTATACGGTATTCTTTGGTTTTATCGCCTTGGTGACGGTCAGGCTTAAGAAATTAAAGCGCCCGTTGCGCATTAGTATCGGGTCAATCTCTTTGTTTATGGTATTTATCGTGCCGCTGTCGCGGGTTTATCTTGGCGCCCATTGGTTTACCGATGTTATCGCCGGCTTCTTTTTGGGGGTAATCTGCCTGTATTTACTGGGGTACTTTTATCTTAAACCGGGCCTTCAATCATTTTGATGAACAAAAAGATTTGGCAGGTTCTGTAATTTAAGTGTGTTTAGTGTATGTATGCCGTACTCCGTAAAATAGTGGTGTTGCTGCATGAATTTCAGATTGTTTATACGCCATTCGTCATCGGTAAATTCTTTTTTTAAATGCACAGCCCATTCGTTCCGTAAACAATTAGCAAAATTCGGATAATCTGGGTGAGCGAGGTGAAACAGGTCTGCATCGCAGATTATGCGTTGGATATCATTTTGGGGTTGCTGCGGCACTTTAGTGGCGTCGATGGCATCTACTACACCATCAATCAGCGCTTCCGGGCAATCTTCCCGGAGCAGGAAGTTGGCGGCAATAAGTTTACTTTTCTCTTCATGACCGGTGTACTCAAAAAGATAGCCTGTGTCATGAAAAAGTGTAGCCAGTTGTAAAATTTGGATATCTTCGCTGTTGTTCCCTCCGGCAACGGCCATCTCTGTAGCTGCGAGGAATACATCATAAGTGTGCTTCAAGTTATGAAAGGTCATGGTAACAGGCAATCCAGACAAAAGGATTGAAACCTGCCTGAAAACATTTTGCACGAGAAAGGGATGCTTCACTATGGCTATATACAAGTTAATTCTGAAGAAAAACTGGATTTAAATAAAACGGGCAACCGAAAGGGCTACCCGTTTTTTGCAAATTCATAAGTCGGCTTAATGCTGGTTACCTGTTCCATTAAGTTGATAACAACCAAGATCAGCACCGGGCGGGGTTGCATCCGAAAGGCCGTAGATCTTGTCAAGCGGCACAACGATCAGTGGTTTAATAGTTGTATTCCCCTTTCCGATAAGCGGTGAATTCGCCTGGAGGTGAAAATTAAATGATCCGACCGCATTATAATCAGACAGCGCATGCCCCGATGTGGGTAGCGGAAAATTCAGGAACATAGGGTTATTAATACGCACAACATCACTACCGTCGTAAATGTCACCCGGTTTATAACCTGAGGGCAGGTATTTGGCAGAGGTCATAATAGATGGAATATCTGTCTGTTGTGGCTGGGTGATGTACCCTGTCGGATAGAACTGGTTGGCCACGGAAACAGAGTCTGCATACTGGAAATTATTGCCATAAGACAAGTGTGCTACATCAGCTACCGGGCTTCCTACAACGCGAAAACCATATTTACAGTTCACTGCCACATTATTATAAAACATGCCGGCTGCGCCTTCCTCGTAGTTAATACAACCGCCGCGCCCGCTCTGTACCTGCCGGTAGCCACCGCTGATAAATGTATTGTTATACATAACAATATTTGTTTGCGGGGCACCCGTAGCCTGTCCTTTGTTGGAAGCTTTTTGCCCGTTTGTCGCCGTCCCTATAAACAGATTATAAGCCATCGTTCCCGTGGTTCCGCCTTTAGCGTTCAGACAATCGCCTCCGTGGACACCGTTTTTTTCAAAGGTATTTCGAAAGATCGCAATCTTACCCGCCGATATACGGATAGGGTCATCCACGCCGCCATACAGCCAGGAATCTTCCATAATAAAATTGCCTTTGTAATTGGCGAAAAGTATACTATATTGATTGCCGGCGCCGGCGCTCGCCAGTTTCGATGTTGCATCGCCTTCGGTATAGCCCGCGTATTCCACGTGTGTCCATCTTAATACCATCAAATTACAGGTAGGGCCACCAATGATTCCTTTCCAATGACCGGCAAATGCAGAATCCTGTGCGGTTGTCACCGCACCTGGGGCGTCTTTTTTCACCAGCCCGGGAGCGGTGATCCAGTTAGGCTGATTTTTCGAGCCATTGCTGATCAGCGTGCCAAGAACAATCAAGCTGCTGCGTGCGCCCATATTCAATGTAACTCCTGGCTGCATAAACAAAGTGTCTGCCGGGTTAATCACAATATCACAGCCATCGTTCACATTGTAGGTTTTACCACTAAGCATGGTGCCCTTTACTGGCACAACACTGCTGCCTCCGCTACAGGAAAGCGGAGCCTTGTCACTAATCGGGTTTGCGGCAGGCGGAGTATAATTATAAATGTCAGTGTGCTCGCCGTTCCATTTCTTACAGCCCGAGAAACTGGCGGATAGGACCACTATTACTACGGGGATTATATATTTTTTCATTGTCTGAGATGTTTAAAGTTTATAGCGGATGCCGCCAAGAAAGAGGGTTTTGTAGAAATCACTTTGTACCAGTGTCTGGGCAGCAATATCCTGCTTGCCTAAAAATTCCTGCTGTTTGGCATCCAGATTACTATGTGGATATTTTAAATAGACCTTCGCCGCCGCATTAGTGATATTATTCACTTTTCCATAGAATGAGAAATGACTGGTAAGCTTCTTTTCAAAAGAGAAATCCAGTTGTTCATAGGCATGCTGATAGAAATCCAGGTTCAGATATGGCGATACCTGCGCCAGGCGCTCGCCAGTGTAAACGAACGCCAACTGCATGTCCAAACCTATCTTTGCGCTTTTGTATAGAATGGAGGCGTTGCCTACATGGTCAGCCTGACCTTGTAAGGGACGGGTCTGATTAACAAAATCCTGCTGGAATCCTGCTGTCGGGTCATTGTAGTAATTTAACTTTGGCGTGGTGATCCGCGAATGCGTGTAGGTGTAATTCACTGAAAACCCGATTGTGCCAAAAAACTTGGTCGCTACGAGTTCTGCGCCGTAATTGGTGGCATCATTTTCATCATTCTGCGGCTTGATAAACTGGTTGCTCGGCCCTCCCTGGCGTACCACGAAGTACTCGATCGGATTATGGATTTTCTTAAAGAAGGTACCGATCAGCAATTGGTCTGCTCCTCCGGGGAACAGTTCATAACGCAGATCCAGATTGTCAGCCGTAATGTGCTTCAGGTATGGATTTCCGATCTCATCATAATACTCCCCTGGACGATTATACGGTATGATCTCTCCGAAGCCGGGGCGGCTGAGGGAAGCGAAATAGGATGCGCGCAGGTTTTGCTTTCCATCCAGTTCATATTTTAAATGAATACTTGGCAAAACATCGGTGTAACTGATATTTCCACTGCGTTGGGAAACGGTGGCCGGTGATTTGGTATCATAGGTCATTGCGGTGTTTTCGATACGTACGCCACCAAGTACCTGAAGTTTTTGAAATAATCTGAACTTGATTTGCCCGTACTCGGCATTGTCCTTTTCCGTTACAGAATAATTGTTGTTCAGGTCAGGATTATTGGAGCCGATACCATCGGACGCCGTAGTAAAGGTAAAAGGTATCTGATCAAAATTATTGTTATATAAAGTCGATTTACCACCGGTAAGACTGTAGCTGATATAATCAGCATCCCTGTTTTTATTGCGGTACAATCCGCCGATGGCAATTTCTACGGTCTGTCCGGCAATTGTCGGGTTATAAATTAAGTTGCCATAACCCGACAAATCACGGTCACGGTTATTTTCCCAATGATGGGTCAATTTGGTATTATTATCAACTTCGGCCGTTACCGTCCCTGCGTTATTGAGCGATTTATTAGCATCATACTGAAAGTCCGTACGGTCGGGCATATGGCGCGTAGCAATCGAATAAACACCGTCCCAGTTAAACCGTAGCTTATTATTCAGCACGTGATCACCATGAAGCGTACTGTTATAGATATTCTGCTGAATGAGCTGGCTCCGGTTTTCGAGCGTGATCTGTTTACTCAGATTGGTGGAATTAAGACCCAGTCCGAGCGTATCTGCCGTAACCCTGGCGGTATACTCGTTCTGGTGAATGTAAAGGTTATATAATGACAGCTTGTTCTTATCATTGATGACATAATCTATCTTATTGTGAAGCCCTAAACGCTGCGTCTGCGTAGAATAAGTGCGATCATAGGCATCAGAAAACTGAGGGGAATTCGGCAAGGGTATGGCGGACGGCTGGGCGTTAGGGGTAAGCTGTTTAGAATCAGACCCGCGGTAAATGTTTTGGTAGCTGGCTGAAACGATCACCCCTAATTTGTTATTAAAAAACCGGTCCCCTACGGTCAGACCGGCAGTGCTGCTCAACGGACTGCTCAGATTCTTGTTACTGGTAAGTGCGTTATTGTTGAAATCTGCATAAGTTGCAGAATAGCTGTTTCCATGTATCATAGCAGGTGATTGCCTATTAGGAGATGCCTTGAAACTTAGAAAAGGCCGGTTTCCTGAAAACAGGCTTGACATACCGCCAGATAGGTTGGCACTAACCACTAAATGGTCAGGTGCGCTTTTCATAACCAGATTCATGGTGCCCCCGATTGCATCGCCTTCCATGTTTGGTGTTAGTGCTTTGATCACCTCCAGGCGCTCCAGCATTTCTGAAGGAAAAATGTCCATGGGCACAAACCGGTAAGCATCATCGGGACTGGGTATTTTGATACCGTTAACGAGGGTGTTATTATATCGTTGCGCCATACCGCGAATAATGGCGTACCGACCCTCGCCGCTCGACGAGCGCTGGATCGTGACACCGCTTACGCGTTGTAAAGCGTTGGCCACGGTAACGTCAGGTAATAACTGAATAGTATTGGCTGAAAGAATATTGAGCACGCTTGGAGCGGCTTTTTCGAGGCTGCGGACCGCACGGTCGCTTTCGTGGTTTCCCTGCGCGGCTATGGTAACTTCACTCATCTGGGTTGCTTGTGAGTTTAAGTAGAGGTTGACCGTTTGGTCGCCGCCCCCTCGCAGATCAACGATTTTCCCGGTCACAGGATCATATCCCACAAATTGAGCGGCTAGCTGGTACAGCTCAGGCTTCAGCTTGTAAAATGAAAAGGAACCGTCTAAGCGGGCGGTAGTGTAAAGTGGTTTGTTCCCCGCAATTAGGCTTACAGTAGCGCCGACCAATGGCTCGCCGGTTTTTGCATCGAACACCTTACCTTTAATTGTTTGCGCATACCCCGTTGCTGTAAAACAGATGATCAGCAATGACAGTAATATTTTAATTAAAGGACAGGGCGTCTCTGACAGGCTGCTGGAAAATGGTGGTAAAGGTTTGTTCATGTCGAGTTTTTTTTCACAATAGACCGCCCGAAAACTGGAGGAATTTGGAATTTTTTACACCTTGAATGATTTGATAATGAAAGCTTAATATTACCCTAATGTTGCAAGGGTTTTCCGGTTGTCTTTTGCAGATTGTCTCCAGAATTGCTCCGGTACTTTGTCGAAAATCCTTAAAATGAAACGATTTTTATTTGTTTGCCTCTGGATGGCTTTCAGTTTTTCGTATGCGGTGGGCCAGCAACACGCACCGATCCATATCCTATACACTTCTGATGCACATTTCGGACTTTCCAGGCAAAAATTCCGGGGCGACACCGCGGTTCCGGCCTACAGGGTAAACGCTGCCATGATCTTCGCTATGAACAATATCGTGAATGAGCGACTTCCCCGGGATAATGGCGTCGGGGCAGGTGAACTGATTAAAGCGGTTGATTACCTGATACAAACGGGCGATATTGCCAATCGTCAGGAACCGCCTTATCAACCTGCCGGAGACTCCTGGCAACAGTTTGTCAGCGTTTATGAACATGGACTGCAACTACACGGCTGCAAAGGCATGGCAACCCAGCTTCTTTTCGTGCCGGGAAATCATGATATTTCGAACGCTATAGGGTTTACAAGAAAACTTGTCCCGGAAAAAGATCCGACGGTTATGGTTAAAATTTATAATGCAATGATGCATCCCGCCGTACCATTATCAAATGATACCTATGATTATGCTAATGATAAGATTAACTACAGCCGCGATATCGGAGGAATACACTTTGTTTTTATTACCCTTTGGCCTGATTCCGCTGAGCGTGTCTGGATGACCGGGAATTTAAAAAAGGTGCCTCGGACAATGCCTGTTGTCATCTTTACCCATGACCAGCCTACAAGTGAAGCCAAGCATTTCAGCGACCCGCTCGGACCTGGAACATTTAGGAAAGGAAGCAAATTCGAGAACCTGACCGCTGAAGTTTATAAGGAAGCGTCCGTAGTACAAAAAGGTGAACATGCGACCGATTTAGAGCAGCGGGGATTGGTGCGGTTTCTCAAATTACACCCCAATATCAAAGCTTACTTTCATGGCAATAGCAACTGGAATGAGTTTTACACTTATAAAGGACCTAACGGAGACATCTCCTTGCCGGTTTTTAGGGTAGATTCTCCGATGAAAGGAAAATACTCGGCTGATGATGAAACCAAACTTTCATTTCAGCTGATCAGCCTGGATCCGGTTAAAAAGCAATTAACAGTACGGGAATGCTTTTGGAACACTCAGCCAAAACAGTCAAAGCAAAAAATAGTCTTCGGAAGATGCAAATCAGTAAATCTCCTTATCAATTAAACTAAACCCGGGCATTTCACAGGTTCTCTACCACGGCGAACCCATATCCTTACCATGTCATCAATAAATAGCTCAGGCGAAATACACCTGTTTCTTACTAAAGGAATCTCACTTTCTTATTATTAGGAACTACAAGGAATTGAGATAAGCTAAAATGGCCTCTCTCTCTGTTTTTGTAAAATGGCTTACTTTAACCTTGGACGAAAGCGCTTCGCCACCATGCCACATGATTGCCTCCATCAAGTTGCGTGCCCGGCCGTCATGTAAAAAGTTTGTATGATTATTCACTTTTTGTGTAAGGCCGATACCCCAAAGCGGTGCCGTACGCCATTCACTGCCGCTCGCCAGGAAATCCGGGCGGTTATCTGCAAGGCCCGGCCCCATATCGTGCAATAACAGATCGGTAAATGGATGGATCAATTGATTACTAACCGATGGGAAACTGACGTCAACATCGGTGCGCAGGTCCAGTTTATGACATTTGTCACAACCAGCCTTTATGAAAAGCGCCTTGCCCTGCACCACCATTGGTGCCGTCACATTCCGGCGTACGGGTACCTGTAAAGTGCGCACATAGAACTGTACACTATACAGCAAGCTGTCAGCCAATTCATACGATTTACTATTTGGTGCACTGTCGAATTGGGTCTGACCCTGGCTACTTTCTTTGGGAAACAAGAAATTGGTAATTCCGATATCGCCATTATAAGCGGCGGCCACTTGTTGCAATAGTGTTGGCTGATTAGCTTTCCAACCAAAACGGCCCAATACGCTTTTTTGGTTTAATATGTCCCAAACATAATTTGGCTTACCGCTTATCCCGTCGCCGTCTTTATCGTCCGGGTCTGCGCTGGCCAATATAGAGGCATCGCTTACCGCCTCCAACAGGCCAAGACCAAATACCGGCGCAGCCACGCGCGGTGAAAGCAAAACATTCGCCGGCATGGTTGTATATAACCCTGTCAAGGCATAAGCAGGGGTACGTAATTGGTAAGCTTCCCCGTCGGCAAAATAGTAAGTGTTATCCGTATAGGTAATGTTCACATCACCTTCACGGGTTACGTTAAGCAAAGACCGGGTTTGAAGTTGATCGCCATAGCCCGGTACCGGTACCGGGTTGCCATGTTCACCCACTCCGGGAATGCTGAGCCGGAAAAGCATATTGGCCGCCGATTCACCTATGCCCGGTATTTTGCCGCGCCCATCGGACACGTGGCAGGAACTACAAGACACATTGTTAAATATCGGCCCCAAACCAGGATTTACAGGGGCAGGCGCGGATACGAAAGTAGCGCCGAATTGTCCGTCGCCAATCTCATGGACGCGCAATAGGTGAGCCGACAAACTACTGAAAGCATGCGAGAATGACCCGCTACCCTGATCGAACGCCGTTTCACTTCCTCCACTCAACCATTCGCTGTCAGGGTTTCCGGATGCAGGAATGTTATCAGTTTTTCGGCAAGAAAACTGAACAACGATAACCGCAGTTAGAATTACTAAAATAGCTATAGTAGTTTTCTTCATTTTTTATTTTACGTATTGCAGCACGTAAGCATTCAGTTTGTCTTCCAGCACGCTATGCAGTTCATTAATTTTGGTCATAGCGTTTTGTATTTTACTTTGCTGCGTAGTTATAGCCTGACCAAACGGCACATCGATTGCTGCTAATGCTGCTATGGCCGCAGCGTGTTTGCTTTTGATCTCGGCGTCTAACGATAGGTTGTTGGCACGTACCAGATCTTCCAGGCCTTTACCGTCACTACTATTGAAGCGTCCCTGGTAAATATCCAGTATGCCATTAATGTTGTTGGTAAAATCGATAATAGAATTCTTGGCAAAAGGGCTTTCTTCCAAGCTTGGGTCCTGTGCGTCAAAAGGTTCCTTTAGTTTCGAGTCGGCAACTTCACCGCAAATGTCAGCCATAGCGGTAACGATCTGCACGTAAGCTGCCTGCTGGCTGGTAAACTCCGTAGAACCGCTGCCAGCTTTTGCCAGTTGTGTCTGATAGCCGCCAGTTGTCCATACATCTCTTACTTCTTTGGTCAGTTTCAACAAGTTCTGGGTTAAAGCCACTAAATATTGTTTTTCGCGGGTTGTAAACTGAGCTGCGGTTTTAGCACCGGCTTGTCCCCACAATAAATATTCAATCGGGTGAAAACCTTTTAACGACTCATCCAAGCCATCAACATAACTTTCAGTTAATGCATCGCTATTTTTCAATATCGTTTCCAAGGCATTAAAATCAACTGGCCAGGTGTCTATACGCGGATCAATGCTGTTAGCTTCAACAGGGCCGAATAACCAGCCCTCACTTTGCTCCCAGGTAACACGGATAGCTTTCCATTTGGTACGGGCAGTAGCTAAATTGGCATCATTAGTAGCGGTATTTAAAGCCGTTACTGCATCGGATAATTCCTGCGTTCTCGCATACAGGTCCTGATAAGAGTTCGTACAAACATTGGCAGATATATCCGCAAGTACATCAGTTTTTAAAGATTCAAAGCCGTTCGCATTATTATCGTTATTCTTTTTGCATGATAAAGTCAGCATGGTCAGCGGTAACCCGATCAGCAGCGCCCTGGTAGCAATTGTTTTCATATGAATTAAGTTAAATGTATGATGATTTGATTATTGATGAATTGAGTGTTAAAAGTCTTTAACGGACGAAGTGCAGGCTCTTTTACTACCTTGCCATCAAGATCGAACACGCTTCCGTGTGCACTGCAAAATATCTTGTTCGCTGTTGGCGTTAAGCCTACACCCTCATGGGTGCATTTCAAATAAAGGGCCTTGTAAGTATCTTCGTTTTTAATGAGCAGTATATCGCACTCCAGCTGTTTACTGCGCACCACCAGCATATTGCCTTTGCCCGGTAAAAAACTATCCGGACTGATCATTAAATCTGAGCTTTTTGCAACATCCGCTTTAATTAACGGCAGGGAAGCCGTGCAGCCTTCCAGCAACGATACCCCGGCAGCGGTCAACAAACAAGCTGTACATCCTGATTTTATAAAATTTCTTCTGTTAATCATTATTTTAAAAATTATAGGCTACGCCCAGGTTCACAAATCCGTCGTTTTTAAAATAAGGCACCTGCTGTGGAAATGGTGTTACAATGAGCGCCTGATTGAAATCGCCCGTAATACGGCGCACATAATCAGCCTTTATAGCCACGCCTCTGATAGGCTTATAAGTGAAACCACCAACGATATAGTTCTTCTCGTTAGCTTTATTCTCCAACCCGTTAGAAGGGATCTGAGCATTCAAATTCACGTATTCATAGCGGCCGAATAGAATGAAAGATTTAGTGCCTTTGTTAGCCGGATACAAGAGATCATAACCAAGTTCGGCATAACCCCCATACATCGTTTCGGGGGTGTTATTAGCAAATGCACGGTTGATCGCATCGGCATTTTTAATATTAACTATAGTTGCGATACCGCGAACGCTAATACCAGCATTACTGTATTGAGCATCAATTTCGCCCAGTTTTACCGGATTGCCAAATGCGCCTGAATTCAATTGCAGGCTGTCGGCCACACGTTTTTCTTTAGCAGTAGAACCGCCTATATAACCTGATGCCTGAAGCCTGAAATCGCCAACGTAATAAAGTAGGGCAGCATTAAACCCCAGATTAGTTCCGTTTTGCGCCTGACCTAACTGTGTACCGCCACCAATTCCGTTGGCGCTGCTGAATCCTTCTGAGTTTAGTCCGTTAGTTAATGAAACACTGTAATTAAGCCCTTGTATTTGTTTAAATTGTCCGTATAGCCCGACGCCGACTTCGCGCCATGTTGAAGGGATGATTTGCTCCTCTAAAAAAGGCCGGTCTACCCCGTTAAATGTTGTGGGCAGGTGATTTTCGTTAAGAATACCAATTCGTGGCAAAAACAACCCTGCCACTAAATAGGTATTGGGGTTAAGGTTAAATTTCAAAAAAACTTGCTCCATGGATATCTCACCGATGCCAGAGTTAGAGCCATTGGCTACCAGAGCATCTTCCACCTCCAGTTCCGTAAACAGGGATATCTTATTATTGAATTTATGCCCCAAAAACAGCACGACTCTTTTTAAACTGGCTTCTGCACTTTTTCTTTTGGTATCTATGCTGTATTTAGCTTCACCATATCCGGCTATTACCGTTGCCTGCTGTTTGTAAATCAGACCAGCGGCTAATGAATCTTCCTGCGTCAATATCTGCGCAGATGCGTTCATACTTAAAACGGTGAGTAAAAAAAATGATAAGCGTAAAAATTTAAGTTTCATATATGCGATTAAAGAGGCAAATATAAATTTATTTAGATTAATTAAAAATAAGTAATTAAAATAAGGTGTTGGTATTAAATGTCAAAGGCTAGTTTTGATGTGTTATTTGCTTAATATTTGATAGTTACCTTCGTGTAACTTGTACTATCTTAACCGATAAATTTCTTTCGAGTATCTAATTATCAGATAGTTAAATTTATTAAGCATTTATTATACTCGTTAATTGATCCTCATTAATTGCTATTTAAAAACTACAAAGTCGGAACAGCTAAAGTTGGTAACTTAAGTAATCTGCATTGTTACTATTTTATCTAAATATGTAAGCCTTACTTCACCTAAAAAGCGTAAAATCGTATTATTTTTTACCGTTCTACTTCTAGATAACTGTCATTGCAAAGTCAGTTTAGTGAGCACCTAAACAGCAACTTAAAAGGTAGATTTATTTAGAAGTTATTTAAAAAACCATCAGTTATATAACATATCAAAATATTGTTATAATCAACATCTTGATATACAAACCCTAATTCAACATGGGAGGTTAAAATTGATTTGGCATTATGCTGAGTACCCGCCTTTGCCGCACCAGTACTTGTTACTAAATAGTGCGGCGGCCTGGATCGTGACCGGTTTTTTTTGCTAACAAACGAGGTAGATTGGGTTGTCTAAATAAGCGCGTGGATTTTCTCTATACTGCCGGCATCGCTACAAAAAATGTGGTACCTCTGCCTTCCTCGCTTTCTAACCAGATCCTGCCATGATTAGCCTTGATAAAATCCCTGGTTAGCAGCAAGCCAAGTCCACTTCCCTGCTCATTCTTCGTGCCAAAATTAACCTTTAGGTTACTGGTCAGGAAAATCGCTTGCTGCTCTGCGTTTATGCCGATACCATGGTCTTCAACCGACAATAATACTTCTTCTGAAGAGAGCTTACGCGCACCGATAGTGATTGCCCCACCTTCAAAACTGAATTTGATAGCATTGGATAGTAAGTTGCGGATGATGAATTCAACATGATTGGCATCTGCATGCAGCTTTATCGCCTCTGGAAGATCAGATAATAGCCGGATATTCTTCTGCGCTGCCTGTTGGCTGAGCAAATGAATACAACGCTCTACAACAGGATGTACCTCAAAATCCGTTGGATTGACTTTAATCCCCCGCATTGTGCTTTACCCCATTCAAATAAGGATTGCAATAACTGAAGGGAGGCCGTCGTCTGCTTACGTAGCTCACTGATCATGCCCTTCATCTCTTCAGGCGTAAAATCCTCGGTTTCCATCAATTCGAAGAGTTGCGCTGCACTGCCCGCAGGGCCTTTCAGATCATGGCCGATCACTGAAAACAACGTATCTTTTACTCTGTTGGAATTAGTCAGTTCAAAATTGAGGCGCTTCAGTTTTGCATTCAGGCGCTTTACCTTTCTTAGATAAAGCCATACCAGGAGTAAAAAAATAACCCCTCCACCTGCCATAATAAAGGCCAAACGTATTTCTGCTTTCTCAATGGCATTTACCTGTTCCAGATTTGCCGATTTCTCGCGTGCACGCAGCAGCACATAACTGCTGTCAAGTGCGGCAATTTCCTTAACGGTGTCGACGCTTAGCAGGCTGTCGATAAGGTGATGTTTTTCGGTCAGCGCATCCATGGCTTCACCATAGTTCTTTCGCTGTCTGTAAATACCTGCCAGAGCTCCATAGATACGGGCTTCCAATTTGGGGGCATTCAATGTTTTAGCAAGTTTTAATGCCTGTTGAAGGTCCCGGATACTTGCTGTGGCATCTTGTTTCCTTAAAATTCCTGCGATACCAATCAGTGCTTCTGCCTGCTCCTCGGCCTGTCCGCCCTTTTTGGCCTCGGACAGCGCCTGTTTGTATAAGGCAAGCGCTTGGGCTTGTTCACCTTCCTCCATCAATATCTCACCTTCGTCATTCAGCAAATGCACCTCGTTTTGTGGTGTACGCTGCGTCCGGCTTTTCCGAATCCCATCTTCCAGATAATGCAAAGCCGTTGCATTGTCACCTCTTTCCTGGTACAATTTGGCTATATTTTCCAATAGTATAAAATAAGCTTCCGGCTCTTTTTTACGGTGTTCGTACTGGGTCAGCGCGCGCAGGTACCAACTCAGCGCTGATTCGAGTTCGCCCTTTGATGCAGCATCCTTGCCCATACCCTCGTAGGTTTCGACCATCCCGATGCTGTCCCTGCTGTCCTGGTAATATTTCAGTGCCTGGCCAAAGTTTTGTGCGTTACCATCCAAAATGCCCAGTTGGTCATAGGTATGAGCCACCCCAGCAGCATCGTGCAACCGGCGGTACATGCCCAGCGCCTCATTATAAAAACTGCGGGCCAATCCTGTATGGTGGTGGAGCGCGTTGATATCACCTAGCGTCACCAGTAAAGACGCTTGTCCTTGGCGGTCATTCCGTTGTTCGGCCAGGCGCATACCTTCGTTGACAAAATGCACGGCAGAATCAGGCTGCAGTATTGCATAAGCCTGGCTGATTATCTGATATAAATGTACTTTTTCATCTTCCGGTGCTTTTATAAGCTTGGACAACATGTCGGTCGGCTGCTGCGCAAACGCAGCGAACGAAAAAAAGCAGAGAAATAGGAAACGGTAACTCATAAATCATTGTACGCAAAGAAAAGAAATAAGTTGTTAAGTCACTGGCGATGTGTTTGCTGCGAATCAGGAATTATGTAATAATAGATTTAAATATTAAAGTTTTTAACTAAATGAATACAATAAACTATCAATAAGAATTGTATTATTACTCCGACGAACTTGTCAGGGCATGACCATAAAGATCAGCCTATCGAAAAGGTTATTTTAAGCTCATCAAATAAAACTTATCTTTTTCCTGAACCCGATTGTCGTTACATTCGTATAATCAACCGTTAATTTCCGAATTTGAAAAAGCTCCCGATTCCAGCCAACGAAAAGGAAAGGCTAAATGCCCTTCAAAATTACGCCATACTTGATTCCTTAAGCGAAGAAGAGTTTGACCGGATTACTGAATTGGCGTCGATCATATGTGATGTGCCGATCGCGTTAATTTCGTTGATCGATCACGACCGTCAATGGTTCAAGTCCAAGGTAGGGTTGACGGCCGACGAAACCTCCCGGGATATCTCCTTTTGCCAATACGCCATCATGGACACCCAACTATTCGAGGTGGAGGATGCCACTAAGGATAAACGGTTCAAAGAAAATCCTTTAGTAATCAAGAATCCCAACATTCGCTTTTATGCCGGGCAGCCACTCATTGCCTCCGGCGGCTATGCGTTAGGGACGCTCTGTGTGATCGATAATGAACCAAAAGTATTATCGGCTAAACAAAAACGAGCCTTGAAATTGTTAGCCGGGGAGGCAATGACCCTCATTTCGGAACGAAGTCAAAAAGCAGAATTAAAGAAATTCGAAAATTTATTTGAGCTATCCAATGATATGATCTGCGTGGCCGGGACAGATGGATTTTTCAAAAAAGTTAATCCTGCTTTTGTGAAAATATTGGGCTGGAAAGTAGATAAATTACTCGGCACGTCCTTTTTTGATTTGATACATCCTGATGATATTGAAAAAACACAACGCGAGTTACAATTGCTCGCTGCAGGCCATAGTACCATTAATTTCACGCATCGTTTCCAAACAAAAAATGGCGAGTATAAAACTTTACAATGGGTAGCCACACCAGAGCCTTTAACAGGGAATTTGTTTGCGATAGCCAGGGACGTGTCAGAAGAAAAATCAAAGGAGCTACAATTGGTGCTCAGTGAGGAAAGGGCGCGCGCCTTTTTTGAAAATTCCCAGGGTTTCATGTGTACCCATGATCTCCAGGGAAACTTCCTGTCGGTGAACAGCGCCGGCGCAACGATATTAGGCTATTCTAAGAATGAGATAATAGCCATGAGTCTTTTTGATATCATCCCCAAAGAACGCCACCAAAATGTAGATACTTATTTAGCTACGGTTATAGACGAAGGGTCGGCAAAGGGACAAATGGTTACCCTGCATAAGGATGGCAGCCATCGCATTTGGATGTATAATAATGTATTGGAGAAAGATCAGAATGGGAACCCTTATATTATCGGAAACGCGATAGACATTACTGAGAAATATTTTCTGGAAGAAGACTTGAAAAAAACCAAGGAGACGCTGGAGCAAACTAACCGGGTAGCAAGAGTGGGCGGCTGGGAATTGGAAGTATCCACACAAAAAATCTCCTGGACATCAGTAACAAAAGAAATTCACGGCGTTGCACCTGATTATGAACCAGCACTGGAAACAGCTATAAATTTTTATAAGGAGGGCGAAAGCCGAAAGAAAATTACTGAAGCAGTTTCATTAGCCATGTCCGAAGGTAAACCCTGGGACTTGGAATTACAAATCATCAACCTGCAAGGCAGGGAAATTTGGGTACGTGCACTGGGCAACGCCGAAATGGCAAACGGGACTTGCAAAAGAATATTTGGCACCTTTCAGGACATCGACGAGGCGAAGCGGACAGAGTTGGAAGTTGAAAGCTCACGTAAATTGTTAAATGATGTCCTGCAGGCGGCCTCTGAGGTAAGCATAATTGCTACCGATGTTAATGGCTTGATCAATGTATTTAACTCCGGAGCCGAAAAGCTGCTGGGCTATGCCGCAAATGAAATGATAGGCAAACAATCACCGGCAATTATCCATTCTATGGATGAGGTCACCAGGCGCGGACACGAACTCGAGGAAGAATATGGCTTCCCCGTGGAAGGCTTCCGCGTTTTTGTCCAAAAAGCAGAAATAGACGGGTCGGAACAGCGCGAGTGGACTTATGTCAAGAAGGACGGCTCTAGATGCACCGTTTCGTTGGTGGTCACGGCCATGCGTGATATAGAAGATAACATCAACGGATACCTGGGGATTGCAACAGATATTACTGAAAGACGGATTATAGAAAAAGCGCTGGTTACGGAAAAGGCTCGGTTAAGCGCATTTGTAGAGCATGCGCCCGCCGCAGTAGCCATGCTCGATAATGAGATGCGATTTATAGCAATCAGTAACCGCTGGTTGGAGGACTATCATTTAAAAGGCCGTGACATTATTGGCAGATCACACTACGAAGTGTTTGAAAATATAGATGATGAACGGCGAGCGCGTCACCTCCGGATTTTAGACGGGGCTATTGAAAGAAAAGAAGAAGACAGATACCGGCTAAAGGGTGACAAGGAAGATCAGTATGTTACCTGGGAAATGCGGCCATGGTATGATTTTGAAGGGCGTGTCGGGGGTATGATGATTTTTACGCAAAATATCACGTCAATCATTCGTCAGCGCGAGGAATTGAAAGCGGAAAAACTACGCGCAGAACAGGCCAGCATTGCCAAATCTGAATTCCTTTCCAATATGAGTCATGAAATCCGTACACCGTTGAATGGCGTGATCGGCTTTACCGATTTAGTATTAAAGACGAAACTGAATGAAACACAACAGCAATATTTAACTATCGTCAACCAGTCTGCCAATGCGCTCTTAAGCATTATTAACGATATTCTGGACTTTTCCAAAATAGAAGCAGGCAAGCTGGAACTGGATGCCGAAAAATGCGACCTCTATGAAATGGCCTGCCAGGCGACAGATATTATCACCTTCCAGGTGCAAACCAAAGGCCTGGAAATGTTGCTGAATATTTCGCCGGATCTACCTCGGTTCATCTATGCGGACTCAGTGAGGCTTAAACAGATTCTGGTTAATTTATTAGGTAATGCCTCCAAATTTACCGAAAAAGGCGAGATCGAGCTAAAGATAGACGCATTGAAAACGAAGGACGGAGAAACAACGATGCGTTTTGCGGTAAGAGACACCGGAATAGGTATCAAGCCGGAAAAACAAGAGAAAATTTTTGAAGCTTTTTCACAGGAAGACAGTTCAACGACCAAAAAGTATGGCGGGACTGGTCTGGGTCTCACCATTTCCAACAAATTGTTGGGGTTGATGGGCAGCAGGCTGCAACTAACAAGTGCCGTTGACCATGGAAGTACGTTTTATTTTGATGTTACCTTACGTTCAGAGCAGGGCGAGGCTATTGACTGGGAAAATATTGATCAGATCAAAAATGTACTGGTTGTAGATGATAATGAAAACAATCGAATGATCCTCAATCAGATGTTATTGTTGAAAAACATCCGCACGGCCGAAGCCAGCAGTGGATTTGAGGCCTTGCAATTGTTATCTAAAGGAGAAAAATACGATGTGATCGTTATGGATTATCATATGCCATTTATGGATGGGTTGGAGACCATTAAAAAGATCAGAGAAAGTTTTTATGGAACCGCTGCCGAACAACCCATTATTATGTTGCATAGTTCATCGGATGACAGTAAGATCATACTAGCTTGTGAAGAACTGAAAGTCAGCCACCGGCTGGTTAAACCTGTAAAAATGCAGGATATTTATCATGCGTTTACACGATTGCATAGAAAAGAAGCAGAACCGCAATTATCGGTAGACCAGGGCAATGAAACAGCCATAGACCGCTTTACCGTTTTGGTAGTAGAGGATAATATGGTTAATATGCTGCTTGCCCGTACCATTATCAAAAAATTTGCACCTAATGCGGAGCTTGTAGAGGCGAAAAACGGATTAGAGGCCTTAAATTATTGTGAGCGACATCGGCCAGCCTTAATTTTAATGGATGTGCAAATGCCGGAGATGAATGGCTACGAGGCGACGAAAGCAATAAGGAATATTACAACTGATGTTCACATTCCCATAGTTGCCTTAACTGCAGGTAACGTTAAAGGCGAAAAAGAAAAATGCCTGGCTGCGGGGATGGATGATTTTGTAGTCAAGCCCGTAGTTGAAGAAACGATTATTGCCATCTTTAGTAAATGGCTTGACTTGAATACCCAACTGGATAATTCTTATGAAAACATCATGGAAAATCCCGAAGCAGCTCACTTTAATGTTAATAAGTTAAAAAGCTATCTGGGAAACGACGAAGGCATCCTCAAGGAGGCTATGATTTTAATAAAGAAGGAGTTGTACGCGTCAACGGATGCAATAAAAAAATGTATAGATTTAGAGGATCTACCTGGGTTGAATGCCGCCGGGCACAAACTTTATGGCACAGCGGTTTCCTCAGGCCTGTTTCTGCTGTCAAAAATGGCCAACGAACTCGAACAGTTATCCAGCTTTTCTGCAGAGCAGGCAGACAGCATGGCGATAAAAATCAATAACGAAATAGCTATCGTTTTGCAATTGATGAATGACATCAAATAGGCTTGCCCGATGGATCAACAACCTTCGTCATGTCCGTGATATTAGAAATCACACCATCGAGTTCGGTAGCCGAGATTAAAATGTAATTGAAAATCGTTTCCTTCTCATAATCAGAAGTTATCGTGTCCTTCAGCAAATGGATAAGCCCCATAATACGCGCGAGTGGTGCACGGATAATATGAGACTGCATCCAGGATATTTCCATTAATTTTTTGTTTTGTTCCTCAATAGCCTGTATATATCGTAAACGGTCAGATACATCATTTGCCAGGGCTATTTTTGCTTTCTTGCCATTGTAAATTATTACATTACTTTCGATATCTACCTGAATGAGTTCGCCGTTCTTCTTTCTGTGGTTAAATAGCCCAACATAGTTAGACTGTCCGGTAACATTTTCCCGCCAAACTATCTTTTCCAGGTTTTCGACCTCTTCAGCCGCAACGATATCTTTTAGACTACGGGATAAAAACTCGGCATGTGTATAGCCGTAATGTTGGATCGCCGATATATTAACGTCCAGGAACTGCAACGTGTCGTAGTCTATCACCCACATAGGCAGCGGGCTGAGATGGAATAGCTCGCTGTAGCGCTTTTCCGATGCTTCTAATGATGAGGTCGCCTGTTTTCTGTCTGTAATGTCCTGAAAACTGCCGTATACTCTTATACATCTTTCATTAGCAAATTCCGGTTCGCCAATGACCCTGATCCATTTGTCATATCCTTTCGCAGTGGTGATTGGTAGCTCCAGATCAAAATGACTGCCACAATCAACCGCTTGCCCGATCATCTTTATAAATAAATCCCGGTCCTTTTCTAGTTTGAAATAATCAACAGCTGTTTTAGAGTCGGGCACGAAGCCAGCATCAACTTCAAAAATAACTTTGGTCATATCCGACCAGTAGATAATATCTTTGACCAGGTCGTACTCCCAACTGCCGATTCTCGCCAGGTGGCTCGCTTTTTGAAGCAGGTCTTCAAGCTCCTTTTTATCAGTAATGTCTTTAGCAACAGCGAAAAACAATCCCTCTTCCGGTGATGGAGTGACCGTCCACGAAAGCCATTTTATTTTTCCGGATTTGGTAATATAGCGGTTTTCTACGTAGAAATTAGATTGATGATTACTGCTTTTTAATTCACTCATGCTTAATTCCCGGTCTTCCGCAAGAACAAATTCAAGATATGGGGTACATAACAACTCCGCTTCAGAATACCCCAGCAGCCGGGACATTGCCGGATTAATTTTTTTAAAGAACCCGTCAGCCCCCCCGATACAAATAATATCAGGCGCATAGTTGAACAGCTGATTTAATTCTTCCTCCAACTGTTTCCTCTTGATTTCTGCACCAAAATGAGTGTTAAAAGATTCAAAAAAAGCCGTAAATCTATTTGCCTTCTTTTCAGATTTATTCAGTCCAACGACCAGGACGCCGATGACTTCATTATTATAAAGCAGTGGTATTCCATATGCAGTTTTTAAGCCCGCTTTTTGGGCTGCATCCCGCCGGATGAAACTTTCGTTATCCTGTATGTCATCCCAATATTGAATCTCCCTTTTTTCCCATGCTGCTCCTGGTAATCCCTGACCTTTATTAAATTGATGGACATCCGCACTTTCCTCATAAAAAATTTGCATTTCGTCCGTCTTGGGATATTTTGCCGCCAGGGTTATTTTTCTTTTTTCAGTGCCGATCAACCACGCCTCCGCAGTTGTGAAATTTCCAAAGTCAACCAATTTTTCCAATACTTTTACCAGTGTGTTATCCAGTCGGTCGTATTCATTAAAAAGGCTGCTAATTTCAGCTATGAGCGCGGTCTGCGATTCTTCATTTTTTTTATCAGTAATATCCCGTTGGATACCTATCCAATGCGTAAAAATACCGCCTGGTCCCGCAACCGGATTAATAGCAATATTTACCCAGAATTCTTCGCCATCTTTTTTATAATTTAATAGGGTGACTTCTCCGGACTGCCAGTTATTAACCATTTCGTTCAATCGATTAATCTCTGCCGGATCGGTTTTGGGACCTCGCAAAATGGCCGGCCCTTTTCCAATGATCTCCGCCTGGCTGTAACCTGTCATTTGGGTAAAAGATTGATTAACGAAAACCACTGGCGCATCAGCAGGATTTCCGGGGGTTGCTGCAGTGATAAGCACGGCGTCACTTGCATTAGTGATCACCGACTCTAATAGTTTTAAATGATACTCCTCTTTCTTTTGTTGGGTAATATCCTGCATTGCTCCTACCATTCGCGTACCCAACCCGCTTTTATCACGGATAACGATACCTTTGTCGATGACAAAAGCATATTCACCATCGGATTTCCTGAACCGGTATTCGGCCGTCCAATGGATCATATCGCCGGTTCTTATATCGTCGGCATACAACACTACTCTTTCCCGGTCTTCCGGGTGAACTTGATTGACAAAAAATTGCAATCCATCTACATGCCCGCCTTTATAACCGAATAGCTTTTCCAGGTTCACCGAATAGTAAATTTCATCAGACTCCAGGTCCCAATCCCAAATAACATCATCTGTGGCTTCTGTTACATACTCAAATCTTTCATTGCTGATGGACAGTTCCCGTGATTTATAGTGATTCTCTAATATTACCCGTAAAATATGCGCCGCTCTTTGTACTGTGTTTTCCTCCAAAAACGTGGGTGCCTTATTTTCATGGTAGTAGCAGGCAAATGTTGCCAGAACTGTGCCGTTTGTATCAATGATAGGCTGAGACCAACAAGTTTTAAGGTTGTAACGCGAGGCGATCTCCCGGTAGCCGCTCCACCGGACGTCATTGGGAATATCCGTAACAATAACTTTTGTTTTCAGAAATGCAGCTGTGCCGCATGAGCCAGCACGATCACCAACTTCGCCACCTTCTATTTCGGCGAGGAAATCCCGGGACAGACTGGGCGATGCTAAATTATAAAGCCTTGTTCCTCTTTTTTCCTGGATGGAACATAACATACCGTAATGAAGAGATTCAATACCCACCAGGTAAGTATGAATGATCACTTTCAAATTGTAACTTCCCTCGGCATTCATTTCTAATACATTTTTTTCCAGCGTATCCAATTCACGGAAATACCGGCTCTCGGTAACATCGTTAAACAGAGCAATAACGATTTCACGTCCTGCAAAATCGGTTAAATGGCCACTGATATCCACATATATAATTTCGCCATCTTTCTTTTGGTGACGCCAAGTTTTTTTATTGGGTTCTAAATACGAAGATTGAGCTTCAACAAAAAGCTTTAATGAAGAACGGTCATCGTTCGGACTGAGATCCAATATGGATATGTTGAGAAACTCCTCTCTAGTATAACCGTATTTTTGAGTTGCTTGCTGGTTGCAATCGATCACCTGTTGGCTGTTAAAATCCCAGATAATTATGGGCAGAGGACTGCTTTCAAATAAGTTTTTATACTTTTTTTCAGATTCAATTAATGCTGCTTCTTTACTTTTAATTTCTGTTGCGTCACGCGCCGTCGCATACCTGATTTTTTCAATAGGGTCGAACCGTGCCGACCAGAATAAATAGACCAGCGAGCCGTCCTTCCGTACATACCGGTTTTCAAAGTTTGTTACCGTATCTCCCTCTAACACTTTGGCAGCCATTGCCAGCGTGTCGGCCCTGTCTTCCTCATAAAGAAAAGTATAAATATGTTTACCTATCAGTTCCTCCGGCTCGTAGCCCAAAATAATTTTTGAAGCCGGGTTAACGCTGAGCAATAATCCTGTGGCATCCAGGGTGCAAATCATATCAAGCGATGAGTTCACGATCTTTTCGAGGCCTTCTTTAGGATAACTTACCAGGTTAAGCTGCTCGTTTTTATCGTATTTCTGAATAACATCCCCGTCTGAACCTGTTTTTTTTGCCATGGTGATAACTGGTTTAAATTAGCAAAGGACAAGATAATACAATGTATAAAAAAATTAATTTATAGTAATGACAATATCCTTATAATTACTAAGGCCAGTGTGTTTTAAAAAACGGCCTGCCTGTTTGGTCATCAAACTGGTAACCCGGGTATATTCCGTTTGAAAAACCTGAAGTGATGGCCACAACAATGCTGAAAATTAATTTATCTTTATCACGCAGTTCGATTCCTAAATACCTGATCAATAGCCGTCCCTTTCACTTAGCTGCATCAAACCTTATCAGTGAGATTATGGAAAAAACAATATTGATTTTAGAAGACGATAAAGATATCCTGGACGTGATGGTCTATATCCTGGAAGGCGAAGGCTTCCGGGTCATCAGCACACAGGAAAGTGTTTCCACTGCTTTTGTGCGCAAACTACGCCCTGCGCTCATCCTACTGGATAACCGGCTCGCCGATGGCTTCGGCTATGACCTTTGCCTGAGCTTAAAAAATGACCCTTCTACCTGCTGTTTTCCGGTGGTCCTCGTTTCTGCCACTAACCGCCTGCCGGAGCTCGCTGAGACGAGCCTGGCTGATGCGTACCTGAATAAACCTTTCGACCTGGGCGAACTTGTCAGGCTGGTCCGTAGGTATGCCTGAAGTTTTTTATACCTTTGTAAGCTCCTTTTACTAAGCTTTTTGCATGAGAAGAAAAAACATCCTGATTATTGAAGACGACCAGGCTATTCGGGAAATTATTTCCTACCTGTTATTGTCAGAAGGTTATGAACCGCTGGGCTGCCCAAAGTCAGAGCAGTTGGAAGAACTCCACCGCTATGAGCCGGAACTAATTCTACTCGACGAATGGGTCAATGACAGGGAAGGCACAATGCTTTGCCAGGAGATCAAATTGATCCACCGGCTGGCCGGCGTACCGGTGATCATTATCTCCACTTCGGCAGACATTGAACAGATCGCTCTATCCTGTAAAGCCGACGGTTTTGTGCGCAAGCCTTTCGATATCGCTGCTATGCTGGCTGAGATCAAAAGGTGCCTTAGCCTTGATCATTCGACGAGCGGCAGGCTAAAATAAAAGGTGGAGCCCGCGCCGCTTTGGCTTTCTGCCCAGATGTCCCCGCCGTGATGTCGGATGATCTCCGCGCTCAGGTAAAGCCCAATGCCAAAACCGGAGATATGCTGCGTATGGGTGGTAGAGACCCGGTAATAACGGTCAAAGACATGCGGCAGGTCGTTGGGTTTGATACCCATGCCCTGGTCCCGCACGCTGATCTGCACAGATCGATCATTTACTTCGCAACTGACCTCGATCAGTTTACCTTTGGGGGAATATTTGACCGCGTTACTAATAAGGTTCGTCAGCACCGAGGCCATCTTGTCGCGGTCAGCCAGGATCCTCACCGCGCCGCAGCCCTGAAAGCGGATCGTATGGCTACTGATGGTGAGCTCGCTTTCCGCTATCATTTCTTCGATCAGTTCTTGCAGGTCAAAGTGGGCCTTATCGATCTGTATTTTACCGGATTCCAGGCGGGAGATATTTAAGAAACCATTGATCATCCCGGTCATCCGTTTGATCTGTATGATGGCCTTTTGCATGGCTCCAGCCAGGAAAGTGTCTTCGCTTTGGCGCAGTTTAGCATCGGCGACCTGAATAATGGCGCCAAGAGAGGTCAACGGCGTTTTCAGTTCGTGGCTGACCATACCGATAAAATCATTCTTACGCTGCTCATCCAACTTACGTTCGGTAATGTCCCGCGCGATCTTGGATAAGCCAATGATCCTGCCCTGCGGGTCTTTTACCGGCGAGATGCTAAGCGAGACCTCGAGCAGCCGCCCGTCCTTTGTAAGGCGCTGTGTATCAAAATGTTCTACCCGATGACCATCTTTTAACCGCGCCAGGATCCGGGGTTCTTCGTCATGCCGTTCTGGTGGAATGAGCTTATAGATCGTTTCGCCGATCATCTCCGCTTCGGTATAACCAAACATACGTTCGGCACCCTGGTTCCAGCTGGTAATAACACTGTCGAAGGTTTTACTGATAATGGCGTCCGCCGAAGATTCGACGATGGCTGCCAACCGGGCGCTCTTTTCCTCAGCCTGCCTGATCGCCGTGATGTCCAGCGCGATGATCAGCCCGGCATAGACCTCGTCCCGTTCATTTTTCAACGGGACAAAATGCACTATAAAGTCCTCGCCGGTAGCTCCCTTCCGTTCCACCGAAAAGGTTTCTCCGGCCAGTACCTGGTCATATAAGTGCCGGGATGCCTCGTACCGTTCGGCCGGGCCGACCTCGAGGGGATGTTTGCCCTGGTAATCCCTGCTGTCATAACCCATGCGGGTCATCAGATCACCCTCAATGGTCAGGAAACGGTGGTCGGGCCCGATCACGATAATGAGCGAACGCGGGATGTTCAGGGCAATGGATTTGAACAGGCGCTCACTGCGCGCGACCGATTCCAGCGATGCCCGTAGTTGTTCCTGGTGTTGATGGAGCTCCTCGTTCGTGGCGATCAGTTCCTCATTGATCGCGGTATATTCTTCGTTGGCAGCCGCCAGTTCTTCATTCATCGCGGTCATCTCTTCGGCCAGCGAGGACTGCTCATCGATCGCCCTAACTTTTTCGGTCGTTTCTTTACAGATCACCAGGATGCCGCGAATCATTCCCTGTTCATCCGTAAGAGGGCTGTAGGAGAAATCGAAATAACAATCCTCCGGGTAGCCGTTTCGTTCCAGCCGGACATTGAAATCCGGGAACCCAAAACTTTCTCCCCGCATGACCGCTTCGAACATCGGGCCGATCGTTTCCCATATCTCCGCATAGGTTTCTCTTGCGCTGCTTCCCAGCGCTTTCGGATGTTTGTCCCGCCCGTTAACGGGTCTGAACGCATCATTATACAACTGGATATAGTCAGGGCCCCAGCAGAGCAGCATCGGGAACCGACTACTGAGCAACAGGGCGGTGATGATCTTCAATGCTGGCGGCCATAAGGAAAGTGGCCCGAGGCTGGTTCCCGCCCAATTGAACCCACGGATCAATTCCGCCATTTCACCGCCGGCTTGCAAAAAAGGAAGATCATCAGCTGCGTCAGAGTTGGCCATAAAACAAAAATAAACAAAAGGGAAAGTCAGTTTAACAATTACTGTCATAAATTGTTTGTAGGTCATAAATTGTTTGTAGTGGGTGAAGCAGATTTATATCAACGTGGTCGTGCTCTTACTATTCGCCTGCTGCGGCCCGCGCGGCCTTTCCTGCGCCTACAGCCGGAACGGCTCAAACGTTGAATACACATTAACCATCACCACTGTCCCTTCGCTGAAATTCCCGATAGCGATTTCAGGCAGCTACCAGATCCGGAGTTTCTGGGGACTGCCCGCGACACATTGGAAGAACCGCCCGCATCCGGCTCCCGCTTTCTCAATTGAATGGCATGCTACGGATCGTTAGCCACCTAACATATTTTCCAATGGTACGTTATAGCAATATGTGTAGGTAGCTGGATCAATAGTGGTAAACAATTTCTTCAAAAGCTTGTATTTTATATAGGAGAATATACGATGAAAAAAGGGAATTACGGTAAACTGGGCCTCACGCTGGGCACCTCTTTCGTGCTGATGTATGCGATCATGTTTCTCAATGTGAACGACATCAGTCATATTTACGTTAACATGACGCGCTTTTATATGACCCTGATGATGATCTCGGCCATGGCCGTGTTGATGCTGGCAATGATGCCCATGATGTACCCGGATAAAAAGAAAAATACTGTGTTTATCTTTTCCGCTATGGTGGCCTTTGCTCTGGCCTTTGCTGGCGTACACCGTCAGGTAGGCATCGGTGATGTCCAGTATATGAAAGGGATGATCCCGCATCATTCCATCGCCATTATGACCAGTGAGAACGCGCATATCAAAGACCCCAGGGTCCGTAAATTGGCCGACGGTATTATTAAAGCTCAAGTCAAAGAGATCGCGGAGATGAAAGCCCTGATTGATAGTATACAAAAAAGCCATTAGAGCTATGCCATCAAGACTGGAGGCAAACCTCAGCCACGTTTGGTGCTTCTGCTGTAGCCATGAGTTTTCTGGTCATTTTGGTAAATCCGATCACTTGCTTATTTTCGTTGTGTATGGCGGTAATTACAATGCTCCCCCAGAATTTAGTTCCGTCCTTCCGTAAACGCCATCCTTCATCTTTGGCTACGCCATTTTTGGTGGCCAGGGCAATCAGTTTGGCAGGCCGCCCTGCTTTCCTGTCTTTCCCGGTGTAGAACACCTCGAAATTTTTACCAATGATCTCTTCGGCGTTATAACCTTTCAGCAACCGGGCGCCTTTATTCCAATTTTCAATATAGCCGTCCTGGTCCAGCAGCAGTATGGCACAATCTTCTATTTCTTCGATCATTTTATTGAAACGCATTGCTTTCAGGTCCTTTTCTGAAATAGATTCCGCCACGATCGCCTTTATCCGGTCGTCGAGGGCATTGGTCGCTTCGCCCATCATTCGCAGCCATTGGGCGTCAACGGCCTGCAAGTTCTCTTTAACCAGTTCCATCAGCCCCATGACCGAGGTCAGCGGATGCCGGATATCATGGGACTGCATATAAGCGATCTTTACTAGCGTTTCATTTTTTGCCTGGATCTCTTCTATTTTCTTGTTCAGCTCTGCTTTACTGTGCTCCAGTTCAAGGAGGGCAGCAGCTTGCCTCGCCAGTGTCTGTAATGCCTTTTGCTGTAAAGGATCGATCGCATTGGGCTTCAGATCAAACAGGCAGAGCGTGCCCAGTTTGAGGCCATTGTTCAAGACAAGTGGTGCTCCTGCATAGAAACGAATATTCGGATCGGCATGCACAAGCGGATTGTCGTCGAACCGTGCATCCCTGGAGGCATCCGGAATAATGAGTACCTGATCTTGTTGTACTGCGTATTGACAAAAGGAAGTACTTCGGGGCATTACTTCAACAGCTACGCCTGACCGTATCTTTAGCCAGTTGATCTGTTCATCCAGGAAGGTAAGCAACGCGATGGGTTTGTCGCACAACCGGGCGGCCAGGTCAACAATGTCCTGAAGCTCGGGTGACTGGCTTAAATCCAACGATAAATATTTATGGACCTCCCGGATCCTGTCTTCTTCGTTACCTAACATAGCGGCTGATCTTCTATACGGAATTACAACAAGCCGGAGGCACTATTGTTTAGCCGGAACTTTCCAATCCAGGTCCTCTTCTCTTGAGCAGTATGACGCAAAACAGCAGCCCGCAAAACGCCAGGCCGCAGCCTACATATTCCGGCGAAGTATAGCTCAGCCCTGCGGCGATAGGCAGTCCGCCCAAGTAGGCGCCCAGGGCGTTACCAAAATTAGAAGTGGCCTGCAACACCGAAGAGGCCAGCATTTCGGCACCCTTAGCCACCTGCATGATCAGGATCTGCATCGGGGCAATCACCGCGAAGCCAATGGCTCCGGTCAAAAAGGTCATCACGATCACCGGTAACTGGTAAGCGCTGATCAACGCGAAACCAGCCAATACCAAAATCATTGCCGATAACAGAACGGCTGTGGTAACCAAGGGAGAAAACCGGTCCGCCAGACGGCCGCCGGCAAAGTTACCCGCAGCCATTCCCAGGCCGATGATGATCATAATGATGGTAACCATATTACCGCTAAAGCCGGCCACATGGGTCATCACCGGCGCGATATAACTGATCCAGGAAAAGAAACCGCCGGTACCAATGGCAGAGATACCGATCACCAGCCAGAGATTTGCTTTTTTGAAAATAGCCAGGCTGCTCCTAAAACTCAACGCTTTAGCCGGTCGGAGTGCGGGCATCCATAGCCGGATGCAAATAACGGAGATCAAAGCAAACACCGCGATCAGGCCAAATGACAAGCGCCAGCTTAAGTTATGGCCAATGAAAGTACCTAAAGGAACGCCGATGATATTGGCTACAGTCAAGCCGGCAAACATCACCGCTACGGAACGCGCTTCCCTTCCGGGCGCCGCCAGCCTGCTGGCAACTACCGCACCCATGCCAAAAAAGGCGCCATGTGGCAGGCCCGCGAAGAAACGGGCGATAAGCAGCAAAGCATAATTGGGCGCTACTGCAAAAAGTCCGTTGAAAATGAATACCATCAGCATCAGGCCCATCAATACTTTTCTGGGCGGATAGTGACCGGCCAGGCCAACCATCAGCGGGGCGCCGATCACCACGCCAAGGGCGTAGATCGATATCAGATGGCCAGCGTCAGGAATCGTTATGTGGAGACTCTGCGAAATATCCGGCAGCACCCCCATCATCAGGAATTCGGTCATGCCAATACTCAGCCCGCCGATCAGCAGCGAGACCAGGCTTAACTGGATAAGCGGAGGGTTTTGGTTATTTTTCATCATGCAACCGCTCATTCAAATCCGAGCACCGGATGGGGCTTATACAATTCTTCCAGTTGCCGGATCTCTTCATCGGACAATTCTACAGACAAGGCAGCTACGGCATCTTCCAGGTGGCCTGGTTTGCTT
The DNA here is from genome assembly GCF_016522075.1 of Mucilaginibacter segetis. GTDB lineage: Bacteria > Bacteroidota > Bacteroidia > Sphingobacteriales > Sphingobacteriaceae > Mucilaginibacter > Mucilaginibacter segetis. The sequence continues at coordinate 902,695 of NZ_JAEHFW010000001.1, read as the reverse complement.
GCGCCGATGATAGGGGCAGTAATGGCCGACTTGCTCAGCATCCAGGCTAAAGCTACCTGCGCGTCGGGCAGGCCTTTGTGTTCGGCTATTTCGCTGAGCCTAGTGATAATGTCGAAATCCTTTTCTTCTCCATATAATTTTTTACCAAAAGCGTCCGTTTTTGCACGCTCGGTCTCGTTGCGCTCTTTGGTCCTTTTACCGGTCAGCAGTCCCCGGGCCAACGGCGACCAGGGTATTACCGCGATCTTTTGATCTACACAAAAAGGAATCATCTCCCGCTCTTCCTCGCGGTAGAGCAGGTTATAATGCGGCTGCATGGACACAAATCTTGTCCAGCCATTCAGGTCAGCGGTATATTGTGCCTGGGCAAACTGCCAGCTATACATCGAAGACGCGCCGATGTAACGGGCCTTGCCCGCCTTGACCACATCATGCAGCGCCTCCATGGTTTCTTCGATCGGCGTATCATAGTCCCAGCGATGGATCTGGTAAAGGTCGACGTAGTCGGTACCCAGGCGCCTAAGACTCGCATCAATAGCGCTCAGGATATGCTTACGCGAAAGGCCCTTATCATTCGGGCCGGGGCCCATGGGGTTGAATACTTTGGTGGCCAGTACGACTTCGTCGCGTTTGGCAAAATCCTTCAGCGCCCGGCCTACCACTTCTTCACTGGCCCCGCCCGTGTAAACGTCCGCGGTATCAAAAAAATTGATACCCAGGTCAAGGGCCTTCCGGATAATGGGCGGCTTTGCTCTTCGTTAAGCGCCCAGGGCCATCTTTCGGTGGGCATACCATAGGTCATGGTTCCCAGGCAAAGCCTGGAAACCATCATACCTGTATTACCGAATCTTATATATTCCATAGCTTATGTTTTACTGTTTTTTTTAAGCGATCAGTTCCAGTTGGTCCAGGTAACCGGTGATTGCAGTTACTTCTTCCTCGCTTAATTGTTGGTCTATCGCCTTTGCATTTTGTATCGCCTGTTCTTTGTTCCTGGCACCCACCAGGGTGATGGTAATACCCGGCTGTTGCAAGGTCCACAGGATCACCAGCTGTCCGACGGCCAGTTGTTTTTCATCGGCGATAGGTTTGATCTGGTCCAGGAAAGCATTCGTCCTTTGCAGGTTTTCCACTTTAAAGTAGGATAAGCCCTGGCGGTGGTCACCAGCTTCGAAATGATGGCCAGGCTTCATTTTGCCGGTCAATAGACCACGCTCCAACGGGCTGTAAGCTAAAATGGACTTTCCGTGCTCCAGGCAATAAGGAACGAGTTCTTTTTCAATATCCCGTTTGACCATACTGTAAGGGACCTGATTTGATACCAGGCTGATATACTTTTCAGCCTCCGCCATTTGCGCTGCATCGTAATTGCAAACACCAGCAAACCTCACTTTTCCCTGTTCGATAAGTCGGGATACCGCCTCCATCGTTTCTGCTATCGGTGTCGTCGTGTCCGGCCAGTGGATCTGGTAAAGATCAATATAATCCGTCCCCAGGCGTTTCAGGCTGTCTTCGCACTCTTTGATGATGCTTTCCTTACCTGCATATTTGTAAATATCGATCGTCTTTCCGTCGTTATCTTTGCTGCTGAACCCGAACTCTCCTTGTTTAAGGTCCCAGCGCATGCCATATTTGGTGAGAATCTGGATCTGATCACGCGGCAATCCCCTGATCGCTTCTCCTACGATTTCTTCGCTGGCGCCTTGCCCGTAGATGGGTGCGGTGTCTATCGAGGTAACGCCCTGATCGTAGGCGGCCCTCATCGCTTCCACCGCGGCGCCGCGTTCCGTCCCGCCCCACATCCAACCACCGGCCGCCCAGGCGCCAAAAGTAACCTCTGAAAGGCTTAAAACTGTATTTGCTAATTTCCGGTATCTCATATTTAACCTGCTTTATATTATTTTTATAAATTTATTTACCCATGTTGAAACGAACACGAAGGTAATCCTCCTTCAATAACTCTTCCAGTTATTTTATTAGCTACTGATAAACACCCCTGGAGCTTATCAGGACCATATGAGCCAGCCGGTTGAAAGTTTGGAAATGCATGGAGCAGTATTCTGCGCGGTGTCTGCAAGCTCGCCGAAAACAACGAGTTTAGTAGTGCGTGTTATTTAAAAATAGTGTCATCAAACGACATTTATACTTGATTCGTTAACTGACTTACGGTGCACCACCAAGGCACTGATCTTTTCGTGCAGATCCGCCGGCTCAAAGGGCTTTCCTATAAAATCGTTGACGCCCGCTTCTAATGCCATAAACTTTTCATTCTCAGTTATCGAGGCTGAAAAACAAATGACCGGAACATAACTTTTCGGTGATTTCAATTCACTCCTGATTTTTCTTGTCGTTTCGTACCCCCCCATAACCGGCATGTGAATGTCCATCAGCAGAACATCATAGCAATTATTTTTTACCTTTTCAAAAGCTTCTTCACCATTCTTTGCCAGATCCACCTTAATTTTCCATTTTTCGAGTATAGCTTTTACAAAACGGAGGTTTATCATATTATCGTCCACTAGCAATAAACGGATCTGTTCAAATTCCGGAAGCGCGTCGCCTTTACTGACCGGCAATCCTGCAGGCATCTCCTGAGCCAGCGTAAACCATATTTTGAAATTAAATTCGGTACCATGTCCAACTTTACTATCAATTTCGAAGGTCCCCGCCATTAATTCAATTATCTTTTTTACAATAGAAAGCCCCAATCCTGTTCCGCCAAACTGTTGCCAGCTCCGGTCCTCTACCTGTTCAAAGCGCTCAAAAATACTTTTGATGGCTGCGGCAGGGATGCCTATTCCTGTATCGGCAACGGTGAATAACAAAAGAACACGATCTCCCCGCCTTTCCAGCTTTTTGACATTGACGTTAACCGACCCTGCCTCGGTAAATTTAATTGCGTTATTGATCAGATTAAGCAATACCTGATTTAATCTTAAACCATCTGCTAACAAATCAACAGGCACATCATCAGCGACTTTATAATTTAAAGCCAGTCTCTTTTCCGTAGCCAGTGGCGCTAACATCTCACATACGTTTTTTATCAGGCTGTGAGTGTTTGTTTTGGCAAGCGATATCCTCATTTTTCCGGCATCGATTTTCGAGCTCTCCAGCACATCATTCACGATCCCCAATAACGTCGTTGAGGTATAATTCATTAACCCCAGTAGTTCGCTTTGTTCAGAATCGAGATTGGTATTCCTTAACATATAAATCAGCCCGATAATTGAATTCAAAGGAGTGCGAATTTCGTGGCTCATATTGGCCAGGAAATTTTCTTTATTAGCCCGGCTTTCTTCAACCTCTAGTTGATAACGGATTAATGATACAAGGGATTTAACTTTTGCATTTAGTATGTAAAGGTCTAACGGTTTAAACAAATAGTCTACTGCACCAAGATCGAGGCCTTTAATGATATCGTTCGACATCATAGACCGCCCTGTGATCAGTACGACTAGGATATGGCTGGTTAAAGGATGTCCTTTAATCATCGCCAATAGCTCATAGCCGTCTATTTCGGGCATATGCACATCGATCAAAGCGATCGTTATCTGATGATCGACACATTGTTTCCAGGCTTGTTTTGGCGCGCTGCAAACATACACATTGATACCCTGCCCATCCAGTGCGGATGCGATCACTTCTAAATTGGCTATCTGATCATCCACCAGGAGTAAGTTTACCGGGTAATTAGTTCTATCCATACTAAATATATCTGGGTCACACAGTAAATGTCTTTCACTGATAGCACTTTATTATAAGGACAATTCATGCTAAATGTTTGAAGAGTATAAAAAAAACGAATACGGCTTCAAAATTGGGATGAACGTTTTAGATAATCGTTAGTAATTTAACTGTAATCCTGCTTGATAAATGATACACGCGATTATATTGAAATAGCGTTTTAATCTGTTCTGGATGGGATCATTTCATCGGCCAGACTTCGACGAGCTTTTCAACTTTCTCTGTCCAGGGATTTTCGTCTGATTGACACTATCAGCGCCCTCACGGGCAAAATGAACACTTAAAGCCCTTCCTATCGCTATCGCCGCCGTTAACCAAAGCGACTTTATCCTGCATTTGCCGGAACCTGCATCATTGGCGTTGATAATTTCTGGCGCAGTGTTCATTTTGGCCTCCTACGACGTGCTGCCTGTTTTGTTTTTGAGGCTCTTGACCATTTATTCCCATGGTTTAAGTACTACTTTCACACAATCTTCTTCTTTTTTATCAAATATTTTGTAACCATGAGTCACTTGGCTCAGTGGTAAGGTATGGGTAATAATGTCATTCAGCACTACCTTTTCGGTTTTCACCAGTTCGATGAGGTGATCGATATAATTCAGCACAGGTGCCTGGCCCATTTTCAGGGTGATACCCTTATCAAAAACGCGGTGTAGCGGGAAGTTATCATAAGTGGAACCGTATACGCCCATAATAGAAACGGTACCCATTCTCCTTACCGCTTTGAAGGCCATATCCAGTACTTTCATACTGCCTATCTCGAAGTTGAACAAGGCCTTGGCTTTATCCATAAGGTCACGCTCGGGTTCGAAACCGACGGCATCCACGCAGACATCGGCACCCCGGCCGCCGGTCATTTGGCGTATAGCTTCTACCACGTCAACTTCATGCGGGTTTAACGTATCCACCTTATTGACTGCTTTAGCTTTTTCAAGGCGATAGTTCAGAGGGTCGATAGCTATGACTCGGCTGGCGCCATTGATCCAGGCAGCCTTCTGAGCCATGAGGCCTACCGGGCCTGAACCAAATATAGCGACAACCTCACCGCCTTTGAGTTTCGCCCAGTCAATAGCTGACCAGCCGGTTGGGAAAATATCGGTCAGGAACAGTACCTGTTCATCACTCATGTTGTCGGGTACTACGCGGGGACTGATATCAGCATAAGGTACGCGTACATATTCGGCCTGACCACCGGAATAACCGCCATACAGGTCGGTATAGCCAAATAAGGCGGCCCCCTTCTGGCCGGCCAGATCGCCATTAGGCCCGTAATGCTTATAGTTCGAATTCTCGCAGGCGGGCGAGGCGTCGTGCTGGCAGAAAAAACAATGGCCGCACGCTATGGGAAAAGGTACGACCACCCGGTCGCCTTTTTTCAGGTTCTTAACATCTTTACCGACTTCTTCGACGATGCCCATAAATTCATGGCCCATTACCATGGGTTCAGGCTGCGGTACTCCGCCGCTCAGGATGTGCAGGTCTGAACCACAGATCGCGGTCGAGGTAACTTTTAGAATAACATCGGTATCCCGTTCAAGACGCGGATCTTCAACGGAATCATAGCGAATATCGCCTGGTTTGTGGAATACGGCTGCTTTCATAATATCATAATAGGTGAATTTGTAATTATTAATTAATTTATTATCGTTTTAATATTTTTCCAACAACTATGGATTATTCGTGTTTTAAAAAAGAACAAAAACTAAACAAGCTAAGAACGGCTAAAAACTGTTGGGGAAATCAAAATGAAAACAAATATTATTCCAAGAGACGGGGAACTGGTTGGACCCTGGCAAAAAGATTTATTTACAGCGGTGCAAACTGGCAGAGTGGGAAACGAGGTTTTCGACTGCCTTATAGTCGGCGGTGGAATTACCGGCCTGACGGCTGCACTACTGCTACAGCAAAGCGGGAAAAAGACTTTGCTAGCAGAGGCGCATACAATTGGTTTTGGTACAACGGGCGGCACCAGTGCGCATATCAATACTTTCGCGGATACCACTTATAACGAAACGGAGAGCGCGTTTGGTACGGAGGGTGCAAAATTGTTTGCCGATGCCATTCGGGAAGGGTTTGATCTTATCAAATCAAACATCGAAAATTATAAAATTGATTGCGATTATGAATTAAAGACTGGTTACCTGTATGCCGAAAACGAGGACGAGGTGAAGCTTTTAGCGGAAATTTTTGAAGGTGCTTTAAAGGTCGGTGTCCCTGTCAAGTATGTTACGGAAGTGCCGACTCCGGTGCCTTATGAAAAGGCACTCGCCTGGGCCGGACAGGCGCAGTTCCAGCCGCTGAAATATTTGCAGGGTCTGCAAAAGGCCTATTTAGCTGCGGGGGGTACCCTTGAAGAACATACGCTGATCACAGGAGTTATTTTGAAAAACGGCGTGCTTACCGCTGAAAATGCGGTTCAGTCTATCAAAGCAAAGGCCGTCATCTACGCAACACACATGCCGCCCAATATCAACCTTTTCAATTTTGAGTGCGCTCCTTACCGGAGTTACGTGCTGGCGGTCCAATTGAAAAGCGGTCAATACCCGGATGCGTTGATCTATGATTCGCAGGAACCTTACCATTATGTACGAAGCCATGTAATCGACGGACAGGAGTTGTTACTGGTTGGAGGGCTTGATCACAAGACGGGGCATGATGATCCGGAAAATGCTTTTGCTGAGCTGGAAAAATATACACGGACATATTATAACGTTTCTTCGGTGAAGTACCGTTGGTCTAGTCAGTACTATGTGCCGGTAGACGGCCTGCCCTATATAGGCAAAATGCCCCTGGCCCCGAAAGGCATCTATTGCGCGACCGGTTATAACGGCAACGGGATGATGCTGGGCAGCATAGCCGGAAGATTACTTAGCGACCTGGTCAGGAAGCGGCCGAACAAATACGCGGGACTGTTTGACCCCTGCCGGGTGAAACTGATCGATAGTTTTAGCGAATTGGTAAAAGAGAACAGCGACGTTGCCTATCATTTTGTGGCCGACCGTTTTGGTTTTCATGAAACTGACTCATTAATACGGCTTGAACCCGGTCAGGGTAAATTAGTGGAGGTGGACGGCCGGAAAGTCGCGGCTTACCGTGATGAGGACGGTACGATCCATGCCCTTAACCCTACCTGTACCCACGCAGCCTGTATCGTTAATTGGAACGGGGCGGAAAAAAGCTGGGATTGTCCCTGCCATGGCGCGCGTTATGATATTGAAGGCAGGGTGCTGACTGGCCCGGCCACCAGGGATTTAGGGAGGTACGGTGATGAAAAGTAAGGAAGTGATTATTTCGGGTGTTACGGTCACGAGTTTTATGACCCTGTTCAGTTACCTGGTTTCTTTGGCCGACGGCGAGAATTTCAGTGAGCCGGAACGGCTTGGCCAGATGTCCGGTCGATTCCTTCCGAAACTGGATAAGAGACAAAGCCAAGCTTTGGGTTGACTGGGCCATTATGGTATAGGTCTGCTTTTCGCGCTAGTCTACGTCGAACTTTGGCAGCGCGGAAAATTAAGACCGGACTGGATATCCTGTTTATGGCTGGGCAGCATCAGCGGGCTGGTGGCGGTCGCGGTCTGGAAAACTACCTTTAAAATGCACGCTTTGCCGCCTGGGCTTAATTTCAATAAATATTATTTGCAACTCGTACCGGCACATGTGATTTTTACCCTTTTCGCGGGCTTTGGGCTACCGGCTGCTAAGCCTTAACAAACTTGAATTAACTCATGAAAACGAAAGGTAGGCCCTGCAGATCATTGTTAGGCGCAGGCTGAGGGCCTCATCCGTTAAAAAGTAAGCCGCCTCGTTAATATCGCCTATGGGGAAATACGAGGCGGCAGTTCTGCCCATACGGCTATTTGCGGGAAATATACTACACCCAGTGTGTCCGTGTTTCCTGCCGTTATTGATCTCCGCCAGTTCGGCTTCGCAATGGCATTCCTCTGCGTCCCTAAAACTTTACAATTCTTTGCTGCTTGCTATAGCCCATGATTTACTTACTCATTAATAAGTGCTCCACTGCGCTACGCCTTTTGGCTCTGCATTGTCTACCTCTGCGCTTTTGATTTTGCTCATTTCCTTGTTTTGTTTTCGGGTGAATTTTAATTCCTTGCTATGGTCATCAAGCAGTTTTGTTTGTCCTTCCGTTTCCTTTACCTGCGCCAACGGATTTTCTACATAGATAAAATCTTTACCCATCCCTTTGATCTCGCCTTCGTTCCAGGGGCCGCGGGCCGTACCGTCCGATAGGTTATAGACCTGTTGCAGGTGCCGCGGATCGGCGGCCAATACGCCCGGCGGGAAATTGGGCTGGATGCTGTCCAAGGCCGCTTCAAACATTTTGAAATGGGTAATCTCTCGCGTCATTAGGAACGATAATGTATCGTGGATATACGGGTCGTCGGTAAACTTCATCAGGTGCTCATAGACCAGCTTGGCCCGTGACTCGGATGCCAGGTTAGTGCGCAGGTCAACTGTCAGATCGCCGTTAGAGTTGACGTAAGAGGCGCACCAAGGAATACCCTGGCTGTTACGCGGGGTTGGCCCGCCGCCGGTAATGATCGGGAACTGCGGGTTGGCCGACAGCGCGGCATGTATTACGCTCTCCTTTTCGGCTTTGCCATTCATAGCCACCATAATTTCGCTTTGCTCGGCCGCATCTTTTAATTCGCCGCTTACACCCTTTAACAACATCTGGATGGTGGCACCAACGATCTCCAGGTGGCTGAATTCCTCGGTGGCAATATCCATCAGCATATCGTATTTATCAGGGTGCGGCTGTTTGGCTCCGAAGGCCTGGGTAAAATACTGCATAGCAGCAGCAAGTTCGCCGTTTTCCCCGCCGAATTGTTCCAATAGCAAATTGGCAAAACGCGGGTCAGGGCGGGAAACCCTGGCATTGAATTGTAGGTCCTTTACGTGATGAAACATAATGTTTATTTTTATAGGTTAATAACTCTGTGATCTGCTAAAAGCTGGAAATATAGGCTCGGACTTTTCTTTACAACCACAGGTACTAAACTATGTTTTTAATTAATTAAATAATTTATGACGAAATATTAAAACAATATTCATTAATAGGTAGTTAATGTCTTACTTTGCGTTTTCAGTAATTAATTTTTGTGCGACCTTAAGTTATTTTACAATGAATGCAATATCTCCCTGGCTTTTGAACGCCAACGCCGTGCTGAACAGCCCGGCGTTGCAGCCCTTATATACGATGGAGGCCAATGGTTATGCTTTTGATATAGTCAACCTGGAAGACTCGGTATGGCTGGTCGCTGCCTGGCCGGAGAAGAGCCGGATCGCCTTCCGCCTGGCCAATTCGCCGAACGATCACCTGGTGATCAAAAAACTATTGACCAAAAACAAACAGTTGACCCTGCAGATCAGTTCGCTGTTCGGCGCTTATGAAATTTTAATTGACCTGCCCGGAAATGAGCAGACCATCTTACACTATAAGACAACTTTAAAGCCCTCCGCCGATTTATTATTCCCGTACTGGCCGCGTGACATCGTCCCGCTTGGTGCCCCGGATAGTGAGGTCCTGGCAGATGGTGAGGTAATGGTCAAACAAGTCGGCACCCGTTCCGGGCAGCTATATTTTAAGCTGACGCGGCCGAAGGCGGGCGCTGTGTTTTATTTGCAGAACCTGACAGCGCTGGCGGATTATAATCAGCAGACCGAAACTTCTGCGGGTGATACGGTGGGTGGGGAATGGCCCGAGATCGGCTTCGCGCTGCCGCCAACCATAAAAAATAAGGCTTTGGAAGCAGGTAAAGGATATGTACTGAGCGATGCTTATATAGTCCTTTCGGACGAAGTGCCATCAGACGAGCCCGCCATGGTGCGGCAGTACCTGGACATGCTGGCCACGGTTTATTTGGTGCTGCCGAAGCCCGAAACACATTACCAGCACTGGCCGGATATCTTGGCAAAAGGACTGCATGACCTGATCGACAGCCCCGGCTGCTGGTCACAGGTGGACGGACACCATTATTTTAATGCCTATGTCAGTGATTACGCCACGCCCCCGGAGATCATGGTGCAGCTAGCTGTGCTGCTCCCCTTACTGGATTATGTCGAATGGAGCGATGCTCAACTGGAGGTGATGAAAAAGATCAAAGAGGGCTTGCCGGCCTTTTATAACGAAGAACTGGGCACCGTTGTGCGCTGGCACCCCAAGGTAGCTGATACGATGGAGGGCGAAGAAGAGCAAAAACAGCCGCTGGTCATGGACTCTTGGTATTTGCATCATCCGCTATTGAATTTATCGCGCCTGGCGTTAAAAGGTGATAAAGTTGCTGAAAAATTGTTCCTGGATTCGTTGGGTTACGCAATAAAAGTAGCCAAACATTTTGACTACACCTGGCCCGTATTTTATAAGGTGGACACGCTGGAAGTGGTCAAAGCTGAGACGCAGCCGGGAAAGGGCGGTGAAAAGGATGTGCCGGGATTATACGCCCACGTGATGCTCCAGGCCTGGGAACTGACCCGGGAGAAAAAGTACCTGGCGGAAGCAGAACGCTCGGCGCAACGCCTGCGTGGCCTGGGCTTCGACCTATTTTATCAGGCGAACAATACCGCTTTTTCCGCCGGCGCGTTTTTGCGTTTATATAAAGTCACCAAAAAGGATGTTTATAAAGAGCTGAGTTATTTGTGCCTAGCCAATATTTTAAAAAATGTCCGGCTTTGGGACTGCAATTATGGCTATGGCAAAAACTTTCCGTCTTTCTTCGCATTGTTTCCACTGAACGATGCCCCGTATACGGCAGTGTACGAGGAACAGGAAGTGTTTTGCGCATTTCATGATTATTTGAAACATGCGGAGGGACAGGATATCCTGCCCTCGCTTAGGCTTTTGATCGCCGAATATATCCGGTTCTTGGTGGAACGGGCGGTCTATTATTACCCGACCATGCTGCCTGCAGCCATGCTGAAAGAAAAACCAAAGATCGGCGAGGTCGACAAGAACCTTTGGATTGCGCTGGAAGACTTGCACGATGGCTGGGAACAGTCAGGTGAAGTCGGGCAAGAAGTATATGGTGCGGGCAATGCCTTTGGTATTCTACCGCGGCACTATATGCAGGTTCCCGAAGCTGGACTGATGATTTTCACAGATTACCCAACATATGGATTTTCGGCAAAAAAGCATCGCCCGGTCCGCTTTCAACTGTCCGGTGACAAGCGGCTGAAATGCCGAATGATGATCGTTAAAACGGGTAAGGCCAACCTCCCGGCGCTAACAGTGAAATGTAATCATGAAAGCATTAAAGGCAAGGCTGCTGCCGGCGGTCACCTGGAGTATACGCTGACAGGTGAGGCAACAATTGTTATAAATTGGAAATCATGAAAAAGAAGAAGAATTTGTTCGAAAAAATTTCCAATTGGGCAACAGCTGCTACAGGGAGCCCGGCCGCTTTTATTATAGCGGTTACGGCAATTGCCATTTGGACCGTAACCGGTCCGGTCTGCGGATATTCCCAAACATGGCAGCTGGTCATTAACACGGGTACGACCATCGTGACCTTTCTGATGGTTTTTTTGATCCAGAAATCACAAAACAAGGATTCTAAAGCCGTCCATTTGAAACTGAATGAACTGGTCGCCTCGCATTCTGGCACCAGCAACCGAATGGTCGATGTAGAAGACCTGAGCGAAGAGGAACTTGACCAGTTGCATACATTTTACATTCGGCTGGCCCGGCTGGCGCAGGAAGAGAAAAACCTGACCCAAACGCATTCCATCGATGCCGCCGAAGCCAATCACCTGCAAAAAGCGGAGCATTACCAAAAAAGAGACAAGAAAGATGAGCAGCGCTAAAAAACAGGAAACAATCACCGTACTGATCGAATCGCCGAAAGGTTACAGGCAGAAGTTCGACTATGACCCCGAAAGCGGGCGCATGAAATTGAGCAAACTCTTGCCGGAGGGACTGGTATTCCCTTTTGATTTCGGGATGATACCAGGTACCGAAGGGGAAGACGGCGACCCACTGGATATTATCGTGCTTTCGGAGAACGGGACATTTCCCGGTTGCCTGGCAGACTGCCGAGTGATCGGAGCGCTGACCGCCGAACAGACCGAACGCGATGGTAAAAAAATACGGAACGACCGTTATATCGGTATTTCTTTGGTTTCGCAGCATTTTGCCGGCATAACAACACTTGCCGATCTGCCGGAAAATATCCTGCCACAGCTGGAGGCTTTTTTTGAAAATTATAACACCCAGGCGGGAAAGCGTTTCCGGGTACTGGAAAGACTGGACGCCGCCGCCGCAAACCGTTTATTATGGAAAATTTAATTTATACAGTCTTTGGCGAGGGCAAGGACCTTAACGCGCTGCAAATGAGCAGCCGCGGAATCGTCATATTCTTTATCGCGCTTGTGCTCATCCGCGTTTCCGGGCGGCGCTCCTTTGGAGTCCGAACACCTCTGGATAATATCATTAGCATTTCGCTCGGCGCTATCATGAGCAGGGCCGTGGTAGGCGCCTCTGATTTTGTACCGGTCATAGCCTGCTGTTTCGCCATCGTATTGCTGCACAGAATATTCGGCTGGCTGATCGCGCATAACGGAAGGTTCGGGCGCTGGGTGGAGGGAGAAAAAATCCCCTTGTTCCGGGACGGGCAATTTGATCATGACCGTATGAAACGAGCGCTGGTCTGCCGGGAGGATATCATGCAGGGTATCCGCAAGTCAGCCTTGACCGAGGATATGACCAAAATAGAAAAAGTGTACATGGAAAGGAATGGCGATATCAGCGCGATTAAAATGGAATAAGAATTGCAAACAAATAACGGCTATTAATAACAATTAAAATCTATCTATTATGCCTACAAAAAACAACAAAAAAGCGCCCGCAGCAGCTGCTGGCCGTACACCTGAAGCAGAAAGCGCTTTAAAAGAATTATTCGTGGATGAGTTAAAAGACATTTACTGGGCTGAGAAGCATTTGGCCTCAGCTTTGCCAAAAATGATTAAAGGCGCCACCTCGGAAGACCTTAAACAAACGATCACCAACCATCTGGAAGAAACCAAGAACCATGTGACCCGCTTGGAAAGCATTTTCGCTTCAGTGGGCGAAAAAGCGGCCGCTAAAAAATGTCTGGCTATGGACGGCTTGTTAAAAGAGGCAACCGAATTACTGTCAGATACCAATAAAGGTACTGAGGTACGTGATGTAGCTATTATTTCTGCGGCGCAAAAAGTAGAACACTATGAGATTGCTTCCTATGGCACATTGCGTACCCTGGCCGGGACTTTAGGTTTCAGCGAAGCGCAAAGCTTATTGGATGAAACCCTGGCCGAAGAAAAGAATGCAGACAGTCTTTTGACCCAGGTGGCTGAAAATTATATAAATGAAGCCGCGGCCTCGGAAATGGAGTAAGATGTTTATAAATAAGGCCGCTGAGGCGGCCTTATTTATAAACATCTTTAAATCTAAAGCCCTTAAAATATTCTAGGAATCGGAACTGTATGCTGAAGCTAAAATGATCAATTTAGAAATATAGGTATGCGTAAGGCCAATCAATGATGTTGCCTGAAATATTGGCACAATCCTGAAAAAACATCACTTCCGTTCTGTTAATTTTTCAGCTTTTATTCACTGGCACAGCCCTTGTTAATTGCTCAATAGTTTAATTATTTATTGTTCATTTATATAAAATAAAAGATCATGAATTTAGTTAAATTTAATAACAATCTTAACCAGTCATTATTGCCAGGCTTTAATGATGTATTTGATTCAATTTTTAACGATACTTTTTTCAATGATCGCCTTATAAGCAGGGTGCCAGCGGCGAATATCAGCGAATCCGAAAATCATTACCATGTTGAACTGGCCGCACCAGGGTTGAAAAAAGGAGATTTTAGACTTAACCTTGACCGTGATGTGCTTAATATTTCCGTTGAGCAGAACATGGAAACAAGCGATACTCAAAAGAATTATAACAAGCGTGAGTATAGTTATCATTCATGGGTTCGTTCATTTACATTGCCTGAAAGCGCCAATCCGGATGACATTCAGGCTTTTTATACCGATGGTATACTCAACATAGAAATTGCCAAGCGTGAGGAGGCAAAAATGGTGCGCCGTCAAATTGAGATCCGGTAACCTAAATATCGATCATTATTTAAGGGCTCCTGCATATCAGGGGCTCTTTGCTTGTTACGACAATGGAAACGCATTTTTATATATGGTTAAGTTTGCGGACAGGTCGGGGCTTTGTTAATTATGCGCAATATTTTCTGGGTGATGACCGTGAGGCCGCGACTAGCTTGTTCGAAAAGCTGAAAGGTAACAAGAACGACTTGATTCCGCTACATTTAGATCTAATGGAAACTGCAGATGATTTGCCGGTAAAGATAAAAAGTATTTGTTGTTCACTTGACGAATTAGGCGAGAACTGTAAATTGATTTCCCGCGAACTGTTTCGAATAAGTAACCTGGAGGATATGACATGAAGGAATTAATACTGATCAGCTTTGTATTGTGGTTTATTGCTATCTTTTTTAAACGGGATAATGATGATTGGACAACTTCCTACAACAATTAGAAGTATAAATAGTTACCTTGCATTATGAGTGAAGACCTATGGATTCTGGAAGAGAAACAAGCGATGCTGGCGGCAATTATTATGTCTTCAGATGATGCTATTATAAGCAAGACGCTTGATGGAATTATTACCAGTTGGAATCCGGCAGCGGAGAGGCTATTCGGTTATGACGCTAAGGAGGCTATAGGACAACATATCACGCTTATTATCCCAGACGATCGTCTGAATGAGGAGAAGTTTATCATTAGACAGATCGCCAGTGGTAAAAAAGTCGACCATTTTGAAACCTTGCGGCAACGTAAAAACGGACAATTGGTGCCAATTTCTTTGACGATATCGCCAGTCCTTAATAGCAAAGGAAAGGTTATTGGTGCTTCGAAGATCGCACGGGATATCAGCGCAAGGCAACAGGCTGATGAAAAACAGGCAAGGCTGGCAGCCATTGTCGACACCTCAGATGATACGATACTGAGTAAAACGCTCAACGGAATAATCACCAGTTGGAATAAAGCGGCCGTCCGTATGTTCGGATTTAGTGAGGCTGAAGCTATTGGCCGTCACATTTCCCTGATTATCCCCGAAGAGCGCATTGATGAAGAGGATTTCATTATAGGGGAGATCAGAAAAGGCAATAAAGTAGCTCATTTTCAAACTATAAGACAGCGCAAAGACGGGAGCTTGGTGCCAATATCTCTTTCTGTTTCACCTATAATCGATAAAAACGGAAATATCATAGGCGCATCTAAAATAGCTCGTGACATCAGCGGGGAGCAGGAGCTCTATCGGAAGTTGAAGGAAATAAACGCAAAAAAAGACGAATTCATAGCCCTAGCCAGCCATGAACTTAAGACGCCACTGACCAGTATTAATGGTTACTTACAGCTTCTGGAACAACGAATAAGCGATAAAAAAAGTAAGGATTTCGTACAAAAAATGCGACATCAGGTAACAAGGCTAACCGAATTGGTTGACGACATTCTTGACGTTTCAAAAATCGAGGCTGGTAAACTGAAACTTCATAAAGCGGAATTTGATATTCTCAAGGTGGTGAAGAATACCATTGATCTGATTGCAAATGCGAATCCTGGACACCAATTGGCTTTACACACTTCGGTCAAGTTTTGCAACTTGAAAGGCGATGAGCACCGAATAGAACAACTGCTAATTAATTTGCTGACGAACGCCATACGATATTCACCTGATAGTAATAAAGTTGAAATATTCGTGAGTACTGAACAGGATGACGTTAAAATTGGTGTGAAAGACTTTGGCCTTGGTATTTCCCAGGAAAAATTGCCTAATATTTTCTCTAGATTTTATCGCGTGGATGACAGCGATACAAGCGTTTCCGGCCTGGGTATCGGGCTATACCTTTGTTATGAAATTGTCACCCGTCACCACGGTATGATATGGGCAGAAAGTAAGCCGGGCTTTGGAAGCACATTTTGGTTTACACTACCTATTAAAGACAGTTGAAAGCTTTGAACGCTATTCAACTATACTTCTCTGCGCCATATGCCTATTTGCGGCTAACGATTCCAACTTTCAGTATCGGCTTCAAATGCTGTATAAATAGCAAACATTTTAACTTAGTGGTTCAAGGTGTAATATATCGTTTATTTCTGCTTGTGAACCGGACTAAGATGCCAATATAAATTGGGGAGGGATTTCGTTAAGCTTGGAAAATCTTTACAAACACGGTCTAATATTATATCAAAAAAATAATATTTTAAAGTTCTGGTTAAAAATATATCACTAACTTTGTACTACAGCAAGGTGAGCACCAAGGTAGCTACCTGAAAGTTAAATTTGGCTACAAGTTGTTGAAAAACAATCAGTTATAGAAACGTGTTCGAGTCCCAGCGGGATCACTGGAAACGCCTCTCTAATTATTTAGAGGGGCTTTTTTTATTTACGTTGTCGTATTTGTGGTCGGTTTAATATGATTTATTAAAAATATTTGTTACCGGGAGCAAACTCCGTAAGTTAAACAATGGTATCGTTACGGAATATATCAGCGGCATACAATACAATGGTAGCAGTATAGACTTTGTACAAACTGAGGAAGGGCGATGAGGCACTTAATGCAGCAATTACTTTTGCCAAAGAAACCGAAGGTATAACGCTTGAAATGACAACTAAAGGCAGTGGAATGAATGCCATATCGCCATTATTACCTAGGCAATCTCCAATCCGATTTGGAACAGCCTGTCAAGAGGTTTTGCCGAAGGTGCTGCGGGCGAAGCATCAGTTTGGACTACACAGGCAGGCCCTCGTGCTCCAAGTATATGGTTAAATGTAGAGAAGCCAATTTTAATGAAAAATTTAGTTCAAATAACTCAATACGTAACACCTTAATGTTTAAAAAATGAGTTTGTTCAGTTTTTTTAAGAAAAATCCGCTAAAGCAAAAGATATTAGCAATTAAAGAAGATATAGAAGTAACTGTATCGAAAGTTTGTGATGAAAAAAGTTGGGTTGATTGGTATGGAGCATATGATATAGATCCTCAATATTTGGTTTTTTGGATTTGTGTAATGTCAGATGATATGAAACAAAAATTAAAATCGGATGCAGAACTTAATGCTATTCTTAAGAATATTCCCAGTAAGCATGGTTATCCAGCTAAAGTGAAAAATATTGATTTTGAATCTCAAGAAACAGTTGACAGAGAATCAAATGGGAATTGGTACCAGCATTTTAAATAGTGCCTTTCTTGACAAACGCATGTTGCGTATGAAAATACATGCATTCTACTTATATAATCCTGACCATGTGCCGGGCTTTGCTATTTAAGTAGGGCTTGCAGCTTATTTTTAGCGAAGAAAGCGTCCATAGTAGCAAATATGAATGCGGTAAAGTACCTGTTGACAGCCGGGTTTTCTGTCTAAACAATTACGGTGCTCAACGGTTGTTTAGGGGTAACCTTTCGTCGTATGTATCGTTACCAGCTTTCTTAAGGCCAAGCATCTGCACAGCACCAATAGCGGCAGCAGCTTTTTACAGGATACAGTTATGCATATAATGAAAGAGGGTGGCTGAAAACCATTAATAATCCCGGAGCAATAACTTCCGGCCAGCTTATTTGCCGAGCAGTTAAACTATAATAACCCGCAGCACGGTGCAACCCCGCAGTTTAACGGCAATATCGCCGAACAAAGCTATAAGGTGTATAATTCCATACATACGGGTAACCAGTATGTTACCTATGCGTATGATAAGCTGAACCGGCTTACCGACGTAACAGCAGCCTTGGTTTTAGTGAAACCGGGATAAGCTATGACCTGAACGGTAATTTTATCCATCTTAACCGCAGCGCGCCAAATACTGCATCCTTAGCTTATTCGTATACCGGTAACCAGTTGCAAACGGTAACCAATTCCGGTGCCGGGTTCCGTAGTTATGGCTATGATGTGAACGGGAACGCTACCAGCGACGGCTTGGGTAATGCCATCACTTACAATATGCTGAACCTGCCTGCAAGCATACCCGGCAAAAGTTTAACGTATACCTATGATGCTACAGGGAGCAAACTCCACAAGTTAAGTAATGGTACCGTTACGGAATATATCAGCGGCATACAATACAATGGCACCAGCATAGACTTTGTACAAACTGAGGAAGGCCGGGCCACTAACTCCGGCGGGACGTACAAGTACGAATATACTTTAACCGACCATCTGGGGAATAACCGGGTAACGTTTGACCAGACCACCGGCAAAGTGGGCGAAGATGATTATTACCCGTTTAGTTTAAACGTACATGCTTTGCAAAACGCGGGAAATAAGTATCTTTACAATAAGAAAGAACTTCAGGAGGAGTTGAACCAGTACGATTACGGCGCAAGGTTCTATGATCCGGTTATTGCCAGGTGGACGAGTGTGGATCCCTTGGCGGAGAAAATGAGAAGTCGCTCATAGTATAATTATGGGTTTGATAATCCAATTAGGTTTACTGATCCTGATGGTATGGCACCATTGGATGACTATTATATTAACCTAGATCATACTATTCAAAAAGTTGTTACTAATGATAAGTCGGATAACTTTTATGTGCAGAGCCTTCCCGGACCTATAAAGGTCTATAATAAAGTGGCTACCTTAGAAAAAAATGATGCAGGACTAGTTCAGTTTCCTGCAAGTGGCAAGGGTTTCAATAGATATGGTGTTGTAGATGCTGGTGGAACATCAATTTCTCCAGCAGAAGTGGCAGGAGCCGGGGATCACTTTTTAAGACCGGCAGCAGCAGCTGGATTATTTGGTGTAATTAATGAAATAAGTTCTAAAGGAATTAGTATTTCGTTTGGAGATATATCGTCATCTAATGGAAGTGATCCATGGCAAGCCGGGGGTGGTCATCATGCCGGGCATGGACATAATGGGACAAGGTCTGGATTAGATGCGGATTTTCGTTACATTAACGATGATGGCAATAGCTTCCAAAGTCAAACAGCTACTTCAGATTCACAGTTTAGTGGTGATAATAATACTGCGGTATATAGTGCAGCAAAATTATTTGGCTTTACCAAAAATTATCAGGGTACAAATGGCACTATTTCCGGTGTAACTAAAGTGGGAGGGCATAATGATCACGGCCACTTAGGTTTTATTCCTGGCAATCAAAAGTTATCTACAATTAGTGTTTCACCAGCTACACCAAATAGTAATCCATTTAATCCACTTTTTTAGTTAAAAATATATGAGAATATATAGATCATTTTATTTATTGTTGTTTTTCTTTCTCTTAGGTTGCGAAAACACAGGACATACATCAAATAAAACGATGCCAAAAGCGTTTATTGATCATAAAAAGGAAGCCGAGTTTAGGGACGAAAAAGCAGCTGATTATGACATGACCTACAGTAAGGGAATCGTTGTTGCAACTGTCGGAGATAAAGTATCGGAGCATTTATTGATTTACAATAAGACCGGAGACGTGTGGAGGGCATTGGCTTTTGAAGGGGATTTAAATAAAAATTTATTAGAAGTACAGCCTTTAGCTAAAGATCCAGATACTTACTTACTTGCATTTAACTGTATTGGAATAACTGATAAATATTATAAAATTATCGTAAATGAAAATAGTAAAGAAGCTAAATATGTTAAGATAGAAGATACCGTGTTTCAATTGCAAACCTGGCAGGAATATATATTAAGTTGTTTCTCATTAGATTTTAATCCTGTAAGTAATCCTATCAGAACAAGCTTTTCAGAGAATGCCAAAATACTTCTCTATGATAAGGACGAATTTTATCACGCTGTGAAATTTCATGGAGATTGGGTTCAAATTAAATGGGGGGACGAAACTAATTGGCATTACGGTTGGGTAAAATGGCGGAGAAATAAAATTTTAATCATAACACTTTTTAATAACGGCTAATGTTTTTCGCCTATTGTAAGTAGGTGTCAGGAAACTGTCTGGGCAAAGTTTAGCAAATACTGTTCGAACCATAGGTGTTATTGGTGCTGGTATAGATGCGGCTAGCTCAATCAATGATGCATATAACAATCCGATTGGCTGAAGCGGTAATTCACAATAGCGATTATCCATCGGTGGAGGATTGTAAACGGGCAATCACCTTGTATTTTGATACCCGCAACGAAGATTTCAAGGCTAACCCGCAAAGGGCAGGGCGAAAAATATAGGGCCAGGAAATTGTCCGCGCCAAGTTCAGTGAAAAAAAGCATTGCCGTAGCAGATGCGCGATACGTGGCGCTACTTAAGTTCCCCTACTGGCGCGAGTATGCAGCGTTGGCGCGCGGGGCGTACTCGTGCCCCTTATGCTTAGTGGACAAATTTCTATAAAGCCTTTGTTTATATATTTAAACCAATAATGAGTACAAAATATAAATTCAGCAATCAGGAGCAATTGTACTTTGTAACTTTGATAAGAGCACAAGTACCAAACACTTTTATCCCGCGCTGCATACTCGCGCCAGATGGGGGATTGAAATTTGGGAGGGTAAAAATTGGATTAAACAATAAAGTGATGAAAATAAAAATTTGGATATTTATGTTCATATTGTTCCTAACATTATGAATATTCTATTTTTGTTATATTTATGGTTGGATGTCTTTTCAAAAAAACTCTAACACTCCGGCACTATATATTAGCAATAATAAAATAGATAACGCTGAATATAATGTCGATAAAGAGATGATAGTTAAAAAATTTGTTGAGTTCCTAAAAGTAAGAGAAGGGTTTTTTAATAATGGTTCTTTATCTAAGTCTGAAACTCAAATTATTATAGACACAATAATTTATAGCCCTGATTTTAAAAAATTAGGGATTTTGGTCATTGTAAAAACGCCTACCTTGCTACAACTTTTGCCAAATAAGAATCAAAAGTGGTTTTATAATTCAACTTTTTATTTGGGAATCAAACAAGATCATGGAATTGAATTGAAAATGGTAGGTCCAACCTTTACAAATGAAAAAAGTTTTGAAATTGCGTCAGAAAACATTCGAGAAGCTTGCTTCAAGCATTTTATTGTCAAGAAGAGTGATATATATAAATTTAATATCGATGATGAGAGGTTTTGACAATCTAAAATCTGGGCATATTATTTTAAATGAGAGGCATTTATGAAATGTGGTTTTAGATAGAAAATAGAACCGCTTCCGTAAGCGTTCCGTTTGTCATTAGTCTAGTTAATATAAACCTGTTGAGACAATTGTATATAGATACTGTACTTTCCCTTACTGGCGCGAGTATGTCGGGCGGGCAAACGGCAAAGGCTACTTGTGCCTACGTTATAAAATGAATCAGAGCCTGGCCATGCGCCGGGCTTTGCTATTTAGTGAGTTACTGTACGTAATACCAAAAAGGTAAAACATCAATAATTATCCCGAAAGTTCCTGTTGAAGCATTAAGTGCAACCCATTTTGCATGGGCTTGCCAGGCTCGGGATTCCCTGATCGAATACCAGCCCTTATATCGAACTTGTTAAGCCTGAACTGTTCGTTATAGATTATATGCTTTCGGCAACCTACGAGGGTAGAACTGGAATAGATTTAGTCAAAAACATTCGAGCAGTCAGAGGTCAAAATTTCGATAAAATCAGAAAGTAAACGATTACCTCAAGTAAATAGCCGAATGCTGCGATACTCATAAAAACCTCACCCTCCACATGGCCCGGCATACTTTTGCGACGACCGTTACCCTTTCAAACGAGGGTGCCTTTAAAAACGGTCTACAAAACCTTAGGCCATTCTTAAGTCGCTACCACACATATCTATGCCCGGGTAGGTGGAGAAGAAACTGAAATGGATATGATGAATTCAATAAAGGCACTGTAGCAAAACGTATAAACTTTTAAAAAACTATTTTTCACAAGCTTTTTAAACCTATTGTTGCATATCCCATATCAGCCAATTGCATAGTCGGTTTAGGTCGTCAATATCACCATAATATACAGCTTAAACTTATTAATCAAATAACGGCACCGTAAACTTGCTATCTCCATCTGTTTCTTCCTGGCGTGTATAAGGGGAAAATGTTTTTACCGTAAGCGTATTATTTTTGACAGAGAATTTATATAATCGCATTAAACCGTTGCCGCCATTTGGCCTGCTTTGATAATCGGATAAAAAAGTTTTTATTACATGGTTATTAACGGTGTCGGCGCGGTAACCTTCACCATTGTCGCCCACGTGCCCGCTTAGCATCATAAACAAGTTAGGGTTATCTTTTAATGCGCCAAAAATAGCCTTGCCTTCAGCGTTAAAAGGAGCTTGTTCCGCATTTGACCCTTTTACCGGATTATAAAATAAAATAGAGTGACTAACTACTATAGCCTTACGCGATGCATATTTTTTAAGTATTTGGTTTGCCCATGAATATAATCCGGCCTGATCTTCGTTATGAGAATCAAACTCTAAAAAAAGCACCATAAAATCGCGCCCACCTGCTGTAAAAAGATCATAATGACTATCGTTATTATCACCATAATGGCCACCATAGTAAGGACGATTCTTAAAGTGCTCTACACCAAAATATTTGTTATAGTTATTTGTAGTGCCTTTTACCGGATACTGAGACGGGAATTGATCATGATTGCCTACAGCAAGTCCGTAAGGAATACTAACCGGGTTTTCCAATCCATAAAGGGCGGTTTTAGCCAGGTACCATTCCGACCGTGCAGTTACCGGATTATCACCATGTTCGGTAATATCTCCCAGATGTGCCACATATGCTATGTTCTCTTTCTGCTGATTTTTCTGTATCCATTCTATCTGCGCCTTAAACATATCAAAATTACCGCCAAGCTGTGCCTGTGCTAAGTAATATTGGGTGTCGGGTAAAACAGCTATTGTAAAATCTCCGTCTTTAACTTTAGCTGCCGGTCCGGCAGTATTAAGCACAGTATCTTTATCAGCCGTAGCTTCAGCAGCAAGTACGGTTTTAATATTTGTAAGGCAAAGGCCGGCGTAAAGGCCAATAGCTAAAATGCCTTTGGTTGAATTTGTATACATTTTTTTTATTAAAATTATTTATTCAGTGATAAGTGTTCTTTATTTTAAAATTTCTTTAGCAAGTGTTCCCTTTCCGTCATTGGGCAATCCTTTTAATCCCAAAATCTGAGTCATAACATCATATACTTCTATGTTTTCAAAAGGGGCAATTTGCATGTGTTGTTTAAAGGCAGGCCCCCATGCATAAAATGTAGCACGGTTATCTTTTACTTCATAAGGGCTAAACCCGTGTGCCCCAACCGGAGGTTTCTCTGTAAATATCTGCGGATACTTTGCCATCAGCATAATATCGCCTATACGGTCATACTTATCATCGGCGGTCTTAAAATGCGTGTTTTCGGGCATATCCCTTTTAAGTACAACTTGGTAACCCGCAGCCTTTTCCGCCTTTAACTTTTCATATAAAGGCATTATATCTGTAGTATTCTTGGCATGTAAACACACATAATTACCTTGTGATACTACTACAAACTTATTTTTATCTATTACCGCCGGAATGGCTAAAGGGTGATCATGATCTATCAATGTCATTCCGTGGTCTGATACAAAAATGAAATTAACTGGTAATCCGGTTTCTTTTACTGCGTCAACCATTTGTCCTACAGCATCATCAACAAAGGCAACCGCCTCCTCAACCTCCGCGGATTCCGGACCAAACTTGTGCCCCGCATGGTCAGCATTGGGGAAATAGCAGGCAATAAAATGCGGGCGCTTATCTTCGGGCATGTTCAGCCAGTTCCTTATTGCATTTACCCTATCCTTTACAAATATCTCTTTCCCTTTATTTGGCTTATAATAATAAGTTGGTCTGATCCCTTTTACAGGTGCTTGGGTATCAATCCAGTAAAAACTGGCAGTTAATAACTGTTGTTTTTCAGCAGTTACCCAAATTGGTTCTTCGCCGAACCATGTACCATCACTTGGCTTAAACTTTTCCTTACGATTAGCATCATAAAAATCATTTCCCACTATGCCAGAGTGTGCCGGATATAACCCGCTTACTAAAGTAAAATGATTGGCATGTGTTGATGCCGGAAAAGAGGGCAGCATAGATTCGGCTTCAACTCCCTGTTTTGCCAAAGCAAGCAAGTTTTTAGCGTGGTATTTATGTGCGTAATCCCACCGAAACCCGTCTGCCGATATTAATATTATATAAGGTTTTTTTAATTGTGCTGCACTATTAGTACGACCGGGAACAATCCGCTGAAGAGTATCCAGTTGCCCAAAGGCATTGTTTATGCAACCCATGCACAACAGCATCAGGCTTGCTATTAAAGTTTGTTTTTTTATCATGATAAATTAGCTGTTTGTAATATTCCTGCATCCATTGCTGGTTTATGGTTACAGGATTATATAAGAGCGGGCGTTATTTATTCGCCCGCTCCTGTATTTTATTAAAATGCATAGCCGGGATTTTGCTCCATACCGGGGTTTAAGTTACGTTCGGGCAGTGGTATCGGAAACAAGAACTTATAAGCCTGAATATCAAAAGCATTTGCCTCTAAATTGGTGTAAATGGTTTTTGCCTTTGCGGCATAGGCCTGCATAATAGATAAGCCATTAGGTGAGCGTTGCAGGTCGTTAAAGCGCTTATTTTCAAAAGCCAGTTCTACACGTCTCTCATGAAATATAATGTCCCGCAGCTGGGATTGACCAGTTACTGTAACATTTGGCAAACCGGCACGATTACGTACCGCATTTAGCGCAGTAAGTGGCGATTTTCCCTGTTCGTTTTGGGCTTCCGCTAATAATAACAGCGCTTCTGAATATCGGTATATAGGCCAGTCTTCGCCTGAGTTTGTTGCCGATGCGTAAGGTCCGTGCACGTATTTCTTTATAAACGGTGTGTACGATTTTCCGGCGGCAGGGGTATAATTTACCGGGCTTTTTATAGCTGATATCGTCATCACCAAACTTGCATCATTAACACCCTCGGCAATACCGATAGAGGCATCCAAACGTTTGTCGCCAGGTTCATACGCAGTCAATAAATCGAAAGATGGTATATTCCATCCCGATCCTGTGGTATTACTTGCCACATTACCGGTAATAAGTACCGTAGTTTTTGTTTTTGGTAAAAACTGAAAAACAAAAGTATTAGGCTGGCTGCCCGCAGCAGTTCCCTCCTGATATTGTACCTCGAAAATAGATTCTTTACCGTTTTTATTAGCGGGCAAAAACGCGTCTGCATAATTAGTATTTAACGCATAACCCATTGCAGGCAATGTATTCAATAACGCCTCCGCTTCCGGATACTTTTTCAGCGTTACATAAACATCAGCCAATAGCATAGTAGCCGAACCTTTGGTAGCTTCTCCGCTTTGCGGAAATTTTGCCGGGGGTAACAGTTCATTTATAGCATCTTTTGCATCAGCTATTATCTGTGCATAAACTTCCTCAACTGTTGAACGGTCTTTGAAAGCATCTTCGGCTTTTGCTACTTCGGTAAGGTATAAAGGCACTCCTCCAAACAAACGTACCAGTTTGTAATAATTTAATGCCCGTAAAAACTTTGCCTGTCCATCTGCCCTTGCTTTTCCGGCATCGGTAGCTTTTTTTGCGTCAGGTATACGGCCAATTACAATGTTAGCACGCGATATACCCGTATAGCAATGATAATATACTGCATTTACATAATCATTATTGGCGTCGTTGTTCCAATCAGATACATTCTCACGGTAAACTGTTGCCGTACCGCGGTTAACCGGGTTAGGTATATAATGGGTATTATCAGAGTGCATTTCTGATGTGTGGTAATCATTTACTAATAAATCCCTAAGTGGCACGTAGGCAGCTGCCACCGCCTGCTCCAGTTGATCATCTGTCTGATAAAAGGTCTCGGGTGCATACGAATCTTCGGGAACCAGATCAATAAAGCTTTTTTTACAGGATGTAGCCGTTAATATTAATATAAACAGCCATATATATTTCTTTTTCATATTTTTCTGCTTAGAAAGTTATTCTTATTTAAATGTTGTAGTAAGACCAATAGAGAAAGTACGTGGGATAGGATACGCGTTTTCATCAACCCCAATGCCGTTAACAGCGTCAGCACCGGATATACCTATCTCCGGATTACCGCCTCCTGTATAACCTGTTATTATAAATGCCTGCTGTACTGAAAAATAAACCCTCATGGTTTTTAAAAGCAGCGCATTATTTAAATTAAAATTGTACCCAAGAGCTATATTTTTAGCAGTTAAATATGATCCGTTCTCTATCCATTGGGTATTTACCGAACGTCCAATTGCTGTGGTACCTGTTTTAGTACGCGGATAAACTCCTGAACCGGGGTTTTCTTCTGAACGCCAATGGTCTAATGCGGCAGCAAGAGGTACCCTTGAGCCATCAAGATTGGTTAAATAGGCCCACTTGGCAGCGGCCAGTATCTGCCCGCCAACCTGCCCGGCCATAGTTACGCTCAGGTCAAAATTTTTGTAGTTAAACGTATTGGTAAGTCCGAAGGTAAAGCTTGGGGTTGGGTCGCCTATGAATGTACGGTCGTTAACGTCATCAATTATTCCGTCGTTATTTAGATCCTTCATTTTTAAGGTACCGATATCCGACGATCCGTTGTCAGACAAACCTGTACTTTTATATTTAGCTGAGTTTGCAAGATCATCTGCATCTTTATACAATCCCAGATTTATAAATCCATAAAATTCTCCTAAATGGTGCCCAACCTGATTACGGTAATAATCGGAAGTAACCGTATTGTTTCTGCGCAGATATCCCGGGTCAACTAATTTATTGATCAGGTTACGTTCAAATGCAATATTAAAATTGGTGTTCCATTTTAATTTGCCTGTAGTATTGATGGTATTAACCGTTATTTCATGCCCCCAGAATTCAAATTGCCCGATATTATACTGAATATTTACAAATCCTGACGCCCGTGGTATAGGACGGGCTTGTATTAACCCATCGGATATTTTATGATAATAATCATAATTAAGACTGATGCGATTATTAAACAACCCTAACTCAAGGCCTATATCAAACTGTTTGTTTTTTTCCCACGCCAATTCCGTGTTACCCAAATTACCAATAGTTTGGCCCTGTATAAGAGTTCCGTTAAGCAGATAATTATATTTGGAAAGTGTTGATATAGCGGTAAAATTGCCAAATGAGTTGTTACCTGTTACCCCATAACTGCCGCGCACTTTAAGCAAACTTATCTGTTTAAAACGTTCCATAAAATTCTCGTCGCTGATGATCCAGCCGGCCGATACCGACGGGAAGTAACCGTATTTGCGATCGGTACCGAACCTTGATGAACCATCCTGACGGATAGCCCCCTGCAATAAGTATTTACCTTTGTAATTATAATTAAGACGACCGATAGCTGATAATAAAGAGTATTGGGTAGTTCCGCTTGTACCCGCCGATATGGTTGAAGCGGCGCTTAGGTACGGAATATCATCACTCGGAAAATCAGTACCGCTGATGGAGTTGCTTACCGACTCGAACTTTTGTATCGAATATCCTGCTAAAGCCTCAATATGGTGATTGGTATAAAGCGTTTTTTCGAAGTTAAGGTAACTTTCCGCCGTGTAGGAAAAATTATCTACCGAAGAGCTTATACCTTTTGATGCTACGGGAGCAGCTTCTGATGTTGATAAAGTAATTGATGGTGAAAACTGGTTACGGGTTTCGGCACCCTTATCAACCCCAACGTTGGTTTTTAAGCTTAAGCCCGGTACAATTTCATAATTAATGTAACCATTACCCAATATCCGCGTGGTGATGTAATCATCTTTAGTTTCCTTAAACAAAGCGAGCGGGTTAACATAAGCAACCATCCCCGTGGAATATGCTCCAACCGCATAGCTGCCATCAGGCTTATAAGGCTCATTAATGGGGCTGGCCTCAAATATACGCTCGTAAAAACCACCTACACCATCGGTATTAATGCGATTGTTATGATCCATACGGTAACTTGGGGCAAGGTTAAATCCTACCTTTAACTGGTTACGTTTACCTATGCTTAAATCCTGATTTATACGTAACGATAAAAGTTTGGTACCCGTGTTGATGAGCACACCATCCTGTGCCTGATACCCTAAAATTACCGACGAAGATGATTTTTCGCGGGCAGATTGTACGCTCAAATTATAATTCTGTATGGGAGCGGTACGGGTTAACAGTTTAAACCAGTTTGTACCCTCTCCGTATTGCGACGGGTTTTGATAAACATCGGGCACTACGGCGTTGTATGGCGGCTCATATAATTTAGCATCGGTAAATTTTTCATTCATATATTCAGCCCACTGTTCGCCGTTCATCATTTTCGGCACAGCGCTTCCCGGAATTTTTTGTAATCCGAAATTACTGCTGAACTCTATCTTGGAATCGCCTGCTTTAGCATGCTTAGTGGTAATAAGTATTACGCCATTTGCAGCCCTTGATCCGTACAGCGAAGTTGCCGATGCATCTTTAAGTACCGTAAACGATTCTATTTCATTAGGGTTAATATTGTTAATGCTACCGGTTATAGGCAACCCGTCAATCACAAACAAGGGCTGATAGTCTGTAGCTAATGAGGCCGCACCTCTTATTCTGAAAGCAATACCACGGCCCGGTTGCCCGCTGCTTAATGATACATCTACTCCCGCAACCTTGCCCTGTAGTTGCTGCCCAAACTGAATTACCGGCATTTCCTGTAAAGGACGGGCATCTACCTGTGCTATAGCGCCTGTTATTTCTCTGCTGCGTTGTTTACCGTAGCTAACATCTACCTGTTTAAGCATACTCCCGCCTACTATTTTTATATTCAGTACTACAGGTTTATTGGCGGTTACGGTAACATCAGGTATATCTACCGTTTTAAAACCTACAAATGATGCCTCAACTGTGTAGGTACCTTCAGGTGCAGTTAAAGTATAGTTACCATCTGCATCGGCAATAGCGCCTATAGTTGTACCTAACAGTTTAATTGTAGCCCCTGGCAGGCTCACACCTGTTTCATCAGTTACCTTACCGGTAACTTTCCCGGTTAATGGCTTGTATAATACAATATTCCCTGCCTCCTCTTTATAATACATGCCGGTACCTTTTAATAAGGCACCCAATACCATATCAATAGTTTCGTCATTAAATTCTGCCGGCTTAACCGCTGCATTATTTAAATTCAGGTAAGTTTCATCATAAGCAAAATATACATTGCTTTTTTTCTCGATCTGTTTCAGTGCTGAACGCAGATCCTCATGTCCAAATTTAATGGTAATGTGCTTTTGCAGATCCTGCGCATTAACATTTGTTGCATGGCCAGTAAGCAGGCCTATAGTTAATAATAAACTAAAAGATAAAATCGTTATCCGCATAAATTGCTTCCATAACTGTGTATAGAAATTCATATTTTTGTATGTGCTTTGTAGTGGTGAATAAATTACTGAGCATCGCAAATGCGGATTGCCGTCCGTTAATTTGCAATAGAGATAGCGGCTCTGATTAATCAGGGCCGTTTTCTTGTTTAATAAAAAACTATATCATCTCCCTCCTTTCTGAAATGCGTATTATGTATTTTACTAATGAGTGTTAAAATTTTATCGGCAGGTAAATTATGTGTTAACCGCAGGCTAAACCGGTATTGAGCCACCTTTGCGTTACCTGCTTTTATGTGCAGGCCATATATATTTTTTACTATTACAGCCAGTTCATTAAAGCCTGCCTGGTTTAAGGTGGTGTAACCATCTTTCCAACTCAGTGCCGCATCCCGGCTTATTGATTTTTGGGCGTATTTATGGTCAGCAACATTATAAGTTAGCTGTTGCAGGGGTAGCAGCATGGCCAGGGTGTTTGCATTTTGTGTAATACCCACTTTACCGGTTATTACGGATACGTCTATTTTTTTAAGATCATGATATGCCCTGATATTGAATGATGTACCTAACACCTGTACATTTAACGCTTTGGTGTGTACGATGAACGGGTGCACCACATTTCTTTTTATATCGAAAAAAGCTTCTCCTTCAATCAATGAAACCTCGCGCAGGTGACCTGTAAAGGCAACCGGAACTTTTAAGCTGCTCGCCGCATTTAACCAAATAACGGAACTATCGGGCAGGGTAACTTCTTTTAAACCTTTGGTATTGGTGGTTATAATATAATAATTATCTGCCTGCCTGGAATTACGTTTTGATGACTTCCACACCCAAAAAGATACACCCGAAGCCAGTAAAATACAGGCGGCTATCCTGAAGAAATTCAGCTTAATTATACGGGCAGGCGTTATACTTTTTTTAACACTACTATGGATGGATGCCTTTATTGTTTGCGCTTCATTATCATCAAGTTCCCTTTCCTTGGTGGAGTAGGATTTGTACCACGCTTCAATTAAGGCGGTTTCTGTTTCGTTGGAGTGCCCTTTTATGTAACGCTCTAAAATTTTCCTGAATTTATTAATATCCATTAGCAGTGTATTCAGTAATTAGTCGCTGAAAACACGCGCAGGTACTTTTAATTAAGATGATGTTTGTGTTAATTATTTGTGAAGCATAGCAACTATCAATGCTATGTAGGTAAGATGCTTTTCGGGATATTTTTCGGCAATTGTAATACGTAAACGACGGGAAACTTCTGTAATATAATTTTTTACGGTTTGGTCCGCCAGGCCCAACTCTACTGCTATTGCTTTTACCGAGTGGTTTTCGCTGCGTAACTGGTAAACCTTTTTTAACATATCTGGCATGCCATCAACCGTTAGTTGTAAGGTTTTTTCAAGTTCCAGGTAGTCGGTAAGTGATCCTATTGAGTCTTCGAG
The DNA here is from genome assembly GCF_016522075.1 of Mucilaginibacter segetis. GTDB lineage: Bacteria > Bacteroidota > Bacteroidia > Sphingobacteriales > Sphingobacteriaceae > Mucilaginibacter > Mucilaginibacter segetis. The sequence continues at coordinate 872,158 of NZ_JAEHFW010000001.1, read as the reverse complement.
TAAATTTATCCGTTCCAAGGCATCATCTAACTGCACTACCGTTACTTTTTTTGACCGGTAATGACTTATAACACTTAAACGAACCGCACTATGTAAATAATTTTCGAGTGGGCCGTCAATATTTAACGAAGCCCTGCGTTGCCATAATTTTATAAATATTTCCTGCACAATATCCTGCGCGGTATCGTTATCATCCAATCTGGCACATGCCGATTTAAATAACTGCTGCCAGTAACGGTCAAATAAAATATCAAAGGCATCATGATCATCATGCCGTATTTGTGTCAACAATTCCTTATCCGTTAAGCTTTCCATCACTATGGCGCAAAGCTATTTATTCCAATGTTAAGTCAGTTTTAAATTAATAAGAAGCTAATTATATAGAAACTCATAAAATACCCGTTGTCTAAAATAAATTGGTTATATCCGCCCATTACAACTAAATAGCAAAGTAGGGCTACAACTTATGTGTGTCTGCGATTAATAAGATTTGACTTCACAATTTAAATATTTGGGTATCAATATTATAATACCCTACAAAATTTCCATTTTAATAGTTGCCGGCACAAAAATGAATGTTTATAAACGCTATTCCATTAGCTGGAATGCCTTTGGAGAATGTGCCTGCTGTTGTCCACGTTTTTTGTTTGATATTATAAGTAATGTCCTGATGAATAACATTTTTTCTCCAAACGTTTTAAATAAGCCATACTTTCGTTAGAGAATAAATAAGGCTTTCCGGGATCTTTAGCCGAAGCTTTATTGTACAGGTAAAAAAAATCGAACGGATTATCTGATTGATTTACCATCTGCTGTTTGTATCCGTTTTTTACAATGATTTGCGCCATATAAAAGCCGGGCATATGGCCGGTAGTCCGTTTGAGCAGGTTACGATAGTAGCGCTCGGTCTGCAAACTGTCATTACCGCCAGCCAGCACCTGTAGGCAGGAATCCAGGCTTTTAATAGCAGCCGGTGCAGGGTCGATAAGCCATTCTTTTATATCTTCTACTTTCTCCCACGTTTTATCGATCATATCAGCAATCCCCTCGTTAGGTATATTGCTTACAGCCCAAAGAATGCCCAGGTCTTTTTTATCCTGATGCTTGTAAATATTTTTTTCTGTTCTCAACCGATGGTGTAATTCATGTGCCTCGAGCGTTCCCTGTTTAGTTTTGGCGTTATCAATTACCGATAGTAAGCTAAAAAACAAACCATTGGAATAAGATACCGCATCATTAGAAAGGCAGTTGTAATACAGCTTTAAGTTTTTGACATGGTGCTGGTCTTTTTTTGGCAAATATTCATAGACGTACCGGTATGCCTGGTTAAAATAGGTCGGCCCTTCTATGGTGTCCAGCAGATACTGCTTCAATTGCTGCTCTTCATCTTTATATCGCTTGGCTAAGATGCAATACCAATCATTAGCCTTTAGTCGGGCTTTTAAAAGAGAATCGTTAGCAGGCATATAAACAATTTCAATGGCTTTACGGTACCGGGCCAGCCTGGCCGAATCAAACTCGGAATGGGCATAAGTTTTATTTCCCTCTATATTAATAAAGTTATTCCATTGTTTATCCGTTAGCGGTTTATTTTGTTTAAGTTGGGCAGTAAGCGCCCAATACTTTTTTACGGCCTTTATATTAATAGTTTGGGCTTTGGTGTTAAAGGATATAAACAACACGGCAACTGCAAATAGAAGTAATTGGATTTTCATAACGTGATTTTTAATTAGTTATTGATGTTTAAGCCATTCAAGCGCGGCAATAATTTTTTTATCTTTTGTCAGGTCATCAAAATTATCGCCGCCAATGATCTCTGCATCAGGCTTTATGTAGTCCGGATAGATCCTTCCGTTGCGATCGGCCTCTACGGACGTTGCGATGAAGATGCCAATCTGATTGGTAAACTGAATAGATTCGTTAGCGGTTGTATAACCACCGGAGTTTTCACCAATAAACCAAGTGTTTGGCCGGCCTTTGAAGGATATGGCCAGGGCTTCGCCTGAACTGCGGGTGTACGGCCCTATAAGCACCACTACTTTCATACTGGATAAATCTTTACCACGGCTTTTAACGGAGTATGTTGTGTCTGCACCATCGTAAACTTTATTATTTTCGATCCCCCAGGCTTCGTCAGGCTGTGGTTCCGGAAAGGCAAAAGCGCCCAATTTACCCGGTCCGAATAAGGCGGCTAACCCGCCAATCATAGGCCACATTGATCCCCCTGGGTTTAAGCGCAGATCAATAATAACTCCCTTGAACCCATGGCCATTAAACAAGGCCAATGAGTCCCTGATCTGCTGCCCTATCTTCTCCAAATCGCCGGGATGTGTTGGATTATTATTCGGTAGTAACAGGTAACCATACTTTTTCTCTATCACCTTTGGCGTCAAATGATATCCTTCCCGGTATTTTTTAAGCAGTCCCTGATGCAGGTTTCGGTCCAGGGGGGCATCTCCATGGTGCCAGCCGTATGATGTATTGCCATACGTTATAAAACCATGATGATCTCCCAATAACCGGAAAAGTAGCTGAATTGCTGGTATCGCTTCTTTAATGCTGGTAGCATTACTGGCTTTTTTTTGTACGCTGTCTGTTACACTTATCCAGTTAACCTGCCCGCGGTAAAACGAGCGGTCTTTAGCAAATTGCAAAACAGTGTCTACCAGGCGGTGTACACTATCTGTTTTAGAAATAACGATTTGTGCTTGCGCAGGTTTAAAGGCAAGGAAACATAAAATGATTAAAAGTGCGGTTGAGTTTTTCATACTATTGCTGTGAATAATGATGCTACAAACCTATGTCGTTACCCCAGAGATTGCTATTTTATGATATGAACAGGCTGAAATATTATTCCAAACCGTTAAACGGGGAATTTGGCAACAAAAATTACATTTACAGGTGTTGGAATAGCCAAAACCCTATTTGATATAATAAAACCCATAAATTTATTCCACATAAGTAAATTTGAACATGACCAAAAGCAAGTTGCCCTTTTATTACCTGTTGTGCTGGGGGTTGTATCTGCTCTATATTTATGCCGATAGCCTTATTGCCCGAAGAGGCCCGATACCGTATGTGTGGTCAAACCTGACAGCCAGTTTCATTGAATTTACGTTTTGCTTTTTTGTGCTCTATCCACGTTTCTTAAAAACCGATAAAATTCCTTTTTTAGTCGTTGGCTTAATAATAGCTGACGCACTATTTGTTGGCAGCAGAGCCTTCATTGAAGAATTTTTATATGTTGCTTGGCTCGGGCATGGTAATTATAACAATGGTACAACTGCTTTATACTATATCAGCGATAATTGGTGGCGGGCATTACAGCCCATCCTATTTAGCTTTCTCGCATGGGCATTGCTTGATACTTTTAAAAAAGATAAAGAGACCGAGCAGCTAAAACGGGAAAAAATACAAGCCGAACTTTTGTTTTTAAAAACGCAGATCAATCCGCATTTTTTATATAATACGCTCAATTATATGTATTCGCTGGCTTATCCGGTATCAGACCAGTTGGCAAATGGCCTGATCAAGCTTTCGCACCTAATGCGTTATATGCTAAACGAGAGCGCTAACGGTATGCTCGATTTGCAAAAGGAGATTGATTATCTGCAAAACTATATAGAGCTATACCAACTGCGATTTGAGGATGAGTTTTTTGTCGATTTTAAATTAAGCGGCGACTTTGCCGGCAAAAAAATAGCATCTCTTATTCTAATTCCCTTTATTGAAAATGCCTTTAAGCATGGGGTATTAAACGAACCACGACGCCCCGTAAAAATACATATTCAACTCACAGCCCAGTGCCTTACACTAACGGTTAGCAATAAAGTTGCCCATGGTCAAAAGGATGCATCCGGCGGAATAGGGTTGGTCAACATCAAACGCAGGCTGCAGCTTATTTATCCCGGAAAACACGAATTACTCATTTCCGATAATGGCGAAACCTATAAAACGATACTAACCATCACGTTAAAAACAATTGTAGCATAAAACAGTGAACTTTTTTACATTTAGGACATGATACGTTGCCTTGCTGTTGATGATGAAGCGTACGCGCTTAAAATGCTTGCCGACTATATGGATAAGGTGCCTTACCTGGAACTGGCCGGTACCACTACCAGTGCTGTTGAGGCGCTCAGCATTATTCAAAAAGGGGATATTGATCTGGTATTTATGGATATACAAATGCCGGAGCTTACGGGTATCCAGTTTTTAAAACTTTGCGGCAGTAACTGTAAGGTGATCTTAACAACAGCCTATAGCGAATATGCGCTGGACGGCTTTGAACATGACGTCGTTGATTACCTGCTAAAACCCATTGCTTTTGACCGCTTTTTGAAAGCAGCTCAAAAAGCCTATCATCTATTAGGCGAGCCTACTCTGATTGAAAAGCAGCTATCTGTATCGTTGGTTAAGCATCCGGAATACATATTTGTGAAAGGAGACAGCAAAAATAAATTCCTAAAGATTGCATTTACAGACATTCTTTTCATTGAAGGACTACGGAACTATGTTTCCATTTTTACGCAAGCCCAGCGAATTATAACTTATCAGTCGCTGCGCGATATGGAAGAGCAATTACCAAGCCCCCCATTTTACAGGGTACATAAATCATATATTGTCGCTATAGATAAAATCCGGATCATTGATGGAAATACCTTGTATATTGGGGACGTCAGCATACCGATTGGAGAGACTTATCGAGACGCGTTTTTAGAGATAATTAAGCAAAAGAAATAATGTTAGTTAATAAAGGATTAACATTACCCATCGGGTGTAATTTAAGCAGCTTTGCAATATGCATGGTTTTTAAAGATTCACAACCGGCAATCGGAACTCAAACTTGTTTTGACAAGGCACGCCAGGTGAATGCTTAACCGGACGAAATAAGGCGAACCACCTTAGGCAATTGCTATAAGAAACTCCTGCTGAAAGATAAACTGATCATACTGAAAACCGTCAAGAGCCTTTATAATAAAAAAGTACTCAGGTTTTAGCAATATGGCTATATCTCCCATATTGTCGTAACCATTCGGCAGTTTAAACATTTAGGTTACAACCCTTCTTAATAAATGAATTTAATTAAGATTGAAGTATAATGCCCTTATAGTTGATGTAATTGAAGATAACCGAGATGTATTTCATCAGGCTGTATTCCCTGCTCCTGATTTAAGGAAATATGCCACTCCTGCTTATCCTGTTCACTTAATAATTCGTCTACCCTATAAATTTCATCTACATCAATACCATACTTTTCGTCAATATGGGCGTTTGCACCCTTCACTTTGGCGATAGTAGCTGTCCGGAAAAATTCGGTTCGCTTGGAGGCTGACAATGCTGAAAGTCGGTCATCCTGTACGGTCAACATTGTGTAATGCTGTTCTTCGAGCCTGCCTGAACAATAACCGCCAAGGTTGATAAAGAATACTCGTTTGCCGGCGTATTCCCCTGTATTTGATATAATATTAATCCGGTAACCTTCAACTGCTGTTATTTTCCGCCAGCCGTCAATGTGCAAGCTCTTACCGGCTTCGGGCCAAAAGGCCCGCATTGCCGGAACGAGTTCTTTTAGGTTGCGGGCAATACCAAAAAAAAAGTCGTGCTGCTCAACATTCCGCGACGGGGCTTTGGAGCCCAGTAATATCATGAATAAAAAATGTTCTTCCATAAAACAGGAAAGCCGCCCTTTTGAGGCGGCTCGTTCTTAATAAATAATTTATTTTACGGCATCACGCAACGCTTTAATACGGTCGTGTGCGGCGTTGATCTCCTGTGCCTGTGTACTTACCCGTGTAGTAGCATCTACGCTCAACTCACCTTCGCTTAAAGCTTGCTTATACGCTTTTTTAATGGCATCCTCTCCGCGTTCGGCTTCGTTCAGGATGCTGGCCCGGTCATTATTGCTGAACAAGGATTTCACATCTATCCAGGCGCGGTGCAGTGTACCACCTGCACTATTACCGGTTTCGGCTTCGCCACCTTCGCTGGCAACTAATTGCGTTAATTCCTGGCTAAAACGGCGACTTTGCGCGCTGTATTGCTGAAATAATTCTTTCAGATCAACATTTTCATCTCTAATATCGGCAATAGCCTTTTCAAAACCTGCTATGCGGTCATTGTTTATCTCGATCAGGTCATTTAATACTTCAATTGATTTTTCTATCGTTTTCATAAGTTTATTTTTTAGATGTAACTATCCATTTGCAATCCCCGTGCCAAGCAGGCTGTTCAGTATTAATTTGGATGCCGCTTCGGAAAAATCTAACCCGGAATAGTCAGGATTATAACCACCTATGAACGGTACCGCCATAATATAAATTCTGTCATTTAATGCCTCATAGCTGTCAAGCGCCTGAAAATGATCATTAATAGCCAGCCCCGGAACGGTGAGGTAATAATTATTTTGCAGATGATGCACACGTTTGTTGCCCTGTTCAAGCAACTCCTGACCATTTTTTGGGTCGCGGAAACGCAATCGTGCGGGGCTTATGGTATGGCCTTCGCGTAAACCCGGAAATGGAATATCTTCAAACGCCAGATGTGGCTGTCCGATGGAATCTACAAATAAAGGGTAATGCACTCCTGCATAATCCACACCGCCATTTTCATCAGGCTCCGGCTCCTCATCATGGTCTACTACTTTAAGCGATAATATACCGGCATCATGCAGCGCCATCAGGGTTTTGGCCGAGCTTTGAGGCACGAAAGCAATTACCACTGATATGAGTGGCATTAATGTTTTTTCTAACCGTAACCTGTCTTCTGCAGAAAAATATTTGGCCGGGTAATTCATCGCGAAGCTCAGGATGGCAAGTTGTTCTTTCCAATATACCGACTGCCGTTTTTCTATAGATCTCTCCGCTTCGGCATATTCCGCCTTTAAGAGTTCAAAAGGATCACGCTCCTCCCGGTTAGCCATTACCTGGTCTACAAAACCTTCCATACTCAGGTCTTTGATCTGTTGATAAGTTGCCGGATCATGTTCTGCAACGCCTTTTTTAAAGTTCTGTTCAAAAACAAAATCCAACGGCAAAAAACCATCATTAGCAGCGCGCTGCTGCCGGATGATTTCCGGGCTTAATACGGTTTCCTTCCCCAGGTGAGAGTCTTCTAAATGAAAGCGCACAGCTGGCAACAAGCCATTACGACTATGCAACACTAAACGAAAATGCGGACTATCTGTATTTAACCGGTAGCTCAATTTACCGCTGCTATCCTTCGTAAATTCACCATTATGCCGTGCCAATGTTCTTACGGCATCAATGGCTGTTAGTGATGCACCACGGATAGCGACCGGGAAATTAGCTCTTAGAGAGATCTTCTCCGGCGGGTAAGGCGAATCAAACCACCCCGCTGTAAGGCTTTCCTGTTTTTTAGGCCAAAAGTGCCCGGTACATACAATTACGCGATCATAGTGTTGCACGCCCGTTTCAGTTACAATCTTAACCTGTTCTTTCTCTGGCTGGTCTATAATGTCAATTACCGCAGTATGGTAATGCACATTTATTTCCAATCCTTGCGCTTTGGCCTGTTTAACCAATTGGCTAAACTGTTCGCAAAGGTATTGGCCAAACAGTAAACGCGGTAGTACTTTATAGTCGTTAAAACGCTTAGGATCAATATGATATTTATCCAGCGTATCTTTTGATACGCTCTTTACCCATTCGGCTACATCGTTTACCAATTCCGGAATTTCATTACCCGAAACATTGGTAATATGTTCATCGGCAGCCCCATCCTTGCTATAGGGCATTCCGCATCCCAGCTTACTGCCCTTTTCGTATATATCAACAGAAATTTCATCCAGACCGCTTTCAAGCAGGCGTTTAAACATAAATAAAGCACTGGGGCCGCCGCCCAGTATAGCGATCTTTTTCATAAAGTGGCTTTAGTTCCGGCTATTAAAATGCCAAACCGAATGATTTGTTTTAAAATCCTATCAAATCAATTGAAAATGCACCAATTGTAATTATGGCAGAAAAAGATTTTGATTACCTGACTTTGGTTTTTAGCTACCTTTAAGCAAGGTGCGCATTTGTGGCTAATGTTTTCAGGATAGGCTAAACGCAATTAGTTCACAAAAACTTATATTGCGTCCCAAACAATGGTTACAGCGGGATAATCATCCCGCCTCAACAGAAAAATGTATTAAGTACCTCATTGCCAATAAAAAAACGAATTTTCACAGAGCTTTTGCAATATCTCTACAATTTATGAATCGTCAACAATCTTCCTTCAGGCCTCTTTCTTCTTTAATTTTCGCCTTTTTATGCTTATCCTCTTTTTTTACCAACGCGCAGATATTTAAAACGGGGCAAAACTATAAACTGATAAATGAAAACGGTTTGGCGGTTGATAATCGCGGCTCATTCGATAACGAGGCAAATTTGTTTTTATTAAAAGAAGATGCAAACAGTTCAGATCAGATATGGGAATTAACCTCCGTTGGCAATGGCTACTACTCCATGTACAGCCCGGTAAGCTTGAAGGGTATCGACAATGCCAACAAAACTACCGGAGACGGCAATGCTGCTATTTTGTGGGATAAGGACGAAGATAATACCAACCAACAATGGAAAATAGTTCAAAATAATGATGATACCTATACCATACAGTCAAAAGCAAGTGGCTATGTTTGGGGTATCCGTAGCGGCAAGTTGTTTCAACTTAAGCCAGACCCCAGTGATAAAAGCCAGCGGTGGCATATTGTGCTATCCACAGCCAAGATAAAAACACCAAAGCATGTTGGCGATGTGGAATGGGAAAACGAAGGGATATTTGGCGTAAATAAGGAGAAAGCCCACGTGCCCTACATCCCTTTTGCCTCGGTAAGTGAGGCGAAAGAAGATGCTACATTTAAAAAGCCATGGGAGCGCAACAAATCTTCGCTTTATCAGCTCCTGAACGGTATGTGGAAATTCCACTGGGTGGCAAAACCTGATGAGCGCCCACTTGATTTTTATAAAACGGGGTATGATGTATCCGGCTGGAAAGAAATTCCGGTTCCTTCAAATTGGGAAATGCAGGGTTATGGCACTCCCATATATACTAATTACACTTATCCTTATAAAAACGATCCTCCTTTTATAAAACCACAGGCAGGCTACACTAACGAGCACGAGGTCAACCCGGTTGGTTCATACCGGAGGGATTTTACCATTCCGCAAAACTGGCACGGAAAAGCCATTTACCTTCGTTTCGATGGTGTTTACAGCGCTATGTATGTTTGGGTGAACGGGAAAAAGGTCGGCTTCAGCGAGGGCTCAAATAATATTGCCGAATTTAATGTTACCAACTTTGTTAAACCCGGCAAAAATACTGTAGCTGTAGAAGTTTACCGCTGGTGCGATGGAAGCTATCTGGAAGATCAGGATATGTTCAGACTGAGCGGTATACATCGCGATGTAGCCATTTATGCCGTACCAGAAACTCATATCAGGGATTACTGTGTTTTAACGGATTTTAATAACGACGATTTTTCAAAATCAACCCTGAAACTAAACGTCGATATTCAAAATGCGGGGGCAAAAACATCCAAAGCAGGTGACCTGAAAGTTACTATACTCGATCCGCAGGGAAATCAGGTGCTGAAACTTCATAAAAAGCTGGCAGCATTAACCGGTGAGCACAACAGGCAGCAGCAACTTTCGGGTCTTATAAACCAGCCTCAATTATGGTCGGCAGAAAATCCTGATTTATACACGGCTATCTTTAGCTTAACAGATAAAAACGGCATAGTAGAAGAGGTGATCACCTCAAAATTTGGTTTCCGCAAAATCGAGATTAAAAACAAAAGGGTATATATTAATAACAAAGCCGTATTTTTTAAAGGTGTTAACAGGCACGATACGCATCCAATCTATGGCAAGGCTGTTCCGATAGAGTCCATGCTGCAGGATGTGATGATGATGAAGCAGAATAATATCAATACCATACGTACCAGCCATTACCCGAACGATGCGAGAATGTACGCCATGTTCGATTATTTTGGACTTTATACCGTTGCCGAAGCCAACCTCGAGTGCCACGGCAACCAGTCGATAAGCAGCAGACCAAGCTGGCTGCCGGCTTACCTTGACAGGAATCTCCGTAATGTGGAAGAACATAAAAATAACCCTTCGGTAATATTCTGGTCCATGGGTAACGAATCCGGACAAGGGCGTAATTTCGATACCGTGTATAAGGCTATCAAACTAACTGATAAAACCCGGCCTATCCATTACGAAGGAAAAAACAGCGCAGCTGACGTTTATTCCCGCATGTACCCATCAGTAGAAAGTATGATAAAAACCGATCAGGAGAACTCTGCCAAACCGTTTTTTATATGTGAATATGCACACTCAATGGGTAACGCTATAGGGAATCTGCCAGAGTACTGGGATTACATCGAAAACCATTCAAAAAGAACTGTCGGGGGCTGTATATGGGATTGGGTTGATCAGGGGCTTGTAAAGTATGGCGGACCGCAGGATCACTATTATTTCGGCGGCGATTTCGGCGATAAACCTAACGACGGCGATTTTTGTCTGAATGGTATTGTTACCTCCGACCGCAAAGTAACACCAAAGCTGATGGAAGTAAAAAAGGTGTACCAGTACATCAAGATACTGCCTGCAAATCCTAAATACGGCGAATTCAGGATAAAAAACAGTTACGATTTCACAAACCTTAACGGGTTCGGTATTTCGTGGAGTTTATTGAAAGATGGTGCAGAGGTAGAGAAAGGTACTATAGCGCCTTTGACTGCCGCACCGGGCGAAACAGTAGATTTAAAAATCCCTTTCCATACACACCTTGATGACGGCAAAGAATACTTTCTGACCATCAATTTCAGCCTCGCAAAAGATAAGGTATGGGGCAATAAAGGCCTTACCGTAGCGTCCGAACAGTTTGCCCTTACTCCGCGCATACCACTTACCGGTATTGCGGAAAATGGTGGAGATCTAAAACTTGTAAAAACGCCAAATTCGTTCCAGATAACCGGGGAGCACATTACTGCTCAGTTTGATTCAGGTACCGGGATGCTAACCTCCTTAAAGTTAAACGGAAAAGAGATGATCTACAATAAAAAGGGCTTTTCATTAAACTGGTACAGAAGCATTAACAACGATCCGCACGAAGATTTGCCTGTACATACCAGCCTGGTGACGCTGAAACCTGTAGTGGCTGATGATGGTGGCATCATCACCGTAAATACCAGTATGATTACCAGCATAGGCGATCAGAAAAAAAGTGTGATCCCTTTTAATATAGATTATGTGTTTTATGCATCAGGGGTGGTAGATGTAAAGGTAAATATCGATAATACAAAGGATGAAAATCATATTCCGCGTTTAGGTTTGCAGATGGCCCTTGTTCCGGGTATGGAGCAGGTTGAATGGTATGGCAGGGGGCCGCAGGAAAACTATGTGGACCGTCAAGCGTCCGCCTACTTTGGGATATACAAAAATACGGTTAAAGGCATGGAAGAATATTATGCCCGCAGCCAGAGCATGGGTAATCGCGAAGATGTGCGCTGGCTGATTATTAAAGACGGTAACAGCGGCATTAAAATATCTTCTTTCAGTAAACTGAACTTTACTGCCCTGCATTTTTACGATCAGGAGCTTTGGAACATTAAACATCAGTTTATGCTGAACACGGACAGACGGCCTGAAACCATTTTGAGCCTGGACTACATGCAAAGGGGGCTCGGAAATGCAAGTTGCGGTCCCGGCCCCTTAAAGAAATATGAACTCCCGGTAAGCAAGAATAACAGCTACGAGTTCCGCATAGAGCCCTATAAATAGCCGTATTGGGCAGTGGGTGGAATTGGGCTAAAGAGGCCTGTTAAAGAAAAGCTGCGAAAGGACCATGTTTTTTTTAGCTTGGAACGCATGAATTGTCTGCGTTTATCGGGCCTACTATTTTGTGGTATTTGCCAAATACCTTGGCATTTTTATCAAAATGAAAGTTAACTCTTTCCTATATCAATATTGAACAGATAGGTTTATTTTTTCCCCGTTACCTGAACCTGGATGTTTTTAGCTGAGTATTTGGTGAACTGGATACATTGGCGGTCAAATTAATAATTAGTCTTATTTGATCAGGTTAATCCGTCTATATTAACCCGTCATATTGTCCATATTACAACTCACAAGGGTATGTTTTAGACAGTATTTTTGATCTTCATGAAACGATTAGAAAATAAAACCGCGGTTATATATGGCGACGGCGCAGTGGGTAGCGCAGTTGCCATTGCCTACGCCGGGCAAGGCGCAAAAGTTTATATCGCAGGCCGCACCCCGGAAAAACTGGCTTCCATAGCCGAGGATATTAAGGCTGCCGGTGGTTTTGTTGAAACAGCCGTTCTGGACGTACTGGAAGAAGCGGCGGTTGAAAAACATATGCATGACCTGATTGGTAAAGAGGGAAAAATTGATATTTCTTTCAATACGATCGGTATTCCTCAAAAAGGTATTCAGGGTATCGCACTTACCGATCTTTCACTGGAAAGTTTTTCCCTGCCGATAAATATCTACACAAAAGCCCATTTCATCACTTCACGTATGGCGCTTCGCGAGATGATCAAACAAGGCTCGGGCGTGATCCTGATGCATACCCCAAATGCCAGCCGTATCAGCCCGCCTTTTGTAGGCGGCATGGTTCCGGCATGGTCAGCAATTGAAGGACTCTGCCGCTCCATATCCGTTGAATACGGACAAATGGGTATACGCTCGGTATGCTTTAATACTACCGGCATGCCCGAAACTCCCCTGATCGATGAGGTTTGGGAAATCCATGGCAAAGCCCATGGCATTAGCTTCCAGGATTTCCACGCTGTGATGGAAGGCATGACCCATCGAAGAAAACTGACTACCCTTGCAGAACTTACCGGTGCTGCGATATTCGTGGCCTCCGATGAAGGCTCGGCCATTACCGGAACAAATTTTAACCTGACAGCCGGAATGATCATTTAATAAAATAAAACACAGGTTATAATGGAGAAGAAAATCATCTGAATAACCAGAAATCACCAGCAAATGAGAAATTACAGAACGAGTACTATACTTTCCTCAGTTGGTTTGGTGCAGAATTTTTAACCCAAACTAATAATTTATAAGCACGATGAAAAATCAGGACTATCAAACAACCTTCACGGTTGGCAATTCGCCAAATGAAGTATACGAACAAATCAATAACGTGCCGGCTTGGTGGTCGTCTGTTTTTGTTGGCAGCGCTGCTACTGTGGATGATGTTTTTAAGGTGACCTTTGGTAAAACCTGGATTGAGTTAAGAGTAACCGAACAGGTACCGGGCAAAAAAGTAAGGTGGCTGGTGACGGATTGCTGGAAAGATTGGCTGGAAAATAAAAAGGAATGGGTAGACACGGAGATCATTTTTGATCTTGTTCCGGAAGGCACCGGTACAAGGATCAACTTTGAACACATCGGGCTGGTACCCGAACTGCCCTGCTATAAAGGTTGTGAGGGCGCCTGGGCTTATTATTTAAAAGACAGCTTAGTAAAGTTGCTTACCGGGGGTAAAGGTGGCCCGGAATAATATTTAAGAAAATATATGGCTACAATTAGCAAATCAACCCCATACCCCAACATTTCGGTCAATATTTTCGATGGTATTATTTGCGTTACCACGTTCAAAAACTGACTACTATTTCACAATATATGCAGACGTCAAATGCCCTTCATTCCAAGGTCGCTACCGCGCAGATATATGTCCGCGTTGTGGAGAAGAAATTGAAAATAGCATGATGAATTTAAGAAAGGAACTGTAGCAAAAGTATAAACCTTTTAAATAACTATTTTTTTACAAGCTTTTAAAGCGATTGTTGTATGTCCCAGCATCAACTATAAGGTGAACACCTTCTGTCTTTCCCGGAAAGGGGATCAATTGCAGTAAAATTAAGCTGATCACATACTTTAAGCTCCAGCATAAAGAAAACTTCATGGTACAGATGGGGATGGTTGTTTGGCAATTAAATATAAAATTGCAAATCGTTATAAACTTATAAGCATTGATGCTTTTCCCCTATTCCGAAAATAAAATATGATAACCCGTAAATTATCATATTTAAAAGAATATGGATCATATACATAATAAATGATATTCTGTTTACCATGGAAGTGATTCCGTGTGAACAGAATTCTTGTTGCATTTAATAATGAATAGTATAACCGCATGCGATTCTTTAAGTGACCTGGAATTACTGGATTTACTGAAGTCCGGTGATGAAGGCGCTTTTGCGCTGATTTACGATCGGTATTTCGGGTTGTTATATATTCATGCATATAATCGCCTGAAGAATAAGGACGAGGCAAAAGACCTGGTACAAGAACTATTTACTCATTTATGGAGTAAGCGTGGGTGGTTGGATCCTAAAACCAATTTGTCGAACTATTTATACACTTCTACCCGCAACAGGGTTATTAATATCATCGCGCATAAAAGAGTTGAAGACAGGGCAAAGTTATCTTTAGCGGATACAATTAGCAACAAAACGTGCGTTACGGATCATTTGCTGAGGGAACGCCAGTTAACATTCCTTATAGAAAGTGAGATACATAATTTACCCGCCAAGATGAGAGAGGTTTTTGAACTTAGCCGCAAGCAGAATCTTACCTATAAAGAAATTGCCGTTAGATTGGATTTAAAAGAACAATCAGTAAGAAGCCATGTAAAAAATGCACTCAAAATATTGCGGGTAAAACTCGGACCGCTTATTTCCTTTTTTTTGATTTTTAATTTTTAAAAAAAATTACCCCCCTCCCATTGGGTTTGCCTGTCTATACTAATATATAGCCAATATAGACACTGATGCAAAAAATTGACATTAAAGATTTATTGAGTAAGTATAAAACCGGCACCATTTCGGAGGAAGAACTTTCATTACTGGAAGACTGGTATTTACAATGGCAGGTTTCATCTCATAAAATTGACGATGAAGAGTTTGAAAAACTGAAAGATGAAGTTTGGCAAACTTTAATGGTATTACCACCAACCTCTAAACCCCGGTCAGTTTGGCCTCGTGTCTCTATTGCAGCATCTATATTAATTCTGCTGTCTGTCGGCTTGTTTCTATTTTCCCGCGAAAAAAAAACTCAGGAGAAGCAAGATCAACAAGTTGTTAAAAACGATGTTGCCCCCGGAAGTAATAAAGCAGTATTAACGTTAGCTAACGGCGCTCATATACTGCTTACTGATGCGAAAAATGGAAAACTTGCGGAC
Source organism: Mucilaginibacter segetis (assembly GCF_016522075.1). Taxonomy (GTDB): domain Bacteria; phylum Bacteroidota; class Bacteroidia; order Sphingobacteriales; family Sphingobacteriaceae; genus Mucilaginibacter; species Mucilaginibacter segetis. The sequence goes on along the minus strand of NZ_JAEHFW010000001.1, from coordinate 856,930 downwards.
CAAAACAACATGCAGATCAGCAAAACGGCAGATGGGCGTATAGCCTACACCAAATCAGGTCATTCATCACCAAATACTGATAACGCCCCGGCTTATAATACCATGACAACACCACGTGGCGGCCAATATCAGCTAAGCCTTTCGGATGGCACAAAAGTATGGTTAAATGCGGCGTCCTCCATTACCTATCCGGTAGTATTTTCCGGCACAAAACGTAACGTAGAAATAACAGGGGAGGCTTATTTTGAAGTAGCCCATAATAAGGATATGCCATTTGTAGTAAGTAGTGGTAATCAGAAAATACAAGTTTTAGGCACTCATTTTAATATAAAAGCTTACGCAGATGATGATGCTATGAGTACTACATTGGTACAGGGCAGTGTATTGGTTGAGAATTTAACTTCCGGCAAAACCCGCAAATTAACTCCCGGACAACAGGCAAATATCGCATTAAAGAAAGGGGACATCCATATTAGCAAGGTAAATACTGATGAGGTGATCTCATGGAAAAACGGCTATTTTATATTTGATAACGAGGATATAACCAGCATAATGAAAATGCTGAGCAGATGGTATAATGTGGATGTAGTTTATAGCCATATTAATAAAAATGAAAAATTTGGGGGTACGTTTTCACGCTCCTCAAACCTATCCGAAATATTTGCCAATCTTGAACTGGTAGGGAAAGTTCATTTTAACATCATCAACAAAAAAATTTTAGTAACCAATTGATTTTGCGCAGTGCCGCAATAATGACCAGACATTTTTTAACCTAATCCATACAAAAAATAAAGTATTCATATAAAAAGGGAGGACTATAGCAAAAAACAAAACTTACCATCTTGTTACCAAAAACCAAGGACGTTGGAGCCGTCCCTGGTTTAATCAGCCGAAGGGCTGCATCAGGTAATTACTTAAAGCTAACTAACAGATTTAAATTTAAACCTAACTACCAAATGTATAAAAAATTTACTGAATTACTTTTCAGGAGGGATTCCTGTGTATATTCTAATTTTTTTCTAAAAATGAGACTTACGATCTTTTTACTTGTTGTTACCTTTTTTCAGATAAAGGCCGAAGTGTATTCGCAAACAGTAACGGTAAAGGCAAATAATGCCTCGTTAACAGAGGTGATCGCTCAAATAAGGAAACAAACCAAATATGATTTCTTGTATAACAATGCAACCATTAAAAATGCAAAACCTATAACGGTTAATGCAAAAGATCAGGATCTGAAAAAAGTTCTGGATCAATGCTTTGCTGATCAGCCATTTGAATATACCATAAAAAGCCATACCGTGCTTATTACCCCCCGGCCGCAAATGCCTGTACAAAACAACAAGATTATTCAAAAGTTGAATATTACCGGTGTGGTTAAAGATTCCATTACCAGTGAAACCTTAATAGGCGTATCCGTTGGTGTGGAAGGAACAAATTTGGGTACGGTTACCGATTTAAATGGTGTGTTCCATATTGAGGTACCCGATGCCAGTTCGGTACTTACATTTTCCTATATCGGTTATCAAACCCAAAAAGTGCCTGTTAACGGTCGGGCGAACATCGAAGTAAAATTAGTTAAAACCGATAACAAACTGGATGAGGTGGTTGTTGTAGGTTATGGCACCAGGGCAAAGGGCGCTATAACCGGAGCAATTTCAACGGTAAAATCTGATGTATTTGAGAACAGACCTGTAAATAATTCGATCGAAGCTTTACAGGGTGCTATACCAGGCTTAACAATTACCAAGGCCAGTGGACAACCTGGTAGTTCTACTTATGGTTTCCAGGTACGCGGGTACTCTTCCATCAACGGAAATGCACCATTGGTGTTAATAGATGGCGTTCCGGGAAATATCGGTATATTAAGTACCATCAATACTAATGATATTGCGGAAGTAACCGTTTTAAAAGATGCGGCAGCAGCCATTTATGGGGCCAGGGCAGCAGATGGGGTAATATTGGTGACCACCAAACGCGGCGGCAGTAAAACCGGTGCTCCGGAGGTGACGTATACCGGGAATTTTGGCGTTAAAACACCTACCTATCTCCGGCAAATGCAAAATACTTTGCAGTATGCCGAGTTTATGGACGAGGGGTTACGCAATGTTGGAATAAACGGTTTTCCGCAGGAAGTATTTGATAAAATAAAAGCGAATGCAGCTCCCGATCTGGATCAGGGATGGAATTATGGAGTAACTAATTATCCGGGGTTTTATGGCTATACCGATTGGAATAAGGTTATTTACAAAAACTCCACCCAACAACTTCACAACATTGCTGTATCTGGCGGTGGCAACAACAGCAACTATCTGGTTTCCGTTGGCTATAACCGCGATAACGGTATAGTAAAATTCGGCGATAATAAATCCGACAGGTATAATATCAGGTTGAATTACGATTTTCATTTAAGTGATAAAATCAGTGTCCAAACCCGTACAAATTTCGACAACCTCGCAAATGTGAATCCTACACTGCTGGGCAGTGCACTAACTAACGTAACGCGTCAGTTCCCCTACCAGCCGGTATATAATCCACTGGGAGAATTTTACGGATACCAGGGTTACGAAGGTCCGGCTCAATATCTGGAACAAGGCGGTACAAGTAAAGATAACCTTTCACGCTTTGCTACCAATGTTAAAATCGACTATCATGTATTGCCAGGGCTAACATTAACCGGGCAAACCGCTTTCCGGTTTGATTACGATAATTACAGTGCCACAAATCCGACTATAACCCGCTATAATTATGCCGGCGGCATTCAGGACATCCGCAACAATCCTAACTCTGCCTACTATAGTAACAACAAGCTCCTGAATAAACTTTATCAGGTTTATTTTGATTATAACAAAGGGTTTGGGCAGGATCACAAGATCAACCTGACAGGTGGTGCCTCATTAGAACAAACAAGAAATGAAGGCCAGTCAATAACCGGTTACAATTTTGTCAGCAATGATATATTTACGCTTAACCTGGCCGATCGTACAAAAGCTGCCTACGCCAATTTTTCAGGACTGATAAATAACCAGGCCTTAGGGTCATATTTTGGCAGGCTAAGCTATTCGTACAAGAACAAATACATACTTGATCTTACCGCTCGTGCTGACGGCAGCTCAAAATTCGCTCCGGAGAAACGCTGGAGTGCGGTATTCCCTTCTGCAGCATTTGCCTACAACTTATCCGAAGAGAATTTTATTAAATCGATGCACACCTTTGATTTACTGAAACTAAGAGTTTCTTACGGAAAAATGGGTAACCAGGAAATAGGCAATCTCGGACTTTATGATTACATACCCCTGATATCCATTGGAGGCACTTATCCTCTAGGATCGCCAAATGCGGGCTTACCCGGCGCAAGCGCAAGTCCGGCATCCAGCAACAGGACCTGGGAAACTATTGAAAATAAAAACATCGGTATAGATGTGTCTGTACTGCGTTCCCGTCTTAACTTCTCGTTCGACTATTTTAACAAGACCAATAATGATATGCTGGTTAATATAGCGGTGCCCGCAACTTATGGTGCCACTCCACCATCTACAAACCAGGGTAAATTGGTTACCAAAGGATTTGAAACCTCCGTGACCTGGAAAGATCAGGTGAACGATTTCAGGTATAGCATTTCATTACAGTTAAGTGATAGTAAAAACAACCTGGTAGAGTTAAAAAATACAGATAGTTATGGTGAAGGATTGGTTAAAACCAGACAAGGCTACCCTATCTACTCGTATTTTGGCTATGTGTATGATGGCATCATCAAAACACAGGAGCAGTTGGATGCATATAAACAGCTACAGGGAGTTCCGTCAAGAATAAGCCTGGGCGATGTAATGTATAAAGATGTAGATGGTGACGGTAAGTTAACCGCTTTCGGAGATAAGACGAAAGGTCTGTCGGGTGATATGGTATACCTGGGCAACCTTACTCCACGGTACACCTTCTCCTCCAATATTAATCTTGGTTATAAGCAGTTCGACTTGTCAGTATTTTTACAGGGAGTAGGTAAACGGGATGTGATCTACGAGGGAAACATAAGCAGGCCCAATACCTTCTACTGGCCAACATTAGCATACTATTACGGAAAAACCTGGACTCCGGAACGTCCGGATGCCCAATACCCGAGATATCTGCCGGGCGGTTTAGGTTATGATGATGTTGCCGGATACGATTACAGAGCATCTTCGCTTACTTTGCAAAATGTTGCTTACCTACGCTTTAAAGTGATCACTTTAGGGTATAACCTGCCTGTAAACATTGCCAAAGCTATTAAAATGAAATCTGCCAGGATATACTTGAGCGGTCAGGACCTGTTCACGATATCAAAAGGAACCCTTGGCGGAAATTTTGACCCGGAGGATGGTTATCGTAACGAAGGCACCTATCCTTTTAACAAAGTGTACTCACTGGGTTTAAATGTTAAATTTTAAAAGAGAAACATCATGAAAAAAAGATATTCCTATCACCACATATTAAAAATAAAGGGAGTTACAATGCTTTGTTTGGTTTTAGTATTGTGGACGAGTTGCAAAAAGGACCTGAATCTGGTTTCACAGGACAGCATAACCGATGCCACCTTCTGGAAAACCGCGGCCGATTTTAAATTAGCTGCCAACAATCTTTATAATGGTTTAAATGGTTTCGGAGAAGAGGATACCGAATCAGATATAGCGTTCAATAACCCGAATTCGGTTAGTAACGGAAATTTACAACCGTCCGAAACCTCAAGCGAGTGGTCATCAAGCTATGGCTACATCAGGGCGGCAAATAATATTCTGGAACATGGCGAAGGCACTACTGATGCTGAAGTCAAAAAATATATGGCGGAAGCGAAGTTTTTCCGGGCATGGTATTATTGGAGATTATTAAGAATTTATGGTGGCGTGCCGCTGATCACCAAAGTACTTTCTACTGATGATCAGGAATTATTTGCGCCGCGTTCAAGCCGTTCAGAAACGGCAGATCTTATCTTAAAAGATCTGGACGAGGCCAAAGCAGACTTGCCTGTTCAGGCTGATTTGTCCGCACCTGATATAGGTCGCATAACTAAAGGCGCAGCGCTGGCGCTGGCCTCAAGGGTAGCACTGTTTGAAGGTACCTGGGAAAAATTCAGAAACCAGTCAGGTGCTGATAAATATCTGGACCAGGCCGCGGCTACCTCCTTAGCGGTAATTAACAGCGGAGTTTACGGGCTTTATACCGGCAGCGGTGATCAAAGTTACCGGTATCTTTTTCTTGAAGCCGGCGATGACTCCAAAGAGTCTATACTGGACCGAAGGTACGCCCGCAACATTTACGGACAAGATGCGCCCTATATGTATGATCAGGATGGCTACAATCCAACCCGTAAATTGGTTGATATGTACCTGGATAAAAACGGCCTGCCGATAACATCTCCCGGCACTGTTTTTAAAGGATACGATACCTTTACTTCGGAATTCCAGGATCGTGATCCGAGAATGACCATGACTATGATCATTCCCGGCACCCTTACTAACCGTGTATTTTTCCCGATCACCAAGGTGGCCAACTGGCCCGATAAACCACAGCGTAATTTTAATACCGGTTATATCCTTTATAAATACATGTCAGAAGACCCCATAGCTAATAACTCGGGCCGCATGGGGAGCGCCAGTTTATTCGACTTCGACAGACATTTAATTCGGTACGCGGAAGTTTTGCTTAATTACGCCGAAGCCGTTTATGAAAAATCAGGTTCAATATCGGATAACGACCTGAATATGTCCATCAATAAGCTAAGAGATAGGGTTAATATGCCTCATCTAACCAACGCCTTCGTAAGCGCTAATAACCTGAACATGAGAGACGAGATACGTCGCGAACGTACGGTTGAACTGGCATTGGAAGGATTCAGGTATGATGATATCCGCCGTTGGAAAACAGCAGAAACTGAGCTGCCTCAGGATATAAAAGGAATAAAAATAACCGGAACCGATTGGGCTACCAGAGCGCCTTATAGTGATCCGACTTATTTAACAAAGGTAGATGCCAATGGCTTTTTGATTGCGGAAACCAACCGGTTGTTTGATCCGGCGAAAGATTACCTGCAACCTTTACCTACCAAAGAGATCGCATTTTACGCCAATAACGGGTATACGTTAGAACAGAATCCGGGATGGTAAATTATTATATAACCGGGCCGGATAAACCAGCCCGGTTATATAATACGTTATGAATAAATGGCAAAAATAATTCGCACGTACAAACTAAATATGAAATTCAGACTAACATTCCAATTACTCCCGCTGTTTTTAATCGTTTTTTCAGGTGCGCTCGGGCAGCATACTAAATTAAAAAATGAATCCGGGTTAATGGGAAACCGCTTCCTGACTTTTAATACGGTGATCAGAGTAAATCAGATCGAGGTTTCAAGAGACCGTAGCATTGGGAATGATGAACGATCACTACATACTCCGGCAAGGGTAATCGCCTTCAGAAACGCTGTAGCAAAAGGTTTTCCGGGTGGAAAAATGACATGGTCGTTTAGCTGGCTCGCTTTGCAGGATACCAGTGTAGCCTACCGGGAAATAAGAAAATTAGTAGTAGGATATCATTATAAATACGGTGATGATATTACTTTTATACCTGGTGCATATTTTGCCAACGCGTATAACAGTACTGAGCAGGTTAATAAGGACCTGCATGATGCTTTAAAGATAATAAGCAGTATGGTCGGCAACGGATATCGGCCTTTAAGTATAGTAGCAGGTTTCATGTCAGCCGCAAACCAGCAATACCTTGCAGAAAAAGAAGGAATACACGTATGTCAGGGTAATATATGGAGCCAATTCAGTATCGATAATCAAGATGGTGATGGTTCTATAGTATATCCCTATTACACGTCTAAAGAGCACTTTTGTAAACCCGCGCAAAATAAAACAGATTTTATAGATTGTGTGAATCTGGATGGCTGGACTGTAGATTTTCTTGCCGCCAGAAGAAAAGGCTTTGAAGGTGGATTTAATAGCAGAATGGGTGTAGGGCCGATAGAGACACTTGGTCGTTACGGAAATGAGACTGGATTAAAGGAAATGATGCATACCACTGCCATCCATTTTGACAAAGGATTTCAACTTAATGGTTTCGCATGGGTAACCAACTGCTGGGAGCTTTCCCTGCCTATGGAGGTATCTTCATTAGAAAACTGGTTAACAGCCATACGGGCGCGCTGGCCTGATGTTAAAATGATTACACAGGGTGAATTTGGGCTGCTTTGGAGGGCTCATTATAAAAGCAACAGCTTTAATTATCGCTTTGTAGAAAAAGGATCCGGTATTGGCGGTTCCGACGCGGATAAAGAGATTTACTGGTTTATGAATAAGGACTTCCGTTTGGCATTGTTAAAAGACAAGACAAATAATACAGAAAAAGTGATCGATTTTACAAGGTATGATCTCCCGGCAAAGGAGCCTGCAGAAATGACACGCAAATGGAGCTTGTTAGGAGAGATAAATCAAAAACAATCACGCCCTCAGGATAAACCGGTTCCGCTTGACTCCCTTTCTACAAAGTCTCGCGCAATTATATCCAGCCATTACAAGTATCTGTTTAAAAATAATTAATGATGATAAAATCAAGCATGATTTAAATGCTAATTTACAATTAAAACATAAAATCCGGTTATTGACATTGGTTGAAGTTGGTTTATTATGCGGCGTTTCCGTTTGGATGCGCCGCTTTTTTCGTATGGAACTGTAATTATTGGTAGTATAAACGCCGGCTTAAGCCTGGCATTAATGAGTTGTTTGCTTCGTTATTGAATTTAACTAAAGTTATGGCCTTTTCTCCTTTAAATTTTACTTTAAAAAATAATTGAACAATAAATTAATTAAACTAGCCAACTCATTACAAGGCTAATGCCAAGTATTTTTCACGAAAATACTTACAGTTTTAAGCTGAAAAAATTCAGTAAAAATGTCAAATTTTCATTTAAGGCAAGGTATTGGTATATCCATAATACAATTTACTTTTCAAGAAGCGGCCTTGCCGGTTTATACCCGCAAGGCCGCTTTAATTATGCTAAAAGCAGATGAATTACCTCCATCAATTTATGTAAAAGATTTAGTAACCCGGGTTTTGAGTAAGTTTACTGTTTATCTGTATTTCTCTGAAAGGTATAGCATATATTAACCTGTTCTCATTTATCAAAAAGGTATTCGGCAATAAAAAACCGTATTTAGCTTTTAGCCGTTCCCCTTTAGCCGTTATTACATCTATCGCCATACCGTTGCGGATAAGGTCTGTCCAGCGATGATTTTCAAAAGCCAGCTCATGCCGCATCTCATTTGCTACGTTAAGCTTTGTAGCTTGTGAGAGTGCAGGCAAACCTGCTCTTTGCCTAACCCGGTTTAAGTAAGGCAAAGCCTCTGCATTTTTATTTTCATCTATAAGGCACTCTGCCAAGAGCAATAATGCACCCGAGTAGCGGAAAACCGGAAAATTGTCATCGGTATTGTATTCTACCTGATAAGGCGGATGCAGGTATTTTTTTATAAAGTAATAGTAACTTAAGCCTGGTGCCGGGGTATAATCAACCGGACTTTTTACAGCCGTTGTTGTTAAAACTTCGTTATTAACAGTACCTTCTGCCACACCAATTGATGCAGGCAATCGCAGGTCGCCCGTTTCGTAAGAATCGACCATTTCCTGGGTTGGAACATTCCACCCGCCGCTTGACAGGCTGCCACGGGCATTGGTGCCATGCAAGCCCAATATTGCTTCGGTGTTGGTAGTTTTTGGGATAAACCTCCATATAAAATCACTTTGTTGTCCATCATTACCGGATTTATATTGTACCTCGAAAATGGATTCCTGATTGTTTTTATTAGCCGGATCAAACACACTGGCATAGTCTGACAGAAGGGTGTAATTCATTTTTGTAATATCTACCAACGCAGCTTCGGCCTTGGCGTATTCCTTTTCCGGTTTAGACATATAGGCATATGCAAGCAACATTTTTGCTGCGCCCTGGGTAGCACGGCCTGTTTGCGGAAATGTTTTTGCAACAGGCAGAAGAGGAACAGCTGCATTAAGATCTGTTATTATTTGGTCATAAACCTCAGCTACAGAGTTTCTCGGAAGAAATGCTCCATCTACATCGGCTACTTCTTCCAACTGTAACGGAACGCCTCCATAATGTTGAACCAGATCATAATAGTAAAAAGCTCTTAGAAAATAGGCCTCGCCGGATATCTGATCTTTATCTGCCTGTGCCAGACTTGAACTTTCCAGCCTGGATAATACAGTATTTACTTTAGATATCCCTGAATAGTCGTTCCCGTAACGATTACCCGGACTATTGGGCTCCTGGCTGGTTGTACTGTTGTCAATAAATTCAGCAAATGCTTCGGCACTTGTGGAAGTACCCCTGTCTGCCGAATAAATAGTGAAAAACGTATTGTCGGACCGCATCTCATCCATGTAAAAACCCATAAATGCGATTCCCCTTAAGTTAGTGTATGCGCCAACTAAAGCCTGGTTGAACTCCGCGGCATTTTTAAAGAATGAGGCAGAGCTTAATGAAGTTTGCGGGACAAGGTTAAGAGCTTCCTTTTTGCAGGAAACCAACCCGATCGTTAATAATAGTATATATGATAACTTTTTCATCTTCTTGCTTTTGTTATTTAGTTAAAAACTTGCATTAACACCCACCGAAATAACTCTTGGTATAGGATACCCGGTAAAATCGCGACCCTGGTTTAATCCGTTTAATCCGGCCAGTCCTGCCTCAGGGTTTAAGCCGGGATACTGGGTGAAAATAAATGCATTTTGGGCACTTAAATAAGCCCTTACACCTTTTAAATATTTATTGTTTTTAACAGGTATGGTATAACCCAGGGTTATATTTTTTACTGCCAGATAGCTTGCTTTAAAAACCTGACGGCTTGTAAAATTGCGGAAGTCAGCAGTGGTGCCGCTTCTTGTTCTTGGATATACCCCATCACCCGGGTCTTCAACGGATCTCCACCTTCCGGCAACACCCTTTCTTACATTAAATACACCATCCAGGTTTTCTGTGGACTGAAATGCATCATCGGCAATATCATTACCAACCGACCCCGCCATAACTACGCTCAAGTCAAAATCCTTGTAAGAAAAGCTATTAGTGATACCATAAGTAAACGTAGGGTTTGGATTTCCTATAAAGGTGCGGTCATAACTATCAATAACACCATCAGGAACACCATTAGGTCCGCTCACGTCTTTAAACCGTGCGGTGCCTACCATTGCGGTAGCATCATGAGGTTGGGTGTCAAACTCCTCCTGGGTCATATATACGCCATCGTTTATATAACCATAAAACAAACCTATAGGATGCCCTACAGCGGTGCGGTTATCATCCCAATATTCGTTATAACCTCCAATAGGGGCATTGTTTGTTCCTAATTCTTTAACCAGATTCCGGTCAAATGAAATATTAAAATTGGTGTTCCATTTTAAACTTCCTACTAAATTTTTGGAACTTACGGAAAACTCATGCCCCCAGAAATCAAACCGGCCAATATTTGATGTGATAGTCGAAAACCCGGATTGTACGGGAATATCGATCCCATATAATAAACCGTCTGTCTTTTTCCAGTAGTAGTCATAGGTAAATGCTATACGGCTGTTAAACATCTCCAGGTCCATACCAATATCGTAACTGCTGGTGGTTTCCCAGGTTAAATTGTTATTACCTATTCCGTTAAGCGCCTTACCGGGTGTTACCTGGTTTCCAAAAACATAGTTATTACTATTTACGGATGCGAGATAGGTATAATCACCAATATTATTATTACCTACTTTACCATAGCTTGCTCTGATCTTAAGAAAACTTATTGGCTTTATATTTTTAATAAAGTTTTCATCAGATGCTACCCAGCCTAAAGATACCGATGGAAAGTTCCCGTATTTGTTGTTAGATCCGAATTTTGAAGAACCATCGCGACGAAAGGCAAAAGATACCAGATACTTTCTGTCATAATTATAGTTTAACCGCCCGATATAGGAAATTAAGGATGACTGACTGGCACCCACATTTCCGATACGTGTAGTAGCCGCATTTATCCACTCAATATTATCGTCAGGAAATTGGCTGCCGTTTATACTACTGTTCTCGAAGGAATATTTTTGATATGTATACCCCGCCAGAGCTTCTATATTATGCTTTTCACCCAATGTTGCCTGGTAGTTCAGGGTATTTTCACTTAACCAGGTTAAAAAATAACTTGTTCCGTAACTTCCGCTGGGCTGTTGCGGAGGTGCGCTTCCCAAGCCACCCTGCGCGGTTGAAGGCGTAAATTGACGGTTTATCGTATTATCAGTATTTACATTTATACTTGTCTTGAACTTTAATCCCTCAAGTAGTTTCACCTCAGCAAAACCATTTGCAATAACTCTGGCCGCCTTGGTTTTATTGATCCTTTGGGTTAACACTAAATAATAATTGGGATTAGGGAACATACCCGGTTGCGAAAATGAAACGGGATATGTACCATCCGGATTTTTATAATTTAAGGTGGGATCCATCAAATAGGCATTCTCGATAATATTACGCCCGTTATCTAAGCCCGGCACCACCTGATTGTTTCCGTAAGATAGTTCAAGATTAGCACCCAACGTTAACCTGTCAGATGCTGTGTAAATATTATTTGTTCTGGCTGTAAATCGTTCATCATAAGAATTAAGCATCACTCCCTCCTGCTTGTTATAATTAAGATTCACTACCGATTTCAGGTGTTCCGTACCTGAACTATACGACAGGTTATAGTTTTGGCTTACGGCATTACGCAGCAAAACATCAAACCAGTTTGTTCCTGACTGGCCGGCATACTGACTTGGGTTTTGATACACTTCGGGGACACCGCCGGTATAACCTTCATACCTTGCGGCATCTTCATAATACTCCTTTTTATATTGGGCAAACTCTTCGGCATTCATCAAATCGAGCTTCCCTCGGTCCGGAACCGACTGTATGCCGGTGTAAGCACTAAACTCAAGTGATCGTTGACCTAATTTGGCCTGTTTAGTGGTAACCAAAATAACACCGTTTGCTGCCCTTGAACCATATAATGCAGCGGCAGATGCATCTTTCAATACTGAAATTGACTCGATCTCATCAGGGCTTAGGGTTTGCAGCCCACTCTCGGACGGGAATCCATCGATCACGATCAGCGGATTATTGCCGGCATTAATTGATGCTGCGCCGCGGATACGAAAGGTCATTTCGGCGCCAGGCGTACCTGAGTTTTGATTAATTTGCACGCCGGCTAATTTACCCTGCAACTTTTGCCCGATGTTAGCTACCGGCATATCCTTTATTTCGGATGCCTTTACCTGACCTATAGCACCCGTTATTTCACGCTTGCTTTGCGTTCCGTAACTCACCACCACTACCTCGTTTAAACTTTGTGATGTTGATGCTAAGCTTACATTAATAACAGTGTTATCGCCAACCGTTCTTTGCGTTTCTTTATACCCGATATAACGAAAAATAAGTTCACCGTCTTTTGGTGCATTTATGCGGAACTTTCCATTAATATCTGTTTGTGTACCAATAGTTGTTCCCTTTAAAGAAACTGAAACACCGATCATTGGTTCGGTGGTTACCGAGTCCTTTACAGTACCCGTAATTATATTTTGGGCATGTAACTGCTGCGGGAAATACAGTAGCAGACCAAGTATTAACAAGGCCCCGTACTTCCACGATTTAAATAGTAAAAGTTTTCTTTTCATAAAATTGATTGATTAATTATTAGTTGGTTATTTATTAAAGGTCATAGGAATCCCAGGTCATGTTTATCACAACTTTTTCTGGAAAACTTTATAAATTTTGGTTAAGCTTAAGGTACCCGCTCCTACTCTCTTAGAGGGCTGTTTACGGACTATTTGAATGCTTTACCTGTAGTTCAGAAAATGACAGGCCATATCCGGCATATACGCTGATACGTAATGCGAAATCGCTGCTCATTCTGCTATTAGTAAGCACACTCTTTTTAGTTCTCACCATACAATACTTTTTAAAAGAGATGTCCAATATTTGAGAAATCAGAATCTCTGTTTATTATGATAACGGTAATATAATTGTTACTTCAAATGTATTGCATGCCACAAAAATTTAAATACATGTTTTGTCCTTTAATTTGTACTTTTTGATATTTTTTTAGGTTTTATCTGAGGTGGCTGAATACCAGCCCTGATTTAGGCTAGTTCCAAAAAGCGGTGATATATAGTAAGCGGTTATAACCTTGGCCGTGGTTGGTAATGCGGACCCTCAATTCAATTTGTTTTGCCAGGCAAACTGATTAAAAACGAAAGAATGAGGTTGCTGCTTTTATTTTGATCTGCAGCAGAAAGCCGAAACCACTATAAGAGATGTTAAACGCCGAAGTAGTTATAACTCTTTCATTACCTTACAAATCGGCTATTATTGGTGATTTATACTATAAAATATTTTTACTCCCTTTTCTGTAATCAGTAGGTTTTATTCCGGTTTTCTCCTTAAATATTTTAGAGAAGTAAAAATTTGAATCAAAATTCAGATCAAACGAGATCTCTTTTATAGGAGCATCCGTGTTAGATAAAAGCTCCTTGGCTTTTTCAATTTTAAGTTGTAAATAATATTGGCCGGGCGATAAACCAGTATAATTTTTAAATAATTTGCGGAACCAGGAGTATCCTACATTTAGTTCCTCAGCAGCTTTTTCAGGAGAATAGGGGTTGTTTATATTAGACCGAAACAGCAGCCTTGCTTTGTTTATAATAATTTCCTCTTCTTTGTTTTCGGTGGCATTTTGTTTAATAGTAGCATGGCAGGTGCCTAAAAGGTGAAGTACCGCCCCTGATATGAGTGGTTGATAACCCGGCCTTTCCAGTTTCGTTTTTTCAATAATGCAGTTATAAATATTAAATACATCTTCATTGAATCCGATGTAAAGGCAGGGGTTTTCTCTTTTCAGGTATCCCGAATCCAGCAGATTGTCAATTACATTACCACGTACGCCTACCCAATATTCATCCCATCCGGTTTGGCTGTCAGGCTTATAACGATGCCTTTCGTTGGGGAATAATACAATTACGGTACCGGCATTTACAACTGTTTGTTTAAAATTTTCCGATTCAAACACTCCCTTTCCATTAGTGATATATATGATCTGGTATTCCTGTAATATTCTCCAACTGTTCCAATTAAAGTTATGATGTGCAGGGTGACTTTTAAAAGGGTAAATATTAGTTGCTTCTATATGGGTGCAGCCTGTGTTTAATACAGATAAGCCCCAGCTTTCGTCCTCTTTACTAACCGGAAGATACTTGTAATAGTTTACCATAGATAAGTAGTTACATGCCAATCATACAGCGGGTTGGATTTGATAAAAAATAAAAAAATTGGTTTAACAGTTCAAACTTTGCGTTATAAATTAAAGCTAATAAAACCTTTTTAATTGTGAGCCTGCATATCAAAAAGTATAATCGAATTATCAAAATATAACTTTGCTTTCTTAACATTCTAACATTAATATACATAATTTTAAATTAATAAATGATTGATATATAACACATTAAGCCAAAGTCAAAATCTACAGGTCATTTATCAAATCCTCTATTTATATCCTATTACTATTCAAATACTTTTGGTTAATAGTAAAAACAAACTCACCCTCTCCCGGGCAATGCTAATAACCAAATTAAGTCCGCTAAAAATATGTCATTTGAATTAAAACGATATACATTAAATAATTAGTTGTTAGAATGGGCATATAAGGGTTCACAAACATTTCAGGAGATAAAAAACAGATAAATTTTTAACATGTATAAAAAAAAGCGGGTTAAGGCGGGCTTATTCGGGATAGGCTTACAGGCTTATTGGGTTCAATTTAAAGGGCTTAAAGAGCGACTTAACGGTTATCTCCAGGTTGTATGCAATAATATTGAAGCGTTAGATGTGGAGGTAATAAATGCTGGTATAGTTGATGTTGCGGAGAAGTCTTTTGAAGCCGGCGCTGTGTTTAAAAGGGAAGATGTCGATCTTATTTTTATCTATGTTTCTACCTATGCCTTATCTGCCAACGTTATTCCTGCCGTAAGAAAAGCCGGTGTGCCTGTTATTATATTGAATCTTTCGCCCCTTGCAAGTATAGACTATGATAGTTTTAATAAACTAACTGACAGAACTGCCATGACTGGTGAATGGCTGGCCCATTGTTCTTCATGTACCGTACCGGAAATCGCTAACGTTTTTAACCGTTGTAAAATCCCGTTCTACCAGATAACAGGAATGTTAACGGATGATACGCATGTGTGGACAGAGGTTAACGAATGGATTGATGCTGCACATGTAGCCCGGGTAATGTGCTATAACCGTTTGGGCCTTATGGGGAATTATTACGGCGGCATGCTCGATATTTATACAGATCTGACACTGCAGAGTTCAATATTCGGCGGATATATGGAGGTGATTGAGATTGATGAATTAACCGGACTGAGAGAGTTAGTAACTAATGACGAGATTGAAACCAAACTGGCTGAGATACATAACGAATTTGATGTGCAGGATGATTGCCATCAGGATGAGTTGCGACGGGCTGCCCAAACAGCCGTGGCACTTGATAAGTTAGTGGATAAGTACCAACTCGGATCTCTTGCTTACTACCATAAAGGGACAGGAAATGCCGCTAATGAATGTACCGTAACGTCGGTTATCTTAGGTAATTCAATTTTAACCGGAAAAAATATCCCGGTGGCGGGGGAGTACGAGATAAAAAACGCACAGGCCATGAAGATCATGGATGGCTTTGGTGCCGGCGGATCGTTCACCGAGTATTACGCGATGGATTATAAAGAAGATGTAATATTGATGGGACACGACGGGCCTTGTCACCCGCGCATTGCTCAAGGTAAAATTAAGGTAAAGCCCTTGCGGGTTTATCACGGTAAGGTGGGCAAGGGTTTATCGGTTGAAATGTCCGTAAGTCATGGCCCGGTTACGCTGCTTTCTCTAGTAGAAACCGGGGATGGTTCGTTAAAATTTGTTGTGGCCGAAGGAGAAAGCGTAGCCGGTGAAATATTACAGATAGGTAATACAAATAGCAGGTATAAATTTGATGTGGGCGCCCGCATGTTTGTTGAACTGTGGAATCAGCAGGGGCCGGCACACCATTGCGCTATTGGCAAGGGCCATATTGCATCAAAAATAAAAAAACTGGGTAAAATATTAAATATCAATACCATACAAGTTTGTTAAACTTTACAGTTTTACATAGTGCACAGTCAGCTTTTGGCGAAAACATAACAGCTTGATGTCAAGTAAAATGCACTATTTGAAGCAGTAATGCTATTTGCTTTCTGAAGTAAAATATCCCGCAATATCCCGTATTGTTTTACATACCACTATCCCGGGCATAAGTATTAATAATGATTTATTTTTATAATGATTTTTTATTAATTTGATACGGTACAACTCTGTAAAGTTGGATACCAATCAAGCCTGATGTTAAAAAATTATTTTAAATACCTGAATGTCACTCCGGTCGAAGAGCGATGGGGCATATATGTTACCACAATAGGCTATTCAAAAATAGAGCCGAATGACAATTATCCTAACCAGGAGCACCCTACAAGCCACCAGTTAACCTGGAACCGGGGGCGTATTCTGAATGATTATTACATTATTTTCATTTCCAAAGGAAAAGGGATGTTTGATTCTGCAATAACAAAGCCCATTGAAGTAACAGCCGGAACCTGTTTTTTTCTATACCCTGGGGTTCTGCACCGTTACAAACCTGATCCAAAAGTTGGATGGGAAGAATATTGGATTGGATTTAACGGCTTTTATATAGAACAATTAATGAATAAAGGTTTTTTTGATCGTAAAAACCCGTTTGTTTACCTGGGATTAAATAAAGACATTCTGGTTCTTTTTAGAAATCTGATTGAAGCTGTTCAAACATCTTTAACTGGATATCCGCAACAAATTGCCGGAGTTACATTGCAAATATTAGGGTTAATCAATAATGTATCACAACACCATGAATATAACGATGACCCTGTTGGTAAACTAATATCCAAAGCAAAATTTATTATACAGGAATCATTTGAAGATAATTTGGATATGGAGAAATTAGCTATGGAATTGCCGATGGGATATTCATCATTCCGAAAAGCCTTTAAACGTATTACCGGAGAATCGCCAAACCAGTATCACCTCAACCTTCGGTTAGAAAGAGCTAAAAACTTATTGGCAACTACTGTTCTAAATATAAACGAAATTGCTTATCAAACCGGCTTTGATTCGGTTTTTTACTTTTCAAAGCTATTCAAAAAAAAGAACGGAATATCGCCTAAAATTTACCGCAAAAATGATAATGCAAATTACTAAAAGTGGGAAAATCTACTCTTTCGGGGAATTATTGTAACGAGCCCGTAACAGATCTTTCATAAAACAATTTATCTCGAACTGGTCTGCTACAGGAACCTTAGTGTAAGGATTTGCCGGCATGTAAGGATATGGCCCAAACTCTGTAGTAACAGGCATTATCGTATGTCCAGATGCCCTGTTACCCGTTATAATTCTGTCCCACCAGCCTAAAAATTTTTCCAAAGCGTATTGGTATTCAGGTGCCCGCGGATCTGCAACCTGTGGCCCTTCTTCAAACCCGATGCGGGCATGTATGTGCCTGCTACGAGTTATTGCTTCGGCAAGTATATCCTGAAAATTCTCCAGCATGCTTTCCGTTACGCATACCCAATGCGAAAAATCAGCCGTTATACAAAAATCCCTGTTTTTTTTAAATGCCCGGCTTATCATTTGCGGGGCGTAACCGAAGCGCCCCCGGTGTGTTTCGTGTGCTACAATTATTCCTGTTTTTTCAGAAAAATCCCGGGCAGCATCAATTAGTGCAAGGTTTTGCTGTAGTGTGAAATAATCTCTGCCCGTATGGGAGTTTATTAGTAAGGGGCCCGGTTCCGCACATATATGAAGTTGCTCAATAAACGATTGTCTAAACTTTTTGAACGTACTGCCCTCCGCGCTGTGCTGATGGGATACAATATGCATTTCGTTCTGCTGCAAAAAATCAAACAATGTTTGCTTCTCCGCTTTGTCTTGGGGTATCCAGGTGTCAATACCGTCGTAATTAGCTGCTTTTATCTTATCAAGAAACATCTTTAGTTTAAGATGTTCGTGCCCCCAAAGGGGGCTGAGAATTTTAATCTGCATCATAAATACTCAAATGTGCCGAGGTTCCGGACAATTGATGATTCAGCGTAAGTTCTCCCTTGGTATTACTCTTTAATTTTTGAATAACCTTATTGTTCACTGAAAAAGCATACAGGGTATTTGGTTTTAATTGCTGCACATGGTAATTAAGCGGTGTAGCGGATGGCGATGTTGTAGTTTCCTCCCATTCCATTTTTTCCTGCGTCCATTTGTTGATGGTAAGCACCAGGGGATGGTTTGTTGTTATCTGTAACGAAGCCACCTCATTGTTACCATCAAAATAACTAAGCTGGTTTTTAGTGGCATAATAGCCGAAGTTTTTATGGCTGACGATCTTAAAGTTATTATTTGATACCGAAAAGTCCCCCGTATTAAGTCCTACTATAAGGCGTTGACCTCTGAAATAGTATTTTAATTCGGTACCTGAAAGCTCCGGTATAATGTGTGGTTCCAGGTAAAAACGGTTGTATAAAGGGTTTATGCCATATATTGATTTATATAATCCAACTATGGATAAACTATTGCCTGATAAGATGTCATCACCACGACCATCCTGTTTCAGGCGGCCATACCGCTGATAAGCCAGGCCATCTTTACTATACTGCTTCAGTACATTTTTTACATACTTAAGCGCAATAGCCGGATCATAGTCCGCATAAGCTTGTACCCCGATAGAACCCCATGACAAGAACAAGTCGCCGTTTTCATACTCCGGGAACGGATACTGTGATTCCCTCCCTTCGCCCGGCGCGTAGGAAGTCATGGTTAAAGGCCAAAAGAACAATTTTTCCTGTTTCATTTGCGCCTCTATGGTATCCAATATTACTTTTTTCCGGTCGTAGTTGTCACATATGCCATAGGCAATCGCCATAAAATTAACCGGCGTAACCATATTGCGGCCGTGTACAGAACCGTCTTTATCTCTCCAGTGAACGTAGCATTTATTTTGCTCATCCCAAAAGCCACCTTCTGTTACAGGTTTATTAAAGCTTGCCTTTAACTTGGCCGCAAAGTTTTCGTAATAAGCGGCTTCCGTATTATTTTTAAGCTGGCGCTCAATTGCGGCCCATTTTACCAAAGCATGGTACAATTTGGCATTTACAAAAGCATTTTCGTAAGATGCCCATATAATATCTATCCAGTCGCTGCTTTTCTTTTGAGTATAAGAGTCGGTCATCATTTCTACCAAACCGTTTCCGTTGCTGTCTCTTTTAAGTATCCAGTTTAATGCTTTTTCGCAACTTTTTTGGTGTGTTTTCACCCAGTTTTTATCGCCGGTCATATTATAGAGGTCCGCAACGTTTGATACAAAATCGGGGTTCGAATCCATTAAAATACCCCACTGGGCCTCGTAGAAACCCTCTTTGTTGTATTTACCGGGCATAGCATCCTCATTGGTATAGGCCCAACGCGAATAAACCCGGCCATCGGGTTTTATAGCATGGTCGCGATAATAATCCAAACAGCTTTTATATCCGTTAAGATATGCCGGATCATTGATACCCAAGCCAAGTTGACCAATATATTGTTCATGCAGACATATAGGCCCGTAAGGCGTATGCCAGCTATTGCCGCCATAATGTAAAGAATCAATCACCCCTATACGGGCTATCGTACTCAATACAGCATTTACCTGTTTGCCATTTACCCCTTTAAGGTCACCCCGTCCATATTTATCCTCATAATTAAAATAATTAAAGGTTATACTTTGTGAAGTTTTGCCCGCAGCCACATTAAATGCCGCCCAAACATTTGCAGAGTTTCTTATAAACCTGCGCCTGTTTGTTCCGCTATCTGTTCGCGGCAGCATTTCCTTTTCAGAAACAGCAATAGTATATGCAAGCTTATCCGTATTAGTACGGGTGTATTTCATGGCAACCTCTTTGCCCGGTGCATCAACAGTAATACTTAAGCCGTTACCAGATTTGCTGTTCCAAAAGTTTGAAGTTCTGGTATGAACACCATACGTACACAATCTTTCGTTAAATAAATAAAACCAGGCCAGGCCACCATATCCCTGATAGGCCCCCTCCCAGGTGTTAATATTATCAAAATTTATCACCGGCATAGCGGCTTCATCCACTTTTACTGCTTTTGAGAAAGTTCGTTCTATGTTCCATTTTATACCTCCGTTTGTTTTGGTAAATACCCAGTTTTCGGTTATGACCAATCCTTTATCACCGTATTTTATTCCGTTAACTTTTACTATTCCGGAGGCGTTTGAAATTATTGGCTTTCCCTTTAAGTGCAGCGAGGAATAGGTGGTTTTTCCAATTATTACGGAAGTGTAGATGCCATCATCATTACTTACAACTTTTTGGCCGTTAACTGTGAGGGAAGAAATGCTGACCTTATTACCGTATTCAACTACCATATTAATTTTTGGACTGCTGATAGTTATTTGCCCGGGCTTATCATTAACAGGCAAAGCCGACGTGATTATTGGCGTAAGTATGATAAAAAGGCTGATAAATATGGAGTACTTATATTTTGAAAACATGAGGGTTTATTTAAAGGGTCAATGAAATTCGCAAATAATTTATACAGTAATACTATTTTCGCTGACTATAAATTAAAGGATTAATATCATCATTATTCAACAGGTCGCCAATTTGCATATTTGATGCAACCTCGTCACTTAAAATATTTTGAATGCCGTTATAAGTGTTACCATCGGGCATGTACGCGCAAGTCATCGCTCTCCTGTATCCGGGAGTCATGTTGGCATGTGCTCCATGAATTGTAAGACCATTATGAAAAGAACAACTACCGGCCTTCATGGGCGCGGCTACAGCTTTACTCGTTTTAAATTGTGGATAGGTGGTAAAAATAGCCCCCATATTTTTGCCGATACCCGGGTTTTCAAAAGTAGTTTGATGATAGGAACCGGGTATAAAAAAAAGGCAGCCGTTTTCATAGGTTGCATCATCAAGTGCCACCCAGATGGATAACGCCCTTTTATCGCTAAAAGACCAATAAGGCGTATCTAAATGCCACGATGTAGGATTAGCCCATGGTTTTTTTATAAGGGCCTGATCATGCCATATCCGGATTCCGTCAACATCCGCTAACTGTGCGGCCATTTTTCCAAGCCGTTCGTCAAGCATGATTTGCTTTATTTTTTCATTGTCCTGCCAAAGATTTATTAACTGATCAAATACATTATCGTAATATGATTTATCGGCATCATCTCCTTTGCCATATACCTCCTTGCGGTCAGGCATTTTATTGCCATTCCTTTTTTCTACAGCTTCTTCAAGTGCGGTACGCCAAAAAATCAATTCTTCGGGAGATAGGAAATCCTCTATTACTAAAAAGCCATTTTGGCGATACTGCGCAATATCTTGCGGAGATAAATCATTTTTCATTTTAGGTTTTTGAAAGTATTGGTTTATGAGTTTCAAAAGTATTGGATATACGCCCTGACAGTTATTACAATATGATTTATTTTTTGTATTTTTTGATATTTTACATCAGGTTTTACACTATGGTAAAAGGTTATGAGCAACGTCTGCACAAAAAAGCTAAAGGGCCCTGGATTTAAAAAGACAGATCAAAAAAACCGGGCTGTTGAACTAAAATTAAATTAGAAAAAATTTAACTTTGATAATTAAGCCTACAAAAATGGACAATACAAGAGTATACAAAATGTCTTTTGCAAGTGTTTATCCGCATTATATTAACAAAGCGGAGAAAAAAGGGCGCACCATTGCCGAGGTAGATGAAATTATATTTTGGCTGACAGGATATAACCAACAGACCTTACAAAAGCACATAGATGACAAAACTGATTTTGAAAATTTTTTTGCGCAGGCTCCACAATTAAATGCTAATGTTTCAAAAATAACCGGGGTTATTTGCGGTTATCGTGTAGAAGAAATAGAAGATAAACTGATGCAGAAAGTTCGCTATTTGGATAAGCTGATTGATGAATTGGCAAAGGGAAAGGCAATGGAAAAGATATTACGGAAATAACCCTTTATAAATGAAAGTAAAACAGTATTGTGCGATCGAAGAATAATACCTATTATCTTAAAAACAGTATTATTTTCTTTTTTATCCAGCACATACACTCCGTAAAAGGCGCAGTAATCTCACATACTGTGCAATAATTATTATATTAGGAGTATTTGACGGAGATTTTAAACAATCTCTTAATTAAATTTTAGTCAGCATTTATTAATACCCTTCCTGAAAACCGTATCACATCATGGCCAAAAAACAAACAAAACGAATACTCAGAATAGTTTTTATTGCTGCAAGCGTATGCTCTTTGTTTTTTGTGCCGTGGGTTTTGGTAAGGGCGTGGATAACCCCTCTGCCTGATACTGTTCAGGAACAAGTAAACGATGGTATTAAATACGGACTGGACGGGATGATTGTGTATGTTGATGAAGCTGGCAAACCACCGGCATTTTATGCAGCCGGCTGGAAAAACCGGGAGCACAGAGTTGCGGCAAACCCACGGTCATTGTTTAAAATTGCCAGCATAAGCAAGTTATACGTAGCTGTTGCAGTTGCCAAACTGGTAAACGATAAACGTTTGTCTTTAGATAAAACCCTCGCTGATTACCTGCCGGAGTTGGCCGGCAGAATTGAAAATGCCGATAAAATTACCTTGAGAATGCTTGTGAGCCACAGAAGCGGAATTCCTAATTTTACTGACACTCCCAATTTTTGGGAAAATCCACCCAAAGACAATAGAAAAACCCTTGAATTGGTGCTGGATAAGCCTGCCGATTTTGAACCCGGTAAAAAATATAGTTATTCAAACACTAATTATTTGCTGATAGGAGAAATCCTTGATAAAACATTGGGATATAGTCATCACGAGTATATCAGGAACGAAATTTTAAAACTGCTTAAACTGCACAACACCTACTGCTTACTTAGCGAAGCGAATATTGATGATGTTATGAGCGGGTACAGCGTGGGTTATAACGCTGATTTAAAACGAAATGATTTTACAAGCCCTGCCGGTTCAATGGTAGCTACCGCACAGGATGTTGGTGTATTTTTAAGGGCATTGAACGATGGCTCTTTGTTAAATGATAACGAACAAGCCATTTATTCATCAATTTATACTTATGAACATACCGGATTATTGCCCGGATACTCGAGTATTGCCAGATATCATAAAGATATTGACGCTGTTGTTATTCAGTTTGCTAACACAAGCGGTGGTTACAGCTGGAATGTATCAGAGATCGTTTATAATAGAATAGTTAAGATTTTACGAAAGCAGCACGCCAAATAGCTCATCTTTACATCCTGCATATTCTTATTAGTTAAATGATCGCCTGAACTCTAATGGCGACTGATTAGTTTTTGTTTTAAATAACTTGCTGAAAGATTGTGGATGCTCAAAACCAAGTTCGTAAGCAATTTCACTTACAGATAAACCGGTTACCGATAATTTCTCCTTAGCTTTTTCTATTAATTTATGATGAATATGCTGTTGAGCGTTTTGCCCCGTGAGCGAACGAAGCATATCACTTAAATAACTTGGCGATATATTCAGCTTCTCGGCAAGGTATTGCACCGTTGGAATTCCCCGGTTTAAGGATTTTTCTTTATCGAAATATTCATTTAAAACTTCTTCCAGTTTTTGTAGCAGATCATTATTTACCGCTTTACGGGTAATAAACTGTCGTTTATAAAACCGGTTGGCATAATTCAGCATCAACTCAATTTGAGCAATAATAACGTCCTGGCTAAAATCATCTATCCTGCTGTTTAGTTCTTCCTCCATAATCTTAAAAATGGAAATGATAATTGCTTTTTCCTTTTCTGAAAGATGCAGGGTCTCATTGGCGGAGTAAGAGAAAAAACCATATTGCTTAATAGTTTTGGCCAACGGGTAACCTAAAAAGAAATCCGGATGAATAAGTAAGGTATATTCAGAACATACACTGGCCTCGTTGTTATTACTACCGATAACCTGCCCCGGAGATGCGAATAATAACCCGCCCTCATCAAAATCATAGTAACTTTGACCGTACTTTAATTTTCCGCTTAATTTGGGTTTATACGCTATTTTATAAAAGCTTAACACATGGTTTTGAGGAAACCTGCTAATATCAATTTCATCATGAGCCCCATTGATCATGCTTATTAACGGATGTTTAGGTTTAGGCAAGCCAAAAACACGGTAAGCATCTGATAGCGACTCAAATTTATAAGGGATATTTTCTTCCTTTTTCATGTTTAAGCAATTAATACGATGATAACCGATATATATTTTAAATATCGGTTATCATTGATGCTTCTTATAGCAATTTTGAATTTATTTTGATATTCCCTGTGCCGAACTGGATACAGCATCCCATTCTTCCCATGATGCCAGCCTTTCTGTATATGCTGCCCGCGTCCATGGCAAGTTATGACTGCCCAAGTTAAAGCGCAATGGCGGGTTTTCCGCATCTACTACTTTAAACAGCGCTTGTGGCGTTGCTGCAGGGTCTCCCCTTTCCATATTTCTCAACCCTTCAAAAAATTGTTCTTTAAAGCCGGTGTAAACATCAAGGCCCGGCGCAAATTTTAAAGATTCCTGACTGCCAAATTCTGTTGCATAGGCGCCCGGTTCAATTATGGTTACCTTAATACCAAATGCTTTAACCTCTTCGGCAAGGCTTTCATGTATTGCCTCAAACGCCCATTTAGAGGAACAATAATAGCCTATAACAGGCAATACTACATGACCAAGATTGCTTGATGTACCCAATATGTGACCATATCCTTGCTCCCGCAACAATGGCAATGCAGCCTGTATCACCGCAAGTGCACCGAATATATTTGTTTCATACATCGCCCGCACATCATCTGCACCCGCCTCTTCAATAGTACCTACTAAAGAGTAACCTGCATTGTTAAAAACAATGTCAAGCCTGCCAAAGTGCGCGTGTGCCTGCTCCACAGCCGCCTTCGCCTGGTTATGATTAGTAACGTCCAACTCTAACGTGAGCACGTTATCTCCATATTTTTCTTTAAGATCAGCAATGCTATCCAAATTACGTGCAGTAGCAGCAACCTTATCGCCTCGTTTTAATGCTGCATCAGCCCAAACCCGTCCAAAACCACGGGATGTACCGGTTATAAACCATACTTTATTATCCTTTTGATGTGTCATAATTTTTATCGTTAAGTATTAATACATCAAAGGTCTGTAGAAGCGCTTTGCGGTTTGTAACCTAATCGTAGATTTTTGTAGCCAAAACGAGTACGCTTTAAAAGAACCGGGGGGGGGTAATCTCTTATTTGTGTAATGTGGTACTTTTTATAGCCTTGTGATATTCATTAAGGCTCTCGCCCAGTGATTTCCCTCGCTTATGAATATCATTACAAAACACATGGCACGCATCCGGATATCTGTTATTACCGCATTGCAGTTCGCAATCAGCTAAATTGTTATGAGGCATGATATCGAAAACATGAGTAATCACCAATACTAACACAGCAATGCATAGGGCAACTCCGGCAAAAAATGCAACCGGGAACTTATTATTTAAAACAGGCTGAACATGTAGTTGGCTTTGCGGAATCGTTTTTTTATATAAAAAAATGTATTTCAGCTTATCATAATCCCAACATAAAAGATACATGTTTGCCAATACCATTAAAGGCGACGTTAGTAACGATCCGTCAAACCTTACCGCGAATGAGAGCACACAAATATTCAATATCACCGGAAAATAAATTATTGCACCAAGTGTAGCGGTACGTGGTACAAGCAGTAAAATAGCTGCTAAAATTTGCACTACTCCAATAAATGGATAATAATAACCGGTGAGGTGAAGGGCCTCCAGATAGTGCCCCATAGGATGATTAACTGATAAACCACTGGCAAATCGTTCCCCCATGATCTTGACAATGCCTGCAGGCAGAAAACCTGCTGCCAAAGCTAAACGGTTAAACACCGTGAAATAACGAAGCCAACGGTTGGCTTTGGCTTTTGCATGCCAGTTGTCTAATTTCAGATTAACATTCATTACTTAAATTTCCGAATAATTAGGTCCACATCGTACCGGCAAGGCCAAGTATCAGGCCAAACCACATACCAATTACATAACCCAATATGCTTAATACCCAAAACACTTTGCCCAACCAGCCATTTAATTTGCGTAAAGATTCGGTTATATCATAACATATACCCACAAAAGCTCCTATACTCGGCGTTAACAACAGTGGCTTTATTTGCCAATAATTTCCCCAGGCAGGATTTCCCTTGCCGGCACCTATTACAAAAAAGCCGGTTAGCGCCAAACCTATTAAAGCACCTGCCATTATACGTTTGCCTAAAACCGGAGTAAATACAGGCTTCAAGGATAAAAAATTTGCTTGTGTCATATTTAAAAGTACTTTGATATGCAAAGTTAAATATTAATTACATTTTATCAAGAAGTTATGAACAAATAAATTACAGGTAAAGCAAAATAGAACTATATTATATAAATGTTATATAGCATTACATTTAATAGGAGTATACCTTGTGTATACCAATTGGATAATTATGTACACCTTATAAAAAAAGTAATTACCTATACTTGTCTTAATCAATTAAAAAAAACACTACAGATGTATTTCGCAAAAGCCATATTCCGACACTTCATTTTATCACTAATCACTATTTTGCTAACCATGCCCGCTTCCGCTCAAAACGCGAGTTTATGGTTAAGTACGGTTAACCGGAAAAGCGAGTTTGAGCTACAAAAGGAAACCATCCCGTTTGCAGAAAATACAACCACCGGTCAACAGATCAGTATTGATGATACAAAAACCTTTCAAACTATAGACGGTTTTGGCTTTGCCCTTACCGGCGGAAGCGCCATGCTCATAAAAGCCATGAGCCCCGCCGCTCGTACTGCTTTATTAAAAGATGTTTTTGCAAGCGACGGGAATAATATCGGCGTGAGTTATTTAAGGCTGAGCATCGGCGCGTCTGATCTTAACCAAAGCGTATTTACCTACGATGATATGCCCGATGGTGAAACTGATCCGTCACTAAAAAAGTTCAGCCTTAGTCAGGATATGAATGATGTGGTACCGGTTTTAAAGGAGATATTGGCGATCAATAAAAATATTAAAATATTATCCTCGCCCTGGACCGCCCCCTGCTGGATGAAAACCAACAACAACATTAAAGGCGGACAGCTTAAGCCGGAATATTACAAGGTTTATGCGGATTACTTTGTAAAGTATATTAAAGCCATGCAACAGCAGGGAATTACCATTGATGCCATCACCATACAAAACGAACCGCTTAACGATCGTAATACCCCCAGTATGCAAATGTTCGCGCCCGAACAGGCAACTTTTATAAAAACAGCCTTGGGGCCTGCTCTTAAAGCGGCGGGCATAAAAACTAAAATTGTACTGTTCGATCATAATTGTGATACGCCCGAGTACCCCATGAGTATACTGGCCGACCCTGAAGCTGCCAAATATGTTGACGGCAGTGGCTTCCATTTATACGCCGGCACTATTGATGCCATGAGCGAAGTGCATGAGGTGTTCCCTGCTAAAAACCTGTATTTTACCGAGCAGATGATAATTGAACGCAACGGAACAACCATAGGTATGCCGGTAGAGCGGTTAATAATAGGTGCTACTAATAACTGGAGTAAAAATGTGCTACTATGGAACCTGGCTGCCGACCAAAATAACGACCCGCACACCAACGATGGCGGTTGCCCTATTTGCCAGGGGGCAATAACCATACAGGGCGATCAATTCAGCAAAAATATAGCCTATTATACCATAGCACACGCTTCCAAGTTTGTAGTACCGGGTTCGGTGAGGGTGGCATCCACAAAATCGGACAAGTTACCTAACGTGGTATTTAAAACGCCCGACGGTAAAATGGTAATGATAGTGGTTAACGTGAACGGGCGCCGCCAAAACTTCAGTATTACCTACAAAGGTAAATACGCCGCGACCAGTCTGGGTAGCGGCGATGTTGGTACTTATGTGTGGTAAATTTATTAAAATCAAAGTATCACAATCTTTAACAGGAAAAGGTAATACGATAAATTCTATGCGTTTTTTGGCTGTGTTATTATCACCTGCTTTTTTGCCTGCATCTTCATATCAATAAATTTTGATAAGGGCCCAACCAGGCACAAGGCATAAAAAGGCGCGTAAATAAAGCTATCTAACCGTAAAAAAAACTCAACAACTGCAACTAATATGGCTACCAGTATCCGCCCTCTTTTAGTAGACACGGCCGTTGGCGGGTCAGTGATCATAAAAAACACAAACAGCTGATACATCGGCCCGGTAAGCGGCGACACTTCCGAAAGGAAGGTATCACCTGTAATAAGACTTCGTACATAAGCTAAAACAACAAAGCTTATAACATACGTAAGCGTAACATGCAGCCGTTTTGCCCGGTTAACAATTACTAAACCCAATATCCATATTACGGCTAAGGGCAAAAAATTACTCCCCCATTGTATACTAAGGCCTGCCACGCTCAGCGGAGCCATCAACAACATCCACGATACCCCGAAGTTTGACGGGTTCCATAAATGGCGGCCCTTATAACGCAGTATATATTTCGACATAATGGAGATCAGGGCGGTAACCACATAGGGCCACACCATGTTTGATCGTATCAATATCCCTACGCTAATGCCGGAGATATAAGCACTGGCGGGATTTTTCCATACCCCAAATAACAGGCGGCCCAATATAAGTTCGGCTATTATGGCTGTACATACCGATGCAATTATATTCAGGTAAGTATCCAGTATACCAAAACTTAACTGACCGATGAGCAGTATCAGGGTGAGAAAAGCAGGTGGTACATACTTAAAATAGTCTTTGGTCCAAAAAGATAGCGTATCGGCTTTTAACGGTAATTGTATTTTAGATTCTTGCATCAGGCGTATTATTTTTTCTCGTTAATCAGGTGTAGTTTATCAATTCCTGGGTTTTCAATATGGTCAACCCGTCCCGAAGGCCAGTAAATAGTTACACGGTCAACTTTAGTATTTTTACCAATACCAAAATGGAGCCTGTGTTGGTTTTGCGACGAAAAACCTATCCCGCCAGTCACTATCTGTACCTGCTTTTTCCCATTCCATTCCAGCACTACTTTAGCGCCAACGGCACTTGCATTGCTTGCTGTACCGTGCAGGTCGAAATCTACCCAGTGGTTACCGCCCTCCACATGGTTTTTATAAATAAGCGGCACATTATTCTGGTTGGCCACAACCACATCCAGCACTCCCCTGTTCCACAGGTCGGCTACCACTACAGAACGGCTGTCATATGTTGCCGGCGGGCAGGTTTCATCAGATACATCTTCAAATAACCCGTCGCTGTTATTAAGCCATATCTTGTTCTGCTCATATCCCGATTGGCTTTTTCCCTGCATATCCGGCCAGTTATCAGCGTCACCTATAATGCTGCTGTTGCCACCCGTAACCTTTGAATAATCGTACCAATAGGAGGTGTTTTTTTTGCCTGAAATAAAACCATTCGCCACATACAAATCCATGTACCCATCGTTATTAAGATCACCAAACTGCGCGCCGTAACTCCAGCCTGCATTTTCAATACCCGATAGCTGCCCTAAATTAACAAATTTGGGTTGCTCCATCTTGTCGCTTTGTGGCTGCCAGTAATTATTGCCCTGTATCAAAATTCCTTTTTCGGTTATGTTTGTGGTATAAACACCCAGCATACCATCATTGCCGATATCGCCAAAAGAGGTATTCATGCCGCTTTTAGGGGTAAAGCCCACACCAGCCTGTTTACCCATTTCCACAAACTTTTTACCGCCCTGGTTAATGTAAAATTCATCCACATTATAATCGTCGGCCACATACAATTCCGGGTAACCGTCACCTGTAAAATCAGCGGCACCTGCGGCAAGTGTCCACTTGGTAGAAGTTAATCCGTATTCAACAGTAACATCCTTAAACTTACCGTTTCCGGTGTTTAGCAAAAGATAGTTACGGCCGCCGTTGTTGGCATAACGGAAACTCTCGGGCATAATCTTAGTGGTGTTCAGCTCGCTCAGCTTAAATTCCGGTTTATAATATCCGCCTATAAAAAGATCAAGTAATCCGTCGTTATTAAAATCGAACCAGATGGCCGAATTCGTGTTTATCCAATCCGGCAAGCCGCTATCGGTTACACGCTCAAATTTTTTACCGTTAATGTTATGAAACAATTCAGGTTGTCCCCATTTGTAAAGCAACATATCTGTAAAGCCGTCATTATCATAATCGCCCCAAATGGCACCCATTGAACTGCCTGTACCCTTAGTATTAAGGTCGGCCAGGCCAACTTCTGCTGCAACATCCTGAAATTTTCCGTTATGCAAATTGCGGTAAAGCGCGTTTTTACTACCTGTACCACTATTGGTAAAATACAGATCGTTCCATCCGTCGTTATCAAAATCCACTACGGAAACAGCCGCACCCATTGATGCTATCTGCGGAGCTATCTTATTTAATTTTTTATCAAGTTCGGGTGGGGTGTGCCTGAAGGTAATATTTGCTTCGGCATTGTCGGGCGTAAGGTAAAAACCGTACTTTTTCAAGGCCGATGCTTCCTGTAAAGAATTATTCCCGCTTTGCTGAAACGAGTGCTGCCTGGAAAACAGCGCGCTGCTCACAAGCAAACCAATAAATACAATAGTAGTAATTAGCTGGTATAAGCTTTTTCTTCTGCTCATTTAATAAAAGGAATAAATTGGTTTATAGCGTATAAAGTGTAAATATAAAAATCTCGGGCGCCATAAAAAAAATTATGCTGTCTTTTTAGCGATAACACAACAATTGCCGCTTGTTACATTGCTTTTATTGCTATCATATAATTACTAACTTCGTGTTTATTATAAACTGATTAGCCGCCAAACTACTATGCAAGCAAGAGCTTTGCCCTCAAAAACCTGTTTAAATCTATTGTTAATTTCGTTGGCTGTTATTTTGCTTTCAGTTGGCGGATGTAAGCAAAAAAACAATGATGATACTGACGACAACTCAAAAGCAAGCCCCCGTGAACTGGGGTTGGAGTACATCGGCAAAAATCAGCTTAATGAGGCCGAGGCTTCTTTTGTTAAAGCGATAAAGATAGACCCTGATAATGTTTCCAATTACATTATTTTATGCCGCCTGCATTTGCTGCAAAAGAATTATACCGCGGCTCAGGAACGTGCAGAAGCGGGGTTAAAGATCAGCCCGGGAAACACGGATCTGGAACTTATTTTAGCGGAAGCTTATGACAGGGCGGGCAACATCGAAAAAGCTTTGGCCGAGCTAAAAAAAATAATCACCGCCGATCCAAAAAACATTCAGGCTTACTACAAACTGGCTGCAATTTCTGGTAGCAATTTGCAATTAAAAAAGCAATACCTTTTAAAGGTAACTGCTTTGGCTCCGGCCAATATTGTACCGCAATTAGAACTGGCAGAAATTTATGCTGCCAATAACAAAACCGACTCGGCTCGCTATTTTCTGGAAAGCGTTAAAAAAATAGCGCCCGATTTTTCAGCTATCGCGGAGGTATCTTACCAAAAAGCGCTTTCCTTATTACAGGCCGGCAAACCTGCGGTGGCGATGACCGACTTAAAACGATTTCATGAAATAATGAAAACCACAGTGGCCTACTCTACCGGTAAGGATGATATCAGCGTTACCGAGTTAATGGCCGGGCTTTCTAATTTTACAACAAATGTAACTGCAACGCAGGGCAATGGCATGTCGGGCGATAGTCTTTATAAAACAATAAGATTTGCCGATGCTTCGCCCGTTACCGGCCTGGCACTTCAAAAACCGGTAAATGCTGAACGATCGGTATTAAGCGTTGCCGATTATGATGCTGAAGGAAATTTTTATGTGTACACCAGCTTTTCTTCTGACGGGAATTCATCTTCGCAAAGGCATCTTTTTATTACCAAATCCGGCACGTTTACCCAAAGCAAGGACATCAGTACCAGCGATTTTGACGGGCAGGATCTGGATGCCGCGTTTGTAGATTATGATAATGACGGTTACCTCGATCTTTTTATAGCCACAACAAAAGGCATAGTAATTTATAAAAACCAGGCTGACGGCACCCTGCACAAAATAGATGGTAATATTGGCCTGAGCAGTACGGCCGATACCCGCAAAATGTTATTTGCCGACCTGGATCAGGACGGTGATCTTGACTTGTACGTAGCTGCTAAAGGTGGCAACAAGTTCTTCAGGAATAACGGCGACGGTACGTTTACCGAAAACGCAGCCGCTATGGGCCTTAAGGGCGACCCTCGCGGCACGCTTGATATGGCTATGGGCGATTGGGATGCTGACGGCGATATGGACATCATTGCCCTGAAAGAAGACGGAAGCCTGCAATTACTTAACAATAACAGGCACGCCAGCTTTATGGATATTACCGAAAAAGCAGGATTAAATAACCCGAAATATAAGGGCAAAGTAGTGGTGTGCGATGATTATAACAACGACGGACTACTCGATCTGTTTATTGCAGGCAGCGCTGATGGCAACGCTACCCTGCTCCAAAATACAGATCACGGGTTTGTTGCTGATCATCAGTTTGATGCCTTAAATAAATCGCTTAAAGGGATAACCGTAAACGATGCGGCCTTTTTTGACTTTGATAACGACGGGCATAAAGACCTGCTGGTTGCTGGTGTAAATAGCAATGCCGCAGGTGGTGGGCTTCGCCTGTTTCATAACGACGGAAAAAAAGGCTTTAGTGATGTTACCGATCAGTTACCGCAAAATACAATGCCTGCCCGGCATATTAAAATAGTAGACTTTAATGCCGATGGTGACGAGGATATCTTTTTATCAGGGCCAAAGGGCGTACAACTCATAAGGAATGATGGCGGTAATGGAAATTATTTCATGAAGGTTGAACTTACCGGACTGGCCTATGGCAACAGCAAAAACAACCGCCTGGGTATTGGTGCAAGGGTAGAGTTAAAAGCAGGCGACCTGTATCAGGTTAAAACGGTAACCGGCCCCGTTACCGAATTTGGCGTAGGCGATAGAAACAAGCTGGATGCAGTACGCGTAATTTGGCCCAACGGCGTGCCTCAAACTATTGTAAACCCGGCTCGCGATCAACGTTTGCTTGAACAGGGCCAGCTAAAAGGTTCATGTCCGTTCCTGTTCACCTGGAACGGTAAGAAGTTTGAATTTATAAAAGATATGATGTGGCGAAGTGCGTTGGGCATGCCTTTGGCCGTAAAGGGCACCGATACCATACACGCATTTTCCGGCCCGTCAAAGGAATACCTGCTGATACCGGGCGAAAAACTACTACCGCAAAACGGCCGCTACACCATAAAAATAACCGAAGAACTTTGGGAGGCCATCTTCTTTGACAAGGTATCTATGTTAGCCGTAGATCATCCCGACTCGATAGATACTTATACCGACGAACGTTTTGTACCGCCTCCTTATCCGGGCATGAAATTATATACCGCTGCTGAAAAATATCTGCCGGTTTCCGCTACCGATGGCAGGGGGCACGATCTGTTACCAAAGCTGAGCCGGTACGATTTTCAATATGTTTCTAATTTCTCATTAGGTAAGTTTCAGGGAGTGGCGGATAGTCATGATCTAATTCTTGATCTGGGGAGCAAAGCCACAACTGATAGCCTGCATTTATTTTTAAGAGGATGGATCTTCCCTACCGATGCCAGCATTAACACCGAGCTTACCCAAACCGATAAGTATAAGGTGAATTTCCCCTCATTACAGGTGATCAATAAAAAGGGGCAATGGCAAACGGTAATTCAGGATCTGGGCTTCCCGATGGGAAGGGATAAAATGGTTATTGCTGATCTGTCCGGAAAATTCCTTACCAAAAACGACAGGCGTGTACGGATAAGAACCAATATGCAGATCTATTGGGATAATGCGTTCTTCACAACCGGCAACGCAAAGTCGCCGGTAAAAATAAGCACTATGACAATGACGTCAGCAAAGCTGGCTTACCGCGGCTACTCCGCATCGTACCGGAAAGGCGGCCCTTACGGGCCCGAATGGTTCGATTATTACAAAACATCCGCAGGGCAAAAATGGAGAGACCTTACGGGCTATTATACCCGTTATGGCGATGTATTACCCTTATTGCAACAAGCAGACGACCAATACATTATTGCCGATGGTGGCGATGAGGTAACCATTGATTTTGATGCGCTGAAATTACCTAAGTTACCCGCAGGCTGGAAACGCGACTTTTTGATATACAGCGAAGGCTGGGTTAAAGACGGCGACATGAACACCTCATACGGGCAAACAGTTGCTCCGCTACCGTTTCATAAAATGCCCGACTATCCGTATGGCAAAGGGGTTAATTACCCTGCAGACAGGCAGCACCGGGAATATCAGCAGAAATACAATACCCGCAAAGTAACCACACAGGATTTTAAAAATGCCTTAAAGGTGAACCCGGTGATAAGTAAGTAAGATAAAGTATTCCGGCATACAACTACAACGCTGCAGTTGTATGCCGGTACATATTTTTAGCAGACGGATCTAATAGTCCGGCAATGTTAACCAACTTAATTCTTTCGCGTATCAGGTTAGTAAAAGTGTCAATTTCAATTGTAGTGGGTTGGCCGGAATTTAATATAGCCAACAGATCAGCATAAGATTTATTTACTATTGTAGTAATGTATACATCTCCGGCATTAAGGAAGTATTCAGGTGCTTCACCTTTTAAACGCCCTTGTTCGTAAGCTATAGTTGCTGCAAAGTAAAGCATGCTCCAGGCGTTAAAAAGCTTAAAGTGCGGAATGCATAAATAGCATCCGGCAATTAGCATATCTATCAGCTTCAGTTCTTCAAAAATGGAATATTCGTAGTCCTTCAGGTTTATGTCAGCCCAATTTGGATCGTTCCTGAATTTACAAAGCCGGTCAGTTAATTTCTCCACTCCGCAAAGCGAGTGCGCAATACCCGGACTAAACAAGGGGTCTACAAATCCGGCGGTATTGGGCAACACGGCCCAACCCGGCCCGCAGCAGGCTTCAGTTTTTCTTTGCATTCTTGGTGTCTGGATAATGTTACCGGGAATTGACGTAAGCGTAGCATTAGCCAACATTTGACTTAAGGCGGGGTATTTATCAATAGTGCTGTTCCACACCCCTTCCGCTGAACACTGCCCTTGTTCGTTTTTGTGCCCATCAAGTACAATTCCTATACTCGTACGTTTATCATTAAAACGAAGTACCCACATCCAGCCATCATCCATCACATGATGCACGGCAGAATTATCAGGATCATACGGAAAATCATCCGTAGAAATTCCCTCTTTTTTTAATATCCCGCTCCATTCCGGAACATTGTTGAAGTGAGAGAACACAGCGAACGAATTGGTAAGAAAATCACTCGCTGATGAGCTTACGCCTAATAAATTATTTAATAAATTACCGCTTCCGGTGGCGTCAATAAAAAATCGCGCTTCAATGGTGTTGGTTGCGTTCTCTTTTTGGGTTTTGAACTCCCATTGCTTAGTTTTTATGGCCGATGTTATTTCCGTCAGGTCAGAATAAGTAATACCACTCTCTTTTACCTTGTTCACTAAAAAAGCATCAAAATCGGCACGCAGCCAGTTAGTGTCCGATCGGACATTGTCCGTACTGGCAGCCACCAGTAATTCATTGGTATGGCTATCATCCGTACTGAACTCCTTATAAGGAAAATGTTTAAAAAAGCTAAAACCCCGTTTAAGACCGCACACAATTTCCGGGTGGGATAATTGCCAACTGCCATAGCGCGAAAAATGCTGCAACCACGGCAGGTTATGCTTTACCGACAGATCGCGCAGTATCATATCTGCCACCGGGGTAGATGATTCCCCTATCGCGAAACGGGGGTGCTGCCCCCTTTCAACCAAAACCACCTTATAACCCGCGTTATGCAAAATAAGCGCTGTAAGCGAGCCGGCAAAACCGGCACCGGCTATCAGGATATCATAATGATGATTAGTTTCAGGCATGGGTGTCGCAATAACTACAGGAAACCTCGGGATAATTTTTTTGGTTGGCATTCATGGCATTTAGCCGCTGTTTGCGGGCCTCAAAGCAATGCGGACACGAAGAAAGGAAATCGATCTCCCAGGTATCAACAAATACCCGCCCCCGCTTAAGGTTCAGCGACCGTTCAAAAGCCTCTTCCAGATCATCCAGCCCGGGCGTGGTGTATAGCCCCTGTAAATGGAGTTTATCCATAATACCATTACCTGCCCTGGTGGCAATAACAGAGCAACACTGCGCACCGCTCTCAAAAGCGAACTCCACCGCTTTTACCGCCCAGTTAACATTCTCGGTTTTACCTTTTAAATAGGGTGGGTTAAGCAGTATAAATGTACGGACATCAATGCCGTTACTTGTTAAAAATTTGGCTGCACTCCTGAAATCTTCGGCCGTCATTTGTTTATTTAGCTTCGGTAAAACATCAGGGTGTATGGTTTCCAGGCCCATCGCTATTTCCAGCGTTCCGCTAAGCTGCTTGTTAAATTCCACACAGGCTTTTCCTGATAATTTAGGGTGATTTTCTACAATTACCCGCTCATAGCCGCGCAGCCTTTCCACTATCCCGGCGTAGTCTGATGGCGGTACAGCCTTCGGATCAAAAAAATTACTACTGTTATACAGCTTAACCACATCGGCATCAGGCAAGCGCTCCAACGAGTGATCGATCTGTTTTAAAATACTTCCGGGCGGTGTAGTGCCGGGTAAGGTGTTCTTCCACAGGTCGCACATCAGGCACTTAAAAGCACACTCCTTGCCCGTTAAAAAAATAGTATTTACCCTTCGTGTTCTTCCTTCCCGGTCCGGTTCGTGTTCGTGCATAAAATGATAGGGAACATCGGGGTCCAGCACATTTCTGGCTGGCCGTAATTGTTCAATTTCCCTGTTATCATGCATAAAGCGAATTAAAATATGCCCGGTATTCGGTTTCGTCCAGCGGGAACATCTGGTTAAAAGTATCTTCGGGTATCGCCCCCATCTGAAAACGACGCTTTTCAAACACCGGCATATCAAATCCTGTTACCGCTTTTACACCGCGCTGTACAATCTCGCCTTTCAGCGCGTACAATGCTTCTTCGCTCCAGTTGGTTAACTGGATAAACGGAATACCTTCGGCAACCTCAATAACGTTTGGCAGCGCGTACGGACTAAATCCCCTAAACCCAAACATTTTTGCCGGGGCATAGGAACGTACATGCCCCCTGCTTTGCCCGCCGGAATAGGTAAGCGAGTGCTTAATTTTATCAACGCCCCAGCCCTCCTGGTAAAGCATGGTGTTATTTAAAACGCTGCGAATAGTGAGCTCGGTGTTCTCTTCTATCGGATAGTCTTTCAGGTTTTCATCACCGCCGTCGCCATCAGCCAGGTATTTCCACTCCGGATAAAGTTTGCGTACCTGGTTAAATAAGGCTACCGCCATAGTTGCCGATTCCAGATCGCGCGGTTTATAATCTTCAATTACCTTGATGGCTTTTTTATAGTCGATATCAGATTCCGGCACATCTATCACTTCTAAAAACATCGACAAACCCAGTTTATCTAAAAACTGGTGTGCCTGCTGTGCATCGGTACCGTTATTTACCGAAAGGGTAAAGGCCTTTAAGCGCTGCGGCGACATGCCCATTTTAAGCATCAGGTGGTAAAGCACCAGAAAAACCGATCCGCTATCTATCCCGCCCGAAAACAAAACGCCTATCGGTTCATCTTCCGGGATTGATCGCAGCCATTTCTGGCATTCATTCGCCAGTGCCGATATATATATTTTTCCTATTTCGTTAATATCATCCGTTAATACGTTTCTTTTTGGTTCAAAAAAACGGGTATAAACCGGATTAGGATCCGGGCAGCCTATCACCTCTAACCGCACTACAAAATGTGCTGGAACCATACGGGTATAAGAGGGATGAAACTGTGTATGCAGTCCCCGGGTTTTCAGAAACTCATATATCTCATCAATACGTTCAGCAACAATAAGCAAAGGGCCTGCTACCTGTTTAGCCAAAAAGTAGCGCATGGGCCTGCCTATGGAACGCGCCAAAAAAACCTGCTGGCCTACCTTTTCCACTATGGCAAATTGCCCGTCAATGGCACGCACCCTTGCAGCATCGCCTGAAATTACTGCCGCCGAGGCTTCTTCCGGCGTCATATTAAAAATTATGTTATTGCTGTTATCTATCAGACTTACGTAGTCAGTTACGGGCTTTGTATTATTGTCCATTTTTAATGTCTAATTATGTTTATATGCTCAAAAGGTCACCGGTTAAAGACACAATTATTGCGGAGACCGGTTTACAGCCAAATATATTGTATTTTTCAGGGTTCCGAAAATAATCTGTTAATGAGGCTTTGAAATGTCACTTCAATAATTGAACTTTATAGCGTGCTCACCTATCGTAAACCTAAAAAACTGATCGCGTTGTTCCTGCTGGGAGCGTTCCTGCTAAATATGGTGGGCGATATCGCCGTGCATCAGTACCTGGTTTACAAGTCCGACAGGTTTTTTAATCACCAAACCAGTAAAGGTTTATACAAGGCCAACGATCTGACAGAAGTACGACTTCCGGTTAGTATGCCGGGGGTAAGTGATTGGGCTGGTTATGAGATGCTATCCGGCGAGGTGCGTTTTGCGGATGCCGCATACAATTACGTGGGTATGAAAATGACACATAACGCCATTTACCTGTTATGCGTACCCAATTACAAAACCACCAAATTATCCGGCAGGAATATCATACATGCGGAGAATATGGAACATCCGCCTGTGCAGTCAAAACAGCGTGTTCCATTTAATAAATTGAGCATGCTGAGTTATTTTAAGCTGGACGTATCTTCATACGAGTTCACTCTACATTACTCTTATACGCCTTTGAAGATGAGGCATACCGATGATGACCAAATCTTCAGGAACAACGACATCCCCGAACAGCCGCCGCAGGCCGGTTGCTGATGCTTTATCTGTAACCCACTATTTTCCGACTATACCTATTTTGGCTTTACCCTGATGCCTATAATTAACGGGGCAAACAAGCGAAAATGCGCTCAGCTTTATTCTTTGGATATACCTTAGTATAAGGCGTGGGTGTACCGGTATATAAGATAACTTTTGGTCAGGTATAACCTGATGTTTTATTCATAAATAAACGCTACTTATCAAATTATAGGAAAAACTAAAAACAAATAATGGAATTCATTAGCAATATATTTAACAATAACAATATGATATTCAGAAGTAAGGGCGCTTTCTGGATAGGTTTTACCGCAGTTGCCGTTGGGGTAGCCCTGCAATTACCCATGTATATAAATGCTGCTGACATGGGTTACAGGCTCGTAGGCATGAAAATGAGTACCACCATGAATTTGGGTATGCTTTTGGTGGTTGTGGGGCTATTTATAACCCTCTACAGCCTCGTGCCTTCATCTACCCAAAAAGAACATACCGGGTACGATCTTAAAGTGCGCGCGCTGGATGATGTACCACTTAACCTTACTCATGTTGGATTATTAATTGTAATGGCCATAGCTATTACACTTGATGTGATGAAACCTACCATTCTTTCCTTTGTAGTGCCGGGAGTTGCAAGGGAATACGGCTTGCGGTCGCCTGTTAACCCTCATGCCAGCATCCCCGTTGCGTTGCTGCCGCTGTCAGGTATTACAGGCACAGTTTTAGGTTCCTTTTTATGGGGATGGATGGGAGATAAAATAGGCAGAAAGGCCTCTATACTTATGGCGGGAATTACGTTCATCGCAACGAGTTCATGCGGATCGATGCCTTCATTTTGGATGAACTGTGTTATGTGCCTTATTATGGGATGGGGTGTTGGCGGTATGCTGCCCATTATGTTTACGCTTATGGCCGAAAGCATACCGGCCAGGCACCGTGGCTGGCTCATGGTACTTTTGGGCGGCGATATAGCCGGAGCGTACATCATCAGTAGTTCCCTGGCTTCG
The DNA here is from genome assembly GCF_016522075.1 of Mucilaginibacter segetis. Lineage (GTDB taxonomy): Bacteria > Bacteroidota > Bacteroidia > Sphingobacteriales > Sphingobacteriaceae > Mucilaginibacter > Mucilaginibacter segetis. The sequence continues at coordinate 816,770 of NZ_JAEHFW010000001.1, read as the reverse complement.
TGGCTGGTTCCGCATTATTCATGGCGTATACTTTGGCTTATCGGTTTTCCTACAGGGTTTATACTTATCCTGTTGAACCGATGGATACCCGAATCCCCCCGGTATCTGCTAAATCAGGGGCGGTTAAAGGAAGCGCAGGACGTAATGAAACGTTTTGGCGCGGTTGCCGTAAAGGAAACCATCTCATCTACAATTACAGATCCAAAGATTAAAGACAAGTTCCGGCATCTTTTCCGGCCACCGTTTCTTGGAATTACCGCCACCATGGCGCTATTGGCACTGGGGGGCGGTTTTGTACAGTTTGGGTTTGAATTATGGATTCCCTCCAACCTGCAGCACATGGGCCTTTCAGAAGCCGGCTCGTTTGAGTTATTACGAAACGCGGCGCTTATTGGTTTCCCGCTAAACTTCGTTATTGCCTGGATGTATGGCTTTTGGAGCAGTAAACGTACCATTATACTGTTAACATTACTTACGGCGGCATCAATGCTTGGCTTTTTATTCGCAGGTAACTCCATCATACACCATCGTGTATTGCTCTATATTTTACTCATCATCCCTATTTGGGGAATCAGTTCCGTAATATCTGTGCTATCTGCCTATGCCGCCGAAGTTTATCCAACAAGGGTACGTTCGCGCGGAAGCGGCCTTATAGCTGGGTTCAGCAAATTCGGTGGGGTATTGGTAATTGCAGTAGTTGTTTTGGCTATTGCTCCCCCGTCAATCGCTGTAACTGCCTTAGTTGGTGCTATACCCCTTATATTAGCTGCCATCGCAATAACTTTATACGGAGTTGAAACCCAAAAACGCAAGCTGGAAGATATCACTGAAGAACAATTTCGGGCAGTAGAGATAATAAAAGAAAAAAATTAACAGATTAACATTTCACGCGTATTTTGCTGGTATTATACCATCATCTGATAAATCAAGTAAACTATCAACCTAAAAACTGCACCTCTAAAAGTTGCACAAAAAAATATGAGATCAAGAACCTTAAAAATTTTCGCAATGCCTGTAATTGCGGTATATATTACCTGGACCATATACATGATAGTCACCAATAGCTGGAAACTATTCTATCATTATTTTTTTATGAGCATTACCATGATATTCGGTTCATTTGTTGCCGGTGGAAGCGCAGAGGGTGGCGGCGCCGTTGCCTTCCCGGTAATGACACTCATTTTTAAAATTCACCCTGCCGATGCCCGTAACTTTAGCCTGGCCATCCAAAGTATCGGAATGACGGCTGCTACCTTATGGATAATTGCCCGTAAGATCCGTATCGAAAAAACCTACCTCACACTGGCTTTTATTGGCGCCACGGCAGGTATTATATTCAGCACTTATTTCATAGCCCCTTTTACACCGCCTGCATACGCTAAAATGCTGTTCGTATCTTTTTGGCTGAGCTTTGGCATCGCTTTATTTGTAGTTAACTACTATCGCCGCCGTAATATATGCGAGCAGCTCCCCGACCTGAGCCATTACCAGCAGGCCGAACTGATAGCCATTGGTTTTATAGGTGGTATACTGAGCGCCATATTTGGCAGCGGTATAGACATCTGTACCTTTGCCTTCATCACCATGAAATATAATTTATCCGAAAAGGTGGCCACTCCTACCTCTGTAGTGTTAATGGCCTCTAATGCCATTATCGGTTTTTTATTACATCAATTTATTATTGCCGATGTGGCCCCGGTGGTATATAACTACTGGCTGGTATGCATTCCGGTAGTAATGTTAGGTGCACCGTTCGGCGCGCTGGTAGTAAGCAAGGCTAAACGCTTGCATATCGTTAATTTTTTATGTGCTGTTATACTAATTCAATTTGTGGGGGCTATATTTATCATTAAGCCATCCGGCAGATTACTGTGGTTTTCGGCAGGTGGGTTCCTCATCGGGATGATCGTATTTTTCCTGCTCACCCTACGTAACAAAACGCCACTCAATGTTCCGGATCAGCTATCGGAAGTTAATGCTGATGATTAAGGAACTGCAAGATCAGGGTAAGCGCGAATGCCTTTCGGGGCATTAACTATTTATTAAGATTTACCTGTAATTCAGGCGCGCTTACCAATTCAAATGTTGCTGATGCAAAACGGACCTTACCGTCGCTGTTATCAACTGCTTTTAGTATTTGTGTAAATAATGCTGTTTTGGTAAACCGGCGTTTTTTATAGTTCACTACATAACGCAGCGTAAAGTCCACACAGCTATCACTTGCAACGAGCGATACCATGGGGGCGGTTTGTGCCTCTTCCAGGCGATATTTGTTTTGCAGTTGGTTCCATTTGGCCTGAAGCAGCTCTGTAAGGTCACCAGCTACGGAATTGCCTGCGGCCAGTAAAATCGATCTTACTTGGTCATAATCGCTGCCATACTGTACGTGTACCTTTATCTCATCCCACAAAAAGGGAAAATCGCCGGAATAATTAAATACCGGCTCTTTAAACACAAAACTATTAGCTATGAGTACTATGCGGCCGTTATACAGATCGCCCTCTACCCACTGGCCGGTTTCCATTATGGTGGTACGCAAAACGCCTATATCCATCACATCTCCTTTAATACCGCCCAACTGTACCCGGTCTCCGGTTTTGTAAAAACCACCAAACATGATCATCAGCCAGCCCGCAAAGGATGCAATAACCTCTTGCAGGGCAAAGGCTATACCGGCCCCCGCCACCCCTAAAGCAATGGTAAGGCCGCCAAGCTTATCGCTATAGATCACCGTAATTAATACCAGTGTTAACAGGTAGCCGATAAAATTGCTCAGCTTTTTTGCCTTATAGCTATTCTCGTTGCTTTTGATCCTTGAAAACAGGTTTTTTTGGAGCGATTTAATTATTACCCATATAATGGCCGTTCCTACAAGCAGGGTTACTATTTTGCCTATGGTGGGGTTAAAAAGAAATTCCTTTAGCTGCTGCTCCATGTTATTCCTTGTTTTTAATATTAAAACCGGGTGCCGTATAATCTTCAGGCAGGTAATCTGATGGTATAGTGGTGGGATTACCATCTCTGAGTGCCTTGTAATGAGGCGACATGATCTCTACACCTGCTTCATTGAATTTATCCTGAATATTGGCATGCAGCGACGAATAGATCTTTGCCTGCCTGTTCGGTTCCTTGGTAAAGGCGTTAATACGATAGCTTACATAATAATCATCCAAACTGGTTTGCAGCACATAAGGTTCTGGTGTTTTTTCAACCATATCTGTTGCCAGTGCCGCGTCAATCAGCAATTGGTGTACCTGTCGCCAGGGTACATCGTAGCCTATGGTAACCGTTGTGTGTACTATTAAACCGTTCAGCGGCGCCTCGCTGCTGTAATTTAAAGTATGGTTATTCATCACGTTGGAGTTAGGGATCGAGATCACCTCATTCTGAATGGTGCGTATGCGGGTTACCAGTAACGATTTTCCTATAATATCGCCTGTAACCTCACCTATCTTTACCCGGTCACCGATCTTAAAGGCACGCATATAGGTAAGTACCAGCCCCGCTACCACATTACCCAGCGCACCTGCCGAGCCAAAAGTGAACAACACCCCTATAAATACCGATACACCTTTAAATATCCCGGAATTTGACCCCGGCATGTAAGGGAAGATCACTACCAGCATAAATGCCAGTATCAGCACCCTAACTATCTGATAAGTAGGATTCGCCCAATCCGCGTAAAAGCCGGGTATGGTAAGCCGGTTACTGCTGATCTCGTTTTTTATAAAACGGATAAATTTGAGTACGTACCGGAAAATAACCACCACTATAAGAATGGTGATCAGGTTAGGGATGTAGTGCCAAACTGCTAAAGCGATCTTTTTTAAAGGGCTCATGATATAGCCAAGCAACAGATTGGAAATATCCCGGGTAAAAGGGAATATCCCGAACAGTACCGGCAGTGCCAGGTAAATAACCAGTATTATCACCAGCCATTTTATAACGGTAAACAAACCATGCAATACCTGTACCTGTCTTGCAGCGTTCAGTAATTCATAATTTTTGATACGTATACCCCTGCTGTACCAGGCTTCCTCGGTAGAAGTACGTATAACTATCAATTTAAACAAACGGTTAATTCCGTATATAAGCAGCCAAACCACCGCAATAACCAGCAGTGCCAGTAAACCCTGTTTTAGTAATGTTTGCCAGTTAGTTTCCTTTTGATAAACAGTAACAGCGTTAACAATTTGCCGTTTATATTTTGCAGCAAGACTATCGCGGCTGGTGCCTGCCCAAAGTGCATCCTGTTCAGAAACGGAAAGCAATAAAACATCCTTATAAAACAAATCGATTGACTGATCAGCGGGGACCAGTTTTACAGAATCTGCTTTAAAATCATACGTGCCGCCCAAATTATGTATCCTTTTGCTTACCGCAACAGCCCTGTCCTTCGGAAGGAAACTCCCCTGCCGGGTATAAACGTAAAACAGGGTATCAAGAAAAGGAACCACCGGATATCCCTTAACAAAATGGCGCAGGGAATCTACCTGTTGCTGCTGGCGTACCCTGCGTATGGAGTCGCGATCCTTAATTGCAGCCAGTTCTTTGATCAGTGCTTCCTTCTGCAGTCTGTCGGTACTGGTAAGTCCGGCAACCTGTTTTTCTAACTCTACTTTTTTTAATGAATCGGCCAGGCGCTCTGCAGAGAGGCGTTGTACCAGATTAAACTGATCATTAAGCTGCGCATGCAAAACTGAATCCTGTTGGGCATTAAGGGTGTCCTTTTTTTGGGCTATACAGGGTATTACGCCTGTAAAGGTTAGCCAAAATAATAGTATCAGGAACGGCTTCATAGCAAGTAATTTTTTACTTCAAAAATAAACAATTGATGAAGCTATTTAATATTCTGGCAATATCAACATATCTCAGCATAAAATTTAAACCGCAGGGGAGTAAAACAGATAAATCCGGCAACTGCTTATTGGCTTACCTTTTTATACACTATAGCATAATCTTTATTCGTATTCGTACTAAAACCGCTAAAAGTTAGCGTATCATCACTAACGTCTATTTTCTGACAAGTTTGGTTTCTGTCCATCACAATAAAAACATCTCCCGGCTTCAGCTCCTTTATATTGTTCACATCAAAAGGGCATTTTGCGGATAGTTTGAATTTTTCGAATTCCGGCTTTTTTGCTACACCCTCTTCAGTGAATTTAACAGTAGAATCTTTAAATTCTACCCAGCGAAAGGGATATTCCGTTTCTTTCCATTTGCCTTGCAGCTTTGCCATCATGTCGGGCCTAATTATGGCGGCAGTGTCGGTTGAAACGGTGTCAGCTGATGTTTCCGCAATTGTTGTTCCTGTGGTATCATCCTGTGTTTATGCAGATCCGGAGGTTTTACTCTTGCAGGAAAAAAAACCTAACGCAAGCATCATTATTACTACACTAATTTTTAATTTCATTTTATTGGTGGTTTAATACTTATTTGGTATTTATGATACGGCAATTAAGCCGACTCTAATATTTAAACAACAAGTAGCAGTAAGTGTTCACCAACATATATTATTCCTATGAGCCTTTCTTCCAATGACATTATTGACCTCGGCACACGTGCCGCACATGTAACCGAACATTATGCTAATTTTGCTTTATCCGAAGTGAACGATCACGTAGTAAGGATGGGCGTGATGACGGAAGATTTTTACTGGCACTATCACCCAAACTCTGACGAAACCTTCCTGGTGGTAGAAGGCACTTTATTGCTGGATACCGACGGGCAAACACTGGAATTACAGCCGGGACAAATGATCACCGTGCCTAAAAACATACCGCATCGTACAAGGCCAAAAGGTGGGCGCTCGGTAAACATCACCATAGAACTCACTGCCATGCAAACTGTGCGGATAGAGCGTTGAGTAAGTTTTGCTGCTACTCGATATAACAATAAATAAAAAATCCCCCGGCGAAATGCTCAGGGGACTTTTTATTTTATAGCTATTGTACGGGCTTAGTCGAACTTATCTAAATTCATTACTTTATCCCAGGCGGCAACAAAATCTTTCACAAATTTATCACCTCCATCCGCGCTCGCGTAAACCTCGGCTATGGCTCTTAATTCTGAATTTGAGCCAAACACCAGGTCGGCACGGGTACCGGTCCATTTCACCTGTCCTGTAGCACGGTCGCTGCCTTCATAAATTTCCCTGTCCTCACCTAAAGCCTTCCATGCTGTATTCATATCCAGCAGATTCACAAAAAAATCATTGGTGAGCAAGCCGGGCCGCGAAGTGAAAACACCGTGTTTGGAACCGTCAAAGTTGGTATCCAGTGCCCGCATGCCCCCTACCAGCACAGTTAATTCCGGTGCGGTAAGTGTAAGTAATTGCGCCTTATCTATCAGCAATTCTTCGGTAGATACCTGCATTTTTGATTTGCGGTAATTACGGAAACCATCTGCAAGGGGCTCCAGGTAACCAAATGATTCCACATCGGTTTTTTCCTGTGAGGCATCCATACGGCCGGGGGTAAAAGGTACCGTGATGCTATGGCGGGCGTCATTAGCAGCTTTTTCAACCGCCGCGCAACCCGCCAGTACGATCAGATCTGCAAGTGATATCTTTTTACCGTCTGCCCGGGCGGAGTTAAATTCCGTTTGGATGCCTTCCAATACCCCTAAAGTCTTTTGTAGTTGTACGGGATTATTCACCCGCCAATATCTTTGCGGGGCCAGGCGAACGCGTGCACCATTGGCGCCGCCACGTTTATCGGATCCGCGGAAGGTAGAGGCCGATGCCCATGCAGTAGAAACCAACTCAGCTACACTTAAACCTGATTGCAGTACTTTCGCTTTTAAGCCTGTAATATCATTATCATCAACTAATGGATGATCAACCGCCGGGATAGGATCCTGCCAAAGCAATTCTTCCTGCGGCACTTCCGGTCCAAGATAACGGGCCACCGGCCCCATATCGCGGTGGGTTAATTTATACCAGGCACGTGCAAACGCATCCGAAAACGCTTCGTGATCTTCTAAAAACTTCCTTGATATTTTCTCGTACGCCGGATCAAACCTTAAGGCAAGATCGGTAGTAAGCATGGTTGGCCTGCGTTTCTTATTAGCATCAAACGCATCAGGAATAAATTCTTCGGCATTTTTGGCTACCCATTGGTGAGCGCCTCCAGGGCTTTTGGTTAGTTCCCATTCAAAACCGAACAGATTCTCAAAAAAGTTATTGCTCCATTGGGTAGGCGTTTTTGTCCAGGTTACTTCCAGTCCGCTGGTAATAGTATCGCCGCCTTTACCAGAGCCATAGCTGTTACTCCAGCCAAAACCCTGCTGTTCAATCCCGGCAGCTTCGGGTTCCTTACCTACGTGATCCGCAGTAGCGGCACCGTGGGTTTTACCAAAACTGTGACCACCGGCTATCAGGGCAACGGTTTCTTCATCATTCATGGCCATACGGCCAAAGGTATCGCGGATATCCTTAGCGGCCATGATCGGGTCGGGGTTTCCATCGGGCCCTTCCGGGTTCACATATATCAGCCCCATCTGCACGGCAGCAAGAGGTTTCTCCAAATTACGGGAGTGAACGTCACCATCGGCATCGTCGTCAGATACCAGCACGCCGTGCCCTTCTACAACACCATCGGAACCATGCGCATAACGGATATCACCGCCTAACCATGTTCTTTCAGCACCCCAGTATACTGATTCATCCGGTTCCCATACATCCTCACGTCCGCCCGCAAAGCCAAAGGTTTTAAAACCCATGGACTCCAGCGCTACGTTTCCAGTCAGGATCATCAGATCGGCCCATGAAATATTGCGGCCATATTTTTGTTTGACAGGCCAAAGTAACCTGCGCGCCTTATCCAAACTTACGTTATCAGGCCAGCTATTTAACGGGGCAAAACGCTGTAAACCTGCGCCGCCGCCGCCACGACCATCGGTTACGCGGTAAGTACCTGCGCTGTGCCAGGCCATGCGGATAAATAAACCACCGTAATGACCAAAATCGGCAGGCCACCAGTCCTGCGAGTCGGTCATTAAAGCATGCAGGTCTGCTTTTACAGCTGCCAGATCAAGACTTTTAAAAGCTTCGGCATAATTAAAGTCCTTATCCATCGGGTTTGAGGATGGATGGTTCTGCCGAAGTATGCTAAGCTTTAACTGATTAGGCCACCAGTCGCGGTTACGGGTACCGCCGCCGCCAACATTATTTTTCATGGCGCCGTTGTGAAACGGGCATTTGCTGATATCATTCGATTCGTTTTCCATTTTCTCGGTTTATTATTGTAAAATCTAAATTTAGGACATTACATCAAATAATCACAATCGATTAATTCTATACTTCAATAGTTAAAACCTATGAGGATCCGCGTTTATATTAAACAATAACTATTAAATTTCCAGCATTCTGCAACAAGTATCAAACTTGCTACATTCATATGTAAACACATCTTAAATACTACCTTTAAACATTCAGCAACTAAATAAATGCAAGCTTCAACAACATTAATCCTGAGTAGAATTATTTTGTTCGTGCACAATGTAGATAAGCTCACCTCCTTTTACACCGCTAATTTCGGACTGGCCGTGACTGAAGAGATAAAGGGCGAATGGGTGGTTTTAAACGCCGGGAGCCTGGAAATAGCCCTGCACAAAGCCGGAAACGCATATGAAACCGGAACCGAAAACAATACCAAACTGGTGTTTTTAACCGATGCGCTGGAACAAGTGAGAAACAACCTGCTAAGTAATGGCGCGCAAATGCGTGAGGTTAAATCTTTTGAGGGAATAAACTCTTTGTTCTGCGATGGCGAGGACCCGGAAGGCAATGTGTTCCAGTTAGAGCAGCGATTAGGTTAAAAATAATTTAAAGTATCTCAACTTTTCTTTTTCCGGTTCAAATAAACATATCCACCTAAAACCGACGATGGTGCAAATAACACAATGGCCTGCCACTGTGTCCAAGTGCTGCCATCGGATTTGAACATGGAGAACGCCGCGAAAACCGCTATCACCATAGCAAGCACAACATTTAGCCCTATGGTGCCCGACCGGGCAATAAGCTGCAACACAAACCCGCTTAACACCGAGAAAAATATACCGTACACGGCTGTGACCACCTGGAAACCAACCGAAGCCGGAGCATGCGGCTTTTGCCCGGTAAACCTGAACAATGCCACAGCGCTTAATACAAAAATAAGATAGCCAACAACAACCGCCGTTACCTTCATAATGATGTTTAGCTTTTCAACCTTTAATGCTATAAATTTAACTATTTACATTAATAATTTAATAGTTGCCTACCTTAATAAGGTGATGGATGCAGCCCTGGTTACCTTTTTGTCGTAATATTCGTCAACCCCTTCAAACACCCAGTAATAAGTACCCGCAGGCAATTGCCGCCCATTAAACCGTCCATCCCAAAATTCCGCAGATGTTTTGGCAGTGTACACCAGCATGCCGTAACGGTTGTATATTTTCAGGCTTATAAAACTTAAATATCCCTTTAAGCCTACCATAAAGTTGTCATTTATACCGTCATTATTGGGTGTAAAAACATTTGGGGCATTTATGGTAAATGGCGGCACGTTCACTTTAACATTCACAGCTGCAATAACACTGCATCCGGCAGCGGTGGTGCCTTCAATATAATACGTACCGCCTCTAACTACGGCGGTGTAATCCTCCACAGGCGATGTGGCTTCGGCGTTTTTGTAATAGCGATAGGTAATTCCGGGCTGCGGGGTAAAAGTTTTCGACAGGTCCACCGTTTCCGGGTAGGTAACCTCCGGCGGATCGGTAACCGTAATTACAGGCAACGCTATATCTACCTGTACCTTTACTATGTTGGTGCAACCCTCCGCATTTGTTCCCTTAATGTAGTACGCGCCGGGGGTGTACACCTTGTCGGGATAGGCGAGGTAATGTGCTGCCAGCGAATCGGTATAATAACTCAGCTTCATTCCGGCGCTGCTGCCGGCAGTAACAGCGGGTGCGGTGAGATCGACAGCCGAGCCGGGGCAGGCCCTTAATGTATCTGCTACATTCAGCTTAAACCCGTTATCTATTTTATTTACTATGGTGTACAGCGTATCAATACAGCCCAGCCCGTTGTAAGGTGTTATACGCACCGCATATTTTGCGCCATCCGGCGGGGCGGGTGTAATATGCAAATTTTGGCCCGTATCTATAGGTACCGCCATATCATCGCCATACCAGGTGTATGACGCAAACCCAGCCGGAGCGCTAAGCGTAACCGTATTTTGCCCGTTGCAATACGCGTTGCCATTAATAGAGGAGTCGACACTCTCGTCAACATCCAGGTAAACATAACCAAAGTGCTGCCCGAACGGACAGTGGTTCACCGTAAACTCCAACCGCACGGTTTTACCCCGGTAATTTTTAAGATCAACCGTGGCGGTAGACCAGTCTTTATAAAAAACGGAGTCATCTTTAACCTTAAACCCCGGCAACTCATTAGAGGTGTTAAAGTCAAACGCGGGACAATCCAGGTAGGTATTATCCGTAACGTCAAAAACGCGGAAGGTAAACTTAGGTTGCTGATAAGGTAAATGACCGGGGTTTTCTAAAATCACCGCGTAATTAAAAATAATGCTGTTTGTAGCCGCCGCCGGGACATCAAGCGTGTAGGAGATACGCTGAACTGTATTGCCATGAGCAATATTCCCCAGCCGGATGGAGTGCTTACTGCCATTGGGTGTTAATACCGGAAAATTTCCGTAATAATCTACTAAACGGGCATCCCCCGGGCCAAGCACGGTATACATGGTAGGGACAGGCACACCCGGGAATACCACAATATTACCCGCCGTATCAATTTTACCTGTGGAGCATAACCAATGGTCAAAAGTACCGTCCTCAAAACCAATATTAGGCGCGTTGAGCTGCGCGAAGCACTTAAACCCCGCCAGCAACATCAGTACTAAAATTTTAAGGGTCCTCATTTAGTGTTGGTCCGCATACACCCGTATTAATAATTCATGGGTATGCTGTATTGCAGTAGTTTGGTGCCGGTTTATTTAGCCCCATACAGTCGCCCCAAGCAAATATAAACTTTTTTGTAAGCAAACGGCTCCGCTTCAAAAACGAAGAAGATGGAAGTTCAATTAAAATATACTGATTAGAGAGATAAAATCATTTCCATCTTCTGGACTTCCCTGACTTTCGGTCTTTCGGACTTCCCGTCTTCCCGACTTCCTCAATAATTCATATATACCTCGCTAAAGCTGCCATCGGCATACAGGTCGATGATGCCGTAGCCCGGTGCCGTTTCGCGGCGGTTACCTTCCCACCAGGCGCCGCTTACCGCGCCGTTGCAAATGTAGGCTACGTTGTTGTAGATGAGTTTTTCGCGCAGGTGGATATGGCCGCTAAGGCACAGCTTTACGTTGGGGTGCTTATAAAACAGGCTGATGATCTTAGCGGTATCGGTATGCATATCGCCGCCCAGCATCACCCATTTGTTCACAATATCATCCTCAATAAGGTTGGCAGCCGTAAGTATGGGAATGTGCGACAACACCAGCACGGGCATATCCTTGTCCGTATTGTTCAGTTCGTTTTCCAGCCAGCTGAACTGCGCCTCGCCCAGTTTACCGATGTACCACGTACCGTCAATATCCAGGTGCACGCTGTCCAGCAAAATAAACTTCCAGCCGTTTTGTATAAAACTGTAATAAGGCGACTGCAAGCCCAGCTGATTCATGGCAAACTCCTTGCCGTATAACGCCTCGCCCCGGTCGTTCTCGTTCCACCAAATATCGTGGTTGCCCAGGCAATATTTTACCGGCAGGCTGCACTGCGCCTGCATTACCGAATTATACAACTGCCATTGTTTGCTGATGGTGCCCAGGTTCTCCTTATTCATATCAAACACCACATCGCCGCCGTTCAGTATAAAATCAACACGGGGGCTTTGCTGCTGCATGTGCTGCAAACAACTGGTAAACCGTGCCGGGGCGCTAAATTCATCCTTAAGGTGGATATCCGTTAAATGCCCTACCCGTAAAACAGGCTTCTTAGCTGCCTGTAAAGTTTGCCCGGCAAAGGCAGGGACCAAAAACAGGCCCCCTATGTTCTTCAGTGCGGATCGTCTTTCCATTTTTGAATCAGGTATTTGCAGCATGCAGGCCTCCACGTGGCTCCGTGCCTGCTTTTATAAAGCCGCAATTTACAGTTAAAACAAAAACCCTGTGCAATACCTGTATTAAGTTGATGTTAAAAAGAGAGAAAGTATAGATCAATGGCCGCTATCCTCCACTTAATGATCCGGATCATTAAAAAAAATGATCACGACCTTTGCCGTTACGCATGCAACGCTGTAATTTTATAATCAGCGATGGTTAGCATTACTCCTGTTTAGGTATTGCCACCATGGTTTAAGAACATTGCAGAACCACATTATAGAACTGCAAACACCGGGTCCGCTTTATTTACATAAAAACACCTTATCCAAACTCTATGGCGGAAAATAATTTCCATATCCCTGGCCTTAGCGAACAAGAGGTTACCGCCGCAAGAGCAAAGTACGGATCTAATAGTATATCACCGAAAAAAAGCAGCAATTTACGCGATGCGCTAATAGACCTGGCCCGTGAGCCGATGGTTGTTTTATTGCTGGTAACCGCTGGCGTTTATTTGCTCAGCGGAAAAAACGGCGACGCGCTATTTTTAACAACAGCTATCATTTTTGTAGCAGGTATCTCTCTTTTCCAAAACTCCCGCAGCAAAAAGACTATTGGTAAATTAAAAAACTTTACACAGCCAAAATGCAAAGTTATCCGTAATGGGACAGCCATAGCCATCAATAGTGAAGATCTTGTGGTAGGCGACAGCCTTATTATCGAAGAGGGCACTTCAGTAATGGCCGATGGCACCATTGTACACTCAAATGATTTCTCCGTCAACGAAAGCGTGCTTACCGGTGAATCGCTTCCGGTTTTCAAAGATCCTGCTTCAATCGATCACCAGATCTTTCAGGGTACAACGATAATAAGCGGGCTCGCTATTGCTACGGTTACTGCCATTGGCGACCAAACCCGCTTAGGGCAGATAGGCAGAAGCCTGGAAAACATCGGAACCGAAAAAACGCCGTTGGAATTGCAAATCAATAATTTCGTCAAAAAAATGGTGATTGCCGGGGGTATAGTATTCGTTATCGTTTGGTTGATCAATTACCTGCATTCCCTCAATTTATTAGACAGCCTTACTAAAGCGCTCACCCTGGCCATGAGTATCCTGCCCGAGGAAATCCCCGTCGCGTTTACTACGTTTATGGCGCTGGGTGCCTGGCGGTTAATGCAAATGGGCGTGGTGGTAAAACAGATAAAAACTGTAGAAACATTGGGTTCCGCTTCGGTGATCTGTACCGATAAAACTGGCACACTTACCGAGAACAGAATGAGCCTGACAAAGCTTTACGTATCATTATCCGGAAGTTTTTATGATGCCGGAGGCACGCTTGATGATCCGGCCAGGGCGTTGATAAGGACCGCTATGTGGGCCAGTGAACCGATTCCTTTCGATCCGATGGAGGTGGCTTTACACGAAAGCTATCAGAAAAATTTTACCGTTGATGAACGCGAAGATTACCACATGGTACATGAATACCCCCTAAGCGGAAAACCACCGATGATGACCCACGTTTTTGAAAATAATAACGGTACCCGCATCGTAGCCGCTAAAGGTGCGCCGGAGGCGCTGTTGGCTGTATCTGATCTGAATGCAGAAGAAAAAGAGATCATTAAGGCGGCCATACGAGAATTTTCGGCCGGGGGCTACCGGGTATTAGGTGTAGGCGAAACGCTTTTTAAGGGCAACCATTTCCCGGTTAATCAGCAGGAAATGAAGTTCGTATTCAGCGGACTGGTTGCCTTCTATGATCCGCCGAAGAAGAATATCGCCTCCGTGCTCAAAGCTTTTTACCGGGCGGGCATAGTAGTAAAGATACTGACGGGTGATAATGCACTTACCACACAAGCCATAGCCCGGGAGATCAACTTTCGCGGCGCAGACCAATGCATTGGCGGTGATGAATTACTAATGCAGCCGGAAAGCGGGTTCCGTGCGGAAGTGGAGAAAACAAACATCTTTAGCCGCATGTTCCCCGATGCGAAATTAAAGATCATCAACGCTTTAAAAAGCGTTGGCGAGATTGTTGCCATGACGGGCGACGGCGTTAATGACGGCCCCGCGCTTAAAGCAGCGCACATTGGTATTGCCATGGGCCGTAAAGGAACCGAAATAGCTAAAGAGGCGGCCACGCTCATCCTGTTGGAGGATGATCTGTCAAAAATGGTTGATGCCATTGCCATGGGCAGGCGTATTTATGCCAACCTTAAAAAAGCGATCCAGTATATCATCTCCATTCATATTCCCATTATACTTACCGTATTTATTCCCTTAGCATTGAACTGGGTTTATCCGAATATTTTTTCGCCGGTCCATATTATTTTCCTGGAGCTTATCATGGGGCCAACCTGCTCCATCGTTTACGAAAACGAACCCATGGAAAAAAACACCATGTTAAGGCCACCACGCCCTTTAAGCACAACCTTTTTTAACTGGAACGAGTTGGCCACAAGCGTGATACAGGGGTTGGCAATTACTGCCGCTACCATGCTTATTTACAAATATGCGGTTGGCGCCGGCCTCGGCGAGCAACTCACCCGTTCCATGGTGTTCAGCTGCCTGCTTGCGGCTAATATATTTTTAACGCTGGTAAACCGGTCTTTTTATTATTCCGTGTTAGTCACCCTCCGGTACAAAAATAAGCTGCTGTGGTTTGTTATATGGTTCACCATCTTATTATCTGCCGTATTGCTGTACGTTAAACCAATAGCTCACTTTTTTGAATTTCAATCCCCTTCATTAATACAGCTCGCGATAAGTGCAGGAGCAGGAATTTCTTCCGTGATCTGGTTCGAAATAATAAAATGGGTTAAACGAAGCTAAGCAGTCTTATGCCTATGCCCTGCTTTTATAAAGCCGCAATTTACGGCTAAAACAAAAACCCTGTGCAATACCTGTGTTAAGTTGATGTTAAAAAAGAGGAGTTATAAAAACACGTTCCCCTCTTGAGAGGGGTTGGGGGTGTGTTAATAAAGCGAGCGATCCCACCCTACCACTACACCAACCAATGTGCCCCCTCCCGAGGGGAACTTTAAAATCAATCAAGTAAAACCACTTGTCATATTGAGCGGTAGCGAAATATCTTATACGATAAATAATTGCGTTTAAGTTTTCTCTCTATCGTTCGAAATGACAGGTAGGTTTCCCTTTCCGCAAACATCCTTATGAAATGTGGCCCTGAGTTTCTTTCCCCTGTTCCGTTTCCCAAAAAGCGGAACACTTTTTAAAATATTTTAATTAATTAAACATCAAGCATATAGCATGTTTATTTAAAGTTCAGGGACGAAAAATCTAAAAAATATAAAATGTTAAGTATCTAATTATCAGCGTGTTCCGCTTGTTCCGTTTTTTGTATACACACACGCGGAACACCCGAACAAAAACAATTATAAGGCTGTAATTTTACCGGCCTAACCGTATCTCATTTTTCGGGAAACCGTGTAAGCTGCACTCCTGCTTTTTGCATAGCCGCGCAATATGTTCGCTCACTTTACGGTATAGGTTTCCTTATTTACACCCACACCGGTAATCTTCAGCGATGTCCAGTTAGGGGGCAGCGCGCTTTTTAGCTGCACTATTCCGTTTGGCGTAATATCCAGTCCGCCAAAGCCCATCAGCATACTTTGTATAATCCCCCCCGCTCCCGTAGCAAAGTAAGGGTTGGTACCGCCCTTGGTTTCGGCAATCACCCTGAAAGGCGGGTTAAGGTTGGGCTCGTAGGCATCCTTGAAAAAATGATAGGCCTTTTTACCATCGCCCAGGCGGGCGTATAGCAGGGCAAATACCGCCTGTGTCATGGCCGGGGTGCCCTCATTCGGCACACGGGTCTCATAATATTCCAGGTCTTTCCTGATCTGCGCGGGGTCGGTGATGGTATTAAGCGGATAGGCCAGCAGGTTCACATCAGCCTGCTTTATTCCCTCGCCCTTATAGCTGGCAAATTCGCTGGTTACCCCGTTAGCCATTTTTAAAATAGGGATATTTTGCGCTACAACCGCCCAGTCGCTATCAGGTTTTAATCCTAATATATTTGCTGCGGCGGTGGCGTTCATCAAATTAGCTTTCGCGGCGGCGTTGGTAAAGGCATTATTATCAATGTTTTCGGCCCACTCATCGGCGGCTACTACGTTTTTAATATCAAAATGCCCCGGGCCGTTACGCTCAACCCGGCTTGCCCAGAAATCGGCAGTGGCAGATAGAATAGGCCACCCCTTTTCGCGCAGCCAGTCTTTATCCTGTGTAACGCAATAGTATTTCCAGGCGGCAAGGGCAACGTCCGCACTAATATGATGCTCAAACGGCCCGCTCAGTGCCCATACCGGAGTTTCTTCTACCCCGCTGTCCGCACTCTCCCACGGAAACATCGCTCCCTTATACCCGTGCGAAAACGCGTTTTTACGGGCTGCATCCAATCTTTCATAACGATACTCGATCATGGATCTGGCGATCTCGGGGTGCAATACCAGCATAGCCGGGAACATCCAGATATCGGTATCCCAAAAAACGTGACCGTTATACCCTAAACCCGAAAGCCCCATCGGCGAAGGGGAATACGCGGTACCCGCCCTCGAAAAGGAGTATAAATGATACAGCATGCTGTGTACATCCTGCTGTGCCTGCTCATCGCCGCCAATTTGTATATCGCTTTTCCAAAGTTCATCCCAGGCCTTGTTATGAAACTGGATCAATCTGTCCTTACCCTCGAGCAACGCGAAAATGGTCAGGCGCTCCGCCTCGTTCAACGGGTCGGCATGGTGTGCCGAAGTAATGGATGAACCCGCAACGCCGTAGGAATAGGTTTGCCCTGCGGCAATGGCATGGCTGAATTTCATGAGGTGCATATTGTTATCCCACATCTCATGGATCACCCTGGGCTCCTGCCCGTGCGGTTCGTTAAACAAAAACGAGGTGGACGCGCAAAGCTGTAATTTCCCGGTAGGACTTTTGGCCGAACTGGTTAACAATCTGATGGTTACATGAGGCCTGTCTATCTCATTATAATAATTTTGTACATCCTTTAAGGCATCCGGCGCTTCCATAACGCTGGCAGCAGTAATATTAATAGCCTTTTTTGCGGTTACCGATACATCACTTAAAACGGTAAAGGGCAGTTGTCGTAACGAGTAATAGGTGTATTTAATAGTGGCTTTATCGCCGTAATCAAAACTGGTGGTAAATGCCGCGTGCTGCATATCCAGCTCCTGCTTAAAATTGCTGATGTCCCCGGCGCCAATACGTCGTCCGTCGATCTCCAGGTACATATTCAGCAGATTAAAACTGTTCAGGAAATTGCTTACCCTGCCCCTGCCATACAAATCATACGCACCGGCCAGCACCACATTTTTAACCTTAAAAGGTTCCGGAGACGATACGATACCTATCATGCCATTGGCTACGGTTATCCCGTAATAATTTGCGGGGTCAATATGGTCTGCCTTTATGATCCACGGACTTATTTTTTGAGCGATCAGGTTATTGGCTGCAAAAATTAAAAACAGCGCCGTATATCGTATTCTCTTCATATGTTAGTATCTATCAGTTGGTTTAGAACGGTGTTACTATCGGTTTTTGTTGTTGTATTAGTTTGTATCCAATACGCTAAGCGGGCCAGCAGTAAATGTGCTGTAAGTGTAAAAACGAAATAGCGGTACCGTGCAATATGTTATATTGGTTTGTTTGGTTTTACGCTAAATATAGATAATTTTCCTGCTAATATCATCGTAAAACAACGTTTGATTTTACCGTTTTGAAATACTTAATTTAGCGGTCGTAAACCGATCGGCCTTTTTTTGTTTTACAGGCATTTACCTTTTTTTAATTATATGAAGCGGCCCGCTATTTTTGTACTGATATTGTTATTACTCGCCTTTATAAGCATCTACTTTATTGTTCCGCAAAACATTCGAATGGTTAGCACTACCCCTATTTATGCTACCGATCAAAATGTATTTAATTTTTTAATAAAGAAAAAAGAGTGGCCCCGCTGGTGGCCCGGCGCACACAAAAATGGCGACGTTAACTCCTATACTTTTAACGGGGTAAATTATACGCTTCAGCAAAACACCAACAGCGACATAGCTGTACTGATAAAAAGTGAAAAAATTGAATTGGATAGCCGCATTACTTATCTGGCTACCGACGACGGCATGACCACCGTAACCTGGGAAGCCGGAAAACAAAGCAGCCTTAATCCGTTTGAACGGATAGCGGAATTTGTACGGATAAAAGATATCCAGCATGATGTAGCGGATATAATGGACGGTTTTAAACAATTCATGCAAACGGATACCAATGTTTACGGCATTAAAGTTAGGCTGCAAAAGGTAAAAGATTCTGTAATGATAGCTACCCATGTTACTACCACCACCTACCCAACTACTAAAACCATATACAACATGGTTGATGAGTTACGTAACCACATAAAGAATGAAAACGGCAAGGAGACCAACCAGCCTATGCTAAATATAAATCAAACCGATGAAAATGAGTACCACACCATGGTAGCCATCCCGGTTGCAGGACCAATAAAACCAGCACCAGGCATGGTGATCAACAAAATGGTTGCCGGCGGTAATATATTGGAGACAGAAGTTAAAGGTGGCAGAAAAACCATTGATAATGCATTTGTGCAGATGAAAAACTATTTGAAGGATCACGGGCTGGTATCGCCCGCAATGCCTTTTGAATTAATGGTAACCAACAGGTTAACTCAGCCGGATACCACCAAATGGATCACCAAAGTGTACTACCCTATTTTTTAGTTACCAATACCAATTTCCCTTCGTAGGTAGCCATAACATAAACCAGACCCTTAGCGGTTTTACAGGTTTGCAAATTACTGATCTCCTCAAAATTCAACAGCGGGTTTACCCAATACTCCGGATTTGAAAAACTTTTAGTTTTAGCATCGTACCGGGTGGTTACTAACCCCATGGCATCGTATTTACCCTCGTAAGGCACCACACCCCAAAAGTTACCATTCAACAATATATCGCCGGATGGCGCATCAAGTTTTGAAACAGACATTACAGGCGCCTGCTGAAATAAATAAGGCAAAGCCGTGCTTTTTTTGGCATTCAATATATCACTGATAAATACAGTATTGAACTGGTTAGCTGTCAGCTTATCGTTTTCATTAAGCTGGCCTTCAAATATTTCCTCAGTAGTTTTATCGGCCATTGTTTTATAGGTGAGCCATTTCTTTTTGATATAAGGCAACTCCTGTTCCAGATCATTCTTCGGGCGGAAGGGATAATATTTACCCTTATAAAAATAGGAAACAATCAGGTCGTTCTTTTTATCAGCATCCAGGTCATCGTTATAGGCATAAACAGGTTGGTCGAGAGTAACATTGTACTTGTTATTTTCGCCCCAGTTACCCGCGATCAGATCGGGTTTGCCATCATTATCCACATCAGCAATTAAAGCCGATTGCCACCAACCTTTTGCGCTATCCAACACCGCAGATGAAAACTTAACCAATTTATTATTCTTATTCAGAAACATTTGTACGGGCTGCCACTCGGCGGTAACCAATATATCAGGTGTACCATTATGGTCAATATCCGGAGCAGAAATACTGGTGATAAAGCGAATATCAGTAAGTGCCTTAAATTGGTTTTTCGGCGCGATGTTAAAATTTCCGCTGCCTTTATTAAGCAATATTACCGAGGTTGCCGGAGCAGTATAATTACGGAAAGACACACTACCGGCTAAAAACACATCTTTAAGACCATCGCCGTTAAAATCGTAGATAAGTATCTTAGATACCAGTTCGTCTACCAAAGGCAGCGCTTTGTATTCGAATTTAAAATTCCCCTTGTTGATATATAAACGCGGCGGTGTACGTTTGCCCGGTGGAATAAACGGGTGGTTGGCACTTAATACGATGAGGTCGGGCAATCCGTCATTATTCACATCTGCCCACTCCGCTTGCGTATCGCCGTGATCTTTAAACTGATCAAAACCCTCTACATGGATCTTGGTAAAGCCTCCGCTTTTGTTTCCCGCTAAAATATACTTCTCGTCACCCGCTATACCTCCCACATAAATATCATCCAAACCGTCCTTATTGGCATCGGCAACGGCTATTGCCGGGGTATGTGGCAAATAGGTATGCGGCAAAAGATTATAATAGTTAAAATCGGGGGTATTATAAGTATGCAGATCGGCCAGTATCTTTGCATCCACATAAACACTGCTAAATTGTTGTTTTCCACTGATAAACTTGCTTATTAAGCCGGAAACTTCTGCTGCAATTTGAACATGAGCTTTGTTGTAAGTAATTACGCTTTTTTTGTTGAGGTTGAAATTCTTAATAATTTCATAAGAATCATCCGGCCAGACAACCAATAACTCAACCGGCCTGTCTCCGGGCAAAAATGTAAAGTGTAAGCTGCTGCTCTGATTACTCTCAAAAGCGGTACTGGTTTGTATCTCCTGATGATCTACCTGTTTTTGCGAACGCAGATAAAGTTTGGTGCCGATGCCATCTAAATTGGCTCCGGTGAACTTTACACTGTATTGCAGATATGCAGGTTTCTTATCCCCCGCGTTTTCCATCGTCAAGTTTTGATAGATGGAAGCCGGCTCGTCCATATTATTTGTAACCAGATCAAGGTCACCATCGTTATCCAGGTCAACAGCAATAGCGCCATCTGATATGGAAGCCTCGTTCATGCCGTTGGCATCGGACACATCATCAAACTTTAGTTTATCACGGCCATGGTAAAGGTAATTATGCACCTTTCCGTCGGGCATCAGGTTTATTTTTTCGCGGTCAAAAAAACGACTTGTTTTAAAGTCTTTTATCACATTCGGATCACCCAGATATTTCAGGTAATCCATATCATTAAGTCGCTTTTTAATCCCGTTGGAAAAGAACATATCCTTTCGGCCATCCATATCAAAATCCTGCACCAAAGGCGACCATGTCCAGTCGGTAGCTGCTATACCGGCATACAGCCCGGCATCTATAAACTTTTTACCATTACCTACATTTAGCTGTAAACAGTTTTTTGAATATTGGTAATAATACCCCGCATTAACCTCCTGATTGTAAATATCAAGCGGTTCATCATTAATGGTTGATTTTAGGGCCGCGATTTCCTCGGGCAGCATATCGGTGCTTATTACATCCAGGTGTCCGTCTTTGTTTACATCGCTTAAGGTGTTCCCCATAGAAAAAAGACTGGTATGCCCGAACGCACTTTTTAACTCTTCTTTAAAAGTTCCGTCATGTTGGTTGATGTAATAATAATCCTGTTCAAAAAAATCATTACTTACGTATATATCGTCCCAGCCATCATTGTTAAGATCGCCTACGCTAACGCCTAAACCGTAGCCGATAGGCGCTGCGTAAATACCTGATGTTTGAGTAACATCAGTAAAAACACCGTTATCATTACGGAAAAGGTGATCCCCGGCATCATGGCTATATTTAAAACGCAATGTAGAATCGCCATAGGTATCACTACTATGCACTGATGAGGTAAGCAGGAACATATCCAGATCCCCGTCCTTATCATAATCGAAGAAACTGGCCTGTGTTGAAAAACCAGCGAAATCCAATCCGTACTTTGCGGCGCATTCAGTAAAAGTGAGGTTACCATTATTTATGAATAACTGATTTTTACCTTTAAAGCCTTTATAATCTGCAACAACACTCACGTAAATATCTTTATAACCATCGCCATTAATATCCACAATGGTTATTCCTGTTTTCCAGCTGCTATTGCCTGCTACGCCTGCTTTTTTTGTGATATCCTCGAATTTAAGGTTCCCTTTATTCAGATAGAGTTTATTTTCACCCTGGTTAGATACAAAGTACAGATCCTCTAACCCATCGTTATTAAAATCTGCCGATGCAACGCCTGCGCCATTATAAAAATACAGGTAATCCAATATGTTTATGGAGTCGGTAGCTTCGTTTTTATTAACGAAATTGATATTACTATTTTCCGGAGATAATAATTTAAATGTTCCCTCGCCTGCTTTTTTTTGCTTGCAGGAACTTAAAAAGGTAACAGTCGCGATTGTAGCTAACGCGATAAAAACAACAGGTCTGAATAAATTGGTTTTCAGCATAGCAGCTTAACGTAGTTTATAAGCTTTAAGCTTATCGTCATTAACACCGAATATATAATATTTTTCGCCAAGGGCATTTTTTATGATGAGGGAAGAACGTATCTGACCACTTAAATTCATTCCACTTTTAGATGGCGGAATATAGGTAAATCCTTTATCAGAATACTTATAAATTTGTCCGTAGCTCGCATCTAAACGACCAACCTCGGGTTTAAAGCCGTAAAAATTCCCACCCAAAATAACCGCCGGTATGCCGCTGCTATCAATAGCATCACAAAGGGTAGTGTTGACTGTTGATAACTGCGCGTTAAACGGTAGTTGCTTAACCGTAAACTTATTATTACCATCATTTATAAAAACAGCAGATGCCAGGTAGTTCATTTCATGCACCTCAGCGCCTTTCAAATCCTCATCCGGGAATATCTGGTTAAATGGTTTGCCCGCGTAGTCGGCATACTTAGGATATTTCTTTCCCATTACAGGCATTTGTGCCACAAGATCAGGTTTCATGTGAAAAACATAGGGTACATGGTCGGTATTATTATACATAGATAATATGCTTTCTACTGTACCGTTGTTATCCAAATCCTTAATGTACAGCTTCATGGGTTCATCAGCCGATGCATGGAACTTGGAGTTAAGCCCGATGTTTCCTGCTATTATATCGGGTTTACCATCGCCGTTAATATCTGCCACGGCTAAACTGCTCCACCAGCCTTTATATTTATCCAATGCGTTATCCGGCGTAAATTTACCTTTGTTGTTCATGAATATTTTAATACCCATCCAGTTGCCTGCCACAATCAGGTCGGGGTAACCGTTGTTATCAATATCTGCCCACTGCGCCGAGGTAACCATGCCTAATTTAACATCACCACCAAAAACCTGTGCGGATACATCGGTAAAATTACCCGTGCCATCATTATGTAGTACGTATGATTTTGGCGAGCTTCCATAAATACCCGGTGTGCTTCTGCCGCCTATAAATATATCCAAATGTCCGTCTTTGTCATAATCGCAGGCCATGATAACAGAAGTGTTTACAGCGGCAGGAATGTTTCTTTTGGCATTGCGATGCAAATTACCTTTACCATCATTTTCGTAAAAACGGGGGTGATAAATAACGGTGCCCGCTTCATCCTCGTTACCACCAACTCCAATTATCAGATCCTGATCCCCATCGCCATCGAAATCGCCAAATGCAGCACCGGCGTTCTCTATATAAACCTGTTTTTTAAGGTCTTCCGGGATATACGGTTTAAACTTCCCGTTCTTTTGCTGAATATAAATTGCAGCAGGAGTATCTTTTGAACCGCCGAAATAAAAGTCAGTCAATCCATCATTATTAATATCTCCCTTAGCCAGATAAGGGTTTTCGGCAGAAAGTATCTGCAACGACAGCTTTTCGTTATCAAAGTCTACAAAACGATTCTCGGTATGTTTAGGCACCGAGTCGAATAACGTTTTTTCGGTTTCAACAAAAAGTGATCTAACAGGTTTTTTTGCGAAATCATACAGCAGACTGGCATTCAATATGTTATAAATATAGGTTTTGTTTACTGCAATATTTTTAAGTATCTGATATTTACCGCCGGGCCAAATAACCTGTATGGAATCCAGCAGGGTTATTTTTCCTAAACCTATGGTAAGTAAATTCGGAGATACGCTACTTTCAAATCCCCGTGAAGGTTGATTGTAGTATACTATTGATGAACCTTTTGAAAACAATTTTATGGTTGTACCTATGCCGAAACGGTTAAGGGGTGCGCCCTTTAATTTTATTCCGATAAAGTTATTCTTTAATTTTTCCGCATTGTTTTTATAGATAAACAACGGCATATCCACATTATTCACTATCAGGTCGTTATCGCCGTCATTATCCAGATCGCCATACGCCGCACCATTACTGAACGATGGTTCCGCTAACCCGAACTCCTGCGCTTTGTTGGTAAAACTGAGATCGTGGTTGTTAAGATAAGCATAGTTAGGCAACGGCGTAGAGGTCATTTTATCCGTAAAATCCCGATAGTTAAACTTTTTCTTTTCGGCGATCTTATCCATATTCTCCCTATTTCCCAAAAATTCAATATAATCCTGATCGGTAAGGTCTTTGTAGATTCCATTGGATACGAAAATATCTTTCCATCCGTCGTTATCCATATCAAAAAATAATGCCCCCCAGCTCCAGTCGGTAGCAGCTACACCTGCCTTAAATGCTATTTCTGAAAAAGTGCCATCACCATTATTGAGCTGCAGGCAATTTTGCATGTACTGGTTGAAATACCCGTCGTTCTGTTTTAATTTGATCACATCGAATGATTCAAACGACGTCATTTTTTTCAATCGCTTATCATCCTCCGGCAGCATCTCTGTGGTAAAGATGTCCATATTACCATCATTATTGATATCCGCTATATCCGACCCCATCGAGGCCAGGCTCAGGTGCCCGGTCTCTGCCTGTATATCTTCCTTAAATGTGCCGTCCTTTTGATTGATATATAAATAATCCCGCTCAAAAAAATCGTTTGACACATAAATATCCGGATATCCGTCCTGGTTAACATCGGCTACGGAAACTCCCAGTCCAAAACCAATATCGCTGGAAAATATGCCAGCCTGTAGGGTTACATTAGTAAAGTGTCCGCCATCATTACGATATAAACGTGCGCCACCCAGTTTGTCAACTACGGCGCGCAAATTCTTACTAAAATCGAACGAGCCGATAGGCCTGAAAGAATTATTAAGCACAAAACAATCCAGGTCGCCATCGTTATCCATATCAAAAAATATGGCATGGGTAGAAAGTCCGTTATCAGTTAATCCGTATTTCTCCGCTTCTTCCTTAAAGGTACCGTCATGTTGGTTAATGAAAAGTTCATTACCTTTTTTTTCGATAATATTACCACTGTGGCATACATAGATATCCAGCCAGCCATCGCCGTTGATATCTACCATAGTGGCACCGGTACTCCAGTATTTAGTGCCCTTAACTCCCGCCTTTGCAGTAACATCCTGAAACTGCCAGTTACCTTTGTTTAGGTATAATTTATTTTCCCCTTCGTTTGATACAAGATAAACATCATTTAAACCATCGTTATTTATATCGCCTATGGCTACACCGCCTCCATTATAATAATTGCGGAACGTAAAAACGTTAGTTATACTTTTCTCATTTAACTGGTTTACAAAATTTACTCCCAGTTTGCTGTTATCCTGAAGAGAAAAAAGCGAGCCGGAGTTTTTTTTATTACAAGATATAAGGCATGCAAGTGCAACAATGCAAACAGCAAATAATATTCTTTTGGGCATCTGGTGGTTTGGAAAAAACAAACGTAGCGAATTACTTCGCTACGTTTCAAAATCAAATATAACTAATTGAAAACCGGTTTCTAAATATTAATACCCTGGATTTTGTTTCAAATTAGGATTAGTATCAACAGCGCGTTGTGGTATAGGATACAATGTGCGTGTTTTATCAGACGCGTTTGGACGCTGATCAACCGGGTCATTAAATTTCTCGAAACGGATCAGATCATTTCTTCTCCAACCTTCCCAATATAACTCACGACCACGTTCGGCAAGCATGCTGGTTGCATCAACAGTTGCTAACGCTGATGCACCGCGCGGAGCACGTATGGCGTTAACTATCTGTAAAGCAGTTTGGCCCATCGGATCGGTACCACCACGCATAATAGCTTCGGCTTTCTCTAATAAAACATCAGCATAACGTAGTATTACGTAATCGTTTGTAGCGTGATCATCATTAACGGTGTTATTTGCAGATGGTTGGGGGAAATATTTAAACACCCTTATACCTTGTGCCTCGGTTGAAAAGTTAAGGCTAACATCTTCTGTAAATACTAACGGCTGGCCACCTCTTTGTTTTAAAGCTACATGACCGGGGCCATATTGCTGACCTACAGCAAAACCCGCTCTTAAACCAACCCTGTCTGTTAAACCAGGATAATCAACACCCTTACGCTCATCCCCATCCTCAAATGAGTGATAAAAATCAGCAAGAGTAGTAAAGCCATTCCAGCCATCAGGTGTTTGATTATAATGCAAACCCATTCTCCAGCGAGTGTTAGCGTTTGATACTGTACGTGCTGCTGAATTTGAGATACCGAATATGTTTTCATGAGATTGCTCAGTATTATCCCATGCAAAATCCTGAAAATATTTACCTGCAGGCTCCAATGTAAAGCCCATGGCGGTAACTTTATTAGCATACTCGATCACTTTGTCCATATCAGCCTTATCAAAAGTGAAAGGCCCGCCTACTGTAGCAGCTTTGTAAACCGCTTTGTTCAAATAAACCTTTGCCAAAAGCGCATCGGCTGCAGCTTTGCTGGCTACACCTATATCACCGGATGGTGCAGCTAAATTAGCTTCAGCAAATTCCAGATCCTTGATGATAAAGTCGGTAGCATCGCTGCGATTGTAAACAATCGGAATATCATCAGGCGAAGCAGCAGGATCACGGAAAGGTGCCTGACCATACAGATCCACTATCTGGAACATGAAGTATGCCCTTAAGAAACTTGCCTGGGCTTTTATCGAATTATCAGTAGCAGTACTTACCACCTGGGTAGCCCTGTAAACACCTGTATTTAATTCGTCCCAGGTATCATTTACCTGATTGTGCGACGGATCCCAGCTATGTGTGTGCAATTTACGCCAGGTACCAAAATCACCCCAGTCGGTACCGCGTGTAGGGCCCATCATTTCATCAGTTGAATGCTCCTGTAATGCGTAGGTATTTGACTGACTAGCCTGACCGTTCAACTGCGCATACACCCCGTTAAGATCTGATGTAGAAGCATTGCCGGCTACGTATGGCGTTTTTGAGCCGTATAATTTCTCGTCTAATTTTGTACAACTCGCAAGCGATAAAGCTATTACACTGCAAGCTGCTAATGTTATATTTAATTTTTTCATATTATTTATTTTAAAAACCTGCATTTAAACCTAAAGTGAATGTACGTGCACTTGGATATGATGTATAATCGATACCCCTTGAAGGTACTTCATTCCTTGCCTTATTTGTGTTGATCTCCGGATCAAGGCCACTATAACCGGTTATTAGCGCTAAGTTTTGCCCTGTTAATGACAATCTTAAGGTTTTAATTTTACTGGTTGCAGGCATGGTAAATGTATAGCCTAAAGTAACGTTTGACAAGCGAATAAAATCACCTTTCTCCAGGAAGCGGGTTGATACCTCGCCGGAGTTTAATGGATTTTCGTTGCTGTTTGCTACCTCTTGTGTAACGTTACGGCCACTCACAAGGTTACCTTTAATGAAGTAGGCATTTGCTGTGTTATTATAAATGTAGAAGCCTGATGAACCATTTATAAATATGCTGGCATTAAAGCTTCCGTAGCTAAAGTTGTTTGTTAACCCAGCTGTAAAGGTTGGTATGGCACTGCCGTAAATTTTTGCAACGTCTATAGCCCCCGGGTTATTGTTAAAGCCGTTGGCATCAAAACCTGAGAATGTACCTATTTTGAAGGAGAACAACGGTTCGTTATTGGTAATAACCTGTGAGTAAGCACCTGAAAGGCCCTGTCCGTCGATGTTACCTGTAATAACGTTACCGTTACCAAAATTGGTCATCTTGTTTTTCAGGAGGGTCATATTATAGGCAACTTCCCAGGTAAATTTGTTTCCTTGTACTGCCTGGTAATCTAAACCTAATTCAACACCACGGTTTTTAACCGTACCAGGCAGGTTTACCCAACGACGTGAGAAAGCTGCAGGCTGTGCATAATCCTGGTAAAATAACAGATCCTTTGTTGATTTGTCAAAGTAGTCAATACTACCACTTAAACGGCCTTTAAGTAAGGCAAAGTCGATACCTGCACCGTAAGCCTCGGTAGTTTCCCATCTTAAGTTAGGGCTGGCCGGATTAATTACGTTTGTGGTATTGTTATAAATGGTTTGCTGAACTGCTATTGACGAATAAGCAGGGAATTCCTGGTTACCTGTTTTACCATAATTTAGGCGAATGCTTAAATCGTCAAAAGTATTTTTCGGACCAAAGCTTTCATTCATTATCTTCCATTTAAATGATAATGCCGGGAAAGTAGCGTATTTATTATTAGCACCGAATTTTGATGAACCATCAGTACGTAAAGTAGCTGTAACCAAATAACGGTCTTTATAAGAATAGAATACACGTCCAAAATACGATTGTAACTCAGTTCTGGTACTATCACCTGTTGGGTATGGTAAATGATTTTTAAAAGAGTTGATATCTTTAACGTAATTATCAGCGCTTGTTAAGCCAAAACCTACTTCATTCACACCATAATTTTTATAATTATAGTAAGAATAACCACCTAATACAGTTAATTGACTGTTATCGCTCCACCTTTTATCATACGTTAAGGTGTGCTCAACGGTAACATTCATTAACTTTGAATTCTGATATACCGCACGGCCGTTACCGGTTGAAGGGTCGATATTAAAGTTACGGTAACCTGTAGCATCAGTAAAGCCAGGTACTGCCGGATCGAAAAAGGTTTTTCTCAACCCTTTCGAGTAATCATATCCCAGTGATGCTTTGTATGATAAATTTTTGGTGAAATTTACTGTAGCGGTCAAATTAGTTAAATAACGGTTAATGTTATCCCTGTCATCTATACCGTTTAATAATGCTACCGGGTTACGGAATGACCCACCCGGAGAAAAATAAGTACCATCAGAATTATAAACAGGATAGGTTGGATTTGCCTGTAAAGCCGCGCCAATTAAGCTACCCTGAAAACCCGCGTTATCAGTAATAAGCGCATATCTGTTTTTAACGTTTGAGGCTAAAAAGTTAAGATCTAATTTAATAAAGTCGTTAAATAAGCTTTGTGTAGCATTTAACCTACCGGTTAAACGTTTTAAACCGGTTGTTTTAACCGTACCATTTTGATCATCGTAACTGAATGATGCCCGGTAATTAGATTTATCAGTGCCCCCGCCAAATCCAAGGTTATAATTTTGAGTAACTCCGGTTCTGAAAATTTCATCCTGCCAATCAGTGTTCGCGCCAAAATCAACAGCGGCTGCATCAGCACCTGTGGCAGCAACAGCAGTTAAAAACTGATCGCGGCTAAGTAAATCATATCTTTTAGCTGTATTGGCAATACTGGTGCTGGCACCAAATTGAATTCCCTGTCCCTTTCTGCCTTTCTTGGTAGTAATAAGGATAACACCATTAGCGCCACGTGAACCATAAATGGCTTCGGACGAGGCATCTTTTAAGATACTGATATTTTCGATATCAGCCGGATTAAGGAAAGAAAGTGGGTTACGGGCAGCAGATGATCCGGCTGCAGAGTTAAACCCACCGGAAGTACCGCCATTATCTAAAGGTACACCATCAATTACATATAATGGGTTATTACCTGCCCTTATAGAGCTTGTACCACGTATGTTAATTGAAGCGCCAGCACCGGGCTCGCCACTTGCCGGAGTAACCTGTACGCCAGCTACGCGTCCCTGTAATAATTGTTCAGGTGTAGAAATCACGCCCTTATTAAAATCTTTCGTATTTAATGACGAAACAGAACCTGTAGCATCTTTTACTCGCTGACTACCGTAACCAACAACCACAACCTCATTTAACGCTGTGCTGGTTGATTGCATGGATACATTTATACTTGTTCTGCCATCAATATTCACCGTTACGCGATCATAACCGATGTAGGTGAAAGTAAGGGTGGTAGCAGCAGCAGGTACCGATAAACGATAATTACCATCAACATCGGTAACCGTACCATCTGAACCGCCAACCGTGGTAACTACAGATACACCAATAAGGGGTGAACCATCCTTCTTATCGGTTACTTTACCTGTTATTACTTTGTTTTGAGCTAATGCCGGCTCAATAAAGAGACAGGATAAAGCAAAAAAACATAATGTGAGTAAGTGTTTAAATTGCATAGTTTGTGGTTTAATTAAAAATTGGTTTTATATAATTTTAGAACATGGTTTCTCATTAGTACTCAACAAAACAACACTTACCAAAAATCAGCAAGCTTTATTTGAACTTATACAAAGTGCGCAACGCACACCAAAAAAGAAAATAATTAAAAACGGTATATTGGTTATATCGGCTACTTTAAAGCCTTTTTGATGTTAACAAAATTAAGCACTACACTTATAAATTTATTATTCATCTATACAAAGATGTGGGTCTTGAGCTTTAATCCCTACTGTTTTACTTAATTTACAAAAAAATATAAACATTTTAAATATTAAACTCTTGTAATTCAAATAGTTATTTTAAATAAATAAGTAAAAAATATAAACTATTTTTACATTGATACGCTTTAATCACGTTAAAATAATACCATAATTAGTCTTGAAAGTATAGAAAAGGCTATATCTGTGCAGTCTATTATTCGGCAGAATCCACCACTTTAATATCCATTAAACGCTGCTCAAACTGGTCGGGATTTATGGATTTTGCTTTGATGCGCATGCGGTAAACGTAAATGGTATTGACCGAATATTCCAATATTTTGGCAATGGTTTCGTTATCGTTAATACCCATTTTAATTAAGGCAAATATACGCAGATCGGTATTGAGTACTTCATGTTCCTGCGGCCATATCTGATCCTTTTCTTCGAACTGGGAGTTGAATACAGAGATAAAATTGGGAAAGATCTTAAGGAAGATGTGGTCGAAGCTGTAATATAAAACTTCCCTTTCTTCCTTGATATTGATGTTATTTACAAGCTGCTTTATATCATCATATTTTTTTATGGAAAGCTTGGTATCAATTGACATTTTTAACTTTTCCAGCTTTAATATATATCCGGATATGATCTTGAAAAATTGCCCGATGTACTCCTCTTTTATATGTCCATCTTCAACCAGCTTATAG
This sequence comes from Mucilaginibacter segetis, assembly GCF_016522075.1. GTDB lineage: Bacteria > Bacteroidota > Bacteroidia > Sphingobacteriales > Sphingobacteriaceae > Mucilaginibacter > Mucilaginibacter segetis. The sequence goes on along the minus strand of NZ_JAEHFW010000001.1, from coordinate 785,693 downwards.
TTAATATGCTTGAGTTGGGTATTCTTCTCTTCAATTATTCTTTCTTTATGTTTCAGCTTATCCAGTTGCTTGTATATCATTATTAAAAACAAGATCACCAATGAGGCAAGGGCGGTAATAGCAACCAGATACATCATTATCTTATTTTTTTCCCTTTCGGAGTGGTTAAGTTCCTCGGCTGCTACCAGTGGCAAAATAGCACCTATCTGAATTTTCCGTTGCCTGGCGCCATAAAAATCAGCATCGGCCTTAGCCAATTGTATAAAAGTATAAGCATCTTTTATGTTACCATCTTTATACAATTGCTCGGCCAGCGTAAAAAGTGCGACGGTTTCTTTTGTTGATGATTTTATATCAGCTATGGCCGATTCTATAAGCAGATTTATCCCTTCTTTACGCTTATCCGAGTTGATATATATTTGCCCTAAAGAGCAACTTATCATTGCACGCATATGCATTGATATAGGTGCGTTATTAAAAACAAGTTTTTTTAACTGGAAAGATCCATTATAATTATCATTAGCATTTATATGTTTTAACCCGGTATAATAAATCTGATCTACTGAGCCTGGCTTACTTAGTCGAATAGCCGAATCGATATATTTATTACCCTCGTTAGTGTAATCGGGCGCAAAATACTGGTCACTATTATATTTTGCCAGATCGGTATTGCAACGATACATAATAAAATAGTATTCCACTTTCATTGAATCTGTAAGCGCGGAAACATCTATTTTATCCATGCAATCAAACGTTTCCTTAAACATACCCGACGACAGTAAAATAAACCCGAGTTTAATTTTACTGTAATAAGCCTTTGGCTTATCATTCATGGCCTTGCTTATATCCTTCAGTTTATTCACATACACGTAAGCCGAATCGTACTGATAAGATTTATATTCATCATATAATTTCAGGCAGATATTATATTGTACATCATGATTATTTTCAGGGGTGTTGTGATAAAGCTGTTTTAAGTTTTTTATCCGTTCTATTTTGGCATTATCATATATATTTTTCCTGCCAATTTCCATTTTCAATTCATTAAGCAAACTATCAGTATTCTCTGCCGCAAAACCCGGGAAAACAAAAAACGCTGTGAAAATGAATAGTAGAACAAATTTCATATAATTATAAGAGGGTTATAAAATTAATAACTAAACTTAAACTCACCCTGATTTAGATCCTTTTTTGTCGCTTAAAGTAATAAGAGGAGGACACCGTGTAGCCCCAACAAAAAACTTTAGTTGCTATATTATTTCATCGATCAGTTACCCCGATGAATCAGATAGTTAATTTTAAATAAATATGGTTTACAATTAAAAAAAGACAATTCTTTTAACCGTAATATTACTAAATATCCCACAATAATTTCATTGCACATTTATAAAAAAACCTATTAAACAACAAAACCCGCAAGCATAAAAATGCTGCGGGCAGTTTTTTTAACGTTAACTTATTTACTAATAAGCAATAGTGAATTGATCGGCTGTGTTATTTAATTCTATGCTTTTTATTTTTTCTCCCTCAACCGGGTTGGCAAAGCCCTGCGGATCAAACCTTGAGATAGGTTTCATCAATGCCTGAAAATCATCATTTACTTTAACTTGCTTGCCGTTCAACTTAATTTCGGTGTTATTAAAACCATGTAACATCAGTTTAATATTGCTGAATTTTGATTTTAATGCCCCATCCGCCTTAGCAAATGTTATAGTTTTTGTTGCGGCATTGTAGCTTATGGTTCTTTTATAAAAAGCGCCATTCTCATACGCATAGCTTTCGCCATCATCTTCGTAATAAACAAATTTGTTATTTACATCACCTTTGTAAACGTGCAGATATAAGGTATCAACAGGCTTTTCTGTAGTGTTTTGTATCTGCGATTGCATGGGTATAATGCTGCTTTCCTTTACATATACAGGCAATTGCGCATTGGTAAGATCAATAGTTTTTTTAGCACTGCCGTTCTGCACTTCTCCATTGTACAGATTATACCATTTACCTGCCGGGAAATATATCTTACCGAATGCGCTGCTACCATCAAACGGAAATACAAGAAATGCGCTGCCAAACATATATTGATTTTCGTACAGGCCATTATAAACGTTTTCATCATGCGTATAATCAATAGCCAGTGATCGCATAAGCGGGTGCCCGGTTTGCGATGCCTCGTAGAAGGTAGAATACAGGTATGGCAACAAACGATAACGAAGATTAATATAGTTACGGGTGATCTCCAGCACCTCCTCTCCGTAGGCCCACGGTTCTGATGCTTTAGTATTAATGCCTGTGTGGTTGCGGAAATACGGATTAAATGCACCTATCTGCATCCATCGGGCGTATAATGATGGCGATGCACCGCCGGTAAATCCGCCAATATCCATTCCGGTAAATGCTACTCCGCTTAACCCAAGACTGTTTAACAACCTTACACCTGCAAGCATATGGCTGTCTTCTGCCCGGTTATCACCCGTCCACATCGCCGAATATCGTTGCAAACCCGCATAGCCTGAGCGGGTTAACACAAACGGGCGTTTGTTATTCAATGCAGCACGGTAGCCTTCATAGCTTGATCGTATCATTTCTAACCCGTATACATTATGCATTTGCAAATGTGTAGCAGTGTTACCATCGTTATTGAACAATATGTTATCAGGCGCTTTTTGCCCCCAGGTAGAAAATTCATTCATATCATTCCATATCCCGCTTATACCTTCTGCAGCATATTTCTTCAACTCTTGGCCCCACCATGCACGGCCTTTAGGATTAGTAAAATCCGGAAAATTGCACCAGCCCGGCCATACCTGTCCGGTGTAATTGGTACTGTCAGGATATTTTATAAATATGTTTTCTTTTACACCTCGATCATAAACTTCATAACCTTTTTCTTCTTTAATGCCCGGGTCAACAATAAGCGTAACCTTAAAGCCCATATCCTTTAATTTGGCAGTCATACCTTTTGGATCAGGGAACCTGTCCTTGTCCCAGGTAAACACTTTATATTTATCCATATAGTGGATATCGAGTGTTATACCATCGGCAGGTATCTTCTTTTCGCGCAGGGTTTGGGCTATACGGTAAACTTCGGTTTCGGGATAATAGCTATAACGATTTTGCTGGTAACCAAGGCTCCATAGCGGCGGCATCTTCATCCTGCCGGTTAACATGGTATATGATGAAATTATATCCTCTATTTTTTTATCATAGATGAAATAATAGTTCATTTCGCCGCCATGAGCGCCGAAAGAAGAAAAACGGTTATTGCTTGCACCAAAATTAAAATCACTTTGATAAGTGTTATCCATAAAAATACCGTAGTTAACATCGTGATGTACACCTATGTAAAAAGGTATGGTGGAATATAAAGGATCCTGACCAACAGAATAACCATACACATCACTGTTCCAGTTGGTATAGGCATTTCCCTTCCTGTCTAACGGCCCGGTTTTTTCTCCTAAACCTATAAAGTGCTCATTATCCTGCATTTTTTTATAGGTGGTAACGCTTTCGTTAACCCAGGATGTGGATAAACCAGGTTCATCCTGGTTGATTACCTCGCCCGCCAGAGTGCTGAAAGTTATCTGATAAGGATCTTTCTGAATATTAACTTTTAATGAATCAGTGAGCAGGGTTATCTCCTGGTTATTTTGAGTAACCGAAACTTTTGTAGTGGTAGGTTTGGCGATTACCGCATATGAAAAATCAGCTGCAAGCGGCTGTTTGTCCATCCTGACCCTAATAACCGATGGACTGTAAACTATAATTTTTATAAAGGCATTTTGAGTAGTAATATCAATATGCTGATCACTCACCGTAACGGCAGTTATTTTGCCCACCTGCTTTACCGGGCTTTGGGCTAATAATAATGTAATGCATGATGTAAAAAATACGGCAGTTAATATGCAATGTTTAATAATTTTCATCTTTCAGCGAATGGGTTATTATTGGTTTTAAAATGATACCAGCTCATTTTAAGCTATAGGTGCTATGTATGCACCTATTATTATTTGCTGAAATTAAAACAGTTTTATGGCACACTACGCCGGTTTTAACATATTATACATTTTTTATAAATCAAAAACCCTCCTATTAAAGTAATAGGAGGGTTTTTAAGCATTTATTAGGCTAAAAATATAACCTTAGTAAAACAAGTTAAAATCAATAATTGGCGAGTATAATAACCTTATCGCAAATGGGGCTTATCTTTTCACGGCCTTTTAAAAAGCCCAGTCCTACAACAAAGCTAAAGCCCGCAATCACTCCTCCCATGTCTTTTATCAGTTCGCTTGTTGCCATTACAGTGCCTCCGGTAGCCAGCAGATCGTCATGTATAAGTATATGCGCACCGGGTTTAAACGCATCCGTATGTAACTCAATAGTTGCAGTGCCGTATTCAAGCTCATATACTTTTTGTTTTACCGTATGAGGTAGTTTGCCAGCCTTACGCACAGGTATAAAAGGCACGCCCAATTTGGTGGCAAGTGTTAATCCGAACAAAAAGCCGCGACTCTCTACACCTGCTACGGCATCAATACGTGTATCGCCCAATTCTTCAATAAAAGCATTAACAATATTTTCGCACAATGCCGCATCTTTTAAAATGGGTGTAATATCCTTAAATATGATGCCGGGTTTCGGAAAGTCGGGTATATCGCGTATGGCCGCTTTAATTTGCTTTTGTATCATTTAAAACTTAAGTAAGGCGCAATTTTACGTAAAATTCCTTCATCAATAATAGCTATCTCTGCTAAATCATCTATTGAATGATACTTACCGTGCTGTGCGCGATATTCAATAATAGCGTTCACTTGCTTATAATCCAAATATGGCAGCAGCCTCAACTTATCAAACGTAATGGTATTTATAGGTATGCGGTGTATCAACGATGCATCCACCTTAACCTGATCTTTTATTTCGCGATACTTTATTTCGTCAAGTCCGTAAACTTCTTTTAACTGCTCTTTATTAATAAACCCGCCCAGTCGTTCGCGGTAATAAATTATCTGTCTGGCAAAAGCAGGCCCTATTCCCTGTATATCGGTTAACCTGGCAGAATCAGCAGAATTAAGTTCAACTACCTTATTAATCATTGTTGAAGTTGCAGGTATGTTTATATAAGGCTCCAATCGTATATAGTCTGCCTCGGTTATCCCATATATCTTTTTGACATCCTCGGGTTTGTAAAACCTTCCGCCTTTTGCTTCGTAATGTTTTATAACATCAATTTGCTTATCACTCATGCCTAATAATTTCCATTTAACCGCAGGTAAACCATTTGGATTGAATTTGAATAAACCTCTATGAGGTACATTTTTAGCTGCCATCGCGGTGTCATACCCGCTTTGTTTGAGCAAGGTTAAATCCGCATTAAATTGGTTTATATTAATTGTATTATCTTTGTGAAAGTATGGATAAATGTAAGGAGCGCCTAAAATAAGGAGTATAAGGAAGATAAGCACCACCATGCCGTTCCATTCCCTTTTAGTAAGCGACAAGTAATTTTTTAACTGTGCTTTCATTTCAAAGTTTAATAACGTTAAGTTAGATAATTTTAAACACATTTGTTCCGTTTTAACGCAGAATGAAGATAATAACTACCGAAGAGTTTGCCAGGGCTACAAAATTAGATAAGCTAAAAATGCCCGGTTTGGCAGCCCTGCTGATGGAGTTAATGAAAATTAACCACGTTAACGATCTGTTTGCCAAAGCGCAGCCAAAACAAGGCCCTGAATTTGTTGACGCCATTTTAGAAGGTTGTGGCATTCATATAGATTTTGATGAGCGCGAGCTAAAAAATATACCGGCTAACGGCGGCTTTATTGCCATTGCCAATCATCCGTATGGTGGTATCGAGGGAATGGTACTGTTAAAGATACTTTGCATGGCACGGCCCGATTCTAAATTGATGGCTAATTTCCTGCTAAAGAAAATCCCTAACCTTAGCGAGTATTTTATAGCAGTTAACCCGTTTGAGAATGTAGAGCACTCCTCCAGCATCAGCGGGCTTAAAAACACCCTGGAATTATTATCGAATGGTACACCCATAGGCATTTTCCCTGCCGGTGAGGTATCTACTTTTAAAATTGATAAAAAGGAGATAACCGACAGGATGTGGCACCCCGTAGTAGGTAAAATAATAGCTAAAGCAAAGGTGCCGGTAGTTCCTATCTACTTCCATGGCAATAATGGTTTATTGTTTAACTTATTAAGCCTGATACACCCCGCCTTACGCACAGCCAAGCTACCATCGGAATTATTTAACAAACAGGGACATACCATAAAACTACGCATCGGCAAACCTATTAAAGTTGAAGATATCCCTGAAAACAATAACAGCGCCAAGGTATTAAGCTATTTAAGAGCCAAAACTTACGCTTTAGGTGCCGGCCTTGACGAGGAAAAAAAGATTTTTAGTCCACGCAGTATATTTAAAATAAAAAAACTGCCCGAAGCCATTACACCTGAAACTGCACCGGACAAGCTGGCTGCAGAAGTGGAGCCACTGCGTGCGCAATACAAGATATGGACGGAAAAGAATTATGAGGTATTTATTGCGCCAACAGCGTTAATACCCTGTGTTATACGCGAAATAGGCCGGTTACGTGAAGTTACGTTCCGCGAGGTTGGCGAAGGTACCAATAAAGCTACCGATCTGGACGAATACGATATTTATTATCACCACCTGTTAATATGGGATTTTGAGGCAAAAATGATAGTAGGAGCTTATCGCATAGGTTTAGGCGACGAGATATTTTACAGCGTAGGCAAGCGTGGTTTTTATATTAATGAGTTGTTTAAATTAAAAGAACAATTTACCCCGGTGCTGAAGAAAAGCCTGGAGTTAGGTCGTTCATGGATACGTAAAGAGTATCAGCAAAAACCCCTGCCTCTTTTTTTATTGTGGAAAGGTATCCTGAAGTTTTTAATAGATAACCCGCGCTACCGTTATTTAATTGGCCCGGTTAGTATCAGCAATTCTTTCTCTAAATTCTCAAAGTCGCTTATTGTAAACTACATTAACCGCAACCATTTCGATCATGAGATGGCTCAATATGTAAAACCACGAAAAAAATTCAAGGTTGACTTTTCACGAATAGATACGGATGTGCTGCTATCCGGCGGCGACACCTTTAAAGGACTGGATAACCTGATATCAGAAGTAGAAACACGCAGTATGAAAGTGCCGGTACTGTTACGTCAGTATATTGCTCTTAACGCCAAGATCATCAGCTTTAATATTGATCCTAAATTTGCAGATTGTCTGGATGGATTCCTGGTGCTTGATCTTGAAAAGGTACCGCAGGACATCCTCGAAAAATTGGGTAAAAATTTGTAGATATTTACAATCAAATCAATACCGTATCCCTATTTTTTTGGTAAGGAAATGCAGCACCCAAATAGGCGTAATTAATACCAGTTGTTTATCGTCGTTAAAAGAAGATGGCTTACCTTCGGTTTTACCGCCGATGAATTGCAGCAACGCTGCCAAAGCCAGTATAAAAGTACCAATCCAAATTAGCGGAATACCACTTATTTGTTCTATGGCAGAAAGTTCCATTACGCCATAACTAAAGCCAAACATTAAAAACAGCATAAGGTACGACAACATGGGCGATAACTTTAAAGTGTAATAAATCCAAAAAGCGATTAAGAACGATGCCCAGTTAAAATAGCCGTTGTACTTACCTATAAAGCTAAAATGCGGAAAAGGTATTGCCCAGGCTATAGCTAAAGCACCCAATACCATTAAAGGCACTCCTATGAAATGCAACAGCAGGTTAGTACTTTGCTGATGACTTGCATTTAAACGATTAAAATATACATCAACAGGACGGAGATCCTCTTTTTTAGGGGACACGGGATTATATACTTTTTTTCCTGATCTGGCCATAAAATAAAAAAGCCCTCCCCATTTAAAAGAGAGGGCCTGTATAAAGCATTATTATTTAGCAAATGCCACCGAGCGGGTTTCCCGGATTACGGTAACCTTTATCTGGCCCGGGTAGGTCATTTCTGTTTGTATACGGTTTGATATATCTGCCGCCAACACTTCTGATTGCGCATCAGTTATCTTTTCACTTTCCACTACTACACGTAGTTCACGGCCTGCCTGTATAGCAAAGGTTTTTTCGACTCCGGGGTAAGACAAAGCAAGCTCTTCCAGCTCTTTAAGGCGTTTAATATAACTTTCCACTACCTCGCGGCGTGCACCTGGTCTTGCACCTGATATGGCATCACAAACCTGTATAATAGGTGATAGCATCGAGGTCATTTCTACCTCATCATGATGGGCGCCAATAGCGTTGCATACTTCGGGATGCTCCTTATACTTTTCAGCAAGCTGCATACCTAAAATAGCGTGAGGCAATTCCGGGTTATCATCAGGTACTTTACCAATATCGTGCAGTAAGCCTGCGCGTTTGGCCAGTTTCACATTTAAGCCCAGCTCTGCCGCCATAGTAGCACAGAAGTTTGCAACCTCTCGCGAGTGCTGCAACAGATTTTGCCCGTATGATGATCGGTAACGCATACGGCCTACCATACGGATAAGCTCGGGGTGCAGGCCGTTAATGCCCAGATCAATAACCGTACGCTCGCCTATCTCTACAATTTCTTCTTCTATCTGCTTTTTGGTTTTGGCAACCACCTCCTCTATACGGGCAGGGTGTATACGACCATCGGTAACCAGGCGGTGCATAGCCAAGCGGGCAATTTCTCGCCTAACCGGATCAAAGCCCGAAAGTATGATGGCTTCCGGTGTGTCATCCACGATAATTTCTATACCAGTTGCTGCTTCCAGTGCACGTATGTTACGCCCTTCACGACCGATTATACGGCCCTTTATCTCATCATTCTCAATATTAAAGATAGATACTGTATTCTCTATAGCGCTCTCGGTAGCGGTGCGCTGTATGGTTTGTATAACAATTTTTTTAGCCTCCTTGGTGGCTGTTAGCTTGGCTTCGTCAACAATATCTTTTATTTGCGCCATAGCCTTACTGCGTGCCTCCTCGCGCAGGTTCTCTACCAACTGATTTTTTGCTTCCTCGGCAGAGAGGCCTGCAATATTCTCCAACTGTTGTACATGCTGATTTTTCAGCTGATCAACATCCTGTTGTTTTTTTAACACGATCTCCGTTTGGCGTTCCAGGTTTTTACGGGTATTATCCAGTTCACTCTCCTTACGGTTCATGTTCTCCAAACGCTGGTTTAGCGATTGTTCCTTTTGTTTAACCCCGTTTTCACGCTGATTGATAGTGTTGTTTTTAGCATTGATCTCCTGCTCGTGCTCGGCTTTCATTTGCAAAAATTTCTCTTTTGCTTCCAGCAATCTGTTCTTTTTCAGGATCTCTGAATTGATCTCGGCCTCTTTAAGTATCTTTTTTACTTTGTTTTGGGCGGCTACTTCCTGATCTTTAAATAGCTTACGTAACAGGAAACGCCCTATAACGATGCCGGTGGGGATGCCTGCAAGCAACCCGATAATAATGTATAATATGATGTCCATTTTTTAGGTATATAATAAAAAAACCGCAACTAATTTTTAAGCTTCATGTATTGTAAAAACTTCTTATCGGATTAGTTGAATCACGGGTTACCGTCAAATTCACGATCAACGCATGCCTCTTTGATCCGTAGATATTGAAGCGTTAAGTTTTTAATAGTGAAACTTAAAATTTAACTGCGGTTAAATCTTAATGTGCTCTGTTATATGTAAAGAACGTTTATTACTTCGAAAAAAAATCGTTCAGTAAGTGATCTAAATGGTAAACCTTCTCGGCTACTTCGGTATCCTCCGTCGTGACCTTTTTATCAGCTTTTAATGATGATGTTGCATAATGCAGCACACACATTGAAAGCAGATCCTGTTTATCCCTAACCGCATAGTTTTCCTGATACTCCTTTATACGGTCGTTGATCAGCTTAGCTGCTCTTCGTATTATCTCTTCTTCTTCCATGTTTACCTTTAAAGGGTAAACTCTGTCAGCAATATTTATTTTTATTGAGATTTCTCCCATTTGAGCTTTTCACTTTTTGTATCACTTTTTAAGCAACACAATACACTTATCTATTTCCTGCACAAAGTCGTTAATTTTTTGTTTAATATCAACACTTTTTTCATTTGTTTCTGAAAAAGATTTCGCAAGTTTCAATACACGAAGCTTCTCTTCCAGGTCTTTTGTTTTGCCGGTACTGGCTTTTAATGCTACGTTAAGAGCCTCATTTTCCAGCTTTAACAGGTCATTTTCTTCCTGCAATGCAGCGCAAAGCTCAATTAAGCGCTCTGTTTTTTCTACAACTTTGTTTAATTGCTCTGCTACTGAGGCCATTTATTGTTATTAATAATGCGTTAATTGAGCTGGATTAATTGCATGGTTTGTTGCCGGCTTTTAATAGCTCATGCTACACCACGCGCCTATAAACTATTTCCTTATCTCTGCTCCTGCTTCTTTATCTAAATTATAAATTAATTTCTGCATAGTAGCATCAATTGCCTTATCGGTCAAAGTTTTTTCTGTATCCTGAAGTATAAAACTCAGTGCATACGATTTTTTTCCATCCGGCAACTTATCTCCTATGTATACATCAAACACATCTACTTCCTTCAATAACTTCTTGTCGGTTTTAAGGGCTATTTGCTTTAACTGCCCAAAGGTAACGCTGCGGTCTATAAGCATACTCAGGTCGCGCCTTACTGCAGGGAATTTGGAAACCTCCTGATAAACAATTACATTTTTGCGAACCAATTTTAATATCGCATCAAAATCAAAGTCAGCATATAGCACTTGTTTGTCCACGTCGGCCTTTTTCAGAGCTCCTGATGCAACCGACCCAAAGTTAACCAACACTTTATTTCCGCGTAAGTATTGCAAACCGTAGGCAAGGTCTGTAGCGGTGGTATCTTCTACCATGTAATCGGTTACGTTAAGTTTTTTAAGCAAACCGTCAACAATTGCCTTAAGGTGGTAAAAAGTTGCAGGCGCAGCCTTTTGGTTCCATTGTGCCGAATCAGCATCCCCTGTAACAAATACCGAGAAACGTTGTGCTTCGATATATTTCTCATTAACCAGGCTGTATACCTTGCCGAACTCATATAATTTAAGATCAGCACTTTTTCTATTGACGTTATAAGCAATTGCCTCTAAGCCCGAGTACAACATACTCTGGCGCATTACGTCCAGATCGCTGCTTAGCGGATTTACGATTTTAACTGCATGATCAGGTTCATTGGAGTAACTTAATTTGGTAAGCGAGTTAGACATGATCTCGTTAAAGCCATTCGCGCTCAATATATCCGAGATCAGGTTCTGCACAGTATCCCTCTCAGGCCTCACAGATGTATTAAGTGATGCCCTTATCTGTACCGGTATTTCTATATTGTTATATCCGTAAATACGCAATACTTCTTCCACCACATCTACTTCGCGCGTTACATCCACCCTGTACGGAGGTACCTGTAAGTATAGCCCTTCTTCAGTTTCGCTTACAATGACAATATCCAATGCAGTAATTATAGCTTTTATGGTATCGTTACCAAGGGCTTTGCCTATTAATCTGTCGATATTTTTATAGGCAACATCCACCTCAAATGGCGCAACTGGAGCGGGATAATGATCAAATATATCGGAAGATACTTCGCCACCAGCTACCTGTTGAATAAGCAATGCTGCGCGCTTAAGCGCAAAAACTGTCATATCCGGATCGGTACCGCGCTCGAAACGGAAGGAAGCATCGGTTTTTAAGCCATGCCGCTTAGCTGTTTTACGTACAGAAACCGCGTTGAAGTAAGCGCTCTCTAAAAATATTGTGGTTGTTGATGCGCTAACACCCGAACTAATACCACCAAAAACCCCTGCGATACACATAGGTTCATCGGCATTACAGATCATCAGGTCATCGGCACTTAATTTACGCTCTACACCATCCAATGTTTTGAACAGCGTACCTTCGGCACAATTTTTCACGATAACCTTGTTACCTGTTATGGCAGCGGCATCAAACGCGTGCAGTGGCTGCCCCAGTTCATGCAAAACATAATTTGTAACATCAACCACGTTATTAATACTGCGTACTCCTATAACAGCCAACCGCTCTTTTAACCACTGTGGCGAGTCTGCTACCTTTATTCCCGAAATACTTATGCCCGAATACCGTGGACTTGCCTGCTCGTTCTCTACAATAACTTTTATGGGGCTGCTGGTGTTATTCACCTTAAAGGCGCTTACATCAGGTTTTTTAACTTCTAATTTTAAATAAGCCGCAATATCCCTCGCTGTACCTAGATGCGACATGGCATCAGCACGATTTGGGGTAAGCCCAATTTCGTACATATGATCATCATTCAGTTTAAAATAACTTTTTGCAGGGGTACCCACAACGGCATCGGCATCAAGTTCCATTATACCTGCGTGATCTGTTCCTAAACCTATTTCATCCTCGGCGCATATCATCCCCTCAGATACTTCGCCCCGTATTTTCGACCGGTTTATTTTAAAAGGTTCGCCTGCAGTTGGGTACACCGTAGTGCCTACTGTTGCTACCACTACCTTTTGCCCTGCAGCTACGTTGTTAGCGCCGCAAACAATTTGTAAAGGCTCCACACCGCCTACATCTACTTTGGTTACTTTAAGCCTGTCGGCATTAGGATGTTGTACACATTCGGTTACGTAACCTATAACAAGCCCCTCTAACCCGCCGGGTATAGCCTGTACCTTCTCCAGACTTTCCACTTCTAAGCCGGTACCGGTTAATATAGTGGATAGTTCTTCGGGGGTTTTATCGGTATCAATAAATTCTTTGAGCCAATTGTAAGATATCTTCATTATGCAGAAATGATAATCGGCAAAGATAGGATTTGGCTTGGAAAGCTGAAAGGGTTAAAGGAGAAAGGTGAGGTAGGGTAAGCTGATTATTAGAAAGTGTTACTATTACTAATCAAAGCCGTAATATAATGTCCGGGGTGCTGTCGCAATATATTTGAAGAGTTAACACTAACCAAAAATGCCCGTCCGTTCGAAAATATGGCACTTCCGGACGGACGGACAAAATAACGCTCATTTAATCGTCGTCATCTGTTGTATTATCGTCGTCATCTAAATTAAGCGTATATGCCGGTTCGGCTGCATCATAAGCCCGTTCTGCCTCCTGGGTCTCATCAGTTTCCCCTATATCGTTATTAGTTTCATCAAAGCCATTGGAGTGGATATCCTGCTGGCTCATCTGTTCGTCTGTTTGGCCACGCTGGTCGTCCTGTTGCAGCATATCATCTTGTTCTTCGGGTGGAGTTATCATGGTGTGTGGTTTTATTTACTATCATAACATTCCGGTTGACGGGTTGTTTTAAAAAACAGTTACAACCTTATGCCCTAAACTTTGTCATGCTGAATTATTTCAGCAACTCATTTGGAAGGTTAAAAGCCTGTATGACAGGTTCCTTAAACAAGTCCCAGGATGACGGGCTATGCACCTCACATTAACCCTTCATCGCCGAAACTGAAGTAACCGGTATCTGCAAGTATCAAATGGTCAAGTACTTTAATATCCAGCAATCGCCCTGCATCTGCTATTTTTTTGGTGAGCGAAAGATCCTGCTGACTGGGCTTTAAATTACCCGATGGATGATTATGTACCAGAATAATACTGCTGGCCTGCCGTTGCAGTGCCATGTGGAAGATGATCTTAGGATCAGCTACGGTACCACTGAGGCCACCTTTACTTACCAGTTCTTTAGCCAGCACCTTTGCCGACTGGCTTATTAATATGATCCAGAATTCCTCGTGGTTAATATCCATCAAATGGCGACGCATAATTTGATAAGCATCACGGCTACTGCTTATTTGATCGGGTGCCTTAGTTTCGGTTTCACCTCGTCTGCGCCCTATCTCCAGCGCGGCAATAATAGCAATGGCCTTAGCTTCGCCGATCCCGCGAAAATTGCATAACTCGCTTATAGTAGCCTTGCCGAGTTTATTAAGATCGTTATTGTAATGGTGCAGTATGCGCTTACTTAGTTCCACGGCGGTTTCGTTACGACTGCCGCTGCCTATAAGTATAGCCATCAGTTCGGCATCTGTCAGGGCGCGCCTGCCCTGCGCTATTAATTTTTCGCGCGGACGATCTTCCTCCGCCCAGGCTTTTATACTAATGTTGCTTGCATAATTTTCCACAGTACTAAGCTAAAAAATTACTGCAAAAAAAAGGGATCATGCCGCTGGCACAATCCCTTTTATATTTTTTGTTAAGCTATTAGCTTAAAGTGTTAACAAACTTGGTAAGCTTTGACTTATTGTTCGAAGCTTTGTTTTTATGAATAACGTTCTTTTTAGCTAAACGGTCTAACATAGAGATCACTTTAGTTAATAAAGGAGCTGCATCCGCCTTAGTAGCAGAAGCTCTTAATTTCTTAATAGCGTTTCTGGTGGTTTTAGCCTGATACCTGTTACGCAGACGCTTCGCAGCGTTTGACCTGATTCTTTTTAATGATGATTTATGATTTGCCATTGTATAGCTTGTTATTCTTTGCTTATTTTTAAGGTTGCAAATATAGGGTGATAAATTTTAATATGCAATAGTGTTAGTAATTTTTGTAGAATATCCCTTAAACTATTAATATTCGCTGTTAAGCGCAAAGGTGTTTTTGCGTTCTTTCCATTTGCCTTTGGTAAAATCAGGGAATTGTTGAGGCATATTCCCCTCGGTTATTGATTTTTGAGAAAGCGGTAATATAGCGCTCATGGTTACAGAGTCGTACACGTCAATTGGTGTTTGGGTTTTACGTTTAACCGATTCTACAAAGGCATTAAACACAAACCAGTCCATACCACCGTGCCCCGCCCCCTCTGCAACCGATGCATATTTTTGCCACAATGGGTGATCGTACTTAGCCAGCCACTCTGTGGCGCTATCCCACACATCGTTCCGTTTAGATTGCCCTTCTATATAAACAGAGTGGTTGACATCCATCCATAAGCCCTTAGTACCCTGCACCCTGAAACCTAATGAGTACGGCCGGGGCAAGTGGGTATCATGCGACAATAGCACCGTTTCGCCATTGGCACAATTTATCATAGTGGTTATTACGTCGCCATTTTTATAATTTATTTTGGCGTTAGGGTTACCCGGTGCCTGTTCCTCTACATAGGCGCTTAAGCCACGCGCTTTTGATGAGAATGAAACCAGGTTAGTAAACCTGTTGCCGTAATTAATGTCGGCGTAATGCATAAGCGGGCCTACACCGTGGGTGGGGTAAATATCGGCGTTAACATCAATATTGAATTGTGTGCGCCACTGTGCCTCGCTTATAGCCTCCGGACCGAATTTCACACCTCCACCATAATATTGCTTACCATCATTAAATAATACATTACGTAAATTATGCTGGTAACCACCCTCAAGATGGATCATTTCGCCGAAAAGGCCCTGCCTTTGCATATTTAATACCGCCATTACATCGCGGCGGTAGCATACGTTCTCAAGTGTCATATAGGGCATCCTGGTTTTCTCATGGGTTTTAACAATATCCCAATGATCATCCAAACTCAAGCCCGCAATTACCTCGCAGCCTACATATTTACCGGCAAGCATGGCATCAACTGCCTGCGGCTTATGGAACTGCCAGGGTGTAGCAATAATTACCGCATCCACATCTTTACGATCAAGAAGCTTTTTATAAGCATCTGTACCACCAGTGTATTCAGCCGGTAATTTTTTACCTGCCTTTTGAAATTGCTTGCGGCACTCGCTTAACGATTGCTCCTGCGTGTCGCAAATGGCTACTATCTCTACATCGTCGCGCAGCAAACCCTCCTGTATATGATCGCGCCCGCGCAGCCCTACGCCAATATAACCCAGGCGCACTTTATTCATATTTTTACCAAAAACAATACCCGAAGGAACAATGCTGATACCGGCTGCCAAAACCGAACCAGATGCTATAAATTTTCTGCGATCCATTTAAATAAATTTTACGGTGAGTAACCAACTCAAATTAAATAAATTTTAACTGATAGAGACAGACCTGTTGATAAATTAAATGCATTTTCGCCATATTTACAGGTAGATGAAACGCAACCTTATCGCTTTTTTTGTTGGATCGGTAATTATTACCCTCTGCTCTTCGTGGGGATTTTTTGCCCATTACCGCATAAACAGGCTAGCGGTTTTTACCCTACCCAAAGGAATGGCTGCATTTTATAAAAGCAATATCGAGTTTATAACAGAGCACGCCGTTAGCGCAGACAAACGCAGGTATGTAGACTCTACCGAAGCACCACGCCATTACTTTGACGCCGACCATTACGGAAAACACCCCTTTAGTGTTATGCCACAACGATGGGTGGACGCCGCGGCCAAATACTCATCAGATACCCTGAATAAATATGGCACGGTTCCATGGTCTATCAACTCTAATTATTACTGGCTTGTTAATGCCTTTAAAAGGCATGATACAAGCGCCATTTTAACCATATCAGCCAACCTGGGCCATTATATTGCCGATGCGCATGTGCCGCTCCATCTCACACAAAATTACGACGGACAGCTTACCGGGCAAACCGGCATACACGCGCTTTGGGAAAGCCGCCTGCCGGAGTTATTCAGCAACGGTTATAATTATTACGCCGGAAGGGCACGCTATATCAAAAGCCCGCTGGCAGAGGCGTTTCGTATTTGTCGCTCATCCTATAACAGTGTCGACTCCGTTCTGCGGATAGAAAAACAATTAAGTAAAAGTTTTACCGACGCGCAAAAATACACCACGGAAAAGCGTGGAAGCCAGCAGGTGAAAACTTATTCAATAGCGTACTGCAAGGCTTATCATAAGTTATTAAAAGGCATGGTGGAAAGGCGCATGCGCGAATCGGTTTTAAGCATCGGCAGTTTTTGGTTTTCGGCCTGGGTAGATGCCGGGCAGCCTGATCTGAATAAACTGATAGAAAAGCCTTTAAGTATTGCTGAAAAGAAAAAATTACAAACAGAGGAAAGCATGTACAGGGTGGGTAAAGTTTACGCTGTCGCCAATCAACCATAATTTTATCAGGGCCGATAAAAATTATATATACCATTAGCTTACTCCACCCGGTACAATTACCGGAAAAAAGGCAAGAGTAATATTTCCGGTTAGCGGGTAGACTGTTGTTTCCCTTTGGCCATTTTCGATTTGATATAAACCACAACAGGCGGCACCAATGATATCAAAATAATGATGATGGCCACCAGTGAGAAATTATTTTTAAAGAAAGGCACATTACCAAACAAATAACCGCCGTAAAGGAATAAAATAATCCATGCCGCACCACCAACAATATTATATAAACTATAACGTGCAATTGGCATACGCCCTACCCCGGCTACAAACGGCGCTATAGTACGTATGATAGGCACAAACCTGCTGAATATTACTGCCTTGCCTCCGTGTTTGTCAAAAAAAGCCTTGGTTTGCAGGTAGTAGCTCAGCTTCAATACCTTGTTTTTTTCTTTAAAAACTTTAGGGCCAAGGTAAATGCCCAGCAAATAATTCACGGTATTACCGGCAAACGCTGCAATTATTAGTATGATACACAGCAGGTGAATATCAAGCCCGGTTTGGCCGCCTGCTATAAGCGCACCGGCTGCAAACAACAGGGAATCGCCTGGCAAAAAGGGCGTCACCACAAAACCGGTTTCCGCAAATATGATAACAAATAGTATAAGGTAGGTCCAACCCCTGTAATCGCTTATAATTTGGGCAAGGTGTTTATCAATATGCAGAATAAAATCGATAAGGCTGTGTAGTAATTCCAATGCGTTTTAATTTTAGCCAAAAATAGTAAGATAATGCTATTGCCGTTAATAATTTTTATCGGGCAGTGTGTTTAGTATGATATTCGCCCCGAAGGCGGCCGTATCAGTACGGTTGGTTAAACCATAAGCATAAATAGTGTATAGTTTCCCGTCAAGCACAGGCACATTTTTTAAGGTTTTAAGTACCGTTGATGGCGCAGATGTGGCAGTAAAATTCAGATCGTAACTGCCGGCAGTAACTTCAATATAATCAGTTACCTGTTTATAGGCTACCTTTGAAAAGGCCAGCGTATCATTAGCGGTCATATTTAACCCAACGGAGCCCGGCGAGGCATTTACAAATCTTATTTTACCACGGCCTATAGCCGGCAAACTACCCGTATCAACGGTTAATACGGTTGCCAGCGAACTATCAGCACGCAGGCCAGTTACAAACCATGTATAATTAACATGTTGCTGTAGCGGGGTTTGCAATGTTAACAGATTCAGCTGGTTAACGCCATTTGTTATAGCCGGGCGTATCTGGAAAGGTGTGTCAGCTATATTCAGCAAAAAATATCCCGAAGCATTGGGATAACGATAGTTATTGGAATTTTGCTTAAAAAAATGAGTATATAAATTAAAGGGCTGCACATCTAAACTTAAATTAACAATATTAAGTTTAGCATTAGCTGTGCCGATGTTGGTTCCCTCTTTACCGCAGGATATAAATGAAGATACAAATAATACCCCGGCTATGATGATACAGAGGTAAAGCATTACACCGCTTTTATTTTTATTCATCATTTTTTAATAAGTTACCTGTTAACAAATAAGCCTATATCCACACTCCTGTTACCATTTATTGCCACTTTTGTAAACAGTGTATATATCCTACCCGAAAGTAAGGTCAGCGTAGTATCTATCTGCGGAACTGTAGTCCCGGTTTTATACACGCGTATATTTTTCAATCCGCTACCCACAGGTAAAAATACTGAAGAGCTTTTAAACGCGCGCGATTTAAAATTAACCGTATCGCCAACTAATACATCTAAATTGCCGGCATCAGGTGAGGCATTTACAAATCTCACCTTAGCAAGTTTATTGGTGTCAGCTATCAGGGTATCAATAGTAGAGAATGAATCATCAGCAGTATTGCCCGCGTATAAGCTATAAATCTTATTGGTATCAAGAGCTAAAGGCAACTCAAATAACACATTGGGCGTACCATTTATTTTGAACGCGTAATTTTGTTCACCTATGGGCACGCCTATATAGCCCGACGCCCCTAACGGGTACAAACTGGAACTGGTATTTATGCGAGTACCGTTTATATAATAGTTCAGTACATTGTTAGTGGCATTAATTACATTAAGATTTGTAGTTAATGTAGTAGTAGGTATATCATCGTTTTTTTTGCACGACGTAAAGGCGATTGCTAGTATTAATACAACTAAAACGGATAGCTTACTATTCATATCTATTACGAGGTCAGATGCTATATAACTCAATTTGTGTAATATTTGTTATTCGGCCCTACAAAAAAGTCCGGGTTTTTATGCCGGACTATAGTTTTTTATTTTATCACTAAATTTATACTGCGGATTTGTGCTATCATTTTCAACTGTTAAAATCAACAGATCAACAAATCACTACGCGTAGCTGTTCAGCATCACCGGCATCACCAGCATCAGTACATCCTCGTTCTCATCGCCGCCTTGTGGCAGTAACAAACCGGCACGGTTAGGTGTCGACATTTCCAGGGATACTTCCTCACAGGTTAAGTTTTTAAGCATCTCTATCAGGAACCGGGCATTAAAGCCAATCTCCAGATCTTCACCCTCGTACTGGCAGCTTAAACGCTCATGCGCTTCGTTGGCAAAGTCAATATCTTCGGATGATATGTTCAATTCGCTTCCGCTTATTTTCAGCCTGACCTGATGGGTAGTTTTATTAGCATAAATAGCCACACGACTAAGCGAACCTAAAAATGCTAACCTATCAATACTTAATTTATTAGGATTTTCTTTAGGAATAACAGCTTCATAATCAGGGTAACGCTCGTCAATTAAACGGCAAACCAAGTTAATGTTGCTGAATTTGAAGAACGCGCTGGTACTGTTATACTCTACCGATACATTAACATCATCGGCAGGCAAAGCCGATTTAAGCAGCGTTAAAGCTTTCTTTGGTAAAATAAATGAGGTGGTGCTTTCTGCTTTGGCGTCTAATCGACGATAGCGCACCAATTTATGCGCATCTGTAGCTACAAAGGTAAGGTACTGGCTCGATAACTGGCAGTAAACCCCCGTCATGGCGGGCCTTAACTCATCGTTGCTCACTGCAAATATGGTTTTGTTTATTGCCTCGCCTAAAACAGATGCAGGCAAATTTACCGACGACGCGTTTTCAACAACCGGTATCTTTGGAAAATCCTCGCCGTTTTCGCCGCTTAGTTTATATTTACCATCGCCGGCACTTATTTCAATAGCGAATGTCTTGTCATCAACCGAAAAAGCCACAGGCTGTTCAGGTAACGACTTTAAGGTATCGAGCAATATGCGCGACGGGATGGCAATTCTTCCGTTCTCCTTTGCTTCTACCTGCAATGAGGTGGTCATGCTGGTTTGCAGATCGGTAGCAGAAATAGTTAAGTTCCCGTCTTTTATCTCGAACAAAAAGTTTTCCAGTATAGGCAATACGGTACTGTTGCTAAGCGCGCCGCTTACTGACTGCAGTTGCTTGAGTAGTGTTGATGTGGAAACTATAAATCTCATGATGCTTTTTTACGTTTATCAACCAAAAGTATAAAATTTAATGAGCATACTTTCGCCTGCGCAAATAATGTTGAAAAATAGCAAATATTAACACTATTGCAATGGGGATAACATTATTTACCAACTGCCAGTAAAGTTTCTCGTTGCGGATGCGTGCCCGGTTGAGCAGTCGTATCTGTATCTCCTTATTGCGCAGCGATATCAAGCCCGAATCGTCTGCCAGGTAGTCAGCAATATTCAGCAACAGGTTTTTGTTGCCATAGCTTTTGCGGGTATACCTGTCGTAACCCAACGGGAATGGAGATCCGTCGGCATCAACCTGGTTCTTTAAAATGTCGCCATCGCTCAGTACGATCATTTTAGTGGGCTTACTTTCCTGCAAAACCTTTACCTGTCCGTTTAATCCTTCGGGTACCGGGCGGTTTCTAAAATCAGATTTGAATTTACCTTCCAGTAGTACTCCCGTTATTTTTGGCGCGCTCTGGAATTCTTTAGGATCAGGCTCCTCATTCAAGGCCTGTAAAGAAAGCATATGCGGCGAACTTAAATTCTTATTATACGGCGATGTAGTAAGCAGCACCGTTTTATTAACATTTTTTATATCAAGCACATCAATAGTGCTGGCAAATTCGCTGCGAATACCATCCAGGTTTCTAACCACCGGATGTTTAGAGAAAGGAATAAATACCGGATAAAACAGCCAGTGCAGCAATTGTATTTGCGGCTGTCCGCCTACATCACCGGTTGCCACAGGTATCTCAGAGCAGTTGATATCAGCGATCAGGTCGTAATTGATACGCACGCCATAACCAAAGAGCTGATCGTCCAGGTTCAGTTGTTTATTAAAGGCCAATTGCTCACCGCCATGCCCGCGCAAACTGTCCAGTTCTGCGCTAACCTGATCAATGGCCCAAAGTACCCGCCCGCCGCGCATAATAAACTGATCTAACTTAAATTTCTCCAACTCGGTAAAAGGTTTTTCAGGTTTAGCAATAACCAGCATACTTACCTTTTGCAGGCTATCAAAAGGAATGGTGCTCAGGTTAATACGGCCAACGCTGTAACCATCGGCCAGGGAACGTATGGCATCGTAAAGCTGCACATCACTTAGCTCATCGTGCCCCTCGGTAAAACCTATTTGCTGCCTGCCGCCGCTGGTTATCTTTTTTATGGCCGAGGTAAAGGCATATTCCAGGTTTTGAATGGAATTGTTCAGCACTTCATCGGGCGAAAGGTTTACGCTGCTTTGCGTTTGCAGCAGCTTTACCGGGATGCTTTTACCCCGGTACTCCACCAAAGCAAAGGGGAAAATTATTTTTTGGGATAAACCATCATCGGTTTTTACACTTAAATTCTGCGCCTCTATACCTTTAGCCTGTAAATTTTCAAAGGCCTGCTTTTGCTCATCCTGTGATAAACCCTTAAGCGGATCCAGAAAAACAAAATCAAGCTGATGATGACTGTATGCCTGCAGGTCTGATAACATATCCCTTACCGATGTTTGCAGCCTTTTCATTCCTCCTGGGAAATTATCGCCCTGTAAATAAACGGTTACGTTTACGGGTTGGGGCAAACTATCCATTACCTTACGGCTAACGGGCGATATGGTAAAGCGTTTCTCCTTAGTAAAATCGAACCGGGTGAAGGCAAAGTTCGATAACACACTTAACGAGATCATCAAACTCAGGGTTGACAGGAATACCGTGTTAATGAATTTCTTTTTTAACTGACGATGCAGCACAAACAGCGTCAGCCATATAAAAAGGGTAGACAGGATGATGAAATACACCAGATCGCGGGTATCCAGCACTCCACGACTTACGGAATCATAATGCTCGGTAATACCCAGGCTTGAAAGGCCAAGATCCTGCAGAGATAGTATAGTGCTCAGCGAATCGAACCCGCTATAAAAAAAGAAACACAAAAAAACCGCGATAGTAAACGATATCACCTGATTCTTACTTACGGACGATGCAAAAAGGCCGATCGCCGTAAACGATGCGCCCAATAAAAACAACCCGATATAAGAACCTATTACTGCACCGGTATCAATATTACCCTGGGGCGTACCTAATGTATAAACACTAAAATAATATACCAATGTGGGCACTAAGGCAAACACTACCACCAGCACCCCGGCAAAGTATTTACCTAAAATTATTTGCAGGTCGGTAAGGGGCCGGGTAAGCAGTAGTTCAAAAGTTCCTTCGCGGCGTTCTTCTGCAAGCGAGCGCATGGTAATGGCAGGCACCAGAAACATAAAAAGATACGGCGCCGTGCTGAACAAACTCTCGAGCCCGGCATAGCCGTAGTTAAGTATGCTGGTATCCGGGAAAACCCATAAAAACAATCCTAAAACCAACAAAAACACACAAATGGTAACATAGGCTACCAATGAACTGAGGTATGAGGTTATTTCTTTTTTTAGGATAGTTAACACGTTATGCTTTAAATATGATAATTTAATAATTAAAATTTACCAGCCTAAACGATAGGCCACCCGAAAAGCCGTAAGACGTATGCGTCCGCTTCCCCAGTTTTCGTACCTGAAACCAAAATCAACACCGGTATGCTTACCCGTGGGAATAATAAATCCCGGGCCTATAGAATAAGCGAATAACTTATCCTTATCGTAATTGGTTTCTATAGCGGTACCTAATTCACCTTCGGCATAAAAACCCGGACTAAAAAAATACTTGGCTCCTGCCTTTAAAGGTACAATCCCGATAGGATCCTGCGAACTTGAGCTACCTATCAGCGAGCTTTTAAAATAAACACTGGTATAGCCGGCAGTAACACTTAAACTTAAGGAATTGGCTATCGGTACTTCCGCCTTTCCGTATCCCCCGAATGCCACATTATAAATACTATTAGAAGGGAAACCGAGATCTAAACCCACACTAAAAGCTTTTTGAGGGGCCACCTGTGCCTTTGCAATAAAGCTTGCAAATAAAAATGCAAGGAGTATAAATTTCTTCATGCTGTTTTGTTCAATTATTATTGGTTAACGCTATAAAAATACTTTCGAGGGTTTTATCGCCATTTTTACTACGCATATTTTGCAGGGTATCATTAGCAGCAATTTTACCTTTATTGATAATGATCACCCTTTCGCACACCGCTTCTACCTCCTGCATGATATGGGTTGATAGTATAATGGTTTTTGTTTTACCCAGATCAAGTATCAATTGGCGTATGCCTATCAATTGGTTTGGATCGAGCCCGGAAGTCGGCTCATCCAATATCAGCACCTTCGGATCGTGTAAAATAGCCTGGGCCAGTCCTACCCTTTGGCGATACCCTTTTGACAGCTGATTTATTTTTTTATGCTGCTCGGGCTGTAAGCCGGTTTGTTCTATAACTTCAGCAATACGTTTTTGCGGCTTTTGCAACCCGTGAATGCCCGCCACAAAACCCAATGCTTCCTTTACGTACATATCCGTATAAAGAGGATTACTTTCGGGCAGGTAACCAATATGGCGCTTTACCTCCAGGGGTTGCCTGCTGATATCAAAACCACAAACAGTAGCCGTGCCCGCGGTTTGCGGAATAAAACAAGTAAGCATTTTCATGGTGGTTGATTTACCCGCGCCGTTTGGCCCTAAAAAGCCAAGTACACCCGGTTCTGCGGAAAAACTGATCTCATCAACCGCTTTTTGTTGCCCGTAAATTTTTGTTAGTCCCTCTACCCGGATACTCATGCGGTAAAAATAGAGGTTAGATATGAGATTTGAGACATGAGATTTAAGAAAACAATATGGTACAATAACGAATGTCTAATTATGAACGCCGAATACTGAACTGATAATATGATTGCTGCATTTTTAATTCATCATTCTGCACCAAGTGTAGGAAACAGGGTATCCGAAAGGTTTGTTTTATCTTATTATCTGTGAACTAAAATCACTTTCGCACTTTCGGACTAAAACTTATCTTTGCCGTATTATGAGCAAATCAACCGACGAACTTTTTAAGAACGTAATATCACATGCCAAAGAATATGGCTTTGTTTTCCCTTCAAGCGAGATATATGACGGATTAAGCGCCGTTTACGACTACGGGCAAAACGGCTCGGAGTTAAAGAATAACCTTAAAACCTATTGGTGGAAAGCAATGGTGCAAATGCATGATAACATTGTTGGTATTGATTCTGCCATATTTATGCACCCTACTATCTGGAAAGCCAGCGGCCACGTTGACGGGTTCAGTGATCCGATGATCGACAATAAAGACAGCAAGAAACGCTACCGCGCAGATCAACTGCTGGAAGATAAAATAGCCAAATACGATGAGGAAGGCAAAACCAGCGAGGCTGAAGAACTTCAAATTGAAATGGATAACGCTTTAAAGGCCGAGGATCTGCCCCGCCTGCGTGAGTTGATTATAGAACACCAAATTAAATGCCCCATAAGCGGCACCGCTAACTGGACGGATGTGCGCCAGTTTAACCTGATGTTCAGCACCCAGATGGGCGCCGTAGCCGATGATGCGGATGTAGTTTACCTGCGCCCTGAAACGGCACAGGGTATATTTGTTAACTACCTTAACGTGCAAAAATCGGGCAGGATGAAAATCCCTTTCGGAATTGCGCAAATTGGCAAGGCTTTCCGTAACGAAGTAATTGCTCGCCAGTTCATAATCCGCATGCGCGAGTTTGAGCAAATGGAAATGCAATATTTTGTACGCCCCGGCACACAGCGCGAATGGTTTGATAAATGGAAGGAAACACGCCTTAAGTGGCATTTAGCTTTAGGCACCCCTGCAGAAAAGTACCGTTACCACGAACATACCAAACTGGCACACTACGCTGATGCGGCTTTTGACATTGAATTTGATTTCCCTTTCGGCTTTAAAGAGGTAGAGGGCATACATAGCCGTACCGATTTTGACTTGAGCCAGCACGAGAAATTCTCCCGTAAAAAAATGCAGTATTTCGATCCCGAGGTTAATCCGGAAACCGGCAAACCTTTCGGAAACTACATCCCTTACGTAATTGAAACCTCGATAGGTTTAGACCGTCTGTTCCTGCTTACGCTGGTTAACGCTTATGAAGAGGAAGACCTGAGCACCGAAGAAAAGCAGGATAGCCGTACCGTATTGCGCCTGCACCCATGTCTTGCCCCGGTTAAAGCCGCCATATTTCCGTTGACTAAAAAAGATGGCCTGCCCGAAAAGGCCCGCGAAATAATGGATAAGCTAAAGCTCGACTTTAACCTGCAATACGAGGAAAAGGATGCTATCGGCAAACGCTATCGCCGCCAGGATGCTATTGGCACTCCTTTCTGTATCACCGTTGACCATCAAACTTTAGAGGACAACACCGTAACCATACGGCATCGCGATACCATGAAACAGGAGCGTGTTGCTGCCGACCAGTTAGACCGCATTATAGGCGATCTGGTTAGCTGGAAAAACGTTTTATAGATATTTATCTCCCCGATATTTAAGGGCTTGCCATAATCGGCAGGCCTTTTTTAGTGACGAACTTTAATAAAAATTAATTCGCTCAGGCATATTAAAGTTATTTGCACTAATCTGTTTTTTTTACCGAAATTCATTTTATGAAAAAAACCTTATTTATCAGCTTTATTCTGTTTGCTAATTTCTTTCTGGCATCCGCACAGCAAGAGTCCCCTTTAATAGAAGATTTCGTAAAAAATATTAAAGGCAGTAGTGCTTTTGTTTTCAATGATCATCTTAATGTTTTGCGAGTTAATATCGATAATGAAAATTTCGAGCTTTTGGGTCTTGATGATAAGATGCAGGTTAAATGGAAAACAACTCTTAAAGGATACATTATTGACGCAGATCGTTTTAAAGGGAAAATAGCAGCTTTAGCATCAACTGAGTTTAGTGGTATGAAGGGAGGAAGCAATAATACTTATAAAGCATATATGCTTAACCCTGAAAATGGTAAAGTATTAGCGGAAAAAATAATTTACAGTGCCTCAGACGAATATATGTTTTACCCGAAAATGGCAACGGGTGAGGGAGCTTTTTTCAAAATACTAATAAGGCAAAGCGGCATCAAACGTAAGTTGCATGTAGGTTTACCCGGACCATTGGCCTTGATCACCCTTAACTCCATGGCTAAAGATCATACTGAAACTATGGGGTTAGAGGTATTAGATCTGGATGAAAACCTTGATTCAGTAAATAGCTTTAAACCGGCTATTGCCAACGGAAATTTCAACATGGGAGTTTGGAATAATAAAGGTGATATGTTCCTGAGTTGGTTTAACGGCCCAAGTATTGATCTGTATAAATATCCGGCGAATAAAAAAGAGCCATCTGCACAATTGAATGTCAGTGTTGCATTTAAGCCTGATAAATTAGCCGGACCGGATGAGAATATATTATTTATCCCTTCAAAGCTCAACAGCAATGTGGTTTATTATAGTGTAATATATAAAAATCAGGATAATGATACAGAACTTGGTGTGGGTAAATTTGATTTTCAAAACAATGGAAAAGACTTTGTAAAAGAAGTTTATGATAAACAAACCATGAAAGCGATCAAAAAAAATTACATATCCATCAATAAAAAAATCGACGATCCTGATATGGGAAATTCAGGTAAATTAAAAATATTGTATGCAGACGAATATAACGACAAATTATTTGTCACCTTATCAACAGTAAATCATATATCAAGCAGTATTAGTGGAGGCTGGTATGTTGGCCAAGATGCACATATCATTAATTGTTATGATCAAAATCTCAAAAGAAATTTTCAACAGGTTTTACCTTCAAGATACATTTACCCAGCACAGCTTTTAGAAACTGGTTCCCACTTCCAAAAACAAAAATTATATATCGTGGCGAACAATAGATCCGGCAACACAATTAATGGCTTATATGCAGTACTGGATATTAATACCGGCAAGTGGGAAAAGATGGAAATACTTCCGAAAAAGCATATTGACAAAACTGACTATGTGGAAGGCTTATCAATCTTGTGGTTCAATAACAATTTTGTAATCCCTTATTTCTCCTTGAAGGGGTTAATGAGATCAAAATTAAACATTTCGCTGCAGCAAAATACTTATTAGAAACTGCACAAATTATTCGTTAAAAACATTGTTTATTGTTGCTTAAGCTGAATAATAATACGTCAAAAACAATTATTGCCTTCACTCCTTTTCTGTTTGTCTTAAATATAAGCATATGTCAATAATAAAAATAAAAGATCAGCCATTTTACATACAAAGTACGGCGGTTTTGTTTGGTCTGGTATTGTTTGTTTATTCGCTCTCCCAACTTGCGGATGTGCTCATACCATTGGCATTTGCAGTGTTTTTTGCCATATTATTAAACCCGTTAAGCAACAGGTTACAGCGTTTAAAAATACCAAAGGTGCTTTCTATTATGATATCCCTATTGGTTGCTTTAATAGTTGTAGGTATAGTGTTTTATTTCTTATCAACCCAAATCATCCAGTTTGGTGATGCCCTGCCTATGCTAAAAGAAAAATTCGGAGCGGTTACTGCAGATATTAAAGAGTGGATATCTTCAACCTTCGGATTGGCGGTAGCCAAGCAGGATCAAATGATAAAGGACGCGTTGAATAACAGCCAGTCTGTGCTTGGTAAAACCCTTGGCAGTGTGCTTGGCACCTTAGGTATTGTATTTTTACTGCCCGTTTATATTTTTTTAATGCTTTTTTATAAAACCCTTATACTTAATTTCCTGTATGAGGTTTTCGCTGAAGAAAATTCCAAAAAAGTAAGCGAGGTGTTAAGCGAAACTAAAATTGCTATACAAAGCTACATAGTTGGCTTATTAATAGAAACACTTATAGTAGCATTAATGAACTCGACTGCACTTGTGTTGTTAGGAGTCAGATATGGTATTTTAATAGGCTGCATAGGTGCACTGCTTAACCTTTTGCCTTACATAGGCGGCATTATAGCCATAGCCCTGCCGGTATTAATGGCTACGGTTACTAAAGATGGTTACTCCACCCAATTGGGGGTAATATTATCTTATATAGTTATACAGTTTATTGATAATAATGTATTAGTACCCCGTATAGTATCATCAAAAGTGCAGATAAACGCCATGATGTCAATAGTAGTGGTTTTGCTGGGAAACCAGCTATGGGGCTTACCGGGTATGTTTTTATCTATACCTTTCATAGCGGTTTTAAAGATCATATTTGATCGTATTGACGGCCTTAAGCCCTGGGGTAAATTACTGGGAGATACCGTGCCTACACGCCACATGGGCGATCTTTGGCGAAACCGGAAAAAAAGAAAAGCAGTATTATCTAAAGCGGAACAATAGACCAGTTCATGAGAGATCGAGTTTCTCTCATGAACTGATCAACTATTTATTAGTGACTAACAGGATTATCGCCTTTATTAAGCGTACCGTTTGTATATAATAACGGGTTAACTTTTTTGGTATCGCCCTGATATACCCAAACTATATTGCCTATATATTTACGGAAGGCATCGCTCACCTGCTCGGGTGTAAGTTTTTTAACATCATCAACCAAAGTAAGGGAGCGTTTCCAGTCGTTATGTAACACCTGGTTTGATACGATTGACGAAGCCTGGGCGCTGTTTGTTTCGTTTTTATAGTAAAAGCCGGTTAAATAGGTAACTTTCATATCTTCCACTTCATCTTTACGGAAACCTTCACGCTTGATTTTATCAACTAGTTTATCAAAAACAGCAATGTATTTATCGGGCTGTGTGGTTGATACCGAGAACCTTGCCGAAGCAGTAGAACCTCCGCTGAACCATGCCTGCGGTGCATAAGATAAACCATTATTGGTACGGATATCAAGGAAATGCCTGTCGGCAAATATACGCATAGCCACATTAAAGGCATTAAAATCAGGCGTGCCCGGCGACGGGCCACTGGTTACACCTTCTACATAATTTGTGGCAAGATCGCGATTCTCTGACGAGAATGAATTTTTATATACCCTGAAGAATGATTTTTTAAGGGTAAACGGGGTGCCTTGTTTAATGCCGTCAAGCATAGCTTTTACTTTGCTCTCAATTTCACTGCGGTCAAGATCAGCCACTACCACGATCAGCATGCGTGAACGGGTTAATATAGATTGGTAGTAAGCCTTTGTTTCCTCGGGCGTTAATTTTTCCACCGTTTCTACAGTACCTGCAGGATCTTTAGCATAATCTCTGCCTGCAAAAGCTACTTTGTCCGCATATTTATCAATAGCAGCATCCGGCTGTGAGTCGGCCTGTTTTATATTGCTGATGGCATCTTCTTTAATACGGGCAAACTCCTTAGCATCAAACTTAGGCATGGTAAGTGCCTCCACGTATAATGGCCACACTTTATCAAAGTCGCCCTTTATACAATTAAGCCTTAATACAGCATAATTTTTATTAGTATAACCATATACTGCTGCACTCACTTTATCTAACTGGTTCTTAAACTCATTTTTATCATGCTTAAGCGTGCCACATTCGGTAAGCGCGCTAAAAGCCAGCGATTCTATTCCTGCTTTGTCAGCAGGATAGTTTTGTACGCCGCCTTTTATTACGGTTTGTATCTCTACAATGTCGTTTCCGCTCGGTTGTACTATCACCTTCACACCGTCTACAGTTGTTTCATAAGCTTTGTCCTGAGCATTGGCGGCCTTAGCAGTTATTATTGCTAAAGCAATACCCAGTATGTATGTATACTTTCTCATTTTCATAAAATTTAATATTACTTAGCGGTAAAAAATGAAGCCACATTATATTTTTTACTCATTTCAGGACTGATAACCATGCCCGCTACTTTTGGCTTACCGATAATATATTTATCCAGATATCTTTGTATATCACCGCGGGAAATCTTTTGGTAATTATCGTCCAGATCGGTATAATAATCAAGCGAGGTACTGCACCATTGATAACTCATCTGGCTCGGCAAACTGGATGGTTTTTCTTTACTGCGTATATCATCACGCAAAAGAATAGCCTTAGCATCAGCCAGCTGCTCGTCAGTGTAGTAATCTGCATCTTTCCACATGCTTATCTGGTGCATGGTTTCATCAAAACACTCTTTAATTTTTGCGGGATTAGGTACTACAAATACATCAACCGGGCCAACAAACCTGCTGGTACGGTAACTTACACTCGCATAACTTGCCAGACCCTTATCTACCAATGCCTGCTGCAGTTTCGATGAGTTTAAACCCAATATGGTGGAAAATACATCGGCTGCGATGGTTGAGGCGGAATCTGTATTATAACCCGGGCCTTGCCATGATATTTGCATATAAGGAGTACGAGCTATCGTCATTTCCTTTATAAAAGACGTATCCTTTTTAAGTGGCTCAAACGCAGGTATAGGATATTTTACCTGCGGATCAAAACCGCTGCTTTGCCATGAGCCAAAGATGTTCTCGGCCATTTTAAAAGCGTCTTCGTGCTTTACATCTCCGCAAATAGTTAATAAGCTATTATTAGGGTAGTAATATTTATTTTTGATGACCATCATTTTTTCGGGTGTAGCGGTATTAATTACCTCGTGAATCCCGATGGGCATTTTGCGGGTGATCAGATCGCCCCACAATCTCTTTTGCATTTCGTAATATAACTGAAAACCAGGATCGCTTTCAGCACGCTGGAATTCGCCATCAACAACAGGCCGTTCCTTTTGCATATCCTCTTCGCGGTATATCGGGAAACGAATAGCGGAGTTCATGAAATTTAACCCTGCTTTAAGGCTGTCACGGTCAAACGTGAAGAAATAATTCACCCTTTCCACATCCGTTGTTCCGTTCCATATTGCACCCAGTTCCTGTGTACGTTTTAAAAACTTCTCCTGAGTTGGGTAATCCCGGTTAGCTTTAAAAAACATGTGCTCAAAAAGGTGGGAAAGGCCACTAAACTCCGGTCCTTCGGTATAAGCGCCATTTTTTACCGCTATCTCAATAGTTGCAAGAGGTACTTTGCTGTTCTCAATAACAACAACTTCCAGTCCGTTAGGCAGCTTTTTCCAGAAGTAACCTTCCGGTAGCCTGGGCTGGGCAAACGCGCATACAGAACACCATATTCCTGCGGCGCTTAAGGTTAAAATTTTTATAAACTTTGAGGTCATATTTATGGATTTTAAATATTATGCCATAAATATATTAGTATATATCCAAAAACTTATATTCAATAAAGGTTTATTTGAACTTTAACACCACCTTTTTGCCGGAAACATTTTCTAAAAAAGGGCGGAATATCAGGCCCGCATTTTGCTGTGCCTTGCCAAGGAGATTCATTTCATTCGCGGTGGTCAGCATTTTTTTCTCCGCTATCTGGTAAACATCCTCTACCATTGATTTAGCTTTATCAGGAAACCATACGCCTGAAACATCGTACACCTTTGATTTTTGATGATCGAGCTTTACGTAACAAATTTCGGGCTTGGGCAGATTTACCCAAATGCTATCAGCTGTTTGGGTAATATCATCCTTTTTTACCTTGGTAAGATCTATACAGGCGGTTACTTCCCCTACGGCTACAAACAATACCCGCGAATCCGGTAAAATAGTATGCAGTTCCTTCTTTTCTATTACATCCTTCATGGCGTACTTCACCAGTTCCAATTTTCCCATTGATACAATGCGTGATACCATTACGTCTTCGTTAACCTCAGTACGGGTAGTATTAAATTCGTGCTTTACATAAAAGAAAATAAATATCAGGAAACCGGTAATAACAAGGGCAAGTATCAGCGTAACGGAAATTCGGGAACGGTTGGTCATAATTTTGAACGTTTATTTTGGAACAACAAAAAATGGCGATGGTTTTCGCCATCGCCATTTAAAATAAACATTATCAATATTTTAAGCGTACTGCACATTTAAGGTAATAGGTACACTTAACGCTTTGGAAACTATGCAATTGGCTTTTGCGCCTTCGGCAATTTCCTTAAATTTTGCTTCGTCAACACCGTCTATTGTTGAGGCTTTCATGTCCAGGTGTATACCCTTTATTTCCAGCGCTGCCATATCCAGATCCAGTATAGCATCGGTTGTGAGGTCGCCTGGAGTAAAACCTGCCTGAGTTAATGCGGCGCCTACAGCCATAGTAAAGCAACCTGCATGTGCGGCGGCTATCAATTCTTCGGGGTTGGTACCTACTCCTTCTTCAAAACGTGTTTTAAAAGAGTATTGTGTTTTATTAAGGGTGGTACTTTGCGTTGTTATTTCGCCCTTACCATCTTTAAGGGTACCGTTCCAATGTGCATTTGCTGTACGTTTCATGTGTTTTTGTTTTTTGTTGGTGAGTATTACTAATGTAGTGATATATTGGTTTAAAATAAAATATTCAATATTAAGTGTGTACTAAAAAGCTATTACCATTTAGCGCGTTCATACTGTTCAGGCCATTTTACGTCATGCTCTAATGCGTGCGCCGCACGCAACGGGAAATTAGGATCGCGCAGAAACTCGCGCGCCAGTAAAACCATATCTGCCTGGCCGTTTTGTACAATCTCATTTGCCTGCGATGGCTCTGTAATAAGGCCTACCGCACCTGTAAGCATGCCCGTTTGTTTTTTAACTTCTTGGGCAAACGGAACCTGATAACCCGGCTTAACCTCGATACGCGCTCCGGCAACATTACCACCGCTCGAGCAATCTATTAGGTCAACGCCTTTATCTTTTAATACTTTAGCCAGTTTTACAGAGTCATCTATACTCCAGCCCCCCTCAGTCCACTCTGAAGCGGATATACGAACGAACAATGGATAATCCTTTGGCCAAACTTCGTTAACGGTTTCTACAATTTCCACCAGAAAACGAATCCGGTTCTCAAATGACCCGCCGTACTCATCTGTCCGGTGGTTACTCATTGGCGATAAAAACTCATTGATCAGATAACCATGCGCGCCATGTAGTTCTACAACTTTAAAGCCTGCAGCTATTGCGCGTATGGTTGCTGCTTTAAAATCGGATTTTACTTTTTCTATGGCGGCTTTATCCATTTCAAGCGGAGCCTCTTCAGCATCGGTAAATGCAACAGGGCTTGGTGCTACACTTTGCCAGCCATTTTCAGCAGTGGTAGGTATTTGCTTTCCGCCATTCCAGGGTTCTGCGTGGCTTGCTTTGCGGCCGGCATGTGCCAGTTGTACACCCGCTACTGCACCTTGCTCTTCAATAAAAGTAGTGATCTCTTTTAGCTTGTCAATATGTTCATCCTTCCATATACCTAAATCAGCCGGACTGATACGTCCTTCGGGTGAAACCGCTGTAGCCTCAGTGA
This sequence comes from Mucilaginibacter segetis, assembly GCF_016522075.1. Taxonomy (GTDB): domain Bacteria; phylum Bacteroidota; class Bacteroidia; order Sphingobacteriales; family Sphingobacteriaceae; genus Mucilaginibacter; species Mucilaginibacter segetis. The sequence continues at coordinate 751,933 of NZ_JAEHFW010000001.1, read as the reverse complement.
TGATCAACGCTGCGCCACCAACTGCGCGGCTGCCTAAATGTACCAGGTGCCAATTGTTGGCGAAACCATCAGTACTGGAATATTCGCACATGGGCGACACCACTATGCGATTTTTAAATTCAATATTTTTTATTTTTAACGGAGAGAATAAATGATCCATGTATGTTATGTTTTATCTGCAAATATGATTAAGTAACCACAATGGCGTCTCACGGTTTTGTAAAAGTAGGCGCCTTTGTATATAAATTACTTATAGATGAACATTTATTGATATTTTGCGTTGATGGCAGTAAAAGCCCGATTATGTTACCCCTAATCAAATCATAATTTGACTACTTACACTACATTAATAATTTTGACGGGGCTGGTGATCTTCTCCTACCTGTTCGACCTCATAGCGGGTAAAACGAAAATACCTTCTGTTATTTTACTGCTTTTTTTAGGTATAGGTATCCGCCTAATAGTAGATTACTTTAACCTGCTGAAATTTAACTTCGCTGCCATATTGCCGGCATTAGGCACATTGGGATTAATATTGATAGTTTTTGAGGGCGCTTTGGAATTAAAATATTCTCCCAAAAAGAACAAGATCATTAAAAAATCCTTTTTCTCGGCCTTTTTTATTATGTTAGTTACCGCAGTTTTAATAACGCTGGTAATTTATTATTTAAGCGGCCAAAGCATTTATAAATGTTTTATAAATGCCATACCGTTTTGTGTGGTAAGTTCAGCCATTGCCATACCATCTGCTTCGGGTATCAGTAAAGAGAAAAAAGAATTTATTATTTATGAGTCCTCTTTTTCAGATATACTTGCAGTAGTACTGTTCAATTTCATGATCAGTAACAAGCATATTGGCATATCGTCTTTCGCTAATCTGGGTATGGAACTGGTAATTATTTTAGTGGTGGCCATATGCTCCTGTTTATTTTTATTATACCTTATTGGCCGCATCACTCACCATATTAAATCATTCCTTATCATTTCTATACTGATATTGGTTTATTGCATAGGACAGAGCTATCATTTATCGGCATTAATTATAGTTTTGGCCTTAGGACTGTTCCTTAATAACGCCAGTCAGATCAACTTTCCGCTTTTTAAAAAATATTTTATATATCCAACGCTGGCTTACGATATTAAGCAGTTGTTCCAGTTATCCGCAGAGAGTGCTTTTTTAATGCGCACCTTCTTTTTCATAATTTTCGGTTACAGCATGCAGCTTTATGAATTGCAGAAATGGTCGGTCATTGCTAATGGTGCGCTGATACTGCTGATTATTTACCTGGTAAGATATGCATACATTAAACTGGTTTTAAAAACAGCCACGCTAATGCCCGAACTGGTTATTATACCTCGCGGATTGATAAGTGTATTGTTATACTACAGCCTGCCGCCGGAAATTAAGATACCGCCTATTGAGTCGGGTTTGTTATTTGTGGTGATACTGGGCACCAGCGTTATCATGAGCCTCGGATTGTTAGGCACACGCAAACAATCAATCACCGATAAAGAATTTGAAGATGTGTAATTGAACTTTTAAGGGGTAGATACCGCGACCGGCAGAATTTTACCGTTAAAAAAGCGATGTCCATTTATGGCAAAGTCAGCAATATATTTACCCATTTCAAAAGCCATCACAGGCGATTCATAACCGGGGAAGGCCCGCTCCAGCATCTCGGTTTGCGCAGAACCTAATGCCAGGCAATTCACTTTTATACCTTGTTCGGTAAGCTCCTGCGCTAAACACTCGGTAAGCGTATGCAGGGCCGCTTTACTTGCTGAATAAGCTGCCAGCCCGGGAAATTTAGCACTGCCCTGAAAACCGCCCATACTGCCGATGTTAAGAATATGCGAACCCTCGCCCATAAAGCCAAGCAGACTTTGTATAATACGCACATGCCCTATATAGTTACTTTGCAGCATCTCCACAAAATCGGTTTCTAACAGCTCCGTAAAGGGTTTGTTGATCAAAACACCTGCGTTGTTTATCAATACATCCACACGGTCATCAAAATTACTGTTGATGAATTGCTGTAAACCTGCGTAATCATCATGTATAATGTCAAAAGCGATGGCATATACTTCGCAATCAGGATTCAATCCTTTGGCTATCTCCAGTAACTTTTCCAGCTTATCTTGCGAGCGCGCCAGGGCAATTACCTTATGCTTACCAGATAGTATCAGTTCTAATACCGCTTCGAAACCCACACCGCTGCTGGCGCCTGTTATAATAATATTCATTAAGCGTGCTACCGTTAAATAATGATTGTTACCTGCAAATTTAATATTAGTAATTAAACCACCAACTTCTCATCTACCGGGTGCTTTATTAAATAAAGGCCGTCAGTAATCAATTTTTTTAAATCCGGTTCGTGGATAGCCTTGTATTCCAGAAAAGACCGTATCTCCTTAGTTAATTCAGGCTCGATGCTTTCATGTTCCAATATTTCCAGTATTTCCATCGCGCATAACCAATCGTCGTTATGGTCTTTACGCAAACATCTCCATGCATTTCCTAAAAACGCATATCCACTAAAAGTTTGCCTGCAATTACGCACCTGTTGATAAAGCTTATGCAACTGCCGTGTTTTATAATCATATTGCGGATGATGTGTGACTGTTTTTGATTTATAAGCAGTTTCCATATAGGCATCCCTATCAGCCGCACCCCCATAAACTGATATAATACTTTCGCCTACAGCCATATCATATACACCCCATGCAGGATCAAACAATATATCGCCTTTTTTATTTTTAACAGTGCAGTTGGCAAAGCTTATAATTTGAATACGGCTTTCATCTATATGTATGTTCTTCACTTTTCCGGATACCTTTATCCCGCTTTCAAATTCAAGCAGGGTTTCGCAACCTTTAGCAATGCCGGCTTTTTTAAGTTCCCCGTCTCCAAAAGCCTCCAGCGGAGTATCATATCCTTTTAATTTACCAACCGGCGAACTAAAGCCATCCTTGTGATATTTTTTACCGTGTCCTTTTATTTCATTATTACGCACGGCAAGGGCAGTTGGACTACCAGTTTTTATAAATACGGGGGTTCCTTTGTCATCAACCATAACATCAGCAAACGTGCCGGAAACCTGCAACCCTGAGCTGTAAACAGCAGTACAGGTATTTTTACTCGCTATAGCTTTTTGCAGCCCATATAAACCTCCGCGGCGATAAGCCATAGTATCAGCAAATTGCTCCAATACATCAATCAGGTTTTGGAATGTTGGTGTTACAAAAAGCTGGGGTTGTGTTTTGGTGATGTCGTACGTATAATTTACCGAATCAATAGTGTACAAGAGTTTTTTAACATCGGGCTGCATGCAACTGGTGCTTTCGCCTATTGATGACAATAACCCGGCGCCGTATATCTTAGCATCGTCTAAGGTGCCTATGAGGCCGTATTCCACCGTCCACCAGTGCAGGCGGCTCAACAGGGCCATTTCGGATGGTTCGCCCATGTTATCCTGCCGGTAGGCAACCAGTTCATCAGCCTTTTTTATCTCGTCTTCATCAGCATCAGGCATTTCCTTTAAAATAGATAAGGCCCGTATAGCTTCGTACAGTTCAAAATCCTGCGCGCTGAACATTGCCTTTGCTCCTATCGATCCAAAGTAACTTAGGTATTCATGATAGTCTTTATCGGCTATTATCGGTGCATGTCCGGCAGATTCATGTATAATATCCGGAGCGGGTGTATACTCAATGTGCTTTAACTGACGTATATCCGCAGCTATTACCAGTACACGGTAAGCCTGGTATTCCATAAAGGCAGCAGGAGGTATAAAACCATCCACAGTAACAGCTCCCCAACCAATTTTTGCCAGGGCATCGTTCATTTCCTGCAGGTCGGGTATCTTTTCAATAGTTAGCCCGGCCTTTTGCAAACCTGGTATATATGGATAGTAAGCAACATTTTTAAGGTAACTGTAATTTTGGCGCATAACATATCGCCACACAGCATGGTCTATGGGCGTATAATGCTCATAATGCTGATTAACTATAAATTGCTTTAAATGGCGTGGCAACGCCGCAACCTGCGGGTTGTTAAAATCATTAAATCGACTCATTTAGTTTTGTCAGGTTTATAACAAAACGTAAAATTAGTAAAGTTTATTGGTTGTTAAATGCGGCCACGATAGTATAATGATGTAAAGACTTAATCTTTAATTCATTCTGTTTCCACTTCGCCTTTTGGTAAACCTTCTTGTAAACGGCTTGGGCGTATCACATAATAAATGCCAAACAAGGCTACAATAAGAGAGATAATATAAAATGAACCGGGTAAAAAAACTGCAAGGCTTTTTTCCATCGGAAAAAATTTAGTAAGCCAGGTAAAAACGGTTTCACGTACACCTGCACCACCAATACTTATCGGGATAATGGTAGCTAAGGCAGATATTAGAAAAGATAACAGGTATGGTGAAAATTTACCTTCAAAATCTTGCCCTACTAATACAAATACAATAGCCAATAATTGCAAACTCTGTACAACTACAGCTTTAAGATGCGCCTCAAAAAAGTAACGTGTGTAATCTCTGAAGAATTTATACGCCACAAAATAATATATGACCGATGCCACTACAAAAATACCCAGTGGTATGGTAATATGTATATCTATTTGCGGAATTAAAAATATTAGTGCAACAGTTATCAGGCCAATAGCCCACAGGCCGCTCAGCCTATCAAACATTATGGCCCAGAAAACTTTTTTAGCCGGTAATTTATAGTTTTTATTAAGCAAATATATTTTGTATCCATCTCCCCCTATACCACCCGGTAATAAAAAATTATAGAATAAGCCTAACAGGTATAAACGAAAATTGAATCGCGGATCGAGCTTTAGGTGGATAGATTTAAAAAAACTGAGCAAACGCCAGGAGGAGATAACCATTGAGGCAAAAAAGCTAAGTAAAGCTGCAAACATCCACCAGTAATTGGCATGAAACAGCCTGAATTTAACATCCTGAAAGTTAACTTTACGAAAAACAAAATACAGTAAAACAGAGGTTACCGCAAACTTTAGCACCACCTTAGTTATACTCCATACGGTATCTTTCCAGGTTTTAGGTTTAAGCGCTTTTTCAGTTTCTTCCAACTCTGTTTGGGCCAGATCTTTCATTTGGCTGCAAAGGTAATAAATTAGTAATTAGTTGATTTGAGAATAGTAATAACTTAACACACCTTAACATATTACATTTTAATGAGCCAATAATGCGATGTAAAACCCTGGGTAAATTATATAATATATAAAAAAACGGTAATTTTGCACAAAATTTCATCTGCTATGGGTAAAGTAAAAGTAGGATTAGTGCAAATGACCTGCACTGCAAATAAACAGGAAAACCTTGATAAAGCTATTGTTAAAGTTAGAGAAGCAGCGCAAAAAGGCGCGCAGATAGTTTGTTTGCAGGAGCTTTTTACCTCCTTATATTTTTGCGATACTGAAGATTACGACAACTTTAAACTGGCAGAGGCTATCCCCGGCCCGTCGACCGACGCCTTATCAAAAGTAGCGGCTGAGTTGGGCGTGGTAATCATAGCATCATTATTTGAGAAACGTGCACAGGGGCTTTACCATAACACCACCGCTGTTTTAGATGCCGATGGTTCCTATTTAGGTAAATATCGCAAAATGCACATACCGGATGATCCGGGTTTTTATGAAAAATTCTACTTCACCCCGGGTGATATGGGATATAAGGTGTTCAAAACCAAATTTGCTACCATAGGAGTGCTGATATGCTGGGATCAGTGGTATCCGGAAGCTGCACGCATCACTGCTTTAATGGGAGCCGAAATATTATTTTATCCAACTGCTATAGGCTGGGCTACAACGCAGGATGAGGCAACTAATACCGAACAGTATAATGCCTGGCAAACTATACAGCGCTCACACGCTGTGGCAAATGGTGTTCATGTGGTTAGTGTTAACCGCGCCGGTGAAGAGGCGGGAGTTCAATTCTGGGGAGGTTCATTTGTGGCGAATCCATTCGGTACAGTAATGTACCAGGCATCGCACCATGATGAGGAAGTAAACGTAACTGAACTTGACTTGGATAAAAGCGATTACTACCGCAGTCACTGGCCATTTTTACGCGACCGCCGTATAGATAGCTATCAGCCTATAACAAAACGGCTTTTGGATGAATAGTTTAGTCCATTGACCATAGTCGATAGTCCATAAAAATTTAAGATAGGATTTTGGTAAAATAATATTAAAAAATGCCATTTAAATTTGAAAATTTACAGGTATGGAGAAAAGCTTTAGATCTTACAGAAGACATAAATAATCTTGCTAAAATCAATTTCCCAAAAGATGAGCTTTTTGTATTAACTTCTCAAATAAAAAGAGCCGCGGATTCTGTAGTTTTAAATATTGCAGAGGGATGTACAGGACAAACAAACGCAACATTTAAACTGTTCTTAGGCTACGCTTTACGATCTGCTATTGAGGTGGTATCTTGCTTATTTATAGCAAAAAAACGAAACATTATAAAAGAAACGGATTTCCAACAGTTGTACAATGAGTATGAAATATTGTGCAAAATGCGTACTGCTTTAAGAAACTCTTTATAAAATTTGCTATGGACTATCTACCATCGACTATTGACTTAAAATTTCACTTTCCTGCCGAATGGGCGCCCCATACCGCAACCTGGTTAAGCTGGCCACATAAGGAGGCATCATGGCCGGGCAAACTGGATATGATCTACAGTAAGTATGCCGAATTTATAAAGGTGCTTACCCAAGGCGAAATTGTGAGGATAAACGTGGCGGATGAACAAATGGCCACTTTTGCCAAGCAACAATTGCAAGCCGTTGGTGCTGATTTGAGCAAGGTAGAATTTTTTGAGTTCCCTACTAATGATGCCTGGTGCCGCGATCACGGGCCGGCTTTTTTGGTGAATTACGATACAAAAGAAAAAGCTATTGTTGATTGGGGCTATAACGCCTGGGGCGACAAATACCCGCCGTATGATCTGGATGATGTAATTCCTACTAAAATTGGCAAGCACTTTAATCTGCCGGTGTATCACCCCGGCATTGTAATGGAAGGTGGCTCGGTTGACTTTAATGGAGCAGGAACAGTGTTAACTACCACCGCCTGTTTGCTTAATAAAAACCGCAACCCGAATTTAAATCAGAAGCAAATAGAGGAATATCTGCAAAAATATTACGGCGTTGAACAGGTACTTTGGCTCGGCGATGGTATTATCGGAGATGATACCGACGGACACATCGATGATATTACCCGTTTTGTAAACACCGATACGGTAGTTACCGTAGTAGAAGAGAACAAGCAGGACGAAAACTACCACATACTACAGGAAAATTTGGCTACGCTGAAAACCATGCGTTTGCTAAATGACAAGCAATTGAACATTATTGAACTACCTATGCCCGATCCTGTTATTTACGACGGCCAGCGCCTGCCTGCCTCTTATGCTAATTTTTACATTGGTAACGCGGCTGTGGTTGTACCCACCTATCGCTGTAAAAATGACGATAAGGCGCTGGAAATTTTACAAGGCTGCTTCCCGGAAAGAAAGGTTGTAGGTATTGATTCTACTGATATCATTTGGGGATTAGGTAGTTTCCATTGCCTTAGTCAGCAGGAGCCGGAGGTATAATTTGTATTTAGAGATTTCGTCTTATTGACCTTCATCAATTAGGTGATTAATCCCTCTGCGGAAAATCCGGAAATATAAGGGGTTTAAACTTCCCTGATATTTCACCGACAATATTCCCACCCTTACCGACTACTTTATTTATATTGCCAATTATACATTTGTATATACGCGGTGTTACCTTAGTTTTGGGGTAACAATAAAATTAAAACAAATCATGTCCAACAATATAGATCATCAAAGCAAATTACCTAAAGGCAAAATAATGGCCGGGGTAATACTGCTTATAGTAGGTGGTATACTACTTATACAGCAGTTCAATTTTTTCTTTTTTCCATCATGGCTGTTTAGCTGGCCAATGTGGCTTATAGTATGGGGCCTGTATGTAGGCGCTAAACATAATTTCCGCAAACCCATCTGGTTCATTCTTATAATTTTAGGAGTAGGGTTTCTGCTCGACAGGGAGATCCCCGGTTTTGATATCAGTGGCATTATGTGGCCTATACTTATTATTGCCTTTGGTTTATGGATCATCTTAAGGCGTAATTACGGCGATAAATATTTAGGCGACACCGACCAAGCTAAACCTAATGCTACTTTTGCAGAAGTGGATTACACCGTAAAGCCAAATGATGATGTACCTCCAATTAACCCTAATCCTGGGGTGCCACCTTACTCACCTGATGACCATCTGGATGCAACCGCAATTTTTGGGGGAGTAAATAAAAGCATATTCTCTAAAAATTTCAGAGGTGGGGATATTACCAATATTTTTGGTGGTACAGAACTGGATTTTACCCAGGCTGATATTAATGGCCGCGTGGTAATAGATATTACACAGGTGTTTGGTGGTACCAAAATAATAGTTCCTGCCAACTGGCATGTAGTGTCTGATCTGGCTGCTGTGTTTGCCGGTGTAGATGATAAACGGATCAAAAATCCGCAGGTAATAAAAAGCGACAAAATACTGATGATAAAGGGTGTATCCATATTTGCAGGAATAGAAATACGCAGCTATTAATTAAACCGAAGTTATTTAAGTTATGAATTGGTACGTAGCAAAATTAGTTTTCAGAGTTATCAGTGGCAATGGCGACCACAACCCACAGTTTGACGAACAATTGCGACTGATAAAGGCTGAAACAGAAATACAGGCGTTTGAAAAAGCAAGCAACATTGGTCATGCCAACCAGGACAGCTTTTTTAACGTACAAAAGCAAACCGTTAAGTGGCAGTTTATTGATGTTGCCGAATTAAACCCGATAAACACCCCCGAAGATGGCACCGAACTTTATTACAATATCCATGAAGCAACTGACCCGGATTTGTATATAGCCTGGGCGCATCATAAATCGGCGCTGTTAGGCGTTAAAAACTAAACCCATAAAAACCAACAATTTTGGCCTCATCACAATTATCGCCATCAAAATTATTCGGAGCCTTTGCAATTTGCGGGGTGGTATGGGCTGCATTACAGGCCTATATCATTAACAGCTTTGGCTTTGTTTGGGTTACCGCACTAACTGATAGCATTTTAAGCGCGCTTTTATTATCTGTTGCATGCTGGCTTATTAATAACAACTTACGTTATTATCAGCCCGATAAGGGCAGCTATATTTACTTAATAATATGGTGCGCAGCGCTGGCAGGTGGTTGCACCGCTGCTGCAAGGTGGTTATTGCCTTTGTTTGATTTCGGGCAGGTTTACCTTAACTTTTTACAGCAATCATTAACCATACGCCTTTTTACCGACTTTCTGGCTATCGGCTGGATGGCCATGATAAGTGCACTTTTTTATTCACAACTCGATCATAAAAAAACCGAACAACGTAAAACCGAAGCAGAAAAACTGGCCCGCGATGCTGAACTATATAACCTAAGGCAGCAGTTGCAACCCCATTTTTTATTTAACAGCCTTAATTCAATCAACGCGCTTATCGGTTTTAAACCCGACCAGGCAAGAAAAATGATACACCAGTTATCCGACTTTTTACGCGGTACCTTAAAAAAGGATGATCAGTTACTTGTTTCATTAAGTGATGAGTTACAACACCTTAACTTGTATCTGGAAATTGAAAAGGTACGTTTTGGACACCGCTTGCAAACCGAAATAAGTTGCGATGGCAATTGCGGCGAAGCCTTGCTGCCCAGTATGCTTTTACAACCTTTGGTAGAGAATGCCATTAAATTTGGCTTGTATGATACTACTGAAGCGGTAACTGTGAGCATACGCGGTGAAATTGAGGACCAGTACCTCATTATTATGATCCAAAATCCTTATGATCCCAAAACATCCAGGCCACGCAAGGGCACGGGGTTTGGCTTAAGCGGGGTGCAACGCAGACTTTATTTGATATTTGCCCGTAACGATTTGATGGAAACTCATGCAAATGATAATATATTTACAACCATAATAAAAATACCTCAGTTATGATACGTGCGTTAATTATTGATGATGAACCTTTGGCCCGTATGGTTGTACTGGAATACTTGCAGGCTTTTAAACAAATAGAAGTTTTACAGGAATGCGGCGATGGCTTTGAGGGGCTTAAAGCTATTCAGCAACACCAACCCGACCTGATATTTTTGGATGTTCAGATGCCAAAAATAAACGGTTTTGAAATGCTGGAACTGGTAGAGGATCCGCCAGCTGTCATTTTTGCTACCGCTTTTGATGAATATGCCATTAAAGCTTTTGAGGCCCACGCTATTGATTATTTATTAAAACCCTTTAGCAAAGAGCGTTTTGACAAGGCGATAGAAAAGTATCTGGCACAAGCAACTGCTGCCACGCCAGCTCCTAAACAAACCGAAACTTTGTTGGAAACAGCAGCACAATCACCGGCGCAAAACGAACGTATTGTAGTTAAAACAGGCACAAAAGTTAAAATTATTGCCGTTCAGGATGTGGAGTATTTACAGGCTGATGATGATTATGTAAGCGTAATTACCGCAGAAGGTGCCTTTCTCAAAAACAAGACCATGAACTTTTTTGAAAAGACGCTGGATCCGCGCCAGTTTATACGTGTGCACCGTTCGTACATTATCGCCATACCTCAAATAACCCGGTTGGATCCGTACGAAAAAGACAGCCATATCGCTATCCTTAAATCGGGCGCTAAAATACCGGTAAGTAAAACAGGTTACGCCAAGTTAAAACAGGTGTTGGGGATATAAAAGTAGTTTATTCGGCTAACAGTACTTTCCAGGCATCGTCAACCATATTATGGTTAAGTAACTCCTTAGCTTTTAAATGCAGTTGCAGTTCGCGAGTTTGGCTATCGCCTATCGTAGCATCGAACAGTTCCTTTATGTCATCATTTTGGACGTATGCATCTATATCCGCCTGACCAGGCAAAGCCGTAACGTTACCTAACTTACCCAAATCATTCCCGCTAAGTATTTTTGAATTACGGATGCTGTAGGGGATGGCATCAACCCCAATACCAATATTGCGGTTAGGTTTAGCTACTTTAAATAAATTATCTGCAGTAACGCGGCAATACCAGTCGCCGCCCAAACGCGCCACCAGGTCCATTTTTTCCTGATCTATTTTACCGTCGGCTCCCATAACCGTTTCGTTAATGTGAATCACCTTAATTTCGGCTATTACGAGGTTACCGGCACCGTGAGTTTCTCCTAAATTAATAATATCATTCACTACACACTCTAATTGCACGGGTGATTCCGACACACGCGGCGGGCGCACAATTTCTGAGGGCAGTTCCGTTAAGCCTGATTTAATAAACTCATTAATTCCCGCAGGATACTCCACACTGGATAAGGATACTTGCTGCACCATATCATAATTCACTATATTGATAACACATTCCGGTACCTGATGCAGGTTTTCAAGCGTATGCTTGGTGGTATTATCCCTCACCCTGCGTGCAGGCGAAAACACACATATCGGGGGGTTAGTGCTAAATAAGTTAAAAAAGCTAAACGGGCTAAGGTTAACACTACCATTGCCATCAATAGTTGATGCCAGGCAAATAGGGCGGGGCGCTATGGCATAGTGCAAATAATTTTGCAGGTCCTGGGTGGAGATATTCTCTATATTTATTGATAGCATTATTTTTTCAATGCTAAAATTGAAAAATCGCTCTCTGATTTTTTTATGATGTTACCCAACATTCCAAGCCCGGTTATTTCCATCTCCACGAGGTCATTAGGCTGCAGCCATTGGGGTTGATAATTTGGATCATTAAGCAGTCCCGTGCCATTCAGTTCTAAAAAACAGCCCGTACCTACCGTACCGGAGCCTATTACATCGCCCGGCAAAACATCACAACCATAAGCACAACGTTCAATTATTTCGGCAAATGTCCAGTCCATATCGGCCATATTGCCTTTACTTACCTGTTTGCCATTTACCACACACTTCATTTCAAGGTTGTAAGCATTCCCTGTATGACCTTCCTTGGCTGTAGTTTTATATTTTTCCAACTCATCGGGTGTTACCAGCCATGGGCCAATAACGGTAGAAAAATCTTTACCCTTAGCCGGGCCAAGGTTAAGTTTCATTTCTTCCATTTGCAAGCCGCGGGCACTCATATCATTCATTATCATATAGCCGGCTATATAAGCATCCGCATCGGCAGCCTTAATATTACGCCCTTTTTTGTTAAGTACAACAGCTACCTCCAGTTCAAAATCAAGCTTCTGGAAATGATCGGGCATACATTCAATTTCACCGGGACCTTGTATAGCATTATGGTTAGTAAAATAAAATATAGGATACTGATCGTACTCGGGTATCATATCCACCTTACGGTTACGGCGGGCAGCGGCAACATGCTGGCGAAAAGCATATCCATCCCGGCATGATGAAGGATGCGGCACAGGTGCTATCAGTTCAAAAAACAACTCCTCTTTAGCCGTCAGTTTACCAGAACTTATACCGTCATTTATTTTACGGGCATGCTCCATTAACTCATCGCCACCCCATAAAAACTCATTCATATTATCCGGAATAAGTTTATCGCACGAGTTTAAGTTATAAATGTGTCCGTTTACATAAATGCCTAAGTGCTCCCGGTCTTCGGTTTTATAGGATACTAGTTTCATAAAGCTGTTTTTGGTTTAAAAGGGACTCAAAACTAAACAATTTTATACAAACCCTCGGTCAATATATTATGCTTGCATATTAAATTGATTTGTCGTATATTCGTTTACAAATTATGAGCATACAAAAACAGTTTTATTTTTCCCTCGGCCTTACTTCTATGAGTAATGCTTCTTCTTTCAGGGATGCTGTGCTTGCTAAAATTGTTTTAGCGCAATATTAATCTGCCATACTTTTAACGGCTGCAAGTCCGGATATTATTATCTTACTTTTCCGTTAAAAACTATTCCGCTGTTTCAATCGTTTAATAATCAATTACTTTAAGTTTATCAGTTTTTGATACATAACTTTAAAGCATTCCAGTATTTAAACCAATTTTACCATGCCTATTTATCATACATTAGGGAACATTCCGCCTAAGCGGCATACGCAATTTCGTAAACCGGATGGCACCTTATATGCCGAAGAACTGGTATCAACTGAAGGTTTTTCCAGTTTATACTCATTGGTTTACCATGCCTATCCGCCTACTATAGTTAAAGAGTTGGGAGAGCCTTACTCTGTTGAGCCAAAGATTGCCCGCGAAAAGCACCTGAAGCATACCAGCCTAATTGGCTTTAACATAAAACCTGCTGATGATTACTTGGAGAGCCGTAAACCAGTACTGGTAAACAGCGATCTGCATATATCACTGGCAGCGCCCCGCAACTCCATGACGGATTACTTTTATAAAAACAGCCAGGCAGACGAAGTAATATTTGTTCACGAAGGTTCCGGCACATTAAAAACAGGTTTCGGACAAATAAAATTCACCTATGGCGATTACCTGGTTATACCACGAGGCACTATTTACCAAATGGACTTTGACACAACAGCAAATCGCCTGTTTATAGTGGAAAGCTTTAGCCCTATCCGCACGCCTAAACGCTATCGTAACCAATACGGGCAGTTAATGGAGCACTCGCCTTATTGCGAACGTGATATCAAAAGGCCTGCAAATCTTGTAACACATGATGAAAAAGGCGACTTTAAAGTACTCATCAAAAAACAAGGCTTGATTTATCCTTATATCTACGGCACCCATCCTTTTGATTTTATTGGCTGGGACGGATTTCATTATCCCTGGGCTTTCTCTATACATGATTTTGAACCCATAACGGGCCGTTTGCACCAACCGCCACCGGTACATCAAACATTTGAGGGGCATAACTTTGTGATCTGCTCGTTTGTACCGCGTAAGTATGATTATCATCCACTATCTATTCCAGCACCGTACAATCACAGTAATGTAGACAGCGATGAGGTACTCTATTATGTTGATGGTGATTTTATGAGCCGCAAAAGCGTGGTAAAGGGACAAATAACGCTGCACCCGGGCGGTATTCCACACGGGCCGCATCCGGGTTCGGTAGAGAAATCTATCGGCAAGGAATCAACCGATGAACTGGCGGTAATGATAGACCCATTCAGGCCGCTGATGCTTACCGAAGATGCTATAAATATTGAAGACGAAAATTATCATAAAAGCTGGGTTATTTAATTAACCTTTAAACAAGAAAAAAATGGAAACATTAACAATAGATAAGAAAGACACTAAAACAGATTTTTTACCGCTTAACGGTACAGATTATGTTGAATTTTATGTAGGTAATGCCAAGCAGGCAGCCCATTATTATAAAACAGCCTTTGGCTTTCAGGATCTGGCTTATGCCGGCCCGGAAACCGGCGTGCGCGACAGGGCATCGTACGTATTACAGCAGGGTAAAATACGGTTGGTATTAACTACTCCACTGCACTCGGACCATCCTATTGCCGAACATATTAAAAAACATGGCGATGGCGTAAAAGTACTGGCCCTATGGGTAGATGATGCTTACGACGCATTTGAACAAACTACCGCCCGCGGAGCGGAACCTTACCAGCAACCACAAACTATTACTGATGAGCATGGAGAAGTTAGAACCAGCGGCATAAAACTATACGGCGAAACGGTTCATCTTTTTATTGAGCGCAAAAACTATCATGGTGCTTTTTTACCCGGATATAAAAAACTGGAAACCACCTATAATCCGGCGGTTACCGGTTTATTATACGTTGACCATTGCGTAGGCAATGTTGACTGGAACAAGATGAACCAGTGGGTAAATTTTTATGAGGAAATAATGGGTTTCCGCAACATTCTCACCTTTGATGATAAAATGATATCTACCGAATACTCCGCTTTAATGAGTAAAGTAATGAGCAACGGCAACGGTTACGTTAAATTCCCGATAAATGAACCCGCCGAAGGTAAAAAGAAATCGCAGATTGAAGAATACCTTGAGTTTTATGAAGGCGAAGGTGTACAGCATCTGGCACTGGCCACCAGTGATATAGTAAAAACCGTAACCGATCTGCAAAGTCGGGGAATTGAATTTTTAACGGTACCAACAACTTATTACGATGAACTTACTGCACGGGTAGGCCATATTGATGAAGATCTTGAGCCTTTAAAAAAGTTAGGCATATTGGTAGATCGTGATGATGAAGGTTATTTGTTGCAGATATTCACTAAACCGGTTGAAGACAGGCCAACGCTATTCTTCGAGATCATTCAGCGTAAAGGTGCAAAATCATTCGGAGCCGGTAACTTTAAAGCGCTGTTTGAAGCTATTGAACGCGAACAGGAATTACGGGGCAACTTGTAATTAATTTGTTTAAATTTATAACAAAAGCCGGAAGTACTTTACGGCTTTTGTTATTATTATAATTTCTGCTTAGATTTATTACTTATTGTTACATAAGGGGGTTATAAACATTTTGCCAATTAAAAGTTAATTCCTGTTATGAGTACCGATATACACCATAATAAGTTTAAGTTTCTGCCTTTTGTAATTAGTTTATTAATTACACTAAGCATAGGTATTACTGCTTCTTTTTTTACCCGTCCAGAAATTCACGGATGGTACAATGCGTTAAAAAAACCCCCGTTCAATCCACCTTCATGGCTGTTTGCTCCCGTATGGTCAGTAATATACATACTTATTGCAATTGCGGCTTATATTGTATGGCAGCGCCGCGAGAATACCATCACCTTTTTAACTACAAAAATTATTTACACTGTACAACTGTTACTGAATTTTTCATGGTCTATAGTATTTTTCGGTATGCACCAAATATTTGCGGCCTTATGCATTATTATTTTACTTTTAGTACTGATAATTTTGAATATAGCCTGGTTTGGCCGGTTCAGTAAATTGGCCGCCTGGTTGTTATTACCTTACTTTGCATGGGTAAGCTTTGCCAGCTTGCTTAATTTAAGTATTTACATACTTAATAAATAAGTATTTTAAAAACCCTACTTTTATTGCAGGTTAATCCGTTAATTATAGTCGTCTATATTACTGATGAAAAAAATATTACTTTCCTGCTCTTTTTTGTTACTGGCCATGTTTGCTTTTGCAGACACCATATCTGTAAATAATTTTGTAATAAAAGAGAACCCCTTTGCAAAAGATGAGATAGCGGTTGTTGCAACAGATACCGCTAACAATATACTGGAAAATGTTAATGGAATTTTCACCTTTAGCATGAACGGTTTTGCGGAAGAGCTAACGTTTGATAAAGGCACCGCCTTTTACCGGCATAAATTAGATAAGTCAACATTCCTGTATGCAAGGCATCAAAATGATAGCGGTACACACTCCGTACTTTATTATATTTACCGGCACGATGGTAAGTTAAGTCCGGTGAAAATAAGCTGGCTGGTGCTGGTAATTATACCGGTTGCATTAGTATTACTGGCTTATTTATTTAAACGCTTCATTATTATCGCGCTAATTATCTTCTGTATTTTCCTTTATTTTAATTACCACAACGGCTTAAGCATTCCAACATTTTTCCAAAGCATTATTGACGGGTTAAGAGGTGTGTTTACATGAAGTATCTGAAGGTAATATCATTTAAAAAGGCAAACCGATACCAAAATTCAACTGCATAAAATTATAGCTGTCGCCCAGTATATTGCCATCCTTATCAACACCTGTACTGTTTGCTCTAAGATAAGCGCGTTTAAAATCGCCGGTCTTAAACAATTCATCAAAGTGGTTAACCAGCACCCATTGGTCTGAGCCGTAGAATTGCGGGTCTTTAAATTTAAACGCTGCATCAAGCCTGAAGATAAAAAAGCTAAGATCGAACCGTAAACCAAACCCTACACCAATAGCAGTTGATTGTAATAGATTATTAAACCTGAACTCTCCGTTCGGATTTTCTGCCTGCTTATTCAATCGCCACACGTTACCGGCATCTGCAAAAAAAGCACCTTTCAGTTTAGAGCCAAAAAAGTTGTCGGCCAGCTTATACCGGTATTCCGCATTAGCCACTATTTTTATTTCACCAAACTGATCCAGATATTTTAATCGCCGGCGGGTTTCCATATCATTCCCGTAAGCTGTTGCGCGGTTAAACTGCCCCGGCCCGAGTGTACGAGGCAACCAGGCCCTGATATCATTTGCACCACCTGCATAAAAGTTCTTCTCGAATATCAGCTGATCGCTATTACCATATGGCACACCTATTCCGGGGTTTAAACGGAATATAAATTGCCGTTCGCCGCCTAATGTCCGGTACAGCCGATAATCCACCTCGGTTTTAACATATTGCGAAAAAGGATATCCAAAAATAGTGCGCTGGCCCAAACTATCTCTTGGTGTATTAAAGGCCTTACTCAATAAATTAAGCGTATTACCACCCACATCCACCGTTCCGCGGAAGTAAACAAAGTTTTTGTAAGAATTCAGTTCAATAGTGTTATACTGAAAAGTATACTGGCTACCGGCGGTAAATGTAGTACGCCCAATTAAATACACGTAGGAGTATCTGCCGCTGTCAAGCAGGGCCCGCCGGGCATCAGGGTCAATTGTACCGCTCGAAAACTCAATATTTAAAGGAGTTATTGAGTGTTGCTTTCTGCCGGTCTCAAAAAAATCATACGTAACAGAATTAATAAAACTGCGCCGCTCCACAAGATCTTTTTGATAATAAAGCTGAAAATTTGTAGCAAAAGTGGTGTGTGGCACACCAAACTTACCTAAAAACGGGAAATTAAAAGGAGATACAATACGCGGGTATATTAAACTAACACCTGCTTTAAAGTCCTGATTTTGAACGCCTTTAGTCCCGGAAGCGCGACCGTTATCAAATAGTAGACTCCAATTGAGCTTTAACTGGAGTATAGCGGCTTGTTTAAAAATATTCCTGTTGGTAAATGTATTGCCCAGGTTATAACCAAAGCTTTTACTGTTAAACAGAAACTCCGCCTCCACCCTGTCTGACATTTGCTTAAGCGGAACTATATCTATTTTTGAATTTAGCCTGTTGGTACTGTCTGATAGTTTTTCATATGTAGGATTGGGAACATTCCTGAAAACATTTAACTGCGACAAGCGCGAAGTTGTTAATGTTTGCTTATCAACATCGTACAGATCGCCCTTCTTCAGAAAAATATAGTCGGTTACCGTATGTGGCTTAAAACGACCGCTATAGTCCACAAAACGGAATTGAGAATCTACTTTAAGTGTATCGGCTTTACCTGTAGTACGCCCATTACTTTTTGATATAGTTACCAATGTGTTATTGATGGTGTAAACCGGGTGTGCGGATTTGCCCGCCGGATTATCAATAATCATGGCTACATCAACAATGCTGTTATTAAAACTTGAATCAGGTTCGTAATTTATATATTGCCTGTAAAAATCATAATAACCGTTGCGTTTCATTACCTGGTAAAATTCGTCGCGGTCATAAGCTAAACTATCGGTATCAAAACGGCCACCAACATGTATATGCGTAAAATCGGGGCGTGTTTTTTTATACAGGGCCTCCACCTTTTTATCAGCAATACTGTCTTTAAAATTCCTTATTCGAAACATCGGCCCTTCCGTAGCGGTAAATATCAGTTCGGCCTTTTGTTTTTTTATACGGATAGAATCCTCCACCTTAGCCTTAAGGTAACCCTTACTTTGCAGATATTTTTGCATTTGCAGGCGCGAAAACTCAACAAGTCCGCTATCTAATATGGCAGGTGCCTCACCAATGTTACGCTTACCTTTTTTACTGAATAAATAATAAAATTGCAGGTTAAGCCAGTTATTGGGTTGCTGCTCTTTATCAACGTAATTTATCGCGGCTTCAGAAAATTGGTCATCTATCCCTTTTATGGTAATTTTGCGTACTATTGACTGGTTATCCTTTATTCCGCGTGTTACACTACAGCCGGAACCAATAATAACCATAAGAATACTTAATATTGCAAGACGGTAACGTCCCGGTATAATATATGCTTTCAAAATCTCAGATCAGTTTATTAACGTCATTACAACATAAAAAATTCCGTATAGTTCATAGTTTATTTATGGTGGAAGGTTATAAATCTATAAAAGAGTTTATTAATTCCGCCTACCAGGTACACACCATTTATCATACGCCTGATGTTGCCGCAAAATTGCTTAAATTATCCCAAAAAATAAACTTTCAGGAAATTTCATTAAACGAACTGCAAAAAATAAGCAGTTTAAAAAATCCCGCCGATGCTGTTGCCGCCATTAAGATACCACAATGGCCGTTACTAAATTACATAAGTCTTAAAAATAAATTTACGTTGGTTTTAGATGGGGTGCAGGACCCCGGCAATATGGGCACTATTATACGTACCGCCGATTGGTTTGGCATAACTGATATTATATGCTCCACCGACACGGTTGATGCCTATAACCCAAAAGTTGTGCAAGCTACTATGGGTTCGTTAGCGCGGGTAAATATTACTTATACCGATCTGAAAGAATTTATATCTCCACTAAAAATGCCTGTTTTTGGTGCTTTACTTGAGGGAGAGAATATTTATAAAACTGATTTTGGCAACGAAGGCTTTATTTTGATGGGTAACGAGGGAAATGGTATACGCCCTGATATGGAAGCAATTATTACCAAAGCTGTTACTATACCGCGTATTGGCGGAGCGGAATCTTTAAATGTGGCCATTGCTACGGCTATTTGCTGTTCACATGCGCTTGCAAAAAGCTATAAATAAATATTGATTGCCAATAAATAATTACTATTTTTGCAATCCTTAAAAATGGTCGGGTGGCCGAGTGGCTAGGCAGAGGTCTGCAAAACCTCCTACAGCGGTTCGAATCCGCTCCCGACCTCGAGGTTAAAAACATTTAAATAAAAAAGATCATGGGCGTTACTCGTTTAAAAAGAAAAGATAGAAAAAACAAAACTACTTCACGTTTAGAAGTGCAGTTTTTAAAATTAGCTACCAACATTGAATTAGGTAGCCGTTCTGCTGAGAAAAAAGATAGCCAGATAGCAAAAAATAATGCTGCTTTGGATATCGCTACAGGCAAATAAGTCGTCTTTTTAAAAGAAATTTAAAGGCATACCTAAAACAGGTATGCCTTTTTTGTTAATGTATTTACAAACAGATTACAGCAGTCTGCCTACCGGGAAAGTCTTTCTGTCATATATTTCTTTCCAGTAATCGCGTACAATTTTCAACCCTGGGGTATTATGCGAATTGCTAACAACTTCTAAAAAATCCTCTTTTAATTCTCCTTTAACCAGGCGAGCTAAAACTGCGTCATTATAAGAGGCAACTATCAATTCAAAAACGTGGAATTTAGCACCGTCTTCCAATTCATTATTTTTATAATAATTAATAAATTCCGCTACCCTTTTCGGATCGGAATTAACAATACCCCAGTCCTGCATATCATCTTTGTCAAATTCTATCTTCAGGTCTTTACAAACCTGCTTTAATGTTTCTTCCGTATTACTCATTTAATTTCTATTCAGTATTTCCTTATTTATTTTCCTTATCAACCCCGGCCCCTCGTAAATAAAGCCCGTATATAATTGTATTAATGATGCGCCCGCCTGTAGTTTTTCGATGGCGTCTGCCGGCGAATGTATGCCTCCCACCCCGATGATCGGGAACGCCCCGCCTGATATTTTGTGCAGATAGGCAATAACCTCAGTAGACCTATTGGTTAAAGGCCTGCCGCTTAAACCACCAGTCTCCTCCCTATATGGCGAGTTTAAACCATTACGGTTTATAGTGGTATTGGTAGCAATTATTCCTGCTATACCGGTTTGCTTAACAATATCGGCAATATCATTCAGTTGCTCATTAGCAAGGTCCGGCGCTATTTTTAACAAAACAGGCCTGCTTATACTATTCTTTGAATTACGCTGCTGTAAGGTGTTTAAAATATGCATCAGCGGCTCCTTTCCCTGCAACTCACGTAATCCGGGGGTATTTGGTGAGCTTACGTTCACCACAAAGTAATCTACCACATCAAACAACCTGTCAAAGCATTTTATATAATCGCTAACAGCATCCTCATTTGGAGTAACTTTATTTTTACCAATGTTACCGCCAATAACCAATGCCTTTTCGCCGGGTTTTAATCCCTTGCGGTAAGTTGCTATACGTGATGCCGCTACATCAACCCCTAAGTTATTAAATCCCATTCGGTTAATAAGAGCCTCATCTGCCGGCAAACGAAACATACGCGGTTTAGGGTTGCCGGGTTGCGGCAATGGCGTTACGGTACCAATTTCTACAAATCCGAAACCCAAAGCACCCATTTCGGCTATGAGTTCAGCATTTTTATCAAAACCGGCTGCAAGGCCCACAGGGTTTTTAAATTCAAGTCCAAAAACATTTTTTTTCAGTCTGTCATCGTTTAAATCCCATATAGTTTTACTTATGGCTGCCCCGCCCGGTAAACGGTTAAACCGCTTTAAATTCCGGGTAACAAAATAATGTACCTTTTCGGGATCGAACTTAAAAAGCAGGGGTTTTAATAACTGATACATGCCGCGAATTTACGTCGTTTTTAAATTTTAGCTCTTAAATAGTTAATAATATTGTAATTTAGTTGCACCCCACAAGTACCACCAACCGCATATTATAAAGAAATGAAAAACATATTCCAAAATTCCCGCCGTAATTTTATCAGGAAAGCTGCAATTGGTACCATGGCTGCTATCAGCATACCGCATATTGTTGACGCAGCTACCAACAGCATTAAGGATGGAAAAAAGGTACAATTAAATAAAGATGATATTATTCTTTTTCAGGGAGATTCCATAACCGACTGGGGCCGCGACAGAAATAAAACCGAACCCAACAACACCAGTGCGCTGGGCTCGGGCTACCCGTTATTAACTGCCGGGGAACTTTTAATGAAAAACCCGGAGAAAAATTTACAGATATACAATAAAGGTATAAGCGGCAACAAAGTGTTTCAACTCGCCGACCGCTGGGACACCGATACCATTGCCTTAAAGCCTACCATTTTAAGTATACATATTGGCGTTAATGATTACTGGCACACCCTGGGCGGAGGTTATAAAGGCACTATTGAAACTTATATTACAGATTATAAAAAACTGCTCGACCGTACAAAAAAGGAGTTACCGGGTGTAAAGATCATCATCGGTGAACCCTTTGGTGTTAAAGGAGTTAAAGCTGTAACTGACGCATGGTATCCGGCATTTGATAAGTACCGCAAGGCCGCCAGAGATATTGCCGAAGAATACGATCTGCCATTTATACCCTATCAGGCTATTTTTGACAAAGCCCTTGAAAGCGCCCCCGGCAGTTACTGGACACTTGATGGCGTACACCCAAGTATTGCCGGCGAAAAGCTGATGTCGCACGGATGGATGAAAATGGTTAAGAGTTAAACAGGCAAAGAGGGTGAAACGATAGCAAATATTTTTTTAATTCCACCCTTTACTTTACTCCGTCTCCTTTAAGCTTTGGTCTTTCTCCTTTCCTGTTAAAACCGTACCTTTGCGCGCAAATGATCGCTATAAATAACCTTACGTTTGAGATTGGTGCACGCGCCTTATATGATGAAGCCAACTGGCATATAAAACCCGGAGAAAAAATTGGCCTTATTGGTGCCAATGGTACAGGTAAAACCACCTTATTAAAGATCATTGTAGGCGATTACACGCCAACATCGGGAACTATAAGCATGGCTAAGGACCTTACTATGGGTTATCTTAACCAGGATCTGCTCTCTTACTCGTCCGATAAAACAATTGTACATGTGGCTATGGAAGCTTTTGAGCGCCAGAACCAATTGCACGACGAGATAGAAACACTGCTTAAAAAACTGGAAACCGATTACAGCGAAGATCTGCTGCATAAGTTAAGCGATAAACAGCATGAGTTTGAATTACTGGATGGTTACAATATTGAATATAAGGCCCGTGAAATTTTAGCAGGTTTAGGGTTTAGCGATGATGATTGTCAACGTAAATTAAGTACCTTCTCCGGTGGATGGCGCATGCGCGTTATGCTGGCCAAAATACTTTTACAAGCTCCGGATATCCTTTTACTGGATGAGCCTACCAACCACCTGGATCTACCCTCTATACAATGGCTGGAAGATTACCTGAAAGCATTTACCGGTGCTATAATCATCGTATCGCACGACAGGTGGTTCCTGGATAAGGTAATTAACCGTACGGTGGAATCACGCAAGGGCAAGCTTACCGTTTACGCGGGCAATTACACCTTCTATCTGGAGGAAAAGGCTTTGCGCGAAGAGATACAACGTGGAGAATTTAAAAATCAGCAATCGAAAATAAAACAGGAAGAGCGTTTGATAGAACGTTTCCGTGCCAAAGCCTCAAAAGCGAAAATGGCACAGTCGCGCATTAAGATGCTGGATAAAATGGAACGTGTAGATGATGTGGACGATGATAACCCATCGGTTAATTTCGCGTTCCGTTTCTCTAAACAATCTGGCAGGCATGTGGTAACTTTAGAGGATATTACCAAAAAATACCCGGCTATTGATATACTGGATAATGCCGAAGCCGTAATTGAAAAAGGTGATAAGATAGCACTTATAGGGGCTAATGGTAAGGGTAAATCAACCCTGTTACGCATCATTGCCTCCGCTGATACGGAGTATACCGGCAAGGTAAATACAGGCCATAACGTAAGCACTACATTTTTTGCGCAGCATCAGCTGGAGTCTTTACATCTAGAAAACCAGATATTACAGGAGTTACAGGCTTTTGCGCCTAAACATACCGATACCGAACTGCGTACCATTTTAGGGTCGTTTCTGTTTACAGGCGATGATGTGTTTAAAAAAATAAAAGTACTATCAGGAGGAGAAAAATCTCGTGTGGCCTTAGCCAAGGCGCTTACCGCGGATGCAAACTTCCTGATATTGGATGAGCCAACCAACCACCTGGATATGCAATCAGTAAATATCCTGATCCAGGCACTACAACAGTATGAAGGTACTTTTATAGTGGTATCGCACGACAGGTATTTCTTGGATAACGTAGCCAACAAAATATGGTTCATTGAGGATCAGAAGATAAAAGTTTACCCCGGCACTTATGCCGAGTATGATGAATGGTACGCCAAACGCAAACTGGAAGCCAAAACCGCGCCTGTGCCACAGCCTAAAAAAGAAGAAAAGAAAGAAAGCACCCCGGTCAAACAGCAACCAAATGATAACAAGGCTCAGCAATTAAAGAAATTGAATCAGGATCTGGCTAAAACGGAGAACGAAATAGCCCTGTTGGAAAAAGAAATAAAGGAACTGGAACTGCAATTGGCCGATGAAAAGCTATATAACCAAACCGAACGCTTAAAGGAGGTAAACGATAATTACCAGTTAAAAAAATTAAAACTTGGCGAACATCAGCAAAAGTGGGAAAGCATGGCCGAGCAAATAATGGAACTGGAAGCTTAGTTTAGCACCAACATCAGGCACCGGCAAGCAGCAGATCTATTAAATTGCATAGTCAGCAACTTTTTTGGTATACTTGTGTAAATGAAAAAAATCATTTATCTGCTTTCTTTAATATTTCTGATCTGTTTTAACGCTTTTTCGCAAACGCCTTATACTAATGCGGTTTACCGGCACGAAATAAAAAGCGTAGTGTTTTATAATACTGATAAACCTGCGTCATTCCCGATAATTACCCTAAACAGTACTGAACAGGTTGTGCTGGGTTTTGACGACCTTACCGGCGGAAGCCGCAACTTTTATTACACTATTGAACATTGCGATGCAAACTGGAACCCATCCAACCTGTCCCCTGCCGAATACCTGCAAAGCTTCACTAACGACCGTATATTCGATTACAGGTACTCTACCGCCACATTTCAAAAATACACTCATTACGAAGTTAAGCTACCTAATGATAATATCGCTCCGAAAATACCGGGTAATTATATATTAAAGGTTTACGAAGATGGCGATGAGGCTAAAATGATACTTACCCGACGTTTATATGTAGTAAGCAAAAAAGTAAACGTTGCCGCAAATGTAACGGCATCAAATAACGTAGCAGCTAGGCGCACCAATCAAAAGCTTAACCTTACTATTGATTATACCGGACTTAACGTACAAAACCCCAATCATGACCTCCGTGTTTTTGTAATGCAGAATGCCCGGCCTGAAACAGGATACATGAACACCCAACCCACCTACATCCGTGGTAACCAACTGGTTTATAATGATGTGAACATAAATGATTTTTCTGGTCGTAACGAATTCCGGCACTTTGATACGCGATCATTAAAGCTAAATTCGGAACATATTTCCAAAATTTACCGTGATACAGCCAATACGGTCGTACTGCTCACCGACCCAAACCGTAACCTGCCCAACTACATTTTGTTGTATGATAACGATGGTAAATTCTTCATTATTAACCAGGATGGCAACGATCCTCGGGTTGATGCGGATTACGCACACGTTTACTTCACTTTGGCCGCCAACAAGCCCGAAACACAAGGCACGCCATACATTGTTGGGCAGTTTAATGATTATAAGCTGGATGAAAACAGCCGTATGCAATACGACGCTGCAGGCAGATTTTACACTCACCTGTTTTTAAAGCAGGGTGTTTACGACTATCAATACGTTTGGGTGGATAATGCTACCCAAAGAGCAAGTGATACAGCCTTAGAGGGCAATTATTTTGAAACCGAAAATGAATACCAGGTATTGGTATACTACCGCCCTCCGGGCGCCCGTTGGGAAGAATTGGTTGGATATAGTTTTTTGAATACCGCCAAACAATAAGCAACGACACCAGTATTTAGCACACCGGCTGATGTTAATTTACGCTTAAAAACTATCTTTGCAGCATGAAAGGAAAATCGCCCAAAGAATCGTTCACGATAATGAATGAACTGGTATTACCGAATGATACCAACACGCTTAATAATTTAATGGGCGGGCGTTTGCTCCACTGGATGGATATTGCAGCTGCTATATCGGCACAAAAGCATTGTAACCGTATTGTGGTAACCGCCTCGGTAGATAATGTTTCCTTTCATCACCCTATCAAACTGGGCGATGTAATTACCATTGAGGCCAAAGTATCGAGAGCTTTTAATACTTCGGTTGAGGTTAGGCTTGATGTTTATGCCGAAAATATCCCTTCCGGAACGCGTGCTAAAAGTAATGAGGCCTACTACACTTTTGTGGCTTTAGATCAGAATGGCCGTACCATACCCGTACCATCTATAGAACCTGAGACGGCCGAAGAAACCGAATTATACGATGGTGCATTACGACGCAGGCAATTACGCCTCATACTGGGCGGCAAAATGAAACCCGATGACGCTACTGAGCTTAAAGCTTTGTTCTTTGCTGCTCAAAAAAAATAGTTTTGTTTTAATATATACAGCAAATATTTATTTCGCTATCGCTGGAATAATTCCCTGATATATAAAAAATGGTTAGATTTATACTAATAAACCTAACCGCAATATGAAAAAATTTTACCTGCTGCTACTTTGCTCTGTATTTGTTTTAGCATCATGTTCAAGCACAAAAAAAGTTTTTAGTGCCAATCATCCGCAGGATGGCAAATCCTATGAGACGGCTGTAATTATAACCGAAACACACGAGAAACCGGGTATTGATGCAGAGTATGCATGGTTAAAGGAACATTATCCGGGTTATAAAACACGCAGCCAGGCGCTTACGTATAAAGATAAACGACCATACGATATCATTAATATCACTACAGCCGACGGCAAGGAGCTATCAGTATATTTCGATATCAATAATTTTTACGGAAAGTTTTAAGGTTGCTGTTAGGTATCCTGATTAATTAGCGGCAAGTTCCAGTATACGGTCAAACTCCTCAGGCTTAAGCGGCATTACCGATAAACGGCCCTGCCTTACCAGTCCAACGTCCTTTAAACGTTCATCCGCTTTTATTTCCTCAAGCGTAACCGGGCGTTTAAGGCCCTCAACAGGCTCCAGATCAACTACCACCCAGTTAGGATCTGGTGTGGTGGGGTCCTGATAAAACTCCTTAACCACGCGCGCAATGCCTACTACGGCCTTCCCCTCGTTACTGTGGTAATACAACACAAGGTCGCCGGTTTTCATCAGTTTCATATTATTGCGTGCCTGGTAATTACGCACACCGTCCCAAAAAGTACGTCCTTCTTTATTGAATTTTTCCCAGCTATATTTTATGGGTTCCGATTTTACCAGCCAATGATTCATTTATAAGTGAATTTTATATGGCTGTAAAAATGGCAAAAAGCCGGGGAAATAAGAAATTTACAATCAGTGATATTATTTCAAATCTCTTTTTATGAACTTATGATATAAATATTCAGCATAACCTACGCTGACATAATCGGGGAATTTCCAGGTGGGGTAATACTTTTTTTTGATGTATTTAAGAATGCTGAAAAAAAGTACGCCGAATATTAAAACAGAAGTTATTCCTAATAATACAAAAGCGACAATTAAATAGGTATTCATGAGTGCATGTAAGGTTTGTTTATTATTTATTACGATAAAATTATTTACAGGTTGCCTTTAAATGTAATTAAAAAATATTTTTTACCAATATTGTCATTTAGCGAAAATATAACCTAAATAAACTTTGTTTATGTAAATATTAGTTAATATTTGTACTTTAGAAATACCAGCTATAACAATACTTACGTAAGCTACTTTTCTGACACAATTACTATCTATGCAATTACAGATACGTGATACCGACATTAGCTTTAATGTGCTTTTTCATCACAATCCCAATCCTATGTGGATTGTTGAGGTAGATACTCTTAAGTTTAAAGAAGTAAACGAAGCTGCCGTTAAGCATTACGGTTATACTCGTTATGAATTTTTACATAAAATAACTCTTGCCGATATAAGACCTGTTTATGAACAACAGGATATGCTGAACCTTATAAAGCGTATACGCCACAATCAAACCATAAAAAAAGAGCTAACTCATATTAAAAAAGATGGTAAAATTATACATGTAAATATCACTTCATATACCATTACCTACCAGGGTGGGCTTTGCCGAATGGTAATTGTACACGATATAACCCAGCAGAAACTTAAAGATATAAAACTGACGGAAGCGGTGGACAGGATAAATGAGACATTGGAAAGTATTACTGATGGCTTTTTTACACTCGACAGTAAATACCGTGTAAAATATTGGAACAAAGAGGCAGAACGTATACTTAATTTAAAACGGGAAACTATATTAAATAAAAAGCTATGGTCGGCTCATTCCTATTACCGGGAACTTACTTTATTTAAAGCAATAAATAACTCTTTTAAAAAGAAGGAAACCATAAAATTTGACGAATATATATCGCCGCTGGAAAAATGGTTGTGCTTTACAGTCTATCCGGGGACAGATAGTGTTGCCATATACTTTCAGGACATTACCAGCCAAAAGCACGATGAGGAGCAGATAAATTTAAAGAATCAAAGTCTTAACCGCATCGCGTATATTAATTCCCACCTTATACGCAAGCCGTTAGCCAATATATTGGGTATAATTAATTCACTTGAAGACAGTTTGCATAACGATAAACATTTTGAACATCCGCTGAAAATGCTGCGAAAAAGTGCTACAGAACTGGATAATGTGATAAAAGAGATCAACAAAAATGTGGAAAGTACTATATAATTCGCATTTCCCTTCAGTGTAATATTTTAAACATCAGCTCGCGTAAAAGTCCACCGTGATCGGTGTTGGAATCCACTCCCTTGCTCTTCAGATCATACTCCCGTAACAGGCTTATTACCTGTACCGTTTTACCCCAGTTATAATTCCGTGCGGCTTGTTCATAATCTTTTACAAAGTAAGGGTTAACTCCAATTTCACGTGCCAGGTTTTGTGGCGATCTGTCTTTTACATAATGATATGCCAGCACTTTACTGAAAAAATTATTCAGGTTACCCAATACCAGCACAATAGGATTTGCCTTAGGATTGGCTTCAAAGTAATTAATAATTTGATTGGCTTTATAAACATCCCTTTTAGTTAATGCAGCCTGCAATTCAAAAACATTATATTCCTTACTTATCCCGATATTATCATGTATGTTTTTCAGGGTTATTTCCTGTCCGGGATCCATATTCAGCATTAACTTATCCAGTTCGTTAGCTATTTTCGACAGGTTATTACCTAAATACTCTGCCAGCATAACGCATGCCTGCTGGTTAATACGGTATTTTTTGGCTGTTATAAAGCTCTCTATCCATGCGGGTATTTTGCTGTCATACATCGCTGCCGATTCGAATACCAACCCATTCTTGTCTATCGCCTTATATGTTTTTTTGCGCTTATCAAACTTGCCGTATTTATAGCAAAAAACCAATATGGTACTTGATAAGGGATTCTCCAGGTAACTTAAAACAGGGTTAATATTTTTTTTGTCATCATCCTCCCGGCCCCATTTCATATCCTGAGCTTCCTTTACCATTACAATCTGATAATCCGACATCATGGGGTAACGCTTGGCGACATTTATAGCCGTCATAATATCAGTATCCTTACCATATAAAATGGTTTGGTTGAAGCTTTTTTCGGCTTCACTTAATATATGATGCTCAATATAATTACTTATCTGATCAATAAAATACGGCTCTTCGCCATGCAGCAAATAAATAGGTTTAAATTTGCGGCCCTTTAGATCTTTAATAATGTCGGTTGCATTCATGGAATAGCCAAAAGTAAAAAGTTAAAGTTAAATGCGAGTATTAAAATCAAATAGGCCGCTCTTTCGCTTCCGCTTTGTATATTAAATTTTACTTTTGATGTAAAATGGAATTGCTACAACCGCTAAACCTGCCGCCATATCCGTTTAAACTAACTGATGATAACGGGCAACTGAGCATCTTTGATGAACTGCGCAAAAAAAACATCATCCTTACCCCCGAAGAATGGGTGAGGCAGCATTTTGTGCAGTATTTAATTCAAGAGAAAAATTATCCGCGCTCGCTTATTAAACTGGAAGGCGGGCTTAAATTACACGGCATGGCCAAACGGTCGGATATTGTAGTTCACAACTCATCAGGACAAAAAATATTATTGGTGGAGTGTAAAGCGCCATCGGTATCTATAAGTCAATCCACATTTGACCAGGCCGCACGTTACAACATGGTACATAAAGTAAACTTATTAGTGGTAACTAACGGGCTGCAGCACTATTATTGCCGTATTAATTTTGAACAGGAAAGCTATCAGTTTATAAAAGAATTGCCGTTATACCGATAAACGCAGTTAAACGGCGGCTACCAAATTCTGTATCTTTTCCATTAATTCATCAGGTTTAAATGGTTTGGCAACATAATCATTCATCCCGGCGTTTTGTACCTGCTCGCGTATGTCAAACAGGGCGGAGGCGGTTAAAGCAATAATAGGGATATTGGCCTTTGCAGGATCAGGCATTTTCCTGATTTCTATTGAGGCGTCAAAACCATTCATTACCGGCATTTGCAGATCCATCAAAATAATATCAAAATTACCGTACTGCATAATCTCCACTGCACGTTCGCCATTTTCGGCAATTGTTGGCACAATTTTCCATTTACTTAATAGCTTCTTCATCAACATTACGTTAACCGGGTTATCTTCAGCTATAAGTACACGCAGCCCACCGCCCATATTCTCATCAGGAATAGCAGACTGCAATTCGGGTTTTGCAACTGGGGCAGGTGCGACCTCCGTTGATACCGGGAACTCTATATTAAAAGAAAACTCTGAACCTTCGTTCACCTTGCTTTGCACGTGCATTTGCAAGCCCTGCAACTCCAGCAGGCGCTTTACTATAGCCAGCCCCAAACCTGTTCCGCCATATTGACGGGTAGTGGTGATAGACTCCTGAGTGAAGGGTTCAAAAATGCCTTCTAAATTTTCCTTTTTTATGCCTATTCCGGTATCCTTAACAGAAAAACTCACTGTTATGGTGTTATGCCTATCCTCAAGGCAGGTTGCCCTCACCCAAACACTACCCTGCGATGTGAATTTAATAGCGTTACTTACCAGGTTAAAGATGATTTGGGTTAACCGGGTTGGATCACCGAAAATCACTTTTCTTTTTAAAGCACTGTCAACATCCACCTTAAATATAAGCCCCTTTTCTTCAGCTTTAATAATTTGCCCTCCGCAAATATTCTGCAAAAGATCAACCAGGTTAAACTTTATTTTTTCAAAAACCACCTTGCCCGATTCTATTTTATTAAAGTCAAGCACATCATTTACAATGGCCAGCAGGTTATTCGCAGAGAATTTTAATATATCCAGATTTTCGGCCTGATCTGGGCGGGGGTTGCTCATCATCAGCAAATTGCTCATTCCTATCACCGCATTCAATGGTGTTCTTATCTCATGCGACATGGTTGATAAAAATTCAGACTGTACCTGTGATGATTTCTCGGCTTTCTCTATAGCCTTTTCAAATTTTATATTCAATGCAGCCTGTTCCTCGCTGGTATCCTTCAGCTGTTTTATATTGCGTATAAATGCGGTATAAAAATGGCTGTGAATAAATATGATCAGCATAAAATTGGCAAAAACACCAATGATAATAGTTCCCTGATCGGCTTTCTCAGGTTTAAAATCAATAAAATAATTATGGTCATACACCATAACCAAAAACAATAAAACCGGCAGTAAATTAAGCAGGGAATAAAACATTCCCCAGCTTTGCCCGAGCATGTAAAAACTAAATACAATAACCAGTATGATTACCTGAATGGTAATAATATTTACCTCCTGCATTATAATAAACACCGTGGCAAGATTTACAAGGGTACCAATGCCCAAAAGGATATGTGATATGGTTCGCCATTGCGGTTTATAGGTTAAATATTTAAATAAGCAGGCAATGCAAATCATGAGCGCACCTGCCGTTGCCGACATAATGGGCAAATCCTGGAAATAAACACTAAGGAACATTGCTCCAAGTGCCACAAATACCAGCGAGAAACCATAATAAAGCAAGCGTATGCGAGCCTGATCGAGAATCGAAAGGTCTTTTATAAGTATTTTATTAATCGAAAAATTAAAAAAATTCACTTCAGTACACTCAGGCTGTATTTAATTATATATTAAAAATAAATATGGCGGATTAATATACGCAATATGTTTTTTAATAGCCTTATACTAATGCAATTAATCGGCCAATCCGCTTAGGTTATCTTCAACAATTTTTAGCTTGACCTCAGCATCTGTTCGCTTTTTTAATTCATTCTCTATAATTTCCGGTTTAGCATTTGCCATAAAACGTTCATTATTAAGCTTTGCATTAACGGATTTTAAAAAGCCGGTAAGATAGTCCCTTTCCTTTTCTAAACGCTTTTGTTCTGCCTCTTTGTCAACCGCTATATTAAGTGTAATATAAAAATTATCTGTACCGCCAATAAAGTTAACAGCGCCTTCTACCTGTTCCTGTGTATGTGTAAATGAATCTATATTGCCTAATTGTTTAATAATAGGTTCATATTTTATATAATCAATACCTGATGTAGCTTTAACCGCAAGGGGTAAGGATTCTTTAGGAGAGATTTGTTTACTATTACGAACATTACGAATATTTGCAATTATTTGTTGAATTACCCCTATCTCATTAATAAGTTGGGTATTTACTTGCCCGTTTAATGGCAATTGCGCCACAATACAGCAATCACTTTCGGTGCGTTCTCCAAACAATTCGTCGTGCCAAAGCTCTTCGGTTATAAAAGGCATAAACGGATGTAACACCTTCAGTATATTCTCAAAAAGGGTAATAGTACGGTTATAAGTTTCTTTATCTATCGGCTGCTGATAAGCCGGTTTAATCATTTCCAGGTACCAAGCGCAAAAATCATCCCATACTAATTTGTAGGTAGCCATCAAAGCTTCCGACAAACGGTATTGCGCAAAGTTCTCCTCGATCTCTGTTAACGCCTGGTTAAAACGGCTCTCAAACCATTCTATCGCTATCGCATTCGGATTACTTAATTTATCGTTTACCTCCCAGCCTTTCACCAGCTTAAAGGCGTTCCATACTTTGTTAAAGAAATTACGGCCTTGTTCGCAATAACTCTCATCAAACATAAGGTCGTTACCGGCCGGTGAGCATAACAGCATTCCTACCCGTACCCCGTCAGCTCCGTATTTATCTATCAATTCAAGCGGATCGGGCGAATTACCTAACGACTTAGACA
This sequence comes from Mucilaginibacter segetis, assembly GCF_016522075.1. Lineage (GTDB taxonomy): Bacteria > Bacteroidota > Bacteroidia > Sphingobacteriales > Sphingobacteriaceae > Mucilaginibacter > Mucilaginibacter segetis. The sequence continues at coordinate 718,703 of NZ_JAEHFW010000001.1, read as the reverse complement.
TTTTACGACCTTGTTTATCCCTCACTATCCCGGTAAGATAAACGTTTTTAAAAGGCGCTTGTCCGCGCAATTCGTGCCCTGCCATTAGCATACGCGCCACCCAAAAAAACAATATTTCGGGTGCAGTTACCAGATCATTAGTGGGGTAGTAATAGTTGATCTCGGCATTATCAGGATTTTTCACACCATCGAAAACCGAGATAGGCCATAACCATGAGGAGAACCAGGTATCAACCACGTCGTCTTCCTGCCTCAGATCTTTAGCTGTAATATCCGGATTTTGAGTAATAGCTTTCGCTTCCTCTAAAGCTTCTTCAATGGTTTTGGCAATTACATATTCGCCGTTAGGCAAATAATAGGCCGGTATACGCTGCCCCCACCATAACTGGCGGCTAATGTTCCAGTCGCGCACGTTCTCCATCCAGTGGCGGTAAGTATTAATAAACTTATCAGGTATTAGCTTAACATCGCCATTAAGTACATAATCAAGTGCAGGCTTGGCCATTTCCTGCATTTTGCAGAACCATTGCATGCTCAACTTAGGTTCAATAGCGGCATTAGTACGCTCGCTAAAGCCCACCTGCGAAGTATAATCTTCAGTTTTTTCCAGCGCGCCTGCCTCTTCAAGCAGTACCGCTATTTTTTTACGTGCGGCAAAACGGTCTTCACCAACTAAAATTTGGGCATTTTCATTAAGCGTACCATCATCATTTAAAATATCAATAACAGGCAAATGATGGCGCTGGCCAAGTTCATAGTCGTTTAAATCATGTGCAGGAGTAACTTTCAAACAACCCGTACCAAAATCCATAGTAACATAATCATCCAGTATTACCGGTATTTCACGATTAATTAAAGGAATAAATACTTTTTTGCCATGTAGATGTATGTAACGTTCATCATTGGGATTGATACAGATAGCCGCATCGGCCATAATAGTTTCGGGCCGGGTAGTCGCAATAATGAGATGATCCTTTCCCCCGCTTTCGGATAGACCATCTTCCTGACTTAATGCATAGCGTATGTAATACAACTTTTGATTTACTTCTTTACGGATAACTTCCTCATCACTAACAGCGGTCTTCCCCTGCGGATCCCAGTTAACCATGCGCACACCGCGGTATATCCAGCCTTTTTTATACAAGCGTATAAAAACATCGGTAACGGCCTCGCTCATATCATCGTCCATTGTAAACCTGGTACGTTCCCAATCGCACGATGCACCTAATTTTTTTAACTGTTCTAAAATAATGCCGCCATATTTCTCTTTCCACTCCCATGCATAACTTAAAAATTCTTCGCGGCTCAGGTCTTTTTTATTGATACCGCGCTCTTTAAGCATAGCAACAACCTTGGCTTCGGTAGCAATACTGGCGTGGTCGGTGCCTGGTACCCAGCAAGCATTTTTGCCCAGCATACGTGCCCGGCGTATCAACACATCCTGTATGGTATTATTAAGCATATGCCCCATGTGCAATACCCCGGTAACATTTGGCGGCGGTATAACAATAGTGTAAGGTTCGCGCTCGTCAGGTACCGACCTGAAGAAATTGTGCTGCAACCAGTAACTATACCATTTCTCTTCGGCTTCTTTAGGCAAATATGTTTTAGCAATACTCATAGCCCGCAAAAATAACTATTTACAGCAAATTGTTTTTACGATTTATGATAATACAAATCCTTACATATTTAGCAGCAGATTGCATTTTCAATGAGCAAAAATTCGAGTCATTAATACACTGCTCATAATTACCAGAGTAAAACATTATTTATCTTTTAAGTAAGCTGAGGGTACTTTTTTATAATTTAAGTACTTGTTTAACAAACAATTGCGAAAACGTTATCGTAAATAAATTGCCGAAAACACTACAATCTTACTTTTTAGTTAAATAGTTTTGATCTAACAATTCGGCGCAAAAGGCGCTGATGACCAATTTTTTCCGATTGGCGCATATCGCCTCATCCGGGAGAACACCAAATGTGAACTAACTATATCTATAACCAACTATTAAATTTTATTATGAAGAAAACTAACCTTTCTTATTGGGTGGGTTGCATCCTGTTACTTACTGCAGCCCTGTTTTTTACCCAATGTAAAAAATCATTAGTAACTAACGATGCTTCAACAAATGCAGAAACAGCAACATCAACTGTGCCTCGCTCGGTAACCTCATTTGTACATCCGGGTGTGTTAAACACTGCGGCTAATCTTGATCTGATACGCAGCCAGGCAAACAGCGGCGATCCTGTACGCAGTGCGGCTTATCAAAAAGTGATCGATTTTATTGATAACAACCCTATGCCAACACAATTTTATTCTACTGTTTATGTGGGTTCTAACGGTCATACCAGCCCGTCGAAATCACAGATCAGGAAGGATGCTGTACTGGCTTACGCGCTGGCCCTTCGTTTTGCTAAAACAGGCGATACACAATGGTCGGATAAATGTAAGTTCATCCTGAATGGGTGGGCATCCACTTTCCAGAACTACGCTCCTATTGATGCGTCCGACAATCCTCATCAACCAGATCTGGAGGCATCATGGACCACACCGAGCTTTGTGGCTGCTGCCGAGATCATCCGGTATTATCAGCCAAATGGAGTATCTGCTAACTGGTCGCAGGCGGATATCAATACCTTTAGCAACTATCTTAACAATGTAAAAAACAATTACATTAACCACACCTTTGGCAGCGACGGTTATAACTATAACAACAACTGGAACGTATCTGCAGGATATGCAAAAATGGCTATTGGCGTTTTTCTGAACAGCGCCAATGTATTTAATGATGGCGAAAACGAGCTGAACATCACTATGCCCAACATGATACACTCAGATGGTACAATGCCCGAGGAATGCGACCGAACTGATTGTGTGCATTATCAATATTCTTTAACCGGTTTTACTTATGCTGCTGAAATTGCGGCTATGCAGGGCGATAACTCATTATATACCGCTTTGTCAAACCGTATAAGTGCCGGCTATGATTTTATGTACCGCTCATTTTTTCAGAACATCAGCTGCGATTATTGCACCACCAACAGCGCGGTATACGGCGGTATCGAGGTGGCTTACCACCATTACGGAACTTCAAACATGGGTGCGCTAAGAGACCTTCACGATCCGCTCGGAGCTCCAGCCGATAATACCTTTTTAGGCTTTACTACCTACACCCATTACAATTTAGGCGGCGGCACCACGCCACCAAGTAACAACCCGCCTATAGGAACCGTAATATCGCTTAAAGGCTTTAACGGTAAATATGTAAGCGGTGAGAACGGCACACAGGCCATGACCTGTACACGCTCTACTGATGGCGATTGGGAACATTTTACTGTACTTGATGCAGGCAATGGCAAAATTTATCTGCGCAGCATGGGTAAATACGTATCAAGCGAGAATGGCACACAACCCATTACCTGCAACCGTACCAGCCCGGGCGACTGGGAAAAATTTACCTGGGGAGTTACCAGTGATGGCAAGATAACCTTGCAAGGCAATAACGGTAAATATGTATCAAGCGAGAACGGCACACAGGCCATGACCTGTACCCGTACAACCCCACAAGGTTGGGAGTCCTTCGGATTAAATCAGTAAGTTGAATTAGTTAAATTTAAAAAAGGCTGCGCTTTAAATAGTGCAGCCTTTTTAAATTTATCCGGATACGTAAAGTGCTTTAGTTATGTGATTGGGATGAGGTTTACCCCATCTTCATCTTTTCAGGATCCCAAAACATAGGTGCATTTTTAAAATAGCTGTCATTACATAATAATGCCGGTGCAGCTGCACGGTAGCCAAATATGGCATCCTCTGCAACTTTGCCATTATTGCGTATAGCGGTAATAAAGTTATTCATGTGATCATAAGGGCCACCTTTGTAACCTTTTTCAGCTTCGTAAGTGATCTCCTGAGGCGGTAATATGTGTTTGCGACCGCTGTCTGTTTGCCCGGCTTGCTTCATTTTTTCTATATAGAAGGGGTCATCCGATGCCACGATTTTATTACGTTTAAGGGTTACACTGTCCCAGGTAATATCCATGGCGCCCTCGCTGCCTACCAGTTTAAGATAAGTTGTACCGCTGGTACCATCCACAAAATTACAACGCAACGATAGGTTAAACGCCGGGTGCATCGCGGTTTTGCCATAGTCGAACGTACCCAGTAAAACGTCAGGTACTTCGCGGCCATCATGCCAGTAGCGTAAGCCGCCTGATGCATATATTTTATTTGGCCCCATGGAGTTGGTAATGAAGTGTAAACTACTGAAGAGGTGCACAAACAGATCGCCCGCCATGCCCGTGCCGTAGTCGGTGTAGTTTCTCCAGCGGAAAAATCGCTTAGAATCATAGGGGCGCTTTTTCGTATTGCTGATATAGGTTTCCCAATCTACTGTTTGGGTTGACGCATCTTCAGGGATCGGATATTGCCAAACCTCTACTGCTCCGCGGCGTGCCCAAAAACCCTCAGCATAGTTTAATTCACCAATAGCGCCGCTTTGAAGCAACTCCCTGGCCTTTTCATTGCCCAAAGAGGAAACGCCCTGGCTGCCTACCTGAAAAACTTTGCCGGTTTCCTGCTGGGCTTTTATTACCGCAGGGCCTTCCATTATGGAATGTACCATTGGCTTTTCACAATACACATGCTTGCCGGCATGCATGGCATCAACTGAAATTTGCTGGTGCCAGTGATCGGGTGTGGCCACAATTACTGCATCAATATCTTTACGGTTAAGTATTTCTTTATAAACTTTGGTGGTGTAAATATCTGCACCCCATTTGGTTTTTGCATCTTTTAAACGGCCATCATACAAATCGCATACGGCAACCAGTTTTACACCGGGTATTTGCAATGCCGTGTTGGTATCAGACGTACCCATACCCCCACCTCCTATCAGAGCAATGTTTACCTGATCATTAGGGCCGAATTGGTTATACTGCTGTTTAAGATAATGGAAGCTTTGTACTGATGTATTAGCAGCTAACAAACTGTTTCCAGCGGCTACAGCAGCCGCCCCAGTGGCCAGTTTTTTGATAAACCCCCTGCGCGATGCTTCGTCTTTTTCTTTCATGTTAAGAAATGATTATTGTGATAGAGATCCGGTGAAAAGTGAAGATAGTGTTTTTATGAATTAATATGAAAAACTTATTCGTCCTGCCAACTTAGAAATTGGCAGGCCATGTCAATTTTCATTTGTCAATTCTTTTTCATAACAATAAAACCTTAATCCCGGCCTAAAATCAAGACCTATCTCCCCCGCATAAATGTATCCCATTTTTGGAAAAAGCTTTTGGGTGGCTTCATTTTTTGTATTGGTATCAATACGCAGCAACTTTATATTTCTTTGAACAGCCACCCGCTCGGCCTGTTGCAACAATGCGGCCGCTATACCCTGCCCCCTGTATTCAGGATTAACCACCAGCCTGTGTGTAACTATTGCGGTTTGTGTAATATCCCAACCGATGGCCGCATATTCCGGCGATTGTTCTGTCGTAATTGCTGCAGCTCCTGCTATCCGGCCATCAATATCAGCTACCCATAATTGCTCCAGAGATATATCGTTCTTAAAAACTTCCGCATTAGGGTAATAGTCATCCCATTGCAAATTACCGGCTGCAATCATAATAGGCACTACCTCATTTATAATGTTCATTATCTGAGGTATATCAGTTAGTTTGGCCCTCCGTATTTCCATATAAATTCAAAAATAAAAATTCAAACCTCAAAAGTTGGTGAAATAATTACAACTGATATTAATTTAGTACAGCGGTACAATCCTCCAAACACCATATACCCGGCGATTTTTTTTAAATATGATTTTTTTATATTTGATCAACCAAACCCCTCACCCCATGGCCGAGCAAAAAACCAAACCTACCACGCAAACGCCCCAAACCTTTTTGGATACTATTGCGGATGAAAATGTATGTAACGATTGTTATAAACTGATAAATATAATGGAAGAAGCATCCGGCGAACCTGCCACCATGTGGGGAACGGCTATCATAGGATTTGGAAAATATAATTACAAATACGCCAGCGGACATGAAGGTTATAGTTGCTTGGCTGGTTTTTCGCCCCGCAAAAACAATATCATAACCTTATATATAATGGGTGGTACTGAGAGTAACGATCTACTGGCAAAATTTGGCAAATATAAAGCAGGTAAGGGCTGCATTTACATTAAAAAGCTGCAAGATATCGACAATGACATACTAAAAAAACTTATTGAGCGCTCCTGCAATTTATTAAAAGAGAAATACCCAGCCTAAACAAATTTAACCGGTGTTAAATAGACAGATAGCAGCTTAAAATTTAAGTAAAAAACCTTATGTTTTTTTTAGCGCTGGTTTACTTAAATTTATAGTTTTCTTTATATTATATATGATATAAATTTTATAAAAAGTTTATTTAAAGCGTGTTTTAGCACTTTTAAATATTATATGTAACCTTGTGATGATCCCTAATAAAAAAATCTGTTTTGAGCTTTTTAGCAAATATTAATAAGCTTTGGATAAGGCTGGTAGGTTCAACTACAGAGTTTCCGCTTGAGGGCCGGATATTTCATTCACTTTGTATAGTTGCCCTGTTTGCTCTTGCTTATAATGTTCCTTTTAACTGGATTATCGGCTTACCTTATGTAGCATTTGCGAGTTTAGTTACCTTTTGCGTTTTTATACTGCTATATTATGTATCTCGCCATCACGGTAAAATGAAAATGGCCATTATGGTATTTGCCATAGTGGGTAACCTGCTGTTTGCTGTAAACTTTTTTTTAAACTCCGGCACTTTTGGCCCTACCGATATGCTATTGGGTTTAAGCACGTTATTATTAATATGCGTAGTACCACGCAAACAAAAAAAACTATGGGTAGGTATTAATCTTTTGATGGTGATTGGTTTACACTTAACAGAATATTACCATCCCGAACTTATCCCTGATACTTACTTAGACAGAAAAGGCCGTTTTTTGGATATTACTTCGGCTTATGTTGTAGTAGTAATAGTAATTTACTTTACCGTTACTTACCTTAAACGTAATTACGATTATGAGAAACGTTCATCTGCTGAAAAAGCAGAAGCTATACAAAAAAAGAACCAGCAAATAATAGAGCAGAACCAGGAACTGGAACGCATAAATACAGAACGTAATAAACTAATGTCCATAATAGCGCATGATCTGAGATCACCGCTTAGTAATATCCAAAACTACCTGGAACTGGTTACCGAATATGAGCTGGATACGGCAGAGCGTAAATTAGTGGAAGACGACCTGCTGAAAGTAACACGCCGCACTATTGATATGCTGGGTAAGTTATTAATGTGGTCTAAAGGGCAAATGGGCGGCGTAAGTGTTAAGCTGGGTTATGTAACCCTAAGGGATGCGCTTTTTAATACCCTGGAGCTTGACAGATCCATTGCGCTCAAAAAAAACATCACCCTAACCGCCGATTTAGATTGGGATACCAAAATAATAGCTGATAATGACATGCTGCAACTGGTAATACGTAACCTGCTGAATAACGCTATTAAATTTACCCGGCCCGGCGGCAGCATTTACTTTAAGGCCGAGCAAAAGGATGGTGAATGCTGGCTTATTGTGAGCGATAACGGTATTGGTATAACAGATGAAAAACGAAACGAACTGTTCTCGTTAAGAGCGGAATCCACCTTCGGTACCGAAAGGGAGAAAGGGGTAGGTTTAGGGCTTTTACTGTGTAAGGAATTTACTGAGATGCAGGGCGGACGCATATGGCTGGAGAGCACACAAAACCACGGCACTACTTTTTATGTGGCCATGCCAACCGGTAATTAATGTTTGATATACCATTTCAAGTTTCTCTTTTAAAACTATCTGCATTATTTGCTGTTGAATTTTTACTTTTGAATTTTGATTATTTATTATGAGGCCGGGCGATAAAGTAATTTGTATAAACGATAAAATTGATGCTGATAAAAGCACAGAGATAAGGCGCGACTTTGAGATATGGATAACCAAAGACAAGGAGTACACCATACGTGAAATACTGGATAATAATGGCATTGTTACCGGTGTACTTTTAGATGAAGTGCATAATTTTCCTAAATTTTTTAAGCTTATAGGCCGTATGCAGGAACCCGCCTTTGCAATATGGCGCTTCCGTAAACTTAATTATGCCGCCGCCCCTGCCGAGGCTTTAACTGAAGAAAAAGAATTGATCAGCGTAGATAGTGAACCTTTAAAAAAGGCAGAACCGGTTGATAAATAATTCATCACAGTTATAACGCCCTTTAAATACCGTGAAAACACGGTTGCCCCCGTTGGCATATTTCCTGAATTTAGCACTATCAAAAACGCACATACTATGAAAATTTTAATTATGTATTTGCTTTTCGTGATTTGCCTGCTTTTATTAGGTACAGCCCTGCTACATGCTTAGTATTACCAGGTAAATATCGATCAACACATTATTTTATAACAATACATCTATCTGTGCATACAATATCCGGCTATTTAGCGGCCTCGCTTTCGAATTAGGGGAATGATACGGAGCGGGGCTTAGCCGGATATTGCACTATGGTATTTATCATCCTCAATTATTAATTGTTAATTTGTGTGTAATTCCAACTTTAACACACATGCCAACATCCATCCCCAAAAAGATACTTGCCAGGCAACATGAAATAACCGCCGACTTTTTAAAAGAAGTGGACAAGCACCTCGATGATGTAATACAGGGCAGGGTTGATGATATGCTGGAAATACGGGATTTCGCCGAAATTTTGCACATCCATCCTACCCACCTCAGTAATACCATTAAACTCACTACAGGGAAAGCGCCCTGCTGGTTTTTTGAGGATAAAATAATGGTGCTCGCTAAAAATATGCTGCAACAAAATATCCCGATAAAGGCGATCGCGTTAAAGCTTACTTTCGACCCGTCTAATTTCACTAAATTCTTTAAACGTTTTGAAGGAGTAACGCCAAAACAATATCGCGAACAATTATACGAGACGGCTTTAAGTCATTAATAATATTACCATTCTTGAAAATACTGAAACTGTCACCATTTAAACTGAAGTAGTCACCATTTTAAGACACCTTTTTGCTGCAACTTTGTATCATTATTAAAAAACAGCAAAATGGAAACAACAAATAAAATAGCCTTAATAACCGGAGGCAGCCGCGGTTTGGGAAAAAACGCCGCGTTAAAATTAGCGGCAAAGGGTAACGATGTGATCATCACCTACCGCAGCAAAAAAGAGGAAGCCGAAGCTGTGGTGAAAGAGATAGAAGCCCTTGGACTTAAAGCAGGAGCTTTACAACTGGATACCGGAAAAGTAAACACCTTTGCAAATTTCAAACAACAGCTTATAAAATTGCTTAAAGAGAAGTGGGAAAGATCAACCTTCGATTTTTTAGTAAATAATGCAGGGATCGATGCCGCATCACCGTTTGCCCAAACTACCGAAGAAGACTTTGATAATCTTTTTAATGTACACTTTAAAGGCGTTTACTTTTTAACCCAAACGTTGTTGGATGTAATTGCCGATGGTGGCCGTATTATTAACTTGTCAACCGGGCTTACGCGTTTTGCAACACCCGGTTATGCAGCTTACGCATCTATGAAAGGTGCTATTGAAGTATTCACTAAATACCTGGCAAAAGAACTGGGTAGCCGCGGCATTGCGGCTAACTTAGTTGCGCCCGGAATCATAGAGACTGACTTTACTAAACGAGCATTCGACAGTCACCCCGGTATGCACGATTTTATTTCATCAATTACCGCCCTGGGCAGACCCGGACAGCCGGACGATATAGGTGGCGTAATTGCCTTTTTATGTTCCGAAGATGGGCGTTGGATAAACGCGCAACGCATAGAGGCATCAGGTGGTATGTTTTTATAGCAACTAAAATGATCGGGGAAATACTTAAATGATCATTCCCCCGATCATTTTTTAATAAATTTGGCCATATTTACCTCTATTGTTAAAAACCCGCACTAATATGGAATTTGGTCGAATATCTCCCGAAGAATTAGCAGTTACAGATTTTACCCTGCCTGCAACGCCTTCATTCACTATTGATACCCTGAAACAGGCTGACAGCGCTGATGAACTGAAGGTACATGTAGGTTGTGCCAAATGGGGCCGTAAAGAATGGGTGGGTAAAATTTATCCGCCAAAAACTAAGGATGCCAACTTTTTGGATGAGTACGTAAAACATTTTAATGCTATTGAGTTAAATGCTACCTTTTACCAGGTGTATGGCCCGTCAACAATCAGCAAGTGGAAGCAAAAGGCTGATGCAAATCCGGAATTTAAATTTTGCCCTAAGTTTTCGCAAAGCATCAGCCACATCCGGCGCTTAAAGAACGCTGAGGATATTACCACCAGCTATTATGAGGGAATTGCGGCTTTTGAAGATACACTCGGACCGCTTTTTTTGCAGTTAAGCGATAACTTCAACCCTAAAAGCCTGCCGGAATTAACCGCTTATTTAGAGCACTTACCTACCGATGTACCGGTTTTTGTAGAATTAAGGCATAAGGCATGGTTTGCTGAAAGTGAGTACAGAGAAGCAGCATTTAATATGTTTAAAAGGCTGAACATTGGCGCAGTAATAACAGATGCATCCGGCAGAAGAGATTGTGTTCATATGATGTTGCCCACACCGCACGCCTTTATTCGTTTTGTAGGCAACAGCCTGCACCCTACCGATTATATCCGCTGCGATGAATGGGTAGAACGTATTGCTGAATGGAGAGAATTAGGCTTAAGATCTGTTTGGTTTTTTATGCACCAGCACGATGAGCGCTACTCGCCGGAACTAGCAGACTATGTGATAGAAAAACTGAATAAAAAATTGAATTTAAGCATTCATCGCCCGCAATTTATTGACAGGGACAAAGGATTATTTAATTTTTAAATGTTTTACATGTCGGTAGCACGGGTATGCACGCGCTTAATGTAATTACGTATATCTAGTACTATGCCTGCAAAAAAGTAAAATATCAGCGGAAAGCCTACTGCCAAAAACGACGAGTAAATAAAGAAAAGCCTGATCTTGGAGATTGAAATATTAAAGCGCTCGCCCAGGTAAGTACATACCCCGAAGGAGTAGCGCTCAAAAAAGGTGATGATCCGTTGTAACATATCAGGACGGTTTTAATATTTTAATACCAACGCTGCAATGCAGGCATTTCTTATGATCGCAATAGTTGTTTTTTAACTCCAGCAGTGCCTGCGATTCAAACGCGGTTTCAGTTTCCACTCCTAAGTTAGCAAAATCAATTGTAATATTATTTTTTTCTGCCGGAATATTTTCCAGCAATTTTAAGCTGCGGCTAATATAATGCTGTATTTGCAGGTGCTTGCCGTAGCTAAATAAAAACAGCACCTCAGTATTTAATAATAAGGTATTTACTGACGCCTGCCCCATTATTTTACTTGATGGCTTCGAAGTTTTATCGAATCTGTAGTGATCGTCCCAATAGCTGTTTACCGGGATAGCACTAAACATTTCCCGAAGGTTTTTAATCTCTTTCACTTCCAATATTTTAGAGAACAAATGATTGCTTTGCACTACCAACCCGGCAAACTGCGCCAGCCTTATGGTTGGGAAGCTTTGAGGCCTCATCCGCATAAACTTCCATAAATGAGCATCAACAGGCTCTAAGCCATATTTCTTCCTTAAAAAGGCGTACTCTTGTTTTAGCGCACGCGGATAATCATCCTCTATTTCAACCGATAACAGTCCGGCCTGCCCAAAAATGAGCGCCTCTATTTGCAAAGGGTTATTTTTGTGTTTGGCCAGTATATTTTGCGGAAGCGATTTTGCCATCAGCTCAAATGGTAGCGCATTCACTTTAAAGCCGAAATTAGCCGCTAAAAACTGGTAAAAGGTTTCTTCCCAGTCGCCGCGGTTTTTATTCAAGGCAGCGATCACCGATTCCGACCGTTTCTCCAGCCGCTCCACCAATATGCGGGTAAGCCAGTTGTGCATTGTCAATTTATCAATTGTAGCTATACTGCCCTCGCACGGAATTATAGTTTGATTACCAAAAACAAGCTGATGATACCGGGTAAAAAGTTCAGGGTTGATACGGTCCTTTAATATCAGCGTAGGCAACGGCCTGCCATTCGTTAATATCACTGGCTCATCATCATTGTACACTACATGTAATATCACATTGTCATAGGCTTTATCAACATTATGCCCGTGTTTTTGCCATTCAGATGAAGATGTATGCAATTCCACGTTACCGGCCCAGGTAGTATCACCAATACGAATACGCGCATTGTGGAAATCGGGCCCGGCATGGGTATTATGTAACCCTGCAGATTGTACCTCTAATTCCTCTCCATCGGCCGTTTTCAATTCAGTCCGATCAAACAAGCGGAACTTCCATACATAATGCAAAAAGTCTTCGGTGAAAAACATACAACAATATAGGAATTTGATTCAAGATCAGCAGTTGATGCAAATAAATCACATGACCATATATTAATGTTAGAATTTTTCAGGATGTACACTGTATGCTGTTCCATTATCCAAAAAACGGAACACTTTTTAAAATATTTTAGTTAGTTAATAATCAAATACTTATTTACTTCATATAAAGCAAATGGATTATAAATCAGTAAACAAAAAAAATAGTAAGTATCTGAAAAACAGCGTGTTCCGCTTGTTCCGTTTTTTGTATACACACCAGCGGAACAGAACAAAAAATGACATATTATGTCCTGTCAAAAATCATTTAATTTTTTATTCCTTCCCACCTGCTTGGTAAGCAATCGCCTCAAACTCTCCCTATATAATTTTTTTATTTTTATATCTTGCCCTTACAAACCTGTTATAGCCAATGACAAAAGTCAACCAGTTAAATTCAACTATTACGCCGGGCAGCCGTATTCGTTCAATTGTGGGCGGTTCTCTTGGCAATCTGGTGGAGTGGTACGACTGGTATGTCTACTCCGCGTTTGCTCTATATTTTGCAGATGCATTTTTCCCTTCAGCAAATCCCACCGTACAATTACTGAATACCGCAGGTATATTTGCCATTGGCTTTTTAATGCGCCCCGTTGGCGGCTGGTTAATGGGTACGTTTGCCGATAGAAAAGGGCGTAAAGCCGCGCTTACCTGGTCGGTATTACTTATGAGCGCCGGATCGTTAATTATAGCCATTACCCCTGATTATAACCATATTGGTATTGCCGCACCCATATTACTTATGCTGGCCCGCATTATCCAGGGACTCAGCGTAGGCGGTGAGTATGGTACCAGCGCAACCTACCTTAGTGAAATGGCTACAAAAAAGAAACGTGGTTTTTATTCCAGCTTTCAGTATGTAACGCTTATAATGGGTCAGCTTATAGCACTTGGTGTATTGGTATTGTTACAGCGCGTTTTTCTTACGCCTGAACAATTGCATGTATGGGGATGGCGAATTCCTTTCTTTATCGGAGCTTTACTGGCCATCATCACCATGTACCTGCGGCGCAACCTCCACGAAACATCTAACTTTAAACACGAAGACCTTAAAGAAAAACGTGCGCGTGGATCGTTAAAGGCACTGGCCCAACATCCAAAAGCAGTATTTACAGTGATAGGATTAACTTTAGGCGGCACAGTGGCTTTTTATACGTTTACTACCTACATGCAAAAGTTTCTGGTAAATACAAGTGGTTTCAGTAAAGCTACAGCCACGCTGATATCAACTTTTACTTTAGTAATATTTATGTTGGCACAACCCTTATACGGATACATTTCAGATAAGATAGGCCGTAAACCCATGCTTAAAACTTTTGGTATATTGGGTACACTTTGCACCGTACCATTATTGACTGTATTAAGCCATACTACCAGCTTTTATGTGGCCATGGGCCTCATTATGCTTGCTTTGCTGATTGTGAGTAATTATACGGCTATAAACGCTGTAGTTAAGGCCGAGCTTTTTCCGGCTCATATACGTGCATTAGGGGTTGGTTTTCCGTATGCCATAGCCGTTTCGGTATTTGGTGGTTCCGCAGAGTATTTCGCGCTTTTATTTAAAGAGCACGGGCACGCCGAATGGTTCTACTGGTATGTTACTATCTGTATTGCGATATCACTGGTTATTTATATCACCATGAATGACACGCAAAAACACTCTAAAATTGAGGATTAATTTATTTTGATACCAGGCCCGATATTACATTAATGCTGAGGGCTACTATGGCGGTATTAAATGCGAAGGAAATTAGACCGTGAGCCCAGGTAAGCCTGCGGATATCCTTTGATGATATTTCTACATCAGATACCTGAAAGGTCATTCCTACTACAAATGAGAAGTAAACAAAATCCATGTAATCAGGAGTTTTCTCATTCCCCGGAAATTCCAAACCACCTTTATGTGTTTTATTTCCCTTATCGGTAGTATAATAAATATGGGCATAGCGCATGGTAAACACTGTATGTACCAGCCACCAGGATATAATTACCGCGGCCATGGCCAATAATATATAACCGTTTACAATACTTTCAGGTTCTCCTTTGGTTGATTTTAGCAGCAATAATATAGCTACTAAACTTACCAGCGAAGCCGCCATTACAAACAGGAATATAAAAAAGCGGCTTGAATCTTCCAGACCGGCTACCTTACTTATTTCTTGCGGATGGGCACCCAATATATTTATCCAGTCCAAAATTATAGCACTCAGGGCAAATCCTATCCAGGTCATTAAAGTGACTTCCGGTATAGAATTAAGATGCCTTGTAAAAAAAAGCACTACCGCACCTGTTAGTAAAGATATGTATAGCCTGTAGTGTGCATCCAGGCGAAATAAGGCGTGCGTTGCAGGCTTTTTAGGGGGCGGCATCTTTTTACTGATAATTTAATATTTAGTCCTCTTCAACTATTTGAGCAACACGGCCCACTTGTCCATCCTCCAGGCGTACTTTTATTCCACGCGAGTGGTAAGCCGAACTGGTAAGCAGGTCTTTTACAATTCCCCGCGTTAGTTTCCCGCTGCGCTGATCCTTTTTCAGGATAATATCAACCTCAAGGCCGGGATAAATATCACTTCTGTTTTGTCCGTTCATATAATTTATCCAACCAGTTTAGCTATTGCTTCTTCTACTTTATTAAAATCAAAACTAATTAGTACTTTATTCATTGATGCACTTATTTGCTCGTTTAGCAGGTTGCCAATGCTACCTTCATGCGTATGGTTAATGTTTTTGTCGGGATTAAAATTGCCCTGCTCAATATCCAATCCTATTTTTTTGTATGCATCTCTAAAGGGTGTGCCATTAAGTACCGCGCGGTTTACCTCTTCTACACTAAATAAATAAGAATATTTAGGGTCATCCAGGATATTAGTATTTACAGTAACATTTTGCAGCATAAAGGCTGCCATGCTAAGGCAGTCCTGTATATCGGTAAATGCCGGGAATAACAATTCTTTTAACAATTGCAATTCACGATGGTAGCCCGATGGCAAATTGGTGGTCATCATAGCTACATCATTTGGTAAAGCCTGTAAGCGGTTGCATTTGCCACGCATAATTTCCCAAACATCCGGGTTTTTTTTGTGCGGCATAATACTGCTGCCCGTGGTAAGATTTTCGGGATAACTTACAAAAGCGAAGTTTTGGCTCAGATACAGGCACTGATCCATAGCCATTTTAGCTATAGTTGCCGCTATAGTTGATAAAGCCTGCGCAATGATGCGCTCGGTTTTCCCCCTCCCCATCTGCGCATAAACCACATTATAATTCAGGCTGTCGAAACCTAATAACTGTGTGGTCAGCGTACGGTTTAGAGGGAATGATGAACCATAACCCGCCGCAGAGCCTAAAGGGTTTTTATTCGTGATCTTCCATGCGGCTAATACCATTTCCAGGTCATCAACCAAACTTTCGGCATAGGCTCCAAACCATAAGCCAAATGAGGAGGGCATGGCTACCTGCAAATGCGTATAACCGGGTAATAATACTTCTTTATGCTTCTCGCTCAACTCCAAAAGCAGGGTGAATAATTTTTGGACAGACTCTACTACTTCTTTAAGCTGATGGCGAAAAAATAATTTCAAGTCAACTAATACCTGATCATTGCGTGAACGACCGCTGTGTATTTTTTTTCCGGCATCCCCTATACGTTGGGTAAGCAGCATCTCCACCTGTGAGTGAACATCCTCCACCCCTTCCTGTATTTCAAAATCGCCATTGATTATATCAGCATAAATAGACTTTAGTTCTTTTTGAACAAGTGCCAGATCATCGCTTTCCATTAAGCCGATAGATTGCAGCATAGTGGTATGCGCAAGCGAACCCAATACATCAAAAGCGGCCATCTGATTGTCCAGTTCGCGGTCGCGGCCAACGGTAAAATTTTCTACCAGTTTATCAACATTAGTGGTTTTTTGCCATAGCTTGCTCATGCTGCAAATATAAAATTAAATGATTTAGATTAGACAGCCTTTGACGGGGCAAATACAATAGGAATGCTATAACTTTCGCCGTAAACGCTGTTTTAAGATCAAATATCCGAACACTCTATAACATTTCCGTACATCAACCGTCCGATTTCGTACATACATATAAATTAATTATTTCATTTTCAATAGTTTAACAATTGGCATATCAGTTGTCACAGCAATACTGAACACTCAAAAAATCCCGCCATGATCAAAAATTACTTTTATACCGCTATAAGGTATTTACGCCAGAACAAGGTTACCACACTGATCAATGTATTAGGACTTTCTGTCGGCATCAGTGCAGCACTTATCATTTTCATGATTATCCGATACGATAGCAGCTTCGATAAGTTTGAACCGGGTCGTGATCGTATTTACCGGGTGGTTACCGATGGTGACGGATGGAAAAACCAGGGAGTTCCGGTACCACTTGCTGAAGCACTGAAACAAAACTCCAGCGGAATTGAGGCTGTGGCTCCTTTGTTTGATTATAATAGCTGGAACCTCAAGGTCAATATTCCTGAAGGCAGCAGCAAGCCCGATAAACTTTTTAAAAAACAGGATGATGTGGTTTTTGCAGATGAGGGATATTTTAAGATCATCCCGCATCAATGGTTGGCTGGCAACCCGTCAAACGCCTTTAAAGATCCCTATAATTTAGTATTAACTGAAAGCCGGGGCAAAACCTATTTTCCCGATCTTACGCCACAGCAGATGGTAGGCAAGGTGGTTACTTTTAACGATACCATAAGAACCACTGTTAGCGGTATTATAGCGGATCTTGACGCCAAAAGCGATTTTGAGAAAAAAAGCTTTATATCGCTGAACACCATTTATCTGCCGAGATTAAAAAAGGACTACCAGACTGAACAGTGGGGAAGCACAAACTCCTCTAATCAGGTGCTTATTAAATTAAATCCGAATGTGCGGGCTGCAACCATAAACAGCCAGATCGCAACTATTTTTAAGAACTTCGCTAAAAACTCAGATAGTAAAACCAAACATATATTACAGGCCTTGGGTGATATACACATTAACCCCGACTTTGGTGGTACAGTTAACCCGGGGGTGATTCTTAACTTAACCATACTTGCTGTATTTTTATTACTGCTTGGCGCTATCAACTTCATTAATTTATCTACAGCCCATGCTTCAGAACGCGGTAAAGAAATAGGTATACGCAAAACCCTTGGTAGCGGCAAAGGTCAATTAATAGCACAATTCCTATCAGAGACTTTTTTACTTACGCTGATAACGGCTGTTTTTTCGGTTGCGTTGGTACCATTACTGCTAAAAGTTTTCAGCGGATTTATTCCGGACGGGCTGGATGCATCTTACTTATTCAGTGAGCCATCGTTATGGTTATTTTTACTGGCGCTTACTATTCTGGTAAGTCTTATAGCCGGATTATATCCCGCATTTATAATGTCGTCCTTCCGGCCTGTTACGGTATTAAAAAACAATACTACAGGAACGGTAGGCAGTGCATGGCTGCGCAAATCGCTCATTGTTTCGCAATTTATTATTGCCCAGGTATTTGTTATAGGCGTATTGGTGGTTAATAAGCAGTTGCATTTTGCACAGGCTAAAAATATGGGCTTCCGTAAAAGCGCCATTATTAATTTTTATGTGCCATTTGATTTTAATAACCCTAATGATAAAAAGTTTGTACTGAAGCAGGAATTGGCAGCCATCCCTGAGATACAGGCAGTTAGTTTGGGAAACCAGTCGCCGGCTTTCAACGGATCGATGTCTACCGAGGTAGATTATAAAGAAAAAGGCAAGGATATGAAATTACAGGTAAACTCGCGCGACGGGGATACATCATACCTGAGTGTATACCATATCCCTTTGGTTGCAGGGCGGAATATAACCGCATCTGATACGGCTAATGAGTTACTTATTAATGAAACACTGGCCAAACAAATTGGGTTCAATCATCCGGCGGAAGCAGTAGGGCACTTTTTGCAATTCGGTAACGGGCAAATTCCGATAGTGGGTATTATGCACGATTTTAATCAGGCTTCTGTACGTACAACAGTGGCCCCTCTCATCTATTATTCGGCACCTAAACATGGATACGTAATGCACGTGGCGCTGCAAACCGACCCGGCAACTTGGAATAAGGCTATAGAAAAAATGACCAAGTCATGGAAATCAGTTTACCCTGACATTGACTTTGATTACACGTTTTTAGATAAAACCGTCGAAAACTTTTACAAGGCCGACCAGCAATTATCTATGTTGCTTACCTGGTCTGCAGGTATAGCCATCCTCATTAGTTGCCTGGGTATGCTGGGACTGGTTATATTTATGACCAACAGACGTGTAAAGGAGATTGGCGTACGCAAAGTACTGGGCGCATCAGTAAAACAGATAGTTATACTTTTAGCAGCCGACTTTGCTAAACTGCTATTACTGGCTTTTGTAATTGCTATACCCATAGCTTGGTGGCAAATGCACAAGTGGCTGGAAAACTTCGCCTATCATACGGCGCTAAGCTGGTGGGTGTTTTTAATAGGAGGATTAATTATGATCGCTATTGCTCTGATAATTGTAAGCATAAGGGCGGGTAAGGCAGCAATGGTAAATCCGGTGAAAAGCCTCCGTACGGAATAGTGTTCTAATACCCGGAGTTCAATATAGCTCCGGGTATTAGCTATATATCAGCATTCAAGATAAAAACTGCTTCATTTTCTTCAGGTTTGCTATCAGGTAAGTGTTTAAACCCGAGTTTACCCAATAATTTTATAGAAGCATCATTTTGCGCGTGAGTACACGCCTCTATAGCTTTGAATTTTATATTATTAAAGCCGTAAGCGATCACGCTCCGGGCAGCCTCCAGCATGAAACCTTTACCCTGATATTCGGGCAAAAGTTCATACCCTATTTCGGCGGTTTCCTTTTCATTGTCGATATTCCAGAATAGAATAGTACCGATAAACCCGGGGCGGTGCTTTGATGTCAGCACCCAAAAAGCACTGATGTTATTATTCGTATTTTCAGTAATGCGTTGTATAAAGTTATGCGCGTCATCAATACCCTTAGCCTTTGGCCGGTAAATATATTTATTCACCTGCTCATCCGTCCTTAACCTTAAAATTTCGGACGCGTCATTATCCTGCAATTGGCGCAGTACAAGCCGTTCAGTTTGCAGTTCCGGAAAAGGATGATTTTTGATATATAACATACTGTACCTGGTAAATTTAAACTATTTTTTCCAACATATTTATATACAATGCTATCCCTTCGGCAATCTCATTTACATAAATAAATTCATCAGCCATATGAGAGCGCGCCGAATCGCCGGGACCAACTTTTATAGACGGAATATCCAGCAGCGACTGATCGGAAGTAGTTGGCGAACCATAAGTTATCCTTCCCAAACCCACACCTGCCTGTACAAAAGGATGATTTTTATCAATAGAGGATGGTTTTAAACGAATAGAGCGCGGTTTTACATCGCAGCTTACGTGCTCCCGGATGATCTCTAAAACCTCCTCATTACGATAGGCATCCGTTACCCGCACATCAACAGTAAAGGTGCAATCGGCCGGCACTACATTATGCTGCGAACCGGCATTTATAATGGTAACCGACATTTTTATTGGTCCAAAAATTTCAGACTCTTTCAGAAATTTATAACTGCGAAACCAATCAATATCTTTTATTGCTTTGTAAATGGCATTATCACCTTCTTCACGGGCTGCATGTCCTGCTTTACCGTGTGCAACACAATCAAGCACCATTAAACCGCGTTCGGCTATGGCCAGTTGCATAAGGGTGGGCTCACCTACAATACCGAAAGATAGTTTGCCTAATTCGGGTATGATCAGCTCCAGTCCGTTAACACCTGAAATTTCTTCTTCGGCCGTGGTGGCCAGGCAAAAATTATAATTCAAATTTGGCCTTTCGTAAAAATACAGGAAAACGGATATTAAAGACACCAAACACCCGCCGGCATCATTACTGCCCAGGCCAAATAACTTATCACCTTCAATTTTAGCATCGTAAGGATCACGGGTATAACCGGAGTTAGGTTTAACCGTATCATGGTGGGAGTTAAGTAATATAGTGGGTTTGTTATTGTCAAAATACTTATTCCATGCCCATATATTATTGAGTTTGCGATGTGTTTCCACACCATGCTGTTTCAAAACCCGCTCAATGAGATCGGCTGTGCGGTCTTCCTCCTTACTAAAAGATGGTATGGAAATTAACTGCTGCAGTAATTGTACAGCCTGTTGCGATAGTGTAATTATATCCGCCATAAGGTTTCCAGGAAATTGATCCTGATAAAACGATAAAAGTAGGAATTTTCGTGCAAGGTAGCAATCTGAGGGGCGTACCATTCTTAATTATATACGGTACGCTATTAATTTTCACAAAAAAACAAGCCGGGTGGTCCCGGCTTTGATCATCTTTTTTTATGTTTCAGCTATATATTTTTTAGCTCATGAAAACTATTGTATTGCATTAGCACCAACGTTTGCAATTACTTCTATTTTGCTTGCTATAATTTCCAGATCGTATCTTTTCACCCTTATTTCATCAATATATGATGTTGTTTGTGTTTTACCCTCGATATAAACTGTTTGGCCGTTCTCCAAATATATTTCGTCCTGCTCTATTAATTTTTCTGGTATGCGTATTTTGTGATGTTCCTTGTGTCCAATATTATCTGAACTCCTTTTTATAACTTCTTCAGTTAATAGTATTATGCAGAGATAATCCTCATTCCCTATTTTTCTTTTCCGAAAAGGCGTGCTGGTTATTTTTCCTAAAAGTATTACTTTATTAATTCCCGTATTGCTTAGCATATAATTTTTTTAGATAGTATTATGCTTTGCAAAAATTGTGTTTATAATAAATACAACTAATAGTATTAGTACTCTAAAATATCCGCATTAATACGGTATCATCATTTAACTATATTATACTTATACTTCCCTTAAATTTCTTCATATCAACACCATCTATAACCACTAATATTTGAATGCCCTTATCATCTACAAATTGCAGTAATTCATGCATCATATTATAATATGTATCTCCGTAATGTAAACGTAATTTGTGCGGCTTAGCTTTTACCGGCGTTAATGTAATGCAAACAGAAGTACCATTTTTTGAATACTTACGTTATTAGATTTACCATACCTGTATCCCTGTAAAACCAGAAATCTTGCTACTGACCGTGTAAGAATGGCTTTCATATCAACAAATATTGAAATACAAAATTCGTTTAAAATAAAAACACGATATATGTATTTATACGGTAATCAGATAGAATAAACACGTAAAATTTACCTTATAAGAAAAAGTAAATATTATAAATTAATCATTCTTACTTTATTACACTATTTAGTACTGCATACCTAACCAGGGCGGCGGTATTGCGGGTTCCAGTTTTTTCGATCAACCCCTGCCTTGTACCTTCAATTGTACGCTTACTGGTAAAAAGTTTTTCAGCTATTTCCTGATTAGTATAGCCATCTGCTATAAGCGAAAGTATCTCCACCTCCCGTAAAGATATTTCGATATCACCCACCGGTACATCAAAATCAACATCAGGAGTATGTAATAACTTATCCAGTAATTTAAGCGCGATATCGTTGCATAAGTACCGTTCGTTACTATTAAATATATGCCTTACACCAAAAATAAGCTCAAAAGTACTTATGGTTTTAAGCATATAGCCGGTTGCTCCCGCTTTAAAGGCGTGGATAATAACTTTATAGTCATCTTCGGCAGACAGGATTATGATTTTAATGAACGGATGAGCGTGTTTAACCTTTGCTATAAGATTCAACCCATCCATTTGAGGGTTATTAACAGCAGTAATAATAATATCCGGCTTTTTACCCTCCCTGATGGATCGTAGAGCATCAGCTCCATTGCTCACCTCTTCAATAACTTCTATATCAGTTTCTTTGTCTAAAAGCAATCTTAAACCATTACGCACAACATTATGATCTTCGACCAGTAATATTTTTATCATTATGATACATTAAAATTGGGATGAAAAAAGTACCGGGAAGTATAATTGTGAGCGGGTAATAAGGGCTAAGCTACATATAAAGGTTGGTATAAATACAACTATCTGTTATTAATACGTAATTATCTAAATTTATACCTGAACAAGCACTAATCAAGAAGCAGCGGTTCATCGTCATCTTCGCCCAGGCTAAGCTGTATCATATCGCTGCCGGCTATTCCTTCAATTGAACCTTTTATGTGCGCGGCATTCAACAATACCTTTTCAAGTTGTTTTTCACGGGCTTTCCAAAGTCGTTCCATCGCATCGCGCTCTTTTTGTATCGACTGGCGCATGCTCATATAGCCTTCCCGGATAGCCTTCCATTGTTCAGAAAACTCCGTACCGGTTAAGTAATCATATAGCAGATGCATTTTATCACCTTTGTTATCCTGCGCTTTGGTCATATTGGAAAGTTTAACCACCCCATCGCGCAAAATATATGATACTGCCTTAACTTCATCAAAACTGCAAATCCACACCCCATCCCGCTCGCCAAAGCAGTCCATACCTTTAGGGTAGCATTGGGTTACAATTACCGCAACATCCACCCCCATGGCACGCATATCCTTTTTCAATTTTTCTATCCAGTCCAAACCAAATTCTTTGGTACGTTTACTTTCGTAAATAATGCGCCCGCATTCCTGCCCGAACTGATTACGAACGGTTTGTATACAATCAGCACCTCGTACTCCTTTACCTACTTCGCTTATTACATCAAACGGAAAATAGTTACGCAGCAGTTCTTCCAAAATCAACTCCTGAGCTTCACCCTGTAACTGCATGGAACCTTGTTCGGCACGTCGTTTCATTTCGTCAACCAGCTTTTTTTGATCCTCCAGCTGCTTTTCCATCTCCTTCACCTTTAGCTGGTGTTCCGTTTCTTTAATGGCTTGTTTATCTATTTCCTGTTTTCGTATTTGTTCGGTAAGTTCGTTGCGCTGCTCATGTAATTTGCGTTGCAGTGCAAGTTCCATCTCTTCTTCCTTTTGCTTAAGCTGCTGTTCGCGCTGCATAAACTCCAGTTCCTTTTGCCTTGCCAACTTTAATTTCTCCTCATTATCGCGGGCTGAGGTTTGTAACATAATCAACTGATTTTCATAATCCGACGATATGGTTTTGCGTAAATTTTCTTCAAGAGTTAATTGCAGCTGCTTCTTTTCGCCTTCTAACCTTTGCTCAAATTGCTCGCGTTGCTGTTTTTCACGCCCGGCAAACTCATCTTCCTTTTTACGGAATTCCTCTTCCTTCTGGCGTTTATAATCTGCCATTTGCACTCTCAATTGTTGCTTATATTCTTCGGCCATAACCTCCTCAATAGGAAAGGCATGTCCGCAGCTCGGGCACTTAACTTCTGTAGCCATAATTAAAGATTAGTAGTTTGCCGGGTTGATGCCGGGCATTTTCAAAGATAAACAGAATTGAATAAACGAGCCTATTAATTAAAAATCGTGGTATAAACTGCGAAAAGTGGTTCGTAGCCCAAAAGTTATTATTGCAGATTTTTTATTACCTAAATTATTCTTTTCCTGCCGGTAAAGACCGCTTAATTCAAAACGAAGGTTATATTTAGGATTAATGATATAAGCAACGGTGCCTTCGGCATAATAAAGATCCGTTTTTATACCTTGCCCAATTTTGTTACCTGCTGTACTAAGGTAAGGTTGATTAATATCTTTTCCCTCAATATTTGCGGCTGTATTTAAACCATAACGCGCATAATTCAGTTGTCCCTGAAGGTCAAACCTTCCGGCCGAATAATTTAATATACCTATTATTTCACGAAAATTTGCACCGAGCGGATCTCCTAACGGCTCGCTGTAAAAAGTATAGCTGCTAATAGGTTGCTCGCTGGAATAGGTATATGGTTTAACCGTATTATATTCAAATAAATAATTAAAGTTCTTAACATTAAATATATCAGCACCGCGTATACCAATTTGCCACCCGTTGGTATTTTGCGCATTATCGCCTGAAAAGAAGCTTTGCAGTTTAAAATGATCTATAAGCAATTGCCCGTAAAGTGCCGTTTTATCGAATATTTTATATTTACCTGTAAAGCCCGCTAAAGCATTTCCCGGTTGTGAAGACGGCCCTAAACCGCTTGCAAACAACACCGGGTTGATAAAATTAACATCAAAACCACGGCGGTTGCCCTGATCGTCAGTTTCGGGTGCTATGTAGGCGTTAAAGAACCCTAATGAAAGGCTGTTATTTACGTTCCAGTCGAGATAATGGAATAAACCGTATTTACGCCTATTACTGCCAAATGTATCAAACTTAGGTTGTATAATATCCTGAAGATAAGTCCACATGGCCATATATTGTATTTTACCTAAATTGGCAGTGATACGTAATAGTGGGTAATTGGCTGCATAATCAGATAATAACAAAGAGCGGTAACCATCACCTATGAAAGTTTTATCTTGCCCTAAGGTGATATTAAGTTGTTTTATTGGGGCATAAGACAATATAGCCGTAACGTACGAATAATCTTTCTGTGGTTTCCCAAAGCTGCGATCATATGCCTGGCCGGGAACGAACCCGATGTGATTTACATAATCGTTATAGTAGGATGGAAAAACCGCCTGATTCTCGTAACCGCTGGTATAAAAATAAAATTTGTCACCTACGGTTCCTCCAAATTGAAACCCGCGTGTATTTACGCCCAGTTTTGTTTTAAGGCCAAAGCCTACCGGTTTAAATGTGGCAGGTTTATCTTTATCTTTAAAATCATAGCCTGCTAAATTATCCGTCAGGAAATCAGCAAACATGGTGTATTCCTTGGTTTTGATATCAACCAAATGTTCGTCCCATAGTTTACGCCCAACCCAGGTTTGGTGTTTGTTTTCATCACCGCCTAAATTCATAAGCTCGCTATAACGGGGCATTAAAGTACTATCCAGCAAAAATGGCCTTAAAGAAGTGTGGAGCGAAGTATTTTTAGAATAAACAGTCCTGTTTAGTTTTTGATTGAACTGATATGATTGAGGTAAATAAACAGATTGAGACCAACCTGTTTGTGCCAAAAATACGATAATACCAACTACCAGAATAACTTTGCCCAATAAACGGGCGCGACTTTTTTGCATACGCAACAAAATAAGTGTTATTTATTGTAACATTAAAGCTCAAGTGTTAATAAAATGCTGCTTAACTGTCCAAACAGTTAATTTGTGTTAAATTTGTTAAACACTACCATTTTTTTACTAAATGGTTTGCAAAAATAGTGATATTTGGCGCGCCAAAGTAATAATAGATTATACATGCAATACAAAAAAATTAATAACATTTTAGGCTGGGTTTGTTTCGTAATCTCCTCTGCTACCTATATTTTAACTTTAGAACCCTCTGTTAGTTTTTGGGATTGCGGTGAGTTTATATCCTGCGCGTTCCGTTTGCAGATATCGCACCAGCCGGGCTATCCGATGTTTGCCATGCTGGGTAAGGTGTTCTCCTTATTATCTATGGGTGATAATACTAAAGTGCCCTACTTTACTAATATGGGATCGGCTATTGCCAGTGGTGCAACGGTGATGTTTCTTTTCTGGACTATTACTGCTATGGCAAAAAAACTGATAGCCGGGCGCGAGAAAGATTTCGGTAACGCCCAAACCATATTAATAATGGGTGCAGGTTTAGTAGGTGCATTAGCCTTTACTTATACCGATACCTTTTGGTTCTCGGCTGTGGAAACCATTGTGTTTGCTTTATCATCATTATGTATTGCGGTAGTTTTTTGGGCTATATTAAAATGGGAAGCCCATGCTGATGAACCACATGCTGATAAATGGATAGTATTTATTGCTTATATAATTGGCTTATCAATTGGTATACACCTGCTTAACCTGCTTACCATACCGGCTATTGCATTGGTATATTACTTTCGCAGGTATAAAAATATTACCACTAAAAATACACTGATAGCTTTCTTTATAAGTATTGGCATATTAGGTTTGGTACAATATGGCATACGCGGATATACAGTGAAATTTGCTGCTTATTTTGATCTGTTCTTTGTAAATACTTTGGGCATGGGTTTCGGCAGCGGCGCCTTTGTTTTTCTGCTGATCCTGATATCGGCTATTGTATTCGGTATTATATATAGTATTCGCAAAAACAAGCCTGTACTTAATTTGGCATTATTATGCGTAGCCTTTATTTATTTTGGTTATGGCTCATTTGCCTACATACCTATCCGCGCTACAGCCAATCCGGATCTTAACAACTCCCACCCCGATAATGCCTTTACTATGTATGGTTACCTTAACCGTATACAGTATGGCGAAAACCCATTACTTAAAGGCCCTTATTTTGATGCTCAGATCATTGATCAGAAAGAAGGAAGCACGATATATCGTAAAGGAAAAGACAAATACGAAATAGCTGATAAACGCCCTGACTATGTTTATGACCATACCACACTATTGCCTCGTATGTACAGTACAGATCCGCAAGACGTTCAGTTTTACAGGCAATGGCTGCAAATACCCGCAGGGCAGGCACCAAACATGTTAGATAATTTACGATGGATGGGAAGCTGGCAAATATACCAAATGTATGTTCGCTACTTTTTCTGGAATTTTATAGGCCGTTACAATGACGCCGACGGCCAAACCAGCACATCCGGCATTGACGGTAACTGGACCAGCGGAATTTTTGATGGTGGTAAGCATCTGCCTGACTCCGTTATACATGGCACTACCTATACTCCTTTATATGCCATACCTTTTATATTAGGTTTAATAGGGGTAATATATCAGTATAACCGTAAAAAACGCGACGCACTTATTATAGGCTTATTATGGTTTTTTACCGGTATTGCTGTGGTATTATATGTTAATCAGCCATCTGTACAGCCACGCGAGCGGGACTACTCCTACGTAGGATCCTTTTATGCCTTTGCTATATGGATTGGCTTAGCAGTTATCGCTATTGCCGATCTGCTAAGTAAGAAAATAAATATCCGTACTTCGGCATTTATAGCTACAGGAGTTTGTTTACTTATAGCACCTGTGTTAATGGCAAGTAAAGAGTGGAAGGCCCACGACCGCTCTACCAAATGGACAGCACATGATATGGCTTATAATTACCTGATATCGTGCCCGCCTAACGCTATATTATTTACTTATGGCGATAATGATACTTATTCGTTATGGTACGATCAGGAAGTTGAGGGCATACGCCCCGATGTACGAATTGTTAACCTTAGCCTGTTTACGGGTGACTGGTATATACGGCAGATGCAAAAGCCAATGAACCAAAGTGCTCCTTTACCTATTACAATGCCTTTTGATAAATATAAAGAGGGTGTGCGTGATGTTATTTATTACAACGACGCTAAACTACCCGGTTACGTAAGTGTTAAAGATGTTTTTGATTTTATTACATCTGACGACCCTAACGCAAAAGGGCAAAATCAAGCTGGCGAAAGTGTAAATTATTTACCAACAAAAAACTTTAAGATAGACATTGATCCGGAAGAGGTAATTAAGAACGGTGTGATAACACCCGATCAAAAGGACCGGCTGGCAAAAAGTATGGAATGGAAATACACCTCCAATTATGTAACAAAGGAAAACCTTGCTATACTGGATATATTAGCACATAACCATTGGAAAAGGCCCATTTGCTTTACTACCACTATAGGCAACAGCAACCTGATCGGCTTACAGCCTTATTTATATAAAGAAGGTTTTACTTATCACCTTATTCCGTTTAAACCAGACTCCACATTATCTGCGGAAGATCAGTTAAGTAAAACCAACACCATGGTGATGTATAATAACATCATGAATAAGTTTAAATTCGGCAACTTTAAACATGCACGCTATTTAGACCATGAATCTACTAATATGTTCTACCCGGTTTTATTAACCACGTTTTTAGATCTGGCACGCAGCCTGGAAAGAGAAGGACATCCGGATCTGGCGCTTAAAGTGTTACATAAATGTGATGACGAGCTACCTGAACTGAATCCATATATAGATGTTGCAGGGCGTAAAATGTTTATGGCACAGATTGCGTACCGCTTAAATGACGCTACACTGGGCAATAAAATAGTTAACCGTATTGATAAGTATATTACTGACCAACTGGATTATAATGCCTACCTGTTGCAAAATAATTCAAGTGATATGAATATGCGTGATGTTCAAATTGGCTTACAAATACTGAACGGTATAACCGAATTCACTAAACAAGGACATCAGCAGGCTCTTAGTGATAAGCTTGCGGCCCAGCTAAAAACTTATGAGTATAAATTCTCATCTATATTAGGAAGCAGTAATTAAACTAACTAATATAAAAGCAAAAAGCCATTCTGTTTTGTGCAGAATGGCTTTTGTTTTTTTTATTATGATTGATCAGGGGTGTACGTATAATGTGGTATCCTTGAGATCAACGTTTATCATTTTTAAGCGCGACGGGGCAGATTCCAATATACTATCCTTACGCATACTGCCGTCGGCTTTTGTAAATTGTATGGTGTGCTCGTTATTCAGCAATTCCCATTTACCACCGGTTGATCCTTGCTGTGTAACCGACTCATACGTATGGTCGGCCTTTAAATTTAAGCGTATAGCCTTTATCTGATCCATTATAGCTTCCTTATTATCTTCCAACTGATCGGCAATTGCCGGGTTAGCGGCAACAAGCTTATCTATTACTTTCTGCGTGGTTTTTGGTATCGATGAATCGTCTATTCTCCATTCCCCTATCATATCTTTTCGGATATTGAAAAAGACGTGAATACAGACAAGCTGATAATCAGCCCAATCGAGCTTAAAATTTTTACTTTCATAGGTTCGCTTTTTAAAAAAAAAATTATACAACTGATTGCTGCAAACAAACAACTGTTAAAGAAAAGTGTATAAATATTAGCACATTGTTGTTTCAGACTTAGACCGTTTATAAATACCTGCACTTAAAAGAAATTATAAATCATGCCAGAATTACCTGACCTCGAAGTATTTAGCCATAACCTGGATAAAAAATTATCCGGCAAAACCATAAAGGAAGTTACGGTACATAAAGCTCCTAAATTAAATGTAAGCCATAACGAATTACAAAATACTATTAAGGGACAAAAGCTCACCTCAGTATACCGCGACGGCAAGGAACTGTTTTTCAAGTTTTCCAAAGGCGATATTTTGTCCTTGCATTTGATGCTGCATGGTAAACTTTTTTTATACGAGGGTAAAAACGAAAACAAATACAGTATTTTAGACCTGCTATTTACTGATGATACCGGCTTAACATTGACCGATTTTCAGGGTATCGCAACTCCTACACTTAATCCTGACAAAAAAAATGCTCCGGACGCACTTGCAGATGAGGCTGGCTTAACTTACCTGACTGAAAAACTGGGTAAAACCAAAAAGGAAATAAAGAATGTTTTGCTCGATCAAAAGATCATACGCGGCATTGGAAATGCTTATGCTGATGAAATACTATGGGATGCCGGTATCTCGCCTTTTTCGATAAGTAATAAAATTCCCGAATACAAAATAAAAACGCTGGTTAAATCCATTCATTTTGTATTAAAAAATGCCGGTGATGAGATCATTAAATCAAACCCCGATATTATCAGCGGCGAGGTAAGAGATTTTATGAATATCCATAACTCTAAAAAAGAGCAAAGCCCCACAGGGGTGGTAATAAAGGTAAAATCCGGTTCGCGCAAAACATATTATACCGAAGAGCAGGAGTTATTTAACTAATATCTTAATTCTGTTCTGTTTTGTAAAAACAATTAACTGTAAGGTCCTGTTGTAGCAATATAAAACGAATTAAACAATGGGAACATTACAACATATACAACACCAGATATCGGCCCTTAACGATCTGATTAAGATAAACAATGACCGGATAGCAGGATATAACAAAGCTGCTGATAGCACTGATGATATGGGATTAAAAACCATATTTGCGAGTTATGCCGACCAAAGCAGGGGTTACGTAAATGAACTTAACGATTATGTTCATCAATTAGGTGGTTCACCTGCTGACGGCACTACCTTATCAGGCAAATTTTATCATGCATGGATAGATGTTAAGGCAACTTTCACCAAAAAAGATAACCACTCCATTTTATCAGACTGTGAATACGGTGAAGATGTGGCTAAAGGGAACTATCGTAAAGCATTGGATGATAAGGAACTTATATGGGAAGATGAAAAGGTGGTAGCGCTACTTAACGATCATTTAAGTGGTTTAAAAATAGCACACGATGCTGTTAAGGCTTTACGCGACGATATTAAAGATGTTTAACTATGGACAATCCGGACGAATCTTTTCTTGAAGAATATAAGCCACTACATGTTCCGCATACTTATGACAAGCATGCATCTGTGCAGGAAAATGTAGTATATGCCCTTGCGCAATTACAATATGCCACCGCACACCAGGTGGCTTTAAAATTAGCTGTGTACGAGCCTGAAACGGATTTAAATTCCCACGAGGAGAATGCCGCAAAAACACTTACCGATCTTTTTAGCAAAGGGTTGATAAAAGGTAGCGACGATAAAAGTAATCGGGAATACAACTTAAGCAAAATACTTACCCCCAACAGCGGCAAAGCTGATGAGTTGTTTTAATATGGACTTGCAGAATTATTAACCGGCTTGGCAGACATCACACTGTCAACAACGAATTTACTTACACCCCGCCATGGTAAAGTATGTAAATATTCCTTGTAATGTAATTCAAGCATCGCTCCGGCATTGTGGTTAAGCTTGTCTGCTACGTTCTTATCAGTAACTGAAAACATAAATTCATTTGATGAAATATTCCCTTGCGTTTGAGAAGTTATCCCACTTTGTATAAGCCGGCCTTCGTAAGTCTTAAAAAGATATCCTTTTTTAACAAAATAATTCATTGTTCCGGCTTTGGTACCTTCGCCAAAAACAAAATAATACCGGTAATAAATTACACCTATTAAAACAGCAACCAATACTAAAACCCCTATCGTAATTATCCGCTTTTTCATGTTACTTAACTTTGTTATTAAAGTTACGCTTTTATCAACTATAACTTCAGAAAATAATTGGTAAGCGAAGAAAAATCATCAAATTTAATATCATAGTTATCAGTATCGCCGAAGCCGTAACTCACAAACACGAAAGGAACACCCGCCAGGCGGCTTTGCTCAGCATCACCGGCTGTATCGCCTATGTATACCGGATTTTTAAGGCCATGCTTCTCCATCAGCAATTTAAGATTATGCTGTTTCGGCATATTATTTACCCCATATGCAAGTTCGTCCGTAATGTGCTCCTTAATTTTTGCCCAGTCAATAAATTTTTCAATAATGCCCGTAGCGCAGTTACTTAAAATAAACAAGGGGTATTTTTGCGATAGTGATCTTAAACCCTCAATAACACCTTCATATAACTTGCCACCTTTTTGAGGTATCAGCACCCTGCGCCATTCATTAACATCAGCATAAATTTGAGTACGCTGTTGATCATTAAAATCGGGCATCATAGTTGCGATCACTTTTTTTCCATCTTTCCCTATCATCGATGTAACATCTTCCCTACGCACGGTTCGGGGTATATTTAATTTTTTGAACATGATGTTCCATGATTCCACATAAACATCAACCGCGTCCCAAAGGGTGCCATCCATATCAAATATCAAACTATCGGGCTTTTGCATATAATTTTATTGTTGGAATGTAAATTAAACAAGTTATAAAATTATCAGTGTTACCTAAATATTAGTTTGGGTATATTTGCAAAACAATACTATTATGCCAACAAGTAAAAAGATCCAACCCGTTAAATATGTATCTGCTTTGCAGGGAGCTATACAAGCCAAATGCCCCCGTTGCCGCAGAGGAGATATTTTTGCCAGCAGTACGTATAGTTTTACCGGGCAAAAAATGCATGAAAACTGTTCGCATTGTGGTTTACACTATGAGCGCGAACCCGGATATTGGTACGTGTCTATGTTTGTGAGTTATGCTTTTAACGTTGCTGAAATGGTAACGCTTGCCGTTGCCACTTATTTATTAACCGGTTCGCATTCGCCCTGGTTGTATGTGGGAATTTTATTGGGGATAATATTTTTACTGTCACCTTTTAATTATCGCTATTCCAGAGTAGTGCTCTTATACTGGTTAACACCAGGATTAAACTATAACGAATCGTACGCCGAGGACAGGCAGCCTTAAAGTTTATAGTGTAAGTTTTTCAATTTTTTGTAATAGCTCATCCATCTCAAATGGTTTTGCTAAAAAATCGTCAGCTCCGGCAGCCATAGCAGATTCCTGGATGTCGCGGCTGGCCGATATCATTATAACGGGGATATTCATGGTTGTTTTTTCGTTTTTCAATTTTTTGCAAATATCTCTGCCGTCCTCACCGCTCATCCAAATATCCAGTAATAGCAGATCGGGCAATTCTTCCTTCATATCCAAAACAGTAGATCCATCAACAGTACTGGTTACCTGGTACCCTTCAAATTCAAGCAGCATCTCCACAGCGTCCACAATTCCCGGATCATCGTCCGCTATCATTATCTTTTTTTGTCTCATAATATATACAGTTTGGATAGCCAAACTGTAAACTGGTTTAACTCAATTTATAATTTATTTCGTATCTGGCACATTGCCATCATTTACCGGGAGCGAGAAGCAAAAAGTAGACCCTTTTCCTTCAATACTGTTTACCCACATTTTACCGCCTTCGCGCCTTATTATTTCAGACGATATGTACAGTCCCAGCCCCAAACCGGGAAAAGTATGCTGCTTTGTACCACTTACACGGTAAAACTGCTCAAACACCTTTTCTTTTTTATCGTCCGGGATGCCTATCCCGAAATCCTGAACGCAAACCACTACATCGGCATTATCCAATTCGGTACTAATGATAATGCGGTTAGAGTGTGGTGAATATTTTATAGCATTTGTAACTAAGTTAGTTATTACCTGCCCAATTCGTTCCTTATCGGAGTAAATAGTGCCGGTTTCTTTAAAATCCATCACTAAAATATGCTTATTGGTAGTATGCTGAATATCAGAGATGGTATCTTTTACAGCCTCATTAAAATTGAACCATGATTTATTAAATAGTATTTTGCCGGAGTTAATTTTGGTTACATCGAGCAGATCGCCAATTAAATTAGTTAGACGATTAAGCTGAGCATCCATTTTTAAAACCATATCGGCCTTTTTATCTTCGCCCTCTTTACTTAACATAGCGCCTAATACCTGCGCATAAGCCTTAATACTGGTAACAGGTGTTTTTAATTCATGGCTGGCTATTCCCAGGAAGTCATCTTTTTGACGTTCCAGCTTTTTTTGTTCGTCTATATCCGTATTGGTGCCAAACCATTTTATTATTTCACCTTCATTTATGTACGGCAGGGCACGTGCAAGGTGCCATTTATAGTCTCCAACCTTATCGCGTAACCTAAACTCAAACTGGTAAAGCTCGCCGGATTGCAGAGCGGCTGTCCATGCAGCGATACATGGAGCCTGATCATCCGGGTGCACGTTTAACATCCACTTTTCCCCCACAATTTCTTCTGCAGGTAAATCAAAAAACTCTATGGTACGCTTATTCACATAATCAAGTTCGCCTGTGGTTTTTGCCGTCCATAATTGCACCGGCATAAAGTCGGTAACAAATTCAAACTGTCTTATCTGGTCGCTAAGCTCGTTATTGGTCAATTGTAGTGCAATATCGATCTTAGTTTTTTCAGTAACATCCGTACATGCGCCAATATATCCAATAAACTCACCTTCGTTATTATATTGCGGGTTGCCCGTTGCTATGCACCATCGTATATCGCCATCTTTACGCCGCATCCTGAAATCAACCTCATAAGGTAAACGCAACTTAAGGTCATGCAAAAATTTATTGCCTGCCTTTTCCCTGTCTTCGGGTATTATACTTTTCAACCAGCCCACACCCAAAATATCCTCGAAACTTTGCCCGGTCCAATCTGTCCAGGTCTGATTTGCATAGGTTATCATCCCGTTTTCATCCGACATCCATAATGCGGCAGGTGCAGCACTCGTAATATTTTTCAGCAGTTGCTCGCTTTCCACCAAAGCCTTTTTATCGGCAAGTTCGCGCCGCATATCTCGTGCTATTGACGCTCTGCCATGCGGCTTATTATCAGCATCATACAACAGCATACTGGTACCTTTTACCGGGATTGCTTCTCCTGTTTTAAAATGACGATAAAGGATATCACCCTCCCACCGTCCGTTTTTAAAAAGTTGGTTATTAATTTCTTTTTGAAGCCGGGGTAGCTCATCGGGCATCAGATAGTCAGCATTAGGGCGATGTGTATTATCGTTAACTAAGCCCAGTAGTTCTTTTCCGGCTGCATTTACATAGGTAACGTTGCCATCAATATCTGAAAGACTTACAAAATCCGAACTATGATCTATTAATTTTAGCAATCGTTCCTGTTCATCTTTATCCTTAATCTCATTAGTAATATTTAGGGCTGTGCCTGCAAACCGAATACATTCTCCGTTCTCATCAAAGTATGCTTTACCCTTGCAACGCAACCATCTTACTATTTTATCTTCGGCGCCTACTGTACGAAATTCGCTGTAGTAAAATCCGCCATTCTCAGGCATCAGCGCCTTATTAACTGCTTTATCAATACGTTCCCTGTCATTTGGGTGAATATGCATTAACACATCCTCATAACTAATGGTATCCCCTTTTGAAAAACCGTAAAGTTGCTTACACCTGTCGTCCCATACAATTGTTCCGTTTACCGGGTCAAGATCCCAGGTACCCAGTTCTGCAGATTCCAGCGCAAAGCGCATACGCTCTTCACTTTCCTTAAGTTTTTGGCGGGTAAGCACGAGTTCTGTTACATCGGCGGCTGTATTTAATACCCCCCAAACCTCACCATTATCATTTTTTAAAGGCTGATAGGTAAAATTGAAGTAAAACGTTTGCATACGCCCCTGAACCATAAGATCGACCCTTTCCCCGTAGGCATCGTAAGGTGTTCCGGATCTATAAACGTTATCGAGTATGTTAAAAAAGGGTTGCCCTTCCAATTCGGGCAAGGCCTCCCTGAATGTTTTACCTAAAACTGATTCGTCCTTGTCCCATACTTTTAGTATGGCCTTATTAACCAGGCTTACAACCAATTTTGGACCCAGATACAGGCCTACAGGTGAAGGGGATTGCTCAATAAGCGTTTTAAATATATTTTGATTTTTTAGATATTCCTGGTAATTATCGTCCATTTTAGTTCAAAAAACTTTTAAATATACGGGATAATATTTTTAACTGAAACCATGCGTTCATATAATACTAATATGGCTATAATATTACGTATAGATTAAAATAACTTCTATTTTATGTAAAAAATTATTTTATTATTTATAAAGTGCGGGGTTTATTAATAATTAATATGTAGTTTTAACTTACCTGATTAATATACTATGCCAACATACTGCAAACCGGTTTCTATTATACCGCTTGATGATGAAGAACGTCTGCGAAAATTATACAGATATGAAATTCTGGATACACCCGCTGATAAAACTTTTGATAAGATTGCTACCCTGGCAGCTAATATTTTTGATACCCCCAGTGCTTTTGTAACATTTGTAGATAAAGACCGTGTTTTTTTTAAAGCGAATATAAGCGCCATGGAGGGACGGGAAGTACAACGCGAAGACAGCCTGTGTTCACTGGCTATTTTAAATCCAGACACACTTGTGTTTAATGACACTCATGAAGTGCCCGACTTAAAAAACAACCCCTATGTTGCCGCAAAGGGCGGGATAAGGTTTTATGCGGGTTCGCCTTTAAAAACATCAGAAGGATTTCATTTAGGAACCGTTTGTGTAGTTGACACCGTACCCCGTGTGGTAACCGACAAGCAAATAAAAATGCTGGAGAACCTCTCGGATATTATTATTGACGAACTGGAACTGAGGCAAGCTACACGTAATATTGTAAGGCTGCAAACAGACCTTACGAATATTGCGGTACATGATATTAAAAACCCGCTAACGGCTATCTCTTTATACGCTAAAATGATTGGCCAACGGTCAGCAGAACCCAATACCAAAACCATTGCCGGTAAAATAAATATAGCAAGTGAACGGATATTAGCCAATCTTAACGACTTACTAAAACTGTCGCAGATAGAAGATGGTTTTATGAAACTGCAATTTGAACAAACTGATATTGGCATTTTGCTTGAAAAAGTAGTTAATAACCTTTTAATAATAGCAGCTGAAAAGAACCAGCAGATCATACTAAATCATGAATGCCACAAATGCGTTAATGTGGATTGCGGCCGTATGCAGGAGGTATTTGAAAACCTGTTGAGCAATGCCATCAAGTATGCTTACGAAAATACAGCAATTTACATCAAGACCTTTGAGCGTGATGGTAACATGATAATTGAATTCAAAGATGAGGGCCAGGGACTTACTGAGGATGATATGAAAAGACTGTTTACTAAATTTGCCCGTTTAAGCGCCACACCTACCAAAAAAGAAACGAGTAACGGCCTTGGACTTTCCATCGCGAAAATATTGGTGGACATGCACAGTGGTAGTATCTGGGCAGAAAGCCCTGGAAAGGATATGGGCGCATCATTTTTTATATCGCTGCCCTTAGAGGCTAAATAGCCTCAATCATTATTGCAAGCAGATAACTTATCAGCTCACATTTTTACCCCCACAGAAATGTAAATTTACCTGGAGTATTAAACTCCGCTTGGGCTTTTATAATAACTTTACTGTTGTTATAATCTTACTCATTTAAAAATGAAATTTAAAGTAACTGATCATACAAAAGGTGGGGATGTGCTCCTGCTAAAAAACGAGCCCTATTTCGACCGTATGTTCTTTACCCGCGACAGGCAACAAAAGTATCTCACTATAGCATGGAATACCGGTCCTGTACAAACAGTTACTATTGATGAGGTAGCGTACGATCTTATGCCGGACACCTTATTGCCGTTAATGGTTAACCAATCGTTTTACTTTGAGCATCCGGAAAATATTGTAGCCTGGCAGTTTAGCAGAGAGTTTTATTGTATCGTAGAACATGATGAGGAAGTAAGCTGCGTAGGGTTTTTGTTTTATGGCATGAGCGACCAGATATTTGTAAACCTGGATAAACCAACGAAAAAGAAACTCCTGCTTTTACTGGATGTTTTTATTGACGAATTTAATACGCCCGATAATATACAGGTTGATATGCTGCGCATGTTGTTAAAACGTCTTATTATCATAATTACCCGCCTTGCAAGAGTTCATAACGTGCCTAAAGAAAAACTCCCTGACGACAAATTACAGGTTATCCGCAAGTTTAACATATTGGTAGAGAATCATTACCGCACACAGCATAGCGTGGGGTTTTACGCGGGAGAATTAAACAAATCGCCTAAAACCATAGCTAACCTTTTTTCACTTTATAACAATAAGTCGCCTCTACAAATTATTCAGGAGCGATTGGTATTAGAGGCCAAACGTTTGTTATATTATACGGATAAATCGGTAAAGGAGATATGCTATGACCTGGGTTTTGAGGACGCTGCTTATTTCAGCAATTTTTTTAAAAAACACACATCTACCTCACCAGTTGAATTCAGAGGCCATAAATTGGAACCTGCCGAAATAAAATAAGTTTTTATTGTCTTCCTTTTTGGAACAGTATTATTTAGCATAGCTAATGATACTGTTGTACTTTGCAGCTTTATTTTTAATTTTATAAAATTGTAATGCCCGTTTTTGATATAAAGGCATAAAGTATTCTTAATGGAAATAAAAAATAGTGGTGTTAAAAGCGGCTGGTTAAAAAGTATGATCGTAAAGCGGTTATATTTTAATAAAGCGATGTCATGCGCCGGGTTAAGCTTATATTTTAATAAAAGTATCCCCTCAATAACCAAAGCTGTAAATGAATTGATAAAAGAAGGATTTGTGGTAGAGCAAGGTTATGCACCATCGAGCGGAGGCCGCCGGCCATTAATGTACGCCATAAATGCTAAAGCCATGTACATACTCGCGGTGGCTATGGATCAGCTATCAGCCCGTATACAATTGATAGATCTGCAGAACAACGCTGTTGCCGATATGGAAACCGTTGATATAAAGCTTTATAATAACGACAAAGCATTGGCAACCCTGGTTGATCACTTAAATAATTACATTGCTAACAGCGGCATTCCTAAAAATAAGATAACAGGCATTGGGATTGGTATGCCGGGCTTTATAAACGCTATCGAAGGCATTAATTATACCTACCTTGATGCCGGAGGGCAGAGCCTGAGCAATTATTTAACTAAGGCTACCGGTGTTACAACTTATATTGATAACGACTCAAGTCTTGTTGCATTGGCAGAACAAAAATTTGGCATAGCCAAATCGCAGCAAGAGGTTATGGTGATTAATTTGGGTTGGGGCATTGGTTTAGGGATGATAATTGATGGAAAAATTTTCAGGGGGTATAATGGTTTCGCAGGTGAACTAAGCCATATTCCGCTATCAGACGATGGTGAATTGTGTACTTGCGGCAAACGCGGGTGCCTGGAAGCGGAGGCATCATTACTGGTTGTTGCTGAAAAGGCCGAGGAAGGAATTAAAAAGGGTAGAGTGACCAGTTTAACCAGCTATAACGGCAACGCCAAATTAATGGGCGATGCATTAATGGATGCAGCTAACCAGGGCGATCAGTTTGCGCTGGAACTATTATCAGATGCGGGTTACAAGATAGGTAAAGCACTGGCTATACTCATACATATCATGAATCCTGCAAATATTGTTTTGAGCGGCCGCGGCGCTAAGGTTGGTAAAATATTACTGGCACCTATACAGCAGGCATTGCATAAATATTGTATTCCCCGTTTATCATCAGGTACAGAGCTTCTCATATCATCATTAGGTTTTGATGCGGAACTAATAGGCGCTGCGGTTTTGGTAATGGAGAACTTTGATAAAGAAGTTAAAGGCCGTTAAATAATTACGAAGCTCCCCGGCTCGTATAATTCATTAAATCTGATATTCATTTTAGCAAAGTAATTGGCGTAATTTTTTTGTCGTGCTTTAACAAATCCGGGCATGGCATAGCCATCATGCACCGGGAAAATTTGTTTCGGTTGTATCTTTTCGGCAAAGTTTGCTATTTGAACCTCACTTGCAAAGGGCGCCATGGTCACCATCAACAGCAACTCTATATTTTTATGTTCGGTTAACATATCCTCCATTGAATCTACCGGATGCAATACTTTATCATTAATAATAAAACCGGTCATTTGTGGTAACGGGCTGTTCAGCAACGGCTCGTGCTGTAATGAAAATGCTTTTAGTTTAAACGGACCTAATTCATACTCACCTTCTTCCATTAAGTTATAGGGGATATCTTCCTTGTCAAGTTCGTCTCCTACTTGTGTATTGGTATAAATAGCCGCGCCACTCCTCGAAATTATTTTTTGCAGGTTTCCTGTATCCAGGTGGTCGGCATGTACGTGAGTGACAATAATTGCGTCAACTTCATTAAATAATCCCGGGTGCACTGCATTATCAGCGAATGTGTAATTGCCGGGATCGAAAAGCAATTGATACCCGTCCTGCTCAAACAACAGGCATGAATGGACATATTTAGTGATCTTCATATCAGTTTAGTATTTAAAACTAAACTTACTGTTATCAAAAAGGTTTTATCTATAATAATTGCTTAAGCTCTTCAAAATCATTTATAGTAGCAATTTGCCCGCTTTCTACCTTTCCAAAACCATAAGCAGCGAATATGAACGGCACCCCTGCTTCTGCAGCAGCCTGATAATCGCCCATGGTATCACCTACGTAAACAGGATTTTTCAGACCATGGTCGCTAACAATATCTTTAATATTATCAGCCTTAGGGTTTCCCTTAGTGCCAAAACACTGGTGCCCCAAAAAGTGGTGATGCATATTGTGCAGATTTAAAAACACCTCGATATAACCACTTTGGCAGTTGCTTACTATATATAGCTTATACTTTTTACCCAGATATTTTAAAGTGTCTTCTAATCCGGGGTAAAGTTCGCCGCCTTTAGTGTGCAATATCTCCAATTCGCTTTTAGCGCAAAGCTGCTTAACCTCGCTTCGCTGCTCCTGGGTTAAATAAGGGAAAAGGGTTTCAAATATTTTATCATACGTCATCCCGGTGATGGAACGCACGCGCTCACGTGTCATTTCTTCATCCATATAGGGGGCTTTTGCAATAGCTGCCTGCCATGCAAGTGTTACGTTAGCTGTACTGTCCCAAAGGGTACCGTCGAGGTCAAAAATTATACTATCGAAATTACGTTTTGATAAGCTTTCCATAAAGGCGTTTTGTTGCCGCAAAAATAGAAGTTTATTTTTAGGAGGAGAGATTTATGCTACGTTTATACAAGCATGTTTAACCGCAAAGCTTACTATTTAAAGTTATTCTTAATTTTCAACTCATACACATCCTCGTAAAGTTTAGTATTATGTATGTTCCAGTCTTCAATATCAATTATACCCGCTTCCGTGGTATAATGCGTATTATTTTTCGGGCATTTAACCACATAGCCTTCTATTCCCGCCAAGGCAATAATGGGGCGACAACCGCATTGCTTACATGGCTTGCAATAAATTGACTTAGGAATACTAACATAGCCCTTCATGTCATAACATACGGGTTTTTATTCCGGTTGGTTGTAGAATTGGCAGAAAATAATCCTATTAGTTAAAATTTATTCGATAATGGCTTGGTGGTATAAACTTACCCTTTGTAACGATTATGTGATACGGTGTATTGCGAATTAAACTTTGGCTAACCGGCATAGTTTAACCTATAAAATAAGCAACAATTAAAACTGATGATTATGAATAAGCAAGCTATAAAAATGTTGACGTTAGTATTATTCGGCGCGGTAATTCTTTCAAGCTGTTCAACTCAATATCACGAACGCCATCACAGACATAACAGGTATCATGACCGCGGTCATGACAGAGGACATGATCACTACGATCATTATTACAGAAATAAATAATTAAAAATCAATTAATAATTAACTATTAAAATTAAATATCATGAAAGCATTAAAAGTATTCGCCATAGCAATAATAGCGGTGTTCGCCTTCGAAAGTGCTAAAGCACAGGTTAGCGTAAGTGCACACATAGGTGTACCTGTTCATCAAAAAACCATTGTAGTAACCAAACCTGTACATCATCGTTATTACCGCACACGTACCGTAGTAGTAGCTCATCCTGTTCATCGCAGCTACTATCGCAGAGTAGTTGTAGCACCTCGCCCTGTATATCACCGTGTTTACCATAAAAAAGTAGTGGTTATAAAACACGCCAGATAATAAAAAAATCCCCCTGAGCCTATCAGGGGGATTTTTTTATTTAGTTACCAGTACCCAATCTACATAAACCTTTGCCTGCCCCGCCCTTATTTTATCAACCGACGATTGGGAAAGCCCGAAATAAGGTTTGGTGACTTTGTTAACACCATTAGGATAACCACCCCCTAAAGCAAAATTCAATATCAAAAACTTAGGATTATCAAATGCCCAACGGCCATATTTTTCTACCATAGCCCGGGTTACGGTATAGGTCACACGATCATCCACCTTAAATATAATACTATCCTTTGTCCAGTCAACGCTATAAATATGCCACTGGCTAACATCAAACCCCTTTGGAAAAAATGCCCGGTAGGCTAACGGCGTATTGCCAAAATAGCCCGGTCCGTGTAAGGCATTGCTCGTCCACGAGGAATCGCCAACGGTTTCCATTACATCAATTTCGCCGCAGTCGGGCCATTTGCCTTTACCCAGAGCCCAAAAGGCGGGCCATAAACCTGCACCGGCTGTTAGTTTCATTCTGGCAGAGGCACTACCATAAGTAAACATCATTTTATCACGGGTATTCATCCTGCCTGATAAAAAATCATAAGTTTTTCCTTCCTTACTGGTATAACCCGGATGGTACAAAGCTTTAATAACCAACATGCCGTTACTTGCCCCTTCGTCCTGTCCATCAGTCGTATATAAAGTACTTGCCGAGTCCACATAGGCCTGCTGTTCATTATTTACGGTATGGCCGGTAACCTCAATATTCCAATTACTACGGTCAAGGTTTTTTTCATTAAAATCTTCAAAGAAAACGGTGTCGGTTTTGATTGTCTGTGCTATTGCAACCGACGAAAGCAGTAACATAACAGCGATTGTGGAAATATTTTTTTTCATTGATTTATAATTGATGCGCCTAAAATAAGGAATTATGATTTAACCCATACTTTTTACACCCCGATT
The DNA here is from genome assembly GCF_016522075.1 of Mucilaginibacter segetis. Classification (GTDB taxonomy): domain Bacteria; phylum Bacteroidota; class Bacteroidia; order Sphingobacteriales; family Sphingobacteriaceae; genus Mucilaginibacter; species Mucilaginibacter segetis. The sequence goes on along the minus strand of NZ_JAEHFW010000001.1, from coordinate 675,950 downwards.
ACCTTTCCTTTTTTATATTGCAGACTTACAGTAAAAAATATGCACAGAGGTGGTTTATTAAAGGTATTTCTTATTATAGCGGCAATAACGCTTTTAATGGATTGGTATGTAATAGGAGGTTTACGCACCCTTACTGCCGATTGGCAATCGCGTAACTTGCGCCTTGGCATTTTATGGGGCTATGGTGTAATTTCCGTTGGCTTTACTTTAGTTTTTATTCTTGGGCTTGGCAGTTTTAGTACTGCCAGGGGAATGACCCCTTTTCATGAATGGATGCTGAGTATTTTTCTTACCTTTTTCATAACCAAACTATTTTTTATTATCATATTATCATTAGGTGACCTGGGGAGATTTGTTTATGGCATTGGTAATAATGTGAGGAATGACACGCCAGCCGGCCAACCCTTTTTCCCTGCACGCAGAAAATTCATTAGTGAAATAGCTTTATTAATAGCAGCAGTTCCGTTCACCGGTTTTTTATATGCTATGGTGAGAGGTAAATATGATTACAAAGTGCATAGGCAAACTATTTATTTTGATGAACTGCCTGATGCTTTTGACGGGTTTACTATTACACAGTTATCAGACATTCACTCCGGTAGTTTTGATAATGTGGATGCGATGCAAAGGGGTATTGATCTGGCAAAAGCTCAAAAATCGGACTTATTTGTATTTACAGGCGATCTGGTTAACAATGCTGCCTGGGAAATCGAACCTTATATTGATCGTTTCGGGCAATTAAAGGCTCCCTACGGGCAGTTCTCTATATTAGGCAACCACGATTATGGCGATTATATTGAATGGGACAGCGAACAGGCAAAAGCCGCTAACCTGGAAAAGTTAAAACAACATCACTCAGAGTTAGGTTATCGATTGTTGCTTAATGAGAATGTCACCATTGAAAAAGATGGACAAAAAATAGCACTCATCGGTATCCAAAATTGGGGAAAAGGCTTTAAACAGGTGGGCGATTTAGATAAAGCATTGCAGGGAGTTGATAATAGTGCCTTTAAGATTTTACTATCACACGATCCAAGCCATTGGGAAGAACAGGTACGATATAATAAAAATACGGATATTCATTTAACGCTTTCCGGACATACCCATGGTATGCAGTTTGGCATTGAAATACCCGGTTTTAAGTGGAGTCCTGTAAAATACCGTTATCCGGACTGGGCAGGCCTTGCCAAAGAAAAAAACAGGCACCTGTATGTAAACCGTGGTTTTGGTTTCCTGGCATTTTCAGGCAGGTTGGGCATATGGCCCGAGATCACTGTTATTGAACTTAAGAAACGAAATGTATAATAGCTGGTACTTCTATTTTATTAATTTTATACTGCAAATTAAAACTATGAGATAATTTACAGGTTTAATTTAAACATACATCTTATTAACATGGCATTTATTGATTACTATAAAATTTTAGGCGTTGATAAAACGGCTTCGGAGAAAGATATAAAAAATGCCTACCGAAAGCTGGCCCGTAAACATCACCCCGATCTTAACCCTGACAACCCTGAGGCTAACAAACTTTTCCAGCAGCTTAACGAGGCTAACGAAGTATTAAGCGATCCTGAAAAACGCAAAAAATATGATAAATATGGGGAAAACTGGGAGCACGGCGAAGCTTACGAGCAAGCACGCCAGCAACAGCAAAGGCAACAACGCAGCTATGCAGGAGGCTCAGCTGATTTTGGCGGGTTTGACTTTGGCGGAGGCGGTGGTGGAGACTTCTCTGAATTTTTTCAATCTATGTTTGGCGGCCAGTCAGGAGGATCAGGCAGGCAATCTGCACGTTATCGTGGGCAGGATATGAACGCGCAATTGCAGCTTAATCTGCGCGATGTGCTGGAATCAAAAAAGCAAACTCTAACAGTAAATGGCAAAAACATAAGGTTAACCATCCCGGCGGGTATCCAGGATGGGCAAACCATAAAAATAGCCGGGCATGGTGGGCCAGGTACCAACGGCGCGCCGGCGGGCGATTTGTATATCACCTTTGCCATACCAGACGATCCGCAGTTTAAACGTAACGGAAATGACCTTTACCATAATATAGACCTTGATTTGTACACAGCAGTATTAGGTGGCGAAATAACAGCTGATACGCTCACCGGTAAAGTAAAACTAAAGGTTACCGCAGGTACGCAAAACGGCACGAAAGTAAAGCTAAAGGGGAAGGGTATGCCCCTATATAAAAAGGACACGCAATTCGGCGATCTGTACCTTACTTATAACGTGCAGTTACCAACAAGCCTCACTGCTAAACAGCGCGAATTATTTGAAGAATTAGCTAAATCCTGATAAAAACTTTAACCAATGAAAACCGAAAATTTAATAACCGTCAGCGATTTTTGCGTTTATTATAACGTAGAATACACTTTTATAGATTATCTGCAGGAAGCCGGACTTATACAGGTTACCGTTGTAAATCAAACTGATTGCATACCACTGGAGGAGATTCAAAAATTGGAAAAACTCGCCCGGCTACATACTCAACTTGAAGTTAACGAGCCGGGTATTGCTGTTATTGATAACCTTTTGCAAAAAATGGAGAACCTGCAGCAACAGGTAGCCATGTTACGCAACAGGCTAAAATTATATGAAGGATAATTCCTTTTTATTTTTTTAAAAATCGGTTTAAAGCTTGTTGTGTAAATTCTGATAATACCAGTTCACCACTAATGGCGGCACGTTCAGCAAGCAGTTCGTCCCAGTTCTCTGTACCTTCCCATAAAATTTGTTTTAACCCGCTTAATGCATGGGGATGGTAAGATGCCAGTTTTTGAGCAAGTGTGTACAGGCTTTCGTCCATCGCGGTAATATCTGCATACACTTCGTTATACAATCCTTTCTGTTTGGCCCATTGCGCCGTTTGAAAATCAACTGCACGTATGGTAAGTTGCGAGAATGCAGATAGTCCTATTTTACGTATCACCGCCGGGGATATTACAAAAGGGCCTATGCCAATTGCTAATTCACTTAATTTAATGGCAGCAAATTCTGTAGCCAAACAGTAATCTGCTGCTGCTGCCAGGCCCACGCCACCACCAACCGCCTTACCTTGTATGCGCGCAATTATTATTTTAGATGATTTGCGGCAGGCGTTTATAACATTGGCAAAGCCCGAAAAAAATTCCGCCCCGGCCTTCTTATCCTTTATCTGCATCAATTCGTCAAAACTGGCGCCGGCACAAAATGTGCGGTCACCGCCACTTTTTAAAATTATAACACGGGTTCTATCATCATTGCCGGCTTCGTTTATCTTATCGGTAAGCTGTTTTAACAGATCTGCCGGAAGAGAATTTTGTGCTGGATGAAAAAAACTAATGCTGGCTATGCCATCAGTGCTTAGTGTAAGGGTTACAATGCCGGTATCGCTCATAACTATTTGGTGTATGGTGACAATATCCGCACTATTTAATTTACCTGCAAATTTGCATTTTCGTTTCTACTCTACTGTAAAGGTTTTTTTAAGCTTAATATCCTGTGATGATAAACCTATCCATACCTGAAAAGTACCGGGTTCAACTGTCCAGTTCATATTCTTATCCAGCAATGCCAGATCATCCGGATGAAGAGTAAAGTGAACGGTTTTCTTTTCTCCCGGATTTAAATTTACCCTTTCAAATCCGCGCAGGTCATATTCATAAGTCGTTACGCTGCTAACATCGTCTTTAAGATAAAGTTGTACAACATCATCACCATTACGCTTACCTGTGTTGGTTACATCAACAGTTACTGTAATATCACCCTGAGAGTTTTCCTTTTCCGGCGACACCTGCAGATTACTGTACTCAAAAGTAGTATAACTCAGGCCATAACCGAAGGGATATAATGCACCTTTAATACGTGTTTTGCCCCAACTATTCGGGCCACCCTGATCTGACTGTGATGCGGGCTTGAATGGGAAATTATATAACAATTGTCCTGTAGTTTTCGGAAAGGTGATAGAAAGTTTGCCGCCCGGATTGTTATCACCAAATAAGGTTTCGGCAATTACCTGTCCGCTCTCGGGGCCGGGAAACCATGCTTCCAATATTGCAGGTACATATTTATTTTCCCAGTTAACCGTAAGTGGCTGTCCGTTTATCATTACCATTACTACAGGCTTGCCTGTTGCCTGTAAAGCCTGTATCAGTTTTAGCTGACGGCCAGGTAAGTTTAGCCCGGTGCGCGAAAGGCTTTCACCTACACGGTCCACATCCTCTCCAACTACGGCAATAACCACATCGGCTAATTTTGCCTTAGCAACCGCCGAATCTATCTGTGCCTGTTCGGCATCAGTTAGCGGTGTTTCAATAATTTCGCTTTCGGGCCAGGTAGCATCTACTATGTTACAACCCTTAGCATAACTTACGGTTGCGTTATTACCCACGTAATTTTTTAAGCCATCTAACACGGTGGTTACCGGATTATGCGATGGGCCGTAACGGCTGGTGGCATAACTTTTATCGGCAGCTAACGGGCCCGTAACCAGTATGTTTTTAAATTTATTTTTATCAAGTGGCAACAGGTTATTTTCGTTTTTTAATAACACCATCGATTCGCGGTTCATTTTTAAACTCATTTTTAAGGCAGCGTCGCTGTGAACAATCTTATCTGCAGCTTTGGGATCCTTAACATAAGGATCGTCAAACAAACCCAGTCTGAATTTAACGCGCAACACATCAGCCACCCGCGAATCTATCACTTTCATGGATATGCGGTTTTCCTTAATATCCTCGCGTAAGGGTAATATAAAGGTTTGCGGCATGGTGAAATTGGTACGCACGTTTAAACCAGCCTCTACCGCCTGGCGAACTGCATCCTTATAATCAGCCGCTACATGATGTTTAGAGTATATGTACTCCACCGCTTCACTATCTGATACCACATAGCCTGTAAAACCAAATTTTTGACGAAGCAGCTCCGTTAAAAAATAATAACTACCAGTTATTGGCACGCCGTCCCAATCATTATAACTACTCATTACACCCATTGGGTGTGCTTCCTGTATCACCCGGCGAAATGGATATAAATAGATCTGGTACATTTCACGTGGCGCCACATGCGGATCAGTACGGGCGCCCCCATCACGGCCACCTTTAGGTACGCTGTATACCGCGAAATGTTTAAGGGTTGAAGCCACGCCCTCTTCCTGTATACCTAAGGTCATTTGTTTTCCCAATTCCGCTATCAGGAAAGGGTTTTCGCCATAACATTCTACAACACGTCCCCAACGCTGATCGCGTGCCGGATCTAAAATAGGTGCGTAAACATTGGTATAACCCAGCGCCTTAGCTTCACGCCCAACAGTTTGTCCCGCCTCGCGCACCAATTCCTTATCCCAGGTACTGCCGATATTTATAGGCGCGGGTAACGGTGTGGCACGGTCGTGATTAAGGCCGTGTATACCCTCATTCGTAAAATCGACAGGAATACCCATACGCGTTTCTTCCACAAACCACTTTTGAATAGTGTTTATGGCAGAAGCATGCTTGCTAAACGGGTAAGAATATTGCGTAGCCGCGTAGTCGGTATGCGATGCCAGGTTATTCAGTTCCTCATCAATATTGGCTATACCATCTTTCCAAATCTCATTTTTCCAACCCGGTACAGGCATCTCATCTTTCAATACCCGCTTATAACCATATAGTGTAGCCATCTGGCAAGTTTTTTCTTCTACAGTCATTTGGCTAAGCAGGTCAGCAACACGTTTATCAACAGTTTGTGAAGGATCCTCAAAAACGTCCATCTTTCCGTTTTTGTTAAAATCTATCCAACCTTTATGATAAATGCTTTTTTGCTGGGCCGACACCGATAACGACAATAGCAATACCGGAAACAGTAAGGGTAGTTTTCTCATGAGGAATTAGATATATAATTTGGTTATAATGCCAAATATATAAGAAATACAAAAAGAACATTATTGTAACAGGCTACATAAGGGGTAATTGACCTAAAAAATTTACGACAACGTTTTCATTTTTATACGATATAAAATTAAACAGCGCCTTTACAAGCAAAAATTGTATAAATTACAAAATGTAATGGCAATGTCATCAAACTGGCACCATGATTGTTTCATTGATTATATACAATTTAATTTCAGGAGTTTATTATGAGCAACCAGTTTTTATTAAGCGTTTTAAGCTTGCTTTTATTTACAGGCCATCCAAATAAAGTATCTACTGAGGTAAGAGCGGGTGATCAGATATGTGGTAAATGGGAAAATGAGGATAAAAACCTTATAGTGCAGGTGTATCGTATTGATGACGAATATAAAGCGAAAATTGTTTGGTTCAATGATGGCGATGATTCAAAAAAATTAGATGAATGGCGCGATAAAAAGAACCCTGATCCTACGCTTCGTAACAGAAAGATCTTAGGAATGAATGTTTTGGAGAAACTGGTTTATGACCCTGATAGCGACTCATGGGAAGACGGTATGATATATGACGCTAAAAACGGCCGTCATTGGAACTCATCGGCATATATAAATGATGATGGCAAACTCAAGGTGAAAGGATACTGGCATTTTAAATTTATAGGCAAAACCATGACATTTAACCGTATTTAATTAACAGCTAAACTAGTATAAACGCAAAGAGCGCGGGATATTTAATCCTGCGCTCTTTTTATATACTTAATTTATTTAGTTGGCTTTAAGGAATTCACCACCCGCGCTAAGCTCTACTTCGTCGCTTAACATTGGTGAACCGTATTTGCTGCCGAAACCAAAATCAGAACGTTTTATAGTACCGGTAACTTTGAAACCCGCATCAGGGCCCTTTGTCATCGGATTAGTAATAGTGCCCCTGTAAAGCACATCAAGTGTTACGGGTTTAGTTACACCATGTAAAGTTAAATTACCGGTTACTTTATATTTGTTTGTGCCGGCCGGTTTGATATCTGTACTGGTAAATGTCATTGTCGGGAATTTATCCACATCAAAAAAGTCAGCTGATTTTAAATGTTTGTCGCGCATATCATTTTCTGTATTTACTGATGCAGTATTAGCGGTAAAGCTAAATTTCGCATCGCTAAAATCAGGTTTTGCTGCTACAATGTTTGCATCAAAATCAGTAAAAGTACCATCCACATCAGAAACTGCAAGGTGGGTAATTGTAAACTTTACGTGTGAGTGGGCTTTATCGGCTTTCCAGGTACTTTGTGCAAATACTGCCGTTTGCATAAGCAACGCTGCAGCTAAAATGATAAGGGGCTTTTTCATGTTTTTTAATTTTAAATTTGAGCAAAGATATATAATCAATTTACAGATTTATGAAACAATTGTTTAAACATCTATTTGTGATAGATTAATGACAATTAAGGCATTGGCTTTATCTTTATAAATAATGTAATTTTTATAGATGCATAATTTATAAATGTTACTTCCAAATATAAAATCGTGTTAATTTGCTGAACTCCCCCTATGCTATAAGTCCAATTAACCGGGAATCCGTACTAATATCTTAATATTACTACAGCGGCAATTTCATTTCTATTTCATAATTATGGTTCGGGGATTGTTACGCAAAGGTCGCTTACAGTAGATGATAAGCAAATTGAAAATCAATCGGTAAAAGCCGGTTACACCATGGCGTTAGTACCTGCTGTAAATATTGCTTTCCACGGGGAGAAAAGCAGTATAGGCGCGGCTATGGGGTACGACAGTTCAAATTACGGCACCGGTATCAATAAATTAACATCTGAATATTACTCCCCTGTAAATTACAGCTCCGGGTGTTTATTTTTAGGTGTATTTTTCCGCCTCGGACATTAATACCTATATAGTTTCCCACTTGCCGCTATCTAAGCTACGGTAAATGGCATCAACAACTTTCATATCCTTAAGGCCCTCTTCGCCTGGCACTCTGCTTTGTTTGTTAGCGTTTATACAATTAGCAAAGTCGTCCACTTGTGCCGCCTGTTGTATAATATTAGGCAGTTGCATGGGCTTGCCATTTATAGTACCATCCAAACTACCATAGCCATAAGCAGGTTCCAAAGCGAATTTTCCGTTAGTTGCCTGCGCGTGTAAATAACTCCAGTTATTGTTATAGCTCGATTTCCCGGTAACTTTTGCACCTCCGGGAAATTTTAATTCCCAAAAAACTGTTTCATCAACATCCTTAAAAAGTTCCGGCCGGGTTTTCTCCTGTGTAGCTTTAACAGCAACAGGTTCCTGGCCTAAGGTATATCGTGCACCCTGTATGGCGTAAATACCCATATCCATTAAACCGCCGCCGCCAGCCAATGCTTTTTTTAAGCGCCAGGCGTTTGGATCGCCACCATACACAAAACCATTTCCAGTATCAATAGCGGTAACTTTACCTAATACTTCTTTTTGCCCTAATCGCATCACTTCCATATTGTGGGGTTCAAAATGAAGGCGGTAACCTATGGACAGTAAACGATCAGCATTTTTACAAGCGGAAATCATCTCAGCACATTCCTGAGCATTAAGGGCCATGGGTTTTTCACAAATTACGTGCTTGCCTGCCCGGGCCGCTCTAATGGTGTATTCCTTATGCATAAAAACAGGTAATACCACGTATATAATATCAATAGCCGGGTTATCAGCTATCTCATCAAAATTTTGATAGTTATAAATATTTTTTTGAGGGATATTATACTTAGCCGACCATTCTACCGCTTTTGCAGGTGTACCCGTAACTATGCCAGCTAAGTAACAATTGGTAGTATGCTGCAGTGCCGGTGCAAGCTGCCCTTTACTGTAATTGCCCAAACCTACCAATGCGATTCCAAGTTTTTTTGAAGATTTATTGCATGCCCATCCCGAAAGAGCCGAACCTAATAAAAGTGTACCTGCCCCTATTGAACTTTTGCGTAAAAAATCACGACGTGATGTTGATACTGCCTCCATAATAAATAAATATTGGTGAATGGTTAATAGCTTACGCTAAGTTAACGATCAGGATCTGAAATTCGCCTTATATTTTTTTATCGCCCGCATAATAGAACGAACAATCTCGTTTTGTCCGGCTTGGGAATTCAGATACTTCTCATCGCTTGTATTATTAACAAAACCGGTTTCAATAAGCAGACCCGGCATTCCGCTTTGCTGTAGCACCAATACTCCCTGCTCCTTTACACCTGCGCTGTGCCGCCCGTTATTTACCTTAAACTCATGATTCAATAAATTAGCAAACTGTACACTTTGCTTACGGTAACGTTGGGTAAATGCCGCAAGCACGATGGCATTAACGGCAGCATCCTGCCCGTAGCCATTATATTTCTTTTTATAATCACGCTCAATATATATTGATGCATTTTCGCGCAAAGCTTCCAATTGCTCCTCTTTACGGTGATAACCATAAACCAATAGTAGTACCCCCCGGCGGGTTCCATGCCGTTGAGGTGTTGAGTTACAATGTATAGATATAAAAAGATTTGCCTTGCTATTGTTAGCTATATCGGCACGCTTATGCAATTCAATGAATTTATCGGTGGTACGAGTCATCACAACTTTAATATCTTTCATCTCGGCATTAATAGCCTTTCTGAGTTTGAGACCTATGGCAAGCGCGATATTTTTTTCTTTAGAATACCGGCCATGCGCACCCGGATCTTTACCGCCATGTCCGGGGTCGATCACGATAGTTGAAAATTTAAATTTGTGCGGAGGTATCTTCTTTTTAGCGGTGTGGCTTGTTTGTGAAAAAGCGGGCAGAGCACCTAATAACACCAGGAAAAATAATGCAAAACGGAGTAATGGGTATTTTATGAAGTACTTTTTTAGCATAGGCAAAAATATAATTAATGATACTTAACCTCTTATTTAACAAAATTTGTATAAAAATATTTTGTTAAAGTTAATTTTCATGAAACCTAGGGTTTTAAAATTCCGTAATAGACTTAATAATAAAGTACTACAAATAACAATGAACGAATTATTTACATCCTCTCTTATCAATTGCATTTACTTTATAGTAATAGGCGCTGTAATAGTTTATCTTATTTTAAAATTTGATAAGAATCAACGTAAAAAACTAAATAAAATATTAGAACAAACTGCTGATGTACAGCCTTTGTTTTTAGCAAAAGATCTGAGCAATAAACTGCATATTGTGAAATCTAATCTGGATTCTGAATCGCGCCTGCTTATCTCTAAGCAGTTAGATGAATTGGTTGCTGATTATGATAAAGGACAAATTTCTTTGCCGGATTATTGCAATCGCCTCAACAGGTTATTAGCCATGACCGCTTAATTACAAACATCTCATTATTATATTTCTTAATTTTGATGCCTTACTATGGGCATTAATAAAAACACGGAGCATTTGCAGCTTATTATCACTGCAGATGGATCAAACACTATTTATAATTCAATAGTAGGCGAAAACTACCATTCGCGAAACGGTGCGCTCCAAGAGAGCAAGCATGTTTTCGTGCACTCTGGTTTAATGCATTTTATAAACATGCAGCTATCTTCCATCTCCAGTATAAAAGTACTTGAAGTTGGTTTTGGCACCGGACTTAACTTTTTATTGACGACAGACATTTGTACGGAAAAACAAATAAAAATGCTTTATACGGGGATTGAGGCATACCCATTAAACAATAATTTGATAAGCAACACCGGTTACGAACAATACATTTCTAAGCCAGTTTGGGATAAATTTTTATCTGTTTATTCGTTATCGCTAACAAAACCTGTGGCTTTAAACTCGTTTTGCGATTTAGAGGTTATACCAGTACCACTCGCTGATTTTGATACAACAGAAAGTTACGATGTAATTTATTTTGACGCTTTTGCATCAACCCGCCAGCCTGAAATGTGGGATGAAAAAGCGATTACGCATACCCTTGCTTTTTTGAAACCCGGTGGGGTATTTGTTACTTATGCCATTACAGGTAATTTAAAGCGGATAATAAAAACTTTAGGCCTGAAAGTTGAAAAAGTACCCGGTGCTCCCGGTAAACGTGAGATGCTTAGAGCCACTAAACCCTTGGCTTAGTCTCACAGTAACGAAAAGCAAGGGTATCGGTTACAAATTAAAATCTGCACATTTGTATAAATACTTATAAATATGCCAATAACTGCCCCCATAACAGCTGCAACTCCGTCCGGCGCGTTCGAACGCTTACTTACCATTATGGACGATCTGCGCACTAACTGCCCATGGGATAAGAAACAAACCCTGGAAAGCCTCAGGCATCTTACCATCGAGGAAACTTATGAGCTATCTGATGCTATTTTAGGCGGGGATATGCAGGAGATAAAAAAGGAACTTGGCGATATAATGCTACACCTTGTTTTTTATTCGCGCATAGCATCAGAGACTGAAGATTTTAACATTACCGATGTATTAAACGGCATTTGTGATAAGTTGATAAACAGGCATCCGCATATTTATAGTGATACCGAGGTTAGCGATGAGAATGATGTTAAACGTAATTGGGAGCAAATAAAACTTAAAGAAGGAAACCGTTCAGTTTTGGGTGGTGTTCCTGTATCTTTACCTGCTTTGGTCAAGGCTTCACGTATACAGGAAAAAGCGAGAGGCGTTGGTTTCGATTGGGAAAATAAAGAACAGGTTTGGGCCAAGGTAGAAGAAGAACTGCAGGAATTTAAGGATGAGTATAATGTTATAGGTGAGGAAAAAGTTGATCATGAAAAAGCCGAAAACGAATTTGGTGACCTGTTATTTTCGCTGATTAATTTTGCCCGTTTCATCAATATAAATCCAGAGGATGCCTTAGAAAAAACCAACCGAAAATTTATTAAACGCTTCCAGTACCTGGAAGATAAGGCTGCCGAAAACGGCAAGAAACTCCATGATATGAATCTTGCTGAGATGGACGTTTTTTGGGAAGAAGCTAAAAAAAAATAATTTCGGTGTAGCATTAACTGTTTAGCTGCGTAATGTTAGGTGTAATATTTATTATATGAAAAAGAATCTAATTTATTTATTCCCCATCCTGATTGCTTTTGGTATGGGTTGTACAAAATCATCAAACAGTAGTTTAAAACCTTTACCTGAAGGAACATTTAACGGAGAGTTTCGTCTTCTGCATAGGAGCCAGGGAAGTACAGTGATTGATACAGTTAAAGCTAATATACAACTGGTTTTAGAAACCGGAGTTGGTTATAAGGTATTGGGCGATACTTCCACAGTTCATGCAGGAAGTAAAGGGCACTATGGTATTAGCGATATATACATAGCTTTCCAGGATGACACTTATCCAACAACAGGTACTCCCACTAAAACTCATTTAAGCGGCACTTATCAATATTATTATGACGGAAGCAGTGTTTTTCAGATGGTTGCCAATAGTTCGGATACATTAAGTTTGCAATATGATCTAAAAAAGGTCAATTAAAACTATTCTTATTCTACCTAAAGATTCCTGACACTTCTATAGAGTATTTTCGGGGACTTTCTTATTTTTAATTAATTTATGAGCCTTGTAACGTTTGCTTGTATGGCAACGTAATGAGTATGTATCAACTTAAGCGATTTAACAATTTTTAATGCATTTACGCCAAAGCGTTACTGAGGATGAAATTGTCAGTAAATGCAAAGCAGGTAGTTTAAAACACCAGGAATTGCTTTACAAGCACTTCTATGGCTATGCTATGGGTATAAGTGCCCGCTACAGCATTAATACTGATGATGCACTTGAAGTTGTTAATGATGCCTTTATAAAAGTGTTTAACGCGATAAATACATATCATACAGACAAACCTTTCCGTGCCTGGCTGCGAACCATTGTGGTTAACACGGCCATTGACAGAAGGCGAAAAGAGCTGAAGCATTTGGCTAATACCGATCTTGACAATGCAATAGGTGTAGGTAACCGGGCCACTGTAATTGACAATTTAAACGTTCAGGATATTTTAAAATTGATGAAGCAACTGCCCCATATGCAGCTTACTATATTTAACATGTATGAGATTGATGGTTATAATCATGATGAGATAGGTAAAATATTAAACTTACCGGCAAGTTCATCAAGGGTTTATTTAAGCAGGGCCAAAGAGAAATTAAGACAGTTACTAACTACAGAAACACAAAGCCATGAATGATCAGTTTGATAAAAATTTAACTAATCGTATCAAGGAGGTGTTTGATAACTACGAACATCCGCCTGCTGATGAAGCATGGTTAAAGTTACGCGAGAAATTTCCGGCAGAACAAGCGCCGGCTAACTTTAACTGGCTTCGCTGGAGCAGCGTTGCCGCCATTCTTTTGGTAATTTTAGGTATTGGTTTGTGGATGAGTAATAATGAAAAACCCGTTAAACAGATAGCTGATAAATCTGTAATAAAACAACAACCCGTTAAACCTGATACCACACATTTGCAAAAGGATAATAACGCAACTGATAATATGGCTCTTGCCATTCCGGTTACTGTTGATAAAAATGCACTATTGTTACAAAACAAATCTTTTGTAAGCCCTTCTACACAAGAGCCACAAATTAGCAAAATAAACAAATTGCAAACAGTTGCTGCAAATACAGGCAAAAGCGCAGATCCTACTTTGGACAGTTCGGTTATGGGCGCAAATCAAATTAAAAATAAACCTGTAACTAATTTATTGCCAGAATATAATGCAGCAATTGTTAAAGATAAAGCACAGGAGCCCAAAACGCAAAGTAATTCACCAACTACAACTGCTTATAGTGGTGATAGCGCAAATAATATAATTAAACAGCCATCGGCTGAAACCGTAGCATCTTTATTTTCAGATGAAGATAAAACAATTAAAAAAGCTGAAAGTCAAAAAACAGATCAAAAAAAGGTAGTATTTAGCGTATATGCTGCAACTTATTTTAATTACGCCGAAGGAAGCAATAATCAGATAAATACCGGTGCCGGTTTTACATCCGACATAAGATTAAGTAAAAATCTAAAACTATCTACCGGAGTTGCTTTGGCTCAAAATAGTTTCAGGTATAACAATGCTCCGCCAAGTAATTCAAGCCTTGCGTATTCCGCCGCACCCGCTATAAAATCACAGGGCTTATTTTCCGCCGCCGTTACTGTACCTGTATTTAAAGACTACAATGCCAGCCTGGTTGGGATAGATATACCTTTAAATATCAAGTATGAGTTTAATCCCGAAAAAAATGATACTTATATATCAGCAGGTTTAAGTTCGGGTACTTTTATAGATGAGAGATATACTTACAGTTATGTTTATAATAACACGAAAGGAGCCGTTATACAAACGGAGGATGAAACATCGCACCAAAACTTCAACAGTTTTTACTTTGGTAAGACCTTGAATTTTGCTTTCGGTGTAGGTTATCCGCTGGGTAAGAGTAACCGAATTATTATAGAACCTTTCTTTAAATACCCGCTGGATGGCTTGGGTTCCGAACAAATAAGATTCGGATCAGGTGGACTAAATTTAAAGCTGAACTTTAGCTCATCAAAAAAGCAAAGGTAATTATAATACAGATTTATTTAAACCTGATTGCCTTGACAGGAGTAATACGGGTAACCAGCATGGACGGTATAATAAGCACAAGCAAACAAATAATGAGCGTACCTATATTGAGTAAAACTACATCTGTCCAAACAAGTTTTATAGGCACAAAAGTCATATAATAGGATGCCTGATCCAGTTTAAAAAAGTGTGTGCTTTGCTGAAAAAACCCTAATCCTAACCCTAAAATATTTCCCAGCAATAGCCCTACTCCTATAAGGTAGGCAGCATTATACAAAAACACTTTTTGTATGGCCCAATTGCCGGCGCCCATGGCCTTTAATATGCCTATCATAGCAGTACGTTCTAATATCATTATCAGTAAGGCTGATATCATATTAATAACGGCAACAATCGTCATTAATACCAACATAACTACCGCGTTAACATCCAGCAGGGCAAGCCATTCAAAAATTGCGGGGTAATTTTCAGCAAGTGTATAGGATTTAAGCAATATAGGTAATTTAACATCAATTTGATCTGCTATGGCATTAACCTGATCGAACTTTTTAACTCGCACTTCATATCCACCTATTTCACCTTTATCCCAGTCATTAAGGCGTTTTATCAAATCAAGGTCGCCTATTACAAATGTTTTGTCTACCTCATCCACCCCTACGCTGAATATTCCTTTTATAGTAAATTTTCGCTTACGTAAAGGTTCCTGAATAAAATACATCAGCATATCATCGCCAACCTTTAGCTTTAACCGATTGGCGGTACGTTGCGATATCAATATTTGTTTAATAGCCGCTGCCGAATCAGTAAAATCAATCACACTGCCCGAAACCAAGGTTCTTTTCAGATTATTCCAATTGTAATTTTTATCTACCCCCTTTAAAACCACCCCCTCAATCTCATCGTTTGCTTTAATAATTCCCGGTTTAGTGGCATATGGAACAACACTTGTAATTAAATGACTGGTTTCTAATTTTTTAACTAAAGAAGAATTGTAAATAAAAGCGGAATTTTCATAAGAATTGTTCAGATCGGATTTTACTATTTGGATATCCCCTGCAAATCCGCGTATCTTTTCGCGTATCTCCTGTTTAAAGCCTTTGATTACTGCAATTGATAATATCATTACACCAAGCCCCAGCATTATGCCAATAATAGCTATCCGTACAATTAATTTTGAAAATGTACGCTTGGACTTTAATGTAATACGACTTGATATAAATCTGGCGAAACTCAAAGCAGAATGATTTTTGTACCTTCGCAAATATGCGTTTTTAGAGTTAAACATACCGCTTTTAAATTTGCTTTAATAGCATTAATTTATGAAAAGAATAAAGCTATACCTGCCTTTGGCCCTCATTTGCTGCCTGTTTTTTGAGTGTGACAACCTGGCCCAAACCCCGCGGGAACATAAAACTGCCATAAAAAAAATTACCCTTCCTATATTACCCGCAGCCGATCAGGTTCAGTTATACATAGATTATTTAAAAGGCCGAAATGTAGGTATGCTTATCAATCAGACTTCGGTTATAGGTCCTAAACTTGTGCTCGTTGTAGATAGCTTACTGAAAGCAGGTATAAAGGTTAAGAAAATATTTGGCCCCGAGCATGGTTTCCGTGGCAATGCCAGCAACGGTTCCACTGTTAACGACAGTACCGATCCGGTTACAGGCTTACCTGCTATATCGTTGTATGGTAAGCATTATAAGCCAACCCCTGAAGATTTGAAAGGCATTGATCTGATGGTATTTGACGTGCAAGATGTGGGAGCAAGATTTTATACTTATATATCTACATTACACTATGTTATGGAAGCTTGTGCTGAAAATAACATTGAACTAATGATATTGGACAGGCCAAACCCCAACGGCTTTTACGTAGACGGGCCGGTGATGGATACCGCATATCGCTCTTTTGTGGGCATGCATCCAGTACCTATTGTACACGGCATGACGGTTGCTGAATATGCCCGGATGATAAATGGCGAGGGCTGGTTAAAAAATGGAATTAAATGTAAGTTAAAAATTATTAAAGTAGCTAACTACACACATGCAATGCCCTACAAGCTACCGGTAAACCCGTCACCGAATTTAAATACTAATCAATCCGTTTTGCTGTATCCTTCTTTATGCTTGTTTGAGGGCACCACATTAAGTTTGGGCAGGGGTACGCTTTTCCCTTTCCAGGTAGTAGGTCATCCTTTACTGAAAGATAAATACAGCTATTCATTTAAACCGGAAAGTATTGCCGGGATGAGCGAGAACCCGCCACAGAAGGATCAGCTTTGTTATGGTATTGATCTTAAAAATTACAATACAAATATTTTTCGCGACAGCCAAAAACTTAATTTAGCATGGCTGTTAGAGCTTTATAAGGCTTTCCCGGATAAGGCGCATTTTTTCAACGCTTATTTTACCAAGCTGGCCGGCAATAAAACATTGCAGCAGCAAATTATCAATGGTAAAACAGAGACAGAGATACGTGCGAGTTGGGAACCTGAACTATCGGAATTCAAGAAAATCCGTAGTAAATATTTACTTTATAAATAGACAACAAAACAATTCATCGTGTTTTTTATTTTTCTACCGAAAAACTTTGATATAGCGTAATGAGAATTATTTTCATGGGCACACCCCAATTTGCTGTTGCTTCGCTTGAAGCCCTTATAGCCTCGGGCAGTAACGTAGTTGCCGTAGTTACTGCTCCGGATAAACCCGCCGGACGTGGAAAAAAGATCAGTCAATCGGCTGTAAAGCAATACGCAGTAGAACATAAGATTAAAGTTTTACAACCTGAAAAGCTAAAAGATCCTGAATTTTTAAAACAACTGGAAGCGCTTAAAGCAGACCTGCAGGTGGTGGTTGCTTTCCGGATGCTACCCGAGGTGGTTTGGAACATGCCCAAGCGCGGAACCATTAATTTACACGCCTCGCTGCTACCACAGTACCGTGGCGCTGCCCCTATTAACTGGGTTTTAATAAATGGTGAAAAAGAAAGCGGTGTAACCACCTTTTTCTTAAAGCACGATATTGATACCGGCAATGTTTTATTCACCGAGAAAGTAACCTTAACCGGCCGCGAAACGGCCGGCGAATTGCACGACCGTTTAATGCACAAAGGTGCAGGCCTGTTGGTGAAAACCATTAAAAGTATAGAAAGCGGCAAATATAAGGAACATCCGCAGGCACAATTAGCTGAGGGTGCAGAATTGAAACACGCGCCCAAAATATTTAAACCCCACTGTGAGATAAACTTTAACCAGCCGGTTGAAACAGTTTATAATTTTATTCGTGGCCTAAGTCCATCTCCTGCTGCGTATACCATTTTAAATGATAAAACCTTAAAGATATATAATGCGGACTTTGAAAGCGGTGAACCGGGTATATCGCCGGGCGGTTTTATCAGCAATAATAAAACTCATCTTAAGTTTGCCACAAAAGATGGCTTTATCAGCGTTACAGATTTGCAATTAGAAGGTAAAAAACGAATGGGTATTGAAGAGTTTTTAAGAGGAATCAGATTATAGATGGTTAGTCTTTCTTAAAAACTGAGTAATATGGATTTCATATTTCATGAAATAGTTATCTGACGACACATCCAAAAAGCTATTTTTGCCGTTTGTTTTTGTACAATGAAAGATAAGAGTACCCGGATAGATCAACTTAAAACAGCTATTACCCCATTTCGCGCTCAACTGATAGCGCATGAATTATACCATAGCATAAATACTATTAACGATCTGCATACTTTTATGCAGCATCACTTATTTGCCGTATGGGATTTCATGTCGTTATTAAAAGCATTGCAGCAAAATCTTACCTGCACCACCCTGCCATGGATGCCAGTAGGCAATGCCAATACCCGTTATTTAATAAATGAGATTGTTACCGGTGAAGAAAGTGATATCGACCAGAACGGCATTCGCACCAGTCATTTTGAATTATATCTGCAAGCCATGCAACAGGCGAATTGTGATACCGGCGCTATTTATTCTTTATTTGACCAGTTAAAGCATCAACCTGACATATACAGCGCTTTAGCCCGTGCGGAAATGCCACAGGCTGCCCGTGAATTTGTAAAACATACATTTGATGTAATAGCTACCAACAAACCCCATATACAAGCGGCTGTATTCACATTCGGTCGTGAGGATCTGATACCCGGTATGTTTGTGGAGATGGTTAAAAAAATAAATACACAACAACAGAATAGCGCCGACATATTTGTTTATTACATGGAACGTCATATCGAAGTAGATGGTGATCACCATTCTCAACTGGCTTATGAAATGACAGCAGAACTTTGTGGTGATGATGACACTAAATGGCATGAAGCTGCAGAAGCTGTTAAAGCCGCCCTGCAAGCACGTATTAACTTATGGGATGGCATACTGGCTACTATAAAAAGCGAAGTTTTGGAAGCGTAAGTACTCCTTTTGATCTACAATTTATTCAATTCATCCATAAGGCCCTTACTTACCCGGTTGAAGTAGCGTTTTACGCCATAACCCATTACCCATTGTATGCCCCGGCTGGCATTGGTAATAAATACTTCATCGGCTTCATTCAATATTTCGGCGTTTATTTGCGCCTCTGTTACAGGGATATTATTGTCTAACGCCAGCTTAATTACTACCTGACGCATTACCCCCTCTACACAACCTTCATTAAGGGCGGGGGTATATAAATGATTCTGATACCACACAAATATATTAGCAGAACCCGCCTCGCATAAAAACCCGTTCTGGTTTAGTAAAAACACCTCGTCCAGGCGGTTTTGTGATTTGTAGATAGCTGCTAAAACATATATAAGGGCGTTACACGTTTTTATATTAGATAAAAAATTGATGGGTTTAGGCAGCTCCGTATAAACATCCATTATCAACCCGCGCTCATTTAAAAAATACCTGGGTTCATCAATAGCTTGTAGCTCCAGACAATAGCCCATTTTGTTTTGGGTGGGCGTATACAAACCTTCCGCATCGCGAAAAACGGTTAAGCGTAAACGGCCATGCTTCACCTTATTACGCCGTGCAAGTTCTTCTACTTTATCTTTTAAAAACCATGTATCAGTTTGAGAGTATCCATCAATTTTAAGCGCCCTCATACCTTTTTGTAAACGCTCAGCATGTAATTCGGCAAATTTCAACTTCCCTTTCATAAGCCTCATACTCTCAAATAAGCCATCTCCATACTTAAATGCACGATTAGCTACATCAAGCAATTTGCTGTCGGCAGGTAAAATTTCTCCGTTAAAATTGATAAAAACTGGCGTCATTTAATATATGCGGATTTACAGGCGCAAATTTGCGAATTTGCTTTGATTAATATTACTGCTATAACGATACCGCGCCGTTTTTGATTGCTTTTATTCGGCTAAACTTTTGATTTATCAGACAGACTGCTGAGGGCCGGAGTTGCTGTACCTGCGCCATTTTTCTAAAACTCCCTCAAAATCAGCAGGCAAAGGTGCTTCAAAATAAATATCCTTTTTTAATGACGGATGCAAAAAACCTAATGATTGCGCATGCAGAGCCTGGCGGGGCATAATTTCAAAACAATTATCAACAAATTGCCGATATTTACTAAATACAGTACCTTTTAAAATTTTATCTCCGCCATACATGGTATCACTAAAAAGAGGGTGCCCAATATGCTTCATATGTGCCCGTATCTGGTGGGTACGTCCGGTTTCTAATTTACATTCTATCAGTGTAACGTACCCCATACGCTCTAAAACTTTGTAATGAGTTACAGCCCATTTACCCCTTTCAGGATCATCGTAGATCGACATTACCCTGCGGTCATTCAAACTCCGGCCAATATAACCTGTTACGGTGCCATCTTCCTCTATATCGCCCCAAACCAACGCCAGATATTTACGATTAATGGTATGATCATAAAACTGCTTGGCCAGGTAATTCATGCTACGCTCGTTCTTGCTGATGAGCAATAATCCGGAGGTATCCTTATCAATGCGGTGTACCAGGCCGGGGCGTCCGTCATTACCCGGAAGCGTTGGCAATTGCTGAAAATGATATACCAGAGCATTAACAAGGGTGCCCGCATAGTTATTATAACCGGGGTGTACCACCATTCCGGCCGCTTTATTTACTATCAATACATCATTATCCTCATAAAACACATCAATAGGTATATTTTCCGGGTAAACCTCTGTATCCCGCGGCGGATGTGGTAACACTACTGATATCACATCAAATGGTTTAACTTTATAGCTGGCTTTTACCGGTTTATCATTAAGCAATACATTACCAGCCTCAATAGCATTTTGTATACGGTTGCGCGATGCATTCTCCACCCGATGCATCAAAAATTTATCTATCCGCAATAACGACTGGCCTTTATCAACCACTACACGCAGGTGCTCAAAAAGATCCTGTTCATCATTTTCGTTTATTCCGGTATCATCTATCATCAGGCAAAAGTAGTTGTTTTTTCATATTATTGATTTTGAAATCATTATTGCAGCTGCACACATTTAAAACTATTACGATATTTACTACCTCTTTTTAAATTATAACCAATGAAAAAAACCTTTACCATTTTAGCTGTTACTGCCCTATCAGCATTTGCTATTAAAGCCAGTGCCCAAAACGGCTATTCTGAGCTAATTAAATCGAGCCCGGCAGATGCCACCAAACTGGTTAACGCTTATGCAGAGCCACTCTTTAAGGGCTTTGGTGTAGGCATGAACAGCGGCTGGACCAATACGGCAAAAACAAAAAAAACTTTGCGGTTCGATCTGCGTATTACCGCAACAGGTGCATTGGTGCCATCGGCCGATAAACGTTTTGATGTAACGCAGCTCGGTCTTTCCAATCATTTGCGCCTGGCACAGGGCAGTTCAACTACTACTCCAACCATTGGTGGCGGCAGCAACAACCTGGCTGTGCTGGATGTTTATGACGATAACAATCAAAAAATAGATCAATTTACTTTACCTGAAGGTAAAACGTCCATTATACCTTCTCCACAAATACAACTTACTATCGGGCTTGTACATAACACCGATCTTACCCTTCGTACTATTCCTAAAATAAAGCTGGGTGATGATGTAGGTTCCGTTTCTATGATCGGATTTGGCATAAAACACAACATTTTACAGGATTTTGCAGGTGCTGCGGGGCGTATAATCCCATTTGATTTGTCAATAGCAGTGGGTTATACACGGGTAAATTTAGATATACCCTTGGATGTAAAACCAGATAATAGCGCGTTACCTGCGCCCGGTAACACCAATAATGATTTCAGCAATCAGCATATAGACGGACACTTTAACAACTTTACGGCACAGGCAATTGTATCAAAAACATTGGGTGTTTTTACCCCATTTTTAGCTGTAGGGTACAATAACTCAAAAACAAATGTCGGTGCAATCGGTAATTATCCTATTACAACAAGTACCGCAGCCGGTCAGGATTTTTATGAAACTTTTACTAATCCAATTTCTATAAACGAGAAAAGTATTAATGGTGTACGGGCAGATCTGGGTTTTCAGTTAAATATTGGTTTTTTCCGGTTCTATACATCTTATAGCGCAGCACAATACCAATCTTTTAATGCGGGTATTGGTTTTGGTATATAATGGATATCAAGTTTGAAGTCAACAGCCCTGTTCATCAGATTAAAAACCATCTATTTGATGAAAAAGGTTTACAGGTTTTTATTAAACGGGATGATATGATTCACCCGGTTATATCAGGTAATAAATGGCGCAAACTTAAATATGTATTAAAAAAGGCCCAGGATGAAGGTAAAAATCACCTGGTTACATTTGGTGGGGCATACTCCAATCATTTGGTGGCCACTGCAGCGGCAGCAGCTAAATTTGGGTTTAAAGCTACTGGTATTGTACGCGGAGAAGAAGTTGATAACGACAGCTTGTTTTTGTGCCGGCTGCACGGGATGCAACTACAATTTATTGACCGTGAAACTTACCGCGATAAAAATGCGATATTCCATAAATATTTTGCGAACGATAGTGATGCGTTTTTTATTGACGAAGGCGGCGCATCAGCTGAGGGGGTAAAAGGATGCGCGGAACTGATTGATGAACTGCCGGAAACTTATGACCATATTTTTTGCGCCTGCGGCACCGGTACAACAGCCGCCGGCATCATCAACGGCATTAGTCAAAATAAAGTACAAACACAGTTTAACGGTATTCCTGTGTTAAAAAATGGCGGCTTTATTAAAAACGAAATAGACCAATATCTCGCTACACCCCTAACTTATCATTTACACACCCAATATCATTTTGGGGGATACGCCAAAACCACACCGGAACTTATTGCTTTTGTAAAAAGTTTTGTGGCTGATACAGGTATACTCATAGAACCGGTATATACGGCGAAAATGCTTTACGCCCTGTTTGATTTAGCTGCCAAAAACCGCTTTAAATATGGAAGCCGCATACTGGCCATACATACAGGCGGACTGTGGGGACTAATGGGAACAAAGAATAAATTTTTATAATATAAATCATATGGATATTTATGGATGGATATTTTAAAAAAACAGCATTTTTGATCGGTAATTATTTATACCATTCTTAACTTCAGTTCAAAAAGCAGGTTTAGTTAATTTAAAGTTACTTTTTTGCCAATTGGTTCAAAAACCTTTAAATTAGGGATTTTGAGGGGTTTTTATTAAATTTGTAGAAACCCAATACACCTATGTTTCAATCATATGTTACTCCCAAAAATGTAAAAGCTACTTTAAACAAGCATGTTTTAGCTGATGGTTATGACCTCACCTTTGATATGGAGAAAAGCCAGGGCGTACACATGTACGATTCCAGGGCCGATCGTACCCTTTTAGATTTTTTTACTTGTTTTGCTTCAGTACCATTGGGTTATAATCACCCGAAAATGCTGAATGATGAAGGCTTTAAAAAAAACCTAATGCTTGCGGCATTAACCAATCCATCCAATTCTGATATATATACCGAACAATACGCCCGTTTTGTAGAAACTTTCGACCGCGTAGGTATTCCGGATTATCTGCCCCATGCCTTTTTTATTGCAGGGGGATCGTTAGCTGTGGAGAACGCGTTAAAAACCGCAATGGACTGGAAAGTGCAGAAAAACTTTGCTAAAGGTCACACTTCTGAAAAGGGCTTTAAGGTTATTCATTTCGAAAAAGCGTTTCACGGACGCTCGGGGTATACGCTTAGTCTTACCAATACCCTGCCTGCAAAAACAAAATGGTTTGCAAAATTTGACTGGCCACGTGTATCGCTACCGGAGATCATACATCCGCTTAACGATGGCAACATGAATGATCTGCTTAGCCGCGAGGCAAAGTCTATCGAACAAATTAAACAGGCCTTTAAGGAAAATGCAGATGACATTTGCGCTATAATAATTGAACCCATACTTTCTGAAGGGGGTGATAAACATGTGCGTGCTGAATTTATGGAACAATTACGGCAATTAGCTGATGAGAATGAAGCTATGCTGATATATGATGAGGTACAAACAGGTGTAGGCTTGAGCGGTAAGTTTTGGTGTCATGAACATTTTGGTGAAAATGCTCTACCGGATATTATTGCATTTGGTAAAAAAATGCAGGTATGCGGTATACTGGCTGGTAAAAAAGTGGATGAGATAGAAACCAATGTTTTCAATGTATCATCACGTATTAACTCCACCTGGGGTGGCAATCTGGTTGATATGGTTCGCTCTGCAAAAATATTAGAGATAATTGAGGAAGATCACCTTTGTGATAATGCTGGCAGATTGGGTGAATATCTACAAAACGAATTAAAAAGAATTGCGCGGAGCAATGATATAGTTAGCAACATACGGGGTAAGGGGCTTATAACAGCTTTTGACCTTCCCAATAAGGAGATCCGTGATAAATTTATTAAATACGGACTTGAAAACAATGTAATGTATTTAGGATGCGGCGAACGTAGTATACGTTTTAGGCCGGCACTTATTATTGAAAAGCAACATATTGATGAAGGATTGAACGTGCTTGAAAAAATATTACCTATACTCTGATAATTATGTAATAATATTGCTACAAGCGCCTGTTTTAAATAGAACAGGCGCTTTTTTTATTAATAATATACTATAATCGCACATTGACGGTTATCAATATTATTATCTAATACATATTATATAAAGCGCGTGTACTCTGTGTGCTTTATATATTAATTATAATCATAATTATTACATAAGGGGTACTATTTTAGAAATGAACAAACAAATTGAAAAATTAAAAAAACAACTTACTGAACTAGCCGAAGTTGTTAATTCTTTCCAGTCTGAAGCCGTGCAAGTGAGAGTGATAGACAGGCTTTTAGACGAGATTATGGAAAATGAGAAGGTGGATACGGAAGAATCTGAAATTTTCAATAAAAGAGCCCACAAAATAACTGGCGGGGCGGAAAATCACACATTTGTACCCGGCCGTAAAAAACCAGGGGCAACCAGGATACTTAACCAGTTACTTAATAGTGATTATTTCAAAACACCGCATTCCATTTCCGCCATTGCGGAATATTGCAGGGAAAAATTCGATTCTGATTTTAAAACATCAGAACTATCGGGCATATTATTAAAACTTGCTAAAGAGAATCGGTTAAAACGTGAACGCAGCAACGAGAATAATCGTTTTGAATACGTAGGAGTATAATAAAGGCCGCTTAATACGCGGCCTTTATTTTTTCAGAATTATTTCAGATCAAATAAATTATTAACTCCTAAAATTTTACGTGATGTAAAACCTTCAGCATATTTAACTTGTATGCTTTTGCCATATTCACGGGCGCGAGCCTCTACTACCTGTATAAATTCAGGCGATGAAATATAGGTTTGTGGCTCATCTTCTTTCCATTCGGGGTTAAAGAATTGTGATCCGTAGGCATATATACTCTTTATTTTTGTATCCCAAAATTCGGTTACGTCAACAACAATATCGGGTTCAATATATCGGTCCTGTATAAAATGAAGCACTTGTTTAGGTCTCCACTCAGTTTGCAAAACCCCGTTATAGCTGGTTTCGATCTTGCGCAAGCCTGATAAAAATGCGCTCGTTTCCACTAACTCACTTGCTCGACCATGATCCGGATGACGGTCATGGTAAGCATTTGTTATAATAATTTCCGGTTGGTATTTACGAATAGATTCAATAACCTTTAATTGATATGGTTTAGTATTTTCGAAAAAGCCATCAGGCAATTCCAGATTCTCACGGGCGGCTATCCCCAATATTTCAGCAGCATGCGCTGCTTCCTTCTCACGTATCTCAGCGGAACCACGTGTACCTAATTCGCCTCGGGTAAGATCAACTATGCCAACTTTATGGCCAAGTTTAATATGTTTAAGTATAACTCCGGCACATCCCAGTTCAGCATCGTCGGGGTGTACAGGTAAAACTAATATATCTAATTTAAGCATTTTAGAAACAATATAATTATTCATCAGCAGCGAGCAGCCGGGTAATCTTTTTTCTGATTTTAGATGATGTTGGATTGGTAAAGGGATAAAAGAAATCAACAACTTCGCCCGATCTGCTTATTAAAAATTTATGAAAATTCCAGCGGGGAGATGAATTCAATTTACCATTTTCTTTTTTGTTGGTTAGGAATTTATAAAGTGGATCGGCATAGGGACCTCTAACCCTTATCTTATCAAATACCGGAAAATTATTGCCATAATTCTCGCAGAAAGTAGCTATCTCCTGCCCTTCTAATGGCTCCTGCCCGCCGAAATCATTTGACGGAAACGCTAATATCTCAAAGTCTTTCCCATTAAACTCATTTTTTAGCGCTACCAAATCCTTTAGTTGTGGGGTAAAACCGCATTCGGATGCCGTATTTACAATAAGTAAAACCTTATTAGTATAAATTGAAAGATTAATTTCACTACCATCTAACTTTTTAACATTAAATTGATAGATATTTTTATGATCCATTAATTGTAAGTGGAATTATATCCCGCATTATTAAGGATAGTTTCAATATCCCGCTGCTCATCGCGGTCGTAGGTTTCTTTAAGATTATGACCAAAAACGCGGGCTACCGATTGCATAACAAATGCATTAAACCCACCTTTTAACTCTTTAAGCATATCAAAGCTGGTATTACCAGTTTCACGGTCAATAAGTTTTATAAGCACCTCCCCCTGACTAATTGTCAGGTCTTTAATCTTGGAGTTAAAAAGTTCTTTTATTTCTTTTTCGCAGGCTTTTATTAATTTCTTTTGTTCGTGTTTATCTCCTGTCAAGGCCAGGTCGCGTTGTAATTGCCTATAGCGCTGCCCTGCAAAACGGGCATAGGGCAAAACTTTTAATACATTATACCGTAACCGGTAATAATTAGCCCTGTCCTGGGCGCTTGCAAAAATACGTGTATCATATATGTGTACCTCGGGCATCACGATCCAGGGCACTAATTCACCCCCAATTTCTGTTACGTACGTTTTGGTGGTATCATTTTTGCCTAATACCATTGGAGCAATGGGAGTTTTATCCTGAGCTTTTAGCCCAAGCTCTGCACAACAAAACAACAGTATACAAACAATTATTTTCATATTTTTACTTAAATACAAAATTAACGCATTTTATTTGGTTATTTTATAATAACCTGCAATAATAAATAATGTTGCAGGTTAATGATATATTGATAGTACGAAAGCTGATACATGAAAGATTTAGTGATAGACCTTGAAGCAGAAAAAAACGAGATCTTAAAAAGATATCGCGCTTTACTGCGTGCCTGTAAATCAACCATGCAAAAGGGTGATAAGCGCATGATACGTAAAGCTTTTGATATGGCTTTGGAAAGTCATAAAGATATGCGTCGTAAATCCGGCGAACCCTATATTTATCATCCTATAGCTGTAGCGCAGATAGCTGCTGAAGAAATTGGTTTGGGAACAACATCAATAGTATGCGCATTACTGCATGATGTGGTAGAGGACACCAATGTTACCCTGGAAGATATTGAACTGGAGTTTGGCAAAAAAGTAGCTAAGATAATTGACGGTCTTACGAAAATAGCCGGAGTATTTGATACCAATAGCTCCTTACAGGCCGAAAATTTCCGAAAAATGCTGCTTACCCTTGCGGATGATGTCAGGGTGATATTAATTAAGCTTGCCGATAGGTTGCACAATATGCGTACCATGGAATTTATGCCTCGTGATAAGCAGCTTAAACTTTCTTCCGAAACCGTATATCTTTATGCACCGCTTGCTCACCGTTTGGGTTTGTACGCTATTAAATCCGAATTGGAAGATCTTTCCATGAAATACATGGAACGTGAAACTTACCAGTTGATTAAGCGTAAACTGAATGAGAAAAAAACCGAACGGGAAAAATTCATAAAAGATTTTATTGAACCGGTAAGAAAAGTATTAGAGGGGCAGGGTTTACATGCCGATATATTCGGTCGCCCAAAATCCATACATTCCATATGGAACAAAATGAAAAAGAAATCGATCCCCTTTGAAGAGGTGTATGATTTGTTTGCCATAAGGGTGATATTGGATAGCAGTCCTGAAAACGAAAAAGCCGATTGCTGGAAAGCCTACTCAATAGTAACCGACCTTTACAGGCCAAACCCCGACAGGTTACGCGATTGGATATCATCACCAAAAGCTAATGGATACGAATCATTACATACCACGGTAATGGGGCCTCGCGGGCAATGGGTTGAAGTGCAGTTGCGTACCAAACGTATGAACGAGATAGCTGAAAAGGGGTTTGCAGCTCACTGGAAATATAAAGAGTCTACTACAGACAGCGGGCTTGATCAATGGGTGCAAAAAGTGAGGGATATGCTCAAAAATTCCGACATGAACGCTCTTGATTTTGTAGACGATTTTAAGATGAACCTTTTCAGCGATGAGATATTCATTTTTACACCAAAAGGCGCACTTATACAATTACCACTTGATGCCACCGCGCTCGATTTTGCATTTGAGATACATACCGATGTTGGCGCAAGTTGTATAGGCGCTAAAGTTAACCATAAACTGGTACCATTAAGCTATAAGTTACAAAACGGCGACCAGGTAGAAATTATAACTTCAGGTAAACAGACTCCAAAGGAAGACTGGCTGAATTTTGTGGTGACCGCCAAGGCGAAGGCCAAAATAAAATCGGCATTAAAAGAGGAAAAACGCAAAATAGCCGAGGATGGAAAAGAAATTCTGGAACGCAAGTTAAAATCATTAAAGATCACTTATAATTCCGAAAATATACATAAGCTGAGTTATTACTTCAAGTTGCCTTCGACACAAGACCTCTTTTTCAATGTTGCAAAGGGCCTTATTGATATGAAGGACCTTAAAGAATATCAGACATCCGAAAAAGTAGTGGAGAATAAGCCACAGGATAAAATTGAAAATGAGCAACTGCAAAGCCTGGTTCGTAGCATAAAAACAAAAGATAGCGATGTATTACTGTTTGGAGAGGATTTGCAAAAGATTGATTATAAACTTTCCAACTGCTGCAATCCTATACCCGGAGATGACGTATTCGGATTTGTAACTGTTAGCGATGGTATAAAAATACATCGAACAAACTGCCCTAATGCTGCCAAATTAATGGCTAACTATGGCTACCGCATTGTAAAAGCTAAATGGACGAAACAACTTGAACTGGCATTTTTAACCGGATTAAGAATAAGGGGTATTGATGATGTAGGCTTGATAAATAAGCTTACAACAGTAATATCAAATGATTTTAAGGTGAACATTCGCTCCATAACCGTTGATAGTGATAATGGTATTTTTGAAGGATCGATAATGGTATATGTTAATGATACCGAGCACTTAGATAACCTTATTAAAAAAATAATGCAGGTAAAAGGCATCACATCTGTTACCCGTTTTGATTCACCTATTGAAAAAGCTTCATAATACAAGCGCGGAAACTGAAAAAGTGCGGCCTAAAATACAAATAATACCTTGCGGCCAATTCTTAAGTCGCGGTTCTACTTTCTATAATTTATTAATACCTTTGGAAGGTTAATTTAACATTATGCCTGTACAGGAAACCATTGCTTTGGTAAAAAAAATTTTCGAGGCCTACCTTGAAAATAAAAGCCTCCGGAAAACTCCTGAGCGATTTGCCATACTTGAAGAGATCTATTCGAGAAGCGATCATTTTGATGTGGAATCATTATACATCCACATGAAAAATAAAAAATACCGGGTAAGCCGCGCTACGGTTTATAACACCCTTGAATTATTGGTATCATGTGATTTGGTTACCAAACATCAGTTTGGTAAAAACATGGCCCAGTTCGAAAAATCATATGGCTATAAACAGCACGATCATATCATTTGTATTGATTGCGGTAAGGTGGTCGAGTTTTGCGACCCCCGTATTCAGCAAATTCAATCCATGATGGGCGATCTGTTGAAATTTGATATTAAACACCACTCTTTGAATCTTTACGGCAACTGTACCAAATTGCGCGACGGTTTTTGTGACCGTAAAGTTTAATCCACCAATATTTAAGCATATACTTATTACAAGAAAAGATATTAATTAATGGCTGTTGACGTATTATTAGGGCTCCAATGGGGCGATGAAGGTAAAGGCAAAATTGTTGACGTTTTAAGCAAAGGGTACGATTTGATAGCCCGTTTTCAGGGCGGCCCAAATGCCGGGCACACGCTTGAATTTGAAGGCAAAAAGTTTGTACTCAACACTATTCCGTCGGGTATATTTTTTGATAACACCATGAACCTTATAGGTAACGGGGTAGTTATTGACCCTATCACCCTTAAAAAGGAGTTAGATAAACTTAAAATAGCCGGGCACGACCTGTTAGCCAAAAAGAACCTGATGATCGCCAAAAAGGCTCATCTAATTCTTCCTACACACCAGTTATTAGATGCGGCCTCTGAGAAAAAAATGGGCGATGGCAAAATCGGTTCCACTCTAAAAGGCATAGGCCCAACTTATATGGATAAAACCGGCCGAAATGGGTTACGTATCGGCGACATTACCTTACCCGATTTTAAGGAGCGCTATCAAAAACTGGTAGATAAACATACCTCTATGCTGCAATCGCTCTATGGTGAGGTAGCAGATTTCAGCGAACGTGAAGAGGCATTCTTTGAAGCCGTTGAACTCATCAAACAATTCCCGTTGGTTGATTCAGAACATCTGGTGAATAATTACATTAAACAAGGTAAAAAAGTATTGGCAGAAGGCGCGCAAGGAGCTATGCTGGATATCGATTTTGGTTCATATCCGTTTGTAACTTCATCAAACACTACTGCAGC
Organism: Mucilaginibacter segetis; assembly: GCF_016522075.1. Classification (GTDB taxonomy): domain Bacteria; phylum Bacteroidota; class Bacteroidia; order Sphingobacteriales; family Sphingobacteriaceae; genus Mucilaginibacter; species Mucilaginibacter segetis. Next base: position 645,272 of record NZ_JAEHFW010000001.1, on the reverse strand, counting down.
TGGCGCTTGTACAGGCTTAGGTATTGCACCAAGTCAGATAGGCGATGTAATTGGCATTTTTAAAGCTTACTGCACACGTGTAGGCAGTGGCCCCTTCCCTTCGGAGTTAAATGATGAGACTGGCGAAGAATTACGCAAGGTGGGCCATGAATTCGGCGCAACAACAGGCAGACCTCGTCGTACCGGCTGGATAGACCTGCCTGCCCTTAAGTATGCTATTATGCTTAACGGTGTTACCCAATTGGTAATGACCAAAGCTGATGTACTAAGCGGTTTTGATAAGATTTATGCCTGCACACATTATAATTATTTAGGCGAACAGATAGATTATATGCCTTATGACATTTGCTCAGTAGACGCCCACCCTGTTTTAAAGGAAATTGATGGCTGGAACGAAGACCTGACCGGTATTACAGAACTGAGCCAGATACCTGCTAAACTAAAAGCTTACATTGATTTTTTAGAGGCTGAACTTGGTGTACCTGTAAAATATTTATCGGTAGGACCCGACAGGAAGCAAACTTTGGTATTGCAATAATATATAGGAGGTTGGCATATAAATACCAGTCATCTGCTAAACTTATAAAAGGCTCCTGTAAAACGGAGCCTTTTGCTTTTAGAAATCTATTTTTGTTGAGTGATAATTAAGGTAACCGACATATCATCATTTAAACAAAAAGCCTTGAAATGGGCTAATAATTATGATGTGCTTTGTTATCTGGATAGTAACAACTTTAATGACCAATACGGCAAGTTTGATGTACTTATAGCAGCAGGAGCCAAAACAGAACTTACTGCTTATACAGGAACAGCATTTGAACAACTATCTAAATTTCGCTATGAAAACCATGGATTTATGTTTGGTTTTTTTGGTTACGACCTGAAGTATGAAACAGAAAAGCTACCATCCATAAATGCCGACAGACTTAACTTTCCTGATCTCTACTTTTTTGTGCCTGAAATAATTATCACTATAAAAGGTAAAAATGTAGAAATTACAGGAGGCCCTGATAACCTTGCGGATACCATACAAAACACGCCACTATCATCAACAAAAAAAAGTGCGCCCTCCATTTCCCTTAAACAGCGTTTTAGTAAGGAAGAATATATAGACACTGTCGAAAAAATTAAAACACACATTAGTCGCGGAGATATTTATGTTACCAACTTTTGCCAGGAGTTTTTTTCGGAAAACGCGGTAATGGACCCGTTATTGGTATACCTGCATTTGCACGAATCATCCCCCACTCCATTCTCCTCATTCTTTAAATGGGCAGGCAATTACATTATCTGTGCCTCACCCGAGCGCTTTTTGGCTAAACGTGATGGTAAACTTATCTCTCAGCCCATAAAAGGCACAGCGCGCAGAGATGGCAATCAAAAAACCGACCAACTTATCATCAACGAATTACGTAATCATCCTAAGGAATTACAGGAAAATGTAATGATAGTTGATCTTGTTCGTAATGATCTTACACATTCCGCCAAAGCCGGAACAGTTAAAGCCGAGGAGCTTTTTGGCATTCATAGTTTTAATCAGGTACATCAGATGGTATCAACCGTAGTGTGTGAAATGCGGAATGATATAAGCTGTATTGATGCTATAAAAAACACCTTCCCTATGGGCAGTATGACAGGTGCACCCAAAATAAACGCTATGCGATTGATGGAGCAATATGAACGCACCAAACGTGGTGCTTACTCCGGTGCACTTGGCTATTTTAGCCCAGATGGCGATTTTGATTTTAACGTAATAATTAGAAGCATACTTTATAATACTGATAGAAAGTATTTATCATTTCAGGTGGGTAGTGCAATTACCTACCATGCCGATGCTGCAAAGGAATATGAAGAATGTCTTTTAAAAGCAAAAGCTATTTTAGAGGTGTTGGGGCAAGTTGCAAATTATCCCCTATCCTAACACTTATAGGTGATCCGTTCGCGAAAAATACCGAATAAGGTTTCGTGGTAAGATAAGGCTCAAAATCTTTTCCGTACAGTCCAGCCACATCCGCCTCAAAAACATAGTCAGTAACTTCCGCCACTTGCCAACGTATATGTTCTACCTGATACTGCTTAGTTTTATGAGCGCCTAAACTATTATACCCCCAGTAATGCTCAAAAATAAATTCTTCCGGGCTACCTTCTTCAATATTTTTAAGACTGTTACGAATAGTTGCCCCCAATTTATTCCATTTATCGCCAAACTTCCATTCATATAAAAAACTGGTATGATGTGCCCCCTGTTTGCTGATAGAATGCCGTGTTGGCATAGCACTATAATGTTCTTTATATAAAGTATTAGCAATAACAGCAATTATACTTTTAGATACGATTTCGCTTATAAAAACCGCGCCGCGCTTCCATACGCTACCATCAAAGTGACGAACGTAAAAGCGCAGATTTACTTCTTCAAAATTTACATGTAAGGGCCACTTAATACCTAAAACTCGTGTATTATTAAACAAGAATCCAACCATACTTACCAGGGCTTTGCCTTGCCATAGATCAATTTCTGTTGCGGCTGGCAGGTAAGGTTTTAATACTTCTGCATCTACCTCGTAATTTATCATTACCAGATTGCGCCATTCGGCGGTTAAAAATTTACGTTTGCTCATAAACAAAAAATCCCGCTGTTATAGCGGGACCTATATATTGTAGTTTATTATTTCCTGTAATACTTCATGGCCTCAGGTATCAGTCTTTGAATATTAGCAATACGTGTAGCATCCGAGGGGTGGGTGCTCAAAAACTCAGGAGGACTGCCACCATCATTTTGTGCTGCCATACGTTGCCAAAAGGCAAGTGCTTGATGCGGGTCGTATCCTGCCATTGCCATAAAAGTCAGGCCTAAACGGTCAGCTTCATTCTCTTTATCTCGCGAATATTTTAAAGTAGCTAATTGCCCGCCTACGCCATATAATTGATTGATTAATACTTGTGTTGTTTGCGATTGACTGCCTGTTGCTGCGTTTACCACGCTGCCACCTGCCTGCAGGGCCAATTGCTGAGAAAGCGCCTCTGCGGAATGATGAGCGATAGCATGACCGATCTCGTGTCCCATTACAGTGGCTAAACCTGCATCAGTTTGTGTAATAGGCAATATGCCACTATAAACAGCTACTTTACCACCGGGCATGCACCAGGCATTAACCTCGGGGCTTTTTATAAGATTAAATTCCCATTTAAAATCATAATTATATCCGTTAGCTTTTAGGTAACTATCAATAGCAACGGCTAACTTATTACCTATACGTTTTACACGTTCGGCATCTGTTGTTCCATTGATAACAGTTGTTTTAGGGTCTGATAAAAGTTCGTGATAGCTTTGCGCAGCTGCGGGATTAATCTGATCGTCGCTAACTAAGCTTAATTGTGAACGGCCGGTAAGTGGCACGGTTGAACAAGCGTAAATTACAATTGATATAACAATTGCTAAAAATGGTGTAAATGCTTTTTTCATGGTAAGTCAGGCGGTTTTCTTTTTAAATAAATTAACTTTCGACTCTTTACCTTTTAATAAGCGTTCTATATTTTTTTGATGAGTTACTAAAATAAGCACACATATACACATACCGTAAATAATGACCGATTTAATATACACCGGAAAAACGAATGTTACTCCGATAGGATAAGTAAACCCGGCCATAATTGAGCTTAATGATACATAGCGGCTAATTAGCAACACAACTATAAATACACAAACACAAAGTAAAGAAGCCGGTAAATTAATAGCCAATATCATTCCAAAAAGTGTAGCGATACCTTTGCCCCCCCTGAAACCAGCAAAAACCGGGAATAAATGCCCCATTACCGCAGCTATGCCTAATGCCAGTTCATAATTTGTAAAGGCTACCGAGTGAAACGCTCCTGTAGTGGAGGTGCCAATTACATAAGCCAGGTTGGTTGCTGTCCACCCCTTTAAAATATCAAGCAACATAACCGGTATACCTGCCTTTTTGCCTAACACCCTGAATGTGTTGGTGGCACCGGCATTACCGCTGCCATATTCCCTTACATCAATATTATAAAATGCCTGCCCTATCCATACAGCCGTGGGAATGGAGCCAAACAGATAAGCTAAAATGAGGGCTGAAACCGAGTAGATTGATATCATCTGCCTGCAATAATATTAAATTGATGTTACAGTATGGTGAATATTCATTATAATTTTACAGCCTTTAAACTGAGATCTAAGCTTTTTACAGAATGTGTAAGCGCTCCTACTGATATATAATCAACCCCGCAATCAGCATATTCTCGTATATTATCTATAGTTATTCCACCAGATGCTTCAGTAATATATCTGCCTGCCACTATACTTACCGCTTGTCGCAGGTCGTTAAAATTAAAATTATCCAGCAAAATACGATTCACTTTGCCTGTTTGCAATACCTGTTCTAATTCGTCAAGGTTTCTAACCTCAATTTCAATTGCAAGCTTTTTGTTTGTATCATTTATGTAACGGTTAGCATTTTCAATCGCCTGTCGTATGCCTCCGCTGTAATCTACATGATTATCTTTAATCAATATCATATCATACAGGCCAAACCGATGATTAACACCTCCGCCTATCTTTACAGCCCACTTTTCCAGATAACGCATACCGGGGGTGGTTTTGCGTGTATCTAAGACCTGGGTATTAGTGCCCTTCAATAATTTTACGATCTGATTGGTTTTTGTAGCTATACCGCTCATGCGTTGCATACAATTAAGTATCAGGCGCTCTGCAGTTAAAATGTTCCTAGCATCGCCCTCTATCATAAAAGCAACATCACCGGGCTTCACTTCCTGGCCATCGGTAATAAACACATCTATTTTAATGTTTGTATCTACAACATTTAATATTTGTTTAGCCAGTTCAACGCCCGCAAGTATGCCGGTATCTTTTACTAATAATTTAGCTTTGCCTTGTGTGCCTGCTTTAATGGTAGCTAAAGAAGTGTGATCGCCGTCGCCTACATCTTCCTTTAAAGCATTCTGAATAAATTGGTGTGTAATTTCCTTGTCCAAACCTTAGTTTTTTGTGCTCAAAAGTAAGAACAATTGATGATTAATTAGGTTTTTTCAATTTCAATGCGCAGTTCAATCATCTTCATTTCTCCTTCAATCTCCTTAAGTGTATAGGAAACACGGTATTTACCCTTTTCGGTTGTTAATATAAGTACTCCAAAATTGTAGGCCGCACTTGAATTTATACGGTGCAGCAGTTTAACTGTGGAAGGTTTATTTTCTTTAAAAAACTTTTCGAGAATTATTTCAGCCTGAGTTTTTGAATAAACATTAGCTTCATCAAGTATGGTGACATCAATGCTTGCCGCAAAAAAATTGGCCAGTTCATGGGCATTACCCTGTTTTATCAGCTCGGCTATTTTTTCAATAGGTCCTGCTAAACTAACAGATGGCACAAGGTATAAAAGCATCAACAACGGCAAATATTTTAGCTTCATCATAGTATATGACTAATAAACTAAAAAAAAGTTGCATTAAAAAATAAAGTATTATAAAGTATGATGTTTAAACGTTGCTTTTATATTTGCATTGTGGAAAACATGAAAAAAGTTGCTTTAATTATTCTTGACGGCTGGGGATACGGCCGTACCGATTCGTCAAACGCTATTTTAGCTGCAAACACTCCATTTTTTGACGGTATGCTGCAGCAGTATCCAAATTCGAAACTCGAAGCTTCGGGCGAGGCCGTAGGCCTGCCAGCAGGCCAGATGGGAAACTCTGAAGTGGGACACATGAATTTAGGTGCAGGCCGCGTGGTTTACCAGGAACTTGGCCGTATAAATAAAGCGGTAAGGGATAATGAATTTGTTCAAAATCAAGTTCTGGCGGACGCCTTTGATTATGCAAAACAAAACAAACGCGATCTGCATTTTATAGGATTGGTATCTGACGGTGGTGTACACGCTCATATTAATCATTTAAAAGGTTTATGCGATGCCTCTACAAGTGTTGGGGTAGAAAATGTGTTTATCCACGCTTTTTTAGACGGGCGCGACACCGACCCTAACTCTGGAGCGGGGTTTATTACTGAACTGGAAGAGCATATTAAAGAAACACCTGTTAAACTGGCATCGGCAATTGGCCGTTACTACGCTATGGATCGCGATAACCGTTGGGAGCGGGTAAAAAAAGCTTATGATCTGCTGGTTAAAGGTGACGGCGAAGCTACCGAAGATGTGATAGCATCTATCAATAAATCATACGAGGCGGGCGTTACTGATGAATTTATATTGCCGATAGTAAAGGTAAACAGCCATGGTAAACCCATTGCTGTAATAAAAGAAGGTGATGTGGTTATCTGCTTTAATTTCCGTACTGACAGGGGCCGCGAAATATCATTAGCGCTTACCCAAAAGCCATTCCCTGAATATGATATGCACCCGCTGGATATTAAATACGTAACCATGACCTCATATGATGAAACCTTTAAAAATGTAGAGATCGTTTTCAGAAAAGATGATCTGGTAAAAACATTGGGCGAGGTTTTAGAATACTCCGGCAAAAAGCAAATACGAATTGCTGAAACAGAAAAATATCCGCATGTAACGTTTTTCTTCTCCGGAGGGCGTGAGAAAGAATTTGAAGATGAAAGACGACTGCTGGTACCATCACCGAAAGTAGCTACCTATGATCTGCAACCTGAAATGAGTGCTGCTGGTATCCGTGATGCTATTATTCCACAGTTGGAGGCTGAATGGCCTGATTTTGTCTGCCTTAATTTTGCCAATACAGATATGGTTGGTCATACGGGTGTTTTTAGTGCGGTGGTTAAGGCTGCCGAAACAGCAGATAGCTGTACAAAAGCAGTAGTGGAAACCGGTTTGAAACATGGCTATTCGTTCATTATTATTGCTGATCACGGCAATGCAGATTTCATGATAAATGAGGATGGCTCACCAAATACAGCTCATACAACCAACCTGGTTCCTTGTATTATAATTGATAATGATGTAAAGCAGGTTAAAGATGGTAAACTGGGCGACATAGCTCCTACCATACTTAAAATTATGGGTATACCCATCCCTGCAGAAATGACTGGTGATGTATTGGTTTAAACCTTGTTTTAAAATTATAGCTTTGGGTTGCGGCATATTTGTTTTATGTGGCTGGTATGCTTGTAAGCCTGAAATTAAAGAAACCGGGGCAACCCTCGCCTACTTTGATCTGAAGGATTATTTCAGGGCAGACTCCGCACGACTTACCCGGCTCAATCAACCTGTTATTAAAACGGTTTCACATAATGGTGATACCGAAACTAAAAAGGTGCATATAGCTAATTGGGGTCAGGAACTGAATTTATTTAAAGAGTCGGATATTAATAAACCCGCATGGAAAGCCAGTTATACTATACAAAAAGCGGGTGATAGCCTGGTTTACACAGCTAAATATCCGGAGTTAAAAACCAGACGCATAAGCATCCATAAAGATATAGCCGACAAGGTAACGTCTATATATATCTATAATAAAAGCGAAAATATTTTATACAGTACCTCCGAAAAACTTACCTACATACCCGGTGCCTATTATCTTATAGAGAAAGACCAGCATGTAAAGGTAATAGGCGAAAACGACTATAAAATAAAAGGAGTTTTTTAGTGATGGCCAACTGCGGTTGCAAGGGCTTCTTTTGAAAGTTCAATTTGTGAGGCAATATCCTCCCTGCCCGGATTATTATTCAACACCTTTTGCAGATCGTCAATAGATGCCCTTAGTGAATTAATGCCTCGTGTTTTATCATAGGTATTATGGTAATTAGCTTTTAATTTAAATACACCATATTCCCGATAAGCCAATCCACGTGTTTGAAAGCTCTTTATCTTTTCGGAAGGATCAATAGCAATGGCCTTGGTAAGATCAAATATGGCACCTAAAAGATATTTTTCGCGTTCGTCAGGCGACAAAAAAGTATCCTTACCTAAATACTCTTTAGCCCTTGCCCTGTAATAATACGCGGAGGCATCAACAGGGTTTATGTAAATAACTTTGGTATAAGCAGCAATTGATTTACGGTAGTTTTCGCTATGATAGTAAGAATATCCAAGCATCCAGTAGGCGTTGGCATTAGTAGAATCAACAAGGCATGCTTTTTCGAGCTGGGTTACCGCGGTTTTAAAATTTCCGTCCATAAACGCCTGCTGGCCCAACCTCACATAAGCATTTTGCGCTGATGAGTTGAGTGTAGTAATAACAAGTATAGATACAATTGCCGACAGCCTCATTAAATACTTAACGTGTGTAACAAAATAGTATTACATTAACTTTTATTATTAGAAAATATTATGTCAAATCATTTTTTTATATCCACTTGCGTTTTACCCATCATTATGTGCCGATAATTTTATTCATCCAATTTCAAGAACAACAATGCTATTAATTCCCACCTGACTTTTTTTCCACCCGAGTATAAAATCCGCTTATTTGTTAAAAACATCTTTATTTATTATAAATACTTAATAATCAGTTTTTTGTAAGTGAAAAATATAGAAATATATAAATTATATTTTATTGGCACAGGTCTTGAAACAATATATTTGTATATAATAATATGATTAATTATACTGTATTAATAAGCAATTATTTTACATTGCTGACAATATGGCGTTAATATCCTATATAAAATTTGTGTAATTAATGAGTTACGATCCGTTTGATTTTAAAAATACCTTACCTGCTATAAATGAAGATTCCGAATTTTTCCCACTGATGACATCAGAGGATGAGGAGGAAATGAATAATGAGCAGTTACCCGATATATTACCTATACTGCCGCTTCGTAACACTGTTTTGTTCCCTGGCGTTGTTATACCTATAACCGTAGGGCGCGATAAGTCGATTAAATTGATACGCGATGCTAACAAAGGCAGTCGTTTAATAGGCGTAGTGGCTCAACAAGATGTAAGTATAGAAGACCCTACATTTAATCAGTTGTATAAAGTAGGTACAGTAGCACTGATTATAAAAATGCTGCAAATGCCGGACGGCAATACTACCGTTATATTGCAGGGTAAAAAGCGTGTTTTGTTAAAAGAAGAAGTACAAACAGAGCCTTACATAAAGGCCACACTGGAAACTTTTAAGGAAACCAAATCCAAGGAGGATAAAGAATTCAAGGCGATGGTATCATCCGTTAAGGATATGGCCATGAATATTATTCAACTTTCGCCTAACATTCCGAGCGAAGCAGGCATTGCCATACGTAATATTGAAAGCACATCCTTCCTTATTAATTTCATATCGTCGAATATGAATGCTGATACTGCTGCGAAACAGGCGTTGCTGGAAACATCAAGCCTGCGCGAGCGTATTAATATGGTTTTGGGACATCTTACGCTCGACCTGCAAATGCTGGAACTTAAAAACCAGATACAAACCAAGGTGCGGGTAGATCTTGACAAACAACAGCGTGATTATTTTTTAAATCAACAGCTTAAAACCATACAGGAAGAACTGGGTGGTACCTCCCCTGATCTGGAGATAGAAAATCTGCGTGCCCGTTCGCAAAAAAAGAAATGGTCTAAAGAAGTAAAAAACCATTTTAATAAGGAGCTGGAAAAACTCGCCCGCACTAATCCTGCGGCAGCAGATTATTCGGTGCAGATAAACTATTTAGAGCTCTTACTTGATCTGCCATGGAATGAATTTACTAAGGATAACTTCGACCTTAAACGCGCTCAGAAAGTTCTGGACAAGGATCATTTTGGATTAGACAAGGTAAAACAACGCATAATTGAATACCTGGCGGTGCTTAAACTAAAGCACGATATGAAAGCCCCGATCCTTTGTTTGGTTGGCCCTCCGGGTGTTGGTAAAACATCACTGGGTAAATCAATAGCAAAAGCTTTGGGCCGTAAATATGTACGTATGGCACTGGGAGGTATAAGAGATGAGGCCGAAATTCGCGGACATCGTAAAACGTATATAGGTGCCATGCCCGGGCGCATTATACAGTCTGTGAAAAAGGCCGGAGCAGCCAACCCTGTTTTTATACTTGATGAGATCGATAAGGTAGGTAACGACTTTAGGGGTGACCCGTCATCCGCTTTACTCGAGGTTCTTGATCCCGAACAAAATAATAGTTTCTATGACCATTATGTCGAGATGGATTTCGATCTGTCCAACGTGATGTTTATTGCTACAGCTAACTCCCTTAACAATATTCAGCCTGCTCTGCTTGATCGTATGGAGATCATAGAAGTAAACGGCTATACCATTGAAGAAAAAATTGAAATAGCCAAAAGGCATCTTTTACCTAAACAACGCGAAGCTCACGGACTTACCGCTAAAAATGTGGTAGTTAAAAGTGATGTTCTTGAAAAAATAATAGAAGACTATACCCGCGAATCGGGTGTCCGCTCATTAGAAAAGAAAATAGGTTCGGTTATACGCGGTGTAGCTAAGAACATAGCGCTTGATGAGCCTTATAATGTTTTGGTGAATAAAAAAGAGGTAGAGAAAATTTTAGGTGCGCCTATTTTTGATAAAGATCTTTACGAAAATAACGACACCGCCGGCGTAGTAACCGGCCTTGCCTGGACACAGGTAGGCGGCGACATCCTGTTTATTGAGGCCAGCTTGAGCCCTGGCAACGGTAAACTTACCTTAACAGGTAGCTTGGGTGATGTGATGAAAGAGTCGGTAACTATTGCACTTGCTTATCTTAGGGCACACGCTTCCACGTTTAACATTAATCCTAAATTATTTGAGCAGTGGGATGTGCATGTGCACGTACCGGCGGGCGCTACTCCAAAAGACGGGCCTTCTGCAGGTGTAACTATGCTTACGGCATTGGTTTCGGCATTTACACAACGCAAAGTAAAACCGCATTTAGCCATGACAGGAGAAATAACCCTGCGAGGTCGTGTGTTGCCTGTTGGCGGAATTAAGGAAAAGATATTAGCTGCCAAAAGGGCCAATATAAAAGAGATTATTCTGTGCAGATCCAACCAGAAAGATATATTGGAGATTAAGGAAGATTACATTAAGCAACTGAATTTCCATTATGTTACTGATATGAGCGCTGTGGTGAATCTTGCGCTACTTGACGAAAAGGTGAGCAACCCACTCGACCTTACTGTTAGGGAAAAGGAACCCCCTAAACCGGAATCAAATTAAATAGCGTCAACAAAAATAATAAATCAAAGCAGGAGAAATTTACTCCTGCTTTTTTGTTGCATTATACTTCCGGTTGCCGTAACTATAGCAAATAAATATTTAATAAAATCGGGTATTCAGGTAAATCTGTTTATCTTCATAAGTTACTAATTAATTTTTATGACAATTAAGATTTTACCTATTGCACTTATTTTCGCCCTTACTACAGCAACGTATGTAAAGGCGCAGAAGATCTCACCTTCTCAATCTGATTCGATCCCAAACCCTTACGTTAACAAAAAAGCGCAGACGGTATTTTTTGAATTGTTGGGGCCGGGCGCACTTTACTCCTTGAATTATGACACCCGTTTTAATAAGCGTCAGGATGGTTTAGGGGGCCGTGTTGGCATCAGCTATTATGCTGATTCAGGCGATAACCTTTTCACTATTCCTGTTGTACTTAATTATTTGTTAGGTAAAAATGGTAAATATTTTGAGGTGGGAATCGGAGCAACCTATTATATCGAAAACCACGTTAGTACACCTTTTTTCGGTGATAATTACGAATATACTACCGATACCAATGGCAATTATTATTATAACCGGTCAAATAACAGCGGTGTCCTGGGCACACTAAATTTTGGGTATCGGTATCAGCCGGCAGATGGTGGCTTCGCTTTTCGGGCCGGGGTGAGCCCCATTTTTAATACACATGGCTTTGCTCCTTACTGGCCATATATAAGTTTTGGTTACGCATTTTAAACAGGTTATTGAATTTAAAGGCTGATTTTTTATACTTTAGCCGAACCTTTTAATATCCTGATGAAAATTAAATTATTGATGTTATGCCTGTTTATTGCAGGTGCTGTACAGGCGCAATCACATACTGATGAACTTGGCATACAAGCTGATAACGATTCGTTTTTAGCACAAGGATCAGACAGATATTATACTAACGGAATTTTTATTTATTACCGCCATGCGCTTGATGTGGGTAAGAATGGGAACACCAGTTTACTTAACAAGGTACTCGGATTTGAAGCCGGCCAAAAAATATATAATGCGCAGTCTGGCAACATCCCCTCTTTAAACTACCTGGACAGGCCATTTGCCGGGTATCTGTATATTGGCTCCTCATTGAACCTGTTATACAATAATGAGAGCAGTTTAAAGCTGGGTGCTAAAATTGGCGTAGTAGGGCCGGCTGCAGGTGGTGAGCCTGTACAGAACTTTATACATGATACTTTTGGCTTTTATAATCTTAACGGCTGGCAATACCAGGTGCGTAATGATGTGGAATTAAATTTGAGTGCTGATTATACTAAATTAATAAGTCGTGAAGCGTGGGCAGATATAAGTGTTAACGCTTATGGTAATTTAGGGAATGGTTTTACCGGTGCCGGAATTGGGCCTTTGTTACGACTGGGTAATTTTAACCAGTTCTTCCGTTCAGTTAGCACACAAAGCACAGCCATCAAAAACGATAATATCGCTCCCTTACACCCCCGCGAATTGTTTTTTTATTATAAACCATTGATCAACCTTGTTGCTTACGATGCTACCGTGCAGGGGAATCTTTTCAAAAGCCATCCTGAACCTAATACGCAGGAAGTTACCGGAGAGATAAATCCGCTTGTTTTCAGTCAGCAGGTGGGGGTAAGTTATGCCGGCAGTCGTTTTATATTCGACTTATCAGCTGTATTTGATACTAAGGAAGTAAAAGGGATGGCCAAACGTCACCAATGGGGTTCTGCTACTGTGCTTTACCGTTTTAATTAGTATCAAAATTTCTTTTACGGCTTTCTTTTTTGGTGGCCTGCATTTTTTTATTGTTTAAACGCGCCAGCTTAGCTGCTTTACTCACCTTTTTCACCTTACGCACCTTGGGCTTAATAAGCGCATTATCAAGCAGTATCATGAGGCGCTCCAAAGCTATCTCTTTATTAAGGTACTGGCTTCGCTCCTCATCACATATCACTTGCACTAATCCGTCCTTATTAAAACGATTTTGCAACTTAGCATTAAGCAGTTCTTTCTCTTCTTCGGTAAATAAATCTGAGGATTTTACTAAAAACAGTAGTTCTACTTTAGTTGACACCTTATTTACATTTTGCCCTCCTTTACCACCACTTCGTGATGTTTTAAATAACACCTCTTTTTGCAGGTCGGCTTTATTAATATTCATGCAGCAAAAGTAAATCAAATTAGCTGTTATAAGAATACTGCATTTTTGTATCTTCGTTTCCCGATGAGCAACAATATCGTAGTAGCCATAGATGGCTATTCTTCCTGCGGAAAAAGCACCCTGGCTAAAGCATTGGCAAAAGAACTTCACTTTATTTATGTTGACAGCGGCGCGATGTACCGTGCAGTAGCCTTATACTTTTTAAGGAACAACATTGATATGCAAAATCATAAGCAAGTTGCCCAAGCCCTTAAAAATATCCATCTTAATTTTCACTCGCGCGATTATCAAACACACATTACACTTAATGATGAAGAGGTATCCGATGAAATACGCCTGATGCCCGTTTCCGAAAAAGTAAGCACGGTTGCAGCGATACGTGAGGTACGCGTAGAGATGGTAAAACAGCAACAGCGTTTAGGCAAATCAAAAAGTATTGTGATGGATGGGCGTGATATTGGTACGGTTGTTTTCCCGGATGCACAGGTAAAACTATTTATGACCGCCGACCCTAAGATACGTGCAGAAAGACGCTATAAAGAACTCTTACCTAAAAATCCGGATATAACTTTGGAAGAAGTATTTGATAACCTTGCTCACCGCGATTATCAGGATACAACCCGTGAAGAGAGTCCGCTTGTACGAGCAGAGGACGCTATTATTTTAGACAACACTGATCTTACGCCTAAAGAACAATTATTGTTTGCTCTGAGTAAGATAGAACCCTTTATGAAAAGCTGATGCTGCGTGTGATTGCCAAGTCGATTATCAGCTATTTACCTTAACCGCATTCACACCAAAGCGGTTAAGGAAATCAACTCCCTCATCGCTGGGCAAGCCCTTATACTCCGCATACGATTTATCAAAATAAACCTGTTTAATACCTGCCGAAAAAATAAGCCGTGCACAAGGTAAACATGGCGAAAGTGTAGTGTATAGCGTAGCTCCCTGCAAATTGGCGCCATTTTTTACAGCGTATAGTATAGCGTTTTCTTCGGCGTGCAAGGCAAGGGAGCAACTGCCTTTAGAATCGCGTGCACAGCCGGATTCCGGCCATTCCTCATCACAATTATGGGTGCCCGCCGGGGGACCGTTATACCCTACCGAAATAATGCGGGTATCCTTTGCTAAAACCGCGCCTACATGCGCTTTTACACAATGCGACCGCTTAGCCAGATCGGTGGCCAGATTCATAAAAATAGTATCAAAAGAGGGCTTATCCATATTTTAATCGCGAGCTTAAATAAAAGGAGGTTAGTTAACCAAGCTAACTAACCTCTTTTTTTAGTAAAATGACAGGGGGATAATTAGTGACCGCCGCCTGCTTCTACTTTATCAATATCAATACCTTGTTTCTTTAATTCAGCACCGGCTTTCCAGGCAAAAAATGCAAGGTAAGCAAAGCCAACAACCGGCACTATATAAGATAGGTGAATACCACTGGTATCTGCAAGGATACCCTGTACCGGCGGAATAATAGAGCCACCTAATATCATCATAATTAAAAATGCCGAACCCTGGCTGGTGTATTTACCCAAACCGGTAACAGACAGGGAGAAGATAGACGGCCACATAATAGAGCAGCATAAGCCACCACTAATGAATGCATAAATAGCTACCATTCCGGTAGTCATTAAACCTATCACCATAAATATTACACCCAATACGCCAAATAAAGCAAGCGTACGTACAGGCTTTTGATTACCAATAATAAACCCTACAACTAATACCGCAACACATACTGCGTATACATAAAGATTACTTACATCGCTATTTATACCATTAACCAGTAATACTACACCAAAAGCCACAAACGGGACTACAATGGTTAAAAGCAACTTCATCGATTTTGAGAGGTTAAACGCACCGATAGCACCTGTCCAACGGCCTATCATTAAGCTACCCCAATACAAAGAGATGAACGGTGCAATTTGCGAAGCAGTGTATCCGCCAAAATCTTTAGTTTCCAGCAAAGCTCCCATATTACTTTGTATGGTAACCTCGGTTCCTACATAAGTAAATATTGCAAGCATACCATAAACCAGCTGTGGGTATTGCATAGCACCCCAGCCCGATTTGTTTTTTGTTGATGCCGAAGCAAAAACAGAACCTACCAGTGACAAAAGGATAATGAGTAATGCAGCATATACAAAAATTGATTTGGCAAGACCTGTAGATGTGCTAAGCGGTCCTGAAGCCAGGATCATCAAAAATGCGATAAAGATGATGAAAAGCGGGGTATTAGCTTTATTACTGGTTTCAATTTTTTCATCACTGGTAACTTTAGGCATTTTTGACACCCAAAAAAAGATAGCTACAGCTAAAAATAAGCCTGCTAAAATATAATACAGGTTATTTACTGAGGATATTTTCACATCAGCTGCAGGTATAGCGGCCGATGCAGAACCAAATAACACAAAACTTACAATAACAGGCCCCATTATGCTACCAAAGTTATTAACCCCACCTGCAAAGTTTAAGCGGTGTGATCCGGTTTCCGGACTGCCCAGTGCAACCACGAAAGGATTAGCCGCCGTTTGCTGTAAAGAAAAACCTAATGCTATTATGAAAAAGGTAGCCAATATAAATGCGAAGGACCCGGAACCTATTGCGGGTACCATAATAAGCGCACCTATTGCTGATATAACTAACCCGAGTATAATACCATTTTTATAACCTATTTTGTTAAGTATATCAACCTTAGAAGCTGCAGAAGCAAAATAAAGTATCAATGAGCCAATAAAATAACCACCGTAAAAAGTGAAGTCGATTAATTGTGATTCAAATTGAGTTAAGCTAAAATGTGCTTTACAAAAAGGTATAAAAATTCCGTTCGAGGCAGCTAAAAAGCCCCAAAAGAAAAACACGGTTACCAATGTGTATAATGCGGATCCATTACTTTTTGAATTATTTTGTTCCATTAGTTTTATAGGTTATTACTCAGGTTTGTTTAAAGCACTAAACTTAAATTAAATTTTATAATTATGCCCATAATTTTTTTAAATTATAAATTACAATTTCACTTTTTGTGTGTTTAACAGATAAAAATCGCATATTAGTCGTGATTTTACCCTCATAGCAGGATTAAACATAAGCCTAACTTAATGATAGAAGCCATTATTTCGGGAATAGGATTTGGATTAGTGCTCACGTTTATAACAGGTCCCGTTTTTTTCGCGTTAATCAAAACAAGTATTGAAAAAGGCTTTCATGCAGGTATAGCCCTTGCCCTTGGTGTAGTAACCAGCGATATGGTTTTTGTAGGAGCCATACTATTTGGTTCGCAATACTTTGATGTTACCAACAGTGATAAAACCATAGCAGGTATAATTGGCAGTATTATACTTTTTACAATTGGAGTTTATTACATCTTTAAAAAAGCCGATGTTGATTATAAGAATATAGAACCTAAAAAGATTAACCATGCAGGGTATTTCTTAAAGGGCTTTGTAATGTGCATTTTTAACCCCACAGTGCTCTTCCATTGGACGGTAGTTATCGGCGCTGCCAGTACGGTTTATCACGCTGGCGTACACAATCGTTCGCTTAAAATTGCCATTATGTTTTTAACTATACTTATTGTGCAATTCGGGCTGGATACCACCAAAGCTTTTTATGCCAACAAACTCCGTGATCATATATCGGTAAAGTTTGTACACCGCCTTAATGAAATTGCAGGTATCGCGCTTATTATCGCGTCACTTATACTGGTAGACAGGCTGGTTACTCATTTTATTTTCTCTGCACCTTCCGGCTGATCTGTAATCATTTTTTATTAACTCAGAATCCTTTTTCCTAATTTTAACTAATCAATTGATAAACTGATGGAAAGTATTTTCAACGAAGCTGATAATAAAAAATTGATTGATCGTATTAACCGATTAACTCCAGCCAGCCGTGCACTATGGGGAAAAATGAATGTATCGCAAATGCTGGCTCATAGCCAGATGCCCGTTAAAATAGCTTTCGAAGAAATACAACTCAAAGGCGGATTAATGGGTTTACTGTTTGGCAAAATGGCTAAAAAGAAACTAACCAGGGATGATGCACCATTGGAAAAAATCTGCCAACCTTTAAAGAAGCCAAAATTGAGGACGGACAAGATTTTGAATTGGAAAAAGAAAAACTGATAGCAGCTACTAAACGTCTGGCTATTGCGGGGCCTGCAGGTATCACCAAAAAACCACATCCTTTTTTGGAGCATTAACCATTGTTGAATGGGACAAATTACTCTACAAACACCTGGACCACCATTTAAGGCAGTTTGGTGTTTAGCGGAAACGTTTGCAATATATCGTAAATCAGAGATGATCTATCTGAAAATCATTAAGATTCATTCCTACATATAACCGCGTTGGTTCTTTCCTTCCATCCAATTGGCAAAGGCACGGTTAACTACCTTGTTACCGCCCGGAGTCGGGAAATCACCTGAAAAATACCAATCGCCGGTATGATTAGGGCAGGCTTTATGTAAATTATCAAGCGTTTGGTAAATCACCTGTACCTCACAGTTAATATTTTTTGGAGTAATGATCTTAGCTATCCGGTCGGATATTTCCTGATCAGTAAATGATTCATAAATGGCTTTCACGTAGTTCTCCACCTCCTCTTTAGGTAACTCGGCGCTATCCTTACACTTTTGGTAAACCTCCAGGATAACATTATCCTTACCCGCTTCCTTCAGCAAACTTACAGCGGCTTCAAAGGCCACAAACTCACCCATGCGTGACATGTCTATACCGTAACAATCCGGGTAGCGTATTTGTGGAGCAGATGATACTACTACAACCTTCTTAGGCCCTAAGCGATCAAGTATTTTTAATATACTTTGCTTCAAAGTAGTACCTCGTACAATAGAGTCGTCCAATACCACTAATGTATCTGTTCCGTTTTTAATAAGGCCGTAAGTTGTATCGTACACGTGAGCTACCATCTCGCTGCGGTCAGCATCCTGTGTAATAAAAGTGCGGAGTTTAACATCCTTTATTGCTATCTTTTCTACACGCGGAGCCATACAAAGCACCTCGGTCAGCTCCTCTTCACTTATTTTATCCTCACGGTTAAGCAGCCTATCTCGCTGGTATTTTTTAATATACTTGTGTACACCCTCTACCATGCCATAAAAAGCTACCTCTGCAGTATTGGGGATGTAAGAGAATACGGTATTTTTTATATCATTATTAACCGCATTCAAAATTTGCGGGCAAAGCAGGCGGCCCAATTGTTTACGTTCGCGGTAAATATCAGCATCACTTCCACGAGAAAAATAGATACGCTCAAAAGAACATGATTTTTTTTCTAACGGCTCGCTAAACATATCTTCGCTGATAGACCCGTTCTTTTTAACTATAAGCGCATGACCGGGTTGAATTTCCCTGATCTCAGCCATAGGAATATTAAAGGCGGTTTGGATAGCTGGGCGTTCAGATGCGGCAACCACTATTTCATCATTATAATAATAATACGCCGGCCGTATTCCTACCGGATCGCGCATTACAAATGCATCACCATGCCCTAATATTCCTGCAATGGTGTAACCCCCATCCCAGTTCTTTGCACTTTTTCTCAGTATCTTCCCAAGGTCCATATCGTTGGCTATCATTCTGCTGATCTCCATGTTATCGTTAACCCCTTCGCGTTTATACTGATCAAACAAACCCTGATTTTCGGTATCAATGAAATGCCCTATTTTCTCGAGCACGGTAACGGTATCGGCTTTCTCTTTAGGGTGCTGACCCAGATCATAAAGTTGCTGCAGCAATTCGTCAACATTGGTCATGTTAAAGTTACCTGCAATAACAAGGTTACGGGTCATCCAGTTATTTTGCCTTAAAAACGGATGGCAGCTTTCAATACTGTTTTTGCCGTGTGTGCCATAGCGCAGGTGGCCCAGCAGAACCTCGCCGGTAAAGCTAACGTTCTCTTTAAGCCATTTGGCATCAGCCATTTTATCGGGCATTTCCTTTTGTATTTCCGCAAACTTTTTCTGGATATATTCAAATATATCAGCAACAGCGTTTGATGCCATTGAACGGTGCCTGCTAATGTAACGCTTGCCTGGTTCAATATCCAGTTTAATGGTAGCAACACCTGCGCCATCCTGGCCGCGGTTATGCTGTTTCTCCATTAAAAGGTAAAGTTTGTTTAAACCGTACAGCGCGGTGCCGTACTTTTTCTGATAAAAGGAAAGTGGCTTTAAAAGGCGGATAAATGCCACACCGCATTCATGCTTAATCTGATCGCTCATGATTTGTAATGAGCACGCAAAGTTATAACTAAATATTAAATCTCTAAATTAACAATGTCATTATAATGCATTAATATTCACATTTAAAACATTGTGTTAACTTTGACTACGTTAACCAATTTTAACTATGAAAAAATTAACAGTCCCTTTATGTTTACTTGCCGTTTTGGCAATGGCCGATTGCACAAGTGAGAAACAAAAACCACTTTTTGAAGCACCTTTAGGTGTGCAGGCATATACCTATCGTGCCAGTTTTCCTAATAGCGTATCTGCCACGCTAGATACCGTAAAGAATTTGGGTATAACCGAAATGGAGGGGCCAAACCCTAAAAATATTAGCCCCGAAGAGTTTAAAAAAATGCTGGATGAACGGCATATCACCATGCCCTCTATCGGAATAGATTACAACGCAATAGTTACCAACCCCGACTCGGCTATACATCTCGCTAAAACCTTTGGTTCCGATTATATTATGGTAGCCTGGATTCCCCACGGTGATACCTTTACTATTGACGATGCCAAAAAAGCCGTTACTGATTTTAACCGGGTAGGCAAAATATTAAAAGATAGTGGCATAATTTTTTGTTACCACAACCATGGTTACGAGTTCGGCAAATATGGCAACGGCACTTTGTTTGACTATATAGCCGAAAATACGGACCCTGAAAATGTTTCTTTTGAGCTGGATATGTTGTGGGCCTTCCATGGAGGTGCCGATCCGGCAAAACTATTATATAAATACAAAGATCGTTTTAAACTGATGCACCTTAAGGATATACGCAAAGGCGTGGCCAACGACCTTACCGGGGCGACGCCAATTGTTAACGATGTAGCCCTTGGGACCGGCCAAATAAATGTACCCGAGGTGTTAGAGGCCGCTAAAGTAATTGGTATAAAACATTATTTTATAGAGGACGAAAGTCCTAACCACGCGGAACAGATACCCGAAACCATAAAATATATTAAAGGCCTGAAACAACCCGAAACGAGATAATAAAAAAGGGGGCGTACCAATTGCACGTCCCTTTTTTTATGTAATTACAATTATCGATCAGACTATCTTCTATAATTTTTCCCCGTGCTGAGTAACATCTAAACCAACCAATTCATCCTCTCGGCTTACCCTTAAAGGTGATATCATATCGGTAATTTTTAATAACAGTAATGACCCAAAGAAAGAAAATATTGATGTAGCTACCAATGCCAGCAATTGTATAAAGAACAAATGCGTATGCCCAAAGAATAAACCATCCCCAGTAGTATTAGCAGGATTTACGTTTTGGTTGGCAAATACACCGGTTAACAGCATACCAACCATGCCCCCTACGCCATGACATGGAAAAACATCCAGTGTATCATCAATTGAAGTGCGTGTACGCCACTCAACCACCAAATTACTCACAACCGCCGATATGATACCTATTGCCATGGAGTGTGGCACCGTTACAAAGCCGGCTGCCGGGGTTATAGCTACCAATCCCACAACGGCGCCTATACAGGTACCCATAGCTGAAGGTTTACGACCGCGCAACATGTCAAAAAATATCCATGTAATGCCTGCAGCCGCTGATGCTGTAGTACTCGTAGCTAAAGCCGTTACCGCTAAATGATTGGCACCAAAGGCCGAACCTGCATTAAACCCGAACCAGCCAAACCACAACAATCCGGTACCTATAATAACATAGGTGATACGTGCCGGAGAATGGCTGGCCTCATTACGTTTTTTTAGATAAATAGCTGATGCCAAAGCCGCCCACCCGGCAGACATGTGCACAACAGTGCCTCCTGCAAAATCAAGCACGCCTAATTTAGCTAATACACCATCAGGATGCCAGGTGGAATGTGCTAACGGGGAAAATATAAATATAGAAAACAGGCATAAGAATATAATATAAGAATTAAAGCGGATACGTTCTGCAAAGGCTCCTGTAATTAGCGCAGGTGTTATAATAGCGAACTTTAGCTGATACATGGCAAATAGTAACAACGGAATAGTCGGTGCCATTTTCCATGTAGCATTACCCAGCATGCCCTTCATCATAAAAAAAGTTGCCGGATTACCTATAACGCCATGAAAACTATCACCGAAAGCAAGGCTAAATCCAAATATGCCCCACATTACTGTAATAATAACCATACAAACTACGCTTTGCAGCATAGTTGATATTACATTTTTCTTATTCACCATACCACCGTAGAAAAATGCCAGTCCGGGTGTCATGATGAGAACTAATGCCGTAGACATTAGCATCCACGCCGTATCCCCGGTGTCAAAATGCCCGGTTATAGTTTTGTCAAAATCAACAGAAGGAAACAGAAAGGTAAGTAGTAATATTACAAGAATGATAAAAAAGGGGATATATCTTTTCATTAAATTTAATAACAGGTCATATAAATTGGCTGAATTTATACTTTTTTATACAAACTGTAATCAAAATTGTAAAAAAAAATGTTTTACATGAATTTTAACAATGCATCAGGGAAAATACCAAATACTATAAGGCCAATTGCTATAAGTACAGATAATATTACCAGTTTAACAGAACGCTTGTTTTCGCTCAATAGCAATTCCGAGCGGCGCAGGAAAAGATTTAACGGTATTTTAATATAATAAAATAAAGACACTACGGTTGTTAACGCTCCTGTAGCCATAAGCGCCATTAGCCAAACATCATGCGTTTGCTGATAAACACTATAAACAGCAGAAAAAACGAATACTTTTCCTGTAAATCCTGCACTTACAGGTATGCCCGTTAAAGAGATAAGCACTAACACAAAACATACAGAAGCCAGCGGATATTTAAAGCCCAAACCTTTATACTTGCGCATATCGGTAATACCCTCGGCATTTTCAAAATAATTAGCCAGTGCAAGCGCAGCTATATTGGCCAAACCATACATCAGCAGATAATAGGTTAATGCCGACATGCCCTGTTGGGTAAACGTAACCAGCGACATAAGCGCAAAACCTGTGTGCCCTATGCCTGAATAAGCCAGCATACGCTTTACATTGTTTTGCCATACTGCCGCAAAGTTTCCGGCAATCATCGTAATTATGGCTATAGCTGATAATACCACCCGGAAGTCAAAAGCATGCCAGCCGGTGTTTAAACCAAAGGGGGCTATAAAATTAAACAGCAGTGCAAAGCCAGCTATTTTTGGCAGGGTAGAAAGATATGCGGTTACCGGTGTGGCGGCGCCTTCATAAACATCGGGCACCCAAAAATGTACCGGCACAAATGACAATTTAAACCCTATCCCGGTTAATACCAGCGCCAAAGCAAACGAAACACTTAAAGGGTTAACCCGAACCAATTGTGCAATAGCAGCATTCTCAAACAAATTGAGTGAGCCTGTAAATCCATATAATAGCGATATACCATACAGCATTACTGCCGAAGATGCCGCGCCGAACAATACATATTTTAGGCCCGCCTCTGTACTAAAGGCGTTAACTGAGCGATAAGCCACCAGCAGATACGAGGCTATAGATACCATCTCGATAGCGAGGTAAACAGCAAGCAGGTTAACACCCATTATCATAAGGTGTAAGCCCAGTATAGAACCAATAACGATGGTGTACAGATCAGACAACCCCTTTATATGCGCCTTAAGGCGATTATCCCATGCAAAATAGAGCAACAGTATAAAACTGAGCACATCCACAATAAGCTTAAAGATTATGCTGTTACGATGCAGTACAAGCATATTGCTGAATAAAAAATGACCGCCGTTAAGTATCAATTCAAACTGTTGCAGATCTTTAAAAATCACAACGAGTATACCGGCACAAGCTACGGTACGGCAAAGCCCGGCGCTGGTTTTACCAAAAAGCAGATCTATTACCAGTATCAATATAAACAGTATCGTCAGATAAATTTCGGGCATAAAGTAAGGGATACTGCCTAAAACATCATTTAACTGGCTGGATATATTGGGTAACAGATACTGCATAGTTTACTATTGTACGATAACTGATTTATCTTTAGGGTACTTTACCTGATATTTTAACCTTAGTTGTTTTTCGTCCTGCGGTTGCAAGGCTAAGTTCCAGGATAAGGCCCCGATAAGTTTATTTACCTCGGCTCCGCTGGTTTCCTGCACATCTACATCAATATCCGAGCTTTGCGAAACCGGAACCTGATCCTCAACCAATAAATTCACAGGCTGATTTTTACGGTTCTTAACGGTGATCAGCCAATCGCGTGTTTCCTTTTTGTTGGATCCAAAGTATTGTTTGCCGTTCATTTCCTTTTGCAATGTGCGGGTAACCACAATATTCTTATCAGTGCCCAAAGATAAGTTTAAAGTATCGGCTGTAGCATGAGTATCTAATAATGATTTACCGATAAACGTTCCCTCGAAAAACAAATTAGCCTCTCCTGATAAAAAGTTATACTTGTTCCAATCCGTGATCCGGGCAGTTAAAAATACATCGCTACTCAATTTAGGGGCTACATAATACTGGTAGGTAGCGTCGGTTTTCACCTCATTTATTTCTACAAGATATTGCTTACCGTCGCTTGGTATGGTGTACGGGTTATCTATATTAAACTCAACATTGGTTTGGTTTTCGGTTTGATTTACGGCGACAGGAATGGTGGCAACAGAATAAGAGCTGTTTCCCCTTATTTGTACCCCTGCTACTTTACCACTTAAAGCAGAATTGGTCTCATACCCAACAACTACTACATCATTAAGCTGCTGTGCACTTGGTTTAAGCGCTACATCTATATCAGCAGAAGTTACGGGGCGTTGTGTGCTTTCATAACCTATAAAAGCGTACTCCAATGTGGGTGAGTTACCGGGAACTTGTAAAGAATAGTTTCCGCCTGCATCAGTAACTGTACCAATAGATGTACCTAACACCTTAACCGTAACGCCGGGTAACATACTCCCATCGCTTTGGTCAACTACCCTGCCTGTAACCTTGGTTATATTACCGGCAGGTGGGGCGTAATACATATTCAGGCTCAAAAAGTTGGGCGTAAGTTGCGGCTTGCTGCCGCTAACCGTAGGGTTACCGGTTGACAGGGTGAGCTTAATGTTTTTCCATTCCTCGCCGCTATGCTGGCTAACATTAGCTTTGTAAGATATAGTTACCGGGCTGTTCACATCTTTGGCCCTAATATCGTAAGTGGGGTACCAACCGGCGTTATCCACCACATATGTTAAGGTAAATACAGATTGCAGCACCGCTTTAGAAGATACCGTCACTAATATATTGCTGGTTGCGGTAGTACTGCCTTTAGTAATATCGGCTATTTGTTTATCGTATTTTTGCAGTTCGGTATTCAGATAGGCTATTTCATTATTTACAGCCTGTTGTTTCTTTTTTAGTTCAGTAAGACGTTCTGTCTGGAAATCGAGCGCTTGTTTCAGCTTTACCAAATCAAGGCCGCTTTGCCCCGCGATCATCTGGTTTTTAGTAAGCATGGTTGCCTCCTCTTCATAAATATTGAGCATACTGGTTTGCAGGGCAATTTTATCACGCAGTACTTTTTGCTGTGCCTGTAACTCCTGCACTTGTTTTTGTTTAAGCTGTTCGTTAAGGTAATTCATTTCGTGCTTAACCGACAGTATAGTAAACTCACCGGCAGCCTTTACCTGTATACTTTGTACATCAATATCCGGCGATATATTCTCAAATATGAGCGTTGACGTGCCGGAACCGATATTAACGGCAGCAGTACGTGTAATCTGCGCTCCGGTTAAAAACACGGTAACTTTTTGAACTTTAGAGGCGATTTTTTGTCCGTCGTCGGCATGGGTAGCTGTTGCATAAATAAACAGGGCAGCAATAAATAGTATTCTTTTCATAACCATTATTTTTGTTTACCTGTATGATGCTGCAACGTGCACGTTTCCATAAACTATTTTAAATAATGTGTTTATTTTATCTGCAAAAACTCTACTAAGGCTAAAACGGAATCATTTATCTTGGCAAAAACCAAGGATGGCATAAGCCCCAGCGCAAGTGCCATTAAAGCTAAAGGTAAGAGAGTAAGCGTTTCACGGGTGTTAAGATCTGTCAAAGCGTTCTTCCATATATCGCCGCCTTTCAGAGCTATCTTGCCAAAAAACATTCGCTGTAAGGTCCATAACAAATAAGCCGCACTAAGCAATATGCCTACCGAGCCGCAAACCGCCATCCAGTAAGGCAGCAGCCCGTTAACAGAATGCGATTTAAAAGCCCCCGCCAGTGAGAAAGCCTCTGCGATAAATGCAGAAAACCCGGGCAACCCGAGTGATGCAAAAAACGCTATCATTATATACACTGTATATTTAGGCATCAGTGTACCCAGGCCGCGGAAGTTGTAAATATCCCGGTTGTGTACCCGGTTGTAAACCACGCCCACCAAAAAGAACAACATGGTTGATAAAAAACCGTGGCTCACCATTTGCATTACCGCGCCGCTAACGCCCTCTGCGGTTTGCGAAGCAAGTCCCAATAAAACAAATCCCATATGCGATACGGATGAATAGGCGATCATGCGTTTAAGATCGCGCTGAGCAAGGGCATTGAAAGCACCATACAATATGGAGATAACACCGAGCAGTCCAAGCCAAAACGCGCCGGAATGGGCTACATCCGGGAACAAGCTCATGCAAATACGGATAATACCATATCCACCTATTTTTAATAACACACCTGCCAGTATTATAGATACCGGGGTTGGTGCCTCTACGTGGGCATCAGGCAGCCAGGTGTGTAATGGCACTACCGGTACTTTTATAGCAAAAGCGATAAACAGTACCACAAAACCAACTGTACGCGCAGGCATCCCTAGCAAAGTTGCGTTACTTAATACCGAAAATACGGAACCTTGTATGTAGTTGGCCTGATCCATCATATAGATCATGTTAAAGGTATGGTTGCCCGTAACCGGGTCTTTCACCGAAAGGTAAAGTCCCACCATTACCAGCAACATAAACACCGAGCCAAATAACGTATATAAAAAGAATTTTATAGCTGCATACTCTCTGCGTGCACCTCCCCACATCCCGATCAGGAAGTAAAGCGGCAATAGCATCAGTTCATAAAAGGTATAAAATAAAAAGAAATCGAGTGCGCAAAACACACCAATAACGGCCATATCCAGCAACAAAAACAGCGCGAAAAATCCTTTAAGGTTACCCTTTATTTCCCACGAGGCAACGGCTGCTATTACCATAACCAGACAGGTCATTACCAGCAGGGTAACGGATATGCCATCTATCCCTACAAAATAATCTATCTGCATACTGCCCGCACTTCCCAGATCCAGATGAATCCAAGGGAGTTTTTGCACGAATTGAAACTCATCTACAAAGTTGATGCCCGCGTTGGTTGGTCCGGTTTTAAAGTTGAGGTATATCCAGATGCTTATACCCAGCTGCAGCAATGTGGCTATCAGCGTAATATATTTAAAACTTGCCCGCCATGACGATGGCAGCAACAGGATGATGAATCCAAACAATATGGGAGCAAATATGAGCAGCGTTAATATGTTCATCAGGTCCAGATCAATATTTTTAAAATAAACACAACAATAAGCGCCAGCAACATGCTGTAAAGATAATATTGCACCTTGCCACGCTGAAAACGCCGGGCAAAATCACCTATACCCTGCACAACAGCGGCCAATAAGTTCAGTAATCCGTCGATGATATAGTGGTCAAACCAGGCTGCCATTTTTGAAAAGGCAATACCAATGGATTGGATCAGATTCACCAAACCGTCAACTACTTTAATGTCAAACCAATATAAAGTATCGCTTAATATAAGCACAAATTTCACAATCACCCGGTTATAAAACTTATCGATATACCACTCGTTGCACGACATACGAAACAAAAAACCCGTTTGCGGCACCGACCATGTATTTCGTTTTACATACAGCATCCAGGCGCCATACATCACCCCTATACTCAGCACGTTTACCAAAGCGGGGATAATGGTGTGATACATATTGCTGCGCACTAAGAAGTTGATCTGAAAAAAGCCATGAAATAACCAGGCATCCTCATATAACAGCGGATTAAGCGAAAACAGCGGGAACAGACAGCAAACCGCCAGCAATATTAACGGCAGTTTATACTGCCAACTGCCATCACCTATGTGTATTTTTATATGAGGATTCATTTTTTGCAGCCTGAATTCGCCAAAGAATACCTTGATAATGAGCCTTGATACATAAAAAGCCGTGAGCCAGGTATTAAGTAATCCAAAAGTGGGCACCAGTTTAAAAAATATATTGCGCCCCTCTGACCATTCGAAAGATTGAATAAGGATACCATCTTTTGACAAATATCCCGACGTTAGGGGCAAGCCGATAAGTGCCAGCCCGCCAATGATTGCTGCAATAAAAGTAAGCGGCAGCTTTTTACGCAAGCCGCCCAGGTGCAATATATTTTGCGGGTCAATGTCGAGGTTGTTATCGTCCTTAATATGTTTTACCTGGTGGATAACAATCCCGGCTACTAAAAACAACAGGCACTTAAAAAAAGCATGTGTTGCCAAATGAAATAGTGAGGAAGCATAAGCACCCACGCCCATAGCCATCACCATAAATCCTAATTGCGATATAGTAGAATAAGCCAAAATACGCTTCAGATCATTTTGGGTGAGGGCTATAGTTGCCGCCATAAAAGCGGTAAAGCACCCCACAAAAGCCAATATGGTAAGTTCTGTTTCGGTAAATAAAGCATATGCCCTGCCTAACAAAAATACGCCGGCAGCAACCATGGTAGCCGCGTGTATAAGTGCCGATACGGATGTTGGACCTTCCATAGCATCTGGCAGCCAGGTATGCAGCGGAAACTGAGCCGATTTTGCCGCAACCGCTAAAAATATCCCGCCAAACGCAACATATTGCCAAACTGCAGGAATGTGCCCAACCGGGCCAACCCATTCGCCATGAGTAATAACAGAGCGGACAATAAGGCCGTCGCTGCCGAACAGTGCGGCGATATCAAATGTATGATATTGTGTAAACAGGATAATAATGGCGGTAAGCAAACCTATATCCCCTATCCTGTTCATAATGAAGGCTTTTTTGTTGGCTATAACGGCGCTGTCGCGCGTGAACCAAAAACCAATGAGCAGGTATGACGAAAAACCCACCAACTCCCAGAATGCATAAAAAAGCATCAGATTATCAACCACCACTAAAGCCAGCATACTAAAGCAAAAGAAACTGAGATAGCGGAAATAATGCCCGTAGCCTTCATCATCGTTCATATAGGCGGTGGAATAAATATGTACCGGCAGCGCGATGACGGACACCAGTGCTAACAGCAGCACTGAAAGATTGTTAAGCAATACACCCGCATACAGTTTGGTAGTACCTATGGTAAACCACAGATACTGCACATGCATAACCTGCTTATCCCACACTTTAAAAAAAACGGTAATACCCAGTACAGCACTCGCTAAAATGGCCAAAGTAGATACCCATCCCGTGGCTTTGCTTTTGCCCAATACCAAAAAGTTAATCACAAAGGCAGCAAAAGGCAACAACACTGCTATTAAAGCGAGCGTTACGGTTTGAGCGTCGGTATGTGATAACGGTTGATTCAATTACTGATCTTTTAACTGATTAATTTCATCGGGGTTTATAGTTTTATAGCGGCGGTATACATTTAATATAATGGCTAATGCCACAGCCGTAGTTGCCGCAGCTAATACTATCGCAAACAGCGCGAACATTTGTCCGCCGTTGTTTACCCTGTCATAACGGCTAAAGGCTACCATATTAAGTATAGCGGCGTTCAGCATTAATTCAATACCCAGTAAAACCTGAATGGCATTCTTTTTTGATACGATGATGAACAGCCCTATGCAAAACAGTCCCGCGCTCACAACCATAAAATGCGTAAGTGTTATCATACCTTTTCCTCCTTACGTGCCAGATGAGCCGCACCTACCAGCGCAAGCATCAGTAAAACCGAGATAACTTCAAAAGGCAGCAGATACCTCGTCATTAAATTGATGCCGATGTTGTTCACCATTGATTCATTAACGGGGATAATATTATGGCCGGACTTTGCATCCTGTATCCATTGTAAACCGGGAGCATTGGCTTTAAGTATTATATTAAGCATCACCACTAAAAATAAACCGGCAAGTATAAAGGCAGGAAAATTTTTCAGGCTGATGAATTTACTTTTTTGCTGGTCTAACGCGGCCAGTGCCTGCTTGCCCGATAGCATAAACGCGAATAAGATCAACACCAAAATACCACCTACATAAATAACCACCTGCGTAACGGCCACAAAATCGGCAAGGGCCAGTACATACAGACCGGCAAGCCCAAACAAGGTAATAAAGAACATGAATATACTGCGCACCAGGTTTTTGCCCGCCGCGACTATAAATGCGGAACCGAGCGTAACAAAACTCATCACATAAAACATTACCTGCACCATACTATTTCCCCTCCTCCTTTGCCTTTAGCGCGGCTAATTTGGCGGCCTGTTTTTCGGCTTGCTGTTGCTCCAGTAAGCGTCGTTTTTCAGCGGCATCCTCTGGCTTCATATCCGAAAACTCGTAGTTCAGATCCTTCAGTTCAAACACCGTACGGTCATATTGGTTGGTCATTACAATACACTCCGTCGGGCAAACAATGGTGCAAAGCCCGCAGTACATGCACTTGGCCATATCAATATCAAACTTAGCGGCATATAGCAGTTTCTTCGACCCGTCGGATGTTTCACCTATACTGCCTTCTGTAGATTTTATGGACTCAATATCAATGCAACTAACAGGACATATTTTAGCGCACAGATCACAAACTATGCAATCATCAATCTCCACATCCAGCTGGTACCGGCCTACTTCGGGCACGGGCAATTGCTGTTTAGGATACTGTATGGTATTAGTGTTTTGTTGTTGTTTAAAATAGTTGTCGTCGGTAATTGGTATTATCTCACGCTTAGCATTTGAGGTAAAAAGATGCTTTATGGTGAGGGTAAGCCCCCGCCATGCCGTAGTTAAACCATTTATCGCGTTTTTAAACATTTACTATTGTCTGAACCTGAATTTTTCAGAATTTTTCAAAAATATATTACAATTACACTTCAACCCTGACTTTCAACCTTTAACTCTCACTACCGCCTTACATCACCCACAAACGCCATACGCCGGATATGAGCATACAGGCAAAAGCCAGCGGGGTTAACACTTTCCAGCATAAATTCATTAACTGGTCAACACGGAGACGCGGTAGTGTCCAGCGTATCCACATTTGTACAGCAACAAGCCCAAGGGTTTTAAGCAATATCCAAATTACGCCCCAAACGGCCCCTGTAGTCCAGGTAGCCAAATGTACCGAACCTATATTTGGCAATGGTGTATTCCATGCACCTAAAAATAATATTACCCCTACCATACTCACCAAAAACATCATGGAGTACTCTGCCAAAAAAACCAGGGCAAACTGTGGCCCGGTAAATTCGGTATGGAAACCCGCCACCAATTCGGATTCCGCTTCGGGTATATCGAAGGGTGCACGATTACTCTCCGCCAGTGAAGCTATAAAGTAAATAACAAAAGCTATCAATAAATGCGGTGCCTGAAATATATTCCATGCCAGTATGCCTCCTGCTGATGTCACATCTGCCAGGCCCAGGAACTTTATTTTTTCGGTTGATAGTATGCCCTGCTGCAAGGCTATATCCTGCAGATTAAGTGTTTGTGCTATCATTACAACAGCTATTAGCGCGAACCCGGCAGGTATCTCATAAGAGATGATCTGCGCGGCGGAGCGCATAGCTCCTAATATGGAATATTTATTGTTTGAACCCCAGCCGGCCATTAATATGCCTAAAGTTTCAATAGAGATAATGGCAAAGATATAATACAGGCCAATATTAATATTTGACGGTATTAAGCCGGGAGCCCACGGCAGCGCGGCAAAGCCCAGATAAACCGCCACAAATATGATACCCGGGGCCAGCAGGAACAGTATTTTATCTGCCGCAGCCGGAACAATGATCTCTTTTTGCAGTAATTTTAAAATATCAGCAAAAGTTTGCAACGTACCAAATTTACCGGTTTCGGTAGGCCCCAGCCGATTCTGGATAAACGCGCTTATTTTACGCTCGGCGTAAACTCCTGCAAGGGTAAATATCCCCACAAAAGCAAATAAGCCTGCTGCTATTATAAAATATGTGATATAAAAATTCAAGGGCGTTTTGCTTTGCCTGCAAACTTAATAAATGGTTGGGATAGTTGACTTGTTTGGTAGTTGTTTTTTAAACACAAAGGCAACAATCAATTACAAACAACAAGGCCCGCTTTTAGCGGGCCTTGTTGTAATATTATCAATTTTACTACCGTATTACCACACTTTTATCCTGTCTTCAGGTTTTTTGTACATGGCATCGCCGGGTTTAATATTAAATGCATTATACCATGCATCTATATTAGTAAGCGGCGCGTTGGTACGATATTTTTCGGGCGAGTGCGGATCAGTTAATATACGCTGTGCCGCAGCTTCGGGCCTTTGTGAACCGCGCCATACCTGCGCCCATGATAAAAAGAAACGCTGGTCTGGCGTAAACCCATCTATCTTTGTATTAGATTGACCCTCTTTCGTTTTTTTGAATGCTTCGTACGCAACATTCAGTCCACCCAAATCTGCAAGGTTTTCGCCAAGGGTCAACTTACCATTAACATGTATAGTATCTAAAACAGTAAAAGCATTATACTGGGCAACCACTTTATCGGCACGAACTTTAAATTTATCGGCATCTTCTTTTGTCCACCAGTCGCGCAGGGTTCCGTCCGCATCATATTGGCGGCCCTGATCGTCAAAACCGTGGGTCATTTCGTGACCGATAACTGCACCGATCCCTCCATAATTTACGGCATCATCAGCACCAAAATCAAAGAAAGGGAACTGTAGTATACCCGCAGGGAAAACTATCTCGTTATTGGTAGGATTGTAATAAGCGTTAACAGTTGGCGGTGTCATTCCCCAGCGGGTTTTATCAACCGGCTTACCTAAGCGGCTTACCATAAAGTTATACCGCCATTTACTTATACGCTGTAAGTTACCTTCGTAATCATCACGATTGATCACCACACCTTTGTAGGTTTCCCATTTATCAGGATAACCTATCTTTACGGTAAAGGCATTTAATTTTTTAAGTGCACGTGCCTTTGTAGCGTCGCTCATCCAATCCAATCTTTTTATACGATCGCCCAGGGTTACCTTTAAGTTATTAACCAAACCAACCATATATTTTTTTGCTGCAGGTGTAAAATACTTTTCTACATATAACTGGCCTAAAAGCTCACCCAGGCTCCTGTCAACCAGGCTGCTCATACGTTCGTTACGTGGAGTTTGTACCTTTTGACCGCTAAGCACACTACTGTAAGCAAAGCTCGCATCAACAAAAGGCGAGCTTAATTCTGATGCGGCGCCTCTTAAAATATTCCATTTTAAATAGGTTTTCCAGTCACTGACAGAGGTAGAAGTTAACATAGCATCAACATCTTTAAAAAACTGAGGCTGTGCTACTAATAAAGTATCCTGTCCGTTCACCTTTAACATTGGTAACAATTTTGACCAATTCAAATGAGGAGTGGTTTTACTAAAATCAGCTACTGAGAACTTATTATAGGTAACATTTGGATCGCGCATGGCTACACGGCTCATTTGCGACTTTGCCAATGCAGTTTCTATATCGAAAATAGTGTTCGCATTTTTATCGGCAACATCTGCGCTGGTGCCCGTAAGGGTAAATAGTTTGGTAATATATGTTTTAAAGGCGCTTTGTATCTTTTTTGTACGTGCGTCATCCTTTAAATAATAATCTCTGTCAGGTAAACTGGTGCCGCCTTGCCTTAATTCTACAATATATTTATCTACATGCTTTGAATCCTGCCCTACTCCAAAACCAAATAATGGCCCACCTATACCATTCACACGTTCATAAACCAATTCATTGATCACCCCGTTAAGGTCGGTAATATTATCAATGCGTTTCAGATCAGGCACTATAGGTGTGTACCCAAGCTTTTCAATTGTGAGACTGTCCATACCACTGGCATACAGGTCGCCTACACGTTGCTTCAGGCTGCCTTTGGGCTGCCCCGGATTTTTACTTACTTCAGCAAGCAGTTTAAGCAATTTGTCGGTATTATTTTGCCTCAGTATATTAAAGCTCCCCCAACGGGTTTCCTTTGCCGGTATGGCATTTTCTTTTATCCAGTTACCGTTAGCATAGTCAAAAAAATCATCCCCCGGTTTAATAGACAGATCCATATTAGCCGGATCAATGAATTTCGCAGGCGGATCTGTTGGGGAATTTGAGTTTTTTAACGAATCTGCTGTAAAAGCAGTTATTGCGGCACATATAGTACCTGCAACTAAAAAGTTGACGAACTTTACTTTCATATTTTAAAAAAATCTAAGTTAATTAAATGTAGATAATGACTGTAAATATTACTCGCACAACCCTAACGGTTAAACCATTTTATTAAAAATGATAAGCGCGAGTATTTTACCACAAATGTCCAAAATCGGCTTACAGGCAGTGTTTTCATGATGAAAAAACAGTGTTTATATTATAAACTTATAGTTTGTAAAAATATTGTTGCTATAACGTTTGTGTTCTGTTTGGAAGCTATAATAAAACATCCAGCATCAATTATAGTTATGCATTATAATAATTAATGTAAGTGGGCTTTATTACTAAGGTTATTAAAAACAAGCCCACTTACCCGTCTGCAAGCAGGTTTTGTTAGCTTTGCAGCATCTACCAATATATATTGTTTTATTATGAAAAAGCTGTTTTTACTGCTTGCAACTGTTCTGTTTATATTATCGTGTCAGAGAAACGCTGACAAACCCGAGACCAAAAAACTCAACCAAATGGCAGAGGAATATGTGAGATTAGGGCTTACCATTGGGCAATACGATCCTGATTTTGTGGATGCTTACTATGGCCCCGATTCACTAAAACCCAAACAAGAACCTTTAAAGGATTTCCCAAAGGATAGCCTGCTGGCATCAGTTAACAGTTTAATGAATGATATAAAACTGGTTGCCGGTTCGGCACAGGTGGATAGTAACCGTATTCGTGCCAATTGGATGTACAACCAGTTAATCGCGTTTGGCCGCCGTATAAGAATATACTCCGGCGAATACCGCTCGTTTGATGAAGAAGCCCGAGAGTTGTTTGGCCTGACTGCGCCCGAGTACACCGAAGATTTTTTTGATACTCAGTTAAACCAGTTGGATAGCCTGCTGCCGGGTAAGGGCGATATTAACGCTCGATTCCAGAAACTGGCTGATCAATTTGTGATCCCTAAAGATAAAATTGACACCGTAATGCGAGTCGCAATT
Source organism: Mucilaginibacter segetis (assembly GCF_016522075.1). Lineage (GTDB taxonomy): Bacteria > Bacteroidota > Bacteroidia > Sphingobacteriales > Sphingobacteriaceae > Mucilaginibacter > Mucilaginibacter segetis. The sequence continues at coordinate 610,399 of NZ_JAEHFW010000001.1, read as the reverse complement.
GCCGAGGCACGAAAACGCACACTGGCACATTACAAGCTACCATCTACGGAAAGCTTTAAACTGGAAGAAGTTACAGATAAACCGTGGTCGGGCTATAACTGGTATAAGGGCAAATATCAAAGCCTGGTACAAATTAATACAGATAACAAAATATTTATTGACCGCGCCATTGATGTAGGCAGTCACGAGAGTTATCCCGGCCACCATGTTTATAATACTTTACTGGAGAAAAATCTATATCACGACAAAGGTTGGGTAGAAGTATCATTATATCCACTATTCAGTCCGCAATCTTTTATTGCCGAGGGTAGTGCCAATTATGGCATCGAGGTGGCTTTTCCGGGTAAGGACAAGGTAAATTTTACCAAAAGCGTATTACTGCCAATGGCAGGACTTGATACTGCCGGCATCGATCTGTATTTTAAAGCCCTTGCCATAAAGGGCAAACTTAACTATGCCCGTAACGAGGCCGCACGAGCGCTTATTAATGGCAACATGAGCGAAAGCAAAACCAAAGCATATTTAAAAAAATACTGCCTCATGAATAATGAAACGGCTGAAAAGTCCATCAGCTTTATAAAAAAATATCGTAGCTACGTTATTAACTATAACTACGGGCAGGATCTGGTAAAACGTTACGTTGAAAAAAACGGAGGTAATACACCGGAAAAACGATGGGATATTTTTGGCCATTTGCTCAGCAATGAAATAACCCCGCAAGAGCTTTTAAACTAACTGTTTAATACTAAAAATAAGCAATAGGCAAAAACACTTTCTATTTTTAGCGTAAAAATTAATTGGATGTTAAAGTTTGGCGGTTATTTAATTTTATCAATACTTACCTTACATATAAATTGGATATTAGCTTACAGATAAACCATGAGGATAGCAGTTTACGGCAGGCAGTTTAATGATGCGTCAGTATTTCCGTATATACGGCAGGTATTTGACAGCTTGATGCAGCACAACGTTGACATTTATATACACTATCAGCTAAATGATTATTTACAAGGTAACATTGATACCTCTGCCTTTAAAGTACTTAACTGTACCGAACCCATAAAAGATCTGATAGATATATTTTTAACTATTGGCGGCGACGGTACCTTGCTGGATATGGTAACCCTCATCCGCGATAGCGGCGTACCTGTAGTAGGTATAAATTTTGGCAGGCTGGGCTTTTTAGCCAGTATAAACAAAAACGACATAGCTGCTGCCATACACGCAGTAGTAAATAAAGAATACACGCTTGATTGCCGCGAACTGTTGGTAATAGATTCAGACCAAAAAATATTTGGTGACGATAACTTTGCACTAAATGATGTCACCATTCACAAGCGTGATGACGCCGCCATGATAACCACCCATGTTACTTTAAATGGCGAATTCTTAAACTCTTATTGGGGCGATGGCATAATTATATCAACATCAACGGGTTCAACAGCCTATTCGCTAAGCTGTGGAGGACCTATAATCTTTCCGCAGTCAAACAGCATCGCCTTAACGCCCGTATCTCCACACAACTTAAATGTAAGGCCCATAGTGTTGCCAGATACCAGTACGCTGGCTTTTGAAGTAGAAAGTCGTGGTACCAATTACCTGGTAACTTGCGATAGTCGTACAGCTGTAATTGATAAGTCTATTTCGTTTACGGTATATAAAGCGGGTTTTACACTTAATCTTATTCGTTTAAATAATGAGAGCTACCTGTCAACACTGCGTACTAAGTTGTTATGGGGGCTTGATGCACGTAACTACTAATATATCTTGAATGCTAAAAATTTTTACACTTGTCGTATTTTTATTGAGTTATGTTGATACAATGGCACAAACGTGGGAAATTGGCGGTGCGTTGGGTGGTAGTGGCTATATTGGTGATCTGAATACAAATAATCCTGTAAAGCTGAGTGGTGGCAGCGCAGGGATATTTTTAAAGCGAAACTTTAACGGCTATATCTCTGCCAAGTTAAATTACACCTATGGCAAAATATCCGCTGCCGATAGCAACTCAAACAGTCAGCAAATACGCGATAGAAATTTAAGTTTTCATACACCGTTAAAAGAATTGGGTCTGTTGGGGGAGTTCAATTTTATAAAATTCATACCGGATGCGGGGCGTAATAAATACACTCCGTATGTTTACGCAGGTATTGGAATTACTGCCTTTGCACCCCGAACAGTTTATGGGAACGCCATCATATCGTTACGTAACTTAAGAACCGAGGGGCAGCCGAAACCTTATTCCAACAGCACGCTGGTTATTCCCTATGGAGCAGGTTTTAAATATAATTTTGGTGGTAAATGGACAGTGGCTGCTGATTTGGGATATCGTTATAGCCGTACAGATTACCTTGACGATGTAAGCGGAATTTATCATACGCAGGCAGAACTACCTAATTATATGTCATATGTACTGTCTGATCGTTCAGGGGAGCGCAACAATGGCGTTAATATTGGTTCACCGGGCTCACAACGGGGCGACCTTAAACCCCACGACACCTATATGTTCTTCGGATTTACCTTATCGTACACCTTTGTAACGCAAAAATGTTATTTTGAAGGGCGATAATATAAATTCGACTATACGATGTATTAAAATATAATTTTGTATTGATAATAAAGCATGAAATAATATTCTGTTTTAGTAAACAATTATTTAACTTTATTCGTTAAATAATAAAATGTTCACCTAAAACTAAATATTATGGCTGAATTAAACACCTCCCCCGAAAAAGTCGGCAAAAAGCTGCGTTCAAAAAAGCAAAATTTACGGGTTGATCTTACCGCTATGGTTGACCTTGCCTTTTTGCTCATCACTTTTTTTATGCTTACAACTACACTCACCAAACCAAAGGCAATGGACGTAGCTATGCCGGTTGGTGATATTAATGAGCCGGTGCCACAGTCTCGCACCATGACCATTTGTCTGGGCAAAAACAATCAGGCAGTTTGGTATTTGGGGATGGCCACCAAGCCTTTAATAGCAGCTACGATTACCGATTTTGGCAGATTTGGCTTACGCCGTGCAATTACCGAAACACGTAAAAAAGTAATGGCAGCTACAGGTAAATCAATGATAATGATCATTAAACCAGCCGAAAGCTCGGTTTACGGCAACCTGGTAAACACCCTCGACGAAATGAAAATAACCGATGTGCAGCAATATGCCATAGCGGATATTGCTCAGCAAGACATTAGTCTGCTAAAAGCCAAACAGCTATATTGAGGTTAATTTTTATATTGCAGCGCCTTAGCCAAAAGTTAAGGCGCTTTTTTTGATAAAAATTCCCATAAACAAGTTAACAACTGCAGTGCCACATTATTAATACCGCAAACCGGTATTTTATTTCTTTTTGCTGCATACTAAAATTATACAAAGTAAGTTTTACCTTTGTCACCTGAAAAAAAATCAGCATAAGTAATTGAAAGCTTTGCCCAAACAAAAAAAATATAACCGGCAAAGTATTTAACGGCCACGCGCTGGCTGTTAAAACCACCATAAAAATGAGTTATAAGGATCAGATTGATTTGCAAAAATTGCCACGCCACATTGCGGTTATTATGGATGGTAACGGCCGTTGGGCAAAAGGAAAAGGCAAATTAAGAGTATTTGGCCATCATAACGGAGTACTATCAGTACGCGATGTGGTGGAAGGTGCAGGTGAGCTTGGTGTTGAGTATTTAACGCTTTATACTTTCAGTGCAGAAAACTGGAACCGCCCTAAATTTGAAGTTACCGCGATAATGGAGCTGCTTATCAGTACTATAAATAAAGAGATTGATAAGTTAATGCAAAACAACGTGCGTTTAAATGCTATCGGCGATCTGGCTATGTTACCTGGCAAATGCCATCGCGAACTTGACAACGCTATCAGCAGAACCGCCAATAATACCGGGTTGGTACTTACACTCGCTTTAAGCTACAGTTCACGTAACGAGATGGTACAGGCGGCAAAAAACCTGGCCTTTAAGGTGCAAAACGGCCAGATACAGCCAGATGATATCACCGAAAAAATGTTTGAAGATAATTTATATACCAGCGGTATGCCTAACCCCGAGCTGTTGATCAGAACAAGTGGTGAGTACCGCATCAGTAATTACCTGCTTTGGCAAATAGCCTATGCTGAATTGTATTTTACAGCTAAACTGTGGCCTGATTTTAGGCGAGAAGACTTGTACGAAGCTATACTTGATTATCAGAAAAGAGAACGCAGATTTGGTAAAACAAGCGAGCAGGTAAACTAAATTTTCACTTTTAACAAAAATTAACAACTGTATAAATTATTTTTAGCCCACTAAAATATTCGAATGAATAAAGTTTTTTTTGCTATTATATTCTCAGTTATAAGTACCGCTGCATTAGCCCAGGTTTCGGGTTTGCCCCGTACTGGATTAACAAAATCGCCTGCCGATACCCTAAGTTATCTTAATCCTAAAGATTATATTATTGGTGGAGTAACCATAACCGGTGCTAAATATCTGGACAATGACATATTATTACAGATATCAAAACTACAGGTGGGCAATACCATAAACCTGCCGGGTGAGCAAAGCGCTAATGTTATAAAAGACCTGTATAAACAGGGCCTTTTTGATGATGTGCAACTTAACGTTACTAAAATAAGCCAGGATACTGTTTATCTCAATATAAACGTGGTTGAAAGGCCCCGTCTTTCAAGGCTGCACCTTACCGGATTACGCAAAGGAGAAATAGAAGATGTTTCTAAAAAGCTGAACGATAAAACCGGTAAAATTGTAAACGAGAATTTACTGAGCACAACAACAGCTATTATCAAAAAACATTTTCAGGAAAAAGGGTACCTAAACACTACTGTTGATATTAAACAAACCAAGGACCCTGGCGATCCTAATAGTGTAATACTCGATATAGCGGTTAACAAGCATAAAAAGGTAATGATAAACAGCGTTACTTTTGAAGGCAATAAGGACTTCTCGGATAGCAAACTGCGTAAATATCTCAAAAAAACACGTGAACGTAAATTCTACAATATCTTCGGTTCAAAAAAATTCAAACGCGATAAGTATGAGGAAGATAAGATAACCCTGATACAAAAAATGCAGAACAAAGGCTATCGCGATGCTGAGATCATAAGTGATACAGTTACCAAACACGATGCTAATACAGTTGATGTAAAGATCAACCTGTATGAGGGGCATAAATATTACTTTGGTAATATAAAATTCTCAGGTAATGCACGTTACCCATCGGAGCTGCTTACACGCATTCTACAGATCGAAAAAGGCCAGGTATTTAGCGAAGAGGAACTAAATAAACGTTTAACAGGGCCTACACCTAACAACGACGATGTTTTATCCCTTTATCTAAACAATGGGTATTTAACTATTGATGCAAACCCTGTACAAACCCGTATTTATAATGATACCGTTGATATTGACATCAGAATATACGAAGGTCCGCAGTACACTATAAACCGTGTTGTACTTAAAGGTAACGATGTTACTAATGACAAGGTAGTACGCCGCGAGATACGTACCAAACCCGGACAAAAATTCAACAAGGAATTATTGATACGAAGTGCACGTGAAATAGGCCAGTTAGGTAATTTTGACGAGCAGAAGATAGACCCGAGGCCAACTAATATAAACCCGGCAGATGGTACGGTTGACCTGGTATACAATGTAGTTGAAAAACCTTCGGATCAGATAGAACTTTCAGGTGGTTTTGGTGGTGGACAGTTAGTAGGTACGTTAGGCTTAACATTCAACAACTTCTCGCTACGTAATATTTTCAACCTTAAAGCCTACAGGCCTTTACCCAAAGGCGACGGTCAAAAGCTAAGCTTAAGAGGTCAATCAAGCGGACGGACTTATCAAAATTTCTCCTTCACCTTCTCTGAGCCATGGTTAGGTGGTAAAAAACCTATTTATTTCGCGTTATCCGCCTATACACAGGGTAGTTCCACAGGGCAATACTACCCAAAAAGCAGTCCTAACTATAATAACCTGCGCATCAACGGTATTGGAGTAACCTTGGGTAAAAAATTGAACTGGCCGGATAATTACTTCCAGCTAAATTATTCCTTAAACTTCGACCATTATTATCTGGATAATTATCCAGGCTACTTATTTAATAATGGTACATCATACAATATTAAGTTAACACAGGAACTTAGCCGTAACTCTGTCGACTTTCCGTTGTATCCAACAATGGGTTCAAACATTAAGTTAACACTTCAGGGTACACCACCGTACTCTTTATTCAATAGCATCAATTATAAAATAGCCACTCCCGAAGAGCGCTACCATTTTGTTGAGTACTATAAAATTAAATTTGACGCGCAATGGTTTACTCGCATAACAGGCAAGTTAGTGCTTATGTCTCAGGCTCGCTTCGGCTTTTTGGGTCAGTATAGTAAAAATGTTGGCCCGTCGCCCTTCGAAAGATTTAAGTTGGGCGGTGACGGTATGCAAAGTTATCAGTTTTTACAGGGTACAGATATTATTGGCTTAAGGGGTTATGAGAATTTCTCCATCGTGCCGGAGGGTTCCAACCTTAATGCTAACACTAACCAGGGTAATGCTATCTACAACAAATACACTTTTGAGTTGAGGCACCCGGTTATTACAGGCCAGTCGGCAACTATATATTTACTGGGTTTTGCTGAAGGTGGTAACGTTTGGGATAATATAAATAAGTTTAGTCCGTTTAACGTAAAACGATCGGTAGGTGTTGGTGCACGAATATTTTTACCGATATTTGGTTTGCTTGGACTTGATTATGGTTACGGCTTTGATGCGATACCGGGCCAGCCCGATGCAAACAAAGGACATTTCCATTTTACAATTTCACAAAGTTTAAGCGGCGGATTTAATTAATTTTTAAAGAAATTTATGAAGAAGGTAATTTTAATAATTTTTTTTACGTTTGCAGCGTTCACGGGCGCATGGGCACAACGTTTTGCTTATGTTGATTCTGATTTAATATTAAAACATATGCCTGAGTATGCGTCATCGCAAAAACAACTGGCATCCCTGTCGGATCAGTGGCAAAAAGAGGTTGACGGGCAGTTTCAGGAAGTTGACAGGCTTTATAAATCATACCAGGCCGATCAGGTTTTAATGACAGCTGACATGCGTAAACGCCGCGAAGCAGAGATAGTTCAAAAGGAAAAGGCAGCAAAAGATCTGCAACGTCAAAGATTCGGGCCGGATGGCGATTTAGCGAAAAAGAGTACTGAACTGATTAAACCTATTCAGGATAAAGTATCTAAAGCTGTACAGGCCGTAGCCGAAAGTGAAAACCTGGATATGATATTTGACAAGAACAGTGAGGTGATAATGCTATATGCTAACCCTCGCTATGATAAAAGTAATGAGGTAATAACCCGTTTAGGATTAAAACCAGGGGTACTTGCCAACTAAAAAATTAAAAATTAAATAAAGACAACTATTATTAAACACAGAAAAGGGAAAATGAAAAAACTATTTAAAGTTGCGTTATTTGCAGCAGTTATGTTATTTGCAGGCAACTTTGCCCAGGCGCAAACCAAAATTGGGTATATTAATTTCGATCAGTTAGTTAGCCTTATGCCTGAGGCTAAAACGCTAAATACACAACTTGATGCTTACAAAAAAACATTCATTGATGAACTTACTTCAATGAACAACGAATTGCAAACAAAAAGCCAGGAGTATCAGGATAAAAAAGCAAGCATGACAGATGCTGTACGTACTTCTAAAGAGAATGAACTACAGGATCTGAGCAAACGCTTTGAAGATTACAAAACTCAGGCCCAGCAAAAAGTTGAAGCAAAAGGCAATGAATTAACCAAACCTTTAATTGACAAAGCGCGTGGAGCTATTGCTACTGTTGCTAAAGAAAAAGGTTATACCTATGTTTTAAATTCAGCACAAACAGATTTGATCGTATCGCCTCCGGGTGATGATATGCTGGAAGCTGTAAAAGCAAAGTTAGGCTTAAAGTAATTTAAATCATCTTAATTATTTAAAAAGCGTCCTTATTACAGGGCGCTTTTTTATTTTTGTTAATATGTCATCAGGAAACCCAATAGGAGTATTTGATTCAGGGATTGGCGGACTTACCGTTTTTCGTTCTATTATGGAACAATTACCTGGTTATGATTATATCTATCTGGGTGATAATGGCCGTGCGCCTTACGGTAACAGGTCATTCAGTACCATACACCAATATACATGGGAATGTGTGCAATGGATGTTTGAGCAAGGCTGCCCGCTGGTTATACTCGCCTGCAATACTGCCTCGGCTAAAGCATTACGTACCATACAACAGCAAGACCTGCCTGTACAAAACGCCAATAAAAGAGTATTGGGTGTAATACGTCCTACAGCTGAAGTAATTGGCAACTATACGCAATCGAACAAGATTGGCGTATTGGGTACAACCGGAACTGTACAATCCGACTCCTATCCTATCGAGATAGCACATTTTTTTCCGGAACTTAAAGTTTACCAGCAAGCCTGCCCCCTGTGGGTTCCGCTTATTGAGAGCGGCGAATACAACAAACCTGGCGCCGACTACTATGTACAACTTTATCTTGATGAATTAATGTCCCAGTCACCTGATATAGATACCATATTACTGGCTTGTACCCATTACCCGCTCCTTATAGAAAAAATAAAAGCCCATCTGCCCCGGCACATTAAAGTAGTAGCGCAGGGAGATATAGTTGCTGCCAGTCTGGTAGATTACTTGCAGCGGCATCCTGAAATTGAACAAAGACTAAGCAATACAGGCAGCCGTAGCTTTTATACTACTATGGATGATACCGCAAATTTTGATGCCCATGCGTCCTTATTTTTCAAATCCGCTTTGACAAGTACTTATGTGGATGTACGCAAAACTTGTAAATAATCAGTTAAACAAACTACCCGCAATTTCAACGAATTTCCGCTAACGTTTTGAACTATCACAAAAATGTTTATAATTGCAGGCATATATGTCAGACGATGCAGTTGTAAAGCGGATAAAGGTTATAGTTACTGAGCATGGCGGTCAGCTTGCACTCGCTAACGCTATTGGGGTCGACCAGGGATTTATCAGCAAGGTTATTAATAAAAAACAGGACATCAGTTACTATCTTATCCGTAAGCTTTGCTTTCAGCTAAAATACTCTCCTGAATGGCTTATTTTAGGTACCGGAGAAAAGAAGATAAACAAACCTGAATCAGCCAAACTCATTACCGAGATACAGATGCTGCGTACTGAAGTAGATATTCTGCATGCCCGCATGCGTGCATACGAATTACAATTACAGGAATTAAGACAAGAATCCGGCAATCAGCAAAAGGCTGGTTAAATTCTATTATTTACCAAACGCACCATTACTTTCCTTTTCTTAGCCATAAATAAGTCCGCTGAGACGGATATTCTATACCCTCATAGGGTTTTCTTTCTATAACATCTACTATAGCAAAGCCAGCTTCTTTGGCTGTTGTAACAACACTATCAGTTTGCCAGAAATAAAAATCGATATCCACCTCCTTACCTAAAAAGTTATCGTAATGAATGGGTTCTTCGCCAATGTGAAAAGACAAAAGCAGATCGGCCCCGGATTTTAACACCCGGTATATTTCCTTAAAAGCAGTTTTTAATTTCTCTTCGTAAAAATGCACAATAGAGTAAAAAGCTATTGCACTGCCAAATACACTATCGGTATAGGGCAGTGCAGTCATATCGGCCACTTCAAATTTAAGATGCGTGTGTAATTGCGTTGCTTTAGCTACCATAATTGGCGAAAGGTCTGTACCAATGATATCTACAACTCCTTTTTCATACAGATAAGCCGTTGTTTGCCCGGGGCCGCAGCCAAGATCAATAAGTCGTCCTTTATCGCCATTTTCAGAGGCAAAAGCTGCAAGCAATATACGGTCCAGATGTTTCCCGTTCAGTTCATCGCCAAAACGAGCCATATACTCTTCTGCTACTTCATCATAACAGTGCTTTAATTTGTTCATATCATTAGACTTTACCTACTGCTATTTCTGCATTACCATTACCCCATTAAGTAACAAAGTGCTGCCGCTATCAGCTACAATATTATATACGTTCTGAATACCGCCTGCAAATTCATGTTTTTGTAGCACACTGTATGTTTCGTATTTACCTGTTTTATCGTTCAGGCATATTACCTGCTGACCTAAAGCTATATCTCCTATCTTAAAGTTTCCTTCCCGGGTTAACATCGGATGGTTAGGCGTGGCCTTAAGCACCTTTGCATTTAGCTTAACATTTAGTCCTTCGGCAGTTTCCTGTTCATCCACTGCAATTAATACTAATTGAGTAAGCGCGTAATTTTTTGCAGCGTGTACTGTAAGCTCCTTAACCTTTATAACCGATGGTTTGTTGGTAGCCGGATCAACCGTTATCACCTGGTCGCCTGCTTTAATATTTTTTAGTTGCTTTTTTGTACCGCCTGCCATGGTCACCATTTCATCACCCGGGAAACAGATATCGTTGCCATAGGTAGCCGACTCTTCTTTCATATCCTTACCGCTGTTGAGCACCTTGTATTGCTGAAAACTTAACTCTTTTGAAAGCACATACGATAACTTCAGGATAAAATTCTTCTCCACTTTATTAATATCATCAATATCCTGAAAGTATTTTTCCCATACAGGGGCTGGGGCAGTAAAATCGGGCACCAATGCCTGATATTTTTTACCCGTTTCGTTGGTGTAAAAAACCATCAGGCCAATTTCCTGCATGCCATCTTTAGCAACCAGTTTATACAGGTCTATACGTTTCTTAAGACCATCGCTACCTGTAATAAAATAGGGTTTGCGGTTCTCGTACCGGTCAAGTACATAGGCATTATCAAACTTAACATAAGTGTCATTATCCAGATTGGCAATACTATAAGTAAGTGCTTTATTATACTCTGCCAATGTAAGCGGGCGCGGGTTAAAAGTTGTTTGCTGGGCATTGCAAAGGCCGGTAATAAATAAAAAACAAGCGGTAAAAAATAAATTACGCATCAGATTATCTTTCGGTGTTAATAGTTAGTTTTATGATATTTGTTTAAATGCTTCAGCAAAGGCTTCCATTTCGTCCATGCGGCCAATGCTTACACGGCACCAATCCTGGTTATTCATCTTCCAGCTACGCACACCAACACCACGCTTCATCATCTCGCCAACAAATTTTCCCCCGTCCATTTTAAGCGGGAACATTACAAAGTTGGCCGAGGATGGGATGTAAGTATAGCCCTCCTTCTTTAATACACTATATAAATATTCTTTTGATGCCACCATTTTCTTTACGGCATCCTCCATATAGGGTTTTTCCTGATAGCTGGCTATCGCCGCGGCAGCGGTAGTAGCCGATATTGCAAAAGCACCTGATGTGTAAGCAGACAGGGCTCGTACTAACTCAGGCTGGCCCACTATATAACCGCAACGCAGTCCGGCAAAACCATATAATTTTGAAAAGGTGCGTGCCACTATCACATTTTGCCCGGCTTTTACCGCACTGATCAATGTGGTGGCCTGAGGATCGGGCAGGTAATCAATATACGCTTCATCGACAAATACAGGTACCTTTTTAGATACTCGTTCACAAAAAGCCTTCAGTTTAGCAGTATCAACCACCGTGGCAGTTGGGTTATTGGGATTACAGATGTAAACCAATCCGGCGTTATCATCTATCTTGGCTTCCATTGCATCAAGGTCAAGCTTGTAATCAGCTGTCAGTGGCACCTTTACCCATTTGCCTTCAAAATGCTGCGCATGCGACGGCAGATCGTCATAAGAGGGATCGCCGGTAATAATATTTTTACCGCCCTTGCTAAAGTGCATAGCGGCAGCTAATAATAAGGGCGATGAACCCGCATCCATTAAGATATTCCTTTTGCTTATCCCTTCACCCTCATACTCGGCAATTTTACCGGATAGCTGCGATATAGCCGAAAAAGCGTACTGATAACTGGTATCCATTGCATCGGCAATTGCTTTTTTTGCCGCCGCCGATGGGCCAAAAGGATTTTCATTAGCAAGTAATCGTGCCTTTAATGGCGTAGGGGCATCCAAAATTACCGTTTGGTCGGTTATACGTTTGCTTGTTGCATTATTAATGCGGCGTACTATAGGCATAGCAGCCAATTTGCTGATACTGCCTGAGAAGAAGGCCACGCCACCGGCCATTAAAGCGCTGGATCTGATCCAGTTTCTGCGGTTAATTGAGTTTGCCATATCGTTTAAAGTTTAGTTATTTGTTTGTTGCTCCTGTTGCCGGATAGGTTACCCGCTGATCTGTTACGCGTGCATGTATAGCGGTAACTACACTACGTGCCGACTCAAATGCCCCTGCCATCCATGCGTTTAAATACGTTAAATGCTCACCGGCAAAATAAACTTGTTTTTCAGGTTTTAATAATACCGGGTATTGATTCTTCCGGGTATCATTAGTGTATACCGCCCATCCCCCCAAGTTGTATTTTGTTTTGTGCCAGCTTATAGAAAAAGCACTTTCAAACTCCTTGTCGTATTGCGGATGTATAAGTCTGCCCTTTTCCAGTGCGAATTTCTCGCGATCCGCAAAACTCAGATCGCCGATACGTGCTGCCTTTTCATTAAAATTATAGTAGCCTATTAATGTGCCCTTTTTGCTGAGATAATCGTTCGACGGATAAAATATCTGGGTAAGATCATTATTGGTATGGGTGATACCTCCGTACAGGTGCTCGTCCTCCTCCCAAAATCTCCTCTTAAATTGCATCCCTATTTTGCCGGTTTGCATATAGCTGATATAATCAATAGCCCTGCTTACCTCACCCGAAAAATTCTGGTTAATATTACTCAGCACAGGCAACGGAAGCGTGCAGATACACAAGTCGCCTTGCAGTTCATGCATACCAGAGGCATCTTTATAGGTTATCTTAACCCCCTCGGGCAAATTGGTTATCTGTGTTACCTCTGCACCCATTTTAAGCATTGGAGCAACTTTTTTCTCCAGAGCAATAGCAATCTGATCCATGCCGCCAACTGCCTGAAACATGGTCATCTGTAATTCATAGGTGTACTCGGCCACATTATAAAAATCCGGATCCATCAAACCGGAGTTAATAATATCTGCCAGTTTGTACGCGTCAGCTATTTTACCGGGCTTATCCCCTGCTCCCGGATATTCGGTATACCCTCGCCTCGCCGAAGCCTTATATAACTTATCAGGATCAAGACCACCTTCGGCCATCAGGTATTCAATTACTTTTTCGGTATCCTCTTTAGTAAGGCCGGTATCTAAAGCGGAGTGATCAATACTTTTAGCCAATAACTCCGACATATACCCCCTAATATCATTATGTATCTCCCGCACACGTATCTTTTTATTGGATAAAGGCCCGTTACCCTCCGCAAAATAATAAGCCCCTTCGTTAACATTATTGTACACCTGTATGGGTATGCCAAGTTCTTTACAGTAATGCAGCGAAAGTTCGTGATTATGCGGTATGCGCGACGGGCCTGCGTTAAAGTACAAGCCCGCATCAAAACTTGCCTTCTGCGTAGTTTCACCTGTTTGGCCCGGTTGTCCGGCTTCTATATTGGTTGCCCCATTGCGGATGCTCCAGCACCTGCCACCGGCGCGCTGGCGAGCTTCCAGTATGGTGCATTTATAGCCCAGTTTGGCAAGTTCATAAGCGCTGGTCATACCGGTTAGGCCTCCGCCTAAAATAATTACGTGCTTTCCGTTGCCACTACCGGCCAGATCAAAAGCATGTGCAGGCGCTGCACGCAGCATACCCAAAGCTAACATAGCCGGATAAGCCCCCCCTGCCAGCATGGCTCCTTTACCTAAAAAGTCTCTGCGGGTAATCGTTTTCAATCGATATAAAAAATTAAATAGTGTAATGCCTGAAATGAAATTTCAACTTTCTGCACTATAAATTTATATTTTTTTTAACAGAAAATAACTTTAGTTATTAAAATAGTATTTTATTGTTATTAAAAAGCAGAATTGTAATTGAAATGTGACAGGGGCGATACTGATTAAATATTGACAATTATAATTTAAATATAATATATCAATCTATTTGGCTGAAGCCGGGAAACTAATATTTCATTCCGCCGGTTAAAACAACGGCGACGACAACTCCTTACTACTATAAGATTTTGCAGGAAAATGTATTGTTTTTAAACTACGTTTTATGATGAAACTGCTGTTCCAGAATGGAATAAGCGGAACAGTGACATAAACATGCTTGCAACTGACTATCAATTATTTACATAATATTGCATTTTGGTTTACAAAGTCATAAAAGATGCAAAACATTCAAAATCAGAGTGTTCCGCTTGTTCCGTTTTTTGTATATGCACAAGCGGAACAGAACACTTTTTTATTGAATAAATAACTATCATTACATCACCCTGACTTTCAAAAAGCTCGGATGAGTTTTTGATGTATATATCCGTTGTGTCGCTTTTTTGAACGCGCTTTCGTCGCACTTCATAATGTCGGTAAAGGTTTGCGGGTTGCGGTCAATAAGCGGGAACATACTACTTTGCACCTGTACCATGATACGGTGCCCCTTTTTAAAGGTATGCAATATATCCTGCAACTCCCAGTTTACGGGAGTAATCTTGCCCGGTACAAATGGTTCTGGTTTATCAAAAGCATTACGGTATTTGCCGCGGATAGGTTCGCTGCGTACCATCTGCTCATACCCCGCCATTTTTACGTCTTTGCCGGTGTATTGGTTATTGCTTGCAGTATCCGGATAAACATCCAGTACTTTCACAATAAAATCAGCATCGGTACCTGTAGTTGATACTTTTAGATTGGCCCATATATTTCCAGCTATGGTCACGTCCTTATCCAGCACATCACTGGTAAAGCTGATCACATCCTTACGATCGTCCAAAAAGCGTTGATCGGCGGTCATGTATTCACGATCCATATCCATGCTCTTGTGATCAAGAAAAGGCACCGGGTTAGCCGGATCAGATACATACTCGGTATAGCTGTCTGCTGCGCCGGTTGGCGCGGTGAAAGATAATTTGCCGCCGGGCAACAGGTAAAGATTTTTTTCCTCAGCATCTTTTGGAGGCCAGGTGTTATATTTTTTCCACTCATTAGTGCCGGTTTCAAAAGTATTTACCGGAGCCAGATCATCCTTAAGCGGTGTACCTTTTAAATAATGGCTAAAGAAATTAAATTCAATATTCTCACGGTACCATGGGCCGGTGGGGCCGCCAAAATCCACATCTCCTAAATGGTCGCCGTTACCACGTGCCCAGCCGCCATGCACCCATGGGCCCATAGCAAAGTATATTGGTGTTTTAGGATTTTCCTTTTTTAAAGTTTTATAAGTATTTATGGCGCCGTATAAATCTTCTGCATCGTACCACCCGCCGGTAACCAGTACCGCGGTTTTAATATCGTGCAGGTGGTATAATACATTCCTGTCTTTCCAATGCTGGTCATAATCCGGGTGATCCATCATTTCATTCCACAAGCGTATGGTATCTTTATAGTACTTATCGTTAGTATTTTTCATCGGCCCCATCTTCATAAAGAAATCATAACCATCATCGGTACCGGGATTAAACCTGCCTCCCCGTCGCTGTGTGGGCTTATCATCCTGGCGGTTGGTAAAGCCCGGATAAAACCCAAAATTGGCCACTAAAAAGAAGGCGCCATTATGCCAGCCGTCATCACGCCAAAGGTCGGCAATAGGTGCCTGCGGCGATGCCGCAACCAAAGCAGGATGGCGACTTAACAAAGCGGTGGTAGTATAAAAACCCGGATAGGATATTCCCCATACGCCTACCTTGCCGTTATTGTTTGGTATATTTTTAATGAGCCAGTCGATGGTGTCATAAGTATCTGTGCCTTCATCCACATCCTTATTAGTTTTATGTACTTCCAGTTCGGGGGTCATTTCCTCATAAATCCCTTCGCTCATCCATCGGCCGCGCACATCCTGATAAACAAAAATGTAACCGTCGTGCAAAAACTCGGGTGAAGGGCCTAAACTGCCTTTATATTTATCCGCGCCATAGGGGCCAACGCTGTAGCAGGTGCGGTCCATCATAATAGGATACTTTTTAGACTGATCCCTGGGTACATAAACCGAAGTAAACAGCTTTTTACCATCGCGCATAGGTATCTGGTACTCATATTTGGTATAGTGCTCTTTTACATACGCAGCATCTCCGCCACCCCTTTGGGCAAATGAGCCTAAAGTGGAAAACACCAAACAAAAAATAATAAGGAGAGATCTTTTCATGAGGATTGTATTAAAGCATTAAAAATACATAATAAAATAAAAAAGCCCCGAAAATTCGGGGCTGATACAAATATGTTACGTTTAAACTTATTCGTTTATAGCTTTAACTCCGGGTAATTCTTTACCTTCCATGTATTCCAGCAAGGCACCGCCACCTGTTGATACATAGCTAACCTCGTCTGTCATGCCGAATTTGGCAACCGCCGCTGCAGAATCACCACCGCCAATTAACGAAAATGCACCATTTTCGGTTGCTTTAGCT
This sequence comes from Mucilaginibacter segetis, assembly GCF_016522075.1. GTDB lineage: Bacteria > Bacteroidota > Bacteroidia > Sphingobacteriales > Sphingobacteriaceae > Mucilaginibacter > Mucilaginibacter segetis. Next base: position 593,893 of record NZ_JAEHFW010000001.1, on the reverse strand, counting down.
ACTGCTTCTGCAATGGCTTTAGTTCCAACTAAAAACTTCTCCATTTCAAAAACACCCATAGGGCCGTTCCATAAAATAGTTTTAGATTCTTCCACTACTTTACTGAAAAGCTCAACAGTGTCCGGACCAATATCCAGGCCCATCCAACCGTCTTTTATCTGGCCGGTTTTAGCGACACCGGTATTAGCATCATTGCTGAATGCATCTGCAATAACATTATCTACCGGCAATAATAATTTAACGCCCTTATCTTTCGCTTTTTGTTTCAGGCTGATAGCCAGATCAAGTTTATCAGCTTCTACCAATGAATCGCCTATATTGCCACCATCAGCCTTGGCAAAGGTGTAAGCCATACCGCCGCCAATGATCAGGTTATCTACCTTATCCAGCAATTTTTCAATCAATTCTATCTTGTCAGATACCTTTGAACCACCCATTATAGCAGTAAAAGGTTTTGGAGCATTGTTCAATATTTTTTCGGCATTTTCCAATTCTGCTGCCATCAGATAACCGAAATATTTGGCATCCGGGAAAAACTGAGCAATTACCGCAGTCGAAGCATGTGCGCGGTGCGCGGTGCCAAAAGCATCGTTCACGTAAATATCCCCTAATTTGGATAGCTTTTCCGCGAAATCTTTATCCCCTTTTTCCTCCTGTTTGTAAAAACGAAGATTCTCTAATAACAGCACTTCTCCGCATTCCAGCGCTTTGGCTTTTTCTACCGCTTGCTCGCCTATGCAGTCATCGGCAAACTCCACCTGCTGGCCCAACAGATCTGACAAATGCGGAACAACGTGTTTTAGAGAAAATTTATCTGTAGGGCCATCTTTAGGCCTGCCCAGGTGCGACATTAATATCACCGCGCCACCATCAGCCAAAATCTTTTTAATGGTTGGCAAAGCCGCGGTCATACGGTTATCATCTGTAATATTATAATCTTCGTCTAACGGTACATTAAAATCTACACGTACAAGTGCTTTTTTACCGTTAAAACTTATCTGATCTATAGTTTTCATCTTTATTATGGAATATTTTTATGATTGATGGCAAATTGGTTAAATTTATTTTAATCGCCAACCGTAAAGTTAAAAACGTGTTTACCTGAGTTAAAATTTCACTGTATTTTAACATACATGGCATGGTGCGGCCCAACACCATTCAGTTCAAACTCCGGCGATATCACTTCAAAGCCTAAGCTCATATAAAATGGCATGGCCTTTTTGCGCGCATTGCACCATAAATAATTAACCTTTTTTTCTCTTAAATAGGTTATCGCGAAATTAACCAGTTTATTACCTATTCCTTTAGCGCGATACCTTTCAATAGTTGCCATGCCACGCAACTGATAGCCCTCACCCTCGTAACCCTCATATTGTTTGGGGAAAAAAGAGGCTATGCAGGCAAGCTCGTCATCAACATAATAACCCAAATGAAAACTTCCAGGGACATCATCTGTAGGGAAACGGCATTCATCAAGTGTGAGCCTGCCTTCGCGTAAAACCTCGTTCCGTATAGATAATGTATCTTCAGTAGAAATAAATTTTATCATGCCGGTAATAAGCTTATTTTTTCTACCAGATCGGCCAGTCTGCTGGAGTAACCCACTTCGTTATCATACCAGCCAACCACCTTTACCAATCCTCCTACAATAGAGGTAAGTTGTGCATCAAAAATACAACTGTGGGTATTATCTAAAATATCGGTAGATACAATAGGATCTTCCGTGTATTCCAAAATATTTTTCATCGCTCCCTCGGCAGCGACCTTGAAAGCAAGATTGATTTCATTAACTGTTGGTTGCCGTACAAGGCTGCAGGTGAAATCGGTTAACGATCCGTTCAGTACCGGTACACGAATGCCCGCACCGCCGAGTTTGCCTTCCAAATGAGTAAAAATATTGGTAATGGCCTTTGCAGCCCCTGTGGTAGTGGGTATTATGGAAGCTGAAGCTGCTCTGGCACGACGCAGATCTTTATGCGGTGCATCATGCAGGTTTTGATCGCCTGTCATGGAGTGTACTGTGGTGATGTAACCATCTTTTATTCCCCAGTTCTCGTCGAGTATTTTTATCATTGCTGCTACGTTATTGGTAGTGCATGAAGCATTAGATAATATTGGCGACCGGAGATCGATCAAATGGTCGTTAACTCCTAAGACTACCGTTGGAATTGCTTTTTCGGCAGGTGGTGCAGATATGATTACCTGCTTAGCACCTGCATTTAGGTGTTTTGATGCCCCGTCGGCGTTAATAAATTTCCCTGTTGACTCGACTACTATATCAATATCCAGCTCTGCCCAGGGCAACAACGCGGGATCGGCTTGTTTCGTAACCTTTATTCTTTCATTATTTATATAAAGGTTATGCTCATCATGTGTTACATCACCTTTAAATCCACGGTGCACGGAGTCATATTTAAATAAATGTGCAAGTGTGTGCGTATCGGTAAGGTCGTTTACCGCGACCACCTGTATGCCTTTTTTAGCTAATATTGATCTTAAGAAGATTCGCCCGATACGGCCAAATCCATTTATTGCAACCCTCATTAATATATATTAAGAGTGCAAAATTAGTAAAAATAAGCTCGCCAGTAATAAAAGAGGATATACGCCGACCTACGAATGGGATGTTATAAAAACAAATTTCGTAAGGCAAGTTTTTCGCGTTCTTTAGAGCGAAGGCTGAATGTAACTACCCAATTAAATATAAGCGAGTTTAATAGGATGAGCATAATAAGCTGAAAATTACCAAGATCGCTTAATAAAAATGCTATTATTATTGATATGATATTAATTCCTGCAAGTATGGCTGTAGTTTGCATGTGGGTGAACCCAAGCCTTAAAATACGATGATGAATATGATTTCTATCAGCAGTAAATGGCGAAGTTCCGCTAAAAACACGAAGCGTAAAAACCCTTAAAGTATCAAATATAGGTCCTATTAATATGGCGAATGTTAATGCAGGCACGGTATTCAGGATGGGTTTTACCTCCGGAGAAAGTTGTTTGTTTATCTCCACAAACTTAACAGCCATAATTGCCGATATTAAGCCTATAAGCAATGAACCGGCATCGCCCATAAATATTTTGGCAGGCGTTAGGTTATAACGTAAAAAGCCACATACGGCTCCCAATATAGTAAGAGATATCGCGGCATATTCATAATGGTGTATATAAATAAAGAACGCCGCAAATGCGCCATTCACTACAATACACGTAGTACCCGCAAGCCCGTCTATCCCATCAATCAGGTTAAACGCGTTTACAATAAGCATTATAAATAATATCGACAAGAAAGCACTGGGGATGTATGGCAAATCATTTATACCGAAAACACCATACATACTGGTAAAACGAATATCGCCCAGGAATACTAAAATGGCAGCTACAAAAAACTGTATTATAAATTTAGTGCTTGAGTTAACACCGGAAAGATCATCCTTTATTCCCATTGCCACTAAAAGTATACTTCCTATTAATAAATAGCTTAGCGGCATGGATTTATCAACCATACTGAAAAGCAAAAGCGTAATAGTAAAACTCACAAAAATTGCCACACCACCTAAACGCGGAATACCATGATCGTGTTGTTTTCTGAAATGCCCCACGTCATCATATAAATGACGTGTGCGTGCAACATGTAAAATCGACGGGATGATAAGTAATGTAATCGCGATTGAAAACATTACTATAAGAATATAGTATATAAAATAATATGTATTTAAATACTCGGGCATATATTGTATATAATTGTCAGGGGTCAGTTATATCAACATTTTAAAACAAATATATATATTATTGCCTAATTAACATTAATTTAAAAAAATTGCCTTACTTTTCTTAACCGCTTTAAAATCAAAGATATGGGAGGAAAAATTAATCCATTTTTATACATGGCCATCATATCAAAGTGCAATACTTTAACAAGAGCGATACTTTTTTTGTTACTTACTCCGCCAATCAGCATATTTATCAACACCTTATTTAAGTAAAAAACAGTTACTTTTCCAACGTGGATAAATCTGAGCATCAGTTCATAATCTGCTGCGGTTCCAATGTCAAGCCTGTAATTCCCCCATTTATCATATAAATTTTTACGGCAATAAAAAGTTGGGTGAGGAGGCATCCAACCATAATTAAACTTACCTTCAGTATACTTGCCCGATCTCCATTTACGCACTACCTTTCCGTTTGGCTTTACGAAATCAAGATCTGCATATAACGCATCAATATTATGGTTAGCTGCAAATACACCCGCAATTTCTTTTAAAACAGTAGGTGTAGCAAAATAATCATCGGCGTTAAGCATACCAATAACATCTCCGGTTGCAACACTTATACCTTTATTCATCGCATCATAAATACCTTTGTCAGGCTCAGATATGATCAAATTAATATGATCATGATATTTTTTCACTATTTGAAGGGTATTATCCGTTGATGCTCCATCAATAATAATATATTCCATATTATTATAATCCTGATCAATAACAGAGTGGATACATTTATCAATAGTGGCTGCGGCATTGTAGGAAACAGTAATTAGAGATATCTTTACGGGATGCATTTGGGAAAATACAATTATTTAACGGCAAAATATGTAAATTTGAAATCGCTACATAATTTAATAAAAACATCAGGTAGCCGCTTATATATGCGAACTATATTTTTTCTTTGTATTGTTAGTTTAATGGTGTTGAATAGTTCGTGCTCTTACAAGCAAAACCAATTGCTTTTTCAAAAAAACAATATTGCTATGCCTAACCCTTCTGTAGAATCAGCCCCTACTGATGGTGAGAGTTACCATATTAAACCACAGGATGTTTTACATATAAGAAACCTGCAGGATATTAATTACATAGTTAATGAAGTGCCTACAGATAAAGGAACCGGGGGCGGATCGGGTTCCGAAGGTCAGAATTTCCAGGTCGAAGACGACGGAACTGTAGCATTGCCTGTTATTGGTCACGTAGCCATCGCCGGTTTAACACGTATAGAAGCGACCAAAAAAATTGAAGACCTTTACCGTAAAAATTTACTTAAGAATCCTATAATTGAGTTAAAAATAGTTAATCTGAAAGTGACCATCTTAGGCGAAATAAACCAGCAGGGTAATTTTCCATTATTAAAAGATAGAACTACTTTGGTCGAAATTATAGGGGAAGCAGGCGGCCTGACGGCTAATGCTAATGAAAAGAATATAAAAATCATTCGTGGCACCGCAACAAATAAAAAGGTAACCGAAATAGACCTTAGCAACATTAATTCCATTACTGATCCAAATGCTATATTACAAAATGGTGATATTATATATATAGCCCAAAACAAAAGAGCCGTACGGACGGATAAACTACGCGACATAAATACTTTTATACAGCCTGGATTAATAATTCTGAATACAGCGGTATTAATATTTACGCTTAGCCGATTATAGATGGAAGAAACTGAAAAAACACATAAGAGGCTGCCTAATCAGGAAATTGACTATTTTAAAATCGGCAAAATAATATTCAGCCGATGGTATTGGATAGTTGGTTCGCTTGCTGTTTTTTTAATATGGTCGAATGTTTATTTATGGTATACACCAAAAATATATGCTACCGGTGGTACCTTAAAACTGGAGGAACGAAGATCGGAAATTGCTGATCTGTCAAATATTATCTCAGGTTCTGAAAGGGGTGCATCCCGGATACAGAGTGAAACCTCGGTAATACAAAGTCAGCCGGTTATTTTGGCCGCAATAAAAGACCTTGACTATCAAATAAGCTTTTATATAGAAGGGCGTGTGCGTACGAGTGAGATCTATCCGCAAAAGCCACTTAATATACAAAAGGTTGAGTTTGACAGCACTAACTTTTACCATGATATAATAACTTTCAGGCCGGTTAATAAAAGCACATTTAACCTTACTTATACCTTAAACGGTAAGGAAGTAGCTAAAAATTACCAGTTTAATGAACCCGTTAACATTGGCCCCACTACCTTCAATATAAACAATCCGGGCGATTTGAATAAAGACGCTGTTTATTTATTTAAATTCAACAGTCCTGAAGATTTTATTGGTCGCGTGAGGGGTGGTTTACAAACTGCCGAAACCGCAAGAAATTCAAATATTATTGCTTTACAGCTTACTGACGCAAACCCCAAATTTGCCGCGGATGTGTTGAATGCTATAATGAGGGAGTACTTAATTTACGATCGTAACCGTAAAACCCAGTCGGCAACTCAAATGATTGATTTTATTGATGATCAGCTAAAGTATCTGTCTACAGAGGTTAAGGGATCGGAAAAATCCATCCAGGATTTTAAACAGAAAAATAAGCTAATGGAAGTTAGCTCGGCCGCAGATGCAGCTTTATCACAGGCTAAAGAACTGGAATCAAAAAAATCCATATTAAATTTGCAGCTTATTGCAATTGACCAGCTTAAACAGCAAATAAGTAAAGAAAAAAATAATGTAAACTTAAATTTTAACGCAGGCGACGGGCAAATTGACCCTTCACTATCTACACTTATTACTTCTTTAGATAACTTACTGCAACAACGTACCCAGTTATTAAAAACATATACACCCGGCTCACAACCCGTTCAGGACATCAACCAGTCTATACTTCAAATAAAAAACAATGCATTAAATAACTTAAATGCATCCTACAACAATGTAAAAAGAGACTTGGGTTATCTGGATGCTCAACTTTCCGAAGTTAATAAACAGATATCTGTTTTACCAGTTGCCGAACGTGATTTAATTAGCCTGAGGCGTGATTTTGAAATAAATGAAAAGGTTTATTCGTTTTTATCCGAGAAAAAACTTGAAGCACAAATAAGCCGCTCGGGTATTTTACCCGGAGCAACTATTATTGATACTGCACAACCAAATTATTGGCCCATATCACCTAACGAGCATGATATACAACGTTCTGCCATAATTTTCGGATTGCTTACCGGCCTGGGTATTATAATTTTTTTGCGGGTGATAAATCCTTACATCTATGATAAGGAAACCATTGAAAGCATTACTAACATTCCTATAATTGGTGTAATAAGAAAATTCCCGGAACCGATAGACGAGGACAACAACCAGGTTTTAGCGCTAAGCAAACCCAAATCCATTTTTGCGGAATCAGTACGTTCGGTACGTACAAATCTTAATTTTATTGCATCTGAAAAACAGAGTAAAGTAATATGCATTACATCAGAGGTAGCCGGCGAGGGTAAATCATTTGTAGCGGTGAATTTATCCAGTACCTTATCTTTAATTGATAAAAAAGTTATTTTAATAGCCGCTGACCTGCGACGCTCAAGGCTACATAAAACTTTTAATGTACCAAATGATAATGGCCTAAGCACTTATCTTTCCCATCAAACATCCATAGACAATATCATATTACACTCTTCTCAAAAAAACCTTGATTTCATAGTTTCCGGCCCAGTGCCGCCAAACCCATCGGAGCTTTTGCATAACGACCGTATGAAGGAATTAATAAAAGAACTTAATACAAGGTACGACGTGATCATGATTGATACTGCACCTATCGGCTTAGTGTCTGACGCCATACCACTTATCAGGATAAGTGATATTAATATATTTGTTATACGTTCCGGAAAGTCTAAGTTATATGCTGCTACTGTTCCGCAGCGTATAGCGCAGGAATACCAGTTAAACAATACGGTAATAGTTCTTAACGCTTATTCGGAAGATCTTTTACATTCCAGATATTATACGACCAAGTTTACGGGAGATTATAATTCAAAATATTATTATTACTCTGATTATAGTGGTTATGAAGCATCAGGATATTATGTAGATAATGAAGCGAAAAAATGGTGGAATATTAACAGATGGTTCAAAAAGTAATTGCGCTTGATTATAAATGAATGTTAAAATAAATACAGATACCCGTAAATGGTATCCGGTTTACACTCATCCACGTGCCGAAAAAAAAGCCCATACCGCTTTATTAAAAAAAGGAATTGAAGCTTACTTGCCGCTTCAACGTCGTTTAAAGCAATGGAGTGACCGTAAAAAGTGGGTTGAAGAACCACTAATAAAATCTTATTTATTTGTACACATTCCACATCATGAGCAGACAGATGTACTAATGACAAAAGGCATCGCCCGGTTCATTTATTTTTCGGGGCAAATAACAGCAATGCCTGACAGCCAGATAGAAGAACTTAAATTACTGTTGTCAAGCTCATTAGAGCTGGAAGTTACTGAAGAAAATTTAGCACCGGGAGAAAAAATCAGGATAAAGGCTGGTCCGCTTAAAGGAATTAATGGTGAAATGATAGCTTATCGTTCACAAAAACAATTAATATTACGATTAGAAAGTTTGGGATGCTCAATAATTGTTAATGTAGCTGCCTCTTATGTTGGCAGATTATAACATATTCCGGTTGATATAATTATTATATCATCATATATACTACTGATAATTAGTTAGTTACATAATATCAATGTGACTTACGAGGCGAAGCTGTGGAAATAGCTGAACAAATAAAAACTAAAAACATCGCAATTAAAAAAGCGGCCTCTGTTGCTAAGGGCAAAATTGTTCTTTTATTATTACAAAGCTTCGGTACAACCGGTGGTGTACAAAAAATGACCCGCACACTTGCCCATGCCTTAAACATCGCTGCTAAAAACACTGATCGCGATTTTAAAGCAATTTCGTTATACGATGACGAAAGCAATTTGATGGAACAATATATTGCCCCTAAAAACTTTGCGGGGTTTGGTAAAAATCGCTTCAGGTTTTTTATAGAAACTATAAAAGCTATCCATAAAAAAGACACCGTAATTTTAACTCATATTAACCTGGCCAGCCTGGGTTTACTAATAAAATTACTAAAACCTAAATGTAACATATGGCTCGTGGCACATGGCATAGAAGTTTGGAACCCCCTGCAGTTTCATAAAAAGCTACTATTAAATTATTGCGATAAAATAACTTGTGTTAGCCGTTTTACAAAAACGCAAATGATAGACAGACATAAAGTAAATGCGAAAGTATGTTATGTTTTAAACAATTCTTTAGATCCGTTTATTAATATACCTGACAATTTTACTAAGCCTGATCACCTTCTGAAAAAGTTTAAGTTAAAGCCAGCAACGCCTGTAATTTTCACTTTAACCCGCATAACTTCTAACGAGCTATTCAAAGGTTACGATAATGTAATAATTGCTATTAGTCGATTGAAAGAAAAATTTCCGGAAATTAAATATATCCTATCAGGACAATACAGTGCAGAAGAAGAAACTCGTATTACAAACCTCGTTAATGATGTAGGGGTAAACAATCAGATTATTTTAACTGGATTTATTCCTGAAGATGAACTAAACGAATACTTTTTACTGGCCGACCTGTTTGTATTACCCAGTAAAAAAGAAGGATTTGGCCTTGTGTTTATTGAGGCATTGGCTCGCGGCTTACGTATAATATGCGGCAATGCCGATGGAAGTATGGATGCCATTAAAGATGGTGAATTAGGTAAGGCCATTAACCCCGATGATATTGACGAATTGGAAAACAGCATTGATGAATTACTGACTGATTCGATAACCCCGGCTGAGCGTAAAAAATTACAGCAAAAATGTCTTCAATATTTCAGTGAAGAAATGTACGTACAAAATATACAAAAGCTATTGGCAACAGCTGATTAATAAATGAAAGTAGCCGTTAAAGCAACCGATCTTTCTAAAGCTTATCAATTAGGCACGTTTGGCACGGGCACTATATCCAGAGATTTTGAACGTTATTGGGCACGCGTACGCGGTAAAGAAGATCCGTTTTTACAAATAGGTGAAACAAACGATCGAACCAGCAAGGGAGAAAGCAATGTTGTATGGAGTTTAAAAGATATCAATTTTGAGATTGAGCAAGGTGAAGCCGTTGGAATAATAGGTAAAAATGGTGCCGGCAAAAGCACCCTCTTAAAAATATTGAGCAGAATTACCGCACCTACAACCGGCGTGATAAATTTAAGGGGAAGGGTTGCAAGCTTATTGGAGGTGGGCACCGGTTTCCATCCTGAACTTACCGGTCGTGAGAATATATTTTTGAACGGGGCTATACTGGGTATGCGTAAAGCCGAAATAAAAAGGAAACTTGATGAGATAGTTGACTTTTCGGGTGTTGAAAGATATATTGAAACTCCTGTAAAACGATATAGTAGTGGCATGTATGTACGGCTTGCATTCGCGGTAGCTGCCCACCTGGAATCTGAGATATTAATTGTTGATGAGGTTTTAGCAGTCGGCGATGCTGAATTTCAACGAAAATGCTTAGGTAAAATTGGCGATGTAACCAAAAACGAAGGTCGTACAGTATTATTTGTAAGCCACAACATGGCTGCAATAAAATCACTTTGCAAGCGAGCGCTTGTTTTAGATAATGGCCGATTAGTATATCAGGGTAATCAGCTGAATGCTGTTAACTTTTATCAATTAAATAATAATCTCCCTTCTGTTTTTGAACACCAGGGTAAATATGATACAGCTCCGGGTAATGATAACATTCGCATTAAGAGTTTTAAAGTAACTCCCATATCGGGTGAAACTATTTTTATATCAACCGGGGCGTATTTCACCTTGGTTTTTTATAATTATAAACCTAATATAAATTTAGATGCCACTTTTGAATTAAAAAATGGCGACGATGTGGTAGTATTTCATCAGGGTGTATTAATCAGCACAAACAATGATGCTAAAAAAGGGGTCTATACTGTAACAGGAACACTACCTCCTAATTTACTTAACACCGGGAAATATTCTTTTAAAATAATTTTTGGCGAAAATCAGCGATATGAATTATTTTCTATAACGGAATTTATAAAATTCGAGGTATTGAATGAGAGTGCGGGAAGCAATAGTTTCATTGCGCCTGGTATTATAAGGCCGTATCTGAATTATAAAGTAGATTTTCAATATTCTTAATGGAGCCTCGAATTATACATTTACCCAAGTTTTTAGATGACAGGGGAAACTTGTCATTTATCGAGGAAAATAATCATATCCCTTTCAGCATTGAACGCACGTACTGGATATATGACGTACCGGGGGGCGAACGGCGCGGTGGACATGCTTATGGCAATCTACAGGAGTTTATTGTTGCATTAAGCGGGAGTTTTGATGTGGTTTTGCATGATGGAGATAAGGAAATAAGATTTCATTTAAACCGGTCGTATTATGGTTTATATATTCCGAAGATGATGTGGCGTGAATTGGAAAACTTTTCTACCAATTCACTTGCGATGATATTGGCTGATCAGAATTATGACGAAAACGACTACATCCGGAATTTTGAAAAATTCACCCGAATAAAAAATGGATAGCGCAAAAAGTACAGTTTTTGATTGTAATATTATTCATTTGAGCAGAATACACAATCGCGCAGGTAATATTACACCCGTTGAAAATAACATCCATGTACCATTTGCTGTAAAGCGGGTTTACTATTTATATGATATACCCGGTGGTGAATCAAGAGCAGCCCACGGACATAGAAATTTGGAGCAGTTTATTGTAGCTGCCAGCGGCAGTTTTGATATTACTGTTGACGACGGTGTCAATAAAAAAACCGTACAGTTAAATCGTCCCTATTTAGGATTGCATATTAAACCTGGGATATGGCGGGATATATCAAATTTTTCATCAGGTGCTATTTGTCTGGTGCTGGCTTCGGAATTATATAACGAAAGTGATTATATAAGAGATTACGTCATATTTAAAGAGTATAAAGCACAATAATGCGATTCCCTGTTTATAAGTATGGCTTATTTTTTAGACTGGTTGAAGAAACCGATGCCGCTTTTATATTGGATCTGCGAACAAATAAGAACCTGGCACGGCACCTCACATCTACAGACGATGATTTGCAAAAACAAGTTGAATGGATAAGGGAGTACAAAACCCGGGAAAAAAGTCAGAAAGAGTATTATTTTTTATTTGAGGATGAAAATCATCAACCATCAGGAGTAGTTAGATTGTATGATATTAATGATGACACATACACTAGTGGTAGTTGGCTTGCAAAACCCGGATCTGATGAATTTCTCAGTATAAAATCAGATCTTTTTATTTCGGATTTTGCAGCAGAAGAATTGAAAGGCAAAAAATGTGTATTTGATGTAAGAAAAAAAAATAAAAAGGTTTTACGTTATCACAAAATGTTTTCAACTGTGATAGGCGAGGATGATCTCAATTATTATTTTACAATAGATGAAGAGAACGCCTTACGTAAATACAATTTCTTAAAAAGTATAATATAACACACAATGGATATCGAAAAATTTATAAGCGAATTAGCAGATCAATATGATGATATTGATACATCGGGCTTTACCTCCGAAACTTTATTTAAAGAAAATGAGGAATGGAGCTCTATGACAGCACTTTCTATAATAGCAATGGTTGATGATAGTTATTCAGTAAGACTAACCGGTGACGACATCAGAAAATCACAAACAATTCAAGACATTTACAATATAGTATTTTCTAAATCGACCGTATAAATGGCATTTTTAGATTTAAAAAATGTTATTATACGTGGCATTTCAGCATGTGTACCCTCAACTATAGAAGAAAATATAGATTTAGTTGACATTCCTACTCTTGATATAGATAAGTTAATTAAAACTACAGGAGTAGAAAGAAGACATATTATTACACCCGGAACTTGTATGTCCGACCTGTGCTTCGCAGCGGCTGAAAAACTGATTAAAGAATTAAATTGGGATAAGGCAGATATTGAAGGACTAATAATAGTTACACAATCACCAGACTACCTTGTACCTGCTACATCTCCCATATTACAAGACAGGTTAGGTCTTTCGCAAAATTGTTTTACAATTGACATCTCATTGGGTTGTTCCGGATATGTTTACGGATTAAGTACACTTGGCAGCTACATGCAAAATGGAATGATAAAAAAAGCCCTTCTTTGCGTTGGAGATGTATCGTCCATATCTTGTTCAAAAAATGACAAAAGCACTTACCCATTATTTGGCGACGCCGGCACAGTAACCGCATTGGAATATTGTAATGGAGCCGAAGGAATGAAATTTCATCTTTCAAGTGATGGCAGCGGATATAAATCAATTATAATACCAGCAGGTGGTCATCGGAACAAAATCACACATGAATCCTTAAAGGAACATCAGCTTGAACAAGGCATCTGCCGCAGCGATGTTCAATTATGGCTTGATGGTATGGATGTTTTTTCTTTTGGTATATCGAAAGCACCGGATACTGTAAATAAGTTATTGGAAAAGTTTGATATAGCTAAAGAGTCGGTAGATCATTTTTATTTTCATCAGGCAAATATGATGATGAATGAACGCATCAGAAAAAAGCTTAAATTACCTGAAGAAAAAGTTCCCTATTCATTAAAAAACTTCGGTAATACCAGCAGTGCTAGTATTCCGCTTACTATGGTTACAGAAACGGCGCATAAATTAAGAAGCGGGGTAAACAGCATAATAACCTGCGGTTTTGGCGTCGGTTTGTCATGGGCAACAATGCAATGTACCACTGAGCTTCTAGTTATACCAGATTTAATATATTATGAATAATCCTTTCTCATTAAAAGGCAAAAAAGTTTTGGTCACAGGTGCATCATCGGGCATAGGGCGACAAATCGCTATTTCGGCATCAGCTATGGGAGCCGAAACCTATATTACCGGTAGAAATGATCAAAGGCTGTCCGAAGTGTTTGATCTGTTGGAAATACCCGGCAAAAAATATATAGCCGACCTGACGATTGAACAGGAATTGAATGATATAGTTGAGCAACTTCCTAATTTAGATGGTGTGGTACTTTCTGCCGGGATAATAAAAGCACTGCCTTTTAAATTTGTAAATAAAACTGATTTAGATGCCATCTTCCAAACTAATTTTATTTCGCCTTCTTTTTTGGTGAATAAACTTCTGCGAGCTAAAAAGCTCAATAAAAAAGGTTCGGTGGTATTTATATCTTCCATAGCCGGTAACTACATAGGATCGATAGGTAATTCTATGTACAGTGCCTCAAAAGGGGCTATGAATGCCATCCAAAAAGTAATAGCGATAGAACTTGCACCGCAAAAAATCCGGGTTAATAATATTTCACCGGGTATGATAAGGACTGCATTAATTGATGATGACACCTTTACAGATGAGCAGATGAAGGAGGACGAAAAGAAATATCCGTTAGGTTATGGTGAACCTGCAGACGTAGCAAATGGAGCCGTTTATTTGTTATCTGATGCGAGTAAATGGGTTACAGGCAGCACATTGGTTATTGACGGAGGCTTTATAATCAGATAAATGCAGGCCTTTATTAAAGCCGTTTCCTACTATCTGCCACAAAAGGAATTGAACAATTCAGAATTATCAGCACTATTTCCAGAATGGGGGGTTGAAAAAATTGCTGGTAAAATAGGTATTGATACCAGACACATCGCTGCTGAAAATGAGTTTGCGTCGGATATGGCAATTGCAGCAGCAAAGAAATTATTTAAAGAGCATGATACCGCACCAACGGATATCGATTTTATCTTATACTGCACCCAAAGTCCTGATTATTTTTTACCATCTGCAGCTTGTATAATACAAGACAAGTTGAATATCCCGGTAAAAGCAGGTGCTCTTGATTTTAATTTAGGATGCTCGGGATATGTTTATGGTCTTGGTTTGGCTAAGGGGCTGATAGTTGCAGGAATAGCTAAAAACATATTATTACTCACTGCTGATACCTATTCAAAATTCATAAACGCTAAGGATAAGGGAAACCGTACAATTTTTGGAGATGCTGCTTCCGCTACATTGATTAGCACCGACGGTTTTGCCTATATAGGAGAATTTGAGTTGGGTACAGATGGAAAAGGAGCTGACAAACTGATAGTTAAAAATGGTGCACTCCGAAATCCTGAAAAAAACGTGGATGTCAAAAAAGATGCTTACGGAAACGAACAATCGCCAGGAGATTTACATATGGATGGGCCGGAAATATTTGCCTTTACGTCCCAAGAGGTTCCGGTGCTTATTGATAGCACACTTATTAAAAACCATTTGAAAAAAGCAGATGTCGGTCAGTTTATCCTACATCAGGCAAACAAGTATATGCTGGAACATCTACGAAAAAAAATGGATATTCCGGTTGAAAGTTTTTATATCCACATGGCTAATGTTGGCAATACAGTATCTTCATCAATTCCTATAGCTCTTTATGAGGCTATAACAGAAAAACCAGCAGCATCAAACGAAAAATGGTTACTGGCCGGGTTTGGTGTAGGATACTCCTGGGGAGCCACAATTATATCCTTTAATTGATTTGAGTAAACTAACTATCCCATTCTTTTCCTTTGATGCTCAAAATAATTTGATCAATAAGGAGATAATGGAGACTTTCGAAAGGGTTTATCAGAAAAAATGGTATATCCTAGGTAATGAACTTGATGCCTTTGAAAAGAAATATGCTGAATATAATGAAGTGGCACATTGTATTGGCGTGGCAAACGGCCTTGACGCTTTAACCATATCCTTAAAAACATTAAATATTGGTCCTGATGATGAAGTGATTGTACCATCGAACACCTTTATAGCTTCGTGGCTGGCCATATCAAATACAGGGGCAAAAATTGTACCTGTTGAACCCGATATTAATACATACAATTTAGATCCGCAGAAACTATGGAATTCAATTACTAATAAAACAAAAGCTATAATGCCCGTACATTTATATGGGCAGGCGTGTGAAATGGATGCCATAATGGAAATTGCAAAAAAAAATAAGTTATATGTAATTGAAGATAATGCCCAGGCGCATGGTTGCACTTATCAAGGCCAATTAACAGGTAGCTTTGGCGATATTAACGCTACAAGCTTCTATCCTACAAAAAATCTTGGAGCATTAGGAGATGCAGGGGCTATAACTACAAATAATCCCATACTTGCCGAAAAAGCCAGGCTGCTGCGCAACTATGGTTCCGAAAGTAAATACAATAATCAGGTAATTGGTTTAAACTCCCGCCTCGACGAATTACAAGCGGCATTTCTTGCTGTAAAATTAAATCACATAGCAACCTGGACTATAGAAAGGAAGGCATTAGCCAATATTTACCACGAACAATTAAAAAACATTGGCGATATGCGTTTGCCCGATATAGCACCCAGGGCAGACCATGTTTATCACTTATTCGTGATCAGAACTGAGCAACGAGACAAATTACAACAACACCTATACAATAACGGTATTGACACTGCTATACATTACCCCATTCCGCCACATTTACAAAACGCTTACAAACATTTAGGGTATAAAAAAGGAGCGTTTCCTATAGCTGAAAAGTTAGCAAATACCATTCTAAGTTTGCCATTATATCCAGGCATGAAAAACAGCGACATATTATATATCTGCGATCGTATTAAAAAGTTTTATGCCTAAGTCCCGAATATTGATAGTTAGTAATTTATTAACTATAGGCGGTGCAGAAAAGTTAATTTATGAATTAGTTGTGTTTGCACGTCAAAATAATATTGAGCCAACAATTTTAATTCTGGATAATTACAAGGTGGAATATTATGATAAAATATATAAGGAAATAAAGGTAAATGTGGTTCGAACCAGATTACACAACATTAAACATTTAAGAGCCCCATTCAAAATGTTGCGCTCTATATACTGGGTATTATTATTGAAATTTTTCACCAATAACTTTTATGAAAGTGTTCATCTAATGGGTTTGTATAATCTTTATCAGATAAAAGCATTATTAAAACATAAACATCGCTTTTTTTGGCATGTTACCAATGCTATCCAATGCACGAATGGCACTTATGACTTTCCATCAAGTTATTTCGATGACGAACGCGATACCATAGTTTGCATTAACCGATATCAGATTAATGAACTTATAGCTCACTACGGGCATGCATTAAAATGCAACCTCCGTTTATTCAAGTTATTTATAAATGATTAAGCTTAATGTAATCGCCCGGGTAGATAAGGATAAAAACTCCTTTGGTGATTTGCTATACGCCCTTCATCAATTAAAGCAAGAACAAATCACACAAGTAAATATATTGTTTGTCGGCCCCATAGGAAATGAAAGTCTATATTTTGAAACTTTAGCACTTGCACAACATTTAGGCATTTCATCAAATATTTCATTCACGAAAAAGGCTATTCTAATTGATGACCTTAGTGAAGATATAAAATCGGGTTATTTTGTAAATTTCACAATAGCTGATTTTATGGGGTACTCAGCCTTAGAAGCTATAAAAAATAATCTCAAGGCAATATTTTATAATGCTGACAGTCAATATATAGAAAGCATTAAAGACAAACCCATTAATTTATGTGCTGATCTTAAAGAATTTATATCCCTTATAAAACGGCTCATTTCAGAAAAACCTGCCGTTGATGCAGAAATTATTAAAAGTAATGAGAGACTGAAAGATACTTTCAGATTAAGTAATAATGATAAACGAACCTTATTATCCTTTATAAAGCCGTAATGCAGTTAGGTGTATCTGTAATTGTTTGTTGCTACAACAGTGCCGAGCGTTTACCCCAAACAATAAAACACCTGGCTTTGCAGCGTGTACCCTCACATATTCCGTGGGAAATTATTGTGATCGATAATGCTTCCACTGATAATACTGGGGTAATTGCTGATCAGGAGTGGAATAAATACAGCAAGCAAGTTAAATTTAGAGTTATTAAGCAACCTGTTGCAGGATTAAGCTATGCGCGCGAAAAAGGAATTGAAAATGCTCAATATGAATATATGCTTTTTTGCGATGACGACAACTGGCTTTATAACGATTATATTTCAAAATCATATGAAATAATGACCTCTGACCCTCAAATTGGCGCAGTTGGCGGATGCGGAATATTTGAGCCTGAACAACCTGCTTGGTTCGAAGTAGAAACACATAAAATAGCTTATGTAAACGGCCCTCAAACATGGGCTAAAACTGAGCACTGGGTTTACGGAGCAGGATCGGTTTATAGAAAAAGTATATTTATTACTTTAAGGAAAGAAAATTGGCGGCAAATTACAACGGGAAGATTAGGTAACAAGCTGATATCTGGCGAAGATGTAGAGATCTGTTTCATGATCTATCTTTTAGGTTATAAGATCATTTCTGATGACAAATTGTTGTTTAAACATTTTGTGCCAATTAAAAGGCAAAATATAAACTATATACTTAACTTACATTACTGGCAAAGCTATACTAATGTGTTGCTGAACAGTTATTATCCTATTTTAAATCACGATGAACGCCAGATAGAAAAAATAATAAATGGGTGGTATTGGATTACAGCAAAAACTTTTCTGAAGCAAAAGGTTAAATGTTTTTTTGTGAAAAAGCCCTTAACATTTAAAGAAAAAATTAACTATCACGCAGTTCTGGGAACTTTTGCTGGGCTACGAGAAAATAGGGAAAGAATAATTGAACACCACAATGAGTTACATAGAATATTAGCCAGTGTCCTTAATACAATTAAATAAGTTTGGCACTTTACATAATGGTAGCGATATAATCTTTTGTAAAACTGAATTATTAAAGTCTGAATTTAAAAAAATAGCCGAAATTAAAAATAATGTAATCTTAATATCGGGTAATAGTGATGACCCTGTGGATATACAGTTATCATCTAAAATGCCAGAAAATATTTTACATTGGTATTGTCAAAATAATGAAGTTTTTAATGATAGATTAACCTCAATTCCAATTGGGTTAGAAAACACATTTACAAATAAAAGAACAGGCCATGGAGTTGCTTGGCCTCATGCGAGAGAAAAAATCAAGTTGTTGAATGATGTAATTAAAGTACAACAAACTTTTAAACCTAATAAACTTGTTTACGCAAATTTTAATGTAATTACAAATAAGTCACACAGATTACCGATAGCTGATTTGTGCAAAAAAAACACATTTATTACTTGGCATGAGCCTTTGCTAAAATATTCCGAATTTATTAAGCAAGTATTAAATCACGAAGCAACTATTTGTCCGGCTGGCAATGGCATAGATACGCATAGGTTATATGAAGTTTTATATTGCGACAGAGTAGCGATTACGATTAAAACGGGTAATTATGCGATATATAATTCACTTTATGAAAAATTACCTATTGTAATACTTAATAATATAGAAGATTTGTATAACAAGGATAAAATCTCACAACTAATCAACGATGCCCGCATTAAAAAAAAATCGATGAATCTTTTAGATTTCAACTATTGGGAGAAATTGATTTTAGAGTCGTCTTCTAACATCGTTAAAAAACCTACAATTCAATTTAAAGTGAAACAATTAATCACAGATATATTTAGATGGAGGTAAAGTTAATTATCCTTGTAATGTGTTCCAGCTCCAATAAATATAAAAAATTGGAAAAAGCCATTAAACAAACATGGGCACTAAATGCACATCCAGATGTATTAATAATCTTTTATTCAGATAACGGGAGAAAAGTCTTTAAAAAAAACAAACCGATTTTTAATGGAAAAGATTTAATATTACCATGTAAAGACGGATATTATCATTGCCTTGAAAAAACAATACAGGCTTTCGATTTTATAAATAAAAATTTCACTTATAAATATATCTTCAGGACTAACCTTGGATCATATATATCTTTAGAGAAGATTGTTGCTTTTCTAAATAACAAATCTGAAAAAGAGTTTTACTGTGGCATTATTGGTAATTATCTGTTGTGTAATAAAATAATTCCATTTGCATCCGGTTCCGGTTTTTTTTTATCCAAAGACTTGGTGGAACTTTTAGTAACAAATAGAAATAACTTAGATTATTCGCTTATTGATGATGTTGCTTTTGGAGTTTTCATGAATGATAAAAAAATATTGATAAATAATAATGCACTTCGATTAAGTTATACGAACAACCTTATAGAATATCATATAGGCTCGCAAACTGTCGATTGCATTAACAATAATCTTTTATATCATATCAGGCTCAGATCTTCTGATAGAAATATAGATATAAAAAGAATGTACGCCCTATCAAAATCTGACTTCTAAGAACTTGAAAATTGATCGTTCAATAATTGCAACAGATAATAATTCCTTCTATTATGATTTTTGGCCCCTAACGTCAAGAGCCTGGAGGAACTTTAATATTGAACCAACAATTGCGGTAATAGGAAATGTAAATATAAATCCTCTTTACGGAACTATTCTCAATATTCCTGAAATTATTAATATTCCATCAGGCTTCATAGCACAGATTATACGTTTTATTATACCTTGTTTTTTTCCGAATGAAGTTTGTATAATAGGTGACATCGATATGGTTCCTTTATCCAACAACTACTTTCAAAAACAAATATCAAACTATCATGATGATCAAATAATTATCTATTCATCGGATGCTTACAAAACCCCGCAAAGATATCCGATGTGTTATATCGCAGCCAAGGGTAAATATTTTCAACAAATAATTGGATTAGATAATATAGATTATGTTTCAATAGAAACATTTATAAAAAATTTATATGCACTAAATTTAAAATGGGATACAGACGAACTTTTTTTCACTAAACAATTATGTCAGTCCACTCTGATCAAAAATACTATTTTTTTAAAAAGAGGAGGTTGGAAGCCCTACGCAAGAAGGCGAATAGATAGAGAGAATTGGAATATCTCGAAATTCAGCTTATTTTTTAATAAATATATTGATGCACACTGTTTACGTCCTTACAACTCCCATTATAATAAACTAAAACCCCTGATCGACTATGTTCACTTGAACTCAAACGGTAAAAGGTATTTTTATTTTTGGTTAAAATTTCCTTTTAAGACACTTATCAATAAATTCAATTTATTCAAACAAATACTATTCGGCAAAGATCGATTTAAGATCATTGATCAGATTGTCAGGGATCCATGTGAAAAAACAAAAATCATTTCTTTCTCATTATACGGCAATAATGATCGATATCTATTAAACATAGATCACGTCCTTCAATCTTATAAGAATTACCTTCCGGACTGGAAGTTAAGAATCTATGTATCAAATGATACGAAAGACCAGATTATTCAATTATTACTTAACAATGATTGCGAAATATTTGTTATGAACGGGCGAGGAATTGATTTTAGATATTCAATGTGGCGTTTCCTATCAATTGAAGATAAAAAAGCAGAAGCAATTATAATACGTGACATAGACTCGGTCTGTACATTGAGGGAGAAAAAAATGATCGAAGAATGGTTAATATCTGATAAAAACTTTCATATAATAAGAGATCATATATGTCATAACACATATATAATGGGTGGAATGTGGGGAATAAAGGGAAACACTTTTACCATAAAAAAAATGTTTAATCAATTACTACTAGTAAATAAATATGATTGTGATCAGGAATTTTTATCTAAAATAATGTATCCCTTAGTAAAGGACGATGCAATGATACATGATAGTTTTCCCAGATTTCCTGACGAAAACCCAATCATAATACCACATGATACAGAAGGATTCATTGGAGAGACTGTTACTGACGATGTGATTAAAAACAGAGATAGAGAATCATTAAAAATATTAAAAAGAAAAAGAATCTCTTTACAAAAACTATCCTTTTAAAATGTATCTACCTTCATTAGGTACTTATAAAAATAAGTTTATAGCCCTCGGGGTATCATACCCCCTAAAAACTATTTCGGTTAATTCTACTTTACTACCACTTCTTCCATATGATCATAATAAAATAGGCTGGCCATGGACCGAAGAAACCTCGCCTGATATCTATCATTCTAAAATTAACTGGCCAAAAATTACGATTGTAACGCCTTCTTTTAACCAGGCACAGTTTTTAGAACAAACCATTCGCTCAGTACTGTTACAAAACTACCCGAATCTGGAATATATAATTATTGATGGCGATAGTACTGATGGTTCCAAAGAAATCCTTGAAAAATATTCACCATGGATAAGTTATTGGCATAGTGAAAAAGACAGAGGACAGGGTAATGCCATAAATATGGGCTTCAGCTTGGCTTCGGGCGATTATTATGCATGGATTAATAGCGATGATTATTATATAAGGGGGACTTTTTTTAAGGTTGCCCAAGAATTTATGCGTTCAAAAAAAGATTTTGTATACGGTTATGCCTACGGATATAATTGCGAAACAAAAAAACTGACGCTACAAACACTTTTACCAGTGCTTGATTACTTTATTAAAATTCCAAGCATCATACAACCATCTACCTTTTGGAGTGCCAAAATACACCAACCAATATGGGAGGAACTATATTGTGCATTGGATTTTGAATTATGGCTGCGACTCGTTAAAGGTAATCGGCGAAAATTAATTAAAGAACCTCTCTCTGTTGCGAACCAACATGACAATGCCAAAACCTTCAACCCGGAGATGAATGCTAAGTGGGAGGAAGATCACCAAAAAATTTGGAGTCCGGAAGCTCATGGAACGGTATATGAATGGAAAAGGATTATTTTTTGGAATAAAATAAGAAGAAAACTTCATAAAATATTTAACCGCCCATAGTTGCTGTTTAATACCCTCCTTTTTCTTGTATTTTTTTTAATTGTTACCATAACATACTATCTATTACCGCATAGATTCAGGTGGGTGTGGCTATTAGCGGCGAGTTGTTACTTCTATATGTATTTTAAGCCGGCTTATATTCTCATCATCTTTTTCACCATAATAGTTGATTATTGTGCTGGTATACTTATTCAAAATTCAACGGGAGCAACCCGTAAACTTTACCTTATTTTAAGTCTGGTGACTAATATAGGCGTTCTGGCTTTTTATAAATATTTTAATTTTTTAGTAGGTAATCTAAACTTCCTTGCATCGGCGGTGCATGCACCACAAATTCCTTTACTTAACATTATTCTGCCTTTAGGTCTTTCCTTCCATACTTTTCAGGCCATGAGTTATACCATTGAGGTTTATCGTGGCAATCAAAAATGTGAAAAACATCTCGGGATATACTCACTATATGTAATGTTCTACCCACAGATGGTAGCCGGCCCAATTGAAAGGCCACAACATATACTGCCACAATTGCACCGCGTAAATAAGTTTATAAGTAAGAACCTCGTAACAGGATTGTTCTTGATGGCAATTGGATTGTTTAAAAAAGTGGTTATTGCCGATAGACTGGGTTTATTTGTCGACCCGGTGTTTGCTAATCCGCATAGCCATACCGCATTTGACCTGTTATTGGCAACCTATTTCTTCGCCTTCCAAATCTATTGTGATTTTAGTGGTTACTCCGATATGGCTATTGGGGCGGCATTGGTTTTAGGTATACATTTGATGCAGAATTTCAATATGCCCTATCTGTCTAAAAATATTGCTGAGTTTTGGAAAAGATGGCATATATCACTTTCTACTTGGTTTCGTGATTATTTATATATCCCGCTTGGGGGTAACCGGGTAAGCTTCAGCATTACTTGTTTAAATTTATTGATCGTATTCGCAATAAGCGGCTTATGGCATGGAGCAAGCTGGAAATATCTTGCTTGGGGAGGTATCCATGGATGCCTTATTGTCGGATACCATTTGCTGAAAAAATTCAGGTTAACAATAAAAGGTCTTACGTACTTCAATTGGCTAATTACCTTCAATATGGTTTGCCTAGCATGGATATTTTTCAGGGCAGACAACGTTATGGATGGCTGGTATATTTTTAAAAAAATATTTACCACTTTGCGATTTACTTACTCGTCTAATTCTATAATGACAAGTAAAGAAGCTTGGTATTGCATTATCATTATTATAGGGCTAATGATGGGCGAATGGCGTTTGAGAAACTCAAGTGAATTCACTAAAAGGAAAAAAATTATTATTACCTGCGGATTAGGTATAATATGTTATTTCCTGGGCATATTTAACGAAACACAATTCATTTACTTCCAGTTTTGACACGAAAGGTAATTGGTGTATTGGTTTTGATGTTTAGCATAGCCTTGCTGACAACTGCCATGAATCAATCATTTATTAACAGAATAAAACAAGCAAAATATTTCGACCATCTAAATAATACATCAAGTGATAAAAGCTCAATTTATGAGTTTCTGTTTATTAAATCGGACAGGTGGGAATATGGTGATCTTTACGGGGTGAGTTTTTTATCCCAATACAAAATTAAACTACAACCTTTTACAACATATAAGCAAAACAAGCATAAGCCTGTAACTAACCGGATACTTTATATTATAGGTGACAGCTTTTTAGCTGATAAATCACTCGCGGGTGCCTTTAAGGCATTCGACAATGTGGTGTTTTTAGACCGCAGATTTCCCTTCGGACCAATAGTATTAGATAGCACTAAACAGAATTACCTGATAATGGAATTTGCTGAACGTAACCTTAATGGTTATGACCTTAAAAAAACGGGGGAAACTATTTGGAAAAAAAAAGAAATACAAGCCGGTTTAAATTTTAACAGCAAGTTCACTACATCTAAAAGCCAAAAAGACAGACCATCTGTTTTTACCAGGTTAGGCAATATTATTTTTAATAAAGACCTCAACCGTAATCTGGAGCTTTTGCTTTTTGATAATAAAGTTACAACACCGTTTAAGGAAGCAAAAGCATCTTTAAATTACAATTTACTGGGCAGAGTTTCCAAAGAAGTTACGGTGAGTACAGACAGAAAGCGGCTGCTTTTTAATATTACGGTGGATACCAGCAATTTAGAGTCCGGATTCAGACCCATATCCGACAAAGAAAAAGATAGTATTGCTGATCACCTTAACACCGCTAAGAATTATTATCGGTCAATCGGTTTTAAGAATGTCTTTTTGTCGGTAGTGCCAAACGCTGCATCAATATATGATGAAAACAGGATGCCTTATAACCATTTGCAACAACGTATAGAAAAAACGGTACATTTTCCATTCATTCCATTGTATAACACATTCAAAAAAAGTCCACACAATCTTTTTTCTTTAAGTGATTCGCATTGGAATCCATTGGGATTTAATACTTGGGTAAAGCAGGCAGATTCAACCTTAAATGTAAACTTAAACTAATGCCTTTCTTTTCCATTATAGTTCCAACGTATAATTGCGCGAATACTCTACAGAAAACCTTGGATAGTATAGCTTCACAAAAATTTAATGAATATGAGCTGATTTTTATGGATGGGGCATCTACAGATAAAACTTTATCTATTATTGATGATTTCAAATCTGCAAATATTTTAATAAACTCCACACTCATTTCTGCACCTGACAGTGGTATATATGATGCCATGAATAAAGGAATAGCTATTGCCAATGGTGAATGGCTTTATTTTATGGGTGGCGATGATAAATTTTATAATCCATCTGTTTTAAATGCTGTATATCTGGAAATATCCAAATCAAATGTCGATCTGATTTACGGTAAAGTAACCGGATTAAATTCACAGATCAATTATATAGATGACACTCTATCTAAAGTATTATCAAGAGGTATTCATCATCAAAGCGTTTTTTATAATAAGCGAATTTTTGATAAAATTGGTAATTATGATCTCAAATTTAAAATAGCCGCCGACTATCATTTAACGCTTAAAGTATTTTTAAACGACCTGTTTATAAAGAGATTCATCAATATTGACATTACTTATTTCGGAGAAAGCGGTCTAAGTTCCTTCATGTTTGACTATTCCTTTTTTAGTTACCACTATAAATTATTAGCGACTAATAATGGCATTAATAAAATTGAAAATCCCGATGAATGTCTGCAAAAATCTATTTATTGCTGTTTATATCTCGCAAGAACGAAAAAAAATGTGGCATTTGGTTGGCGTAATTTATGGTATTATTTAAGACATATAAATACACTCCGTTTGTCCTTTCGTATAAAAACATTTTTCAGGATGTGCTTTTGGAGCTTAAAGTTTCCAACTTAAATGACTGTAGGATTAGTAACGCCATACTTTCCGGATCGTAAGACAATTGATAGTGGTATTGCAAATCACTGTTTATTTTTGGCAGAGGGTTTAATATCTGCCGGGCACAAAGTTATAGTAATTCATATAAGGCCACGGTATGAAGATGAAAATGAGGAATTTGATGAGTATAGCATTAACGAAAACCTCATTGTAAGGACCTACAAGGTTACACTTACAAAACTAACAAGCAGGCTAATCAGATCAAAATGGGCAATTATCGATTTTGCAGTTAAATTAAAATGCATGTTAGTAGCGCTTAAAGTGCTTAATAAAATCATTAAAACCTTTGGCATAGATATTATTGAAACCTCAAGTTATTTCTCGTTATGTTATTTTTCATCATTCATAAAAATAAAAGCTCCTATAGTTGTAAGAGTGAGCACGTTATTTAGCCAAATGATGAATGAACATTATCCGTTCAAATCCAGACTAATGGATATGATTGGTAAAATGGAAATATCGTTTATTAAAAGATCAAAGTATTTAGTAACACATGCAAAAAATCATGCAAAAGAGGTAGAACTGATTACTAGGGTAAGCTCAAAATCGTTTAAAATCATACCGCATGGCATTAACTTGTCAAGTTTAAATAACCATACGCCCAACCCCACCTCTGCTCTCAAAATACTGTATGTAGGTCGTTTAGAGTATAGAAAAGGGACAGATATATTATTGCAAGCCATCCCTGTTGTTTTAAAACAAAATCCCGGTGTACAATTTGAATTAATTGGCAATGATCCTAATAAAGAATATCAAAACAACTTCCGGGAAAATAACTCTCATGAAATAGCGGACAAAGTTTTTTTTAGTGGTAAGGTAGATAATGACAAACTAAGACAGGCTTACAATGATTGTGATATCTTTGTCGCACCTTCAAGATATGAGTCTTTCGGATTGATTTTTATTGAGGCGATGAGTTACAATAAACCAGTTATAGCATGCAATGTTGGTGGTGTGTCAGAAATTATCACTCATAGACAAAATGGTCTGTTTGCTAGAAATGAAGATCCTGTTGATCTGGCAAAAAAAATACTACAGTTAGTTAATAATGAAAGTTTAAGATTAAAAATAGGTAATGCAGCCAGACAAACTGTTGAGGAAAGATTCACAAAAGAAATGCTCGCCAAAAACACCGTTTCATATTATAACCAAATTTTAGCCTGCTAATATAGTATATGCGTATAACCGTAATAATACCAACCTATAATCCAAACATTAATCGGATACATCAAACTATAGCCGCGCTTAAAGACCAAACGTTTCCTCATCATATGTGGGAGCTTATAATCGTCGATAACAACTCTTCAACTAATTTCACCACAGATATTGACATAAGTTGGCATCCTAACCGTTACATAATAAAAGAAGATAAACAAGGGCTTACTTACGCTCGTTTGGCTGGCTTCAAAATTGCAAAGGGAGATATTATTATAATGGTTGATGATGACAATATTCTCGAAGAAAATTACTTAGTGAATGTCTATGAAATATTTAATAGTTACCCTTTTTTAGGTGCCGCTGGTGGTAAATCATTGCCAATATATGAATCACCAGCCCCTGTCTGGCTTTTTCAATTTGAAAGCAGTTTAGCTATCAGAAATTTAGGAGAAGAAAAAATAATAAATAAATGGGAAAATCATTTTCCGTACTCATCTCCAATAGGTGCTGGAATGGCTCTGCGCACGGTAGCATTAGAACGTTATATAAGCAGAATTGAAATAAGGGGGAATAATATTATTACAGATCGCAATGCTACTACATTAAGTTCCGGCGGGGATAATGATATAGTTATTGATATACTGAAATCGGGCTGGCAAGTTGGTTATTTTCCGAATCTGGAACTAAAACATATTATTCCTACCGAACGTATGAAAGTGCCTTACCTTGCGCGTTTAAATCATGATACCAATAAATCATGGATTATACTACTGCAAAGTCACGGTATTAATCCATGGAAGAAGATACCACCGCAAAGTGTACTTCCCAGAAAAATAAAAGCGTGGTTTACTTACAAGGCCTGGAAAAATAAAGGAAACTATATAAAGTGGAAAGGTGCCTGTGGTATGTATGAAGCACTATCCATTTAGCAGTAATACAGTGTATCAGGATTTGATCAATTTTTTTTATCGTAACCCAAAATCACAGCTAAAAAAATATAAACATTTTGGGGGATTTTTAAATTATCAAAAAATGATCAATGGTCGTAACCTGATGAAAAAAAAGTCATTAGAATTACCTCCTGTGATTTCTGAAAATGATGGATTACCGATCTATTTTTTAACAGGTAAAAACTATCTGTACCAAACTTTATTCTGCATACAGTCGCTTACCAAGGTCACAACCATGTCGTTCAAATATATTTTAGTGGATGATGGAAGTTTTGATAATAAACTAATAGGACAAATACAAAAACAGTTACCTGGAGCCGAGATCATTTCTAACGATATTATACAAAGTAATATTGAAAAAGCAATCAGTATTGATAAATATCCTTATTTACGAAAAAAAAGAGCCATTTATCCACACATTAAAAAACTTACGGATATACACACTATTCCTGACAATAAATGGAAACTTGTTTTAGATTCAGATATGCTTTTCTGGAGTGAGCCTATAACAATCATCAAATGGCTGCAAAATCCTTACATGCCAATACATATGGTGGACTGCGAAGAATCGTACGGGTATTCAAGGAATTTAATGAAAGAACTGTCAGGTGCAGAAGTAAAACCTATGCTAAATGTTGGTGTAATTGGTTTAAATAGTGACCAAGTTAATTGGGATGGGCTGGAGTTCTGGATAAAAAACCTGGAAGAAAAAGAAAAAACATCCTATTATCTTGAACAAGCCTTAACAGCTATGCTTATAGGCAATCAACACACTAATGCATTAAATCCCGATGAATACATTGTGAACCCTTCTTTTCATTTAAATAAAAATAAAATTGGAGTTTTACATCATTATGTTGATACCTCAAAAGAATCGTATTATACAAAAAGTTGGAAAGTATTAATAAAATAAATAGCCAACCTCTGGTCTCTATTATCATTCCGGCATATAATGCATCAGCGTATATTCAAAAAGCAATTATATCAGCCATAGACCAATCTTGGAGAAACAAGGAGATAATCATTATTGACGATGGCTCAACAGATAACACTTTAACAGTAGCAAAATATTTTGAGTGTGAAACAGTGCATGTATTTCACCAGGAAAATACAGGGGCAAGTGCCGCAAGAAATTTTGGTTTAAGCAAAGCTAAGGGTGAATATGTTCAGTTTTTAGACGCTGATGACATATTGAGTTTAGATAAGATCGAGGAGCAGGTAAATACATTATTAAAAAACCCATGTAAAATTGCTGTTTGCAGCACTGTACATTTTTTTGATGGAGAAGATCACCTAAGCTGCAAACCATCACAATATGAAGAATCCTATTTAATTAATGCCGATCCTGTTAAATTTTTGATAAAATTATGGGGTGGGTATGATGAAAACGGCTCGATGGTGCAGCCAAATGCATGGTTAACTCCAATGAGTTTGATCCAGTCTGCTGGATTATGGAACGAGGAATTGACACTTGATGATGACGGTGAATTTTTTGCTAGAGTGATATTAGCTTCGGAAGGGGTAATAAAAAGTAAAGGACTTAATTATTATAGGAAATATAAAAGTCGTAATAACCTTTCCTCTCAGACTAACACAAAAGATATAGAGAGTGCTGTAAAATCAACATTACTTAAAAAACAGTACATTTTAAAATGCACTAATAATGATACGGCTAAAAAAGCGGTTTTTACACAATTAATTAATCTTTGCCATATTTGTTATGGTCGAGAACATAACCTTTATAAGATAGTAAAAAAAGAATTAAAAACTGTACCCCAGTACAGGTATAATCACATTGTAGGCGGTACATTAATAAACAAAATAGCAATAATATTCGGTTGGAAAACTGCTAAGATTCTACAATTGATCTATCACAAAATTACAATAATCTTGTGATCAAAATTAATGAGTAAAAACATTCTAATAGTTTCACAATCTCATTTAAGTCGTAACCCCAGGGTGTTAAAAGAAGCTACAGCACTTGCGGACAACGGATATAACGTTTCTATTTTAACAGCTATTTATAATAACGATCTGTATCAGGAAGACCTTGAGCTATTACATGGCACTACTATAAATTATCAACTATACAGCGACCTGCGTAATGTTAATTTTGCATCCATTAAACAACGATTGATACGTAAAATAGCAGTATTTATACTAAAGTATTTGAAATTTGAGACTAAGAGTTGCCTTGGCTATAACGCTTATGGATTAAAAAAAAGATTAACAATAAGCACGGCCGACTTATACATTATGCATCAAGAATTAGCCACCGTAATAGGTAGCGAGATGCTTTCAAATAACGACCGAAAAATCGCATTCGATATAGAAGATTGGTATTCTGAAGATCTTTTACCTCAAGCAAGAAAATATCGGCCTATAAAACTTTTAAAAAAAATAGAATCTATCAGTTTACATAAGGGTATCTATTGTTCTACAACTTCTAATGCTTTAGCTAATAAGCTTGCAGAAGTTTATAAATGCAAACCTCCTTTAGTTATTTACAATGTTTTCCCGAACAATAATCATTTTTTTAATAAAGAGAAGGAGGTTGTGACTCCGTTAAAATTATTTTGGTTTTCTCAAACAGTTGGAGAAGGAAGAGGGATTGAGAATTTTATTAAATTAATCAATTCCACCAAAGAAAAAGTTGAATTACATTTGTTAGGAAATGTTAGTTCTATTTTCAGAGATACTTTAAAAAACATATTATCTCAAAAGCATCACATGTACTTTCATGAAACGGTACTTGAAAATGAATTAGCTGAAAAAATTTCCTCTTTCGATATTGGTTTAGCTTTGGAATTAACTATCCCACCCAGTAGAAATTATACAATTACCAATAAGTTTTTCCAATATTTACAATCCGGGCTACCAATTATAGCAAGTAAAACAGTTGGGCAAAATGAAATATTTGAAAATTTAAAACCCGGTTTCCAACTATCGCAAAAACCTGATTTAAAGGAAACCAATTTATTTTTTGAATGGTTGAATAATCCCATTGAAATAATCGCTGCAAGGCAGCGTGCAATTAAAGCAGCACAAATTTATAATTGGGAAATAGAATCAAAAAAGTTATTGAATTTGGTAAAAAAAGTACTTGAAGAATAAGGTAACCTTACAGATAAATTTATCTCCTGGTGATTATCCGCATGCGCGCTACATCTTAAAACATCAGTTAACTGCATTAAGCACACAGGTTGATGAGATAATTTTGAATGTGGAGACCAAACCCGCAAAGGGGCGGTTTGCTGAAGGATGGAATAAATACGTTGGGCTTCTTGTTGACTTTCTTAAAGTCGAAATTCATCCTCATTATAAAGTTAAGATCATCCCGGTAGATTATTCAGAAACAATAAAGAAAAACGTAGCCCGATTTTTTTTCGATACAGATAAAATGCCTGAAAAAGATTTCCGGGGAGGCCCATTTTATGCTTATTTTTTTGGCTTGTTTACTGCATCAAACAACTTAGTTTTTCATTTAGATTCAGATATGCTGCTTGGCGGCCAAAACGAAACATGGATAAGCGAAGCAGCCGGTTTATTAGAACAACCTGATAATTTTGTTACCTCACCCTTACCGGGCCCTCCACGTGCAGATGAAAAATTGCTTGGCCAAAATATAGTCAAACAAATAGGCCGATATTCCTACGAATTAGTAGGAATGAGTACGCGTATTTTTATGTTAGATAAGGCTAAATTTAAAACTCATAAACTATCTCTAAAGAAACCATCCACACGTAACCAGATAAAAGCTATAATTCAGGGGAACCCAAATGCAGATTTGCCGGAAAACCTGTTTCGTGATTTTATGTGGAGGGAAAATTTAAAACGGATAGATTTTTTAGGGTCCGATGATGGAATGTGGTCGTTACATCCGCCCTACCGCACCGCAAATTTTTATGACAATTTACCTGCTTTAATTAAAAGGGTTGAACAAAATAATTTACCACAGGCTCAACAAGGTTTTTATGACATCATAGACGAAGTGTGTGATTGGACCGAAGCGCGACAGAAATTAAAACAAAACACGTGGTGGAAAAAATTATCATTTTAAATTGAAGTCGCAATTGAAGAAATTACTTATCATTTCGCCATATTTCCCTCCCATAAATGCTGCAGATATGCACAGAATACGTACAAGTTTGCCTTATTTTAAGAATTTTGGCTGGGAATCAGAAGTAGTTATGATTAAACCAGAGTATACTGATATAACTACGGATGAACTGTTACTAAAAAGTATACCCGCTGATATAAAAATTCATAAAGTAAAAGCTTTTAACAAAAAATGGACAAGCAAAATAGGATTGGGTAGTGTAGCTTTACGCTCGTTATGGTTTTACTTTAGATACGTTAACCAATTATTGAAAAGTAACCGGTTTGATCTTATCTATTTTTCAACCACACAGTTTCCGGTTTGCATTTTGGGGTCTTATTGGAAGCAAAGGTTCAAAATCCCGTACGTAATTGATATGCAGGACCCTTGGCATTCGGATTATTATAACAGTAAGCCCAAATCTCAGCAGCCCTCAAAATATTGGTTCTCCTATCGTTTAAATAAATACCTGGAACCTATCGCCATAAAAAGTGCTGATGGTTTAATTAGTGTTTCGGAACATTATATCAAAGATCTAAAAACAAGATACCCCATTATTTCATCAATCCCTTCGGCTGTAATAACCTTTGGTTCAATTGAATCTGATAGTATAATATCTACGGAAAACAGCAATAAATTCACAAATATACTTCACCCTGATTCCAAAAACATTGTTTACATAGGCCGTGGTGGTAGTGATATGCATAAAGCATTAATTCCTGTATTTAAAGCATTTAAAAAAGGGTTAATAGAGAATCCTGCTGTTTTCACTTCTATAAAGCTTTTTTTTATTGGAACAAGTTATGCACCGCCAGGAAAGGGTTCTAAAACTATAGCCCCTCTGGCAGACGATTTTGGCATAACAGATCATGTAATTGAAATTACCGACAGATTGCCCTATTACCATGCCTTGGCAACCTTGCAAATGGCGGATGCCGTGCTTATAACAGGTTCAGACGATCCAAAATATACCGCCTCAAAAATTTACCCATATATGGTTTCGGGCAAACCTTTGCTTGCCGTATTTGGCATTAAAAGTGTCGCCAACACTGTACTTCGCGAATATGGCGCAAAATACCTTTATCATTTTGACGGCAATGAAGATGTTACCGACTATATATATGATTTCTTAGCAAATGCGGCACTTGGGAACTTACCAACACCAAATTACAATACTGAAGTATTAGGTAAATACGATGCAAAAAACATGTCACGCCTTCAGTGCGAATTATTTGAGCAGGTATTATCTAATCAGCCACTATGAAAAAACTTGCCATTATTACAACCCACCCTATTCAGTATTATGCGCCGATATTTCAACTACTACATGGCCGTAAAAATATAGAGGTCATAGTTTTCTATACCTGGGGGAGTGCGTCTTTAAAAAAACACGATCCTGGCTTTGAAAAAGAAGTAGAATGGGACACTCCTGTTTTAGAAGGGTATCCATATAAATGGGTAAAAAACACTTCCCGAAAACCCGGCTCACATAATTTTATGGGTATAATAAACCCTGATTTAATTAATGACATTAATAATTGGTGTCCGGATGTGCTTCTTGTCTTCGGATGGTCTTATTATAGTCATTTAAAAGTATTGCGATATTTCAAAAACAAATTACCCGTCTTTTTCCGCGGTGATTCCACATTGCTGGATGAAAAACCCGGCATTAAATCAATATTCAAATCAGTTCTTCTAAAATGGATATACAAACATGTCAATAACGCTTTTTATTGCGGAACTAATAATAAAGCTTATTTTAAAAAATATGGACTAAAAGATGAGCAGTTAATATTTGCACCACATGCAATAGACAACGAAAGATTTTATAAAACCGACACAATAAAATCACAAGACATCAGGTCTAAACTCCATATTACTGGTAACGATATACTTATACTTTTCGCCGGAAAGTTTATTGAAAAAAAAGATCCTACATTATTACTTCACGCCTTTCATAAATTAAATAAGCCCAATTGTCATTTACTTTTTGCAGGAAATGGGCCGTTGGAAGCTTCATTAAAAGCCAAAGCTGAAGGAAATAGAAATATTCATTTCCTGAATTTCCAAAATCAGCAAAATATGCCGGCGCTTTACCATGCATGCGATCTTTTTTGTTTGCCATCTAAAGGCCCGGGGGAAAGCTGGGGTTTAACAGTAAATGAAGCGATGGCATGCAATAAAGCCATATTAGTTTCAGATAAAGTAGGATGTGCAATTGATTTAGTGAAGCCCGAATTAAATGGATTCATTTTTAAAAGTAGCGATGAAAATAATCTGCTTAAATATTTACAGAGCCTAACCCGATCAAAAAATATTTTGAGTATTTACGGAGAAAATTCAGGACAATTAATCAAAGACTGGAATTTCATTAGGATTGCTAAAGCAATAGAAGACAGCCTTATTTCAAATAATTCACATTTTATATCCCAATATAAATAATGTCGCCTAACAAAGGACTCGAAAGATACCTGTTACTCTATTTCCCATGGTTAATTTCGCTGATCTTTAAGTATGATCCTCTATTATCGTATTTAATTGCGTGGTTGGGTTCATTCTTTATCTTTTACATCACTTTAAATGGTTGGGTAAAGCCTATACCCAATGATAGAAATTTCAGCGAACAGTTAATGCGACCGCTATTTATATTGCAAATAATTTTCGCAGGTTACATGAGCTGTACTTCTATCTTTTACCTTTTCAATACTTTAGGATATGAGAATTTTCATAAGTCAAGCTTTCAATATCTTTCAAATAAGGATGTATTAATACTTATAGCGCAATGCCAGCGCTATTACAGTTTGGGACATGCCGCATTTGTTACCGGTATATTAATATTCATGAAATATCCGGCAACTAAAACTTATTTTGTAAACAAGGGAGTAATTGCAGGTTTACTTTTAAGAGTGGCTATAATAAGCCTTCCTGTTGCTGTTATTTTTACAAAGGTACCCGGCTTATCCCAGTTTTCTGAGCAATTTAATTCGTTAAGTTTTATTGCGGGCACACTTGCGCTTGCGTTTGCCATCCCTCAAAAAAAATCAGTAAACATACTTATTTGTAGTGCGCTTTATCTATTCAACTTTTATGAATTTTTAATCTCAGGTTTTAAAGAGCCAATAATAGTGAGTATCATGGTTTTGGGTATTTTTCTTTACCCAAATTATAAAAAAATAGTAACCATTACCTTTATCCCTTTACTGTTATTTGCTTTTTGGATATTACCCGCGTATGTTAATACTTTCCGGCAAAACGCATGGTCTGGTCAGGTCGACGTTGATGAATCTGCGCAAATAGCCATTGATGCAACCATAAATGATGATCAGCAGGAAACAAACTGGGATTTTTTAGTATACCGGTTAAGTGAAATAGATATGTTTACCAAATTTATCCAATCTACCCCAAGTCGTATTGATTATTATGGCACCGATCTTTTAAAACAATCTCTTATAGTAATTATTCCCCGAATATTTTGGCCCCACAAACCTATTACCGAAAAGTTAGTAATGCAACGCGTATATGATGCAGGTGTAATAAGTCGTTATTCGCGGGTATCTGCAAAGCCTGCATTTATAGTTGATGCTTACCTATCCGGCGGGCAAATTGGTATATTTATCAGTTTGTTTTTATACGGCGCTATAGCTCAATTGATATCTATTCGAGCCGAAAGGTTATTCGGAGGGTATATATTGGGAAGTGCCCTTATTTTTAGTGGACTGTTTCAAATATTCTGGCGCGGACTGAGCTTTGAATTCATCATTAATTCTGTTTTTTGGAGTTACATTAGCATGTATATTATTTTCCATTTATTCAGGTACTATAAAATATTGAATAAGGTGTGAAAGTATTACAGATAAGTGCTGCCTATAAGCCTGCAATAGTTTACGGAGGACCCACTATGTCGGTAAGTATCTTATCAGAAGAATTAACCAAAGCAGGGATTGCAGTAACGGTTTATACCACCACCGCCAATGGTTCATCTGAGCTTAATGTTACCCCCAATAAAGCTACGAAGATTGATAATGTAATTGTGTATTACTTTAAGCGCATAACAAAAGACCATACTCATTTTTCGCCGGGTTTATTACAATTCTTATGGAAAACCATTAACGATTTCGACGTAGTGCATATACATGCCTGGTGGAACCTTGTTTCTTTGTTAAGCTGTTTCATAGCTTTATTAAAACAAAAACCTGTCTTATTATCGCCACGCGGCACTTTAAGCCCTTATTCTTTTACTAATCGAAACATTAAAAGCAAAAAGCTAATTCATCGGTTTTTAGGTAAAATACTCTTAAAAAGATGTCATATCCATACCACATCAGGCAGAGAGTACGAGGCTGTACAAAAACTTGTTTCGCCGCTAAGTATAAATACCATACCCAATTTTGTAAAACTGGAAGACGTAAACATTAAGGAAAATTCAGAGTCCGATCCATCGATTTTAAAACTACTTTATCTT
Organism: Mucilaginibacter segetis; assembly: GCF_016522075.1. Lineage (GTDB taxonomy): Bacteria > Bacteroidota > Bacteroidia > Sphingobacteriales > Sphingobacteriaceae > Mucilaginibacter > Mucilaginibacter segetis. The sequence goes on along the minus strand of NZ_JAEHFW010000001.1, from coordinate 557,292 downwards.
TCGCGTATTGAAGAAAAAAAAGGACTCGATTTATTGATTAAAGCATTAAGGCTCATTAATGTCCCCTATCACCTTACCATTGCCGGCGATGGCAATCCGGATTATATAAATAAATTACAAAATGAAGCTAAAATACTTAGAGTTAATGAGCATATTACCTGGGCTGGTTTTGTAGATACTGATAAATTTAAACTCCTTCAACAGCAAGATCTGTTAGTACTCCCCTCCCACGATGAAAATTTCGGAAACGTTGTGATCGAAAGTTTATCTACAGGCACTGCGGTATTGATAAGCGAAAATGTAGGATTGGCTAAATATATCAAAAAAAATAAATTTGGCTGGATATGCCAAAGTAATCCGCAATCTGTTGCCAAACACATAAATAACATTGGTAAACAATCGGCTGCAGCATTAAAGGACATCAGAACGAACGCACCTCAAATAATATATCAAGATTTTACAGGCACCCATTTAGCCCAAAAATATATCGACCTTTATAAAAAGATCATCGTTGCACAAAATCCTAATTTAGAGCATCATTAATAATTGAATCAGCATTTTTCCTTTATCGTTTTAACATATAATGAGGAGATTCACCTGCCACGACTACTTTCATCAATAGCCGGACTTGATGCTCAAATGTTTTTGTTGGATTCCTACAGTTCCGATAATACTATCGCCATAGCCGAAAAAGCCCGGGCTACTATACTGCAAAATAAATTTGAGAACCATCCTAAGCAATGGGATTACGCTTTAAATAACTTCGATATCAAAACTCCCTGGATAATTTGTTTGGATGCTGATCAGATAGTAACGCCGGAACTATATCAACAATTAGCTGCATTCAAAAACGAAGATCATCAGCAGGTAGACGGGATTTATTTTAACCGGAAAAATTATTTTAAAGGTAAGTGGATAAAGTACGGCGGATATTACCCATTCTATCTTCTTAAAATGATAAGATATGGCAAAGGTTTTTCAGATCTGAACGAAAATATGGATCACCGATTTGTGGTAAGGGGTAATACTGTTATCTGGAAGAATGGCCATCTGATTGAGGAAAATTTAAAAGAAAATAATATTCGCTTTTGGATTGATAAGCATAACCGTTATAGCGATTTAGTCGCAATAGAAGAAACGGAACGTATATTAGGGGTAAGGGAACAAACCGTTAAACCCCGCTTTTGGGGCAGCCCGGACGAGCGTACTGCCTGGCTTAAACAATTGTGGTGGCGCCTGCCCAGATATATACGGCCTCTATTGTATTATATTTACCGAGTAGTATTCAGGTTAGGAATACTGGATGGCAGAACCGGTATGATATTTCATTTTTTACAAGGTTTTTGGTTTCGGCTAATTGTTGATATAAAGATCGATGAAATTATTAAGCAACGTAAAAAGTTATCTTAATCAAAACATCGCGATAAAATTCGCTATAACCTTTATTGGTCTGTTTTTAATATTCTATTATTTTAATGTCTATTTCTTCGGTCTTACATCGGTTGGCAATCACTACAATTCCTTTTTAGATCAGCATTTAAATTATATTAGTTGGTTGCGATGGTTGTTGTTAAATACATCTGCAGGCATATTAAATTTTATTGGATTTGCCGCTATTGTGAACAAATACGAATTGCTTGTTTCCGGTCATGGTGCAATACGCCTAATTTATACCTGTTTAGGATTAGGTGTGATGAGCTTTTTCGTGGCATTTGTTATAGCTTACCCAAAAAAACTTAAATCAAAACTCATATTCCTGATAACAGGATTGTTAACTATCCAGTTGCTTAATATCATTCGTTTAATGCTTATCGCTTTATATTGGAACAGAGATCGTGAACGGGTTATAGATCACCACACCATTTTTAACCTGTTTATATACATAATCATAGCTGTTGCTTTATACTTTTGGGTAAACAGCAAATCAAACAGTCCGCATGCGTCCAACTGATCTTTCGGCATACAATAATCAGCCCTATCATCCCGGTGGAAGTGTCTTTAAACGTGTGCTATGGTATTATATAAATAACCTGATATTTAACACCGGTCTGTTTCCATTCAATTGGTTAAAAGTTTCTCTTTTAAAACTATTCGGTGGTAAGATTGGCTTTAACGTAACTATTAAACCCCGGGTAAATATCAAATACCCATGGCTGTTAACCATAAGTAATAATACATGGATAGGTGAGAACGTTTGGATTGATAACCTGGTGATGGTGACCATCGGAAGTAATGTTTGTATTTCGCAAGGGGCTTTTTTACAAACGGGGAGTCATAATTATAAAAAAACTACCTTTGATCTGATAACCGGAAATATTGTTTTAGAAGACGGGGTTTGGATAGGCTGCGCCGCAATCATTAATCACTCCGTTATTATGGCATCACATTCTGTATTAACCAGTGGTTCTGTAGCCACCAAAAGCACCGAGCCATACTTTGTTTATCAAGGGAATCCTGCAGTTAAAATACGGCCGCGCGTTATTGAATAACAATAGTAGTGCTGTTGAATATTAAATAACAAATCATGTTACGTAAAGCAAAAAAGCCTTATAACCTGATCTTCCTGATAGCTGGCGTGGCCATACTTATAGCGGGGGGATTATTATTTATTAATCATAAAAAAGACGAAAAACAGAGCGAGAAGATAGATCCGAGGGAAATAAACCGCATTATTGATGAACCGTCTTTAGCTTACATTAAACAACTTGATAAAGAAAGTAACAATGCAGTCTTTGTATTTACTAAAGACTTCCCCGAATTCAAAAATCTGCATAACCGCGTTATTATCTTAAAACCTTTTAATCAGGATATCCGGTTTAATTTTGATGAGTATGTTCATAAAGATTATATGGGCGGCCCTATTTATATATTAATGCCGTCTTACTATGAAGGTATACGAGCCAAAGTGATGCTTAAATGCTTTCCGGGATATAAAGGGTTCTCGTTAAAGGAACTGAGCGACAATTACGTATTATTTTTTGCGAAAGATAAACGTTAGCCGATCTGCTGGTTAATAGCAGCCCACAACATATCCTTAAGTTCGTTTATATTTTTTTGGGCTACTGATGATATAAACACACAAGGAACATTCGCCGGCACTTCCTTTTTCATTTCCTGTAGTAGTTCTTCATCCAGCATATCCGATTTAGTGATGGCAAGCACCCTTGGTTTATGCATCAATTCGGCATTATACTCATTCAACTCCCGCAACAAAATACTATATTCTTCTTTGATGGTACGCGAGGTATCAGCAGGTATCATAAATAATAATACAGAGTTACGTTCAATATGGCGCAAAAATCGTATTCCCAATCCCTTGCCTTGCGAGGCCCCTTCTATAATACCCGGAATATCCGCCATTACAAATGAACGGTTATCACGATAGGCTACAATACCCAGGTTTGGCACCAATGTAGTAAATGCATAATCGGCTATTTCCGGCTTTGCCGCTGAAACTACTGAAAGTAATGTCGATTTACCTGCATTAGGAAAACCTACCAAACCAACATCAGCTAATATTTTTAACTCCAGCACATTCCACTCTTCTTTTCCCTCTTCACCAGGCTGAGAAAAACGTGGTGTTTGTAATGTAGGCGTTTTAAAATGCCAGTTACCCTGGCCTCCTCGTCCACCTTCAGTCAATATTCTTGTTTCCCCGTCTTTAGTGATCTCGAATAATATTTCACCGGTTTCTGCATTACGGGCTATGGTACCTAAAGGCACCTCTAATATTTCATCGCGCCCGGTTTTTCCGGTCCTTAACGAACTACCGCCCGAATCGCCATTACCGGCTATAACATGTTTCCTGAATTTAAGATGAAGCATGGTCCATAATTGCGCATTACCTTTTACAATAACGTGCCCGCCCCTGCCGCCATCGCCGCCATCAGGGCCGCCTTTTGCCGTGAATTTATCACGATGTAAATGCGATGAACCAGCGCCCCCGTGTCCGGATCGGCAGTTTATCTTTACATAATCAACAAAATTTGAACCTTGGGACATATTGCTTTATTTAAGCTGAATGTATTTAGACGGAAAGTCCGAAAGATAGTAAGTATAACACTTAACCAGCTTTCGGACTTAACTCTGAATTTTTGTTATCAGTTTGCTTTTTTTAGCCACGTCGCTATCACGTCGCAAATAGACGTAAAAATTTCATTCACCTCACCTATACCATTAATGCTGGTATACTTATTTTGGTTTTTGTAGAAATCCGCAACAGGGGCGGTTTTATTATTATATTCTTTTATACGTTTACGGATAACCTCCGGATTTGCATCATCGGGTCTGCCGGAGCTTTTGCCTCTTAACAATAATCTGTTCTCTAACTCTGCGTCATTAACCTCAAGAGCTATCATACCGGATATAGAGGAGCTTTTTGATATAAGCAATTCATCAAGTGCCTCAGCCTGAGCAACCGTACGCGGAAAACCGTCAAAAATAAAGCCTTTAGCATCTTTGTTGGCATCAAGCTTATTGCTTATCATACCAATAACCACCTTATCAGGAACCAATGTACCCTCGTCCATTAGTTTTTTGGCTTCTAATCCAAGTGCTGTGCCTTCGAATATCTCACCACGCAGTAAATCACCTGTAGATAAGTGAATTAATCCGAATTTTTCAATAAGTTTTTGTGATTGCGTTCCCTTCCCGGCGCCGGGGGGACCAAACAATACTAAGTTAAGCATCCCTTTGTGATTAAAGTTAAAAGCCTTTCTGTAAAAACGGAAAGGCTTAAATTTATGTGCACTTGTAGGGATTCGAACCCCAAACCTTCTCATCCGTAGTGAGATGCTCTATCCAGTTGAGCTACAAATGCATCTTTTATATTCTATTAATTCCGTTAAATAGTGAAACCACCATTTTTAACGGACTGCAAAAATAGAATTTCTTTTTTATCTCTGCAATATTTTTTTAATTACTTCACTTTTTCAGCTATAGCTTCGAAATTAGGAAGGTCGCCGGCGTTTTCTAATACCTCCGCATATACCACCGTTTGATCCTCATCCAAAACAAATGCTGCACGTTTTGATACACCCTTTAATCCGAATGCAAATTTCTCATATATAGCACCGTAAGCCGATGACGCTTCCTTATTGAAATCTGATAATAATGGAAACTGATAATTATTCTCTTCTTTGAACTTAGCAAGCGTAAATGGCGAGTCAACTGAAATACCTAATATCTGGGCATTCAAACCCTCATAATAACCAAAATTATCGCGCATAGTACACAGTTGAGTGGTGCATACACCTGTAAAAGCCATTGGGAAAAAATGGATCACCACTTTTCTTCCTTTAAAGTCCGAAAGCGATACCTCTTTCAGTTCCGACGATACTAATTTAAATTGGGGTGCTGGCTGGCCTGTTTGTATTGACATAAAAGTTTTTTATTACAAATAAACCATTTTATAAACATTTAAATTAATCCCTTCTATTTTTTGCTCAAATAAATTCGTCGTGAGCCATAATGAGCGGAGAAATTACATATAGAACATAATATTTATAAAGCTGTTAGAATTAAATGATGAATACCATAGTAATAACCCAACCCGGTGATCCCAAAGTTTTACAACTTGAAGAACGGCCGGTTCCGGATTATACAGATACGGAAGTATTAGTTAAAGTAGAGGCAGCCGGTATAAACCGGCCGGATGTATTTCAGCGTAAAGGCAACTATCCGCCGCCGCCAGGCGCGCCTATAGATATACCCGGCCTTGAATTAGCAGGAATTGTAACCGCAGCGGGAAGTAAAGTTAAACGGTGGAAAATTGGCGATAAAGTTTGCGCGCTGGTTTACGGTGGTGCTTATGCGGAATTTTGCAATGTGCCCGAAGGGCAATGTTTACCTGTACCTCCAAACCTTTCATTTGCGGAAGCGGCGTCTTTGCCGGAAACTTTCTTTACCGTATGGAGCAATGTATTTGACCGAGGGAAGCTCCAACCGGGCGAGAGCTTGCTGGTACATGGCGGTTCAAGTGGTATTGGCGTAGCGGCTATACAAATGGCAAAAGCATCCGGCTGTACGGTTTACGTTACCGCAGGTACCGATGATAAATGCGCGTTTTGTGAAAACCTTGGGGCAGATAAAGCGATCAATTACAATAAACAGAATTTTGCAGATTTAATCAGCATGTTAACCAATGGAAGGGGAGTTAACGTAATATTAGATATGGTTGGCGGTGATTACACACCATTAAATATACAGAGCCTTGCCGATGATGGTAGATTGGTTATGATCAATACTATTAAGGGTAAACAGGTGCAAGTAGATATGTCTGCGGTAATGCGCAGGCGTTTAACTATCACCGGCTCAACTTTGCGCGCACGAAGTACAGTATTCAAAACCGCTATAGCACGTAAATTAGAGGAAAACATATGGCCCCATATAACTTCGGGGAAAATAAAACCAGTTGTTTATAAAACATTTGCAGCAGCCCAAGCGGCTGAAGCACACCAGTTAATGGAAAATAGCACACATATGGGGAAGATAGTGCTGACCTTTTAATGTCGTTTTTTTGGTAACGTATAAAATGGCATAAAATTTCTTGCGATTAGTATTTAAATATTTGGCAATAAACCTTAACTTTGCGCCTCTGAAATAGTGCGTTGTATTAAAAAATAACTGTTTCATTGTAAATTCTTTAAAACACCAGGTTATATATGCCAAACATTGGAAAAATATCACGGATCATTGGTCCGGTAGTTGACGTAAGTTTCGCTGATGATGCACATCTTCCTAAGATTTATGATGCGCTCGAGATCACAAAAGACAACGGACAAAAAATTATTTTAGAAGTTCAACAACATTTAGGCGAAGACCGTGTGCGTGCTATCGCCATGGACTCAACCGATGGTTTACTGCGCGGTATGAAAGTTTTAGATACCGAAGCTGCTATTAAAATGCCGGTTGGCGAAAACATTAAAGGTCGTGTATTTAACGTAGTGGGTGATGCTATTGACGGCATCGAAGCTTTGGATAAAACTAACGGCCACCCCATTCACAATACGCCTCCCCGTTTCGAGGATCTGTCTACCGAAACTGAAGTACTGTTTACCGGTATTAAAGTTATCGATCTTTTAGAGCCTTATGTAAAAGGCGGTAAAATTGGTTTGTTTGGTGGTGCCGGTGTTGGTAAAACCGTATTAATTCAGGAACTGATCAATAATATAGCTAAAGCTTACGCCGGTTTATCGGTATTTGCAGGTGTAGGTGAGCGTACCCGTGAAGGTAATGACCTGTTGCGCGAGATGCTTGAATCAGGCATTATAAAATATGGTGATGCTTTTATGCATTCCATGGAAGAAGGTGGATGGGATTTGACCAAAGTAGATGCAGAAGCATTAAAAGATTCAAAAGCAACCTTCGTATTCGGACAAATGAACGAGCCTCCCGGTGCACGTGCACGTGTGGCGCTTTCCGGTTTAACTATTGCTGAATATTTCCGCGATGGTGATGAAGAAGGTAAAGGCCGTGATATATTATTCTTTATTGATAACATCTTCCGCTTTACGCAGGCGGGTTCAGAGGTATCGGCGCTGTTAGGCCGTATGCCATCTGCAGTAGGTTATCAACCAACGCTGGCAACAGAGATGGGTACTATGCAGGAACGTATCACATCAACAAAACGCGGTTCCATCACCTCAGTACAGGCGGTTTATGTGCCTGCGGATGACTTGACTGACCCCGCTCCGGCTACTACATTTGCCCACTTGGATGCAACAACCGTACTTTCACGTAAAATTGCAGAGTTAGGTATCTATCCTGCGGTGGATCCTTTGGATTCAACCTCACGTATCCTTAGCCCGGCTATTTTAGGTGACGAACATTATAATACGGCGCAACGCGTTAAAGAAACTCTGCAACGCTATAAAGAACTTCAGGATATTATTGCCATATTAGGTATGGATGAATTGTCTGAAGAAGATAAGCTGGTAGTGTCCCGTGCACGCCGTGTACAGCGTTTCCTTTCACAGCCATTCCACGTTGCTGAGCAATTCACCGGTTTAAAAGGTGTATTGGTTGATATCAAAGAAACCATAAAAGGCTTTAATATGATCATGGATGGTGAAGTTGACGAATATCCGGAAGCAGCATTTAACCTGGTAGGTAGTATTGAGGATGCTATTGAAAAAGGTAAAAAATTATTAGCTGAAGCTAATAACTAAAATTTGAGATGTTAGATATGAGATTTGATACCTGCTATTCAAATCTCATATTTTTTTCGGTATATATTAAGAAACAGATATAAGGTAAAACGGATTAAGACATTCTATATAAAGTCTCACATCTAATATCTAATATCTAATATCTAATTAAAACATGACATTAGAAATTCTAACACCTGATAAAACAGTATTTGAGGGCGAAGTTACCTCGGTTACCTTGCCGGGTACCTTGGGTTTTTTAGAACTGTTAAATAACCACGCCCCTATCATCTCCACTCTGAATGATGGCAAGCTTACTGTAAGAGGTGGCGGTAAGGATGAAGTGTTTTATATTCACGGTGGTGTAGTTGAAGCTTTAAACAATAAAGTAACAGTACTGGCCGAGGGTATTACACACAAATAGATCCACTTAACAATAAAATAAAAAAATGCCCGGGCAAATTACCCGGGCATTTTTTTATTTATCCGTTGCTTTTAGTGTGGCGTCTATCGTTATCGGATAGCTTAATCCGCCGGGTATTTGCGGAGAGTCTTTAATATCTGCGGTGCCGGACAGATGTTTGGTTATGGTCGATTCGGTTATCCATCCGGTATGTTTATCAATTTTAACTTTTGCTGTCATGGTGCCAGCCATGTTAATAAAACGCATTTCCAAGCCATTAGAAACTTTATATCCTGAATCTTTTCCTGATACTATCTTTGCAGATCCATTTATAACGTACTCATTAGGCGTTATGTCTTCCAAGCTATAAGTTATTTGTGTATTTATAGATACCCCCGAAGTTTCCATAGCAATTGCCGTCAGCCATGAATCGTGCAATGAGATCTTCTTTTCCGGAAACACAACAAATTCTTCCTGGAAATTACCTTTAATAGTTTTTTCCCCGAAAGATTTTTGCATCTGGCTTTTTATGGACGCCTTCTGAGCTTCAGTAAGCTGCGCCTGTAGATCGAACATAGTAGAAAATAAATTATCGGTGTTCTTTACGTCAATTATTCTGCCGGTGTTGCTCATAATTATCGTAAATGGTTTATTGAGCATAGCTGCCAAAACAATAGCAAACGGATTACCATCTTTATCAGTTGAACTGTATTTAATCTCCTTGTCTCCAATTTTCATATTCATTCTCATATCCGTATACTTTACTTCAAGGGTATATAGCGTATCATTAATAGCTACTACTTTATGAATAGTTTGTGCAGATATCTTCGTTGAAACTATCTGGTTAGTTCCATTAATTTCCTGATCTATGGTCATGTCTACCGTGTTATTTAAAACGTAAACGCTGTCCATTTTCAGATCAAGCTTAAGCTTAGTTTTTTGGGAATAACAAAAAGTAGTACTAACAAGCAAAAGAAGTGAGGTAAAAATATTTTTCATGTTATTTTTTAATTAACTAAAGATGTATAATGTTTACTCCGATAACAAACTTTCACTGATCATTTTTGAACAATTTTTTTCGCAGGAAACGCAAATTCAGGCAGAAAATCAGCTAATTATTATGCATGCATAAAATTTATACCGAATACCGTTTTAAACTTTGGTATAAATCAATAGAAATAAAATATCAATATTATATATATATAAAGAATATTATATGTTATAATTAATAAATTGAAGAATTATATATTTTTTTAATAAATTTTATTTATCCTATTGTTATTCGCGTAGGCTATATCTAACTTACAAATATCAAATATAAGACTTGGATAAATACGGGTCTTACCCGAATCAATAGCTGAAAATTATAAATAAATGAGCTCGTCATCAGATACTACCAAAGCTGTAGAAATAAACAAGTACAGCAAAACCTTAACGCAGGATCCTACCCAGCCCGCCGCGCAGGCGATGTTATATGGAATTGGTCTTACTGATGATGATATGAAAAAGGCACAAGTAGGTGTAGCCAGTATGGGATACGATGGCAATACCTGCAATATGCATCTTAATGATCTGGCTAAATTAGTTAAACAAGGCATCTGGAATGAAGACATGGTAGGTTTAATATTCCATACCATAGGTGTAAGCGACGGCATGAGTAACGGTACCGAAGGGATGAGGTATTCTTTAGTAAGCCGCGATGTAATTGCCGACTCGATAGAGGCAGTTACCGGGGCTCAATATTATGATGGTTTAATTACCCTACCGGGTTGCGATAAAAACATGCCCGGCTCTATAATGGCCATGGGACGACTGAACCGTCCGTCTATTATGGTATACGGAGGAACTATTAAGCCTGGTCATTGGAAAGGTGAAGATTTGAACATCGTATCAGCTTTTGAAGCTCTGGGTAAAAAAATATCCGGACAGATAGATGATGTAGATTTTATGGGCATCATAAAAAATGCCTGCCCCAGCGCGGGAGCCTGCGGGGGTATTTACACTGCTAATACTATGGCAGCAGCTATAGAGGCTTTGGGCATGAGTTTACCTTACTCCTCATCAAACCCTGCATTAAGCGAAAATAAAAAAGCGGAATGTTTGGCGGCTGGCAAGGCCATTAAGATACTTTTAGAAAAAGATATTAAACCATCAGATATCATGACCCGCGAAGCCTTCGAGAACGCCATTGTGGTGATTATGGTGTTAGGTGGCTCAACTAACGCGGTATTGCACTTAATTGCAATGGCCAAAAGCGTGGATGTTAAATTAACGCAGGACGATTTTCAGGCAGTAAGTAACCGTATCCCGGTGCTGGCCGATATGAAACCCAGCGGTAAATATATGATGGAAGACCTTCACAATGTTGGCGGTGTTCCGGCGGTTATGAAGTATTGTTTGGAACAAGGCTGGTTACATGGCGATTGTTTAACTGTTACCGGCAAAACCATTACCGAAAATCTTGCTGATGTACCCTCACTTGAATTTGAAAACCAAAAGGTTATCAGACCTACTGAAAATCCTATAAAAGCTACCGGACACTTACAGATACTTTACGGAAATCTTGCCGAGGGCGGCAGTGTCGCAAAAATAACAGGTAAAGAAGGTGAGCGTTTCACCGGTCCTGCCCGTGTGTTTGACGGAGAGTTCGAACTGATAGCAGGTATCCAAAGTGGTCGCGTTAAAAAAGGCGATGTAGTGGTAATTCGCAATGTAGGCCCTAAAGGTGCACCGGGTATGCCCGAAATGCTGAAACCAACATCAGCCATATTTGGCGCGGGGCTGGGTAGTTCGGTCGCGCTAATCACCGACGGTCGCTTTAGCGGCGGCACACATGGCTTTGTTGTAGGTCATATTACTCCTGAGGCATTTGACGGCGGATTTATAGCCATGGTAAAAGATGAAGACATAATTGAGATAGATGCCGTGGCCAACACTATAAAAGTGGCGCTGTCTGACGAGGAAATAGCAGCACGTAAAGCCCAATGGGTACAACCGGCATTAAAAGTCAATAAAGGATTACTATATAAATATGCTAAAACCGTAAGCTCAGCTGCCGAAGGTTGCGTAACAGATGAATTATAAGTATATGCTGATTCCAAAACGGATACAGCTGGTAAAGAAAATAAATAATTAAACCCATAGGGAAATTGACGGCATATGGAAACACAAGCAATCACACAGGAGATAAGTGAACCCGCTGCAGAAAACGCAAAACCACTTACCAAAGAAGTTTCGGGATCGGTAGCTTTACTGGAAGCTTTGATCGTTGAGGGTGTGGACACCGTTTTTGGCTACCCGGGTGGAGCAATAATGCCTATTTATGATGCATTGTATGATTACAATGACAAACTTAATCATGTACTGGTAAGGCATGAGCAAGGCGGCATCCATGCGGGGCAGGGATATGCACGCACTTCGGGTAAGGTTGGTGTGGTGTTTGCTACCAGCGGCCCCGGCGCAACTAACCTGATAACAGGACTGGCCGATGCGCAGATCGACAGCACTCCACTGGTTTGTATAACCGGGCAGGTATTTGCTCATTTATTAGGTACCGATGCTTTCCAGGAAACTGACGTTATTAACATTACCACCCCCGTTACTAAATGGAATTACCAGGTAACTGATGCTAACGAAATACCTGAAGTAATAGCCAAGGCATTCTATATCGCTAAAAGCGGCAGACCCGGACCTGTGTTAATTGATATCACCAAAAACGCACAGATACAAAAGTTCAAGTACGAGGGTTATACTCCTTGTAACCATATCCGTAGTTACAGGCCCAAGCCTATAGTGCGTACAGAGTATATTCAGCAGGCTGCCGAATTGATAAACCAGGCTAAAAAGCCATTTATTATTTGGGGGCAGGGTGTAATATTGGGCAGTGCCGAGCAGGAGTTTAAAGCTTTTGTTGAAAAAAGCGGCATACCCGCCGCATGGACCATATTAGGTGCAGGTGCCATTCCATCAGATCACGAACAAAACGTTGGTATGCTGGGTATGCATGGCAACTATGGCCCTAACGTATTAACTAACGAATGCGATGTGTTAATTGCCATAGGCATGCGTTTTGATGACCGCGTTACCGGCCGCCTGGATAAATATGCTAAACAGGCCAAGGTTATCCATTTGGATATTGACCCTGCCGAAATAGATAAAAATGTAAAAACAACGGTACCGGTATGGGGCGATTGTAAAGAGACCCTGCCAATGCTCACCGCTGCTATTGAGCAAAAAAAACATAATGATTGGCTTAATAAATTCAATGAATACACGCAGAAAGAAGTTGAAGCTGTAATTTATGATGAATTAAATCCGGCCAGCGGCGAAATGACCATGGGCGAAGTAATTAAGCAGTTGAACGACATCACCAAAGGCGAGACAGTAATAGTTTCAGATGTGGGTCAGCATCAAATGGTAGCTTGCCGTTACGCAAAACTAAATAATACCCGCAGTAACGTTACCAGTGGTGGTTTGGGTACCATGGGCTTTGCACTGCCGGCTGCCATCGGGGCCAAATTCGGCGCTCAGGACCGTACTGTTGTTGCCGTGATAGGCGACGGCGGTTTTCAAATGACCCTACAGGAATTAGGTACCATTATGCAAAGTGGTGTTAACGTTAAGATCATTATTCTCAACAACCATTTTTTAGGAATGGTACGCCAATGGCAGGAGCTTTTTAACGAGCGCCGCTATTCATTTGTAGATATTCAAAGTCCGGATTTTGTAATGGTAGCCAGGGGGTACGGGATAGAAGGAAAGTCAATTTCCGAAAGAGCAGACCTCGCTGGATCTTTAAAAGAAATGCTGGATCATAATGGCTCTTACTTACTGGAAGTTATAGTAACCAAAGAGAATAATGTATTCCCGATGGTGCCGCAGGGTTGCAGTGTAAGTGAGATCAGGCTTAAATAAAAAAAATTAATTTAATAACATCAGCCATGAGCGATCAGGATAATAATAAACAGGAATACAACATAACGGTTTATACCGAAAACCAAATTGGTTTGCTGAACCGTATCGCTATTATATTTACCCGGCGTAAAATTAATATTGATAGCCTGAACACCTCCCCTTCTGAAATTGAGAGCATTCACAGGTTCAATATTGTGATCACAGAATCCGAAGATGTGGTACGCAAACTTGCCCGTCAGATTGAAAAGCAGATAGAAGTGCTTAAAGTATACTTCCATACCAACGAGGACGTGATATGGCAGGAACTGGCCTTATATAAGTTATCCACCGATGTTATAGCTGAACGGGTAAGTGTAGAACGCTTATTGCGCGAGAACGGCGCACGTGTAGTGGTAATACGTAAAGACTATACGGTGTTTGAAACCACAGGGCACCGTGAGGAAACTGATAATTTAATAAAAATTCTGCAACCTTATGGTTTAATTGAATTTGTAAGGAGCGCACGCGTTGCTATTATTAAAGATAGCGAAGGCTTTAACTCCAAACTAAGGGAATTTGAAAGGCTGGAACCGGGTGAGGATGTGATGGAAAACAAATATCTGAATAAGGGCCAAAAAGTATTCAGCATGTAAAGCGGTTGAATATGAAATAAACGTTGTAAAACAACATTAACAATATCTTAAAATAATACAAATTTCAATAAAAAATGGCAAAATTAAATTTCGGCGGCAGCGAAGAAAACGTAGTAACCCGCGAAGAGTTCCCGCTATCAAAAGCACAAGAAGTACTGGCTAATGAAACCGTAGCGGTTATCGGTTACGGCGTTCAGGGCCCAGGCCAGGCGCTAAATCAAAAAGATAACGGCATCAACGTTATAGTTGGGCAGCGAAAAAATTCAAAAAGCTGGGATAAAGCAGTTAGCGATGGCTTTGTACCGGGCGAAACTCTCTTTGAAATTGAAGAAGCACTTGAAAAAGGTACTATTATTTGTTACCTGCTTAGTGATGCGGCACAAATTGAATTATGGCCAACCGTTAAAAAACATTTAACTCCTGGCAAGGCACTTTATTTTTCTCATGGCTTTGGCATCACGTTTAATGAGCAAACAGGCATTATCCCTCCGGCAGATGTTGACGTATTCTTAGTTGCACCAAAAGGCTCGGGTACATCATTACGCCGCATGTTTTTACAGGGCCGTGGTTTAAATTCAAGCTACGCTATTTTCCAGGATGCAACCGGCAACGCATGGAACCGTGTTATTGCTTTAGGTATTGCAGTAGGTAGCGGCTATTTATTTGAAACTGATTTCAAAAAAGAAGTTTACAGCGACCTTACTGGCGAACGCGGTACTTTAATGGGTTGCATACAGGGTGTTTTTGCGGCACAATATGATGTATTACGCAGCAATGGCCACTCCCCTTCCGAAGCATTTAACGAAACCGTTGAAGAGCTTACACAATCTTTAATGCCACTGGTTGCAGAGAACGGTATGGACTGGATGTATGCCAACTGTTCAACTACAGCACAACGCGGCGCGTTGGATTGGTGGAAAAAATTCCGTGATGCTACAAAACCTGTATTTGAAGAATTATACAATAGTGTGGCAACAGGTAAGGAATCACAAAAGTCAATAGATTCAAACAGTAAAGCTGATTACCGCGAAAAATTAAATGAAGAATTAAAAGAACTGCGCGAAAGCGAAATGTGGCAGGCAGGTAAAACTGTTCGTAGTTTACGTCCTGAAAATCAGGTTGTAGAAGCGTAGTGAGTTTAAGGTTGAAAGTGTAAAAGTTGTTAGCCGTGAGTTTCTTCTTTACACTTTTAACTTTCCACTTTGGACTTTATACTTAAAAAAAAATGGGACAAACATTATTTGATAAGATTTGGGATGCGCACGTCGTCAGTAGCAACGAGGGGTTTCCCGATATTTTATACATCGATACACACTTTATTCACGAAGTAACCAGCCCGCAGGCATTTGACGGTTTGCGCGCCAGAGGATTACCGGTTTTCAGACCCAAACAAACGGTGGCTACCGCCGATCATAACGTCCCTACATGGGATCAGCACTTACCCATAAAAGAAGAACTTTCGCGTTACCAGGTTGATATGCTCACTAAAAACTGCGCGGAGTTTGGTATAGAACTTTACGGATTAGGGCATCCCTTCCAGGGAATTGTACATGTTATCGGCCCTGAATTGGGCATTACCCGCCCTGGCGGCACTTATGTTTGCGGCGATAGTCATACCTCTACACATGGCGCCTTTGGTGCCATTGCATTTGGCATAGGCACTTCGCAGGTAGAACAGGTATTGGCTACACAATGCCTTTTACAGCAACGCCCAAAACGAATGAAGATAGAGGTGAATGGTACCCTGCAAAAAGGTGTAGGCGCTAAAGATATCATCCTGTATATTATTTCGCAGATCTCGGCTGCCGGTGGTACTGGGTATGCAGTTGAATATGCCGGCGATACCATCCGCTCTTTAAGCATGGAAGGCCGCATGACCATATGTAACATGAGCATTGAAATGGGCGCTCGCTGTGGTTTGATCGCTCCGGACGAAACCACCATTAACTATGTTAAGGGCCGTGAATTTGCGCCAAAGGGTGAAGATTGGGATAAAACTGTAGCCTACTGGCAAACACTTTACTCTGATGATGATGCACAGTTTGATAAAGTATTAAGTTTTAATGCCGAAGATATTGAACCGATGATCACTTACGGAACAAACCCGGGGATGGGTATCGGTATTACACAGCACGTTCCCGAAACTTTGTCATTTGAAGAAAAGGAACAGGGCTCTTACAAAAAAGCACTGAATTACATGGGGCTGCACGATGATGAGCAGTTATTGGGCAAACCGGTAGATTATGTATTTATTGGCAGTTGTACCAACTCCCGTATCGAGGACCTGCGCCAGGTGGCCGAATTTGTAAAAGGCAAACATAAAGCTGATAATGTTACGGTTTGGGTAGTGCCCGGTTCCAAACAGGTGCAGCAACAAGCCATACGCGAAGGACTGGATAAGGTATTTGAAGCAGCAGGTTTTCCCTTACGCGAACCCGGATGCAGCGCATGTTTAGGTATGAACGAAGATAAAATCCCGGCAGGTAAATACTGTGTATCCACATCTAACAGGAATTTTGAAGGCAGGCAAGGGCCCAACAGTCGTACTTTTCTGGCAAGCCCGTTAACCGCCGCTGCTTCGGCAATAACCGGAAAGATCACGGATATAAGGGAATTTTTGAAAGAGGAAGAGTTGGTTAGCTAATGATACTGGAAGTAGCTGTATTAAATGTCCTACCCGGCCAGGAAGATGCTTTTATAAAGACATTTACTATCGCACAAGGCATTATATCAAAAATGGAAGGCTGTTATTCACATCAGTTAAAAAGATGTATAGAAAATACAAGCCGCTTCATTTTGTTGGTGGAGTGGCAAGAACTTACAGATCATACAGTAGGCTTCAGAAAATCAGAAGACTACCAGGAATGGAAGAAATTGTTACATCACTTTTATGACCCGTTCCCTACTGTTGAACATTACGAAAATATTGTTGAGTTAGCGATAGCTTGATTATCAATAACAAAAATAAAATGGCAACTAAAATATTTAAACACATACAAACCAGCGTGGTGCCGCTGCCGATTGAGAATATTGATACGGACCAGATAATACCCGCAAGATTTTTAAAGGCTACTACCCGCGAAGGCTTTGGCAATAACCTGTTCAGAGACTGGCGCTATGACAACGAAGGTAACCCGAAACCGGAGTTTGTACTTAATGAGCCTATTTACCGCGGCAAGATACTGGTAGCAGGCAAAAATTTCGGGTGTGGCAGCAGTAGGGAGCATGCGGCATGGGCACTGGCTGATTATGGCTTTGATGCTGTAGTTAGCAGCTTTTTCGCAGATATATTTAAAGGCAACGCATTAAATAACGGATTGCTGCCTGTACAGGTTAGTGATGGATTTCTGAAAAAGATATTCGATGCGGTTGATAAAGATCCACACACAGTGATCGAGATAGATCTGGTAGATCAGTTTATTAAAATTGTGGCAACAGGCGAGCAGGAAGGCTTTGAGGTTAATCCCTATAAAAAAGCTTGCATGACCAACGGCTATGACGATATAGATTATATTTTAAGTAAAAAAGAACTGATAGCCGAGTTTGAAGAAAGGTAAAAGGTAAAAATGAGTAACACCAAAACCATCAACAAACACATAAAACGCGAAGGCAAAGGCACCGCCAAATTATTTGACGAACGCTCGCTGGAAGCTGATTATGCTACATTACCACCTTTGCTTAAAAAGGGCTGGAAGGTTTTGGATGTAGGTTGTGGCACCGGTGCAATATCAAAAGGAATAGCTGAACTGGTTGGACCAACCGGGCATGTAACCGGTATTGATAATACGGCTTACTTTATTGAGAGCGGCAAACAAACGTATGCTTCAGTTGAAAATCTGACTTTGATACATACCGATCTGTTTGTATTTGAACCGGATGAAAAATTCGACCTGATTGTAGCTGCGAGAGTTCTGCAATGGTTAAGCAATCCGCAGGAGGCAGTTGTAATATTAAAATCGATGCTAAAGCCGGGTGGGATATTATCCGTATTGGATTACGATCATGAGGCATTAGAATGGAAACCCCAACCGCCTGCAAGCATGCAAAAGTTTTACGCTACCTTTTTAAGGTGGCGGGCTGATGCAGGTATAAATAATCACATTGCAGGAGACCTTCCGAAATACTTTACTTTGGCCGGTTTAAGCAATGTAGAGGTATTAGAAGCCAATGAGGTATATAAGCGTGGGCAACCGAATTTTTCGCGAAAAATTGGCATTTGGTCGTCGGTAGCGCAATCAACACAAATGGTGGAAGAGGGATACATTGACGATAACGACCGCTTAAAAGCTATTGAAGATTACGATAACTGGATTAAAAGTGATGCGCAACTGATGATAATGAAACTTAACGAAGTGCGCGGCACTAATGATTAATAATTAAATGGGAATTAAAAAACACATATTAGTAATACCCGGTGACGGTATTGGCCCGGAAGTAACAACCTGGGGCAAGGCCGTACTGGAAAAGATAGGAACGCAATTTGGCCATAGCTTCACATTTGATGAGGCATTAATGGGCCATGCCGGAATTGAGGCAACAGGCTCTCCGCTGCCTGAGGAAACTTTAGAAAAAGCAAAGCTCAGTGACGCCATTTTGTTTGGTGCTATCGGGCATATCAAATATGACAATGATCCGTCTGCCAAAGTACGACCTGAGCAGGGACTGTTAAAAATACGTAAGGAACTGGGCTTATATGCCAATTTACGTCCTATCATGCTATTTGATGAATTATTGGATGCATCCAGTCTGAAACCGGAAATACTAAAAGGAACAGATATCCTTTTTTTCCGTGAGTTAACAGGTGACGTTTACTTCGGTGAAAAAAAACGTAGTGAGGACCGTAATACGGCTTCAGACCTGATGATCTATCATCGTTACGAAGTGGAACGTATCGCTAAAAAAGCATTTGAGGCAGCGATGGTACGGGGCAAAAAACTCTGCTCAGTAGACAAGGCCAATGTACTGGAGGCTTCCCGTTTATGGCGCGAGGTAGTACAGGAATTGGCCAAACGATATCCTGAAGTGGAAACTGAGCACATGTTTATTGATAACGCTGCTATGCAGTTGGTTAAAAACCCCAAAAAGTTTGATGTAGTATTAACCGCCAATCTTTTTGGTGACATCCTTACCGATGAGGCTTCGCAGATAGCTGGTTCTATGGGGATGCTGGCGTCCGCGTCAATTGGTGACGGCACCGGCTTTTTTGAACCGATACATGGTTCTGCTCATGACATAGCCGGGCAGGACAAGGCCAATCCCCTGGCGTCTATCCTATCTGTAGCTTTGATGCTGGAGATTAGTTTCGGTTTACAGGATGAAGCCAAAGCAATTACTGCCTCCATAGATAAAGTATTAAAAGATGGCTATCGTACCGGAGATATTGCTGATGCCAACACTGATAAAAGTAAAACATTGGGTACCAAAGCAATGGGCCAAAAGATATTAGAATACTTAGATTAACTTATCATACAAGGTCAAAATGAAATGGAACGCTGAATTATATGACGATAAACATTCCTTCGTATTTCAATACGGAGAAAATGTGCTGGAATTACTTGGCGCTAAATCAGGCGAGCGCATACTGGATCTGGGTTGCGGTACGGGCTATTTAACTCACCAGATAAAGGAACAGGGAGCTATAGTTACAGGGATTGATGCATCGCCGGATATGATAGCTAAGGCCAAAAAAACTTATCCCGATGTAAAGTTTTCTGTGGCTGACGGTGCCAATTTTCATTTCGATGATAAGTTTGATGCCGTATTTTCAAACGCCACCCTGCATTGGATAAAAAATGTTGATGCTGTTATTAAAAGCGTATATGATTCCCTTAAACCCGGTGGTCGGTTCGTAGCTGAAATGGGCGGTAAAGGAAACGTAAAACAATTGATAGCAGCAACCCGGCAGGTATTACGCCAGCATGGTTACGATAAACAAGCCGAAACTGAAGTTTGGTATTTCCCCTCTTTAAGTGAGTATACTTCGCGACTGGAAGCGCATGGTTTCAGGGTTACCTATGCCGCGCATTTCGACCGTAAAACACCTTTGCAGGATGGTGACCAAGGAGTAGCTAAATGGATAACCATGTTCGCCCCATTATATTTAATAGGCGTACCTAAAGCTGAAAAACAGCAAATGCTTACCGAAGTTACCGCCCTACTGGAACCCTACTATAATGAGAACGGCCAATGGTATGCCGATTATAAAAGATTAAGATTTATAGCAATAAAGGAATAACAGGCAATAAGCCATAATTGATATTAAAAGAAAGAAATTATGATACATGACCCCAACCGCGTTTATGTTTTTGACACCACGCTTCGCGACGGCGAGCAGGTACCGGGTTGCCAACTGACAACTCCGGAGAAGATAGATATAGCCCGCGAACTGGAAGCGCTGGGTGTTGATATTATTGAAGCTGGTTTCCCGGTATCCAGCCCCGGTGATTTTATGAGTGTGGTAGAAATATCAAAAGCTGTAAAAGACCCTATTGTTTGCGCGCTTACCCGTGCCAATAAAATGGATATTGATGTAGCGGTTGAATCTCTCAAATACGCTAAAAGACCACGAATACATACTGGTATCGGCGCCTCAGATACGCATATCAAACTTAAATTCAACAGTACGCGCGATGAAATATTAGAGCGTGCGGTGAGTGCCGTTAGTTATGCTAAAAAATCGGTAGAAGACATAGAATTTTACGCTGAAGATGCCGGCCGTGCGGATATTGAATATCTGGCAAAGATGATAGAAGCGGTAATAGCCGCCGGAGCTACCGTAGTAAACATCCCCGACACCAATGGTTATTGCCTGCCGGATCAATATGGCAGCAAGATCAAATATCTGAAAGAGAACGTAAAAAATATTGATAAGGCTATCATATCAGTACATTGCCATAACGATTTGGGATTAGCCACAGCCAACTCCATAGCGGGTTTACAAAACGGTGCACGACAAATTGAAGGCACGATCAATGGCATAGGCGAACGTGCAGGTAATACTTCTATAGAGGAGGTCGTGATGATATTAAAAACCCACCAAAGTCTTAATTTGTATACGCAAGTAAACAGCAGGAATTTTTATGAGATGAGCCGCATGATAAGTACACAAATGCGCATGCCTGTACAGCCTAACAAAGCTATTGTAGGCAGCAACGCATTTGCACATAGTTCGGGTATACATCAGGATGGATTTTTGAAAAATCGGGAAAATTATGAGATCATTCGGCCGGAGGATGTGGGTTTTCCGAGTGCCAGTATCGTGCTAACGGCGCGTAGTGGAAGGCATGCGCTTAAGTTCCATTTAGAACGCCTTGGACACAAACTGGAAAAAACCGAGCTGGATGAAATATACAAGCGCTTTTTAACCTTGGCTGACAGTAAGCTGGATATAAATGATGATGACCTGACAGCTTTAGTGGCTTACAGGCTGGTAAAAAATTAATAAATGGATACAGTAACACAAGATCATTTAGATTTTGAAGCAGCCTATACCAGGTTAAAAGATGTTGTAAAACATACGCCGATAGAATATAATGCCCGCCTGTCGGAAAAGTATGAATGTGAAATATATCTTAAAAGAGAGGATCTGCAAATTGTACGTTCCTACAAGTTAAGAGGCGCCTATAATATGATATGCAGGCTTACACCCGAACAGTTAAGCCGTGGTGTAGTATGTGCAAGTGCCGGTAATCATGCGCAGGGCGTGGCTTTCTCCTGTAAAAAACTGGGTACTAAGGGCGTTATTTTTATGCCCGAAATTACCCCGAAGCAAAAAGTTAAACAAACCGAAATGTTTGGCAACGGCAATGTTGAACTGATTTTAACCGGAGATACTTTTGATGATTGCCTGCGCGAAGCATTAGCTTATACCGAGGCACACGGCATGACATTTATCCCCCCGTTTGATAATGAACAAATTATTGAAGGACAGGGAACTGTGGGTGTTGAAATATTAAAAGACCTACCACAAGTAGGCGCCGTAATAATGCCAATAGGTGGCGGTGGCTTAGCTGCAGGTGCAGGTACTTATTTAAAACAACAAAACCCGGATATATTATTAATCGGTGTTGAGCCCGAGGGGGCCCCGTCAATGCTTACCGCGATTGAAAAAGGCGAACCGGTTACTTTAGCAAACATCGATCGCTTTGTGGATGGCGCTGCTGTAAAACGTGTAGGCGAAAAAACTTTTCTTCTTTGTCGGGATGTGCTGGATGATATGCTTACTGTTCCCGAAGGTAAAGTGTGCACTACCATATTAAAACTTTATAACGAAGATGCCATTGTAGTTGAACCCGCCGGTGCATTAGCTGTTACCGCGCTTGATGCCTGTAAAGAACAAATAAAAGGCAAAACGGTGGTATGCATTATAAGCGGGGGGAACAATGATATTGAGCGCATGGCGGAGATCAAAGAAAAATCACTGCTTTACGAAGGTTTGAAACATTATTTTATTGTTCGCTTTCCGCAGCGGCCGGGTGCGTTAAAGCTTTTCGTAAACAATGTGTTGGGCCCCGGGGATGATATCACACGTTTCGAATTCATCAAAAAAACCGCAAAAGAGAATGGCCCGGCGCTGGTAGGTATAGAATTAAAGAACGCTGAAGATTATCCTTCTTTACTTGAGCGAATGGAAGCCCATCGTTTTGAGGTAATAGAGGTAAATAAGGATGCTACTTTATTTGAGTATCTGGTTTAACCCATTACTTTCCTTCCAATATTTTCATGGCTTCCTTAGCAGCTATTTGCCCGGATATTAATGCAGGCGGCACTCCCGGCCCCGGAACTGTTAGCTGTCCGGTATATAACATATTGCTGATATGTTTAGCCCGCATAGCTGGTTTAAAAAAGGCTGTTTGAGCCAGGGTGTTTGCCAGGCCATAGGCATTACCCTTAAAGGAATGATAATCGGCTTTAAAATCGTTAAGCGCGTAGCTCCGCTTTAGTATTATTGAATCTCTAATCTGCACCCCTGTCACCTGCTCAAACCGATCTACCATTAAGTTGAAATACTTTTCGCGGAGTATTTCACTGTCTTCTAACCCGGGGGCTATGGGCATTAAAAAAAACAGGTTCTCGCATCCTTCAGGAGCGCAGCTATCATCTGTTTTTGATGAACAGCATACATAAAACAACGGCTTTGACGGCCATTGCGGTTCACTATATATCTCTCTGGCGTGTTGTTCAAAATCTTCATCAAAAAATAAATTATGATGCTGTATACCGGCTATCTTTTTATTCGTACCGATATAGAACAATAAACTCGACGGCGACATGGTACGTGTATCCCAATATTTGCGACTATAGTTCCGGTTCGGTTTATCCAGCAGATGTTGATCGGCATGTTCATAATCGGCGCCCGTTATTACAAAATCAGCTGTATAATCTCCGTTGTTCGTTTTTATTAACTTAACTATTCCATTAGCCACTTCTATTTTCGTCACTTCGGTTTCTAACTTAATATCAACACTGTAATTTTCGGCAATGCTTGTCATGGCTTTTACTATCTCGTTCATCCCCCCCATCGGATACCAGGTACCTAAAGCAAGGTCGGCGTAATTCATCATGCTGTACATGGCAGGCGTATCTTTAGGGGTAGCCCCTAAAAAAAGCACCGGGAATTCCAGCAGCTTTACTAACCGGTGATCTTTAAAATATTTGCGCACATGGCTACTCATACTGGTAAGTAATTGCATACTCATACTTTTCCGTATCAGGTTCAGATCAATAAATTCAGTAATGGAATGCGACGGGCGAAAAACATATTCGCCCATACCTACTTTATATTTATAGGCTGCCTGGGCTAAAAACTTTTGCAGGTTTAAGCTACTGCCCGGTTCAATATTTTCAAATAATTGCTCCAGTTGCTGCAAATCCGCAGGCACATCTAAAACATCCTGCTTACTGTAGTAAACCCGGTAACCCGGGTCAAGGCGTTTCAGATCATAAAAATCTGACGGCTTTTTGCCGAATAATGCATAAAAATTTTCAAATACATCGGGCATCCAGTACCAGCTTGGGCCCATGTCAAATTTAAAACCGTCCTTTTCCCATACGCGCGCGCGGCCACCAGGCTGGTCGTTCTTTTCCAATAAGGTAACATTATAGCCTTGTTTACCCAAAACACAGGCAGCCGCTAATCCTGCAAAACCAGCCCCTATTACTAAAATATGCTTTTGAGTATCCATGAGCCCAAAAGTAAACATTGTACGCAGCTAAAAAACAATACCATATTCATTTTGTACTTTTGGTAAAATTGAAAACGGTAAATGGATCTTTTTGATGAAACCTGCTTTGAATGCAGCAAGCTGATAACTGAAAAATACAGTACCTCCTTTAGTAACGGCATTAAGGCTTTCGAAAAGCGTTTCAGATACCCGGTTTATGCCATTTACGGATTTGTAAGATATGCTGATGAAATAGTGGATACCTTTTATGGTTATGACCAGCGGCAACTGATAGATGATTTCAAAACAGAAACCTTTAAAGCGATCAGTAATAAAATAAGCACTAATCCTGTATTACACTCTTTTCAGCAAGTGGTTAATAAATACCATATTGAAAATAAATTGATCGACGCTTTCCTATCCTCCATGATGATGGATCTTGATCAAACAACCTATGACACTGATGGTTATAAAGAGTACATATATGGTTCGGCAGAAGTAGTAGGTTTAATGTGCCTGCGCGTATTTTGCGAGAACAACAATGAGCTATATCAGCAGCTCATACCTAAAGCACGTAGCTTAGGATCAGCGTTTCAAAAGATCAATTTTTTGAGAGATATTAAGGCAGATTACGAGGACAGGGGGCGTACTTATTTTCCGGAAGTGGATTTTACAAACTTTACCAGAAAGGACAAAAATTTTATTGAGGCGGATATTAAAAGAGATTTTGATGATGCCCTGGAAGGAATAAAACTTTTGCCTTACGGAAGCAAATTAGGAGTTTATGTAGCCTATGTGTATTACCTGCAGCTTTTTAAGAAGATCAGCAAAATATCCGCAAACGTGCTTATGGAAAAAAGGGTGCGTGTATCTGATACGCAGAAGCTAACCCTCTACGTTAAAGCGGTACTACACCAAAAATTGAAGATGATCTGATGATGAATTTCGCTCAACATATTAAGTTATACCGATCCCTTATTGTTTGTAAATTAAAAAAAAGGTCGCTTTTTAATTTTGCCTTTGCTTTTGGTTTGTTATGTATAAGCATGGTAGCCTACCCTCAGCAAAAACCGCAGCCAACAACTCTAAGGCAAAAGTTAATGAATGCTATCGACAGTAAAAAAACTACAGATTCATTATACAATAGCTTAAATTCCATGCAAATTAAATCAGCATTGATAATTGGATACATCGGCACGCTTGAAGCGTTAAAAGCTAAACACACCTGGAATCCTTATTATAAGCTAAAGTATTTAAACGATGCCGAAAAATCCTTTCAGAAGGCAATAACAGAAGCTCCGCACAATATAGAAATTCGCTTTATGCGTTATTCTGTAGAACATAATGTGCCTAATTTTTTAGGTTATAATAAAAACCTTAAGGCAGACAGGGAGGAGATCATCCATCAGATAGATAAGAGAAATTATGGTTCGGCGGATAACGAACTCGTAAAAACTATTATCACATTTCTTATTGATTCTGAACGCTGTACTCCTACAGAAAATAAAATTCTAAATCAGCATTTAGCCGCCTTATAGTGAAATACACTTACCTCATTATTAATATATTAACTGTAATTTTTCCGGTTATCTTATCTTTTGATAAGCGGGTGCAGTTTTGTAAAAGCTGGAAATACCTATGGCCCGGCATGGCCATAACTGGATTTGTTTTTTTATTTTGGGATGTATTATTTACCAAACAGGGGGTATGGAGTTTTAACGATCAATATATAACCGGTTTTAAATTATTCGACTTACCTGTTGAGGAGATTTTGTTTTTTTTAACCGTACCCTTTGCCTGTGTATTTATTTACTGCTGTTTAAATTATTATATAAAATGGCGGTTAAGCAATAAAGCGAGTAAATTGATATCTTACTTTATTTTAATCCTTTCAGGAGTTTTGTTACTGCTATTTCACAACAGACTTTATACCGTAGTCACCTTTGGATTACTATTATTTTTTATGCTGGTATTGGTAGGAGTTACAAAATCAAAGTGGCTGAATCAGTTTTATATTGCGTATGTTGTTTCATTGGTACCTTTTTATTTAGTGAACGGATTTTTAACATCCATACCTGTAGTGTTATATAACGATCATCAAAATACAGGACTCAGAATAGGAACTATCCCGTTCGAGGATCATTTTTACAGTATGACATTGTTATTAATGAACATCGCTTTTTTTGAATATTTTAAAAACAGAAAAAAACTGTCGGAATGACCGCCTTACCTACTTACACCCGCTCACAGTTGGCTTTACGAAACGGACAGGACAAACCTGAAATTTGGATTGCATATAAAGGATTGATATATGACGTAACGGATAGCAGATTATGGCGCAACGGAAAACACTATGAGCATTGGGCCGGACAAGACCTGACGCCTGAATTGGCAGATGCACCACATACCGAAACCGTTTTTGAGAAGTTTAAGGCAATAGGTATATTAAGCTAAAAAATGGCGCATAAAAAAACCCGCTTTAAACGGGTTCTTATATATATGTTGAGTTTAATTATATTAGTTTTCGGCGTATATAGCTTTTTGAGCACCGTTATCGTAAGCTTTCAAATTTTTCTTTAACAATTTACGCGCTACGTGTATACGGGTTTTAACAGTTCCGATAGGGATGGTTAAATGGTCGGCTATCTCATGATATTTATGGCCTTCAAAATACATCGTAAAAGGCACGTAATAATCTTCAGGTAATCTGTCTAAAGCTCTTTTAATATCATCCATTACGAATTTTGCCTCGCCCTGATTTTTAGTTGAACTGAACACCAGGTTGGGTGATGATATCTCGTCACTTTTAGTAACAAAAGTGCTCATTTTAACAAAACGGCGATAGTTGTTAATGAAAGTGTTTTTCATAATGGTATACAACCATCCTTTTAAATTGGTACCTTCTTTAAACTTATTGTAATAAGTTATGGCTTTCAACATTGTATCCTGAACAAGGTCGTTAGCATCATCTGCGTCATGGGTGAAGTGTAGGGCGTAAGACCGTAATGAACTTGCCTGACGTAGTACTAGGGTGTTAAACTCAATCTTTGTCATTCTGTTAATGTTTTATACTAGTAACTAGGCAAACATGATACCAACTTTGGCTAAACACCTAACATCCTCGCATAAAACCTCAAAGAATATATTATCCAATTATGATCATCAATTTTAAATGACCAATTAATTGCTTATTTATCAAATAGTTAAATTAAATAAAGAAAGGATTTAAAAGGATTTAGATTTATTTACAAATGAGTAAACAAATTTCAATAATTAATTATTAGAGCTAAAAAATCCTATTAATTAATTACTTAAACCAATAATATTTACTTCGCGTTGTAAGGTAACGCCAAATTTAGTGTACACACTGTCTATGATTTGCGACGAAAGACTGTACACTTCTTCACCATCGGCTCCCCCATGGTTCACCAGTACCAGGGCCTGATTTTTCCAGGTGCCGGTATGACCAACCACTTTTCCCTTCCAGTCGCATTGTTCAATCAGCCAGCCTGCGGCAAGTTTTACCAATCCATCATCTGCAGGGTAATTTACAATATCCGGATGTTTTTCCTGTACTGATTTAAATTGTTCCATAGTTATTACCGGATTCTTAAAAAAGCTTCCTGCATTACCAATGGTAGATGGGTCGGGCAATTTAGATACCCTGATATGTGATACCACCTGCGATATATCTGCAATAGTGGGTTTATTTATATTACGGTTAGCCAGTTCCTGCTCTATTGCGCCGTATTTTATATTAATATCTGGCGTAAGCGATAAGCGGAACTTTACCGCTACAATTATATATTTTCCTGCTAACTCAGCTTTAAAAACACTTTCGCGGTAACCAAATTTGCATGCTGCTTGGTCAAAAGTGCGGAAAGTGCCGCTAGCGATTTCAAAAGCTTCGCAACTTTCAAATACATCCTTCAGTTCAACCCCGTATGCACCAATATTCTGTATGGGCGAGGCTCCCACCGAGCCGGGTATCAGGCTTAAGTTCTCAATTCCTGCATAACCATGGCTAACACAATAATTTACCAAATCATTCCATACTTCACCTGCTCCTGCTTCCACAAACACTTCATCGTGATTAATACGATGCTCAATACCGCGTATATTCATACGGATAACCAAACCATCAAAATTATTTACCAGCAGCATATTACTGCCACCGCCTAAAACAAGCCGCTCCGTTTGTAGCCATTGCGGATCAGCAAACAACTCGGTCAATTCCTCTGCATGGCTTATCTCTACAAAATAGCGGGCATCAGCATCAATACCAAAAGTGTTAAAATTCTTAAGCGAAACATTTTCCTGGATTTGCAGCATGGTAAATAAAATGTAATGGGGCGAATTTCGTAATTTTTGTTCTAAAAGAATTTTTAAAACGTTTTTAATATATTAAACAAAATTTCCTTGGAACTGATGAAACCTAAATTACTTATACTTATCACACTATTTTTATCGGTCCGGTCCTTTGCACAGGATTTTAGAAGCGAATTCAAAACGCTTATCAATAAGGACGATACAGAAGCAACCTTAACTATTTTAAACAAATGGCAAAAAGCCAAACCCGATGACCCGGAACTTTACGTGGCGTTCTATAACTTTTATGCTAAAGAAGGGTTAAAAGAGGCTTTAAGCATGACCACAACAGAGACGGAAGGAAAATCTGTTACTATAAAAGATAAGGACGGTAAAATTGTGGGATACCTTGGTGGATCTGGTAGCCATAACGAAACTTATTTGCAAAAGGGTTTTAATTACATTGATACAGCTATAGCAAAATTTCCTGACAGATTAGATATGCGTTTCGGAAAAGTATATGTTTTAGGACGTATTGGCGATTATGCCAATTTCACAAAGGAGATTATAAAGACTGTAAATTACGGAGAAAGCACCGGCTTAAAATGGACATGGACAGATAACAAACCATTAGATGATCCGAAAGGATTTATGCTGTCAACCATTCAAAATTATGTGGTACAATTATTTAATGCCGGTGATCAAAATATGGAATATATAAAAGCAATTGCAGCAACTGTTTTAAATTATTATCCTGATAATGTAGAAAGTCTTTCTAATTTGGCGATAAGTTATATCTCCGAAAAAAATTACAATAAAGCACTTGATCCGCTTTTAAAGGCAGAAAAAATAAATCCGCAAGATTATATCGTGTTGAATAATATTGCTTACTGCTACAGCTTGCAGGGCGATAAGCCAAATGCCATTAAATATTATGAGCTAACCATTAAATATGGCGATGAAAAGGCAAAAAACCAAGCAAACGAAAAACTGGCAGAGTTAAGAAGTAATTTAAACCCCTAACAATTCAACTTTTTAATGAAACCCATTTACATTATCATTTCTGTAATTATACTTGCTCTTTTAATTTACATGGCTATTACCAAAAAAGGGGCTAAAAATAATATTGAAACTAAAGAACAATTTGTTCAAAATAATGTACTATAGTAGCGGGGGTGGAGTAATCGGCGGTAAATCGTACGAAAATGTAAATAAAGCAGCCATTACATTTGTTACTTCAGCCCAACATTATTTTCCTAAAATGAACGCTGCTAATATGGAAATACCTCAAGTAAATCATATTAAAATTTATGTATTAACTAATAAAGGCCGCTATTCATTCGATGGGGTGGAGTCGGAATTTACTGTAGAAAAATCTCCTTGGGCAGAACTCTTTTATAAGGGCAATGAAGTGATAACGCAGTTAAGGTTGATAAACGCTAAATAATAACTCTACCCCTTAAACCACTTCTTCCCTACCACCAATAACCCAAACTCTTCTGAGGGATGCTTCTCTGTAGATTTATGGTGAATTTTATGTGCCCTGCGGATAGCTGAAAGATAACGGTTATTGCTTTTGAATGCCTTAAAACGGTTATGAATAAACCAATCGTGAAAAATGAAATAGACGATACCGTATATGCTGATGCCGGTACCTATCCAAAAGCGATAATCTAAACTAATATGACCTGCCCACATCAACCATAAAGCCAAACCGGCAAAGCCTATACTGAACAGATCGTTCAACTCGAACCAACCGTGACGCTGCTGATGATGTGTTTTATGAATAAACCAAAGCGGCCCGTGAAAAAGATATTTGTGCATAGCCCATGATAGCAGTTCCATTAACGCTATGGTGAGGAATACTGTGGCTATGTTGATGAGTATTTCCATATAATAATTAGTGGCAGTTACTGCAGCAGTAGCAGCCGAAATACTTCAAAACTGCTACCGCCATTAATTACTGCAACTTAAATATGTATCGCCCGATTTTCCGTGGCAGCCAAACACGCTTCGCGCATGGCTTCGGTATAGGTTGGGTGAGCGTGGCTCGCACGGGTCACGTCTTCTGCAGACGCACGGAACTCCATTGCTATTACCGCTTCGGCTATCATATCTGCCGCACGCGGACCAATCATGTGTACGCCCAATATTTCATCGGTTGTAGCATCTGCCAACACCTTAACAAAACCATCAAGATCGCCGCTGGCGCGCGCGCGTCCGCTCGCTTTGAACGGGAACGAGCCTGTTTTATATTTAACGCCCTTTTCTTTTAGCTGTTCTTCGGTATAACCCACAGATGCAACCTCCGGCCAGGTATAAACCACGCCGGGTATCAGGTTATAATTAATATGCGGTTTTTGTCCGGCGAGTATCTCCGCTACAAAAGTCCCTTCATCCTCTGCTTTGTGGGCAAGCATAGCACCGCGTATCACATCGCCTATCGCATAAACGCCCTTAACACTGGTTTCCAGATGCTCATCGACGGTGATCTTTTTACCGCGTTCTTCAACAGTGATACCTATTTTATCTAAGCCCAGTTCATCAGTATAAGCAACACGACCAACTGCTACCAGGCAATAATCGCCTTTAAGTTCCTGTTTCTCTCCTTTAGGAGTATCAAAGGTTACGGTAACCTCCTTACCTTTTACGCTTGCGCCAGTAACTTTATGACCCAGGTAAAATTCCATTCCCAACTTTTTCAGCACCTTTAGCAACTCCCGGCCAAGTCCTTTATCCATTGTAGGGATAATAGAATCCATATATTCAATAACCGAAACCTTAGCACCCAAACGCGCATATACCGAGCCTAACTCCAGGCCAATAACCCCGCCACCTATCAATATAAGATGTTTTGGTATTTCCTTTAAAGTTAAAGCCTCGGTTGAAGTGATAATTCTTTTCTTATCAATTTTTAGAAAAGGCAGGCTTGAGGGTTTAGAGCCTGTGGCGATGATCACGCTCTTAGCGGTTATTTCCTTTTCGCCATCTGTCTGTTTAACAATAATGGTGTTTTTATCTTTAAATGAACCTACCCCGGTGTGTACATCTATCTTGTTTTTCTTCATCAGAAAAGCGATACCACTTGTATTAGCATCAACTACCTCCTGTTTACGTTTTATCATCTGGCCGAAATCAACGGCAAGGTTATCTAATTTTATACCATGCGTGGCAAAGGCATGGGCAGCGTTATGGTAATGCTCGGACGAATCCAGCAATGCCTTCGATGGGATACATCCCACGTTAAGGCAGGTACCTCCCAAAGTGTTATATTTTTCAATTATGGCGGTTTTTAAACCTAACTGGGCGCAACGTATAGCAGCCACATAACCACCCGGACCAGAACCTATTACGATAACATCATATTGCATAGTAGTATTTTTTATAGCTGGCAAAGTTAATGATTATTAAAAGGGCAGGAAATAAGTATTTAATTAAATGTGAACGGATTGACAGAAAATATAAAAAGCCTTCACTCACAGAGACAATTTAGAAGGCATACTTTGTAACACTATTATCACGGTTAGTTTATTATTAATTAACTTACTAAATTAGGCTCATTATTAAATACCTGCACAAAATGAAAAAACTCCTTACCTTATTTGTATTGTTTTTAACAATTTCCGGTGTAACCTATGCACAAAGTGATTACGTTACCGAGCATTTTACTAAAAAAGATGTTTACATCACCATGCGCGATGGTGTAAAGCTTTTCACATCTATTTACACTCCTAAAGATGCTTCGGCAAAAAACAAATACCCTATAATGATGCAGCGCACCTGCTACAGCATAGCCCCTTATGGCGAAACAAAATATCCGCGCTTGTTAGGACCTTCAAAATATATGATGCAGGAAGGTTACATATTTGTTTACCAGGATGTGCGCGGGCGTTACAAAAGCGAAGGCACCTGGACTAACATGACACCAGAAATTGACAACAAAAAAGGCAAGAACCAGGTAGATGAAGCATCCGATACTTACGACACTATAGATTGGTTGATAAAGAACGTAACAGGCAACAACGGCCGTGTTGGCCAATGGGGTATCAGCTATCCGGGGTTTTACTCCGCAGCGGGTATATTATCAAACCATCCGGCTTTAAAGGCATCGTCTCCACAGGCCCCCATCTCTGATTTCTTTTTTGACGATTTCCATCATAACGGCGCTTTTCTGGAAAGTTATTTTTTCACTTTCCCCGTGTTTGGCGTGCAAAAAACAGATACTACCAGCAAAGCCTGGTACGTTAACAGCATGATTAATCCAGGAACAAAAGACGGCTACCAGTTTCTGCTGGATATGGGCCCGTTAAAAAATGCTGACAAATATTATCACGACAACTTTTTCTGGCAGGAAACTATCAATCACCCGAATTACGATGAATTCTGGCAAAAGCGTGCCTTACCTAAACATTATTATAAAGTAACCCCGGCTGTTATGCTGGTAGGTGGATGGTACGACGCAGAAGACCTTACCGGTCCGCTGGCTATTTACAAAACCATTGAGAAAAAAGATCCGAATGCTTACAATACTATAGTAATGGGTCCGTTTGGCCATGGCCGCTGGTCGCGCGAAACCGGGCACACCATGCACAGCAATATTTACTTTGGCGACAGCATTGCAACCTTTTATCAAAAAAACATAGAGGCTAAATTTTTCAACCACTTCCTGAAAGGCAGCGGTGACAAGAATTCCGGATTACCTGATGCTTACATGTACGATACCGGCAAAAAAGAATGGGAAAAATTTGATCAATGGCCTGCTGCTGCCGCTACTCATCAAAAGCTGTACCTGAACAATAACGGCAAATTAAGCGAAACCGAGCCTAATGAAAAAGGTGCTGAAACATACATCAGCGATCCTATGAAACCTGTGCCTTATACCGAGGACAACACCACTACTTTAGGTTTTACTCCGCATAATTATATGAGTGAGGATCAGCGTTTTGCAGGCCGCAGACCGGATGTATTAGTTTACGAAAGCGAGGTACTGGATAATGATGTTACCCTGGGCGGTGAAATTATGGCACACTTAAAGGTGGCTACAACAGGTACAGATGCCGACTGGATAGTAAAGCTGATTGATGTTTATCCGGCAAATACACCAAACAACCCGTATATGCCTAACAAAAACATTATCCTAAGCAATTACTGGCAAATGGTACGCAGCGAAATAATGCCTGCACGTTTCCGCGAGGGATTTGAAAAAGCTATCCCGATGGTGGCTAACCAAAAAACCGATGTAAACTTCCGTCTGCAGGATGTGCTGCACACCTTTAAAAAGGGGCACCGTATTATGATACAGGTACAAAGTACTGCTTTCCCGCTGTTTGCACGCAACCCGCAAAAATTTGTGGAGAACCCTTACAAGGCCGATGAAAGTGATTATATAAAAGCTACGCAAACCGTATTTAACGATAGTTATATTGATGTAGATGTGCTGAAGTAGGCACCTTACCCCATCCCTCAACATTAGGAGAAGCTGTTTTAGATTATAAAATCACCATTTAATTATATATGAAATTAAAGTTAAAAAGTTTAAGTTTTTTTATTTTAGGATTGTTTCCCTTGATATCCCATGCCCAGCTTGGCGCAAAAAAGGAAACCTTCACCCGCGCCGATACGTTGCGGGGTTCTATAACCTCGCCCTTTCGTACCTGCTACGATATTAATTATTATCACCTGGATGTGAAGTTCGATATCCCAAATAAATTTATCAGTGGCAGCGTGCTTTTCAAGTTTACTGCCGTTAATAATTTTGATAAACTACAGTTCGATCTGTTTTCGAATTTGAAGGTAGAAAAGGTTATTTACAAAGGCCGCGAGCTGCCTTACACACGTGAATTTAACGCGGTATTTTTAAACTTTCCTAAAGGTATAGCTAAAGGTACTAAAGATGAATTTACCGTTTATTACTCAGGCAACCCTACTATAGCCAAACACGCCCCCTGGGATGGCGGCATCGTATTCACTAGTGACTCTTTAGGCAAGCCCTGGGTGGCTACTGCCTGCCAGGGTATGGGAGCTAGCGTATGGTGGCCCAATAAAGATCAGCAAGCCGACGAGGTAGACAGTGCCTTCATCAGTATAAGCGTACCCAAGGGATTAAAAGATGTATCAAACGGCAGGCTGCGTAAAGTTACCCCATTAAAGGATGGCTACACCCGGTTCGATTGGTTTGTGGCTAATCCTATCAACAACTATGATATTGAAGCTAATATTGGTGATTACGCACACATCAGCGATAGCTATATGGGCGAAAAAGGTAAACTTACGCTTGATTACTGGCCATTAAGCTACAATGTGGCCAAAGCAAAAAAGCAGTTTGATGCTAACGTAAAACCCATGATCAAGGCTTTTGAATATTGGTTTGGCCCTTATCCATTTTACGAGGATGGTTACAAACTGATAGAAGCACCGCATTTAGGTATGGAGCACCAAAGTGGTACCGCCTATGGAAATCACTACGAAAACGGTTACTTGGGTCGCGACCTGTCGGGAACGGGCTGGGGGTTGAAATGGGATTTTATAATAGTGCACGAGAGCGGGCACGAATGGTTCGGCAATAATATTACCTCTAAAGATCTTGCCGATATGTGGATACACGAAAGCTTTACTAATTACAGCGAATCGTTATTTATAGAAAGCATCTGGGGTAAACAAGCCGGGCAGGAATATGTACATGGCACACGGATGGCCATACAAAACGATGGGCCCATTATTGGTGAATATGGCGTAAATAAAGAAGGCTCGGGAGATATGTATTACAAAGGCGGCAATATGCTGAACATGATTCGCACCATTATAAATGATGATGAGAAATGGCGCAACATATTACGTGGCCTAAACAAAACCTTTTATCACCAAACGGTAACACACGATCAGATAGTTGATTACATTAATAAAGAAAGCGGCAAAAACCTGACCCCGGTATTTGATCAGTATTTAAAACATCGCAACATACCTACCTTAGAATTTATGACCATCAATGGAAAGTTGATGTACCGCTGGATAGCTGATGTTTCCAACTTTAACATGCCGGTAAGGATAAAGGTAAACGGCGGCGATTATCAGTTTATAACACCTCATACGCGTTTCGCCCCGCTAAAAATTGATGGTGCAACAAAAGAAAACATACAGGTAGACACCTTTAATTATTATATTGGTGTACTTATGGATTAAAATTGCTTAAATAACAACCGTTAAAAATATTATCTGTTATCATTCAGAGAAAGGTCAAATCTTTTTTTAAATATTGAACTTTAATTAAAAGTGAATATTTTTACTTATGATTACACGAACGGCAAATAATATTTTGTTTGATATAGCTGCAGTTGGTCAGATACCTATTGTTACCGACATGCTGGAGATAATTTGCAAAACTACAGGTATGGGGTTTGCTGCAATTGCCAGGGTAACAGATCAGAAGTGGGTGGCTTGCGCTGTACACGATCAAATAAACTTCGGCCTGAAGCCCGGGGGCGAACTTATTCTGGAAACAACCATTTGTAATGAGATAAGGCAATCGGGTGAACTTGTTGTAATAGACGATGTAAGCACCGATGAAATATATGCATGTCACCATACACCCACCCAATACGGCTTCAAAAGCTACATTTCTGTTCCCATTTATTTAAAAGATAAAAGTTTTTTTGGCACGCTCTGCGCCATTGATCCCAACCCGGCCCATGTTAATTCCCGTGAGATTATTGGCATGTTCAAATTCTACGCCGATCTTTTATCTTTTCATCTTGATGCAAGTAAAAGATTAGAGATCTCGGAATCAGAGTTGATAGAAGAAAAGCAAACCGCTGAACTTCGCGATCAATTCATAGCGATCCTCGGGCACGACCTTCGAAATCCCGTTGGCGCAGTTAATAATGTAGCGCAATTAATGCTGCGTATGCCCTTGGATGATCGTATGAAAAGGCTGGCAAACATTATTAAGGATGCTTCGTTCCGGATGAATGAACTGATAGAAAATGTGTTGGATTTTGCCCGCGGCCGCCTGGGAGAAGGCATCAATCTTGAGCGAAGTACCGAAAACGCCTTACAGGATAAACTTTCGCAGGTAATTGCTGAATTAGAATTGGTTTGGCCAGAAAATACCATCGAAGCCGATTTTGATATCAGCCATCCGGTATATTGCGACAGCAAACGGATTGCCCAATTATTTTCAAATTTGCTTGGCAATGCCTTAACACACGGTAAAAAAGACGAGCCGGTTAAGGTTAAGGCAGTAACTAATAGTGACGGCTTTGAACTTAAGGTAGTTAATTACGGCCAAAAAATACCCGGAAATGTTCTTAAAAAATTGTTTCAACCATTTTCGCGTGGCGAAATTAAACCCGGCCAACAAGGACTTGGTTTAGGGCTTTATATTTCATCGGAAATAGCCAAAGCACATGGCGGCCGTATTGCAGTTAAAACAACCGAAACCGAAACATCTTTTAAGCTTTTAATACCGGCTTAAATCAACTGCTTAAATAATTTTACAACTGAGTTAAAAATTAGCGGAACAAAACGGAACACCTTTTTAAAAACTTAAAAGTTAGATAATCAGCACTTTAAATTTTACTTTGTAAAACGAATTATTCCCCGCAATTCTATAAAATATTAATATACAGAGTGTTCCGCTTGTTCCGTTTTGCTTATACACACACGCGGAACACCCGAACGGATATTATAAAAAAAGAAAAATTTATTTTGTTTAGGGTGCAACTTTAAGCCGGTAAACAGCGTCTGATATTTGAACAAAAACTATTAAACCCATGAGATCACTAACAAAAATTTTAATGGTTACCGTACTGGTAGCACTTACAGGATACGTTTTCGCCCTTGCAGGGAATGTTAAAAGTACAGCACTTAATCAAAACGACACACAGGACAGGCACCTTTCTGGATTTAACGCGGTTAGTGTAGCCGGATCTTTTGATGTTTATATTACCCAGGGATCAAGCGAATCGGTTAAGGTTGAGGCTCCATCAGATGTTATTGACCGTATTATTACTGAAGTAGATGGTGGTGTATTAAAAATATACACCAAAAATAATACTCATTTTAACTGGGGTAAAAACAGAAAAATGGTGATCTATGTAGCTCTTAAAGATGTTAAAGATATTAGTTTGGCAGGTTCAGGTGATATTTTCTTTAAAGATGGGCTAAGGGCTCCCTCATTATCTTTAAAACTTGCGGGTTCAGGTGATATTACAGGCAAACTTGATGTAAACAAGTTAGAAAGTAGTATAGCAGGATCTGGTGATATTACTCTAACAGGCCGCGCGCAAAATTCAAGCATCCGTGTAGTAGGTTCAGGCGACTATACCGCTAACAGCCTTACTACAGTAACTGCTGCTGTAAGTATAGCCGGCTCAGGAGATGCACGTGTTAACGTTTCAGAAAAACTTGATGCATCGGTAATGGGTTCAGGCGACGTGCACTATACAGGCTCAGTAAAAAACATTTCCACTTCAAAGTCAGGGAGCGGAAGCATCAGTCGCATGTGATCTAAAAAATCAACAAAACAAGCACAAAAAAAGGGAGCGATCATTGATCGCTCCCTTTTTATTTCATAATAGTTATGCTAATTGCTTTCCTAATTTATCTGCTAAAACAGACTTAGGAACCGCGCCTATTTGTTTGTCAACTATTTCGCCGCCTTTAAAAAACAATAAGGCAGGAATGTTACGAATGCCGTACTTCATTGATATACCGGGGTTATTATCAACGTTTACTTTTCCTACAACCGCTTTGCCGTCGTATTCTTTAGCAATTTCTTCTACCACGGGGCCAACCATACGACATGGACCGCACCATTCTGCCCAAAAATCAACAAGTACCGGTTTGTCTGATTTAAGAACAAGTTCTTCGAAGTTTGCATCAGTTATTTCTAAAGCCATGATTTATTAATTTAAAATTTTTGATGTACAAATATATACTAATCAAATTGCTTGCCACAAGTGCCAGCCTGACAATGTGACAATTATATTATCAACAACTTGCTATTTGACATTGCTAATAATTAGTTGTAATCAGCAAGGTGCTTTTTAATGTGAATAAATAATATACTTACTGTAATACCGGCTGCGAATTGGTAAGACTCGCGATCTCCTCCATCAGATCATCACTCGGATTTACCCGGCATGTTTTAGAAGGCAATTCTATAAGCATGGCATCTTCCCTGTCTTTTATCATAAAACGGAGTGTACAATTCTTAACCGGGTACTTCTCATTGTTTATATTGATCAGTTCCTGTATATTGTCCATTAAGCCGCTGTTAACAGCGTTCAAGTCCAAACATACGGTTAATGATTTGGTGAGCTTATCCCGCATTTCTGATAATAAGCATATAGCAGTAACCCGCATATCCCAATTATCCTTTTGACGATATTTCTCTTCTATATTTCCTTTAACATGCAAAAAGTATCCCTCAACCAGCATATTGCGAAACTTTACGTAATCCTCACCAAAAAAAGCAAACTCGTATGATTCGTTATAGTCCTCTAGAACAAAAGTGCCAAAGGGTTTACCCATTTTAGTGAACTTATGCTGTACACTTGCTACCAGGCCGCCAATACATATCTCCCCACGTTTACGCAAATTGGCCAAATTATTCATTACCTCTTCGCCCCCCTCGCCTGATCGTGCTTTCTGAATATTTTTTAATTCGGTAATACTGGTATTACAATATTTTTCCAATTCCAGTTTGTAATTATCCAGTGGGTGCCCGGTTAAATAAATACCTATTACCTCTTTCTCGTATTTTAGTTTTTCTATTAATGCCCATTCATCGGCTTCCGGCATGGCCGGCTCTGGAATATAAGAAGCTACCGAACTGCCAAATAAAGATGCCTGCGAGCTGTTTTGTGTATTTTGGTAATCATTACCGTATTTTATTAAGCGTTCTACACCACTTAACACACCATTTTCCGTCTTAGCAAAAAACTGTGCACGGTTTAATCCGAATCCGTCAAAAGCGCCGGCCATTACTAAATTTTCATATGCCTTACGGTTTACACTACGGGTGTTAGAGCGTTGCGCAAAATCATAAACAGATTGATAAGACCCGTTCGCATTACGCTCTTCAATAATGCTTTCAACAGCTTTTTCTCCTACACCTTTTACTCCGGTAAGTCCAAAACGCACCTGCCCTTTTTTATTAACGGCAAAAGCCATATCAGATTCATTAATATCCGGCCCTAAAACTTCAACCCCCATACGGCGACATTCCTCCATAAAGAAGGTGATCTTCTCCATGTTATTTTGGTTGTTCAAAACCGCCGCCATATACTCCGATGGATAATGGGCCTTTAAATAGGCCGTTTGATACGCTACAAAGGCGTAACAGGTAGAATGCGATTTATTAAAGGCGTATTGAGCAAATGCTTTCCAGTCGTTCCATATTTTGGTCAGTTTATCTTTAGGGTGGCCCTTGGCTATAGCCCCATCCATAAACTGGGCCTCCATTTTATTAAGCACCTCTATTTGCTTTTTACCCATTGCTTTTCGCAAAACATCGGCATCTCCCTTACTAAATCCTGCCAATTTTTGCGACAGCAGCATCACCTGCTCCTGGTAAACGGTAATACCATAGGTTTCACCAAGGTATTCCTCCATATCGTCCAGATCGAAAACTATAGCTTCCTGACCATGTTTACGTTTAATAAAGTTGGGTATATATTCTATCGGCCCCGGTCGGTAGAGGGCATTCATAGCTATCAGATCCTCGAATTTATCCGGCTTCAGATCGCGCAGGTACATTTGCATACCATCACTTTCAAACTGGAAGGTACCGTTAGTATCGCCACGCTGATAAAGTTCATAAGTTAGCGTATCATCCAGCGGGATGTAATCAATATCAATACTTACTCCATGATTTTGCTTAATAAGACGGAGCGCATCCTTTAAAATGGTAAGCGTCTTTAGTCCTAAAAAATCCATCTTAATTACCCCGGCATCTTCAATAACCCTACCATCGTACTGAGTAACCAGCAGATCGGAATCTTTGGCTGTTGCCACAGGCACAATATCTGTAAGATCATAAGGCGCTATGATGATACCTGCTGCATGCACACCGGTATTACGTACAGAACCTTCCAGCTTTTCAGCCTCACGAAGCACTACCCCTTTAAGGTCTTTTGATTTATAGATCTCTTGTAACTCACCTACCTGCTCAATAGCTGTTTTCAGGTTTATTCCTAAAGTATCAGGAACCAGTTTTTTTAGCGCGTTCACATCTGATAATGGCATATCCAATACACGGCCCACGTCCTGAATACTCGTACGTGCTGCCATAGAGCCATAGGTAATTATCTGCGCTACCTGGTTCTTGCCATATTTATCTACCACATAATCGATAACCTTTTGGCGACCGGAGTCGTCAAAATCCGTATCAATATCAGGCATCGACTTTCTGTCGGGATTAAGGAAACGCTCAAACAGCAAATTATACTTCAGCGGATCGATATTAGTGATACCAGTACAATATGCCACAACCGACCCTGCTGCCGAACCACGGCCCGGCCCTATGAACACCCCCATATTACGGCCGGCTTTAATAAAGTCGGCAACTATGAGAAAGTATCCCGCAAATCCCATGGTACGGATGGTAAAAAGCTCAAAATTTATCCGCTCTTCGGCCTCGGGGCTAATATCCTTATACCTTTCCTTTGCACCTAAAAAAGTCAGATGCTTAAGATACTCCCATTGGTTAAGGGTATCTGCATCGGGTGTCATATCACTGTGTATCTTAAACTCCTGCGGAATAACATAATTAGGCAGGAGTATATCGCGCTTTAGTTTTAGTACGTCTACCTTATCAATGATCTCATTAGTATTATCTAACGATTCAGGAATATCATGAAACAGCTTACCCATTTCCTCCTGAGTTTTAAAATAAAACTGGTCGTTAGTAAAACCAAAGCGGTAACCTTTACCCCCTTCCTCATCGGTTGCAATAGGTGTACTTTGCAGGTCGCCGGTATTTACGCAAAGTAAAATATCATGCGCATTCGAGTCTTGCTGATCCACATAATGTGAATCATTGGAGCATATTACTTTAACATTATATTTTTTTGCGAACTTGGCTAATACTGCGTTAACAGTATTTTGCTCTGGAATATCATGGCGTTGCATTTCTATATAAAAATCTTCCCCGAACAGATCCAACCACCATTTAAACTCTATTTCCGCAGCCGCTTCACCATCTCGTAATATCGCTTGCGGTACCGATGCCCCCAAACAGCAGGTAGTAGCAATTATTCCTTTATGATATTTTAATATCAGTTCCTTATCAATACGTGGCCATTTGCTGTAAAGGCCTTCTATATATCCTAATGAGCAAAGTTTAATCAGGTTTTTATAGCCCTCGGCGTTTTTTGCCAACATCAACTGATGGTAACGCTTATCTTTTTTCTCTTTTGTAAATTGCTTTTTATGGCGATCGTCCACTACATAAAATTCGCAGCCTACTATAGGTTTAACGTTATGTTTACCCGCCTCGGCCACAAACTTAAATACGCCAAACATATTACCATGGTCGGTAATAGCCAGCGCCTTCATTCCGTCGGCGGCTGCTTTTTTATATAGTTTTGATATATCAGCAGCGCCATCAAGTAAAGAGAACTGGGTATGTACGTGTAAGTGCGAAAAATCAGGCATATTAAATCTGTATCAACAATATCGTGTAGAATACAAAGCTACCAAAAAACAATTTGAGGTTAACATGTGTTGAAAAATTGAGTGCCACCCCACATTTTAGCACATAATTTGTAATTATATATGTAACACTCCTAACCTTAATAAAATTGGAACGATTTGGACGAATAGCCCTTAAAACTATACTGTGGATAATTGCAAGTGTCATTTTTTTAGTGTTGCTTGTAGTTATTTTAATACAAATACCCGCTATACAAAACTTTGCTAAAAATAAGGCAGTAAGTTTTTTAGAAAATAAGATACACACCAAAGTAGAGATAGGCCATATCAGTTTAGGATTACCTAAACTTTTGGTTTTAGAAGACGTGTATTTTGAAGATCAGAAAAAAGACACTCTTATTGCTGGCGATAAATTGAAAGTTGATATCAGCTTATTCAAGCTAATCAACAATAAAGTGGAAATTAATGAAATTAACCTGCAGGGAGTTACTGTTAAAGTAAACCGTGGAGCTGATAGTGTTTTCAATTTTGATTATATAATAAAGGCCTTTGCCGGTGAACAAAAAAAAGAGCCTCAACCTGAGGACACCACATCTACCATGAAATTCTCGGTAGAAAAAATCATTCTGGATAGCATAAATGTTGCCTATAAAGACGTAACCACGGGCAACGACGTGAAGTTTTTACTGGGTCATTTTGATACCCGTATCACCGATTTTGATATGGATAAAATGAAGTTCACCATTCCTAAAATAACATTAAGCGGAGTAAATGCACGTATTATTCAAACACCTGCTGGCTCTTCAATAAATCAGGCTGCCACTATTGACACCGCAACCACGCCATTAAATATGATCCTTGATCTTGGAACTATTGATGTGGCTGATGTTAAGGTGGATTATCGCAGCAGCGAAATGACATCGAACGTTAAGTTGGGCAAGTTTTTGGTGGAAATGGAAAAGCTGGACCTAAAGAATCAGCATGTAGGTATTAAATCAATTTTATTGAATGATACCAGAGCTGCTCTTGCATTTACAAAGCCTGAAACCGTTAAAAAAGCGGCCGATAAAACTGTTAAAAAAATTGACACGCTGATGTCTGCAACTCAAACCAAAGGTTGGACAGCCGAATTGGGGAAAATCAGCTTTACAAACGACAACGTAAAATTTGACAATAATGCACAGAAAGCAATACCTCGTGGACTTGACTTTGCGCATATGGATATACGTAATCTGAATGCGGAAGCTGAAAACATAGCTTATAATACGGATAGTTTATCCGGAAAAATAAACTCCTTTACATTTAGCGAAAAAAGTGGTTTGGTGATCAAAAAATTCCATACCGCATTTTTCTATGGACCAAATAGTGCTTATTTAAACGATCTGCTGGTGGAAACTCCGCAATCGGTAATTCAAAAACAACTGCAGGTAAGTTACCCATCTATTGAAGCACTTACTAATGATTTGGGTAGTTTGGGTATCAATGCGGATCTGAACGGGAGTAAATTAGGCTTAAAGGACGTTTTATTGCTGATGCCAACAATGAGTAAGATGGAGCCTTTTAAAAGTTCGCCAAATTCCGTATTAAAAATAAACGGACGGATAACGGGCCGGGTTGATGATTTAAAAATACCCAATTTGGA
Source organism: Mucilaginibacter segetis (assembly GCF_016522075.1). GTDB lineage: Bacteria > Bacteroidota > Bacteroidia > Sphingobacteriales > Sphingobacteriaceae > Mucilaginibacter > Mucilaginibacter segetis. The sequence goes on along the minus strand of NZ_JAEHFW010000001.1, from coordinate 513,430 downwards.
AGTATCCGGCTTTGGCAACACTTACATTAAGGCATCGGCTACCATGCGCGGCTTACCCGATGTTGAGAAGGCTTATTTTGATCTGAACATAAATGATTTCAGAACGATTCGCCGCGATATAGCACGTTTAGCACCTGCAGGAAGCATACCTGAAAATATAAGTATACCTGAGAATATGGATCTAAAAGGAACCTTTAAAGGAACCATGAAGAACTTTAACACCAGGATGAAATTGCGTAGTAGTTATGGTGCGGTTGATCTGGTAGCAGCTATGAAAAGCGGCAAAGGGAAAGGACGCGAAACTTATTCTGCCAATATTAAAGCAAACAACTTAAACGTTGGCGCTTTAACTAAACAACCGCAAAATGTGGGTAATCTTACCCTTGTTGCAGATGTAAATGGTACAGGAACCGATCCTAAAAAGGCTAATTTAAAATTTAACGCCAATGTGATCAGCGCTCAAATAAAAGGCTATAACTATAAAAACCTGATACTTAAAGGAAGCGGTAATAATGGAAGTTATATTGCCAATGCCAGCATGAAAGATCCAAATATTCATTTTAGCCTTGATGCAAAGGCCAATATGAACAAAAAATATCCGTCAGTGAACGCTACCTTATTGGTAGATAGCGTTGATCTGCAAAAGTTAAATTTTACCAAAGACGCCATGCGCTTTCATGGCAAAGTTATAGCAGATGTTGCTACCGCCGATCCGGATTATTTGAATGCCAATATTTTAGCTACAGACCTGTTGGTGGTTAATAAGGATCAGCGCATACGTATGGATTCCATAAGTTTAATATCAACAGCAACTGCAGATAGCAGTTCTTTACGATTAAAAACACCTGTATTATATGCTCATATGAGCGGCAAATATAAATTAACCGAAGTAGGTACTGCACTTCAGGATGTTATTAATAAGTATTATAACACTGAGTTGTCTGCCTCAACCACAACAAAAAAACAACCTGCAGTTAAATATTCGCCACAACAGTTCACATTTGATGCCCGTTTTGTAAAAACACCGCTGGTTACTCAATTTGCTCCTGATCTTAAACAGTTGGATCCGGTATTGATAAACGGACGCTTTAACAGTAGCAGCGGCGAACTTGTTGTAAATGGTTCGATGCCAAAAATTGTTTACGGCACCAACGTGGTTAATAATATGAAACTGGCCATAAATACGGGCAATAACGCACTTAATTATAATTTGACCGTAGATGAAATAAAGGTATCCTCAAATATAGATCTGCTAAACACCAGTTTATCAGGCAGCGCACAAAACAACAAATTAGGTATTAATCTACAGGTCAGAGACGCCGCAAAAAAAGACCGTTACAGGTTAGCAGGTATACTAAGCGCTCTGCCGGATCAGTATCAGTTTAGTTTACTACAAAACGGTTTATTGCTTGATTATACGCTGTGGTCAGTAAATCCGGATAATACTATACAATTCGGTAATAAAGGAATACTTGCACGTAACTTCAGCATTTCCAATAGCAATCAGGTATTAAGTGTTAACAGCAACTCCGGTGAGTTTAACTCTCCGATAACTGTTGACTTCAAAAATTTCCGGATTGAAACACTTACAAAAATAGCTCAACAAGATACCCTTTTGGCAGGTGGTTTAATTAACGGCAACGCGGTTATTAGTAATTTCCAGGCATCGCCATTGGTTACTGCTTCTTTAAATATTAACGATTTCAGCTTTAAAGGTGATACGATAGGTAATATTGCCGTTAAGGTAAACAATCAAACCAAGAATGCATATGCAGCAAACGTAAGTATCACCGGACGCGGAAATCAGGTAGATCTGAATGGTATTTATTACGCAACCCCCGAGAGCCGCTTTGACCTTAACTTAAATATCACCAACCTGAATATGAAAACCATAGAAGCTTTCAGCTTTGGTAGCATACATAATTCTACCGGTAACATAACAGGGCAGTTAAAAGTTACCGGCACCACAGATGCACCGGCAGTACGCGGTAACATTAACTTTAACAAGGCCGGATTTAATGTAACCATGCTTAACTCTTATTTCACCATGCCTTCAGAGAGTATAACATTTAATGATGAGGGCATCAGATTCAATGATTTTACGCTGGTTGATTCTACAGGAAACAAGGCCATTGTTACCGGATCCATATACACTAAAACGTATACAGACTTTAAGTTCGGTATGGATATCCGTACCAATAATTTCAGGGTGGTTAATTCTACCAAAGCCGACAATAAGCTTTTTTATGGCCAATTGTATTTAAACAGCAATATCAAGATACGTGGCGATATGGATAAACCGGTTGTGGATGCTACACTTACAGTTAATGACAAAACGGATTTGACGATAGTATTACCTACTACCGATCCCGGAATTGAGGACAGAAAAGGTGTAGTAGAATTTATAGACCAGAGCGCACCGAAAACTGATTCGATACTGATGGCGCGCCAATTGGATTCGCTTAAAAAATCAGATATTACAGGCCTTGATGTTAACGCGGTAGTTAATATCGATAAAAACGCCAACTTTACCATAGTGGTTGATGAGCGAAACGGCGATATCGTACAGCTAAAAGGCGAGGCACACCTAAGCGGTGGCATTGATCCGAGTGGGAAAACCAGCCTTACAGGAACTTATACAGTTAACGAAGGTTCTTACAACCTATCATATGCATCGGTTAACCGTAAATTTAACTTTAAGCAAGGCAGTACTATAACATGGACAGGAGACCCTACAAGCGCAAATATTGACCTTACTGCAATCTACATTGCTAATGTCCCTCCTATTGATTTAGTGAGCGACCAATTACCTGATGCACAAAACCAAACCCAATACAAACAGAAACTTCCGTTTAATGTAGAGCTTAACTTACGTAATGAACTATTAAAGCCGGCTATTACATTCGATATTGTTTTACCTGAAGATAATAATTATAATGTATCGGGCGAGGTGCTTACCACAGTTAAAACAAGGCTTGCGCAGGTAAGGCAAGATCCGAATGAATTAAACAAGCAAGTATTGGGTGTATTGGTGTTAGGCCATTTTATTGGTGATAATCCTTTGCAAAGCCAGGGCGGAAGCGCGGGGCTGCAAGGCGCAATACGCAGCAGCGTGAGCAGTTTATTGTCCGACCAATTGAACCGTTTAGCAGGTAATCTTATTGAGGGCGTGGATGTTGATTTTGGGCTTACATCAGGCGAGGATTATTCATCGGGCACTGCCACTAATCGTACCGATCTTAACGTAGGCCTGTCCAAGCGTTTCCTGAATGATAGGCTTACCGTGAGCGTTGGCAACAACTTTAACTTAGAAGGCGCCCAACAAGGGCAAAAAACAACAAACATTGCGGGCAACGTATCTGTAAATTATAAACTGAGTAAAGACGGACGTTACAAACTTCGCGCCTATCGTAAAGACGAATACGTTGTAATACAAGGGCAAATTGTAGAAACCGGTTTGGCTTTCTCGCTAACGGTTGACTATAATAAATTCAAAGAAATATTCCGTAAGCGCACTGCTAAGGAGAAAGAGATGCGACGTAAGTATAAGGAAGAACAAAAAGAGAAAGATAAGCAGGCAGAATTGCAACAGCAACAAGCTAAGGAAACCAGAGAAAAGACCCAGACCACTACCCCATGAGCAAACGTTTAATATATTTAATATTAGTAACTGTGCTGTTTAGCGCATGCAGTACTACCAAATTTTTACCCGAGGGCCAAAAGTTATATACCGGCAGTAAAGTTAACATTGAAGACAAAAGCATCTCAAAGGGTGATGCCAAGGCATTAAGCTCAGAAATGCAGGCACTGATCAGGCCAAAACCAAACTCTTCAATTTTAGGTTTGAGGGTTAAGTTGTGGTTATATTTTAAAACAAAAAGTCGCAGCAACTTTATAAAACGTTTCTTTAGTAAGTACGGCGAACCACCAGTTTTAATAAGCCAGGTTGATTTGGAAAAAAACAGTTCAATAATGCAAAACCGACTGGAAAACGAAAGTTATTTTCAGGCAACTGTAAGTGGTGATACAGTAGGGAAAAAGAAGACAGCAAAAGCAATATTTACTGCACTGCCCGGACCATCATACAAAATAAGAAATGTGAGCTTTCCTTCCGGAACAAGCAGTTTGGATACCGCTGTTGCGGGTACAGCATCTGAAACATTATTAAAGTCTGGTGATAAATATAATTTGGACATAATTAAGTCTGAACGTATCCGGATCGATTCCCATCTTAAGGAGGAGGGTTTCTTCTATTTTGCTCCGGAGGATCTTATCATTAAAGTTGACAGCACTATTGCGGATCATCATGTAGACTTGTTATTAAGAGTAAAGAGTACAACCAGCGATAAAGCGGGCGACATATATACTATTAATAAAATATTTGTTTACCCCACCTATTCACTGCGTGATACTTCACTTAAAAAAGATCAGGTTTACCCATACAGATGGTATAATATTATCGATCCCAAACACTCCGTTAGCCCCTTCCTTTTTGCTAATACAGTTTTACTGCATCCCGGTGATGTGTATAGCCGTACCGTTCACAATAATTCATTGAACAGGTTTATCAATCTGGGGCCTTTCAGTTATGTTAAAAACAGGTTTGAGGATGTATCAACTGCTGACTCCAACAAGTTAGATGTATATTATTTTTTAACTCAGTATAAGCGTAAATCGTTACAGGCAGAAATATTGGGACGCACTACCTCCGCAAATTATACGGGTACACAGTTAAACCTGAGCTGGAAAAACAGGAATGCCTTTAAAGGAGGCGAAGCATTAACCGTAACTCTGTTTGGTAGCACCGATGTGCAATTCTCCGGACAAAACAGCGGTTATAATGTTTATCAGGCTGGTATACAAACTACTCTATCGTGGCCACGAATAATATTAAGTCCGTTTAAGCTCAAAGCTGATAACGCATATATTCCGCGTACAAATCTGAGTTTGAGTTATACCCTGGTAAACAGGCAAAAATTATATTCCTTAAATTCATTCACCGCTTCATTCGGTTATCAATGGAAATCAAACGAGCATGTAACTAATGAGCTTAATTTAACCAATATAAATTATACAAGTCCTACTAATATTAGTCAGGAATACCGCGACAGTATCCGCAATTCTAACAATCCCGCCCTTGGGCATGTTATTGATAAGCAATTTACTTTCGGGCCAAGCTATAGTTACACTTACACCAACACCACAGAAACCTATAAAACCAATACTTTTTACTACAACGGAAAAGTTAGCCTATCAGCAAATTTATATGGTTTAGCAACAGGTGCCGACACACTTGCAGGAAAGGTACGCCGCCTTTTTGGCACACCGTTCAATCAATTCGCAAAGTTAGAGAACGAGATAAGATTTTATCATAAAACTGGCGCCAACAGCTCAATAGCGAGCAGGTTATTAGTTGGCATTGGCTACCCATACGGCAACTCAACGGTATTGCCCTATAGCCAGCAATTTTTTATTGGCGGCACAAATAGCTTGCGTGGTTTCCGGGCACGTTCTATCGGGCCTGGCACTTATCTTCCGGAGCAAAATACCGGCGATACCGGCTTTCTTCCGGACGAATCAGGTGATATAAAAATAGAGGCTAACTTAGAGTACAGACCAAAACTATTTAGCATTGTAAGAGGGGCATTGTTTGTTGATGCCGGTAACATCTGGTTATTGAATTCTAATCCAAGCCAGCCGGGCGGAGAATTTACTAAAAAGTTTTTGGGAGAACTCGCAGCAGATGCAGGAGTAGGCTTAAGGTTTGATCTCAGCGTATTGGTATTGCGTACAGATCTGGCTTTTCCGATAAGAAAACCCTATTTACCTGAAGGCCAACGATGGGTAATTAACAAAATTGATTTTGGCAGCAGCGAATGGCGTCGGGAAAACCTGGTATTTAACCTTGCCATAGGATATCCGTTCTAAAAATTTGAAAAACCACGAGCTCCATATTAATTTATCCTGAATGTTCGTTCTTATCTGTAGTAAAATCAGGAAAAAACTATTTACTTAAATGACTAAAACAACCATATCAATACCTCTGCACATTATTGATCTTCATGATGATGGTTATCATCCGTTATTGGATATTGTTATTTTTAAGCAACATTTTAAAGTGGTATTAGATACAGGCGCTTCAAGAACCGCATTTGACCATACTTTATTGCTACAGGCTAATGAGAATGCTTTAATAGAAGCAAGTGAATGTTTATCTACCGGGTTGGGTACCAACACAATGTTATCATCTACCGCTATTATACCTAATATATGGTTGGGCGACCTGCTTATACCCGAACTTGAAGTAGCCGTTCTTGACCTGTCCACAATTAATATAGCCTATGAACAAATGGGGCACCCCGAAGTATTAGGTGTGTTGGGAAGCGATATATTAATGAAATATAAAGCGGTTATTGATTATGATAAACAGGTTTTACTGCTTACCTGAACAGTTGCTATGTTGTTATGCTCATTTTAAATTCCGCTTTATAAAGTTTATAGAAGGCGAAATTATAAACCAATGCTAAAGTCAGTAAAATTGATATACCAATAGCTCCGGTTGCTATCCAACCCAATGGGGTACCAAATATAAAAAGGTTAATCAGCACAAATATTCGTACAGGGATACCGCCAAGATTATTAAATAACCTGTCGCGGGCAGACTTCTTTGTAGACAAAAATGTGTAGCCTGTATAATACAATCTTATTAATGTTACTATACCCGGAAAAACTATAGATAAAGCAAATATTCCTTCTAAAAGCATAGGCTCAAGTTTCACATGCGATGCTAAGTAATACACCAGTACAAAAAAGCCACCTGTATAAAGCACGTACGGAAATTTAAAGTAAGCAGTAAAAAGCACAGTGAATTTTTTAAAACTCTCTTTAACCAACGCTTTTTTACTTGCCATTTCTACCTTACCCAGGTTATCGTATCCTCCAAAATCAGTTTGTAGTATTTTATTTACAGCTACTTCAAATTGTATCTGCTGGGGCAATTGTTCTATAGCAGACAAAATATGATCATAGATCTCTTCAAATGTTTCCCTATAAGTTAATTTTCTTTGCAGATAGTCCTGTAAAAATTTAAGTTGTTTTTTGTCCGGTTTCATTTTGCTGCCGTTTTTAAATTCAATATAGTTTGTAGTTGTTCTATAAAACCTTGCGCTTCCTTCAATTTACTGGTAACCTCTTTGCCGCCCTCCTCAGTTAAACGATAATATTTGCGTACGCGGTTATCCACCACCTGCGTAAATGTTTCTAAAAACCCTTCGGCCTCCAATTTATGCAGGGCAGGATATAAAGCGCCTTCAGTTAGCATTATTTCCCCGGCAGATGCCTGTTTAACCTTTTGAGTTATTTCGTAACCGTACATTTCTGTATTATCTTCTAATAGCTTTAAAATAATGGTCTGCAGAGTTCCCTTTAATAATGGATTGGCGTTCATGGCTATAAATATATAAATAATTATATACATAACAAATTTATGTATATAATTTAAAAAGTGTATGTGGATTTTTTTTTATAAAAAAAGCCCTGCAAAATGCAAGGCTTTTACTAATTGAACAAAATTACTTATGTATCTATACGGGCATACTTAGCATTCTTCTCTATAAATTCACGGCGAGGAGCTACTTCATCTCCCATTAACATAGAGAAGGTATGATCACACTCTGCGGCATTTTCAATACTCACCCTACGTAGTGTGCGGTTAGCCGGATTCATAGTAGTATCCCAAAGTTGTTCGGCGTTCATTTCTCCCAAACCTTTGTAACGCTGTATACCTACACTTTCTTCTTTACCGGCACCTTTCAGGCGTTGCACTGCTATATCACGCTGCGCATCTGTCCAGCAATACTCACTTTCCTTTCCTTTTTTAACCTGATACAAAGGTGGCGACGCTATATACACATATCCATACTCCACCAATTCTTTCATATATCGGAAGAAGAAGGTTAATATGAGCGTAGTGATGTGCGAACCGTCAACGTCAGCATCCGTCATTATCACAATTTTATGATAACGAAGTTTAGTTAAGTTTAATGCTTTATCGTCGTCTGGCGTACCTATGCTAACACCAAGGCCCGTGAACATATTTTTTATTTCCTCGTTCTCGTATATCTTGTGCTCCATAGCTTTTTCCACGTTAAGTATCTTACCCCTTAACGGCAATATAGCCTGAAATTCACGATCGCGGCCTTGTTTGGCAGTACCTCCCGCCGAATCCCCCTCAACAAGAAATAATTCACATAAAGCCGGGTCACTGTTTGCACAATCCGATAATTTACCGGGCAAACCTGAACCACTCATTACGCTTTTACGCTGTACCATTTCACGTGCCTTGCGGGCAGCTGCACGGGCGGTAGCAGCAAGTATCACCTTATTAACGATCATCTTCGCTTCGCGCGGATTCTCTTCCAGGTAATTACCTAAAATTTCACCAACAGCCATATCTACAGCACCCATAACCTCATTGTTACCCAACTTGGTTTTGGTTTGCCCCTCAAACTGAGGCTCAGCAACTTTAACAGATATCACTGCTGTTAATCCTTCACGGAAGTCATCTCCGGCTATTTCTACTTTTACATTTTTCAGCAAACCGGATTTGTCTGCATATGCCTTTAAAGTACGGGTTAGCCCACGGCGAAAACCTGCAACGTGCGTACCGCCCTCAATGGTATTAATGTTATTTACATACGAGTGAACATTCTCGCTATACGTATCGTTATACTGCAAAGCAAGTTCAACAGGTATGCCCTGTTTATTACCATCAACATATATTGGTTCGGGAATAATAGGTAAACGTGTACCATCCAAATATTTTACAAATTCACGCAAACCACCTTCTGAAAAAAATTCATCTGTTGGATGAGTGCCATCTTCATTTACTTCGCGCTCATCAGTTAATGTAAGGCGTATTCCCTTGTTCAGGAATGCAAGTTCGCGTAAACGACCGGCAAGGGTTTCGTGCTTATATTCTGTTGTAAGGGTAAATATTTCGGGATCTGGTTTAAAAATAATGGTTGTACCCCTATTTTCCGTTTCACCTATAGTTTTTACATCAAACAAAGGCTTACCACGTTCATACTCTTGTGTCCAAATCTTACCCTCACGATAAACTAAAGCAGTAAGGTGTGTTGACAAAGCATTTACGCAACTTACCCCCACACCGTGTAAACCGCCTGATACTTTGTAGGTATCTTTATCGAATTTACCGCCGGCGTGTAAAACGGTCATTACAACCTCTAATGCCGATCTTTTTTCTTTAGTATGAATAGCGGTAGGTATACCACGACCATTATCAGATACCTTTATAGAATTATCTTTTTGAATTACTACGTTTATGGTATCACAGTGACCGGCAAGCGCCTCGTCAATAGAGTTGTCAACTACCTCGTAAACCAAGTGATGCAAGCCTTTTACGCCTGTATCTCCTATGTACATGGAAGGCCTTTTACGTACGGCCTCTAACCCTTCTAAAACCTGTATATTATCCGCTGAATAATTTGATTTATCCTGATTTTCTTCGCTCATATTTTAATAAAACAGTAACCTTCAAAAATACGATTTTTAAAGGACAATTAAAGCATGTTTACACCAATGTGGATAAATATGACGTTAATAAACATCCAATATAAGAGTTAGGAAACTTGTAGCTAAAGTTTATATTTGTCAAAAAAATATTTTAGACCAATAAGAATGAAAATGAAGATTTCAATTGTTACAAAATCAATATTAGTATTGTCAATTGCCGCAGGACTTGCTGCCTGCAATCAAAATAAAGGTGGCGAAAAAGCAGTAGCTACCGTTGCAGCTTCATCGGCCAAACCGGAGATCGTATTTATTAACCAGGATTCTATAATTGCCAAATACGAGTATATTAAAGATATGAACAAACGTTTGGAGGCTAAAGGCAAAAGCGCTCAAAATGACGTAAACTCACGCCAGCAGGCTATTCAGCGCGAAGTAGCAGAATATCAGAAAAATGCTGGTAATTTAAGTGCTGATCAGCGTGCTACCACTGAACAACGTTTGCAACGTAAAGGTCAGGAGTTTCAGCAATATCAGCAAAACGCCGGCGCTCAATTACAAAACGAGCAGTTTACAGAACAAAGTAAATTATACGATAAATTGGTGGAGTTTACTAAGGCTTATGCAAAAGAAAAAGGCTATAAAATGGTGTTAACCTTCCAAAAAGGCAATACCAATATGCTTTATGGCGATCCTAATTTGGACGTTACAGCAGATGTTATAAAAAGGCTTAACGACGATTACGCAAAAGAAAAGAAATAATTGTTGAGAGAACGGAGGTGTTGATATAACCTGCCTTCATCAACAAAAACAGCTATAAACAAAACCTCAGCTAAAAGTTGGGGTTTTTTATTGTAATTAATATGGACAACAAGGGAGAAGAAAAATTTATGCGCATGGCCATTGAGCTATCTCAGCACAATGTAGAGCAGGGTATGGGTGGCCCTTTCGGCGCCGTAATAGTTAAAGAGGGTATGGTAGTGGCACGTAGTGCCAACAAAGTGGTACCACAAAACGACCCGACGGCTCATGCAGAAATTTCGGCGATAAGGCTGGCATGCCAAGAACTGGGGACATATAATTTAGAAGGATGCGAAATTTATACAAGTTGCGAGCCATGCCCTATGTGCCTGGGCGCAATTTACTGGGCGCGTATTGATAAGATATATTACGCGAATACCAAAGCGGATGCCGCCGCTATAGGATTCGATGATCATTTCATATACGATGAGTTGGAACTGCCCATGAATAAACGCAAAATGCCGTTTGTTCAATTATTGCGAAACGAGGCACAGTCCGCCTTTAAATTGTGGGAAACATCCGAAAATAAAACAGACTATTAAGCAATAAGCGATTTTATTAATTCTTCCAGATCACTAAGATAAAGCATATTCGGCCCGTCGCTTAAAGCATGATCGGGGTCAGGATGTGTTTCTATAAAATAACCATTTGCACCAAATGCTTTAGCAGCATGCGCCATATTGGGCACAAATTTTCTATCACCACCAGTTTTACCGCCCGCTCCACCAGGTCTTTGTACGGAATGGGTGCAATCCATACAAACGGGATATCCAAATTCTTTCATGTCTAAAATGTTCCTGAAATCTACCACCAGGTTATTATAACCGAAAGAATTGCCACGCTCTGTTAAAATAACCTGGTCATTCCCCGCTTCTTTTACCTTTTGGGCAGGATAAAACATATCCTGACCAGACAGGAACTGTGCCTTTTTAATGTTCACTATCTTATTGGTTTGCGCGGCGGCAACCAGCAGATCGGTTTGGCGGCATAAAAATGCCGGGATCTGTAATATATCAACCACTTCTGCAGCTATTTTAGCCTGGAAAGGTTCGTGAATATCCGTTGTAACATCAAGCTCGAACTGCTCTTTTACTTTATTCAGCATTTCCATCCCCCTTTCAATACCCGGACCACGATACGCTTTTATGCTTGTACGGTTAGCCTTATCAAATGACGATTTGAATACAACCGTCACCGGATACCGGCTTTTAATATCAGCTACCTTTTCCGCTACAGTGTACAAAAGCTCCTGGTTTTCCATTACGCAGGGGCCGATGATAAAAAAGGGTTTATCAATAAAATCTTTATATAGTGCCATTATCTGTTAATTTTTTTATTGCGGCTTCCAAATCTTCGGGCGTATCTATCCCTTTTTCGAAATCTTCTACTTCAATCATTTTTATTTTATAGCCGTTCTCTATTGCTCTTAATTGTTCCAGTTTTTCAGTAGCTTCTAAAAAAGATACCGGCAGTTTAACAAAGTCAGCCAAAAAATCGGCACGGTACACATAAACGCCCATGTGTTTTTTGTATGCAGTAACATCCTCTATCTCCCAATCGCGTGCGTAGGGAATAGCAAACCGTGAAAAGTAAACCGCATTATTGTTAATATCGGTTACTACCTTAACCAAATTTGGATTATTCAGTTCATCAATGGTTTGTATAGGGGCGCAAACACTTGCCATTACTTCGCTACCCGTCTGCAGGGCGCTTATCAGCCTATCAACTATGGTAGCATCAAAAAAAGGCTCATCCCCTTGTACGTTTATTACCATGTCACAAGGAATATTGGCCGCTACCTCAGCAATACGGTCTGTACCGCTCGGGTGGTCGGGGTCGGTCATTATTACATTGGCAGTGAACTCACGGCATATATCAAATACCTTTTTGCTATCGGCAGCAATCCATACTTCCTGATGCAGTTTTGATCGTAAACAAGCTTCGTACACCCACTGAATAACCGGCTTTCCGGCCAGATCCAGTATCACCTTATCTGGTAAACGGGTCGATCTTAAACGGGCGGGTATAACAATTATCGCTTTCATTTACTTGTAACTGCTTTAAACCTGATTGAATATCTGATAAACTCCTACTATACAGTCATCAGTGTTTTTTATCAATAAAGTGGTTATTTTCCGTTCCAGCATTAATAATTCAGCGTCATAAACCAGTTCCTCTTCGTTAACCTTAATCGGATCATTGTTCATCATAGCAGTTATAGGTAATTGCTGTATATCGGGATGTTTTACCAGCCCCCTGCGCAGGTCGCCGTCTGTAATTACACCTACAACTTTATCACTGTTACCTACGATCACCATACCCAATTTACCTTCAGACATTCGAATAATTAGTTGCGTAAAAGAAGCATCGGCTTCAATAAATGGCAGTGCATCAGTACGCATCAGATCTTTCACCCTTACCAATAATTTGCGACCTAAAGTACCCCCAGGGTGAAAACGCGCAAAATCATCCGGACTAAAGTTCCGCTCTGTCATTAAAGCAACAGCAAGGGCATCACCCATCACCAGCGCAGCTGTGGTTGATGAGGTTGGTGCAAGCTCTAAAGGGCAAGCCTCCTGTTTTATAGCGATACTTAAATGGCAGGTAGCGTTTTTGGCAAGCGTTGAGTCAGGGTTTCCGGTTATGGCGATAACCGTATTCTTATTCCATTTTAAAAAAGGGACAACTTTTAATACCTCTTCTGTTTCGCCCGAATAGGATATAATGATAACCACATCCTCGGCACTTATCATCCCCAGATCGCCATGAAAGGCTTCAGAAGGATGCATAAAAAAGCTTGGCGTGCCTGTACTGGTAAATGTGGCGGAAATTTTCCGGCCTATATGCCCGGATTTACCCATGCCGCAAACCAGCAATTTACCTTTAGCGTGCAGAATAGCAGTTACAGCCCTATCAAATTGCTCGTCAATCATTGCTGCAACATGCTGTAACGATTCAATTTCTATGTCAAATACTTTTTGGGCAATTCTTTTCATAAGCTATTATAGCTCGGTATATATTATTTGAGTATGCAATTATACTTAAAATCAACTAACCGGCAGAACATGTACCTTAACTATAACCGTCCATCTACTATAGAACGGTCTAAAAATGCTTTAGTATCATATATAACAGAGCTTTCCCCTTTTACAATACTTTTTATGTCTAATGAGGCAAATTCAGCATGAGCTACTGCCAAAACTATGGCATCGTACTTTTGGTCTATGTTTTTTATCATATCAATAAAATACTGCTCTTTAACTTTTTCAGCATCGGCCCAGGGATCATAGAGGTCTACTTTTACACCGAATTGCTTAAGTTCATTATAAATATCCGCTACTTTGCTATTACGGACATCAGAGCAATTTTCTTTAAATGTTATTCCCAATATAAGCGCATTGGCTGTATTGATATCATGCCCTTTTGCCACCAATAACTTAATGATCTTGCCTGCAACAAACTCTCCCATTACATCGTTAACACGCCTGCCCGATAAAATAACCTGCGGGTGATAACCTAATGCTTCGGCTTTATGAGCCAGGTAATACGGATCTACTCCTATACAATGGCCCCCTACCAAACCGGGCTTATATTTTAAAAAATTCCATTTGGTACCGGCCGCATCCAGCACATCGTTAGTATCAATTCCCATACGGTCAAATATCAGCGCCAGTTCATTCACAAATGATATATTAACATCACGCTGGGCATTCTCAATAGCTTTAGATGCTTCGGCAACTTTTATACTTGGGGCCTTATGCGTACCCGCTGTAATTATTGAAGTGTACAGATCATCAACCTGTTGAGCAATAGCCGGAGTAGAGCCGCTGGTTACCTTTTTTATTTTAGTAAGTGTATTGATCTTATCACCGGGATTGATGCGTTCGGGCGAATATCCCGCAAAGAAATCGACGTTAAATTTTAATCCCGATGATTTTTCCAATACAGGTACACAATCTTCCTCTGTGCAACCGGGATATACGGTAGATTCATATATAACCAGATCGCCAACCTTTAAAATTGAACCCAGCATCTCCGACGCTTTAAGCAGCGGCCCAAGGTCGGGCGCTTTAAACTGATCTATAGGTGTTGGTACGGTAACTATAAAGATACTACACGTACACAAATCTTTTACATTTGATGAAAATGAAAGACCGTTATACTTGCTTTGTTGTAATACCTCGTGCAAATCGTTGATGTTCGCTTCCTGTGTTTTGTCCTCTCCTTTACTAAGTTCGGTTATGCGTATGGTATTGGTATCAAAACCTAAAACCTTATATTTTTTTGCAAACTCAATAGCCAGTGGCAAACCAACATATCCTAATCCAATTATCGCGATCTTTTTATCTGTGACAGGGTAATTTTCTTTCATTTAAACAGCTTCAAACTTTTAATTACCTATTGAAACTAAACAGGCCTTAAAAAGTTCAAAAATAAACTATAATTATCAACTTAACAGCAATGCCGCTTTATTCAAAAAAGTCGTCTTTTAATCCGTCTATCTCGCGCCTGTCACGTTTTGTTGGGCGCCCTGCTCCCCTGTCGCGTTTTAATATAGGCGCATGAAACATAGATTTAAATGCCTGCGTTTGCTCGACTGGTGTATTATCTTCATAAAAATTAATGGCAGTTTTAGCATCGGTACGGCTCTCTAACAAACCTGTAACCCTTATCACCTTGCGTTCAATCCCTTTTGATATGTGATATATTTCATTTATTCTCACCTCGTGCGATGGCTTAATATTTTTACCATCTAACTTAACCCTCCCGGCTTTGCAAGCATCAGATGCCAGTGTGCGCGTTTTAAATATGCGTATGGCCCACAAATATTTATCTATTCTCAGTTTTTCTTTCTCAGGCATAATTCTATCGGTACAATTCAAACAAATCTCCTTAAAATTCCTTTAATTTGCCAAAAAGTTATATTTTACTAATGCAAGACCTGAAAAAACTTATAGAAGAGGCCTGGGAAGACAGGAATCTGATTAATTTCAACGAATACTCTAACGCAATTGAAACTGTTATTGACCGCCTTGATAAAGGTGAGATACGTGTAGCTGAGCCCATTGGTAACCGCTGGCACACTAATGACTGGATAAAAAAAGCTGTTATTTTATATTTCCCGATAAGAGAAATGAGTGAAATTAAAGTTGGGCCGTTTGTATTTCACGATAAAATGAAACTTAAAACTGATTATAAGCAAAATGGTGTACGTGTAGTGCCACATGCAATTGCACGTTACGGCGCCCATTTAGCAAAGGGTGTTATCATGATGCCATCTTATGTAAATATTGGCGCTTATGTAGATGAAGGCACAATGGTTGATACATGGGCGACAGTTGGCTCATGTGCGCAAATTGGTAAAAATGTACATTTAAGCGGTGGTGTAGGTATAGGTGGTGTTTTGGAACCAGTACAGGCTGCACCTGTAATTATCGAAGACAACTGTTTTATTGGATCACGTGCTATTGTTGTTGAGGGCGTACACGTAGAATCAGAAGTTGTATTAGGCGCCAATGTAGTTTTAACAGCATCAACTAAAATTATTGACGTAACACGTGGTGTGCCGTTTGAGTATAAAGGCCGTGTACCTGCCCGTTCGGTAGTAATACCCGGCTCTTACACTAAGAAATTCCCGGCAGGTGAATATCAGGTTCCGTGCGCGTTGATTATTGGAACACGTAAAGAATCAACCGATAAAAAAACATCGTTAAACGATGCCCTGCGCGAAAATAACGTATCGGTATAAACTATTGATTACTTATTAAAGAGCAGATAATTTACTGTTTTTAGTAATTATCTGCTCTTTTGTTTGCTCACTGATCAG
Organism: Mucilaginibacter segetis; assembly: GCF_016522075.1. GTDB lineage: Bacteria > Bacteroidota > Bacteroidia > Sphingobacteriales > Sphingobacteriaceae > Mucilaginibacter > Mucilaginibacter segetis. The sequence goes on along the minus strand of NZ_JAEHFW010000001.1, from coordinate 497,271 downwards.
CTTAAGTATGACGATATTGATAAGATTGCCGAACTGGCTTGGTGATGTGGTAATGAGTACCGCTTTCATCAACGCCGTAAAGCAGACTTATCCCGATGCTATTATTGATGTTATCCTAAAAAAAGAGTTAACCGGTATTGGCAAATTTATCCCTGGTATAAATAAAATCCATTCTTTCTCTAAACAAGAATTCAGCGGCTTAACCGGAGTTTATCGTTTTGGCAAGGCACTTCGTGCTGAACGATACAATGTTTTTTTTAACCTTCCGCATTCCTTGTCGTCGGCTGTTATGGCTCGGGCTACCAAAGTAGAACAACGTATCGGGTTTAATAAAGAAGGCGGCAATTTTTTACTTACCCATTCTTATAAGAAACCACAGGGCATACACCGGGTTGATGAATACTTATACCTGTTGGAGCAATTCACCGGCAAGCCGGTCACAAACAAAGAGGTAAGATTGCAGCATCTAATCAACTTACAAGCCAAGGCCGATCATGTAGTTGTTAACTTTAATTCCGAAGCAACTTCTCGCCGGATGCCTGTGTTAAAAGCCCGAAGCATTCTGAATAGCTTGTTGACTGCTTTTAGTGAAATTTCATTTATTTTGATAGGCTCAAAAAAGGAAGCTGTTTATGTTAATGAGATCATAAATGGCTTAAATTACGATAATAGAATAGAAAATTATGTCGGCAAAACAGACTTGGCCAAGTTAGTTAACTTAACTGCCGGAAGCAGGGCTGTCTTAACTACTGATTCGGGACCTGCACATTTGAGCAACAGCCTGGGTACGCCCACTGTAGTTTTATTTGGTGCAGGTAATGAAAACAATACGGCTCCCTACAATAAAAAAGGACTAACAATTATACGGTACGGCGGATTAACGTGTGAACCCTGTGTGCGCAACACTTGCAAATTATACGATAGTCCAAAATGTATGGAATTATTAGATGAATATAAAATAATAAAAGCGTTAAGTTTGCAGCTAAATGATACTTAAAGACGAAGTAAACAAAGCACTTGAAATTGTGCAGGCAGGCGGAATGATACTATACCCTACTGATACTATTTGGGGTATTGGCTGTGACGCCACAAATACTGATGCTGTAAAAAAGATTTACCAGTTAAAACAGCGCGAAGAAAGTAAGAGCATGATCATTTTGCTGGATACCGATAATAAACTGCAAAGTTATATTACCGAAGTTCCGGATATTGCTTACGATCTGATAGAATTCGCTGAAAATCCACTTACTTTGGTAATGCCGGGTGCGCGCAATATATCACCCGCGTTAATAGCTGCAGACGGAAGTGTAGGTATAAGGGTAAGCTCCCATCCATTTTGCCAGCAGCTTATACAACGTTTACGCAAGCCGCTCGTATCTACATCTGCTAATATAAGCGGCCACGCTTCGCCGCAGTACTTCTCTAAAATAGACCAGGAAATTATAAATGGCGTAGATTATGTGGTAGATATTGATCAGCATAGTACTGAAGCAAAAAAGCCCTCAACTATAATGCGGCTTAACCCAAACGGCACTTTTGAATTTATTCGCCGTTAAATTTTAATATCTTTAAATTTGCCGAATTCCTGATAAGCTGATCAGTGTTATTTATGAAACAACACCTGCAACATCCTATATTCAACATCATATCCAAAATTGCGGCTAAACAAAATATTGAAGTTTATGCAATTGGTGGATATGTACGTGATATTTTTTTGAGCAGGCCTTCAAAAGATATTGATATTGTTGTGTTAGGTAATGGTATTGCTTTTGCCGAAACTATAGGCGCAGAACTAAATGTCAAGGTAGCAGTTTTTAAAAATTTCGGTACTGCAATGCTCCGTTATCAGGATATTGAAGTAGAGTTTGTTGGCGCACGTAAGGAATCGTATCGTTCGGATTCAAGAAAACCTATTGTAGAAAACGGCACACTTGAAGACGACCAAAAACGCCGGGATTTCACTATAAATGCACTTGCTATAGCCTTGCATCCCGATAATTTTGGCGCATTAATAGATCCTTTTAACGGTTTGCAGGATATGGAGCAAAAACTCATCCGAACGCCGCTTAATCCGGTTGAAACTTTTTCCGATGATCCCTTAAGAATGATGAGGGCAATTCGTTTTGCTACGCAATTAAACTTCCGGATAGATGATGAAGCTATCCTGGCAATTAAAAGTAATTTAAGCCGTATTAAAATTGTATCTCAGGAGCGTATTACAGATGAGCTAAATAGGATCATACTTTCATCTAAACCTTCTATTGGATTTAATTATTTGTTTGACACCAGCTTGCTGCATATCATATTTCCACAGATGGCGGCTTTATACGGGGTTGATATCATCAACGGAAAAGGACATAAGGATAATTTTTATCACACACTGCAGGTGTTGGATAATATTTGCGACGATACAAATGATCTTTGGGTGCGCTGGGCCGCTATTTTACATGACATAGCTAAACCGCCTACAAAGCGTTTTGAACCTGGCCATGGCTGGACCTTTCATGGTCATGAAGATAAGGGAGCGCGTATGGTTCCTAAGATATTTGCCCAATTAAAGCTTCCGCTAAATGATAAGATGAAACTGGTGCAAAAGCTGGTACAGCTTCATTTGCGGCCAATTGTATTATCGCAAAATATAGTTACCGATTCTGCTGTACGGCGGCTATTGTTTGAGGCCGGGAATGAAATAGATGATTTAATGTTGTTATGTAAAGCAGACGTTACTACAAAAAATGAATACAAAGTAAAAAAGTACCGGCAAAATTTTGAACTGGTAAAACAAAAACTTAAAGATGTGGAGGAGCGGGATAACATACGTAACTGGCAGCCGCCGGTAACAGGCACTGACATTATGCAGTTATTTGGCATAGGAGAAGGACGCGAAGTGGGTATAATTAAGAACAAAATACGCGAAGCAATATTGGAAGGAGAAATACCTAACTCAAGAGAAGCAGCAATTCACTATACAATTATAAAAGGAACAGAAATTGGCTTGAAAGTTGTTGCAGACACAAATTAAATAAAACATTATTATTTTTGACAAAATCTACTAAAAATGGCATTATACAGGTTCCGGGTTACTTTTGAAGATTATGACGACGTTTCACGGGATATAGATATAAAATCTAATCAGACATTTTTGGATCTTCACCAGGCGATACATCAGGCCACAGGTTACAATCCTGAATATTCCTCATCCTTTTATATTAGTAACGACCAATGGATGAAAGGTGAGGAGATCACTTATCTGCCTAATCAAAAAAGGATAGACAGAGGAGTATCACTGATGGAAAAAATAAAACTGAGTAGTTTTATTGATGACCCGCACCAAAAATTTTATTATACCTTTAATTTCGAAAGACCTTTTGATTTCCATGTGGAGTTAATGAAGATCATCCTTGAAGATACTCCCGGCACTACTTACCCTGCGGTAGTAAGATCCGTTGGCGATCCACCAAAACAGTTTGGAAACGTGTTTAATCCGGCTGTAGCAGCTGCAGCTTCAGAAGAAGATTTTGACTTTTTAAACGAAATGGGCTACAACCCCGAAGATGCGGACGAATTCTCGGAAGTATCTGAAGCAGTTGATGAACCTGAAGAAGAAAAAAAGGACGAAGAGGATGAAGACGATTTCGGTTTCGGAGATGACGAATTTGAAGATGATGATAAATCGGGCGACGATTATTAGTTAGTTAACAGCATTATCATGGCTTACAATTACTTATTGGCTATATTGCTGTTATCATAAACTATGATATGCTAAACACTTCAACTGATCAACATACGCTGATAGTAATAGCAGGGCCAACTGCATCAGGTAAAACTGCAGCAGCCATTAAATTAGCAAAGCATTTCAATACAGTAGTGGTATCTGCTGATTCCAGACAATTCTATCGTGAAATGTGTATTGGGACAGCTAAACCTACCCCAAATGAACTGGCAGAGGCTCAACATTATTTTATAAATTCACATTCAGTTACAGAATCCTTTTCGGTGGGTGATTTTGAAAAACGATGCCTGCTTTTACTCAATGAACTTTTTAAAACTCATGATAAGGTTATATTAGCAGGTGGTTCCGGTCTATATATAAAAGCGGTTTGCGAAGGTTTTGATGACCTTCCGCCAGCAGAACAAAATATTCGCGAACGTCTAAACAATAAGTTAACTGAAAAAGGCCTTTCCGCTCTGCAGGAGCAATTAAAAATAATTGACCCGGTATATTATAATGAAGTTGACATAAATAACCCTCAGCGCGTAATAAGAGCTATTGAGGTTTATGAAAGTTCGGGTAAGCCAATATCGTATTATCGTACTGCCCAAATCAACCAGAGGCCTTTTAAAATAAAAAAATTGGGGCTTAATATGTCAAGGGCTTTACTCTACGATCGTATTAACAATCGTGTTGATGAAATGGTAAGACAGGGTTTGGTAGAAGAAGTGAAGTCGCTGCTTCCTTATCGCCACTTAAATGCTCTTCATACTGTAGGATATAGTGAAATATTTGATTATTTAGATGACCAAAGCACCTTAAATAAAGCTATTGATACTATTAAACAAAACACGCGTCGCTTTGCAAAAAGGCAGCTCACCTGGTTCCGTAAAGATAAAGACATCATATGGCTTAATCCTACTGATACAGATTTCACCGATAAGCTTTTAGCTTTAGCTGGCAGAGATACTACTCATTAAGAAGCGCTTCTAAATAAGCCCCGTAACCACTTTTTATATACTTTGAAACCAGCACTTTTAGTTGATCATCGTTTATATAACCCATTAAATAAGCAACCTCTTCAATACAACCGATTTTTTTTGTTTGTCGCTTTTCAATCACCCGAACAAATTCTGAAGCATCGCTAAGGGAATCGAATGTACCGGTATCTAACCAGGCAGTTCCCCTATCCATAACGCCAACATTTAAAGTTCCCTTTTCCAGATAAACCTTATTTACATCGGTAATTTCATATTCTCCACGAGAAGAAGGAGCAATATTTTTAGCTATCTCCACTACTGTATGGTCGTAAAAATACAAACCCGGCACCGCATAGTTTGATTTCGGTTTCAACGGTTTTTCTTCTATGGAAACAGCTTTAAAATTATCATCAAACTCTACCACACCGTAACGTTCGGGATCGGCAACCGGATACGCAAAAATAGCCGCTCCATCAATATTATTAAAGCTTTGTATAAGTCGGCTAAAACCAGATCCATAAAATATGTTATCCCCTAAAATCAGTGCTACCTTATCATTTCCAATAAATTTTTCGCCTATAACAAAAGCCTGAGCCAACCCGTTAGGTTTTTCCTGTATAGCATATTCAAATTTGCAACCCAGATCCTCCCCATTACCTAATAAACGTACAAATCCCGGATTATCCTCAGGAGTGGTTATGATCAACACCTCGCGTATACCGGCAAGCATCAATACCGATAAAGGATAATAGATCATTGGCTTATCATAAATAGGCATTAATTGTTTGCTAATTGCCTTGGTAATAGGATAAAGCCTTGTACCTGATCCACCTGCTAATATTATTCCTTTCATATACTTATTTCAATTTGCTAATACACACCTTAAGGCTATCACGCCAATAAGGAATTTCTATACTAAATGTTCTTTTCACTTTGGATTTATCCATAACGGAGTATGCCGGGCGCTTTGCTGGCGTAACATAGTCACTTGTAGGTATTGGTAATACTTTCACATCTGTTTTCGAAATATCGAATATCGCCTTTGAAAAATCATACCATGACGCCACCCCCTCATTACTATAATGGTAAATACCATATGCCGATTCTCCGGAGGATATAATATTAATTATGCAATCAGCCAAATCCATAGCATAGGTAGGCGTACCAATCTGATCGGCAATAATTTTTAAAACATCCCGCTCTGCACCAAGTTTAAGCATGGTTTTAACGAAATTATTACCATATTCAGAATACAGCCACCCTGTTCTGATTATAAAAAATTGCTTTATGATCTCCGGTATAATTTGTTCGCCATCAAGTTTGGTTTGGCCGTAAACACTAATTGGGGACGTTTCGTCCTCTTCATTAAGTGGCGAAGGTTTGTCGCCATTGAAAACGAAATCAGTAGATATATGAATAAGTGTTGTGTTATATTTATCACACAATTTACTTAAGTTTTCAACTCCGGTTTTGTTTACTTTATATGCAGCTTGCTCATCACTTTCAGCTTTATCAACTGCAGTATAGGCAGCACAATTTATACAATAATCCGGCTTATTATTAATAAAAAGTTTATCTAACAGACCTATATCTAATATGTTAGCTTCTTCTTCTGATGGAAATAGCAAAGAATCAATACTTTTTTCCTCCGCTATCTTTTTAAAACACTGACCTAACTGGCCCGAAGCGCCAAAAACAAGGGTTTTACTCATTATAGATTTTTAATACGTTTCAGTAATAACTCTTCCTGTAACGAATTACTATTAAAGATGTTTGTAAAATCAGGCTTGGCCCATTGTTCCTCCAAAATTCATTGGAAAACCACTTGTCTCATTACCTATTTTTATACGGCCGTTTACTGCTTCGAATTTTTCAATATTATCTTGCAAAGCTGATAATAATCTTTTGGCATGTTCCGGTGTCAATATTATTCTTGATTTTACTTTTGCCTTAGGAATTCCTGGCATAACACGTATAAAATCAAGCACAAATTCTGAACTTGAGTGTGTAATTATAGCCAGATTGGCGTATGTACCTTCTGCTATTTCCTCAGAAAGCTCGATATTTAATTGATTCTCCTGTTGTTCTTCCATTTTCTGCAATTATAAAAATAGCGAAGCCTTTTATTTTCATAAAAGGCTCCGCAAAAGTATTTAAAAAAATCTAATTAAGCTTCTACTTCTTCAGATTTTGACGCCATCAGACGATCGAACTCTTCCTGAGAACCTACGCGGATATTTTCATATTCACGTAAACCTGTTCCGGATGGAATAAGGTGACCAACAATAACGTTTTCTTTAAGGCCAAGCATATTATCCTTTTTACCTGCTATGGCAGCCTCATTCAATACTTTGGTAGTTTCCTGGAATGATGCTGCAGAGATAAATGATTTGGTTCCTAACGATGCACGGGTAATACCTTGCAACATCGGGCTTGAAGTTGCCGCTATAGCATCCCTTACCTCAACCAATTTCAAATCTTTACGTTTCAAAATAGAGTTTTCGTCCCGTAGTTTTCTTAAGGATATGATTTGACCAGATTTTAACGAAGTAGAATCACCCGGATCGGTAACTACCTTTTTATCAAACATCTCATCATTTTCCATCATGAAATCCCAACTGTTAACTGCTTCTCTTTCCAAGAAACGGGTATCACCTGCATCTTCAATAGCAACCTTTTGCATCATTTGGTGAACAATCACCTCAAAATGCTTATCATTTATTTTTACACCCTGTAAACGGTAAACTTCCTGTATACCATTTACCAGATACTCTTGTACAGCTGCAGGACCTTTAATAGCAAGGATATCTGCCGGAGAGATAGAACCATCAGACAATGGCATACCTGCTCTAACAAAGTCATTATCCTGTACAAGAATGTGTTTAGATAAAGGAACAAGGTATTTTTTAACCTGACCGTCTCTTGATTCTATAGTTATTTCGCGGTTACCACGTTTTATACCACCCAAGGTTACCACACCATCAATCTCTGTTACTACAGCAGGGTTAGATGGGTTACGTGCTTCAAATAATTCTGTTACACGCGGTAAACCACCGGTAATATCACGCGTTTTACCTGTTGAACGAGGTATTTTAGCTATAACCTGTCCGGTTTGCAACTTGTCACCTTCGTCAACTGCGATGTGTGCGCCTACCGGAATATTGTATCCTTTAATAACGTTTCCTTTTGAATCAACTATTTGTATAACAGGGTTTTTAGTTTTATCCCTGGTATCAATAATAACCTTTTCGCGGTGTCCGGTCTGTTCGTCAGATTCTTCACGGAATGTAATACCTTCTAATACAGCTTCAAACTGAGTTGTTCCCGCAAATTCAGATATAATAACAGCATTGTACGGATCCCATGAACATATACGATCACCTTTTGTTACTTTGCTGCCATCTTTAATATACAAATATGAACCGTAAGGAATATTATTAGTAACGATCACTTTGTTTGTACCAGGCTCAACAATGCGGAATTCTCCGGAACGGCCTAACACAACCTGTACATCACCTTCCTCGTTTTTATAATCAACCGTACGTACGTTCTCATACTCAATGATACCATCGAACCGAGCGTTTATCTGCGATTCAGCAGCAATATTTGAAGCTGTACCACCCACGTGGAATGTACGTAATGTTAACTGCGTACCCGGCTCACCAATTGACTGTGCGGCTATTACACCTACAGCTTCTCCTTTTTGCACGCGTTTACCGCTTGCAAGGTTACGGCCATAGCATAGTGCACATACGCCACGTTTACTTTCACAAGTTAATACGGAACGTATTTCAATACCTTCCAGTGGCGAATTCTCGATATTTGCAGCAATCTCTTCAGTAATATCCTCGCCTGCAGAAACCAATAATTCATTGGTGATAGGATCATGAACATCGTGGAGGGTAGTACGACCTAGAATACGGTCATATAACGGCTCTACTATATCCTCGTTATCCTTAAGTGCAGTAGTATATATACCTCTTAAAGTTCCGCAATCTACTTCACCTACAATCATATCTTGTGCCACATCATGTAAACGACGGGTAAGATAACCCGCATCCGCTGTTTTTAGCGCGGTATCGGCCAAACCTTTACGTGCACCGTGGGTAGATATAAAGTACTCTAATACCGACAGACCTTCCTTAAAGTTTGAAAGGATCGGGTTTTCAATAATCTCTCCGCCTGAACCCGATTTTTGAGGCTTAGCCATCAAACCACGCATACCTGCAAGCTGACGGATCTGCTCTTTAGAACCACGAGCACCTGAATCAAGCATCATATATACAGAGTTGAAACCCTGATTATCTGTTGATAAAATCTCCATCACATTCGCGGTTAAGCGGTTGTTGATACGGGTCCAAATATCAATGATCTGGTTATAACGCTCGTTGTTGGTAATGAAACCCATGTTATAGTTATTCATTACCTCTTCAACCTGTTTAGAAGCAGTTTCTATCAGTGTAACTTTTTCATCAGGAATATTGATATCCTTCAGGTTAAATGATAAACCACCCTGGAACGCCATTTTAAATCCTAATTCCTTAATATCATCAAGGAATTGGGCAGCGCGAGCCATACCAGTTATTTTAACTATCTCGCCAATAATATCACGGAGTGATTTTTTGGTCAATAATTCATTGATATATCCAACCTCTACCGGCACGTGCTGGTTAAATAATACACGACCAACTGTGGTATCAATAATTTTACTTACTATGCTACCATCCTTCTCTTTCACTAATGCTTTAACCTTAATAAAGGCATGCAGATCAAGTTTTTTCTCGTTATAAGCGATGATTACTTCTTCTGCCGAATAGAAAGTTAGTCCTTCACCTTTTACTACACGTTCTGCATCAGTTTTACGGCCTTTGGTTATATAATATAACCCAAGCACCATATCCTGCGAAGGAACGGTAATAGGAGTTCCGTTAGCCGGATTAAGAATATTGTGTGACGCAAGCATCAATACCTGGGCTTCCAAAATCGCTGCATTACCAAGTGGTACGTGCACAGCCATCTGGTCACCGTCAAAGTCAGCGTTGAACGCGGTACAGGTTAACGGGTGTAATTGTATAGCTTTACCTTCTACCAATTTAGGCTGGAAAGATTGTATACCTAAACGGTGTAACGTAGGTGCACGGTTTAATAATACCGGGTGACCTTTTAATACATTTTCCAGAATATCCCAAACTAATGGGTCTTTACGGTCAACTATCTTTTTAGCTGATTTTACTGTTTTAACAATACCCCGCTCTATCATCTTACGAATGATAAACGGTTTAAACAGTTCAGCAGCCATGTCTTTTGGTAAACCGCACTCATGCAGTTTAAGGTTAGGGCCAACAACAATTACCGAACGTGCAGAATAATCAACACGTTTACCTAATAAGTTCTGGCGGAAACGGCCTTGCTTACCTTTCAGAATATCTGAAAGTGATTTTAATGCACGGTTACCTTCTGTTTTAACAGCATTTACTTTACGTGAGTTATCGAATAACGAATCCACAGCTTCCTGCAGCATACGTTTTTCGTTACGTAAAATAACCTCCGGTGCTTTTATCTCGATCAAACGTTTTAGACGGTTGTTACGGATAATTACACGACGATATAAGTCGTTAAGATCGGATGTGGCGAAACGGCCACCTTCTAATGGTACTAACGGACGTAATTCAGGAGGTATAACCGGAACGATCTTAACGATCATCCACTCCGGATTATTTTCAATTCTGTTTCTGGCATCACGGAAAGCCTCAACAACCTGTAAGCGTTTTAAAGCTTCGTTTTTACGTTGCTGAGATGTTTCGTTAGCAGCCTGATGGCGTAAGTTGTATGACAATTCATCAAGATCCAAACGCTTTAAAAGATCTTCTAAAGCTTCGGCACCCATTTTAGCCACAAATTTCTGCGGATCTTTATCGTCCAGATATTGGTTTTCTTTTGGAAGCGTATCCAAAATATCCAGGTATTCTTCTTCTGTCAGGAAATCCATCTTAGAAATCCCGTCAGCTTCTTTAACGCCCGGTTGTATAACTACATATCTTTCATAATAAATGATAAGATCCAGTCTTTTAGTTGGTAAACCTAACAGGTAACCAATTTTATTTGGTAACGAGCGGAAATACCAGATGTGAGCAACAGGAACTACTAAATTAATGTGTCCCATACGCTCACGACGCACTTTCTTCTCGGTTACTTCAACACCGCAACGGTCGCAAACTATTCCTTTATAACGGATACGTTTGTATTTACCGCAATGGCATTCATAATCCTTTACCGGACCGAAAATGCGTTCGCAAAATAAACCATCACGTTCCGGCTTATAAGTACGGTAGTTGATGGTTTCAGGTTTCAAAACTTCACCGCTTGAGCGCTCCAATATAGATTCCGGAGAAGCTAAACTGATAGTAATTGTGGTGAAATTACTTTTGATTTTATTATCCTTTTTGTAAGACATAGTCTCCTTTGTTTTTAAAGTTGTTGCAATGTTGGAAGGTTTTAAAATTGAAATGTTAAAGCAAATAACTTCAACATTTCAATTTTTAACTTTACAACTTATTCCAGGGTGATATCTAAACCTAAACCTCTTAATTCATGAACCAATACATTGAATGATTCAGGTACAGAAGGTGTTGGAAGGTTTTCACCTTTAACAATAGCCTCATAGGTTTTAGCACGGCCGATAACATCATCCGATTTAACGGTAAGTATCTCCTGCAATATGTTTGATGCACCAAATGCTTCCAGTGCCCAAACCTCCATCTCACCAAAACGCTGACCACCAAATTGTGCTTTACCACCCAATGGTTGCTGTGTAATTAATGAGTACGGTCCTATAGAGCGGGCGTGCATTTTATCATCAACCATGTGCCCTAACTTAAGCATGTATATGATACCTACTGTAGTTTGCTGGTCAAATCTGTCGCCGGTTAAACCATTGTACAAATAAGTACGACCTGATTCAGGTAATTTCGCCTTTTTAACCCACTCTTCTACCTCATCGTGGCTTGCACCATCAAAAATAGGAGTAGCGAATTTAATACCCAGTTCTTTACCTGCCCAGCCTAATACTGTTTCATATATCTGACCAAGGTTCATACGTGATGGTACACCCAATGGGTTAAGTACTATATCAACCGGTGTTCCGTCTTCAAGGAAAGGCATATCCTCGTCACGTACAATACGTGCAACAATACCCTTATTACCGTGACGACCGGCCATTTTATCACCAACTTTAAGCTTACGTTTCTTAGCAATGTAAACCTTAGCCATCTGTACAATACCAGATGGAAGCTCATCACCAACGCTTATAGCAAACTTATCACGACGGTACGCACCCAGTTCCTCATTAACTTTAATGTTATAGTTATGAAGCAACAGTTTTATCTGATCATTTTTATCATCATCAGTTGTCCACTTGGTTGGGTTAATATTTTCGTAGTTAAGTTCGGTAAGTACCTTTTGAGTAAATTTAACACCCTTAGCTATATACAACTCCTTGTAAACATTATAAACACCCTGAGATGTTTTGCCATTTACGATCTCGAATAACTTTTCAATCAAGCTTGCTTTAAGATCCTTAACAGCTTTGTCATGTTTAGCATCAAGTTTTTCTAACTGTGCTTTTTCTTCGGCTTTGGTAGTTTTTTTAGCGCGTGAAAATAATTTGGTATCAATAACCACACCTTTTATAGAAGGCGGTGTTTTTAGTGATGCATCCTTAACATCACCTGCCTTGTCACCGAATATAGCACGCAGTAATTTCTCTTCCGGCGATGGATCAGATTCTCCTTTTGGAGTGATCTTACCGATAAGGATATCACCTTCTTTAACTTCCGCACCTACCCGAATAATACCGTCTTCATCCAGATCCTTTGTAGCTTCTTCAGAAACATTCGGAATATCCGGTGTTAACTCTTCTTCGCCGCGTTTGGTGTCACGTACTTCAAGTTCAAATTCTTCAACGTGCAGTGATGTAAATATATCCTGCGATACAACACGCTCAGATATTACAATCGCATCCTCAAAGTTATATCCCTGCCAAGGCATGAATGCTACTTTAAGGTTACGTCCTAAAGCAAGTTCACCATTTTGTGTAGCGTAACCTTCGCAAAGTACCTGTCCTTTTTCAACCCTCTGTCCTTTTTTAACAATAGGCTTAAGGTTAATGGTAGTGCTTTGGTTAGTTTTCTTGAATTTGGTTAAAATATAACTTTTTGAATCGCCTTCAAATGACAATAAACGGTCAAGCTCATTGCGATCATATTTTATACGAATTTCGTTGGCGTCAACATATTCAACAACACCAGCGCCTTCAGCGTTAATAAGTGTACGTGAATCTTTTGCTACACGCCCCTCTAAACCTGTACCTACAATTGGTGCTTCCGGACGTAACAATGGCACCGCCTGGCGCTGCATGTTCGATCCCATCAACGCACGGTTAGCATCATCATGCTCCAAAAACGGAATTAAAGATGCCGCTATTGAAGTAATTTGGTTAGGAGCGATATCCATCAGATCAAGTCTTTCAGGCTCAATGATCGGGAAGTCACCCTCAAAACGTGCTTTAACACGTGGGGTAGCAAAAACACCCTTATCATCATAATAAGCGTTTGCCTGGCCGATAGTTTTACCATCCTCATCCTCAGCAGATAAGTAGATAACCGGCTCGTCCATTTGTACTTTACCATCAACAACACGTTTGTACGGTGTTTCGATAAAGCCCAGGTTATTAATTTTGGCATGCACGCAAAGTGATGATATCAAACCAATGTTTGGTCCCTCAGGAGTTTCAATAGTACACAACCTGCCGTAGTGGGTGTAGTGTACGTCACGAACCTCGAAACCGGCACGTTCACGTGATAAACCACCGGGCCCTAAAGCTGACAGACGACGCTTGTGCGTAATCTCTGCCAGTGGATTAGTTTGATCCATGAACTGTGATAACTGATTTGTTCCGAAGAACGAGTTGATCACTGATGACAAGGTACGTGCATTAATTAAGTCGGTTGGTGTGAACACCTCGTTATCACGAATGTTCATACGCTCACGAATGGTACGGGCCATACGTGCTAAACCTACGCCGAACTGAGCATATAACTGCTCACCCACGGTACGCACACGACGGTTTGATAAGTGATCAATATCATCAACTTCAGCTTTAGAGTTGATCAATTTGATCAGATACTTAACTATCGCTATAATATCCTGCTTGGTTAATACCTTTGTTTCTTCAGAGGTATTTAACTTCAGCTTGCGGTTGATGCGGTAACGACCAACATCTCCCAGATCGTATCTTTTATCAGAGAAGAATAAACGATCAATAATACCACGTGCAGTTTCTTCATCAGGTGGTTCAGCATTACGTAACTGACGATAAATGTGCTCTACCGCTTCTTTCTCTGAGTTTGAGGTATCTTTTTGTAAAGTATTATATATAATAGTATAATCACCGCTGGTGGCAGCATCCTCCTTATTAAGAATGATGGTTTTAACACCAGCATCAATGATCATATCGATATGGTCATCTTCCAAAACGGTTTCGCGCTCAAGGATGATTTCGTTACGGTCAATAGATACCACTTCACCGGTATCCTCGTCAACAAAATCTTCTACCCATTTTTTAAGTACCCTTGCAGCAAGCTTACGGCCAATAAATTTCTTTAAGCCTGATTTGCTTACTTTAACTTCGTCAGCAAGTTCAAATAACTCTAATATATCCTTATCAGAATCATAACCAATTGCACGAAGCAGCGTAGTAACCGGGAATTTCTTTTTACGGTCAATATACGCATACATCACGTTATTAACGTCAGTAGCGAACTCTATCCATGATCCTTTAAAAGGAATTACACGGGCTGAGTATAATTTTGTACCGTTGGTGTGGCGGCTTTGGCCAAAGAATACACCAGGTGAACGGTGTAATTGTGATACAATTACACGCTCGGCACCATTAATTACAAATGTACCTTTAGGTGTCATATAAGGGATAGTTCCCAAATAAACATCCTGTACAATTGTTTCAAAATCTTCGTGCTCTGCATCATTACATGACAGACGAAGTTTTGCTTTTAATGGCACACTGTAAGTGAGGCCGCGCTCAATACACTCGCGTATATCGTAACGTGGCGGATCAATAAAGTAGTCAAGAAACTCTAAAACGAAGATGTTCCTTGAGTCAGATATTGGAAAGTTTTCGGCAAATACTTTAAACAACCCTTCTTTATAGCGGTTGTCTGAGGTGGTTTCCAATTGAAAAAATTCCTGGAAAGATTGCAACTGTACATCCAGAAAATCGGGGTAATCAAGTACCTTTCTGCTGGTTGCAAAGTTTACTCTTTGATTATTATTGTTTGCCAAGGTATTATAATTTTTAGTTTATTAATAAACCTGTAATAGTACTGTTAAGGATTTTTCCTGATACCCTAACTTAACTTGAGGGGTATATAAACAGCAATAGACCCCGACCAAAAAACGGTCGGAGTCTGATGCTATTGTTGTTGGGTTAACTTATTTAACCTCAACTACTGCTCCGGCTTCTTCTAATTGCTTTTTCAGAGATTCCGCTTCTTCTTTAGTTACACCAGCTTTAACTTCTTTTGGTGCACCATCAACTAAATCTTTAGCTTCTTTTAAGCCAAGACCTGTTAAATCTTTAACTAATTTAACTACAGCTAATTTTGAACCACCTGCTTCTTTCAGGATAACATCAAATGCTGTTTGTTCTGCAGCAGCAGCTGGGGCATCATCGCCACCGGCAGGAGCAGCAGCAACTGCAACAGCAGCAGCAGCAGGCTCAATACCATACTCGTCTTTTAAGATCTGAGCTAATTCGTTTACTTCTTTTACTGTTAAGTTTACCAACTGTTCAGCAAACGCTTTTAAATCCGCCATTTTATTTTATTTTTTACTTTAATGCTTTGTTTTTTTAAATCGAACTTTAAGGTGTCCGTTAACCTCTTTCTTGTAATGTTTTCACAATACCTGCTAATTTGCCTCCGCTTGATTGTAATGCAGAAACAACGTTCTTTGCCGGTGATTGCAGTAAGCCAATAATCTCTCCAATTAGCTGCTCCTTAGATTTTAATTTGGTAAGGGCATCTATTTGGTTATCGCCAATGAAAATTGCTGAATCGATATAAGCTGCTTTTAAAATTGGTTTGTCACCTTTTTTCCTTAATTGCTTTATCAACTTTGCCGGAGCAGTTGCTGATTTAGAGAAAAGAATTGATGATGAACCCTTTAAAACATCATATATCTCAGTAAAATCACCTCCAGCAGCCTCCATAGCTTTTTTAATTAAGCTGTTTTTTGCTACCTGCATAGTGATGTCATTTTCGAAACACTGACGACGGATAGTATTTACCTTTGCAACCGTTAGATCAGACGTATCGGTAATATAAAAATTACCGTATTCTTTCATCTGTTCAGTAAGGGCAAGAACAAGGTCGTATTTTTCTTCTTTATTCATGATTAAATTCCCGCTACTGATTTAGTTTCAATTGTAATACCCGGTGACATTGTTGAAGAGATATGTATACTCTTAAAATATGTACCCTTTGCTGCTGATGGTTTTAATTTAGAGATAGTTTGCAATACTTCTAAAGCATTCTCATAAATTTTATCAGCAGAAAAAGACGCTTTTCCTATTGATGCGTGGATGATGCCGGTTTTATCAACCTTGAAATCGATCTTACCACCTTTTACCTCAGTTACAGCTTTACCCACATCTTGGGTTACTGTACCTGATTTAGGGTTAGGCATAAGGTTACGAGGGCCTAATATACGACCCAACCTACCTACTTTAGCCATAACACTTGGCATAGTGATGATAATATCAACATCAGTCCATCCGCCTTCAATCTTGGCAATATAATCATCCAACCCAACAAAATCCGCACCTGCATCTTTGGCTTCTTGCTCCTTATCAGGAGTACAAAGCACTAATACACGTACAGTTTTACCGGTTCCATGAGGTAAGGTTGCTATACCACGCACCATTTGATTGGCTTTACGCGGGTCAACACCTAAACGCACATCAATATCAACAGATGAATCAAACTTGGTGAGGGTAAGCTCTTTAACCAGGGATGATGCATCCTGTAATGAGTACGATTTGTTCGCCTCAATTTTGGATAGTGCCGCTTTTTGATTTTTTGTTAATCTTGCCACTGTCTTAAACTGATTTGTATAAATTTAATTAATTCCAGGGTGCCGTACCTGATACGGTTATCCCCATACTGCGGGCAGTACCTGCCACCATTTTCATGGCTGATTCAACTGTAAACGCATTTAAATCAGTCATTTTATCTTTGGCTATATTCTCAACCTGCTCCCAGTTTACACTGGCAACTTTTTTACGGTTAGGTTCGGCCGAACCACTTTTTAAACCTGATACTTCCAATAACTGGATTGCAACAGGAGGGGTTTTAATGATAAAATCGAAAGACTTGTCAACGTAAACAGTAATAACCACAGGTAACACTTTGCCAGGTTTATCCTGGGTACGTGCATTAAACTGCTTGCAAAACTCCATAATATTAACACCTTTTGCACCCAATGCAGGGCCAATTGGTGGTGATGGATTTGCTGCGCCGCCTTTTACTTGTAGTTTTACTAACGCACCGACTTCTTTTGCCATTTTTAATTTACTTTATTATAACTCAATGTTAGTAAGTGGAAGCTAAGTAACATTTAAGATTGTTTGCGGATTTGAGATACTACTGTATTAATTCAAACCCATTAATATTTTTATTATTATAAATTATGATTTATTTGACGCTTAAATGTTTTACATCTATATCGTCGTGGTTATCAGAATTTATTCTTTCTCTACCTGCATGTAATTCAATTCAAGCGGCGTACGGCGCCCGAATATCTTTACCATAACTTTTAACTTTTTCTTTTCTTCGTTAACTTCTTCAATAACACCGCTAAAGCCATTGAACGGACCGTCCATTACTTTAACATTTTCGCCAACGTAATATGGCACGCTCATGGTTTCGCTTTGTGCACTCATCTCATCAACCTTACCCAAAATACGGTTAACTTCGGCCTGCCTAAGAGGAATAGCGTTTCCTGCCTTATCGCCTAAAAAGCCGATAACGCTATTAATATTTTTAATAACGTGCTCTAACTCACCATTAAGCGAGGCCTCAATTAATACATAACCCGGAAAATAATTACGTTCTTTCGCAATTTTTTTACCGTCACGCATCTGGTAATATTTTTCGGTAGGGATCAATACTTGCGGAAGCTGGGCACTTATACCCAAACGGTTAACCTCTGCATCAATGTATTGTTTTACCTTTTTCTCTTTACCACTTATAGCCCTAACAACATACCATTTTAATTGATCACTCATCTATTTGTATAATTAGGCTAATGAAGTATAAAACTGATTAAGCAAATAGCCAATTACCTGATCCATACCAAATATGATCATAGCTATTATTATTGCTGCTATCAGTACTAAAACAGCACTGTTTTGCAATTCGCGCCAAGTTGGCCAGGTTACTTTCTGGGTCAACTCGATGTATGATTCCTTTATATATTCAGTTACGCTAGCCATTTTGTTATTCTTATGCACGGGCACAAGGATTCGAACCCTGATCAAAGGTTTTGGAGACCTCTATTCTACCATTGAACTATGCCCGTATATCCTAAATCCCCCTAATAAGGAAATTTGTATTATTTTATTGTGAATAAAGTACCGAGACAAAAGTCCCGGTACTTTACACAAAAATTAACCGTTTTGCTATCCTTAAAAGGATAAGAAATTATTTTAAAATTTCAGTTACCTGGCCGGCACCTACTGTTCTACCACCCTCGCGGATAGCGAAACGTAAGCCTTTTTCCATTGCGATAGCGTTGATCAGTTTTACAGTGATGGTAACGTTATCACCAGGCATAACCATTTCTACACCTTCGTCCAATGATATCTCACCGGTTACGTCAGTTGTACGGAAATAGAATTGCGGACGGTATTTGTTGAAGAATGGAGTGTGACGGCCACCTTCTGCTTTTGATAATACGTAAACCTCTGCTTTAAAATCGGTGTGAGGAGTTACTGAACCTGGCTTGCAGATAACCATACCACGACGGATATCAGTTTTCTCAATACCACGTAACAATAAACCTACGTTATCACCAGCTTCACCTCTGTCAAGGATCTTACGGAACATTTCCACACCGGTAACAGTTGATTTTAAGTTTTCTGCACCCATACCTAAGATGTCAACAGGCTCACCTGAATTGATAACACCACGCTCGATACGACCAGTTGCAACAGTACCACGACCAGTGATCGAGAATACGTCCTCAACAGGCATCAAGAAAGGAAGATCAGTTAAACGAGGAGGAATTGGAATGTAGCTATCAACCGCATCCATTAATTCCATAATTTTTTCAACCCATTTTGGATCATTGTTCAAACCACCAAGAGCTGAACCTTGAATTACAGGAATATCATCACCAGGGAATTCGTAGAATGATAATAATTCACGAACTTCCATTTCAACTAATTCTAATAATTCCGGATCATCTACCATGTCAACCTTGTTCATGAAAACAACAAGTGCAGGCACACCTACCTGGCGTGCTAACAGGATGTGTTCGCGGGTTTGAGGCATTGGACCATCAGTAGCAGCAACAACAATTATCGCACCATCCATCTGAGCAGCACCAGTAACCATGTTTTTCACATAATCCGCGTGACCAGGACAGTCAACGTGTGCGTAGTGACGGTTTTGTGTTGAATACTCTACGTGAGCTGTATTAATAGTAATACCACGCTCTTTTTCTTCAGGAGCTGAGTCAATTGAATCAAATGAACGAGCTTCTGAGTAACCTTTATCAGCTAATACCTTAGTGATAGCTGCGGTAAGGGTTGTTTTACCGTGGTCAACGTGACCGATTGTACCGATGTTTAAGTGCGGTTTACTGCGGTCAAATTTTTCTTTTGCCATGATTTATATTTGTTTGTAGGTTAATTTATAATTTAAAAAACTGTATTGTATACTTTATTACTTGAGCCAACAATGGGATTTGAACCCATGACCTCTTCCTTACCAAGGAAGTGCTCTACCCCTGAGCTACGTCGGCTGATTTTGACCATCGATACAGCATCCACCATATCTCTGATCTGTTAAGTCCGATATCGAAATCCGAAATCCGACATACTCTTGAGCGGAAGACGAGGTTCGAACTCGCGACCTATAGCTTGGAAGGCTATCGCTCTACCAACTGAGCTACTTCCGCTTAATTTAAAATCCAAAAAACTGAATTCTAAATCCTAAATAAATTTAGAATTAGAATTCAGCACTTGTAACCCTAAGTGGGGGGAGAAGGATTCGAACCTTCGTAGCCGAAGCAACGGATTTACAGTCCGTCCCATTTGACCGCTCTGGTATCCCCCCAAGATAATTTCGAACTCTGAAAATCAGATTTCAAATTAAATAACCGAAATCCAGCCTGGAATTCGAAATTATCAGAGCCTCCTATCGGGATCGAACCAATGACCTACTGATTACAAGTCAGTCGCTCTACCAGCTGAGCTAAGGAGGCTTAAATTGTTACCTGTTTCATCTAAACTATTAAAGCTTAATGTGAAATTTGGCGGCAAATTAATATTGCGCTATTTTTTTATTTTAAAGAACCACCCATTTTATAAAAGGAACACATTTATGCACCTCTCTGAAAGGGATTGCAAATCTACAAAAATTTAAACCTGTACAAAATTTTTTTCCAAAAAAAATCGGCAGGTCATAAACCTACCGATTCGGGCTCGCATTTGCCCATCATTAATCATTAAAAATCGTTTTCGGTGGCAACCATAGCCGCTTTTTTTGCTACTTCAGCAGCTATTGATTTTTTTTGCTTATGTTTTTCTATTTGTTTGCGCAAACTTTCCACTACAATATCAGTCGCTTCTTCGAAAGTTTTACACTTTTCTTTCGCAAACATTTGATTACCCGGCAGCAGAAGCTTTATCTCAGATATTTTATTTGCCTCGTCCTCAACATTTTCCAATTTGAGGTAAACTTCACCACTAATAATATGGTCGTAAAATGTCTCCAGCTTGTCAACCTTCTTTTGAATAAAATCCAGTAATTTTTTGTCTGCAGTAAAGTGAATAGATTGCACTGTGATTTTCATTTTTCCTCCTTTTTATGCCTTTGGATGGGCTTGTTTGTAAATAGACTTTAATCGTTCAACTGAGTTGTGCGTATAAATTTGGGTAGCACTAAGGTTGGCATGCCCCAAAAGTTCTTTTATCGCATTTAAGTCAGCACCTTTATTTAACAGGCTGGTTGCAAATGTATGCCTTAGCACATGCGGGCTTTTTTTGCTTTGTGTTGATATATATGAAAGGTATTTATGCACTATTAAATAAATAAGCTTCGGGTATGTATCGGTTCCTTTATTTGTAACGATTAATGTTATGGAATTGTTATCGAAATTTTCACTTTTCTTTAACACTATATACCTCTTTAGCAGTATCACCAGTTCTTTGTTTAGTGGTATAATCCTCTGTTTGTTGCGTTTACCTAAAACCTTTAGGGTGTTTTCATAAAAATTGATATCACTTTCCTTCAGTCCGGTTATTTCCGCAAGGCGCATGCCCGTTCCAAATAACAACTCTATTACCAATTTATCGCGCTGGCCTTTAAAGTCTGTTTCGAATATACTGGTGTTGTCCAGCATATTGATTAATTTTTCGTCTTCTACTACTATAGGCAAATGCTTAGGAACCTTTGGCGCATTTATTTTTGATGCAGGGTTAAACTGAATAATATTTTGCTGTAATAAAAACTTAAAATATTTTCTCAGCGTAGCGATTTTACGGTTTACAGAACGGGGAGTTAAATCCTTATCCATTAAATGAACCATCCAGTTACGGATGTCATGATGAGTAATTTCAGAAGGGTGGGAAATAGGATGCACAGATGCGCTTGCGGAATTCAGAAAAAAAATGAATTGCTCGAGATCAGACTGATAAGCAGAAACGGTGTGCGGAGAATACCGTTTTTCAAATTTAATGTAAGCTATAAAACCCTCTGTAAGCATAAAAACTATTTGCGCACCCAATTAATGAATGTACAAATAGTTTTTTTATAGCGACAAGAAAATCTGAAAATTCTTTATTAAAGAAATTAAACAGTTTCCTGGTTCATATTTTGTTTGTAGATGGCGTGTTTTACCAAGTGCCTGCGTGTTACAGATTTTTTTTCAAAAGCCTGACGACTGCGCAATTCTCTTAATACACCTGTTTTTTCGAATTTCTTTTTAAAGCGTTTTAATGCTCTGTCTAATGATTCGCCGTCTTTTACGTTAATAATGATCATAAATTAAAAATACCTCCTTTCAGGGACGTCAAAGGTACGAAATGTTTTTTAATCTAAAAACCAATAAATTACAATTATTTATGCAGAGTAGTATCGTTAATAGTTTTATCTGAAGTCAGAGGTTGTAACTTCCGTTTATCGGGCGGTAAAGCCTTGAATTTTTTATAACTATCATTAATATACGCCACTAATGATTGCTTATCATTACTGATCAAAAAAGAGTAGCTGGGCCTGTATAACGACATAAAATCTTCCAGTTCTTTACCTCTAAGTGGCACTATACTACTAACGTAAGCCTTATTAAATACATAATCTATGTGCCGTTCCTCTGCTTCACGCCTAAAATATCGTTTAAGCCTGCGGGCGTCCCTCCCCTCTTTACTAAACCATGTTGATGGTGAAAAAGCGTATATTTTACTCTTTTCGTACACTTCGGGATATTCTAAACGTGGGTTAAATTCCTTGCGGGAGGCGGTAATATCCACCTGTCTTAATGCAATAAATTGAGAGGCAAGCATCACCGTTTTCGGTATCATGTCAACTACGTAAAGCGTATCATTTACATAGCCCGGTGAGTTAAATACCAGAATGTGCCCCGGCGCAGTACGGATATTAAAATTGCCGCGCTTATCAGTAATGGTAATTTGCTTATTGTTTACGTCTTTGATAAAAACATTCGGCAAACGAACAGATGTATTATCCTGGTAAACGGTACCCTTTAATACATCCTGTGCATTAACATACGATGCCATAAGCATAACCACAATAATGAAACTATATGTTTTATGCATTTCTCTTATAATAATTACTTTATTTATTAACCTTTTTAAATACACAAAGGTTTGAACAAGTTGCGGATTATTAAACATAAAAAAACCCGGAATTAACCGGGTTTTTTTATGTTTACTTTTTCCAGACATTGTTGTCAGAATTAATATCGGGGAAGTCCTTATCAGGATCATAAGTAACCGATTCTATTTCCTCTGTTGACGGGTATTTTACAACAAAGCTTGTATTACGTTCCCAAATTTCAACAGGTAGTTTCAAACGATCGACTTTGCCACTTTTAGTTTTGATCTCCAAAACTACCGGCATGGCCATTTGACCCAAATTATCTAAAGTGATCAATGCTCCTTTAGATGGATCGTTATTTACGTATTTAACATTACTAACGGCCACATCAAGTTTCCAGTTGTTGGCAAACCAACCTCTCCAGAACCATTGCAAGCTTTCGCCTGATACATTCTCCATAGTTCTAAAAAAATCATCCGGTGTCGGGTGTTTAAATGCCCATCGATTGATATAAGTTTTAAAGGCATAATCAAAACGCTCTGGTCCTAATATCTGCTCGCGTAACATGGTTAATCCCATACCAGGCTTGTAGTATAATAATATACCTGTATATGCTTCTTTCATGTTTTCAGGGTTAGTTAATATAGGATCTAAGCCATCGCGAGTAAATACAGGAGCCATTTTGTGTATATCCTGTTTTTTACCCGCATATTCCCCATTATTGAAGTCGGCAGTACTTAAAGTATTAATAAAGGTGTTAAAGCCTTCATCCATCCATCCGTATAACCGCTCATTAGAACCTACTATCATTGGGAACCAGGTATGGCCAAATTCGTGATCATTCACTCCCCATAGCTGACTCTTTTTGGCTCTGTATCCACAAAAAACAATACCCGGGTATTCCATACCATTAACATTTCCGGCAACGGCTGTTGCGGCAGGATAAGGATATTCGAACCATTTAGCGGAATTGTATTCAATAGATTTCTTTACATATTCAGTTGAACGCCCCCATGCGTCGTTACCATTGCTTTCCACAGGATAAGCAGATATAGCTATCGACTTTTTACCACTTGGCAGATCCATCTTAGCAGCGTCAACTATAAAAGCTGCCGATGAAGCCCACGAAACATCACGTGCATTTTTTATTTTAAAGTGCCAGGTTAGCTCTTTTTTCCCTGAAGGACGGGAAGATGCATCTGTAACTTCGTCAGCAGTACGTATCATTACTGTTTTTTCACTTTTTTCAGCCTCAGCCCACCGTTTTAATTGCTCAGTTGTATAAACATCCTTCGGATTTTGCAGTTCTCCGGAAGCTACAACAATATGGTTGGCAGGTGCGGTTATACTTAGGTCAAAATCACCATACTCCAAATAAAATTCACTTGGGCC
This sequence comes from Mucilaginibacter segetis, assembly GCF_016522075.1. Classification (GTDB taxonomy): domain Bacteria; phylum Bacteroidota; class Bacteroidia; order Sphingobacteriales; family Sphingobacteriaceae; genus Mucilaginibacter; species Mucilaginibacter segetis. The sequence goes on along the minus strand of NZ_JAEHFW010000001.1, from coordinate 473,053 downwards.
GGTATAGGGTAAAGCATTCCAACCCATTACATCGTCATAAACATACATACGCGGATACCATTGCGCAATAGTATATATTTTACCATTTATGGTTTTTAATATACCGGTACGGTCTGATCCGTATTCGGGTACAATATAAGAATACTCAATACCCAGCTTCACTTGTCCGCCTTCAGCATCTACACCCTCTGGCAAAAATACCTGCATACGGGTATCAGTAATTAGAAACTTAAGCGGCGTGCCGGAGCTTTTACCACTCATTATTTTTATGGATTTTATTTTATATCCCGCGTCAAAAACCTCGCCATGGCCGCCATTACGACTACCTGTTACAGGGGTAATAGCGGTACCACGCGAATCCCTTTTAAAAAGATTCTGATCCAACTGCATCCATAAAAAATCTAGCTTTTGGGGACTATTATTAGTGTAGGTTAGCACCTCGCTACCTATTATTTCGTCTGTTTGATCATTTAAATGAGCAGATAATTGATAATCAGCACGATTTTGCCAATATTTTGGCCCGGGTTCGCCATCTGCGGCACGATATTCATTTCCATTTTTAGTGTAAAAGAATGGTGCAAATGCATCGTGATAATTATAATTCGAAGCAGGCTGCTGCTGTGCCTGACTAACACTGCTAACGGCCATAACAGCCAGCGTAAGGCCGGCAATCAGGTTAAATTTCATATATTATTATAATTGAGTTATTTACAGCAAGTATACTATAATTTATACAATTGCCGGGTGAGTAAAACGATTGTTACTTATTATTAAGCTTTAAATATCTTTACTACTGTACATTACTTTATTTCTTTTTTGCAGAATTAAAGTAATTCTGTTTTATATGTTTCTTCATTAAAACCAAATAATAATTTACCGTTATGCTCAATAACAGGGCGTTTGATCATGCTGGTTTTTTGTTGCAATAACTGTAAGGCATCTTTATTTGTCTTTATACTTTCTTTTAAAGTCGCATCAAGTTGTTTCCAGGTAAGCCCCTGTTTATTTAAAAACTTTTCGTAGCCAGCTTTTTTGTCCCACTCTTCCAACTTTTCAGAAGATATACCTAATTTCTTAAAATCGTGGAATTCATACTGAACGTTATTTTCTTTTAGCCAGTCAAGCGCTTTTTTAACTGTGTTACAATTAGTAATGCCGTAAACTATCATATCGCTAATTATCTATTTGTTATACTTGGTCATAGTAAGTTCAGTACCTATGGTAGCAAAACTTTTTATCATTTCAATAGAACGGTCTATCAATGCCGATAATTCAGGTTTTTCATCATCATCAAAACCACTTAACACATAATCAACCTGCCTTCCTTTAGGGAAGTTATCACTTATACCAAAACGTAATCTCGCATAATTGCTATTACCCAATGTGGCTTCTATATGCTTAAGTCCATTATGGCCGGCAGCACTACCTTTAGGTTTTAACCTTAAAGTACCTAATGGTAAAGCCAAATCATCCACAATAACCAATACATTCTCAACCGGTATTTTCAACTCTTTCATCCAATGGTTAAGTGCTTTACCACTCAAATTCATATAGGTTGTCGGTTTTATTAAATAAAGGGTTCGGCTTTTAAAAGACACTTCGGTATAGTAGGCCAGCCGCATATTATAAAACTTAGCTCCCTGCTGCCTGGCAAATTCATCAAGCACCATAAAGCCGATATTGTGCCTGGTATCGGCATACTCCGGGCCTATATTTCCTAAACCTACTATTAGATACTTCATATTACTTAATTCCTGAAAAGGAAAACTTTTTAAGATCGCAATTATACAAAAATAGCGATGGGTTTAAAACCCACCGCTATCTCTATTACACTTAGTATAATATCAGCTTATTTTTTAGCAGCTTCTTGCTCTGCCTGACGTAAAGCACGTGAAGTGGTTACAGATACAATGGTATCTTCAGCAGCATTGGTAATAGTAAGCTTATCAATTTTAATTTCGCCAACACGTACAGATTTACCTACTTCTAATTCTTCTATGCTAACGTCAATGGTATCCAGGTGATCTTTTGGTAAAGCTTTTACACGCAATTTGCGTAATTTTTGCACCAATTTACCACCCACCTTTACACCCGGAGAAGTTCCTGTCAATTTAACAGGGATCTCAATAACAATGGGCTTCTTTTCATCAAGTAATAAAAAGTCGATGTGGATGATCTGTTCAGTTAAAGGATGAAATTGAATGTCCTTAATAACCGCCTGTGATTTTTCGCCCGCAATGTCAAGATCGATGAAATGAACATCCGGCGTATAAACTACGGATCTCAAATCAGCTGCGGACACTGAAAAGTGGGTTTGGGTTGACCCACCGTAAAGCACTGCAGGCACTAAGCCTTGGTAACGCAGTTCTTTAGCGTCTCGTTTCCCTACGTTCTCTCTTGGAGAACCGCTAATAGCAATTGATTTCATTTATTTATATATTTATTATACTCATGCCAACAGGGCATAATTATCTTAATTCATTTTATTATTAGTCAACCTTAAAAAGCTGACTTATTGAGCCGTGCTCATTTACATTTTCTATAGCCTTTGCAAAAAGATCTGCTGTTGTAAGCACTCTAATTTTAGGGCTTTCTTTTTTTAATGGTATCGTATCGGTAACTATTAATTCAGTCAAAACAGAATTCTCTATAGTTTCATATGCCTTGCCGGATAATACCGCATGCGTACATACCGCACGCACAGAACGCGCTCCGCGTTCCATTATCAAGCCCGCCGCTTTTGCAAGTGTACCAGCGGTATCGCATATATCATCTATCAATACAATATCCTGATCGGTCACATCACCGATGAGCGTCATTGATTCAATCTCGTTAGCACGTTTGCGGCGTTTATCACAAATAACAACTTCCGCATTAAAAAATTTGGCAAACCCACGTGCCCGGTAAGAGCCCCCCATATCCGGCGAGGCAATGGTTAAGTTGCCTAACCCCAAGCTTTTTATATAAGGCACAAATATTACCGATGCATCCAAATGGTCAACCGGTACATCAAAAAAAGCCTGTATTTGCGCCGCGTGCAAATCCATGGTCATTATACGGTGAATACCGGCAGCTACCAATAAGTTGGCAACCAATTTTGAACCTATAGCAACACGTGGTTTATCTTTCCTGTCCTGCCGGGCCAATCCAAAATAAGGTATAACCGCAATAATGTAATGTGCTGAAGCTCGCCGCGCAGCATCAACCATCATTAATAATTCCATTAAATTATCTGTAGGCTGATTGGTCGACTGAATTAAAAAAACATCACAACCGCGTATAGATTCATTAAAATGAGGCTGAAATTCACCGTCGCTAAAGCGAGACAGCACTACATCCCCAAGTTGACCACCATACGATGCTGCAATATTTTTCGACAGCTCAATAGAACCTGATCCTGCAAATAACTTAACCGTATTAAACTGTAAAGGCATCTCTTTTGATTTCAGATCTGTTTTTCAGGAATGACTCCTTAAAACCGAAAATTGTAATCATCAATACGTATAAAAAACTTCGGATTTCTTATTCCCAACCAGGTTTATCCGAAAGTTGAAAATCCGAAATCCGAAATTCTTAAGTTGCCCGACCAGGATTCGAACCTAGACAAACGGTACCAAAAACCGTCGTACTACCATTATACTATCAGGCAATCTCCTTTAGTTTGTTATCCGCCCCAAAAAGGAATGCAAATATAAGACGAAAAATCACAACTCAAAAGCAAAATTTAAAAAAGTATTTTAAATGATATTATACACCATGAGCTATAGTTAAAAAGTGTTAATCCTAAATGTTTTAGGTTAAACATCTTAATACTTTTGTTATTTTCGGCTGTTTAAAAAACTGATTATACAGCAATATAATTACATGAACTATAAAAAGATTAATAATATTTTTGGCTGGATTGCCTTTGCAATAGCTTCTTTAACCTATGTTTTAACGCTCGAACCGTCAACCAGTTTTTGGGATTGCGGTGAATTTATAGCTTGTATATTTCGTTTGGAAGTTGCCCACCAACCAGGCGCTCCATTGTTCACTATGATAGGTAAAGTATTTTCTTTACTCTCATTCGGCAATAATAATAAAGTAGCCTACTTTACAAATTTAGCATCGGCATTGGCCAGCGGGGCTACAATAATGTTCCTGTTTTGGACAATAACCGCTTTGGCAAAAAAAATGCTGGTAAAAGTTCAGGAAGATCTGAATACTACCAATATCATATTAATTATTGGCGCCGGTTTAGTGGGTGCGCTCGCCTACACCTATTCAGATACATTTTGGTTTTCAGCTGTAGAGTCTGAGGTTTATGCACAATCATCACTATGCACCGCAATAGTGTTTTGGGCAATTTTGAAGTGGGAAGCACATGCTGATGAAACCCGGTCTGATAAGTGGATCATATTTATTGCCTATGTAATGGGCCTTTCCATTGGTATACACCTTTTAAATTTATTGGTTATTCCGGCCATTGCGCTGATAATTTATTTCAGGCGATCAAGAAACGTCACCACGGGTGGTACCATATGGGCGTTTATGTTAGGAATAATAACCGTTGCCCTTATACTTTGGGGCGTTATTCAGTTCACCGTTAAAGGCGCTGCTTTTTCTGACCTGTTTTTTGTAAATACATTAGGAATGGGCTTTGGCAGCGGAGCTACAGTATTCTTTTTATTGGTTGTTATTGCTTTGGCGGCGGGTATTTATTATACCGTTAAACCATCAATGTTATTGTTAATAGTTTCAGCAATAGCATTTGTGTTATTGTTAACTTTTAGTGCAGGTATAGTTGGTTTTATTGGGGCAATTGCGGTATTAGCATTGCTTGAATATGTATTGAAGGTACGTGAAAAACGAGTGGCCCTTAACCGGATTTTAATTTGCACTGCATTTATACTATTTGGTTATAGCTCATTTGTGATGATTGTTATACGTGCAAAAGCTGGTACTAACTTAAACAATAGTGATCCGGAGGATGCATTTGCCTTAAACAGTTATCTTAACCGCGATCAATATGGTGATACGCCTTTATTGTATGGCAATTTTTTTGATGCGCAGCCTATAGACCAAAAAGAGGGTGCAACTATTTACCGAAGGGGTGAAAAAAAGTACGAAGTTGCAGGCAAAAAATTAAATACTATTTACGACCATAATACGTTGTTCCCCAGAATGTTCAGCCAAAAACCGGGGCACCCTCAGTTTTATCGCGACTGGACTGATTTAGGGCCACAAGGAGTGCCTACAATGGGTACTAACCTCGGTTTTTTTGCGAGTTGGCAGATAAATCAAATGTATACGCGATATTTCCTTTGGAACTTTGCAGGGCGAGCTAATGACGTAGACGGCCAAACCAATAGTACGATTGACGGCAGCTGGCTTAGCGGTTTAAATTTTAAAAGAGATTTACCCAAATCAGTAACAGAAAGTGATGCCTATAATCGGCTGTACTTTTTACCGCTGATAATAGGGCTATTTGGGCTTATATATCATTTTAAACGTAACCAGCGTGATGCAGGGGTTGTTACTGTTTTATTTTTCTTTACAGGTTTGGCCATTGTGCTTTACTTAAACCAGGATCCTTTGCAGCCACGTGAACGGGATTATGCTTATGCCGGTTCTTTTTATGCCTTTGCTATATGGATAGGATTGGGGGTATTATTCATAGCTGAATTTTTAAGTAAAAAAATAAATGCCAAAAATGGTGCAATAATAGCAACAGTATTTTGTTTGCTTGCCGCTCCGGTATTAATGGCCAGCCAGGAATGGGATGACCATGACCGTTCAACACAGTTAACACCGCATGATATAGCTTACAATTACCTTAACTCCTGCGCACCGAATGCTATTTTATTTACTTATGCAGATAATGACACTTATCCGCTTTGGTATTTGCAGGAAGTTGAAAATGTGAGACCCGATGTAAGAATAGTGAATTTGAGTTTATTAGGTACTGATTGGTACATCAGGCAAATGAAACAAAAGATGAATGAATCGGAGCCGCTGCCAATCACCATGAGTAACGATAAATTCAAAACTGGCGTTCGCGATGTTTTATATTTTAATGATGCCAAGGTAAAGGGAGCTACAGAACTGAAAGAACTTTTTGATTTTATAACCTCTGATGATAGTCAGGCAAAAATAACTTATCAGAACGGGGAAAGCGACAACTATTTACCGACTAAAAACTTAAAATTAACAGTCGATCCCGAAGAGGTTATTAAAGCTGGTTATGTAGCAGCCAATCAGAAAGACCGAATTACAACGCAAATGGATTTTACCTTCCCGGGCAAGTATCTAACTAAAGATAACTTAGCTATGATGGATATATTGGCTCATAATAACTGGAAACGGCCAATCTATTTTACAGTAACCGTTGGCAGTGACAATATGCTGGGATTAGACCGCTATATGTATAACGAAGGTTTTGCCTACCGTTTAATGCCATTTAAACCGGATACAACTTCGCAGCAGTTTGACAACAGCAACACCATGATCATGTATAACAACATGATGAATAAGTTTAAATATGGCAATATGAAAAATGCCCGGCATTTGGATAACACATCTTCCACCTTATATTATCCGCTGGTTACCGGTTTATTTACAACACTTGCTGACAATTTGATAAACGAAGGATATGTTGACCTCGCAAAAAAAGCGTTGAAAAAATATGAGCAGGAGATTCCTGATAGAGTTCAGTCATCTGATATTGCGATAAAAAAATATTATATGGCCCGGAGCGCTTATGCAGTAAATGATATTGCAATGGCTACCAAACTAATTAATTTGGTGGATGACTATGTTATTGATCAGTTGCGATACAACTATCAACTTTATCAGAACGATAGTCACTCAGTAAATACACGTGATGTACAGATAGAACTATCAATATTAAACAGTATGGTATCTCTAACAACTAATTACAAACAAACAGATCTGGCTAAAAAGCTGGAAGCTCAATTACAGGATTATGGTACAAAATTCGGTGGGCTTCCCCAACCAAGGGAATAGTATAAAACACTTACAGGGCTGTTTCACGAAATAAATTCGCGGACAGCCCTGCAATAATTGAATTATATAATAATATTATTCGGTATCAGCTAATACCACTCCCATTGAACAAAACTTTTCGATACGTTCAGCAACAAGTTCGTCAATATTACGCTCACCTAAAATTTTCAGATCTTTTAATAATTGTTTCTTCAGAATAGCGGCCATAGCTATTGGATCCTGGTGAGCGCCACCCAAAGGTTCTTTTATCACTCCATCAATCAGCTTATTTTTATACATCTCTGTTGATGTAAGCTTAAGCATTTCCGCTGCACGCTCCTTTTGCTCCCAGGTTTTAAATAATATAGTTGAACAATTTTCAGGCGAAATAACAGAATACCAGGAATTATCCAGCATTAATACCCTATCCCCTATACCAATACCTAACGCACCGCCTGATGCGCCTTCTCCAATAACCACACAGATAACCGGTACTTTTAACACAGCCATCTCTAATAAATTTCGTGCTATAGCTTCACCCTGACCTCTTTCTTCCGCTTCAAGACCCGGAAAAGCCCCGGGTGTATCAATCAGGGTAATAACAGGCTTGTTAAATTTCTCGGCCATTTTCATCAGCCTTAAAGCTTTACGGTATCCTTCAGGGTTTGCCATACCGAAATTACGGTACTGCCGTTCTTTTGTATTTCGCCCTTTTTGGTGTCCGATGAACATTGCGGTTTGTCCGTTTATAGTGCCAAAACCGCCAACAATAGCTTTATCGTCGCCTACAGTTCTATCACCGTGCAATTCAATAAAATCCTCGCACATTAATTCTATATACTGTAATGTATAAGGGCGTTCCGGATGTCTGGATATCTGAACCTTTTGCCAACCTGTTAAATTAGAATATATCTCCTTTTTTGCTGTTTCAAGTTTAGCCTCTAATTCGGCTATTGTAGCAGACATGTCCAGCTTGTTTTTTTCTTCAACCTGCTGCACTTTTTCTATCTGCTGCATTATCTCTTCAAGCGGTTTTTCAAAATCAAATGTAATCTTCATACCATTTATTGAGGCGCTAAATTAAAAATTTCAAGCGGGTTATTAATTAATTATGATTTTTAAACTGACAATTATTACGCCAAACCCTATTATTTAACTTTTGCTATTCCACTTTTATGACTGCTGTACGCTTGGATATACCATTTTCATTAAAGGCCTCTATCTGAAAATAATAAGGAAGATCCCGGTCCATGCCATTAAAATAGTATTCATTGGCATTATATACCATAATGTTATTGTACAATTTATCAGGGGCTATACCCATATAAATAGTATATCCTATCGCGCCATTAGTTTGGCGCCAACGTAACCAGGCATTGCGGCGTTCACTATCACCTCTTAATACAATAAGATTTTTGACCGTATCTGGCGGGGAACCCGTTCCCTTGCCAAATACCCTGAACCCAGACAATGCGAACTTACCCGTAGGCATATGTATATTCTCTAATTTAAGGTATCGTGCTTTTGCAGGACTTTTTAGCTCTACATAATCATGCGGAACATCCTTTTTGTTATTCCTTTTATCTACCAATACTTTCCATTTTTTTCCATCGAGCGATGAATAAATAATATATTGATGACAAACCCCTAATGATTTACCCAAAAACTTAGCATCCTGATCGGCGTAATTAATTTGAATAGCATAAACTGTACTTATATCGCCCAGGTCTGTTTGCAGCCACTCGCCTTTATTAGCGGTTTTGGCGCTCCAGTAAGTTTTTATATCCTCATCAACAGCAAAATTCGGAGCATATGCGCCCAGGGTTGATGATACCTGAACGGGTTTATTGTAATTCAGGATCATCCATCCGGTGAAATTACTTTTCAGATGATCTTCTTTACCATTTGCCAGATAATGCGGATAATCACCATAAGCTGTATTAGCATATAATACGCCATCTTTATCAAAACCTGCCGGCCAAAAACCTATCCGCCTTTCAAAATTATTCTTCACATCAATAACCATGGTTGATATATGCCAGTAGTTGCCAAATTTATCTGCCCAGGTAGCACCATGTCCGGCGCCTTTAGCAAAGCCGCCCGGTTTATAACTAAATGGATTATGCTTTTGATAAATAAAGGGGCCTAAAGGTTTATCTCCAATAAAAACGCCATCGCCATAGCCTTTACCTTCCGTGCCTGGTGCCCCAAACTGTAAATAATATTTTCCGTCATGCTTATTCATCCAAGAACCTTCTATAAAGGGTTTCAAAAAAACGTTGTCGTTATTTTCGCCAAAACGCTCCCAACCATATTTTTCAGGGTCAAGTTTTACTAATTCCTTTTTTGGACCGATTGGCTCAAAGGTGTGCCTGTCTATTTCCTGCCCGTAAAGTGGGAGGGTATTACTTGAGCCATGATAAATATATAAGCGGCCATCATCATCAGCAAACATTCCAGGATCCCACGCACCCACCTGGAAATAATCCTTAGCTGCTTTCCAGGTATCGGTTGTAGGATCGGTACTCATCCAAAGTGTGAAATCCTTGTTATAAGTCGATCCTATTACCAGCAGTGTATCGCCCAAAACCAACGTGGCGGGAGCGCAGAGCTCATCGCCTTTTACCTGATTATATGGCCTCACAAACTTACGGTATACAAATTTCCAATTAAGCATATCTGTACTCCACCAGTAACCAAACTGGTTGGTAGAGAATAGATAGTACTTACCTTTAAATAAGGTCATGGTTGGATCTGCTGTAGCACGGTGTTTGCCCCAAGCCGCAAAGTCTTCAAAAGGAGTATATCCGTAATCTAAATTCAGCGGGTTGCAATAAGTAAGCCGCTTTGATTGACCAAAAGACGTTAACACATGCAGGCAAAACATTGTTACACATACAAAACGAGTGGCGTGTTTCATTGCTGTAAGCTTATTGTTTGGTAATTGGTTAAGGAGTAGCTAATATCTTGCAATAAATCCAAAAAACAAAAGAGCCCCGTTAACACGGAGCTCCCTTTTATATATTGTCTTTTATTTTTTAGTTTACAACCAATGTGGCAATAGAATGTGGCTGACTGGTAGTTTTAGCAGCTTTGCCCTTTATCCATAAACTATAATCAATTTTATCATCAGTAAGATTCAACACTACTACCGCTATCTTTCCATCCGGATTCATGTAAGCAGTACTTAAAAGTCTGTCCCTGCTGGCAGAGCAAGCTATACGTTTTGCACCGGGGTGTATAAACTTAGAAAAATGCCCCAAATAATAATAAGAGTTGGTATATATCAACTCGCCTGTGCGGGTGTCGGCATGTACGGGTGCAAAGCAGTAATTACCCACGTGGTTAGGACCACCTTTTTCATCCAGGAGAATATTCCAATCCGTCCATCCAACGGTACCGGCATTAAAATCGTTGATCATTGATAAACCGTAACGCTCGCCTAAAGCCCAGTCGTGTAAACGGTTAAAATCAAATTTTTCTACGCAGCCTTCGGTAAATATTAAGTTTTTATTCGGGAATGCATTATGCGTAAGCCGTTCGTTTTCGAAATTCTGACCGGCGCCTGTCCAGGTTTCGTACCAGTGGAACCCGATACCCCATACATATTTTGCAGCAGCAGGGTCTTCCAATATAGTGCTCGCACGTTGATACAAAAGATCGCGGTTATGATCCCAAACGATCAGTTTCTTTGACGCCAGACCACTTTTTTGCAATGTTGGACCAAGGTAGTTCTTTACAAAATCCCGTTCTTCCTCAGCGGTATATTTACATGATTCCCACGTTTGGGTAGCCATAGGTTCATTTTGGACGGACAAACCCCAAACGGGTATGTTCTCTTTTTCGTAAGCTTTAATAAATTTTATATAAAAGTTAGCCCAACTCTGATCGTATTCGCTTTTTAGCTTACCACCGTGTAATACATCATTATTGTCTTTCATAAATGCGGGCGGGCTCCATGGGGATACGAACATGGTTAATTTACCCCCTGCTGCGGCCATTGCTTCTTTAATAAAAGGTATGCGGTATTTTTTATCGTGACTGATATCAAAAGTACTTAGCGATTTATCAGTATTTGAGACGTAGCTATAACTGCCGCTTGAGAAATCGCAGCTTTGGATGTTGGTACGCGCTAAGGTATAACCAATACCTTTGTCCTTATCGAAATAAGCGGTTAGTAGCTCCTTTTGCTTATTCTTTGGCAATTTATAAAAGGTTTCGGCAACGGCATCAGTTAAAGCGCCGCCTATACCTAACATGGTCTGGAATTTTTTTGATGGATCAACAAATACAGATACCTGTGTTTCCGGTGGTTGCGGATCGTCGGTAAATTTGAGGGTTTCGGTTTTAGCCAATCTTTTATCTGAGCCTTTTTCTGTTACGTAAACTGTTACAGATTTATTAGCTGCCGAGTATGGTGATTTGGATTTAACTGTGTTCTGACTGAACACGCTTGCGGATACCGTAGCAAGGAAGGTAAATAATATTCCTTTTTTCATAATGTTATTAACGGGAACGGGGGTGTTAAATTATAATATTTGGTATGCCAAATCTATTAAAGTTTGCCTTAAAAAAGTAATAAAAAAATTATAAATAATTGATATTTAATGATTTGTGATTTTGCTAATACTTTATAATACCAATCTCCAAATGCATTAAAGCAATATCAATCAATTAGTTAGAAACAGCCGCTTAAGGATGACGGGGGACTATTAAATACGGTTAAATCGCAATTATCAATTTTAATTAAGGTTTCTTTCCATCCCCAAGCCATAACAAAGCATTAATTATAAGCTTATCCTCAATTGGATTATTTAAGGTGTGCGAAAGATCTTTATTAGTATGATGTTCATAATCGATATCATTATGCCCCATGTTAAAATAGATCATTTTATAATTTTTGTTTGTCCAAACAACCGGGTAGTATCCGCTATGCCAAATCTCATTTTGTTTTGGCCCTGTGCCCAAAGGAAAACTGCTTGAATCAATAGAGGCCAAAATTTTAATATCGGGATTCTTACGAAGATCTTTTTCCCAACGATACCATTCATTAGGGGAGGCCTTAAACGTTTCCGGTAAATTTTTAGTAGCCGGATGCGTCCTGTCTTCCACTCTTAAAATAGCTGATGTTGGTCGCCATGTATTACTGCCATATTGGCCCGAACCCAGAAATTCGTTATGGTACCAATCCCAATTTTGGGGATAGTCTGAAGGTGTAAGCGCAAAAGCAGAAAAATGGAAACCCATCCATCCACCGCCGTTTTTCATGTATTTTTCAAAAGCCATTCTTTGTGCAGGATCATCCGGACGGGTATCCAAAAATATCACCACCTTATATTTTGCTAAGAATTGCTCATTTAAATTGCTCCAGTTACTTGTTGAATCGTAACTAAAATTATACTTAGCGGCCATTTCAGGGAACCATTTGTTAGCCTCGTGGACAAAGCTGATGTGAGCCTGGTCATTTTTTGCAGTATAAAAAGCGATCACCTTAAATTTGGGATTGCTTTGGGCAAAGGATTGCACCGCTATAAACCAGCAAAATATACTTGATAAAATCAATCTTAATTTATCGCGATTTGACATAATTTTTTATTTAGTAAGGCTATTTAATCTTAACGTAGGTTTCTACAATTTCACGGTTAATATTAAGGCTATCTATACGTTCTATTCCTTTTTGAATTAAAGTATCACCTTTAAAGGTCACCTTAAAAGTAAAAGAATGGTTCTCCCATTCGCGGTAATTACAGTACTGTAAATTTTCGGTATAATTATCACCAGTTAACCGGTAGGTTCCTGCACCTGTATCATATATCGGCTCGCTACCACCTCCTTTAACATCATGCCTGAAAAAAGAAAAATGTGTACCGTTTATGATCTTTATCATTTCCTGCCCTTTTACTGGATACGTGGATACGCTGTCGCCTTTGGTAATTGTTACAGCAGATGATAATTTCCATGTTCCATAGATTGGCGAAACGGGGATCTCAGTAAGGTTTCTTTCTCCGGGGCCTTTGCAACCGGTTGATACTATGATTGCAACCAGGATAAGTAAGGATTTTAATTTCATAATTGCGATTTTAATGTGTAAAGTATAAGTTATTTAACCTGTTCATTAAATAAACGGACCAGCGTATCTTCTCCATCAACGCAAAGCCCGGGGTGCACCTTAGATGTTTGTACTACGGTACTACGTGTGGCAGTAAGCCATCTGAAACGTGATGGCGCATCCAATTTCGCTATAGGTCCGCCTTTAGCATCTCCTTCACAAATCCTTTTAAAGGATAATAAATTACGCTCTAATTCTTCTATATCTAATTCTTTTGATAAAGCCCTTAATCGTTTCCCATCAATACTGTACTTCATTTTTAAATATTTATGCTTTGCACAGTAAAGTATAACCCCCACATTCATAAATTCTTCGCGTTCTACCTTCGGCACCACACGTATAACTGCATACTCAAATAAGTAACGATCTTGCATTTTGTGCCTCCTTTACAAAAATTTTTGAGTTTGCTATGCGTGAATTTAAAAAATCCGCATAAATATTTCGTTGTTTATCAGCCGAACCAAATGATGTTTCTGTAAGCCAATCATCAGGTATAAGCGATACTATATTTAAAATACTTTGTGGATTAAGTATTTTTCTAAAATGCTCATCAAACGTCTCTAATTCCGAAGCATGCGATAATAAAACATGATCTTTTATTTGTATAAAAGGACGTTTTGCCTGCTCCTCCCATTTATCCATGGAATGATGAAAATAAAGTGCCGCGCCATGGTCTATCAACCACAGTTCATTATGCCAGATTAGCATATTGGTATTCCTAACGGTACGGTCTACATTTGTAAGCAAAGCATCTAACCAAACTATTTGAGAAGAGAGTAAATCATCTACAAGTGTAACCGTCGGATCAAAAGTGATGGCTCCGGATAAATAATGTAAACCCAAGTTTAAACCAACGCTGAATTTGAGCAGGTCCTGAATTTCTTCATCTGGTTCGGTACGGCCAAATGCTTCATCCAGATTGACAAAAACCAATTCTGGAATTTTAAAACCCAATGTGCGGGCTATTTCTCCTCCTATTAATTCCGCAATCAGAGCTTTGGGCCCCTGCCCTGCTCCTCGAAATTTTAATACATATAAAAAATCATCGTCAGCTTCAGCAATTGCCGGTAACGATCCGCCTTCACGCAACGGTGTAACATATCTCGTTACGTTAACTGTTCTTAGTTTAGGCTTGATGGCTGTCATAATTTAGTGATGCTAATATAGCAGTAAATAACATGAGTTGTTTTTTTCGCCATTATTTATTATAAATAAACGCAAGCCTGAAATCTTAAATAATTTAAACATTTACCGGATAAATCAATTGTACTATTAGCCTTACCCCAGCTAATTCAATTAAAAATTGTTGTAAATTAAATTGTTATATTACCATTTTAATGGCCTACAGATTTAATAGCTATTATTAAAATGCTAATGAATAATACCATTTGTAAAAAATGAGCGGACACAAAAAATTATCCCAATTATCTGCAACAGCTATCTGCGGAAATGACATTACCTCCTCGTGTTTATATGTATCTGCTTTAACCATTGTATATGCGGGTCAATATGCATGGCTTGCTTTACTAATAGTAGCGGCTGTATTGTTTTTATTTCGCAAAATATATGGCGAAGTAGTTGGCGCGCTGCCTTTAAATGGCGGTGCATATAATGTATTATTAAATACAACAAGTAAAAGCAATGCTTCGATTGCTGCCTGCCTTACTATTCTTTCTTATATGGTAACGGCTGTAATCTCTGCAAGTGAAGCTATGCAGTATTTGCACAGCCTGGTAAGCTTTATCAATGTTTTTACGGCTACCATTATTTTATTAAGCATATTTTTAATGCTCGTTATTGCCGGAATATCCGAATCGGCGGTAGTAGCTACCGTAATATTTATAACTCACCTAACCGCAATGGTAGTATTAATTGCAAGTGGTTTTTGGTACGTATCACAAAACGGGTTATCGGTTGCTTCCCAGAATTTTCATACTCCCGTAAGTGGTGGTATCGTAAGAGCGTTATTTCTTGGCTTCAGTACTGCAATGCTGGGAATTTCAGGCTTTGAAAGTTCCGCAAATTTTGTAGAAGAGCAAGCGCCGGGCGTGTTTCCTAAAACACTCCGTAATATGTGGGTTGCAGTATCGGTGATAAACCCGCTAATGGCGCTAACAGCAGTTTTGGTTCTGCCTCTATCGGACGCAGTACAGCATAACGAAGCACTATTATCCCACCTCGGTTATAATACCGGCGGGCAATGGCTTGCCACCGTTATATCAATTGATGCAGTTTTAGTATTAAGCGGTGCGGTTTTGACCTCATATGTGGGTGTGGGGGGATTGATAAAACGTATGACCCTCGACCGCATACTTCCTCAAACGCTTCTAAAAGAGAATAAACGAGGTACTTCGCCACGCATTTTTATAATGTTCTTTTTACTATGCCTTTCTGTATTATTTATAACAAATGGTGAATTAGGCCCGCTTGCAGGTGTTTATACTATATCATTTTTAATGGTAATGGTTTACTTTGGTTTTGGCAACTTCTTGCTGAAAATAAAACGCGCTCGCCTGCCGCGTCCCGAGCGTGCTTCGCCTTTTATTGTAGGGTTAGCTATATTTTTTGTATTAATTGCCGTTTATCTCAATATTAAAACACATCCCGAATACCTGATCGTATTTTTGCAATATTTTATACCGTCGATACTTATCATTTTTATTCTGCTTGACAGAAAACAAATTCTACAGTACTTATTAAAGGCAACTACCAGCTTTTTCGATTCTATTAAACGACTCGCAGTAATCAGCCGCTTATTTTTAAGAAAGTATCTTCGTAAACTATCTGAGCAAAAGTTTGTTTATTTTACTAAAGGCGATGACATATCTGTACTTAATAAAGTAATGATATATGTGCAGGAGAATGAGATAACTAACAAACTAAGAATTGTAACCGTATTAAAAGAGGAACAGAAGATAGATCCATCGTTTATGCGTGATTTTGAAGTTCTTGACAGAGCATATCCCGAAATTGATATTGAATTTATACAAATAACCGGCACTTTTGGCCCAAAGCTTATCAGCAAATTAAGTAAAGAATGGGAAATTCCCACCAACTTCATGTTCATAAGTTCGCCCAGCAATAAGTTTTCACACCGCCTTGCCGACCTGCACGGTGTACGGTTAATTATTTGATAACCTGTAGCCTGTGCTAATAAATAAACTTCATTATACTAAATGCAGATCGATTTGAAAAATATGAACATTACTGATGCTTACAACCTGATTTCCCAAAAATTAACATCATGGCTGCATGAACTAATTAAACTGCTGCCAAATATTATTTTAGCGGCAGTGATATTGGCTGTTGGTTTTTTTATAGCCCGCTGGATAAGGAACTTAGCTGCCAAATTAATAAAGAGATTTTCACAAAACACCAGCCTGAACAATCTGTTCGTTTCCATAGTTTATTTAACCTTTATCGGTATAACCATATTTACCGCACTTACAGTACTAAAACTCGATAAAGCGGTTACTACTATTTTAGCCGGTGCCGGAATTATAGGCTTGGCACTTGCATTCGCTTTTCAGGATATAGCAGCTAATTTTATATCCGGTATATTTATTTCTTTCCGCCGCCCTTTGCATATTGGAGATATTGTTAAAATAAACGATTATATGGGCAAAGTAGAGGATATTAATCTGCGAGACACTGTTTTGCGAACCTTTCAGGGTCAAATGGTTATAATTCCAAATAAAGATGTTTTTCAAAACCCGATAGAAAATTATTCACTATTAGGTAAACGACGCATAGACATGAGCATAGGCGTATCATACGGCGACGATCTGGAAAAAGTGAGGAAAGTTACTTTGGCCGCGGTAAAAGGGCTACCGGGCATATGCGAAGACGAAGAGATCACATTGTTTTATCAGGAATTTGGCGATAGTTCCATTAACTTTTTATTACGTATATGGGTTAGCACCGCTGAACAGGCTGCTTTTTTAAACGTAGGCAGTGAAGCCATAATCAGCATTAAAAAAGCTTACGATGAAAATGACATTGTTATACCTTTCCCAATACGTACTTTGGATTTTGGAATAAAAGGTGGCGCAACCCTTAGCGAAATGACCGTAAACACCACAAATTCCTGATCATTTATTGCTTAGATAAGAGATCTAAATAATCCACCATTTTTTGGCTGTCATAATCAGCCGCGCCATTGTGTTGATAAATTATTTTACCCCCTTTGTCAATAATAAGCGTAGTTGGTATTGTGCCACCGAAAATATTTGGCGGCATGTTACTATCAGTTTGATATACCGGGAGTGGATAATTATGGTTTTTCATAAATTCTACTGACTTATTTAAATGATGATCAACATCAACCATCAAAAAAAGAATATTCTTATTGGATTTTAGCTTGTTGTGCAGGGTATTTATCGAAGGCATTTCGGCAATACACGGCGGACACCATGTAGCCCAAAAATTTACAAATATCACCTTGTTCTTTTCGTCGCCCAAGTGAATGACATTTCCGTTGACATCCTCAAATATCATATCGGGTATGTTTTGTGATAATACGTCAGGTGATGGACTTTCGAGATCAGGTTGAAATAACCCCACCTGCATTAAGCCTCTTATTAACAACGCCTTAGCAGATGGATTAAAGAATATCACCAGAAATATAACGACCAGAAGAAGATTGATCAGGTTTCCTTTTGAAAAAATCTTTTTATACATCTTAACTGATAATTAGCAACTACAAAGCTATAAGTTTAAAACGATCTATTGGAGCGAAGTTATACCGGCTGAATAGCTGACGTAAATAAGCAAGTTTCCGAATTGTATACTCATTAACCGTTTGAATGCCATTATTTTAAACAGATGCAGAAATTACTTCAATAAAAAAGCAGATAGTTCTTCACTATCTGCTCATATTAATTAATCTTAAAATTATCCTAAGGCCGGAGAGGTAGTCTCTTTTCTTGCTCTACCATGCCCTTTTCTGCTGGCCTTTAATTCTGCGTATTTTTTTTGCTGATCGGGGGTTAATACGGCATTTAATGCTGCATTAGTTTTTTTCATGATCATCCTTCTGGATTTATGATTCTGTTTGCGATTATCTGCAGACATGTTTTTCTTTAAACTATCCATGTGGATCGCCTGATTCAACATAATGGCTTTGACCTTAGCAGATTGCTCCGCGGTTAAAGCTAACTTTTTTTGCAGCATCATAGTCATGTGCTGTGCCTTTTGCTGAGGCGTTTTGTTGTTGTTTGTTTGCGCCTGTGCCAAAAAATTCATTCCGGCTACAAGGGTTATCATCAATAGTAACTTTTTCATATTTTTATTTTTTATACAGTATTGACTACACAAATCACAGAACGTTTAAGGGATCTTGTTCCGAATGGCTTAAGTAATATGTTTTTTACAATCGCAATACGACTTAAGGTAAAATAGGAATAAACTTACTGAACAGGTTCTATGTAGATGTGTTTATAATGGGAGTATTGTATTTGTATATTTGCGTGTATAGAGTTGATAACATTTGCCAAATCCCGGCTTTGGAGTTCCGGATCAAATTTGATATTTAAAAACAATATTACTTCTTCAGGTGAAAGATACATCGATCGTTCGCTAGCTACATCAATAACATTTTCATCAGTTTTTAGAATAGCTAATATACTCGCTATCTCTTCCATAGGAGCTGTTTCACCCATCAACAAACTGCGGCTCTCCCTTACTAAAAACAAAGCCACTATAGTAAGCAATATACCTATTAGTATAGAGGCCACACCATCAATATACGGGTTTTGCAACAATGCACTCAGGAAAATTCCGGTGAAGGCAATTAATATGCCAATTACATCGGCAGCATCCTCAAATAATACTACAAAGGTTGACGGATCTTTACTTTTGCGTACTGCTTCCCAAAATGGCGTATCACCTCGTTGCCTGTTAAATTCTTTTAAAGCAGTTAATAACGATAACCCGTCGAAAACAAACGCGATGCCTAACACAGCATAGTTCCATACGGGGCTTTTTATTTCTTCCGGGTGCATAATATGCAGGACACCCTCATATATAGACATTCCTCCTCCCAATGCAAAAAACAATAAGGATACTATAAAAGCCCAAAAATAAAGTTCCCTTCCATACCCAAAGGGATGTTTAACATCTGCTGGTTTCTTACTTTTTTTCATTCCAAGTAGTAATAAAACCTCGTTGCTGGTATCAACCAAAGAGTGTATCCCCTCTGATGCCATTGCTGAACTGCCGGTAATAAAAGCAGCTGTTAACTTAGTGCCAGCAATCACTATATTTGCTAAAAAGGCTGTATATAAAGGAGTTTTTGAAGCGGGCATGCAGAAAAGGATAACTACTTAAAATTAACGCTTTTGGTTTTAACAGAAAAGGCAATCATGAGATTGCCTTTTATCGTGGGTTATTAATATATTATAGAGCAGAACATTATCAGGAAACCCAGCTAACGGCTTCATCATATTCACTTAGACTAAAATCTTTAGAATCACCCGGAAAAGCAAATCCAAATATGCTGGTTAATTTTTGTATAGCGTCCTGATCAGAAACAATAGCGATTTTATCCCACTTACTGAAGTGTTTAAGCGCCATTTTAAAATCATCGAACCAAACTCCTGGTGTAAAAGCAGTCAAATCCGTTTTTATAACTATTAAATAGTTGATCTCTCCCTGGCGTTTAGCCAGTTCATCCATACGGGGCACTATTGTGGCTTCATACTGTTCTTTAGTAACTTCACCTGTTACCTCAAACCCAACTACATTATCGGGTAAATTATTAATTAACTGAATCATAACAAATTATATATTTTATCAACTATTCACGATAGCTGAACTATTTATATAACAGCGTATATTATGCATTGTTTAATTGCTGGACAAAAACAAATGTTGAATTTCACATTCAGTTAGAAAAAAAGCCCCGCATTTCTGCGGGGCCCATCGGTGCATTGGTTACCTTTACAGCGATGGCCATTTATCGCATTCGAATTAATGGAATAAGCCTGAAAACCGTAGTTAGTATTCATTTAAAACAATAGCGGCATTCTTAGCGACATCATTTTGATTTTCTTCTGTAATCGCAACTGAATTAAATTTAACCATTCCGTTAACGTCCACCCGGATACTTTCAACGCGGTGATCTGTTAAAAGCTTTAACTGTTCTTTCGTAATATCGGACGCTATATTTAAGATATCGCCCACGTTAGTCGAAACAGCGACTGAATAAACAGTATTTGCTTTAAATTCTAAAATATCCTTATTGTCCAGTTGCAGAATAAAGCTTGTTTTATCCATATCTACTGATTCCGGGTCTATATCTTTTATTTCAAATTCTATCCAGGAAAATAGTATTAGTAGCTTCCCCTCGTTGTTCAGGTAAATTAATTGCTGTTTTTGGATATATGGCTTAGCCCCTAATCTGGTGCCATGATTTTTTGTTGCTGTTTGTGCGTACGCGTTTATAGCGCATAACAACATGATGAAAGTTATTATGTTTTTCATCTATCTAAGATAGCATTTAACTAACGATTCGCACGTCGTTTAAAAGTGTCGCAGTGATAAATTCCAACGGCTGTATGTTCTGATTGTAAACTTTTCCTTTGGAATTAAATAATTAAAAGCTTTGTGTTGGTAAATAATGATAGATTGAAAAATAATTTATTCAAATATTTATTAAAACGAAACATCTTAACTAACTTACAATACGCTACTTGCTTTTTTCCTATTATCTAATGGTTGTAGTTTATGGCACTACAAGCAGTAACACTTGAAAAGTAGCAAAGCCACTAGAATAACAATTATTTTTTCTCCAATTCATTGGCGATGATGGATGGGAGATTTTATGTTTTTACAATTAATAATGATGACTTTAAGGATTAAACAACTTTTTATTTTAGTGAGTTGTATATATTTATCCGAGGCAGCTTTTGGGCAGAAACACTTTCAGGTTACTATTAAGTTAGATACCAGCCTTATATCAAAGAAGGTAAATTATCAGTATGATGACGGGAAAAGAATTGTTTTTTTAGGCGATTCCATAAGCTCATCGGGTAACATCATGATTAATGGCAAATATTTTTCCAAGTTTGCAACGTTAGATGTCATATATGTAAATAAAAAAGGAATGCTTTATTCAAATAGTTATTTAATAGATGATAAACCCGCGCAAATGGACCTTTATTACGAACCTAATATTGAACAACTAATACTGAATAAAAGGCTTGTAAATGCCAGTGCGGCCTATGATACTACCACGAATAAAGTATATCGCGAGTTGACTAACTATAATAGAAAGTTGAACCTCGAAAAGTGGAATTTTTTACAAAAGCATAAAGCAAATTTAAATTCAAACGATTCATTAAAAAACATATACAGTCAATTGGTAAGAGAGGTTAGTCAGCATACGCTTATTTTTTTAAAAAAACATGCTGATGATTATTATTCATTTTGGTATTTTAAACGTAATATAGCTTACCTCTTAAGAAATTCTAATCCGGACACTGCTTTACTAAAGGAACAACTAAAATATCTTCAGACCACCTTCCCGCCGGAAATTACTCAAAGTTTTGAAGGAAAGGAGTTAATTAAAGCCTATAAAAGAGCGATAGATCCGTTAAAGAAAAATTTTTACGCCCCCGCTTTTACATTAACGACCATTGACGGAAAGAAATTAAGATTAAGTGATCTGAAAGATAAATATGTTCTATTTGATTTTTGGGCAAGTTGGTGCCCTCCTTGTATGGAGGAAATTCCTTTTGTCAAATCTCTAAGAAAAAAGTATCCTAAGAATAAACTTGTGATCATTGGTATAAACAGAGATAAGAGTTTAGAAAAGATGAAACAAACGATTAAAGAAAAG
Organism: Mucilaginibacter segetis; assembly: GCF_016522075.1. GTDB lineage: Bacteria > Bacteroidota > Bacteroidia > Sphingobacteriales > Sphingobacteriaceae > Mucilaginibacter > Mucilaginibacter segetis. The sequence continues at coordinate 451,121 of NZ_JAEHFW010000001.1, read as the reverse complement.
GGCATGAACTGGTATCATTTCTTCGACAAAGAAACAGACATGAGCAGGCTTTTTGGAGTTTTGGATTTTCCTACTTATTTTTTAGTGGATCAAAAAGGCAAAATTATTTATAAATCTGACGATATTCGTGATGATACCGAAGAACTTACTGAAATTCTAGGTAAGCTAATTTAATTACTTGAAGCTATTTTGTTAAACTGTTTCCAACTGAACAGTCTCTTTTGTTTGCCAAATATTAATGTATATTTTGTACGGTTAAAATCACGATAACTCCGGCTATCTAAGCTCTAATTAAATCTTTTTAAGTTACAAGGTAAACCCTTATCCTAAAATTTCCTTTATCGGCTTGGGTTAGCTTACTGGTCATAATAATATAGTCTAATATATTTAAAATAAGGTAGCTTGTCAAAACAAACTACCTTGAGTACCATTGATAGTCTGGGCTGTCCTTAATGGTTCAAACCGTTTATCAAACTTAGGAACCGCTTCCTTTGCAGGTTTCAGCCAGATATGGCTTTGATCGGCTTCTATGAACTCAATGTAATAAGGCATGTGGAATCCATCAACCAATACTGTATCAACTTTGAAGCTTCTATAAAACTCGTTGCTTAGGTTGTTCATGTGAGCTATCTCACCCTTTAAAGAGTTAAGCAACATGTTGATTATTCTATTGTAGGTAATCCTTATTACGATAGGATAAATATAGTCTTTCTTTGTTCGTTTGTCGTTAAGAACGAATTTTAAATAAACCATAACGTGTGTTGGTTACGGTTGACCGCTGTACTAACAGTGTACTAACAAATGTCTTAATCCTATAAGTTCAAAGCATTCTTTGAAACTGGCTTAAAAACAAAAAGCCTTTCAACGTATGCTGAAAGGCTTTTTCGCTCCTGAGGCTGGGCTCGAACCAGCGACCCTCTGATTAACAGTCAGATGCTCTAACCGGCTGAGCTACTCAGGAATCATTTTCCGGTTTGGAGTGTGCAAAAGTATGATTTCTGATGTAATTTCACAATATTTGTACAAAAAAAAATTAAAAATATTTTACATGAGTTTGGTTGTTATTGGTACTGTGGCGTTTGACGCAATTGAAACACCTTTTGGTAAAACAGATAAAATTGTTGGAGGGGCCGCAACTTACGCGAGTTTGGCTGCTTCTTACTTTTATAACAAGGTAAAAATAGTGGCGGTTGTTGGTGATGATTTCCCTCAGGAGGAAATTGCTGACCTTAATAAACACCATATTAATACCGAAGGCTTACAAATAAAAAAAGGCGAAAAATCCTTTTTCTGGAGTGGCAAGTATCATAACGACATGAACAGCCGCGATACTTTGGTGACAGAATTAAATGTATTAGGAGATTTTGATCCTATTATCCCTGAAAGCTATCAGGATTGCGAATACCTGATGTTGGGCAATCTTACGCCTCAGGTTCAGCAAACCGTAATAAACCGGCTTAAAAAGCGCCCCAAGCTTATTGTAATGGACACCATGAACTTTTGGATGGATATTGCGATGGACGATTTGCTGGAAACGATAAAAATGGTTGATGTATTAACTATCAATGATGCTGAAGCACGCCAGCTATCGGGCGAGTATTCGCTTGTAAAAGCTGCTAATAAAATACTCACTATGGGGCCTAAATACCTGATCATAAAAAAAGGTGAACACGGAGCATTATTATTTCATGAAGATCATATTTTTTCGGCACCGGCCCTGCCGCTTGCGGAAGTTTTTGATCCTACGGGGGCTGGCGATACTTTTGCCGGCGGCTTTATAGGCTATATGGCAAAAGTTGGCACTGTAAATTTTAATAACATGAAAAATGCTATAATTTTCGGGTCTGCACTTGCTTCTTTTTGTGTGGAAAAATTCGGTACAGAAAAGATCAGAAATTTATCAGAAGAAGAAGTATCAGCTAGAATTCAGCAATTTGTGCGTCTTTCAGCGTTTGAAATATAAATAATCAGGTAAGCGGTCATCTGTTTTAAAATAGGTGACCGCTTTTTCTAATACTCCAGCCAGCGTTTTATTTCTAAAGCTACCTCATCACCTGCTTTATATTTGTCATTTTCGTAGTTTATAATTCTTAATATTACATCCCTGTTCTCAAGTATGATGTCTTCATAAAAGCCTTTGAATAATATTTGGCTGATAACCCAATTGTTAGTTTTTAAGGCAGGGTTTATTCGTATCCATTCCGGATAAATAACTACGGTTTCTTTATGGGTAGTAATTCCGCAAAGCAGCGCTTCTTCAGCACTTAATATATTGCAATTTGCTAACAAGCTTGCGGTATATAATTGCTTAGGGGTTTGATACACTAATTTGGGATGACCTGCTTCTGTAATTTCCCCGTCCTGCAAAACAAGTAACTCATCGGCCATAGATAATACTTCCGCAGGGTCATGCGACACCATAATTACTGTAAGTCCCGTTTGCTTAACTATCTCGCGGATATCATGTTGTAGGCCCTCTCTAAAAGATGCATCTACCTGGTTAAAGGGTTCGTCAAGCAACAAAATCTTAGGTTGAGTTATAATAGCACGGGCAATAGCTACACGCTGCTTTTCTCCACCGCTTAAATCTGCCACCCGTTTTTTTGCAAGATGTTGCATATTAAGCTGAGTTAAAATAAGATCGGTTTTCTCCTCTTTAATTTTCACATTGGTATTAGGCAGCATAACAGCTACATTATCCCAAACACGGGCATATAAATTAAGGTCATCTGTATGCTGGGTAACCATTTTCATTTCATCATGGCCGGGGATCAGCTTTTCTTCAGGGCCCCAAATGCGCTCCCCGTTAAATTGAACAGTACCTTCGTCTGGTGATAGCAGCCCATACAGCAAACGTAATAAAGTACTTTTACCACTTCCGCTCTGCCCGATAATGGCCGTGATTATGCCGGATTTAATGTTAAGATCAATATTTTTAACTCCGGATGATATATCACCCGTATATAACTTGCTTATCGAAATCGCTTGCAAAAAAGGAACATTTTCCATTGGGGTTAAATATACATAAAACAGCAAAGGCTGCCTCTTTTGGAGACAGCCTATTATTTTAATATTATATGTTTGTTTTACTGTGCTTTGGTAAATGAATATACAACATACCCTGTATTATTGCCTATTGATACGGGCGACTTTAAAACCATAGTATTGTCATTTATACTGCTTATGTTTAAACGGTAACCCTCTTCTACATTCTTTGCTTTATCACCTTCGTATAATTTCTTAAACTGAAACTGTGTGCCCATGCCCCCATCGTTATATACCGACCAAAATATTGTTTGCGAAGTGCCGTTAGTTAGCGTGTAAATACCGTTACCACTATTAGTTAATTTCCAGGTGCTGCCTATAAAATCATTAGGAGCTGCCTGATCGAATACATTTTGTACAGCATTTGATACCAGCCCGTCATAGGTAACATTAGTAATTGTCCAGGTGCCCACGAAACTACCGCGTGACACTTTTGCAGCCGAAGATGACGACATCGTATTTTTTGTTGAAGAGCATGCAGAAAAAACAAATGTAAGGGCTAAAATTGCAAGTGATGTTTGAAATATTTTTTTCATGGTTGATTTATATTAATATACTATTTGCTGTATTAACATAAATCCTGCCAAAAGGTTATATATTATTTACTGAGCTCAACAATCTCGTTATAATAGTTTTCATACTCCGGTAATATATTAGCCAGTTCAAACTTTTTAGCATGTGCCAAAGCATTTTCTTTAAATTGTTCAAGCCGCTGCTCATCTTCAAGGATATATACAGATCGTTCGGCCATGCCTTCAATATCGCCTATATCTTTTAAAAAACCGGTAACGCCTTCTATATTAAGTTCCGGCAATCCTCCCGCATTAGTACTAATTACCGGCACCTTACACGCCATAGCCTCTAAAGCAGCCAAACCAAAACTTTCGGACTGTGAAGGCATTAAAAACAAGTCGGAGACTGAAAGTATCTCCTCAATGGCATCCTGTTTTCCTAAAAAACGTACATGTTCATCAATACCCAAATCCCTGCTTAGCTGCTCGCAAACTATACGCTCACCTCCATCACCTACCATTAGTAATTTAGCCGGTATCTTTTCTACTACTTTGGCAAAAATTTTAATGACATCTTCTGTTCTTTTTACTTTTCTGAAGTTAGAAGTATGCACCAATACCCTCTCTCCATTTGGAGCTATCGCTTTTTTGAAATGATCTTTTGGTTTTAAATTAAACCGTTGCAGGTCAATAAAATTTGGTATTACGCGGATGTCTTTTTTAATATCAAAAAAGTTGTAGGTGTCCTGTTTCAGATGTTCAGAAACGGCAGTAACCCCATCAGACTGATTTATAGAAAATGTAACTACGGGTTTATAAGTTCTATCTTTACCTACCAGGGTAATATCGGTACCATGCAAAGTAGTAACCACGGGTATAAATATTCCGTACGTAGCCAATATCTGTTTGGCCATAAAAGCAGCTGACGCGTGTGGGATAGCATAATGAACATGTAATACGTCCAGTTTTTCAAACCGTACCACATCAACTAAACGGCTGGCCAAAGCCAACTCATAAGGCGGATAGTCAAATAAAGGATATTTGGATACGGATACTTCATGGTAAAAAAGATTTTCCGAAAAAAAATCTAACCTTGCGGGTTGATTATAGGTTACAAAATGTACCTGGTGTCCTCTATCTGCAAGGGCCTTGCCCAGTTCCGTAGCAACAACCCCGCTACCACCAAAGGTAGGGTAACAAACTATTCCGATTTTCATTTATTGAATAAAATTAGCCGAAGCTTAATGTATGTATTCGGTTTGCAAGTTTAACAGCTATTTATCGTAAAAGTGTTAAACCTGTGTAAAATGATTTATAAAGGAATAGTAACATGCTAACTTTCTGTTAAGAAGCGCTCGTGATCCACCAGGTATTTCCAGCCGGATCAGATACACCTCCACTACGACCGTAGCTTTGGTCAGCTGGTTCAAAAATGCTTTTTGCTCCGCTGTTGATGGCTTTTTTATAGGTACTGTCACAATCATCTACGTATATGAACATTCCTGAATTTTGAGGCTTATAGGTATCTGTACTATCCGCTAACATAATTATACTGCCATTTATATCAAGTTCTGCATGCATAATTAATTTTTCGTCGCGCATGTGTTTAATCTTCAACTCTGCTCCAAAAACCTCTTTCATGAAATCTATAAATGACCCGGCATCTTTTAAAATCAGATAAGGCATTACAGCCTGATAACCTTCCGGAATGACTTTTAATTTTTCCATAAGTATATTAGTTTATTACTATCCAGCAACAGTAAATATCAGTTAGCTAAATTGGGACATTAGGTTTAAGATGGGATTACCTAACACGTTATTAATGGTACTTGTACCTGTTTTACTATTTGACTCGTCTTGCAGATCCTCTTTGTAAATAAAATACTTAACTCCTAATATTTTTAAGAAACTATCGGTTTTCTCATTAGAAGCATTTTTGTAACAGCATATTTTAATGTTCTTATAAAAAGAGTTAGTTTGTAGCCTGCGCAAAACAGTCTCCATATAAGTACCCATATGCGCATAATCAAATAAAATCACATCGGGCTTTACCTCATGTATCGACGGGAATATCTTGTTTATAGCCTGTGTATGTTTCACGTTGGAATAACCTGCCAATAATTTATCCGGAAAAGCTTTTGGAGCTACCAAAAGCACTTTTTTAGAACGGTTAAGGATCATGCTCAAACGAATTAGGGAAACGTAAAGTTAAAATGTAACTTTTACATTATCAAGCCTGTTTGTAGCAATTTTCCGATTTATCAACTTGTTAATGAATTAGTTTATATCAAAAATGATAAAATAAAAAAAGCAGGCCTATAACTAAACCTGCTATTAAAAAAATTTACTTTAGTTCTATTTTATTTCAAAAATGGCCTGGATAGTAAAGCTTAATTTTATTTTTCTAAAATCAATATCTGATTCCGGAGTACCTGCATCGGCACTTTTAGCCATGTACATGACCGGACGCGGGGAAGGAAAGCTACTATTATCATTTTCGATGATACTAATCGGTTGTCCTAATTTTTCGCCAATCCCATTTAACAAAAAGGTGGCCTTTTCTTTTGCCGACAGTAAAGCTTTCAATTTCAATTCGTTTTTAAGATCATTTATTTTTGAATAATCATAACTACTGATATTGGTAGACTGTATCCCTTTAGGATCCAGCTTACTTAAAATCTGATTATATTTATTCAGATCGTGAAAACGGATACCATATTGTTTACTTGCTAAAAAATCAGGATCTTTCTTTTTTTCTGTAGCATAATTCCATGAAGAAAGATCATTTACTGTGAAGTCTTCTTTTGCAATTCCGGCGGCATCAACGGCTTTCTCCAATTGCTGCTCTAACTGACTGATGGTAACTTTAGTTTTACCACTCATATATTCTTTTAAAGAAATGGTAACATCAATTATATCGGGAGTAACTTCTTTTTCAGCTATCCCGGTAACTTCAATTTTACGACGCAGATCAACATTTTGAGCAAAAGCTCCACACGATAAGGTAATTAACGCGGCAATAACGAATAATTTTTTCATAAGGATATTTATAAGTATATAATATATAGATAAGGTTACGCATGTTTAGTTTAATATGCGACATTACCGTTTGTATAAACTCATAAATGTGCTTTGTGTTTGGTACTAAGTTAATGGCTTACCCTCTAATTTGTTATTGTAAAGGTTTTTGGTATTAAATACATACGGTCGCTTATTTTTATTTTGATTTCTTAATAAACGGCGGCGGCGGCGTTTTAAAATATAACGTGATCCCCAATGATCAAAGGTTCCTGTTATGGCTAATATACCCCCCACAACAAACGCTATGATCATAAAAATAATAAACAGATGAAATATTTCAGCTAACAGGTGTCTCATTAATTCTAATTTTGATAATCAGATAAATGCAATAGTCGTGCCTAATGTGTAATTATTAATTAATAAATTTATTTAAAGATTTAATAAATATGACCAGCTCTTATTTTGAGTTTACTTTGCTGTTAACGATAATATTATAAACACCTCACTACTAATGACAAAAGATTTTAAAGCGATAGAAATACGTGCTTTTTATTCCACCTTAATATCATATTTACTTAATAAGCCCGGAAGTCCATTTAAGGAAAAACAGGCTTTTTTGATATGATTAATATCCGGGTCGATATTAAAATTAAAAGATGTCCTGAGATCAGCACCTTTTAATATAGTATTATTAAAAAACGCTCGGTGTAAATTACAATTTACAAATTTCGCACTTGCCAGATCGGCTTCAGTAAGGTCTGTTTCCACCATAGAACAATCGCTGAACTTAGCGCTTTTGTTTTTCTTTCGGTAAAAAATAGCGTTGTCCAATATGCAGTGATCAAAATTTATTTCGAATAAAAAATCGCGGCTTTTACTAAAGTTTACTCCGCTTAACTTGCAATGTGTGAAATTGATATTTTGGAAACCAGTATTTGCAACGCTTGCCAAGGCAAGATTACAATCTTCGAATACACAATCTATAAACACAATACTATCCAAGTAATTACCGGCGAAATCACAGCCTGTAAACTTGCAATTTTCGTAGGTGAGATTGTTCCCTTTAATTTGCTCAGCAGAAATTTTTGAATAAATTTTATCTTCGATATGTATAGCAGGCATTATGCAAATGTATGCATCTTGCGTAAAATGCTAAATGTTAGTACTGGTTATAATTAAATTAATGCTGAAATGCAAAATTAGTATCTTTGCGGCACATGCAGGCGACGGATACAGTAATAACACAGTGGGAAAAAGGCTATAATAACTATGGCCCCTGGCTACGCGAAAAATATAAAGGCCATCGGGTATTTAAAGTTATTGTAGATGGCGGGTTTACATGTCCCAACCGCGATGGCAGCAAGGGCTATGGTGGTTGTACCTATTGTAATGTAGATTCTTTTACGCCATCGGTATCCCGTAAAAACCCATCTGTTCGTGAACAGGTAATGCAAGGCATGGAACGTGCACGTAACGGGAATAAGGCGGACAAGTTTATTATATACTTTCAGCCTAATACTAATACTTATGCACCCGCTCATTATCTTAAAATGCTTTACGATGAAGCACTCAGCTATGGCACGGAAGATATAGTTGGCCTTTCTGTAGGTACACGTCCGGATTGCATCGACGCAGAAAAAATAGCCCTGCTTGAAAGCTATACCGATCGTTTTGACGTCGATCTGGAAATGGGGATGGAAAGTATTTATAATGATACATTAGCGCAAATAAATCGCGGCTGCAGTCATGAGGAATTATTAAAAGCCCTTAAGCTGACCGAAAACACCAAACTTGATGTTTGTGTTCATACCATATTTGGATTCCCGTGGGAAACAAAAGAGATGATGCTTAAATATGCTGATGAAATAAATAAACATCCGCAAATCAAATTTGTAAAATTTCATCACCTGCATATTGTAGAAGGTTCAGTAATGGGCGTAAAATATAAACGTGAACCATTTAAGCTATTCAGTATAAATGATTATGCCGATTTCCTTTGCGAATTACTGCCTTTAGTGCGGCCGGATATTGTTATTCAACGCTTATTTGGTTTAAGTGATCGCGAATTACTTATTGCACCAAACTGGGGCCTAAAAAAAAGTGAGATACAATATTACATCGATCAAAGAATTTTAGAGCGGGGTGTTGTTCAGGGCAGTCGATTCATATAAGTCTTCCTTTTTTTAAAGCATACTTATCCTTAATCTTTATCAATTACACATTGATTGTGTTGGCCGCTCTTTTGCACTTATAAGGATAAAAAATTATATTAGAAAAGTTAATAATATCCTGTTTTGGCGAATAAACCCTTACAAAACTATATTCCGGCCCTTACTGGCGTACGTGCATTAGCAGCTTACCTTGTTTTTATATCACACTATGCCTACGCTTTTGATGAAAATTTTCCTCATGGTGTGCAACGTTTTCTTAACGAGTTCCATATTGGCGTTACCATATTTTTTGTATTATCAGGTTTTTTAATTGCATTCAGGTATTTTGATAATTTTAAACTTACCGGCGACTGGTTCAGGCAATATCTTAAAAACAGGGTAGCGCGTATTTACCCCATGTACTTTTTACTCACTCTTGGAGCTTTCGTTGTTTATCATTTTACCAATGACCAAAAAGTAACCTCCGGCTTTGGCAGCCCGGTGGGTTTGTTTTTTATGAACATTACTTTTATCAGAGGTTTTTTTGATCAGCTAAAATTTACAGGCATTGCGCAGGGGTGGTCATTAACTGTTGAAGAATGTTTCTATTTTTCAGCACCTATTATATTCTTTGTTGCTAAAAAGTATAATAAGTTTTATATACAGCCTGTTATTATAACCTTAATTGGTTTTTTGTTAGTACTTATCTTTCGAAATGTTAATTGGTACGGCTTTTTCGGGAACTTTACTTTTATGATGTTGTATACCTTTTTTGGCAGGTGTTTCGAGTTTTTTGTGGGTATACAACTGGCATTAATAATAAAAAAGAAACAACCATTGGTAGCTAATGGTAGTAAAGGGATCACCTATCTGGGCTTTTTTCTTATTTTCTTTTGCGTATGGATAATGTCAATCCTTCCTATACCAAAAGGAGAGATAGCCGGCCTGCAAAATCCGTTGGGTGTTGTTACCAATAATTACCTGCTTGCCACATCAATAGCACTGTTTTTTTACGGCATACTTACTGAAACCACCATTTTAAAAAAGATACTTTCCAATAAATTTGTCGAGTTGCTGGGCAAAAGTTCGTATATATTTTACCTGATACATTTGGGTTACATGTACGATTTTTTACATAGTAGTTTTGATTGGCTTAACGATTACGTTTTTGATTTATATGATAAATGGGGGGTGGATTGGAACTCACCTTTTCAGTACGATAATTTGAATGTACTTTATGCATTTTTAATACTAAATGCCGTTTCAATATTGCTTTTCAAACTTATTGAAGAACCTGTAAACCATTATATTCGTAAATCAAACTTTTTAATAAAGAGCAGGTCATAGTTTCGTGATTATAGATATGGTAAAAGGACTAAAGAAATTTTTATTATTAGGTATTGGCATTGTTACCCTGATTTTAGGCGAACAGGCTAAAGCAAATAATATTGTTGCGAACAAACACAACGACGAAGACATATCAACAGTATTAACACCTGCTGACAAGAATGCCATTTTTGATGATCACGCTAAATATACATTTGAAGTAAAAAATCCTACCGGGACTGATCAGATCGGGCGATTATCCTATTATATTTATCAGCATGGTAAACAACTTGCTTATGATTCTATCCATGTTAAGGTAAATAAATACAGTTCAGGGAAATTTAACTTTGAACTACCAAAGTTAAAAACTGGCTTTTATAAGGTACACTTCCTTATCAATGTATCTGAATATGATGATACATTAAGAAAGGTTTTTGGTATACGTCCGGAGGAAATCGTTTCAAAATATTCAAAACCTGCCGATTTTGATAAATTCTGGCAAACTGCCAAAGATGAACTGGCAAAGGTAAAACCAAATTTTAAGGTTACACCTATGCCTAAGATGAATACAGATAACCGTAAGGTGTATTTAATTGAAATGCAGTCGTTAGGTAATATGACTATCAGAGGATGGATGACTGTGCCGATAACAAGCAAAAAAAATAAAAAATTTTCTGTTTTATTAGGTTTGCCCGGCTATCAGGTTAATTTAGTGCCTATAGTGGGTTTAGATCCTGATTTGGCTATTATAACACTTAATGTAAGGGGCCAGGGAAATAGCCGGGGTCCAATTGATACACGAAGGGATGAATTTATTTTTTATCATATTGAGGATAAAGATAAATATGTAATGCGAGGAGTAATTATGGATTGCCTTCGCGGCGTTGATTTTATCTTTTCGCAACCAGAATTGGATCATGACCAAATATTGGTAAGCGGTGGCAGTATGGGTGGTTTTTTATCGCTCGCTACTGCAAGCTTAGATAAAAGAGTAACTTTATGTTCTGCACAAAACCCGATATTATGTGATGTTAATAATTTAGACGGAGAGGTTACCTGGCCTATAAATGATATAAAAAAATATATAAAAACACAACCGGGCTTAACTTTAGATAAGGTTATAAGTAACCTTAATTATTATGATGGTAAAAACTTCGCTTCAAATATAACCTGTTCTACAATAATGGGAATAGGTTTGCTAGATCCTTACGCCCCCCCCGCTAATGAATATGCTACCTTTAACAATATTAAAGGTAAGAAAAGGATCATGGTATTTAAAGATTTGGGACACGAGGTAAGCCAGGTATATAAAGATTTGGAAGGAAGATGGATGCGAGATACGTTTGCATTATTTTAATACTATAAAATGAAAACAATTAAAACCCGATCAAAGCATTTAATAATCACTATACTATTTATTATTATAGCACAGCATGAAGTTTTTGCCGGAGGCTTCCCTGTGCGCCCTAAACAGTGGTTACTTTCACCCTCAATAAGTTACTTTTTTTCAAATAGCGGCTGGGATGCAAATCGCGTACATTCTCCTTTTGAGCTTAACGGGCAGTTCACCTCATTCAGCTATTCATTATATTCCGAGTACGGTATCAGCAGACGCTTTACACTCGTAGCTCAGCTACCTTATGTAGTAAATAACTTTGAACAAACAGGCTATAAAAGCCATAGTGAGGGTTTTACTGATATGGAGATTGGGCTTAGATATTACTTAGCCAACATTGACTATAAATATTACTTTACTTTACAAGCAACAGGCATCGTACCCCTGTATTCAGATATAAATTTAGGATATAAAGAAACCGGCGCCGAAATTAAGCTTGCATTTGCCGGGAGCGGCCATCTTTTTGGTAAGAACAGCTATTTTAATATAGAAAACGGCGTGAGGCAATATTTTGGTAGCAGCGGGCCAATTCAGGACAGGTATAGCGGAACATTTGGTTTAACACTTGATAGGAAGTTCAAACATCAGCTTTCAGTATCCGTTGGTGGTTTTTATTCATCAAGCAATTTTAAAGATTTTTCCCCTATTCAAACCAATAACAAGGATTTCGCCTTTAATCAAGCTTCCCTTAGCTACGGTTATACCTTCAGTAAAAAATTCTCTATATTCTTAACAGCAGGCACATTTATTAATGGCCGTAATACCGGCGATGGCCGAAATGTTTCCGCATCATTTATAATTAAGCCCTTCAGATAGATATTGATGTATAAACTGCTAATCATATTATTAATAGTCCCTGTTTTCTGCTTTGCCCAAACAGCAGAAACCTATATTCAAAGTGGTAATACTAAGGCTGGCGAAAAAAACTACAAAATTGCAATTGCTGATTTTACAAAAGCAATACAACTCAATCCAAATAATGCTAAACCTTATTTTTACAGGGCTAATGCTTATAACGACTTAAAGGAATATCCTTCTGCCATACAAGATTATACACGTTCCATCGAATTGGATCCGTCAAATGTATCCGCATTTTTTTACAGGGGCAATGCACATAACGCAAATAAAGATTATGAAGAAGCTATTGCTGACTTTAATAAGGCTATATCCATGAGTCCTACTGCCGAAATGTATCATTACAGGGCAAATGCGAAAGCCAGTTTGGGTAATAATGCAGGCGCAGCAGAAGATTTTACAAAAGCAATACAACTCACCCCTAATGATCCTTCTTTATATGAATACCGCGGTGTAGCGAAAAGTAATCTTAAAGATTATGATGGTGCTATTGCAGATTATGATATGGCAGTAAAACTTGATCCTAATAATTCCGACTTAATCTTTTACCGGGCAAATTCAAAAGGCAATATCGCGGACTATAAAGGAGCTATCGCTGATTACACCCGCTCTTTAGCACTTAATCCTAAAAATGCTGAGGCTGTTTTTTATCGTGCTAATGCTTATAGTAACCTAAAAAATTATCCGGCGGCTATTGCTGATTATAAAAGGACAATAGTTTTAGATCCGAAGATGCCTAACCTTTATAAATACCTGGCTAATGCATTAAGCAATAATTCAGATAAAAAGGCTGCCCTTGATTATTTCGCTAAAGCAATTCAGCTTGATCCTAAGAATGCAGAATTATATGTATTATCGGGTATTGTTAAAAGAAACCAGGGCGACGAAGAAGGAGCGATTGCCGATTTTGATAAGGCTATAGAATTGGATGATAACAGCTCTGACGCATACCAAAATCGGGCCGATCTAAAATTAAATTCAAAAAACTTTGAGGAGGCTGAAGAGGATGCAGATAAAGCTATTGAGTTAGATGATAAAAACAGTTATGCGTACGTAACCAGGGCCAGGGTAAAAATTGAGTTAAAGGATACCGCTAGTGCTTTAAACGACATAAATGAATCCATTAATATAAACTCTACAAACGACTATGCATATGTTGTACGCGGCAATATTGCAGCAGGTAAAAACGACTATAAAAATGCGGAAAAGGATTATTCTAAAGCCTTGGAATTTAACCCCGGCAATTCGGAGACTTTATTAAGAAGAGGCAATGCCAGAATGAAGTTGGATGACAGACAAGGCGCACTCCAGGATTTTAAGAAAATAATTGACATTGGTGCTGACGATGATGAACTAAGGGCGCGTCTTTTAACGTCTATGGTGAGGGCTGGATTTTATAAAGACGTGCTCTCCTTATCTAATTCATTAATTAGTAAAAATGGCAAAAAGGCGATATTTTGGGTAGGTAGGGGCATAGCAAAGCAAAATTTAGATGATATTAACGGGGCCATTGCCGATTATAATACAGCCTTACAATTAGATACGGCATCAGCCTATGCTTACCAAAACAGAGGCAGTGCCAAACTTGATCTTAAGGATTATGATGGTGCTCTGGCAGATATCAATAAGGCCATACACATTCACGACGATGATGATGAAGCTTTTTTTATACGTGGTAATGTTAAAATGGCGCTCAAAAATTACCAAGGTGCTGTTGATGATTATAATAGTGCTTTGTTCATTAATTTAGATAACATTAAGATATTTGCTTACCGTGCTTTGGCTGAAAGCCTATTACCTAACCTGGATCAAATGACCGCCGATTTTAATTACGCGCTTAAAATGGAGCCGTTAAACGACCTTATTTATACTTTGCGAGGATCTGCTAAAATAAACTTGAAAGATTTTACCGGCGCTATCAATGATTTTACGGAAGCTATTAAATTAAATCCGCAAAATGCAGAGGCTTACCATAAAAGGGGGATGGCAAAGTTGAACAAACAAGATATAAACGGTGCTTGTATTGATCTTAACAGCGCAGCAGCATTAGGGTCAAAAATAGCGGCTGATGATCTGAAGAAATTTTGCAGGTAACACTGGTAGTTTCAGGATCACACTCTTTACATTTCTCCAAACAATTCTTCTATTGCTTTTACACGGTAGTTGAATATCTTTTTTATCTGTTTATCCACAATTACTTTATTGCTTAGCCGGCCAATAACACCAAAAGGTATGGCATAATGCAGAATATCTGTCATTTCTGTTCCACCGGCAATGGATTTAAAATGATGTTGATGATGCCACAAAGCATACGGGCCAAAACGCTGCTCATCAACAAAATATTTCTCTTCATCTACATGTGTTATTTCTGTCATCCAATTAAGCTCAATACCAAATAAAGGAGTTACTTTATAAGTAATGATCATACCGGCATACATTTTCATACCCTGCGTATAATCTGAAGTGACTTTGAACTTCATTTCCGGCGGAGTTATTTTTGCCAAATTTAAAGGCGAGGAGAAAAAACCCCATGCTTCGTCTAAAGTTACCGGGATATTTTGCTTTAGTTTAAGACTGTATGTTTTCACATTTTCCTAACGGAATTTGCGTGCATATGTTTGCTCATTGCACCATTTTATTAGCACAGCATGAACTGGCGAAAGCTTCGGGCTTAGCTTTAAATACAAATCCCATGCTTAAAATATAGCCCATAGCTTCGTGTAAAGCCTGGTTGCTTTTAAACATCGGGTTAGTATTAATATCGGCATGTACCTCCAACTCTACATCGTAAAGGTCAAGCAGGTCACACAATTTATAGGCAATGTCTATCGATTTTTGAACTTCGGTAAGCATGCGTTCTTTAATGCTCATTTTTTGAGAAGTACGCTCCTGATGAATAAACATAAATGCACCACGCTGTTCTCTAATAAAAACTATTACCGTTGCAAAATCAGTAACTGACCCTTTCACCTGTGAGTCTGTACCAATACAAACTTTTAACTTATTGCCCAGGTTAGTTTCACGTTCAATGGCACATTCCACCTCTTCAATAATAGGTGTTTGAATAACTTCTCCGCTAAATTTTCTCCAGGTCATAAAATTTGTTTTAGGTTAAATTTATAATGACCTTTTTAGGGTCTATAAAAATAAGCGATAAATTATTTTATAAACGTTAACAAGGCATGATTTATTTGTTAACATTTGGCTGAATATTAACAACTTAGCAAAAGCAATTGATTTTTTGCAATAAAAAAAAGCCGCTTTCATTTTTTGAAAGCAGCTTATTTGTCGTTTTTTTAATTGGATATTTATCTTCCAGCCTTTTTCACCGGGAAATGTGGCTTACCGCCCCGGTTAATTTCCGGCGCTCCAACAAGGGTCATGGCACATCGGAATCCAACTTCTGCACTTGACTGATCCTCATCCATAAATCTGCGCGTTGCAGGGTTTAGCCAATATGCCATATCGTTCCATGATCCTCCTTTATACACTTTTGAGCGGTCGTTAACTAAGGTGGTAGTGCCATATAAGCTAGTATTAACCGAATCCCTATAGCCCCTGTAATCAGCACTGTAAGGCTTACCAGCCAAAGGATCGTTAGCATCTGTATTAGCCGTAGCGGCGTTGCCTTGCCGTTGAGCTATCATTTCTGCATAAGGTAATTTCTTATTTGATGTTGCCGGATCTTTTATAGGACGGCCGTATTTATCTTTTGCGTACAATCCCTTAGCCGGATCAGCTAAACGTTTATTTGTAAACTGATTACCACGATAAGGATTAAAATCATTAACTTCTTCAAATGAAGTTTGACGATAGGTATCGGCAACCCATTCATTAACATTACCAGCCATATTATATAATCCAAAATCATTAGGTTGATATGATCTTACAGGGGCTGTTATATCTGCTTTATCATTCAAACCACCACCAACACCGGCATTATCTCCCAAACCACGTTTAAAATTAGCTAAAATTAAACCGCGGGTTGTTCTATTGGGCGAACGCACACCTAAGCCATTCCATGGATATATTTTACCATCGTTAATGTTTTCAAACTCCGTATTACCTGCAAGTGCCAGAGCAGCATATTCCCACTCAGCCTCAGAAGGTAATCTGTATCCTTGTTTTAAAATTCCATCTTCAATACGTACAGGTCTGCGTGCGCCACCTTTAGCAGTCCCGGGGTCAGCATTAGGATTTAAATCCTTAGGCATATTCTTACCATCTACACCATTTCCTCTTATTTGATTATTCAAATACATATCAGTATTAAATGGCTGCCCATCTTGAGTACTATTACCTTGAGTACCTTGACTTTTTGCTTTATCTTTCCAATTTACCAGATAATTACCCTGACGCAATATGTTCTCATTGGTTCTATCAGTACGCCACACGCAATAAT
Organism: Mucilaginibacter segetis; assembly: GCF_016522075.1. Lineage (GTDB taxonomy): Bacteria > Bacteroidota > Bacteroidia > Sphingobacteriales > Sphingobacteriaceae > Mucilaginibacter > Mucilaginibacter segetis. The sequence goes on along the minus strand of NZ_JAEHFW010000001.1, from coordinate 434,414 downwards.
CCTGAGCCTGATCCCACGTAACCCCTACAACAGGGTAATCCTGAAAAGCAGGGTGACGAAGGTAATTTTGCACATAAGGTTCATTATAAGACAAAGGATTCCGCCATACTAAGGTATCAGGCAATGCATTATAATAAAGCTCGCCGTCATTAGGGAAAGTTATGCTTATCCAGTGCAGATAATCAAGCCAATCCTGGTTTGAAACCTCTGTTTCATCCATATAAAAAGAAGGAACAGTTACCCTGCGGCGAACATTATTATATTCATAGGTTACATCCTGGTCAGCGCTTCCGCCTAATACAAATGTTCCTCCTTCTATTGGTACTAAACCAGGGCCGGGACTTGGATGAGTTTGCTTAAACCTTAAGTAACCACCATTATTTTTATCGTTATAAGCTAAACCCGTTTTTTGTGATACTTCATGTTTACTGCAGCTGCTTAGTAATACGCCTAAACCCATCAACACTAAAGCAGTATTAGTAAAAAGTGCTTTCATACTTTGCAAAATATATTTGGAGGTAAATTTAATAAATTTCGATAAAAAATATTGTTATTTGACAAGGTTAATTAAAACCTAAATCTATACAAAATAATTTAAACGTATTATTTGTTGGTTGAGTTACAATAAATTGGATTATTAAGGTGTTTTAATGCTTAAATTTTAGCGTAGACCTCTATATATTATTTTAAATATTAAGACTAAATTGCACCCAATGAAGTATTTTTATTCTAAAAAGCTTTTTTCTTATTTTTTAGTCATTTCTCCTGTATTTGCGGCGGCGCAAAATGCCAACACAAGCATAAATGGAAGTTCCAATGCAATTGCTACAGCTGTACCATTTCTTAACATCACACCCGATTCGCGTTCAGGGGCTATGGGAGATGCAGGGGTAGCATTATCACCTGATGTTAATGCAAATTACTGGAATCCGGCTAAACTTACTTTTTTGGAAAGCAATAACGATATTTCTATTTCTTATAATCCCTGGTTAAGACATTTGGTGCCCGATGTAAGCCTGTCATATTTAAGCTATGCACACAAATTAGATGACAGGAACTCTTTTGGTGCATCATTGCGTTACTTTAATCTGGGTTCTATTCAGCGGGTAGATCAGTTTCAAAACTATCAGGGCACCGATAACCCAAGCGAATTTTCTGTTGACGGTTCCTTTGCACGAAAGTTTGGAGAAAACCTTTCACTGGGTTTAACCGTACGATATATATATTCAAATTTCAGCAATGCTGATTTTGTTTCAGGTTCAGGTCAGCAGGTAAAACCGGGTAATTCCTTATCAGCGGGCGTATCTTTATATTATACAAAAGCCTATGGCGATAATTCCATATTCTCGTTCGGTACAAATATATCTAACATTGGCTCAAAAATAAGCTATAGCAATTCCGGGCAAAGATATTTTTTACCTGCAAACCTGAAGATAGGCGCTGCAAATACCTGGAATCTGGATGATGTAAATAAACTCACACTGACTTTAGATATTAACAAACTTTTAGTGCCTGCTCCAGTAATTACTACGGATGAAAATGGCAATACAGTAGTAGACAGAAGAGAAGACCTTTCAGTACCGGGAAGTATTTTCACCTCATTTGGCAATGCAAATGGATTACAGGAGCTTACATTTTCTCCCGGAGTTGAGTATTGGTATAACAATATGTTTGCTTTAAGAGGCGGATATCTCTATGAAAACCCTGATAAGGGTGGCAGACATTATGCTACTTTAGGGTTGGGCTTTAAATATAAAAATTACATGTTCGATTTTTCTTACCTGGCCGCCAGTCAGCAAAACAGCCCGTTGGCTAATACTCTTCGCTTTACGTTATCAACAAGTTTTGGTGGCTCTAATAACGCTTCTAAATAATAATGGGTAGAATAAAAGTAGGTTTCGGTTTTGATGTACATCAGTTAAAACACCAACATCCCTTTATTTTAGGTGGTGTAGATTTGGAGCATACTTCAGGAGCATTCGGACATTCAGATGCCGATGTTTTGCTGCATGCTATTTGCGATGCCTTATTGGGTGCGGCTAATTTACGGGATATTGGTTTTCATTTCTCTAATAAAGATGAGAGATGGAAAGGAATAAGCAGTTTAGTACTATTACAACATGTAGTAAAATTACTTGCCGAAAAGAATTGGCAAATTGGCAACATTGATGCAATGGTATGTTTAGAAGCACCAAAAATAAATCCGCATATACCAGCAATGAAAACAAATATAGCCCTTGCTGCAGGAATCACCGAGGATGATATATCTATTAAGGCCACCACTAATGAACAATTAGGTTTTATTGGCCGTGAAGAGGGCGTGGTTGCCTACGCGGTTTGTTTAATTGAGAAAATTTAAACGGTAATATAAATTAAAGTTACTATTCTTCAGCAAGCACTTCTTTTTTAACATCAACATTGCCGGTACGTTTTAATACACCCCAACCGCTCAATTCACCTTTTAATGCCTTACGCACTGATTTAAACAGGATATAATACATCAGCTGCCTCCATACAAACCGCTGTGGAATAATGTATACCAGCTTTTTATAGTCCTCTTTTTCCATCCAAAACGCAAGAATAGAAACCAGAAAATCTATCAAAACAAATCCTAAATAATAGAAAAATATCTTTTCAGGTTTATCTCCAAAAAGTCCCAGTATCATCATCAGATCTGCAAGGGGAGAAAACAACGGCAATATAATTTGAAAGATCAAAATATTTGGCATTCCTACCATGCCGAAGTATCCATAGTTTTTATTGAATAAGGCATCTCTGTTTTTCCAAAAACTTTGCATTACACCAAAACTCCAGCGGAAGCGTTGTTTCAACAGCATATTAACTGTTTCAGGCGCCTCAGTAAAAGCTACAGCTTCCGCACAGTTTCTAACCACATAGCCCTGTTTTAAAATACGCATGGTTAAATCGCAATCCTCGGCAAGGGTATCATAGGTAAAACCGCCAGCATTAAATATAGCCGATTTACGAAATGCGCCAATCGCTCCGGGAACTACTGTTATACTGTTAATAATATCAAATGCACGGCGGTCCATGTTTTGAGCCGTAATATACTCTATAGATTGCCACCGGGTAATGATGTTATTTTCGTTACCTACTTTTACTGTTCCCGCTACCGCACCAATCTCATCATCGTTAAAATAGGTCATCAAATGATATATTGCATTTGTTTTAAGCTGCGTATCAGCATCAATACACACCACAAAGTCATAGTTTGCGTGCGATATTCCAAAGTTTAGAGCAGACGCCTTTCCCCCATTCGGTTTCGTCAATACCCTTACCAAAGGATGGCCGCCATATGCTGCTTCCATTATTTTATAGGTATTGTCTTTGGAACCATCATCTACAAAAATTATCTCAAAAACAGTATATTCTGTTTTCAACAAACTCTCGATGGTTTTTAAAGCCGTGACATCTTCGTTATAGGCAGGCACTATTATACTTACAGCCGGCAGATCAATTTTCGGAATATCTGGTGCTGATTTCTTATTTCCAACAAATTGCCTGTACGCTAATATACCTATCAGCAAAATACGGCCCATGGCTAAGAATATAGCCGACAAAAAAAGGTAAAATATAAACCGGTTACCGTAAAAGAACCCAACAACAAATACATCATACATTTTACCCCATGCACTGTTATTCTCATCCTTAGCTACGGGCATAAGGTCTGCTTTTTTCTTGTCGAGGATGTCGGCAATGGTTGTGAACTGGTAACCATGGCTTTTAAAATAATGAATAATGGCAGGTAATGCTTTTACTGTTTCTTCACGTGTGTCGCCACCTGCATCATGCAGTAATATCATTGATCCGTTATCCTTTTGGCGAATGGTACGTGCAATAATGCTGTCGGCACTAACACCGGGCTGCCAATCCCACGGATCTATCGACTCCCCTATAGTGATATAATTTTGCCTGCGGCTTTCAGCCACCGGTACTACCTCCGCCAGGGTTTGTGGCTCAGCGTCCGCGTTAAATGGCGGGCGAAAGAGTATGGTACTATGCCCCGTAACTGATTCAATTAACTTGCGGGTAGCATTCAACTCCAGACTGACCCGGTTTGTGCTGATAGTAGAAATATCCGGGTGAAAAAAAGTATGATTGCCTATTTCATAGCCCTCATCATATATACGGCGTAAAAGCGGGATGTTTTTCTCCGCCATTGAACCTACTACAAAAAATGCGGCGGGTACATGTTCCTTTTTTAAAATATCAAGTATTCGCGGTGTGTAATCCGGATCGGGGCCGTCATCAAAGGTGAGTACTACTTTTCCGCGTTTGTAGCCATATCTGCGTATCACGTATTTGGTGGGCAGCTCTAAATATTTTTGATTGGTAATTACAAAGTTAGTGGTATCAAGCTTAACATCAATCTTACCTACCTTTGGCGTAGTAATCAGATCTAGAACCTCACCCCCATCACCTGCATAATCAATTTTATTATTAAGACCAACGGTGGTCAGTTTTTTTACATCAACCCCTGTTTTGCGAAGCGAATCAATAGAAAGATTTTCCTGGAAAAATGACCAAAGCCTCGGGTCTTCGAAACCTAAACGCCATAGTGCAACTCCACCTGTTGCCCAGTCGTCGGCCATACGGATAACGTTGAAGTTTGTTGCTGCATCGGTAAAGTATACAATATGATTAAAGCCATCGGTACCCGGATAATTATAATGCAGGTTTGCTGATAGTGGATCGTATATGATCTTCTCATTTTTTTGATGAGCTGTACTTATAGCCTGCTGATAACCTATGGGCTGCCCTATACTATTTTCCGGCCAATCATATCCACCGGCCATTACGGTAAGTATCACCTTTTCACTTGGTACCTGTTCACAAACATTATCTAAAATCTCCTCAACCCAATGCTGATTACTTACGTCACCAGCGTTGCTCCCGTCATAATGCTGATCAATAGCCATAACGAATAAAAAGTCGTTGACGTGCTGAAGGCGTTTCAGGTCGTACTCATCATCCCCCGGGATTACATTTTGGGTAACCAATAATCCTTTGGCATGAAAAGTTGCATATAGTTCATTTTGGAAAGCGATATAGTTTTTACCGTTACGTTCAATATCTTCCAGATCAACATTTACTCCCTGGAATTTATAATGCTGAAGCTGATCTATCAGGTTATTTATAAAAGTAGTACGCTTTGTTTTGCTTGCAAATATGCGGTTAACATCTTTTGTATCATACCCGCCGTGAATATTGTCATAATTAACATAATTGGAGAGGGTGACCAATATTTGCTTTTTGTACTTTTTGTTCAGATTAATTAATCCGGTATCAATTTGGGTGGTAAGTGTATTTTTATTGGGGGTGAATGAAAAGCCTTCTGTTACCACCATATCCAACCGCGCAAAATGATCTTTAAGAGAATAATAAGCCTGTGGCTCCCATGCACGATAAAACCCCGCGTTAATACGGTTCTCGTTGTTTGGATGCTTTAACTGGTGAAGGTGCCGGGCACGTGCCAATTCCTTTATTACCGATTTCTCAATTTTGAAATCCTTGTATTTTTTGGATTTCTTCATTTTCTCCAGATCACTGGCCGACAGCTTTTTAGGAACCGGGTCAAGGTTTGGCAGCGTAGGGTATTCTGTTGATGTAATAGTTACTACAGCTGCAATAACGCCAACTATAAACACCACCAATAATATGCGGCTTATCCATTTAAAACGATTCCACCTGCCGGGATTATCAGCTTGAAAGACCTGCTTGTCTGACATGAAGAGTTTTTATGATTTTATGTATCTATAGAAATAATACCGTCACTAAAAAGGACTAACTGGACTGCTCTTCCGGCGTTATGCCCGAAAAATCAACCCCACATTTACAATTACCCCCACAGCTTTTTTTAGCGAAAATGCTTTTGTACATTATACGGCCTACGTAAAAAACCGCAGCAATAAATAATAAAATTATAATAATTGCTTGTATGTTCATTGTGCAAAATTAATACAATTATATATACGTACAGATTATTAAAATAGTATAAGCCTATTATTTATGCATAAACGCTACTGTACCACCTACCCAGTCAAAGTTTTTGTTATATCTTACACCTATCATTTTACCTCTGCTAAGGCGTGCAAGGTTTATAGCCAATGTAGGTTGTGCATCTCTATCGGGCCATAAATACAACAAGCGTATCTCTACTTTAACACCCCCGTCAGGTGCTTGTAACACCGGTTCATAGTTTACCTTTTCCTGTAATATCCAGTTCTCAGGATCTTTAATATTTCTGATATCAGCTTCATTCACATCAATTATCACACCCTGTCCGGCAAATGAAAACAATGGCTTTAAGACAAACTTATCCAGATTAGCAGGAATTTCGGTTACCTGGTGTAAAAAACGTGTCTCTGGTATATATGGGCCTTTTAAATAAGGCATGGTAAATTTACTGATGCGGTAAAACCAATTAGGATGTGTTATCCATTCTACATCAAGCGGTTTCCTGATATCAACCACTTTGCTGAATATATCCGTATCACCTGCTATTTCATCAAATATCAACCGGTTATAAATACGCCTTATGCATTTCTTTTCGTTCCCCGCAAAATAATACAACCGGTCGCCTTCCTGTATCAGTTCATTTAATGATAAAACCGGAACACCGAGGTAGTTTTGTGTTAAATAAAAATCGACAGCCGTTTTTTGATCCGGTGCATCCACATCCATTAACACTACCTCGTGGGACTGATAAGGGCCTAAGATGGTTCTTTTTAAAAGATCAAGATAACTGCTTTTATTAAGCCCATCAAAATAAATGGTTTGATTGCCGGGTATGTTATACGTTTCACGATAATTCTCGCCTAAATGTACCTGAAAACCATATAACGACGGGAAGCCTTGCAGCTCTATAAGTTTCGGTACGATATTCCCGTCAGTATCTTTGCATACGCCAAAATCAAGTGCTATAAAATGCGGATGGTCGTTTTCATTTGCTACGCGCCATTGGTCAGGGATGGCACGTTCGGTAAGCGATTTAAAGTCAGGCTTTAAAATAGCCTGTATAATATTATCCCCTGCCTCTATAAGCCTGTCACGAAAGTCATCAGTTAAAAATACAGGCGTTTCAGCTACACGAAATTCAATTGGTTTTTTTAAATCTGCGTTTAAGGACAAGATAAGGTCACCGTATTTTTCTTCAGTGAAATTTTTATTGAACGTTTTTCTTATTGATGCATCCATTACTAATGGTTTTAACAAACATCATCCCTACATTTCCTGATACTTCAGTATCGCGGCATCCAAAAAATTGGGAATAATGGTATTTTGCGTAAGGGTTATCTTATCCGGATCATCTAATCGCTCCAGCATCTCCATATACTTATCCTCGCCGTGTTCGGTAATAACGTCCTGCTTTTTATCTGCTCTTAAAAGCATGTTTTTCATACCTACAGGATCAGCCTCCGGGTGAAATTGGGTGCCGAAAAAGTAGTCGCTGAAACGTATAGCCATTAATGCGCGTGGCAGATCAATATACGGGCGGTACTTTTCAAGCGCCAGTACCTGCATGTTTAATTCGGCAAGCTTCTGCTCATTAGGGTTCACCACCTGCCAGCTACGCGAATCTACCGCGTAAAACGGATCGGCTAATCCGTTGAAGATCGCTTCTGCTCTTCCGGCTTCTGTTAAATGGGTGGGTAAAATACCAAAAGAAGTTGATCGCCTTTCGTTTACATCGCCTAAGCCGTATTTACGGCACATGAGCTGGAAGGAGTGACATACAAAAAACACATGCTTTTTTTGCGGATTGCTTCCGTGATTATGATCTTCCAGCTTATTAATCAACTTAAAGTATTCCTTTTCCCAACAGCTGCCTTCACTATCTAACGGGCTGCCGGGCCCCCCGCTTGATATATACACATCAAAATGCGTATCAGGCACATGGCCTTTTCCTCTTACATCAAACACTTCGTAAGTTAAGCCGATATTGTGTTTTAATTTATAACGTTCCAGAATATCCCGGAAACCACGCATCCCCTCATTCGCGTATCCATCGTACAGATCTAAGATGGCTACCTTTACCCCGGGTTTATCTGAATTGATCATTAATGTAATTTATAGTCCTTTTAAAGTTTGTGAGGTGATGTAATCTACCACGTCGGCAAAGTTATTATTTTGTTGGTAAACCGCTAACTGCCTGTCGGCACCTGTGCCGTTCTCCAGTATCTGATGTACATATTGCAAATCATCCCGGCAACCTAAATCATCCACCACGTCATCCACAAAATCAAGCAGTTCTAATATCAGCGAACGGGTGTTCACCTCCATCTCTTTACCAAAATCTATCATCTTGCCATCAATGCCATAGCGTGCTGCACGCCATTTATTTTCATTAATGAGTGCACGGGTGTAATTAATAAATTTCATGTTGTTTTGCCGCAGTTTATATAACTTGGCGCAAAGTGCCTGAAAAAGCGCTACAAAGGTCATGGTCTCATCAACCAGCATAGGGCAGTCACATATCCTGAACTCAATGGTTTCAAAAAAAGGATGCACCCTTATATCCCACCATATTTTTTTGGCATTATCAATGCAATTGGTTTTTACCAGCAGCTTAACGTAGCTGTCGTACTCCTCAATACTGCTGAAAAAATCCGGGATACCTGTACGCGGAAACTTATCAAAAACCTTTGTGCGAAATGATTTGAAGCCCGTATTACGCCCTTCCCAAAATGGCGAGTTGGTTGATAACGCATACACATGCGGTAAAAAATAACGTACCTGGTTAGCAATATGTATGGCCATGTCCCGCGACTGTATGCCTACATGCACATGTAGTCCGAAAATAAGATTGGAACGTGCCGCCTCCTGCATTTCGTCTACAATTTCAAAATACCTGGGATGATCGGTGATCAGTTGGGTTTGCCAGTGCGAAAAAGGATGGGTACCCGCAGCACCTATGCGCAAACCCAGATCGCCGGCTAACTGGGCTACCGTAGTGCGTAGCTTGCTAACTTCGGCCCGTGCCTCTTCGGTGTTACGGCAAATATGTGTGCCTACCTCCACTACAGCCTGGTGCATTTCGGCCTTTACCTGGTCTTCGTGTATCTTTTGGGCACCGTCTACTATTTTTTGCTCATGCGATGTCAGCTCCCGGGTAACCGGGTCTATCACCATGAATTCTTCTTCAACACCTAAGGTAAACTCGTTCATAATTGGTTAGGGGTTTATGGGTCAGTTACTTTTTTGTTGCCTTTTTAGGTGCAGCCGTTCTCGCTTTTTTAGGTTTGGCCTCTTCCAGTATAGCATGATCTACCGTACCCAGGCTTACATCTACCTTTTTTACCTTAATTTTTGGAGCAGCTATCAACGGCTTGCCTGCTGCTGCTGTTTTTACATACTCACCCCAGGTGAGGTTATCCCTGTCGTCTTTTTGGGCCTTTGCACGCTCTATAGCATAATCGGCAGCGGTTTCTACCACCCAGTCAAAATTATCCTGCCCTACGCTGTTCACGTCGGCATCGGGCGCAGGGTTGCAAAAATCAATAGCGTAAGGTACGCCATCGCGCACAGCAAACTCCACGGTATTAAAATCGTACCCTAAGTATTGGTTCAGCTTTATTACGTAATCCTGCACCTTATCTAACAACTTTTTGGCAGCAGGTGCCTTACCATGCTCGTAGCGCAGATGGAAGGGGTTGCGTGGCTCATACTGCATAATGCGCACATGCTTGCCGCCTATGCAGTAACAGCGGAAATAATCGTCAAAAATGATCTCTTCCTGTAATAACATCACCAACTGGTGGGTTTGTGCGAATTTATCCCAAAGGTCTTCGCGGTCGCGTATTTTGTACACATCGCGCCAGCCCCCGCCATCAAAGGGTTTCATATAAGCCGGAAAGCCTACGTAATCAAAAATAGCTTCCCAGTCTAACGGAAAGGCCAGGTTACGGAAAGATTGATCGGTTGTACTTGCGGGATGATCTTTAGAGGGTAACAGCACGGTTTTAGGTACCGGTATACCCAGCTTTACGGCAAGGGCGTTGTTAAAGAATTTTTCGTCGGCACTCCACCAAAAGGGGTTATTAATAACGGCGGTACCGGTGATGGCCGCGTTTTTTAATGATGCCCGGTAAAAGGGTACATCCTGCGATATACGGTCAACTATTACCGAGTAGCCCAAAGGCTCGCCCTGCATCATTTTATCGATACGTACAAATTCGGCAGAGATGTTTTTTTCGCCTTTCTGATTGATGCGGTCTACAAACGCGTGCGGAAATGTATTCTCCTGTCCGAATAAGATGCCTATTTTTTTCATAGTGGTATGTTAAGTTCTAAATTCTAAAAAAGTAAATGCTAAATCCTAAATTATAAATCCTAAACTCTAAATGCTAAATTATAAATCCTAAACTCCAAATTCTAAACTCTAAAACATATCTCATATCACATCTCATGTCTATTTGATCGTGCTTAAATAATGCGGAAACATTTCACGCCAGATGGGCCAGTCGTGGCTGGCATAGGGGCGGATATCTAACCAATGATCAATATGTTTTTCATTTAAAATGTCCGACAGGCGGATATTGGCATCCTTACAGATGTCATGCTCCGATGTACCCAGTATGATGTTCATCTGCCAAAGCTCCTGCTGGTTGCTGCCCGGCAAAAAATCTACCGGGTTGTTATAAAAAATATCATCGTTATAAAAATCGCCGGTAAACCTTTTTATATCAAAAGCACCGCTCATGGTAAACAGGTGTGCCACCTTTTCGGGATGCTTAAAAGCGAAGTTAGCGGCATGGTAACCGCCAAAACTGCAACCGGCCATAGCTACCTTACCTACGCCCGTTTCATGCATGGCCCAGGGCACCAATTCATCCAACAGCATTTTATCGTACCAGGTGTAGTTGCGGGCGCGGTCGGCAGGATGAATACCCTCATCGTACCAGCTTAGGGCGTCAATAGTATCGGAGCAGTATATTTTTACCAGCCCCTGCTCAACAAACCAGCGTGCGCTCTCGATAAGGCCAAAATCCAGATTTTGATAATACCTGCCCTTAGTAGTGGGGAACAGAATTACGGGGTACCCCCTATCGCCAAAAACCAGCATTTCCAGATCCATGTTCAGGTTGGGCGAATACCAGCGATGATACTGTTGTGTCAAGTTTTTGTGTTTAAGTGTGTTAAGATAGTAGCTTTGTACGTAAAAGTCAACACCGGGCCAAATAATAATGTTTTACCCGAAAAAATAAAAGGATACCGTATTTTTGCACCTTTTTATAGAGATATGTACCTGCACAGCACAGCAATTATGGTAAAGCAAAAGCAACTTATAGTAACCTCGGCACTGTTAAAACGCACCGTTACCTGCACCCTGATCATGCCCGACGAGGAAACCATTGCCCGGCCACTTAACCTGCTGTTAATGAATGACGGGCAGGAAGCCGGCCAACTGGAACTTACCGCTACGCTGGATAATTTATATAACTCCAATAAAATTGCCCCGGTAATTGTAGCCGCCATTAACGCCGGCGACGATCGCTTGCAGGAGTACGGTACGGCAGGCACGCCCGATTATAAGAAACGTGGCGCCAAAGCTGCCTTATACACCCAGTTTATTACTACCGAATTGCTGCCGCTGATAAAGGCCGATACCGGGATAGAATATTTTGAGACGACGGCTATCGCCGGATTTTCATTAGGCGGATTATCGGCATTGGATATTGCCTGGAACAACCCGGACCTGTTTGATAAGGTGGGCGCGTTCTCGGGTTCCTTTTGGTGGCGCAGCAAGGGTCTTGCCAAAGGCTATACCGATGCCGACCGTATTATGCACCGCATCATAAAAAACTCGGCAGGTAAACCCGCGCTTAAATTTTGGCTGCAAACCGGCACTAAAGACGAAACCGCCGACCGCAATAAGAATGGCATAATTGATTCTATTGATGATACCATTGACCTGATAAAGGAGCTGCTGAACAAGGGCTACCAACGCCCCGATGATATTCAATATGTTGAAATAGTAGGCGGCATGCACAATACCGATACCTGGGCCAAAGCCATGCCTATGTTTTTGCAATGGGCATTCGGGAATTAACCGGCTTACAGATACCACAGGCAAAGTTAATGAGGTGCTGAAACAAGTCCAACATGACTTGGTGGCTATTGTCATGCCGATGCATATCGGCATCCCACACGCAAGGGGTGGAGAGATAGCTTTGTCCGCAATGTCCGGGCAAGCTGCGGACGGACAAAGGAGGGAGATGCAAATAGCCAAGTTTGATGAGGTGCTGAAACAAATTCAGCATGACTTTTTGGTATAGGTCATGCTGAGGCATATCGGCATCCCACAGGCAGGGGGTGGAGTGATATGGCTTGTCCGTAATGTCCGGGCAAGCTGCGGACGGACAGAGGAGGGGTAACAAATTATCAACAATCTACCTGAAAGTCAGATGGATTGAATATTTTTATACGATGGCAAAGCACAACACTGAAGATGAAGAATTTAAAATTAGGTTAAAAGAATATAAGCTTGAATTAAAAATAATTTACGAAAAGAGCCAAGATGCGTTTGAGAAACAATTGTCGTATTTAAGCGCGGGAGCTCTTGGCTTCTCTATGCTTTTCATTGAAAAAGCAGTAGGAGAAGTTTCAGAAGCCCGATTGTCCTGGACGTTATTATTTAGTTGGATTTTATTTACTATTACATTAACTGCGAATTTAATTTCGCATTGGTTAGCAGCTCGGAATATGTCTAAATCAATAAAAGAAATTGACGACAATAATTATAATTCAGATAGGGTTAATAAAAGAATTTCAAAGTTAAATGTTATTAACGTTGCTACGATTTTAACTTTCTTTTTAGCTATCTTATCACTCGGAATTTTTATAACAACAAATGTCATGAATAAAAACAGCAAACCATCATTTGAAAAAAAGGGATTAGTACCTACCCCAGCACCAAAACATCCATCCTCATTCACTAGTCAGACACCAACTGCTGCTCCAGTAAAACCATCTACCAAAACCAAATAATAACATGGCGAAAATTCAAGTCCCTAAAGAGTGGCAGCGAGGATTAGTTCCTTCTCCCCCACCTACCAAAGGAGGGAAAGGTAATCAAGGTTCTAACCCTACACCTCCTCCAGTTAAAAAAGGCAAGTAAAAACTAGTATCTTGTTCGTAATGTCCGGGCAAGGCACGGACGGACAAACTACGCAAACTAAACCTATAAGATTTCTCGTCGCTGCGCTTCCCTCGAATTGACATGGTGGAGAGGTAGCTTTTGTCCGTAATGTCCGGGCAAGGTGCGGACGGACAAAGGGGGAGATGCAAATAGCCAAGTATGATGAGGTGCTGAAGCAAGTTCAGCATGACTTTTTGGTATAGGTCATGCCGATGCCTATCGGCATCCCACAGGCAAGGTTGTGAGGCTTACAAGCCTAATTTATGTTAAATTATTATGCCACATCAGCATTCATAAGCAAAATCTTTTTTATCCCGTTAAATAAGCGTACCTTTGCGCAAAATTTATAAGGCGGCATTTCATGCAAAAAATCAGAAATATTGCGATCATCGCACACGTTGACCACGGTAAAACTACACTGGTTGATAAAATATTACACAGCTGCGCCATCTTCCGCGAAGGACAGGAAACAGGCGAGCTGATATTGGATAATAACGACCTGGAACGCGAACGTGGTATCACCATCGTATCCAAAAACGTTTCGGTAATGTATAAAGATGTTAAGATCAACATTATTGATACCCCTGGTCACGCCGATTTTGGCGGCGAGGTAGAGCGTGTTTTAAAAATGGCCGACGGCGTGTTGTTGCTTTGCGATGCCTTTGAAGGTGCCATGCCGCAAACCCGTTTTGTTACCCAAAAGGCGTTGGCTTTAGGCCTTAAACCTATTGTGGTAGTAAACAAGGTAGATAAAGAGAATTGCCGCCCCGATGAGGTTTACGAGCAGATATTTGAACTGTTCTTTAACCTGGAAGCTACCGAAGAGCAACTGGATTTCCCGGTGATCTACGGTTCATCAAAACAAGGGTGGATGAGTACCGACTGGAAACAGCCTACCGAAGATATCTTCCCGCTGATGGATGCTATTTTAGAGAACATCCCCCCGGCCCCCATTGCTGAAGGTACCCTGCAAATGCAGATCACCTCGCTGGATTACTCTTCATTTGTTGGCCGTATAGCCATAGGCCGTGTGGCCCGTGGCACTATAAAAGAGAATATGCCGGTATCGTTAGTAAAACGCGACGGCAAGATCGTAAAATCACGCATAAAGGAGCTATATACTTTTGAAGGTTTAGGCAAGGTTAAAACCACACAGGTAAACTCCGGCGATATATGTGCAGTTGTAGGTATTGATGGTTTTGATATTGGCGATACCATTGCTGATTTTGAAAACCCGGAGCAACTGGAGGTTATTCATATTGATGAACCTACCATGAACATGCTTTTCACAATTAACACCTCGCCATTTTTTGGTAAAGAGGGTAAGTTTGTAACATCGCGCCACCTGCGTGATCGTTTATACAAAGAGATGGAGAAAAACCTGGCGCTTAAGGTTGTTGAAACCGAATCGCCTGATTCCTACCTGGTGTATGGTCGTGGTATTCTGCATTTATCGGTACTTATTGAAACCATGCGCCGCGAGGGGTATGAGTTGCAGGTAGGGCAACCACAGGTTATTGTTAAAGAGATTGACGGTGTTAAATGCGAACCGGTAGAAACACTTATAGTTGATGTACCGGGTGATGTTGCCGGTAAAGTTATTGAACTGGTTACCCAACGTAAAGGCGACCTGTTGGTGATGGAGCCAAAAGGCGATTTACAGCACCTGGAATTTGATATCCCTGCACGTGGTATCATCGGTTTACGTAACAACGTGTTAACTGCTACCGGTGGCGAGGCTATAATGGCACACCGTTTTAAGGCATATGAGCCCTGGAAGGGCCAGATCCCCGGACGTTTAAATGGCGTACTGGTATCAATGGATAGTGGTAAAACAACTGCCTTCGCTATTGATAAGCTGCAGGACAGGGGCAGGTTCTTTATTGATCCGGGTGTTGATATTTATGAAGGCCAGGTACTGGGTGAGCACATCCGCGATAACGATTTGGTTATTAACCTTACCAAAGGCAAGCAATTAACCAATATGCGCGCATCAGGTAGCGATACCAACGTGCGTATAGCACCTGCTATTAAATTCTCGTTAGAGGAATCAATGGAGTATATACAGGCTGATGAATACATTGAGGTAACCCCGCAAAGCATCCGTTTACGTAAGATATTCCTGAATGAGAACGAACGCCGTAATAATGCTAAAAAGTTTGTGAACCAGTAATTTTGGGGATGAATAGTATATAAGAATCAAGAAATCAAATCAGGGGCCGTTATTTAGTTAACGGCCTTTTTTATTGTTTCGCTGTTTGTCCGCTTTGTCCAATAATTCCGCTCAGGTAACGGACGGACAAGAACACCGGGCGTAAAGGCATCTTGGCTCTTGATTCCTGCCTCTTGTATCTTGATTCTTACCTCTTGTATCCTGATTTATTAACTCTTTCTCTCCTGATTCTTGTATCTTGGCACCTGATTCTGAAAAAAAACTATGCGCATACCCAGCATTCCCGGATTTGACCAGCAGGCCTTTGAAAAGTATTTTAAAAATACAGGCTGGTTAATGATGGCCCGGGTTGGCGGGTTGGCCATAAAGGTGCTTATCACCAACTTTGCATTATCCAATTATCTTGGGCCTGACAAGTTCGGGATACTGAACTACCCTATGGCCATTGTGGTTTTTTTTATGGCCGCTGCCGCTTTAGGCTTAGACGGCTTTACTACACGCGAGCTACTAAATCATCCCGAAAAAAAGGAAACCATACTGGGCACTTCTTTCTGGATGCGCTTAATGGCGGGCTTGGCAACGTTACCACTCGTATATATTGCCTATAATGTTATTAACCATCAAAAACAGCTGGATACACCCTTAAACTATGTATTAATAGTGGCACTGGTATCGGTAATACAATCCATAAATATTATTGATAGCTATTTCCAGTCGAAGGTGCAGGGTAAATATATAATGTATGTGCAGGTGATGGGTAATATTTTATCAGCTTTAATTAAGCTGGTATTTATATTATTGAAGCTCCCCTTAATATGGTTTATATGGTCGTTGGTGTTTGATGCTGTTTTGATTGCAGCAGGGTATGTGATATGTTATTTAAAAACAAGTAACAGCTTGCTTAACTGGAAATACAACAGCCAGATAGCAAGGCAGTTACTAACACATTCGTGGCCGCTGGCATTCTCGGCCATACTGGTTTCCTTATATATGAAGATAGACCAGGTAATGATCCCCATCTACCTGAAAACAAGCGATCTGGGGGTTTACTCTACAGTTGCCAGCTTAAGCGAAAGCTGGTATTTTATTCCGGTAGCCATAGTAACCTCCGTATTTCCGGCAATCATCCATGCCCGCAAAACCGACGGGGTACGCTACCAGGCAAGATTGCAAAACATGTACGATCTGATGGTGATCATCAGCCTTAGCGTAGCTTTGGTAATGAGCTTCGGATCATCCATCATTTACCACATAGCCTATAAGCCGGAGTTTTGGTCAGGTTCCACTGTATTGGCCGTACATGTTTGGGCCGGTATATTTGTATTTTTAGGAAGCGCAAGCGGCCAGTATTTAATTGCCGAGGGTTACACCAAGCTGGCAATGCTGAGAACCGGTGTAGGCGCATTAGTAAATATTGTGCTTAATATATTCCTGCTACCTGCCTACGGCATTTTGGGTGCAGCGTATGCAACATTAGCAGCTTATTTTATAGCAACCTTTTTTATTGTGCTTATTCCAAAAACAAGGCAACAAGGATTAATGATGTTTAAATCATTATTTTTAATTTCACTTTTTCAAAAAATAATCAGGCGTTGAGTACATTTTCATCACTTATAAAAGTATTGTTTAAACCTGCACATTTGCGTGCACTGCTTTCTTACGATAATAAAGGCTACCTTACTGATGTGGGCTGGTTTAAAGCGTTTGACAGCCACTCCCCTGTTGATAAAGATGGGAATCCTATCCCCTGGGTTACCTATTCATTTATTGATTTTATAAAAGAACGACTGGGTAAGCAGCATACCGTATTTGAATTTGGATCTGGCAACTCTACCTTTTTTTATGCCAAATACGCAGGCGTTGTAGTATCGGTAGAGCATGATAAGGCGTGGTTTGATAAGATATCGGGCAACAAACCCGAGAACAGCGAGATGATATACACAGAGCTTATACGTGGCGGAGATTACTGTCAGATGCCCATTAAGCTGGAAGAGAAATTTGACATCATTATTGTGGATGGGCGCGACAGGGTAAACTGCTGCAAACAAGCAGTAGAGGCATTAAGCCCGACAGGTGTAGTGGTACTGGACGATTCCGAAAGGGAGGTATACCGTGAAGGGGTTACTTTTTTACTGAATAAGGGCTTCAAACACTTATCATTCAGCGGCATATCACCGGGATTATTTTATCGTAAATCAACCTCGGTTTTTTATAAAGCTGATAATTGCCTGGGAATATAAATATGGCAGCGAATATGGTTAGCGGGAACGTTAAAACCGCGTATGACGAATTCTACCAAGAGCATGATGAAGCCTGGCGTATGCTTGGCGCAAAGTACAAGGCACAGCATATTATTGAAGTGTGCAAGGGCAGGTCTTTTAAAAAAGTATTAGAGGTTGGCGCAGGCGATGGAAGCATATTAAAGCACCTGTCAGACAATAATTTTGCTGCGGAGTATCATGCGGTAGAAATATCCGACAGTGGCGTGGCGCATATCAGATCACGTAATATCGGGCAGCTTGTTTCAGTTCAGGAGTTTGATGGCTATCATCTTCCCTTTGAGGATAACAGCTTCGATCTTATCATACTTTCGCATGTATTAGAGCATGTAGAACATGAACGTATATTATTGCGTGAACTAAAGCGAGTAAGCGAATACGCGGTTATAGAAGTTCCGTTAGATTATAAACCCGGCGTAGACAAGCGGATAAAACACTTTTTGGCTTACGGGCATATTAATATGTACACCCCTACTTCGTTGCGCTACCTGCTACAGTCGGAAGGGTTTGAAATACAACAGCAGCTTACCTCCATAATAGAACCTGAAGTAACCCGCTTTAATACCTATATCAATCAAAAAAAACAAAAAAGCTTTATAAAAGATATCCGCATAGTCACCGAATACGTGGTAAAAGCGGGTATGAGTAAGCTTACAGATAAGCTAAACGAGCAACTGGCGAGTGCCTATACGGTATTGTGCAAAAAAAGTAACCGTCAGGCTGATATTTTCTGATGTTTTCGCAAACGACTTAAGCTAAAAGTTCGTTAATAATTATTTACTATAAAAATCACCAACCTTGCAAAACCCTGCACCAATAGCCTTATTTGTATATAACCGGCCCGAACATACACGCCGTACATTGAATTATTTAAAAAAGAATTTACTTGCCGATGAGTCGAGGTTATTTATTTTTTGCGATGGTGCAAAATCTGATATCGAGAAGCCGAAAGTAGATGAGGTGAGGCAGATAGCTGAAGAAGCCGGGGGCTTTAAATCAATAAAAATAATTAAACGCACAAGCAATCTTGGATTAGCCGATTCTATCATAAGCGGTGTTACGCAGTTAACTAAGGAATACGGAAAAGTAATCGTATTCGAAGATGATCTGCTTTCTTCACCTTACACCTTACAATATTTTAATGATGCCTTGATCCGGTATGCCGATGAGGAAAAGGTGATGCAGGTGGGTGCATATATGTTTGATCTGAATAGCCCCAAATTACCGGAAACCTTCTTTTTCAGGGTAGCATTTAGCTGGGGTTGGGCTACATGGGCAAGGGCATGGGATAATTTTGAACCGGATGTGGATAAATTGATGACCAGCTTTGATGCAGAAAAGATCCATCGCTTTTCTGTGGGTGGCAGCATGAATTTCTGGAAACAGATGCAGGAGTTTAAAGCAGGAAAAAACAATTCCTGGGCAATAAGGTGGTATGCATCTATATTTTTAAATAATGGATTAACATTAAACCCTGCCAAGTCTTTAATTCATAATATAGGCCACGATGGTTCCGGGGTACACTCTAATATTGAGGATACTTATAAAGTAAAAATAGCAAAACAAAAGGTTGAGTTCTTTCCGCAAGATGTTGTGGAAGATGAAGCTGCATATAATGCTATAAAACATTTCCTTAAAAACCGTAAAGGCAATTTAATGCAAAGGGGAATACGATTTATTACAAAAATAAAGGCCAAATACTTTAATAAAAATTAATAATAAGTATTAAGTATTAACATTTCTCTTAAATGTTAATAACTATAAGTGTTAAAACAAGTTAAAAATTAGTCTGCTAAGTCTATAGATATTATATTTGTACTATTATTATCGTTATAAACCCATCGTTCTTTATGATTAATAATGAGATCAGTAAAGCACAAAAAGAGAAAGCTAAGCGTTTTCTCTTTTTTGTTTTAAAACATGCAGGTGTATTTAATGTTATTGTTTAAAAAACTGAACCATGATTAATCCAAAAGAAGTTACCCACGATCCCGAAAGCGGAAATTATACATTTGTGATGTACTATTCAGGCCGTGATGTTTCATGTACTGTAAAAAAAGAGCACAACAAACTCCACGTACATATAGATAATAATTTGCAGGCAGAACTTGAAATTAAAGATGACGACACCCTTGTACAAATCAGCGGTGATGAGCTGCCCGATTCAAGTATTGAATTCATTAAAAAAAGTGTATTGGGATGAGATCCGCATTTATTAGGACATAGGCAGGGAGTAGTATTTCAGGCGAGTACTTCCTCCAGTACCACGTGCGATTTGATATTGCCAAAACCCTCTATATGCATGGCATAATATTCTAATATTTTATTGATCAGATAACGGCGCTCTTCAGCCGATAGTTTAATCTGTTGCAGATGATTGAATCCGTTCTGCAACAGATTTTTAAAATTTTCAGTATGCGGAGGTGAAAGATAGGATAGATTGTCCGGCTTATAATTAGTGAACACGCCATCCTTCATATCAAAATAATCAGCGTTACTTTTAATTACGCTATGAGGATAAAAACCAAGATAGCGCGTAAGCTGAATCAGAAAAACCAAATGAAAATTAGCCAAACCGGCAGTAGTGTTATCCAGCCATTCAATAGCGTTAAATATAAAATCAAATACGTTCTCATCAGGAGTTTGCTGCTTTACCGCTTTATATAATACCTCATTCAAAAAAATAGTAACACAGCTTTTAACGATGTCATAAGGTATGGTTTGCAAAACCGGTGAATTCTTCAATTCGGCTATGCGTTGGATATTTCCGGTATTTTTATGATACACCACCATATCAACCAAATGCAGGGGCTGAAGCATATTGCGACTTATTTTAGCTTTCGGCTTTTTTACGCCATTCACCAAATAAGATTGCAGGCCAAATTTTTCTGTGAAAATTTGTACTACAACGCTGCTCTCGCTATAATCAGTAGTTTTAAAAACTATGCCCCGCGTTTTATGCAGCATGATGGGTAACGAGTAATAGTATCTTCGGTAAAAAAATGACCAGCCCGCTTATTAACGCAAAAATTGCAGTAATCAGTACTGCTGCAGCTGTAATATCTTTCACATGGCCGGCAAGTTTGTTGTAACCGGGCGATACCAGATCGGTAAGGGTTTCTACTCCTGTATTAAGTAATTCAGTTAACAAAACCATAGTAATGCATAATGCTACCCACAACCATTCCGAATTATTAATATGAAGTAGAGCTCCTGCCAAAATAGCCACAAAACCTGCTGCTGTATGTATTCTGAAATTCAATTGTGTAGCAAAGGCGTACTTTAACCCCTTAAATGCAAAACCAAAACCGCTGATTAGTTCTTTCATACAATTAGTATCAGGATTGCTTATCTCCTTTTAAATGTTGAGTAAATAATTTGATCCATATAAAAATAGCAGAAAAAGCTAACCCGAAAGCCGCACCTTGTAAAAGTATTTTCCATTCTGAGTTGTAGAGTTCAGGAATAGCCATCGTGGCAGAAAATACTATAACTGCAGCCAAAAAAATTAAGATAGAGCGCTTTAGTTTTTTTTTCATTGGGCCAATATAATTTTTTTCGTTCTTAATTCCGTATTTTTGCAACCTCTAAAAAATGAGGTTGAATATTTAGATGTATAAGGAATATAAGCAGTTAAATCTATCGCAAACAGGTAAAGACGTGCTGGATTTCTGGAAACAGAACGGCATATTTGAGAAAAGCATAAGCAGCAGACCGGCCAATAACCCGTATACTTTTTACGAAGGACCGCCGAGCGCTAATGGTATGCCCGGCATTCATCATGTGATGGCCCGCTCTATCAAAGATATTTTTTGCAGGTATAAAACACTTAAAGGTTACCAGGTAAAACGTAAAGGTGGATGGGATACTCATGGCCTGCCTATTGAACTTGCTGTTGAAAAAGCTCTCGGAATCACTAAAGATGATATCGGTAAAAAAATATCTGTTAAAGATTATAATGATGCCTGCCGTAAAGAGGTGATGCGTTATACTGATGTTTGGAACGACCTGACCGAGAAGATGGGATATTGGGTTGATCTGAATGATCCTTACATCACTTATAAGAATGAATATATTGAAACCCTTTGGTGGATATTAAAGCAGCTGCATGATAAGGGCATGCTTTATAAGGGATATACGGTACAACCTTATTCGCCAAAATCAGGTACCGGCTTAAGTTCACATGAACTGAATCAGCCCGGCACTTACAAAATGGTTAAGGATACCACCATCACTGCTCAGTTTAAGGTAAAACGCGATAAGGATTCTGAATTCTTATTTGAAGGCGTAAATACCGATGTATTCATACTGGCCTGGACCACTACCCCCTGGACTTTACCCTCTAACTGCGCTTTAGCCGTTGGTGAAAATATTACCTATGTAAAGGTTAATACGTTTAATCCTTATACCTACAAACCTGTTTGCGTTGTATTGGCCAAAGAACTGGTTAGTAAATATTTTAAAGCAGATGGCGAGAACGCGTCATTTAATGATTATAAAGGCGGGGATAAACTAATTCCGTGGAAAATAGCCGATGAATTTAAAGGAACCAACCTTTTAGGCATCCATTATTTTCAGTTAATGCCCTATGTAACTAATGAAGACTTGGAGAAGAATGCCTTCAGAATTATCCCTGCTGATTTTGTTACTACGGGCGATGGCACAGGTATAGTACATACCGCATCGGTTTTTGGGGCGGATGACTTTAGAGCCTGTAAAGAAAATAACGTGCCATCGGTAATGGTAAAGGATGAATTTGGTAAGGAGGTTCCGTTAGTAAACAAACAGGGCCGTTTTGTTGATGAAGTAACCGATTTCGCAGGCAAGTATGTAAAAGAGGAATATTATAGTGATGCTGAACGTGCAGCTCCTGATTTCAGGGCAACTGATGTGCAGATAGCGATAATGCTAAAGGAAGAAAATAAAGCATTCGACGTAAAAAAATACGAGCACAGTTATCCTCACTCCTGGCGTTCAGATGAGCCTATACTATACTATCCGTTAGATAGCTGGTTTGTACGTACAACTGCCGTAAAAGATAAACTGGTAGCATTAAATAAAACCATTAATTGGAAGCCGGAATCAACAGGTACCGGTCGTTTCGGCAACTGGTTGGAAAATCTGGTAGACTGGAACCTTTCTCGCTCACGTTACTGGGGAACGCCATTGCCTATATGGCGCGAAGAAAACGGTGCCGAAGAAAAATGCATAGGTTCAATAGCTGAACTTAACGAAGAAATAGCTAAAGCGGTTGCAGCCGGTTTTATGCCCGAAGGATTTGTACTGGAAGATATGCACCGTCCGTATGTTGATGATGTGGTATTGGTATCGTCAACAGGAAATAAAATGCTGCGTGAACCCGACCTGATTGATGTTTGGTTTGATAGCGGCGCCATGCCTTATGCACAATGGCATTTCCCTTTTGAAAATAAGGAAGATTTTAAAAATTCTTACCCCGCTGATTTTATTGCTGAAGGTGTTGACCAAACCCGTGGCTGGTTCTTTACCCTGCACGCCATAGCTGTTATGCTAAGTGAATGTAGTGATGAGATAAAAGCTATAAACGAACAGGTAGGCAACCGTGGTATAGCATTCAAGAATGTGGTATCTAACGGATTGGTACTGGATAAGAATGGTAACAAAATGTCAAAGCGTTTAGGGAACGCTGTGGACCCTTTCGCTACCATAGAACAATATGGCGCTGATACAGCCCGCTGGTACATGATCAGCAATGCATCTCCATGGGATAATCTTAAATTCAGCATGGATGGTCTGGACGAGGTTCGCCGTAAATTCTTTGGTACGCTATACAATACTTATTCGTTTTTTGTATTGTATGCTAATATTGACAAATTCAACTATAGCGAAGCAGAAATAGCCATAAAAGAAAGACCAGAGATAGACCGCTGGATAATATCACTTTTAAACACACTTAGTAAGGAAGTTGATGGTTTTTATGCTGATTTTGAACCTACCAAAGCAGCACGCGCCATTCAAGATTTTGTTGATGCACACTTTAGTAACTGGTATATACGTTTAAGCAGAAGACGTTTTTGGAGATCCGAGAATTCAGACGATAAATTATCAGCATACCAAACCCTTTACACCTGCCTGATAAGCATTGCTAAGTTAATGTCGCCTATAGCGCCGTTCTTTGCAGAACAATTATATACCGACCTGAATAGCATTACAGGAAAAGAACCTTTTGAATCTGTTCATCTGGCTTATTTCCCGGAATGTAATGAAAATTTAGTAGATCCGAAGCTGGAAGAAAGAATGCAATTGGCTCAGGATATTTCATCGCTGGTATTATCACTTCGTAAAAAAGTAGAGATACCTGTACGCAGGCCTTTGAGTAAAATATTATTACCGATACTGAATAAGGGTTTTAAGGATCAGATTGAAAAAGTAAAGGAACTTATTCTTTCCGAAACTAATATTAAGGATATTGAATACATTACCGATACAACCGGTATTGTTAAAAAGAAGATAAAACCAAACTTTAAGGCATTAGGCGCAAAAGTGGGTAAAGACATGAAGGATGTTGCAGCCATAATTAATGCTTTTGGTCAGGAAGAAATAGCCAAAATTGAAACCGAGGGAGTAGTTGCTATACTTGATGGCAAGTATTCCATACAATTAACTGATGTGGAAATAACTGCCGAGGATGTACCCGGTTGGCAGGTAGCCAATTTAGGCAGACTAACCGTTGCCTTAGATCTTACTATTACTACAGAATTAAAAGAGGAGGGAATATCAAGGGAATTAGTGAATCGTGTACAAAATCTTCGTAAAGAGAAAGGATTAGAAGTCACTGATAAGATTAATGTAACTATAAGCGATCATGCTTATATTCACGAAGCAGTGCAAAATAATTTATCCTATATTTGCGCCGAAATTTTGGCTGACAGCCTGGTGCTTGATTCAAAATTAATAGAAGGCGATAGTGTAGAAATTGATGGACATAAAATTTTAATAGCTATTAGTAAAAGTTAAATGAAACAAGAAAACGAAAAAACCAGATATTCTGATGCAGAGTTAAAAGAGTTTAAAGAGTTGATTTTGGACAAGGTACGTATTGCCAAAGAAGAACTTAACTCATTAGCCACATCATTAAGTTCTCCTAATGCTAATGGCACAGACGACACCGCAGGTACTTATAAAACCCTGGAGGATGGCTCGGCTACTTTAGAGAAAGAACAAATTAACCAATTGGCAGCACGTCAGAAAAAATTTATTGATCAGTTAGAAGCTGCTTTAGTGCGTATTGAAAATAAAACTTATGGTATTTGCCGTGAAACCGGCAAACTTATACCAAAAGAACGTTTACGCATTGTTCCGCACACTACATTAACAATGGAAGCTAAACTGAAGCAAAATTAATGAAGGCAGCGTATACCAAACCTTTTTTAATTGCTGCATTTATTATTCTCCTTGACCAGATCATAAAGTTATGGGTAAGGAAACACATGTATCTTGGTCAGGAAATTCATTTTTTAGGCAGCCATGGCATGTTACGATATACCGAAAATAACGGCATGGCTTTTGGCATGGAGTTAGGTGGTGCCTTTGGCAAACTTGCGTTAACTCTTTTCCGTATAGCGGCCGTTTGTGGTATTGGATACGGCCTCATCTATTTAATAAAACATAAATACCATCGTGGCTTAATTATGATGGTAGCACTTATCATGGCCGGCGCTGTAGGGAATATAATTGACTCTACCTTTTATGGTATAATCTATCATTATGCACCGCTATTTCACGGCAGAGTAGTTGATATGTTTTATTTTCCACTGTTATCCGGGCATTTTCCTTCATGGATACCCATATGGGGCGGAGAAGAATTCATTTTCTTCCGTCCAATCTTTAACCTTGCAGATTCTGCTATATCTGTAGGTGTTATTATGATACTCATTAATCAAAAGCGTTACTTTAAACAGGAAGTTCCGGAAGTAAGTAATCCTAATAGCGAAATGCTGGAGGAATAAATTATTCCTCCGGCATTTCTGCTTTACTCAACTGCAACCCATTGAGTTTCCGCAGTTCAGGCATTTATAACATGTTCCCGAACGTACTGTAGTATGCCCGCAAACATTACAGCTCGGGGCATCGCTTTGCACACCCATGCTTACATCAAAAGATAAACTTTGCTTTTTGGAGCCATCGACATTTTCTGCAGGCTGATAAATATTTGTTTCATCTGTATTAATATCTTCATCCTGCATTTGCGGATTGCCGGTTATGCCCTTTTGTTCAGTAATAACATGTACCAGATCTGAACGATCAAGATATTCGTATCCTAACATCCGAAATATATAATCAATAATGGATGTAGAACTTTTGATATTAGCATGCCCAACCACCATACCGGCCGGTTCAAAACGGGTAAAGGTAAACTTCTCTACATACTCCTCTAAAGGAACGCCGTATTGTAAACCTACAGAAACCGCGATAGCAAAACAGTTCATTAATGAACGGAAGGTTGCGCCCTCTTTATGCATATCTACAAATATTTCCCCTAAGGTACCATCTTCATATTCACCTGTTCGCACAAAAACGGTTTGGCCGTCAATACTTGCTTTTTGTGTATAACCACGACGTTTATAAGGCAGGCTCTTTTTCTGTACCACACGCGATAGCTGTCGCATGAAATGAGTGTCTTTTGATTTTTCCATGATAGCCATAGCCGCTTCTAATACCTGATCAGATGTAAGATCACTTAGTTTAACATTTGCAGCTTGGCCCAATACTTCTTCAACACTATCTAATTTGTCATCTGCTTCTTCTTTAGCATCTGATTTTGTAGATAGTGGTTGTGATAACTTACACCCATCGCGGTAAAGCGCGTTCGCCTTTAAGCCCAATTTCCAGGACAATTCATAGCAATCTTTTATTTCATCAACTTTAGCTTCATTTGGCAGATTAATAGTTTTTGAAATTGCTCCGGAAAGAAAGGGCTGCGCCGCGGCCATCATTTTAATATGACCATGGGCATGGATATAACGCTCTCCCTTTGCGCCGCATTTATTGGCACAATCAAATATGGGATAATGCTCTGGTTTTAAGAATGGGGCACCCTCAATGGTCATGGTACCGCATATGTATTCATTAGCTTCGGTTATTTGCTTTTTAGTAAAGCCAAGCGTACGTAATACATTAAACTCAGGAGCGTTATATTGTTCAGCAGTTATGCCTAAACGTTTCAGACATTCTTCGCCCAAACTCCATATATTAAATGCAAAACTTATTTCAAATGCCGAAACCAATCCCCTATCAAGTTTTTCCAGTTCATTATCATTAAAACCTTTGGCTTTAAGCGAATCTATGTTTATATGTGGCGCGTCTTTTAATGTTGCTGCACCTTTTGCATAATTAACAATAGCTGTAACCTCGTGTTCTTCATACCCTAAATTTCTTAAAGCTTGCGGTACTGCCTGGTTAATGATCTTAAAGTATCCTCCTCCCGAGAGTTTTTTAAATTTAACTAAGGCAAAATCAGGCTCAATTCCTGTTGTATCACAGTCCATTACCAAACCAATGGTTCCGGTTGGTGCAATAACGGTTGTTTGTGCATTACGGTAACCATATTGCTCACCCATTTCAACCGCCTTATCCCAGGCGTTACAGGCTGCTGATAGTAAATAGTCAGGACATGATTTTTGATCTATTCCGGGAGGGTGTATCTCAAGTCTCTCATAATTTTCGGTAGAATTGTATGCCGCGTAACGATGATTTCGCATTACACGCATCATATGTTCTTTATTATCCTGATAACGACTAAAAGCACCTAACTCCCGTGCCATCTCGGCACTTGTGGCATAAGCCGTACCCGTCATGATAGCGGTAATTGCCCCACCAATTGCACGGGCCTTTTCGCTATTATACGGAATACCATTCACCATCAAAGCTGAGCCTAAATTAGCATATCCCAAACCAAGGGTACGGTAATCGTAAGATAATTGTGCTACTTCTTTTGATGGAAATTGCGCCATTAGTACTGAAATTTCTAAAACAATAGTCCATATGCGGCAGGCATGTTCAAAGCCTTTAACATCAAATACACGTGTTTTTGGATCAAAGAAATGAGCAAGGTTAATTGATGCCAGATTACAGGCAGTATTATCCAAAAACATATATTCCGAACACGGATTTGATGCATTTATCCTGCCACCTTCGGGGCAGGTATGCCATTCGTTAATGGTACTGTCAAACTGTACGCCAGGGTCAGCACACGCCCATGCTGCAAAAGCTATATCATCCCAAAGTTTTTGTGACGATATAGACTTTACCGTTTTACCATGCATGCGCCCCTTTAATTCCCAGGGAGTACCATTTTTTAAAGCATTAAAAAAGCTATTTGGTATGCGAACTGAATTATTTGAATTTTGCCCGGATACGGTTCTATAAGCTTCTCCTTCGTAATCTGATGAATAACCTGCGGCTATCAAAGCAGCAACTTTCTTTTCTTCTTCTACCTTCCAGTTTACAAAACCTTCAATTTCGGGATGGTCAAGATCAAGGCACACCATCTTTGCCGCACGGCGGGTAGTGCCGCCTGATTTTATTGCACCGGCAGCCCGATCACCAATTTTAAGAAAAGACATCAGGCCTGAAGAATACCCGCCACCTGAAAGCTTTTCATTCTCACCTCGTATTTTTGAAAAATTAGTTCCTACACCTGAACCGTATTTGAAAATGCGGGCCTCACGCACCCATAGATCCATAATTCCCCCTTCATTCACCAGATCGTCATCTACTGATAGTATAAAACAGGCGTGGGGTTGCGGACGCTCGTAAGCCGATGTGGATTTACTTAACACCTGCGTAACAGGATCAACATAATAATGCCCCTGTGGCTTTCCTGTAATGCCATAGGAGTTATGCAGCCCGGTATTAAACCATTGCGGTGAGTTAGGCGCCGCCAACTGGCCGGTAATAGTGTAAACTATCTCATCATAAAAAATATCGGCATCTTTTTTTGTGGCAAAATATCCGTAACGCATACCCCAGTCCTGCCAGCATTTACCCATACGGTGGGCTACTTCTTTTATGCTCTTTTCGGAGCCTGTAGAGCCATCAGCCTGCGGGACCCCAGCTTTACGGAAATATTTTTGAGCCAATATATCAGTAGCAACCTGCGACCATGAAGCAGGAACCTCTACATCGTTCATTTCAAAAACAGCATCACCCGATGGGTTACGTATAACGGACGATCGTTTTTCGTATTTAAATAAATCAAATACTAGTACACCCTCTTTACTAAAGTATCTTTCTACTTTTAATCCTTTTCCGTTAGATACGATTGCTTCCTTTGAAATTTTCTTGCTCATAAGTATATGTATTATAAGTTATTGCTTAAAAAAAACACCCAAGGGTGTTTTTAATCAAATCTATTACTCTGCGTTATTTAATACCACGCAGAGTTTTCCACATTTACCGTATGATCTGCTGTAGTTATCTATTTAGTTTTTTAATTACTTGTTTTACAGTAAAATACTCTGTTGAAAACTAAAAAAAATCAAATTCAATAATAAAAAATTTACTATATTTTTACGATTGAACACAGGTTTTAATATTTTCATATCCTATATTTAAACAAAAGACAAAACATATGAAAAACTTACTTTTAGCGGCGTCCTTATTAATATGTAGCTTGGCGGCAAATGCACAGGAAGCTCCTAAGTTATATCATCCGGAAGCTGACGCTAAAGCGGATATTGCAGCAGCTGTAAAAAAAGCCTCAGCAGAACATAAAAACGTTTTGCTTCAAATAGGCGGTAACTGGTGCATATGGTGCCTTCGTTTTAACGATCTGGTAACAAAAGATCCGGATCTGAGCAGCTACCTTGCGGCCAATTATGAAGTAGTGCACGTTAATTATAGTGCCGAAAATAAAAATGAAAAACTTTTAGCTGAACTGGGTTATCCGCAAAGATTTGGTTTCCCCGTATTTGTAGTGCTTGACGGAAAAGGCAAATTACTTCATACACAGAATTCTGCCTACCTTGAAGAAGGTAAAGGACATAGTAAAGGCAAGGTTTTAGAATTTTTTAAGAATTGGTCTCCCGAGGCGCTTGATCCTAAAACATACGCAGCCAGCAAATAATATTCAATAAACAGATGCAATAAAAAAGGTTATTGTTTTTTGCAATAACCTTTTTTTGTTAATTAATATGATGTAAGTATCCGTTATTCAATAACACTTACTCTTAACATATTGGTTTTACCCTGTTTAACAATAGGAACAGCCGCCGTATTAATTACTACATCTCCAACCTTTATTAAATTTTCGGTTTTAAGGGTTTCATTTACGTCGCTTATAGTTTTGTCTGTACTTTCTAAGTGATCGTAATAAAACGCACGAACTCCCCAAACCAGGCTAAGCGAGTTTAGCAATTGCCTGTTAGAAGTAAATATATAAATACCAGCCTTAGGACGATAGCTTGAAATTTCAAAAGCAGTGTACCCTGAAACCGTCATGGAAACTATGCCAACGGCATCAGTATGCTCGGCAAGATAAACAGCCGATCCGCATAAGTTATCGCTTAAATAATCAGGTGCTGATTTATCAGGATTTGTTGTTTTAGACAGGTTATACGGATAGCCGAGATCTTCAACATTCCGTACAATTTTAGCCATTGTTTCAATAACAATAACCGGAAACTCCCCTACTGATGTTTCGCCGCTCAACATTACAGCATCAGCGCCATCCAATACAGAATTGGCCACATCGTTAACTTCAGCCCTTGTTGGGCGTGGAGTAGTTATCATAGATTCCAACATCTGCGTAGCAACAATTACCGGTTTTGACGCATCCCGGCATTTACGTGCTATCATTTTTTGCAATAATGGAACTTCCTCTAACGGCATTTCTACACCAAGATCGCCACGTGCTATCATTACGCCATCTGTTGCCGCAATTATCTCGTCAATATTATCAATGGCTTCCGGTTTCTCCACTTTGGCAATAACTCTTGCCGTTTTTCCGCTTTCGTTAATAATATGTTTCAGATCAATAATATCCTGTCCGGTACGAACAAAAGATAATCCTATCCAATCAACATCGTATTTAAGGGCAAATTGAAGATTATCAAGATCCTCAGGAGTTAAGCTTGGTATAGAGACTTTAGTATTTGGAAGATTAACCCCTTTACGTGAGGTTAAAATACCACCATGTATTACTTCGCAAACAACGGTATCCAAACGGTTAGTTTCTATAACACGCATTTGAATTTTACCATCATCAAGTAAAATTATTTCGTTGGCTTGTACATCCTGTGGAAAAGTTTCATAAGTAATGTATATTTTATTGTCATCACCTATACACTCATGAGTGGTTATATTAATTTGGGTACCATTTACTAAATGAATACCACCATCCTTAACCAAACCTATGCGTATTTTAGGGCCTTGTAAATCTGCCAGAATACTAACATTAGTTTTATATTCCTCATTAATTTCCCGGATAATGTCAATAACTTTTTTGTGATCTTCAGGCTTACCGTGCGAAAAATTAAGCCGGCAAACATTTAAACCAGCCCTAATCATTGCCAATAACACATCCTTTTTGGCCGATGCAGGCCCCATAGTAGCAACAATCTTGGTACGATTATAATAAAAATTCATATTTTCAGGTTTAAAACAGGCTTTATAATATATAGTGTATCAATAACACTTTTAAAAATTTCCGCTAAAATAAAAGATTTTCGCGTGATTTTAATTTTTTAGGTTCAATCTTTATAGCAGTGACAACATCGGGTATCTTATTTATGCCCGAAATTACGTTACTCAGGTCGGTTTCATCAATATAATTTTTTATCAGCAAAAAATAATCTGCTTCTTTCATTTCGGGCACAAGGTAGCCCTCTGATCCTTTATTCGCAATAAAATAAAAATCTGTTTCTGTTGCCTCCCAACAAAACTGATAGAAAGAAAACAAAGAGCACTCTCCCTGCATGCTGATATCTACTTCCATATCATCAGCACGGACAAAATTAAAGTTTAAAAATTTATTAATAAGGTAACAAATCCGATAATCTTTAAGCGAAGTGGTGATAGCTACAAGTATAAAATCAAAATCAATCTCAAACTTTAAATTTTTCCTGTTCAAAATCATTACTTTTACGGCGGTAAAATTACAAATCGAAACCTTTGGCGTAAAATTTTGTTCGCTTAAATGTGTAAAAGTTTTTAGATTTGATATTTAACAGAATTTATTTTTCTTTGCACTGAAAATTTATTAATCATTAAACTATTAAGACTATGTCTGATATCGCTTCAAGAGTAAAAGCTATTATCGTAGAAAAACTGGGTGTTGACGAAAGTGAAGTAACGCCTGAAGCTAGCTTCACCAACGATCTTGGTGCCGACTCTTTAGACACCGTAGAGTTAATCATGGAGTTTGAAAAGGAATTTAACGTTGCAATACCTGATGACCAGGCAGAAACCATTGGTACTGTAGGACAGGCAGTTGCTTATCTTGAGAAAAACGTTAAATAAACTCCCTAAATCTATTAAATGGAGTTTAAAAGAGTTGTAGTAACCGGGCTTGGAGCGCTTACTCCGATTGGTAACACCGTTGCAGAATACTGGGATGGCTTAATCAATGGGGTAAGCGGCGCTGCCTTAATTAAAAGTTTTGACGTAACAAACTTCAAAACTAAATTTGCTTGCGAAGTAAAGAATTTTGACGCGGACGGGTTTTTGGGAAGAAAAGATGCCCGTAAACTCGATCCGTTTGTACAATATGCCTTATTCTCTACAGAAGAAGCCGTAAAAGATGCAGGTCTTAATTTCGAAAATCTGGATACCAGCCGCATTGGTGTTATCTGGGGGTCGGGCATTGGAGGATTAAAAACATTTTTAGATGAGGTAGTATCATTTGCCAAAGGCGACGGTACTCCCCGGTTTAACCCGTTCTTTATTCCGAAAATGATAGCCGATATAGCTCCCGGACATATATCCATAAAATATGGTCTTCGCGGACCTAATTTTTCCACCGTATCTGCGTGTGCATCTTCAAATAATGCCCTTATTGACGCATTTAACTATATCCGCCTGGGTAAAGCTAACATGTTTATAAGTGGCGGTTCTGAAGCTATTATTAACGAGGCAGGTATTGGCGGTTTTAATGCCATGCATGCCTTATCAACCCGTAACGACGATCCGGCAACGGCATCACGTCCGTTTGATCTGGATAGAGATGGTTTTGTTGCAGGAGAAGGTGCAGGTACAATTATCTTAGAAGAGCTTGAGCATGCTTTGGCCAGAGGTGCAAAAATTTATGCCGAAATGGTAGGTGGAGGCATGAGTGCCGATGCTTATCATATGACAGCTCCTCATCCGGAGGGGTTAGGTGCTGCATTGGTAATGAAAGCTGCCCTTGAAGATGCCGGATTAAAACCGTCAGATATTGATTATGTGAACGTACACGGTACATCAACCCCTATTGGTGACCCTCAGGAAGTAAAGGCCATACAGGACGCTTTTGGTGAAGAAATTTACCGTATTAATATTAGCTCAACAAAATCAATGACAGGCCATTTATTGGGTGCTGCAGGTGCTGTTGAGGCTATTGCTGCTATCCTGGCATTAAAAAATGATATTGTACCACCTACAATAAATCATTTTACTGATGATCCGGCTTTTGACCCTAAAATCAACTTTACATTTAATAAAGCACAAAAGCGTGTGGTAAATGTAGCTCAAAGCAACGGCTTTGGATTTGGCGGGCATAATGCTTCTGTTATATTTAAAAAGTACCAGGATTAAACTCATTGGATGCCAATTAGTCGCTTTTACAAGCTTTACATTTCCCCAAACAGAAAATATGTTAAGGTTTTAAAGAATTTGCTCGGCTTTGTGCCGGGCAATTTATCTTTATACAGATTGGCCTTTCGGCATAAATCAGTTGCTCAAAACATAAAAAAGGGTGTAAAAAACAGTAATGAACGATTAGAGTTTTTGGGCGATGCTGTGTTAGGCAGTGTTGTAGCTGAAGTTTTATTTAAGCTCTACCCTTATGAAGACGAAGGTTTTTTAACCGAACTTCGCTCAAAAATTGTAAGCCGTGTAAATCTGAACCAATTAGGCCGCAAACTTGGTTTTGATAAATTAATTGAGTTTGATAGTAAGATAATGTCTTCCGGCAGGCAGGGCTCACTCTTAGGAGATGCTTTTGAAGCCCTTATTGGCGCTGTTTATCTGGATAAGGGGTATGATTTTACAAAAAATTTCCTGGTGAATCATATCATTAAATCGCATATTGATATCCATACCCTTGAGCAAACAGAAACAAACTTCAAGAGCAAACTGATAGAATGGTGCCAGCGTCACGGAAAAGACATTAGCTTTGATGTGGCAGACAACGAAGAAGGTGAAAGTGCCAAACTTTTCACCATACAAGCAATTGTTGATAGCGAAATAATGGGAACCGGAAAAGAATTCAGTAAAAAAAATGCGGAAAAGCTCGCTGCCGAAAAAGCATGTGCAGCTCTTGGAATATAGTTTAAAATAAACTGTCAGCCTTTATTCTATCCTTATTCTTCTGATAATAATCAAAATTGCTTTTTATATGCTTAATGAGGTCATAATCTGCCCAGGTTTTTAAATCCTCGTAGGATGGCCTGTAATATTCCATAAATTTTTGCGCGGTACTATCAGGCGCGGCTGTTACCCTCATTACCAGCTCCTTGGTATAACGCCTGTCTACTTCTGTGGCTTCTAATTCTCTCTTTGCAAAGGCTACAAATCTTCGCGCTCTACCCGGTGTTTTACCAAACAGTTCATACACTCCTGTTAAAGGGTTGGTTAAAAACGACAAAACAGGAGGTTTACCGTTATAAAAAGTACCTTGTTTGCGATAATCACCTAATATATTCTTTAACTCCTGCTTTTTTGTTTGGCCTTTTATAACAACCTCACTAAGTTTAATTTCCGGTTGCAGGTACACTATCATGTTATAACCGCCTACTATTTGCCTGTCCGATGTATAATCTGTTTTACTAAAAAGTAAAGTATCACCGGCTCCCCCCTTTATAGCAAAAATACCGTGTTCATCACTTATAGTAACTATATGAGTTTTTAAATTGGTAACTATAACCTGGGCCAACCTGTCATTTGAGATTTTCCTATATACCACACCATTCACCAGGCCTTGCGACTGTGCGTTTACATTACTTGTAAGTAATAAACATGCGGATATTATATAGATGATAAAATACTTCAAGATGCCGTTTTTGTATGCAAACTTATAGAATGATTATCTTATAAAATGTAAAAAAGTGTTAAACCTTCCACCGGTTCATTAAAATAGCTAGCGTTTATACTAATCATTAAGTGCTATAATTAAAAATATTATCTTTGCACATGATAAAATCCATGACAGGATACGGAATTGCCAGCTTTGATTCCGGCAGAGTAAAATATACCGTCGAATTAAAATCTCTGAACAGTAAATTTCTCGAGTTATCACTGCGTTTACCTAAAATTTTTTCCGAGAAAGAATTTCAGCTTCGTAACGAATGCAGTAAACAGATAGAACGCGGTAAAGTAAACTTATCAATTAATATTGAACAGCAAGGTTCTGCTATAAAAGCTGCAGGTATAGACCGCGACCTATTAAAGCATTATTACGAGCAATTAAAATCAGTAAGCGCAGAGCTAAATGAACCTTCCAACAATCTTTTACAGTTAGCCTTAAGCTTACCTGAAGTGGTTAAATATGAGGAAGAGGTTGCAACAGATGAAGAATGGCAAATAGTTGAAAAAACATTCCAACAGGCCATGGCAGCTTTTCAGGGATTTAGAAGCGATGAGGGTAATGTTTTAGAACAAGATATTAAATACCGTATTGGTATCATCCTGAAAAATCTTGAGCTGGTTGAAATAGAAGAGCCTAAACGCATACCTGTCATCAGGGAACGTTTAAATCAATTTTTGACAGATGCCGCAGGTAAAGAAAACATTGATAAGAACCGGTTTGAACAGGAATTGATCTATTATATTGATAAGTTAGATATAACAGAAGAAAAAATAAGACTAAAAAGTCATTGTGATTACTTTATTGAAACTCTGAAAAATGCTGATGCTAATGGCAAAAAACTTGGCTTTATATCGCAGGAAATAGGACGTGAAATAAACACACTGGGTTCAAAAGCTAATGATGCCAATATGCAAAAACTGGTAGTGGGGATGAAGGAAGAGCTCGAAAAAATTAAAGAACAATTACTTAATGTTTTATAACTCTTGATCTGGCTGGTATTATAAATTTTTAATGCATACGCCCGATTGAATAATACTTAATCGTTTAATTACTCCATGACCAAAGAAGGAAAGCTTATTATATTTTCTGCCCCGTCGGGTGCCGGTAAAACCACTATAGTGCATCATCTGCTTCAAAAAATGCCTAAGCTTGAGTTTTCCATATCTGCCACAACAAGAAAGCCCCGGGGCGATGAAAAAGATGGAGAAGATTACTATTTTATCAGCAAAGAGGAGTTTTTACACCGGATAGCTAAAAAGCAGTTTGTAGAATTTGAAGAAGTATATTCAGGAACATTTTACGGCACCTTACGTACCGAAATAGAAAGAATTTGGCAGAAGGGAAAAACGGTAATTTTTGATATTGATGTGGAAGGTGGTATGCACCTTAAGCGTAAGTATGACGGGCAGGCACTGGCTGTATTTGTACAACCTCCATCGCTTGAAGTTTTAATTGAAAGATTGACGGGCCGGGGCACAGATAGTACGGAAAAGCTACAGGAACGCTTTGCAAAAGCAGAAAAGGAATTAAAGTATGCCCCTCAATTTGATATAATCCTTAAAAATTACGATCTTGAAACGGCTTGTGTACAGGCAGAAAAATTAGTTGATGACTTTATTGCAGATTAGTGCAATAAAGTAACGCTAACTGATTGTTCATAGTTATTTACGGATATATGTTTTTTGGAAATAAATATTACCAATTCATAAGAGTATTAAATTTTAACCATGAACATTAATGAAGATAGGCTTATTATTTGGTTCATTTAACCCGATACATATCGGTCATTTAATAATCGCAAATTATATGGCAAACCACACTGCACTCGATAAAGTGTGGCTGGTGGTTTCGCCTCAAAATCCTCTTAAAAAATACGGCGACCTGATCAATACCTATGACAGGTTGGAGATGGCTAAATTAGCTACTGATAATGCCACAAATATTGCAGTTAGTGATGTAGAACTTAAATTACCGCAACCCTCATATACTATTGATACCTTAACATTTTTGAAAGAAAAATATCCGGAACATGAGTTTGCCTTGATCATGGGGTCTGACAATTTGGTTACGCTTCATAAATGGAAAAATTACCGGCTAATATTACGTGACTATCAAATATTCGTTTATCCAAGGCCGGGGTATGAAAATGCCGAATTTGCATCGCATCCATCAGTAACAATTACCATGACGCCGTTAATGGAACTTTCGGCAACTTTCATTCGCAAATCATTAGCAGAAAAAAAGAACGTACAATTTTTTGTACCCGATTCTGTTTTAAACTTTATAGAAAGTAAAAGCCTTTATAGATAATTCATCCTTTTAAATATCCTTAAAAACGTTATTTCAATAAATGGCTTTTGCCGTATCTTTACGTCGTGAGCGAGAAAACCATCCTGAAATTACAGTTACCTACTGATCCACTGTGGGTTAAAAATGTGGTAGAAAGCAATATTGAAGAGCTTTTAACCGACCATGCCTTTTGCGAACAAAAGGCAGCTAGTAATGCTATAACGCTAATTGTACAAAATCCTAACTTATCCGATCTGGTACAGGAGATGATTGCTTTGGTACAGGAGGAAATGGATCATTTTAAACGCGTACATGAAATAATTTTGAAACGTGGGTATGTATTAGGGCGGGAACGGAAAGATAATTATGTAAACGAGTTACGGAAATTTATTATAGTTGGCGGCGGCAGGGAAATGCAGTTAATAGACAGATTATTGTTTTCAGCGATGATAGAAGCGCGCAGCTGTGAACGGTTTAAAGTATTGTCAGAAAATATAAATGATAACTCCCTGGCTGATTTTTATCATGAACTTATGATAAGTGAAGCAACCCATTACGCCATGTTTATACGCCTGGCTAAAAAATATGCGGTTGAGGTAGATGTTGATAAACGCTGGAATGAATTTTTAAAATTTGAGGCACAGGTAATTCAGAATTACGGAAAAGGAGAGACTATTCATGGATAATTACACGAATTTTGCTATTTGATGCAGGTAATTGTTCATTAACTCAATATCAATTATATCATTTATATAACCGATATGCATATCGGGCCTCACTATTATAGCCCTCCTTTCACCCGCACGTACCTCAAAAGTATCAAAAACGATCGCATTCTTTTCGGATCGGGGCATATGGAAAAAATTAAAGTCCGTAGGGTAATTTTGGGTTATCCATTTAGCCAGGGTGAACAAATATCCTTCTTTTACATCACCAAGAGTGATAAGCGTAAACCCCGGCTTACTACACCAAGTGTGTATATCAGTATATTGTTGCTTTTTTTCATCATATACGGGCAGATAAGGCATCCTGTCACCCGCTTTTATTACTGTACCGGCACTTAAATGTAAATTGATATTACTTTCCCTGTAATTTATCCCGATCTGCGACACCCGTTTAAAAAATCTCTTCCTGAATTGTTTCTTTCCCCATAAAAATTTAAGGGCTATAGGTAACACGAATTGTTTCAATGTATTACTTAACCAGCTTTGTGAAATTACAATGTTAAAAACCTTATCTGTACTATTTAACAGGTCTTTAGCCACAGGTATGCGTTCTGCTCCATAACTGTTTAAAACAACCGGCATCAGCTGACCATTTATAACTCCAGCAAG
The DNA here is from genome assembly GCF_016522075.1 of Mucilaginibacter segetis. Lineage (GTDB taxonomy): Bacteria > Bacteroidota > Bacteroidia > Sphingobacteriales > Sphingobacteriaceae > Mucilaginibacter > Mucilaginibacter segetis. The sequence continues at coordinate 395,914 of NZ_JAEHFW010000001.1, read as the reverse complement.
TTTCCATGCCAGGTTATAAGCATCCTGTAATCCGGTGTTCATCCCTTGCCCGCCCACAGGTGAATGAATGTGTGCTGCGTCGCCAATTAAAAAACAACGTTGATCGTTAAACTTTTCAGCCATACGGTGATGCAGTTTATAAACCGTAAACCAGTTAACATTGGTAATAGCCAAATCCGACCCGACAATAGATCTTAAGTGTGGCATCACATCACTTAATTGCACTTCTTCTTCGCTAATATCCGGAGGCAGGTTGCCTACAATGCGATAACTGCTATTTTCCGGCATTAAAAAAAATCCGGCAAATCCCCGTTTTGCCATAAACAAATGGACAAGGTTATCATCAAAACCTTTGTCCAATTTAATATCTGCCAGATAAAATTTGTGCTGGTAGGTATCGCCAACAAAGGCAATCCCCAACTGCTTTCGAACAACACTATGCGCGCCATCGGCACCAATAATCCACTCACAGTTTACCTGGTAATTGTTACCATTATTTTGCAATTGTGCCTGGGCACCATTCTTTAATTGCTTTATTTCCGTTAGCGTGGTGTTCCAATAAACTGTACAGCACTTTAGCGTTAAAAAATCAAGCAGTAAACGCTCATTTTTATTCTGGGGGTACATTAAAATATAAGGATATTTCGTTCCCCCCTCTCCTGCTTTGCCTAACAGCAAATCGGCGGTGTGCTTACCTTGTAGATTCACTTCGGCGCCTTCTGCAGGTTTGCCATCGGTTAATGCACCTTCAACTATACCCATCTGTCTGTATATCTCTAAAGACCGGGCCTGCACAGCCAATGCTTTTGAGTGATTAGTAGGGCCCTGTTTACCATCAATTATTAAAGGTTGTATACCATAGCGCAGTAATTGGGCCGCCATCATTAACCCCGAAGGCCCGGCTCCTACTATTAAAACTTTTGTTTCTGATGGCAACGCTAACATGATTCCTTAAGCATGAAAAAGTAAAAAGATAGCAGGCCGCTTCCGCAGATCGGGCACTTGCTTTTTCCATTCAGCAATGTTCATCGTTTTTATAAACTCCGTTTTTGCGGTTATTTCGCAGGCAATACACAATTTTGTTTGGGCTTTGCAGGTTTTTAAAATATCATCTAACAAACTGTCGTTCCTGAAAGGTGTCTCTATAAACAACTGAGTTTGCTTATTTCTTTCTGCCAATGCTTCCAGGTCCTTTATCTTTTTTACCCGGTCTGCCTTATCAATAGGTATATAACCATGAAAAGTAAAACTTTGACCATTAAAGCCCGATGCCATTAAAGCAAGTAATATCGAACTTGGCCCTACAAGCGGCACCACTTTAATGCCTTTGCGGTGAGCCTCGGCTACAATATCAGCCCCCGGATCGGCTATGCCCGGGCATCCGGCTTCGCTCATTAAACCCACATCATTACCTGCAAGTAATCCCTTAAAAAAATCATTTTTATCTGCATTATCGCGCTTATGCTTGCCGTAATCATGTATGATAAGTTCGCTTTGGGGCATCTTAAGTCCTGCCTCTTTTAAAAAGCGGCGAGCAGTTTTTTCATTTTCTACAATATATTCTTTGATACTATTTATCGTATCTATCAAAAAAGGTGTATAAGATTTTAAAGCCGACTCATCCGCTAGAGGCACCGGTATTAAAAAAAGTGTTCCATAAAGCATATTGCAATTTGGCTTTTTTTATTTAATTTAAGCTATTGTAATAACGTTTAAAATATGAAATCGTTAGGCATTAACTGGTTTATTGAAGGTTCCATAGATTTCGAACACAAGAAGTATATTTTGCTTGATTACCTACAGGAAATAAATAAACATTTTGACAGCAACAAGCTATATCCTAACCTTGCCGATTTAATATTTCATTACAACAATTTAATAGATTTTAAAAATAATAAAGCCGTTCTGCAACAGGCTTTTCCTCAACGACTTACCAAAACTGATATTGAGGCACTAAAGCTTACTTATGAAAAAATTATTCAGGATGATGTTTCTATGCAGGAAATAGAAAATATTATTGCATACGCCATAAGTAAAATGAACAACTCAATACATGTTGGTAAAGAAATTTACGATTTTGTGGAAAGCAGATTAAATATTGATCCGGTCGGCGTGGTTCCTTTAATGCCGTATCAAGGTTACTTTTCTTTAAAAAACGGAAAAGAAAAAACGAACTGGATATATGAGTATCAGGTAAGTATTTTTCAAAATAAAGACGATGATTTTCGCGGAATAAATATACAATTTATTGATACTTATGAACAAAGCATTACAATAACGCCGGAGTCAATAAAACTTGATCTGATACGCCGCAGAAAACATTTACCAAATCCGGCGGTATATTATGTGCAAAGCGATATTAACTTTCCGCTGGAACAGACTTTATTGCCGGTGGCAAAAAGGAGTTTAGCAAAGTATATATTAACCGCCGCGTAATACGTTATTTTAGTTTAGCCAGTGCCTCACGAATACGCGGTATCATTTGTTCAATTTCTGCATGAGTACATGCCCCAACAGAGGCCCGGAACCAGTTAACATCCTCACCCGTACCAAAAGCAGAAAATGGCACAAAAGCTACTTTAGCTTCTTTAATAAGATAAAAATTAACATCAGCAGAATTATTCAAAACATTTCCTTCTGCTGTAGTTTTCCCTGTACAATCTAATTTGATGGTAAGGTATATAGCGCCCATTGGTTCAATAGCATCAACCGGGAAACCTTCAGCCTTCAGTTGTTGAAATCCTTTATAAAGTGTATTTAAACTTGCTTGTATTGCAGATTTTATATGAGTCAGATAATTATCTACATAACTGTCATTGGTTAAAAAATCTGCCATAGCCACCTGTTCAGCTTTTGGAGCCCAAGCCCCCATGTGACCAACAATGGCTTTCATGTTATTTATAACTTCAGCAGGGCCAAAGCCCCAGCCTACACGAACCCCCGTAGCTGCAAAACATTTTGATCCGCCGTCAATAAAAATGGTGTAATCTTTAAGTTCAGACCGGAGACTTACCGGGTTAAAATGCTGATGTTCACCAAAAGTGAGTTGTGAATATATCTGATCATATAATAAATACAGAGGCTTTTCATCTGCTCCCCTGCTTTTATTTTCCTCAATTACCAAATCGCAAATTTCTTCCAGATCTTTTTCACCGAACATGGTACCTGTAGGGTTTAAGGGAGAACATAACGCCAGTAATGTTGCCCCTTTTATATGAGGTTTCAGGTCATTTGCCGTTGGCATAAAATTATTTTCCGCATGTGTTTCCACTAAAACTGCTTCAGCACCCGTTAAGTCGCAATAATGATTATTATTCCACGATGGAGTAGGGAATACAACTCTATCTCCGGGGTCAACAAGTGCTAAATAAGTTGAATATATCAACGGTCTTGAACCACCTGATATCAATATCTGATTGGACGCATACTTAAGTTGGTATCTGCTCTTTAACAATTCAGATACGCTGTTGCGTAAACTAAGCATTCCATCTGCCGGGGGATAATTGGTTTGATTACTATTGTAAGCGGCAATTATTCCGTCTTTCAGTTCTGTTGGAATGGGGTAAATATTAGAATCAAAATCGCCGATAGTAAGATTGGCGATATTTTGACCTTGTTTTTTCAATTCATTTATTTCGCCTGCTATTTTTATAATTTCGGAGCCGCTTAAATTTTGGGCGAGTGTAGATACCTTCATGGATAAAAATTATTTACGAAGGGCAAATATAGGTTAAATGGTTAATGGCTGAAAGTAAAAAGGCGGGGTATAAAAAAATACACCCCGCCTTTTTTAATATTTGATATGTTTTATATATAAGCTTTTCGCAATCGTATTATTCTCGCCCAGTGCATTAATTTCATTACCGGATAAACAGGATCTATCTCAAACCATTTAGCACCAAAATTGGCATTATTAGGCCGTTTGTGATGATTGTTTTGAAACAGTTCTCCGAGCATTAAAAAGTCGAAAGGAGTTGTGTTTTTTGACTTATCATTATTATCAAAATTGGCATAACCGTATTTATGTCCACACCAGTTAACAATTGCACCATGAATCGGGCCCATCATAAAATGAATAGGTAATAAAAAGAACATCCACCAATGAGTTGCAAAAGCTACATAAAAAGCTACATACAAGCATCCGAAGATGAGCCTTGATACTATTGAAGACCCTACATAATCCAAAAATTTCCACTCCGGATAATTTCCTTTGAATCGCTCTTCAGGTTCTTTTAATCTTTTAATATGGTCACGATAACTAAGTACAGTATGCCACATCATTTGAAATACGTCCGTAAAAAAATGAGGTGAATGCGGATCTTTTTCAGTATCACTGTAAGCGTGATGCTCGCGATGCATAATGGCATATGCTCGTGGATTTAAAAAAGATGAACCCTGACAAAAATAAGTCATGATATAGAAAGTGCGCTCATAGAATTTGTTAGTAGTAAACATCTTATGAGAGGCATATCTATGAAGGAAGAAAGTTTGGAAAAACAGGGATAAAAACCAGTGGGCTAAAAAGAAAATCAGTATAATCACAAAATATTGTTTAATGTAGTAGTGTTATTTATAATCGTTACAAATATACGATTAAAACCTGATTTCAGATTTTTAATCCGCATGTTTAAGATAAAAAATGCCACCCTTTCTTTAAAGGTGGCATTATAAGAATTTTTATAATTACTATAGTTGACTATCCCGTAACATTTTTATTTTATCGTGTCCTTCGTTGATCATTTGCTGCTGTTTTACTACCAGCTGGCTATAATAAGGAGATAAACCGTTATCTGGTGATAAAGCATCACGATATGCCTTTTTTATAGCATCTTCCCCGCGTTCGCATTCTTCTAATATGCTTTTCCTATCTGCACCGGTAAATGTAGCTTTTACATCTAACCAAGCCCTGTGCAAAGTACCGCTTGCAGATACACCTGTTTCAGCGTCTCCCCCGCTCCGGTTAATTGCTATAGATAGTTCCTTTGCATTTTCACGACTGTCGTTTGCAAACTTTTCAAACACAGCTTTCAAGTCTGCGTCCCCTTCACCAAGATCTTTTGCCGCTTTATTAAAACCGGCTATACGATCATTATTTATTTCTATAAGGTCATTTAAAACTTCAATTGATTTTTCTATCGTTTCCATAGTATTGTTTTTTATAACAATAACTATACAACTACCCTGCCAGCTTTAATTTTTAATTAAAAAACTATCAGATAAAAATTTATACGATCTCAACCTGTCTTCAAAGTTCTCTGCAATTGTTACAGCAATTAGTTCATTTACATCATATTCATTAGCGAGCCGGGATAGTTTGTCCTTTATTATGTCCGGTGTGCCTGTAATTACTCTTTGCCTGTTGTATTTTATACGTTCTTGCTCAGTTATGGTGTAAGTGGCATCTTTCACGTCATCGTAACCGAGGGGCGATAATCCACCACCTTTTTCAAACTGAATAAAACGATGATCCATCACCGCCTGGTGCTGAAATATCTTTTCTTCATCATCACTGCAAAAAACAAACAAAGCAACATTAGCTTCAGGAGATGTTAAATCTTGCGACGGCTTAAAGCGTTCGCGATACATCTTTACACTTTGCGGGCCGCCTATTGGATTAATAAAATGCGCAAAAGAAAAACCCATTCCAAAATGCGCCGCAAATAATCCACTTTGGCCACTTGAACTTAACAACCACATTTCGGGCACCGTTTTTACCTGCGGAATAGCTTTTATTTTTGCCTGTATGGTACCGTGTTGTGCCGTATCATGGAAATAATGTTGCAGGTCGATCATCTGTTCGAGAAAATCTTGCTCACTAAACTGATTAGATGGGTTAAGTACTGAGGCTGTAAGCCTGTCAGTACCGGGGGCACGTCCCATACCAAGATCAATTCTTCCCGGAAATATTGCTTCCAGCATTCTGAAATTCTCGGCCACTTTTAACGTACTATGGTTTGGCATCATTACTCCGCCCGATCCTAAACGTATTTGTTTAGTTTGACCCGCAAGGTGTGCTATCAGCACTTCCGGGGTCGATCCGGCTAAACTGCTTGTATTATGATGTTCCGATACCCAAAACCTATGATAACCTAACTCATCTGTATATTTAGCTAACTCTACAGTTTCTTGCACAGCTTGTTCTGCCGTACATCCTTTCCTCACCGGTGACTGATCTAACACACTTAATTTCATAATTTTCAAATTTTGCATTATTACTCAAAAATAGGACATACGTTATTGCCATGAGGAGTGACCATGTTTTTATGGCATAAGCCTTACAAACGAAAACGGCCTGTAGCATTGCCACAGGCCGTTGAACTTAATATTAAAAATATTGCTATTTAATATTATAACTTATCAACTCTGATTTGGATAGCTGATTACCATTGTAACTTGAATAAACGGCTATAACACCAACGCTTTTAGCTACGTAAAAATCGAAAGTGAAAACCGTTACAAATTGACCGTCTAATTTCGATTGCAATTCAAGCTTTGAATGGATTACATTATTATACGTTTTACCAAGAATAACTTTGGTAATATCCTTTTCTACAATTGTACCTTTTGCCTGTGATTCAGGCGCATCTTCAAATTGTAAAGGAGCTATCCATGTTCCGCCTATGGCTGTTTCCTCATTTAGATAAGGCAGTTCTAATTCGCCGTCAACCAGATCATCTACACTATGATTGTAATATACATGGTTATCAAAGCCAAAGTAATTCTCCACTATATCTGATCCTGTAACAGATTTAATAAGATGAAATTTTCTGCCGGTAAAAACTTTGGTATCAGCGGTCATTGTGTTAATCGTAGTATCCACCTCGGCCTGCCCCGGAAAACCGGGTATACTGTTGGTTTCGTTTCTATAAGACCATGTTGAGCCATTGGTAAATGGTTGATACGATGCTGAGTTTCCGTCGGCCGGATTGTTAGAATTGTCTTTTTTGCAGGCACTAAATAAGGTAGCCGTAATTGCGATTAAGGTTAAGATGTTCTTTTTCATTTCATAAGTAAATGGGCATAGTGCCCTTGTTATTAAATATATTGTTTATCAATGTCTTAAGTATGGCGCCTATACTTTTTAAACATTTTATACCTTGACGTATATCTTATATTATACGTTACACGTGGTGAAAAATATTTTATTAACAGTATTCATTATCGTTTACATACCATATCTGATAAAAATTTAGGTTAGCTAATAATGAGATAAATAAATATTTTTATGCCGCATGCAACAAACAGTAATAACCAAAAAAATAAAGCCATTTCAACTTGTTGCACTTATTTTTTTCACCGTTTCAGGGGGGCCATATGGCTTAGAGCCTTTGCTGGCATATGCAGGCGAACACGCTGCTATTTTAATATTGTTAGTTACGCCTATCCTATGGGATATTCCCGCAATATTTACGGTAATAGAGCTGAACAGCATGATGCCGGTTACCGGAGGTTATTATAAATGGGTTAAATATGCATTAGGTAACCGTTTAGGATTTTACGAAGGTTGGTGGACGTGGATATACACGTTTGTAGATCTGGCCATATATCCGGTGTTATTTGTAACGTACGCATCCTTTTTCTTTCCGGGAATCATTGAGTTTCGCATACCGGTTTGCATAGTTATCATATGGCTTTCCGCAATATTGAATATTTTAGGTATTATGCCTGTAGGTAAAGTCTCCCTCTTTTTAGGTGCACTTGTATTATCCCCTTTAATTATACTTTTTATAATAGCTATTTATCACAATGGGGCCATTCACATTCCGCCTCAAAGTATTGATCAGGTTCCTTTTTCCTCGCTTGGTATGGCTTTATATACTGTAATGTGGAATTGTTTAGGATGGGATAACATAACAACTTATGCCAAAGAAGTGGAAAAACCTGTACGGTCGTACCTTACGTCAACATTTACAGCCTTTGCTTTAGTTATGCTTGTTTATTTTTTTGCGGTTGTGGTTGCAATGGGCTCCGGAATAAATTATGACGTATTTTCAGAAGAAGGATTCCCGGCATTAGGAATTTTAACCGGCGGAAGATGGTTGGGAGCTATAATAGCAGCCGGAGGTATGGCAAGTTCATTGGGAATTTATGCTGCTGTGTTGCTATCAGTTTCGCGCGTCCCCAAGGCAATGGCCGACGATGGTTTGTTACCCAAACGACTTAATATATTACATTCCCGATATCAAACACCTTACATTTCTATTATACTATGCTCAATAGTGGTATCTTTCATGATATTATGGCCATTTGCGGAATTACTGATAATTGATGTCACCGTTTATGGAGCTGGCCTCTCTTTGGAATATATATCGCTAATTAAACTCCGAATAACTGCACCTAAGCTTAAACGGCCATTTAAAATACCGCTTAATGTTGCTGGCTTATGTTTATTACTGTTATTACCGGTGAGTGTTTATTTCATAGCGCTTGCCGGTGCGTTTTCATCAACGCCAAAGGCCGTGCAGGCGGCTATTTTTGCCTTATGCACCTTATTAAGTGCAGAGGCTATGTGGCGGCTGATCACGTGGAAAAAGCCGCATTTAAAGGCAAATAAATCTATATGATAATTATAAACAAGGTTTATAAAGTAAATCCAAACTTAATATATACACATTAAACACAATATATATATTCGTTATAATTAAAAAATTATAAAAATAGGCAAAACATATAGCTAATGGTTGTGTTGATTGATTAAAATAAAACTTAACAATCATGGCAACTACAAAAACAAAAAAAACTGAAACTACAACTAACGTAGAAGAATCAGCATTGAATGAATTATTTATTGATGAATTAAAGGACATTTATTGGGCAGAAAAGCATCTCGCTAAAGCTTTACCAAAGATGGCTAAGGCCGCTACCTCTGATGAACTGCGGACAGCGATACAAAACCACCTGGAAGAAACTGAAAATCATATTACACGTTTAGAAGACGCGTTTTCTTCCATCAATGAAAAGGCTGTAGCCGTTAAATGCGAAGCTATGGCCGGCTTGTTAAAAGAAGGCGACGAAATTGTTGCCGAAACAGAAAAAGGAAGCCTTACCCGTGATGCCGGTATAATTTCTGCCGCTCAAAAAATTGAACACTACGAAATAGCGTCATACGGCACTTTAAAAACTTTAGCCTTAACCTTGGGTTATAATGATGCCGCCGACTTGCTTGACGCCACCTTGCAAGAAGAAAAAGATGCCGATAGTTTACTTACACAAATTGCTGAAGGTGGAATAAACGATACAGCAAAAACTGAAAAGGAATAATAGTAAATTAAATAAACTATAAAAGGCCGGCCATATAATGTCGGCCTTTTGTATTTGTGTGTCGCGTCCTGAAATAAGTTGACACCAAAGTTGACTTATATGAAAAAAAGCATGAACAAATCACCCAGGCGCAGTCAGCGCGATTACAGCCTTGCTTTTAAGTTGCAGGTTGTCCAGCAAGTAGAAAAAGGCGAACTTACATACAAAAAGGCTCAAAAGCATTATGGTATCCAAGGCAGGAGTACGGTATTGGTTTGGTTAAGGAAACATGGTACCTTAGACTGGACATTACCCAAACAGTATACCTTGGACAACGATCGCGAACTTACCCCGGAACAACGGATCAAGCAGTTGGAAGCAGCTTTAAAAGATGAACAGGACAGGAACCTGATCTATAAGACCATGTTCGATATCCTGCAGAAAGAGCATGGCATTGCTTTGCCAAAAAAGTCTTTACCCAAACAATCCAAAGGCTCAAAGCCAAAGGAATAGTAAGCCTGTCAAAGGCTTGCAGATTGTTTGGGATGAGCCGTCAGGGCTATTATCAGAAGCAACAGCGCATAGAAAAGCGTTTACAGGAACTTAGACAGGTAAAGGCAGATGTCATTAAAGAACGGATCCATTTACCAAGGCTCGGTACACGTAAGCTGTATTATCGGTTAAGCAAGCAGATCAGGAGTAAAGGGATAAAGATCGGCAGGGACGCCTTATTTGATTTCCTGCGTTCAGAGCATATGCTGATCAAACCAAAGCATTCTTATCATAAAACAACGAATTCTAAACACTGGCTACATAAATATCCCAACTTGCTTAAAGGGAGAAAAGCAGCAACAAGGCCTAACGAGGTGTGGGTAAGTGATATTACTTATATTGATACCAAGACCGAAACAGCGTATCTCAGCCTGGTCACAGATGCTTATTCGCGGAAAATAGTAGGGTATCATCTGCATCCCAGCTTACATACCGATGGCGTGGCGGCTGCCATGCAAATGGCCGTCAAACAAGAGCAGATCAGTGCGCCATTGATACATCACTCGGACAGAGGTTTACAATATTGTTCAGCACAATATCAACAGTTATTGGCTAAACACCATATAACTCCATCGATGACCGATGGTTACAATTGCTATCAGAACGCTTTAGCTGAACGCATCAACGGTATCATTAAAAATGAGTTCCTGGTCGTTAAAGCGGAAGATAGCCAACAGGCCGCAGCAATGATCGCCGACGCTATCGAACTCTATAACTGTCGAAGGCCGCATTTGGCTCTAAACTATCAAACACCACAATTGGTACATCAACAAAAAATCCTTGCAGGTATTAACCAACAAGGACTATCTTTAAATCATTAATTTCTGTCAACCTATTTTAGGACGACTCAGTGGCGGTTTTTAACACTACCATTCCTATTGTGAAAACTTATCCTTACACGCTTTCAATCAAATTTCGCACATTTGCAATTCCACATTGCAATAGCCTCGTATGGATCAGCACTTCATAATAGATTTCGATAGCACATTTACACAGGTAGAAGCTTTAGATGAGCTTGCACGTATTTCCTTAAAAAACCACCCCGACAGAGAGGAAATTTATAAACAAATAGAAGCACTTACGAATGCTTCTATGGAAGGTCGCCTGTCATTTACAGAAAGTTTACAGGCAAGGGTTAGGCTGCTTTGTGCCAACCGCGACCATTTAAAACAGCTTATTACACATTTAAAGAAAAAAGTATCCACCTCCTTTTCCCGTAATACCATTTTTTTCAAAAACCACCAGGATCAGGTGCTCATAGTTTCGGGCGGATTTAAGGAATTTATTATACCGGTTGTTACCGAATATTATATTAAAAAAGAAAATATTTACGCTAACACATTTGAATTTGACGAAGAAGGCAATATAATTGGCTATGATCGGTCAAACCCTTTATCTCAGGAAGGTGGCAAGGTGAAATTATTAAGAGAACTGGATCTGAAGGGAGAGATCTTTGGAATAGGTGATGGCTATTCAGATTTTCAATTAAAAGAATCCGGATTGATCGAAAAATTTTTCGCTTTTACTGAAAATATCGAACGCAAATCCGTAGCTGAAAAGGCTGACCATATAACCCCGAGTTTTGATGAGTTTTTATACATAAATAAACTGCCCCGGGCTATATCGTACCCAAAAAACCGTATAAAATGTTTGGTAGTTGGTAATGTTAATGAGGAGGCATTAGCAGCAATGCGAAAAGAAGGCTATAACATACGGCACCGGGAGTGCATTGAAGAAAAATACTTGGATGAAGCCGGTGTATTATTTTGCGATGATGCTAATCAGCCTACTCCGGAACAGTTAGAACATGCCGGCAAACTTAAGGTGATAGGTTGCTTTGGAAAAATAAATAATCGTAAAATAGCCGAAACCGCCTGTTCCAATGGCATTATTATTTTTGATGACCCGAAAAACAACCCCAGAAACGTAGATTTTATCCCCCGAAGGGTTATTGCTTTTATGAATGAAGGGAAAACTCATATGAGTTGTAACTTTCCTGATCTGCAACCTCCCAGAAGCAATAACTCTCACAGGTTAATTCATATCCACAAGAACGTACCGGGAATATTAGCTAAAATAAATGATCTGTTTGCACGCAATAACATGAATATTGTAGGCGAATTTTTAGTAACTAATGCTCAGATCGGCTATGTAATTACCGATGTAAATACCGGTTATGATGCCGAGGTGCTCAATAAACTAAAAGCAATTGAGCATACCATTAAATTCAGGCTACTGTATTAATTATCGGCAAGCAGGGGAACAACTAATACCGGAATATGTGAGTTACGTACTACGCTTTCGGCAACACTACCCATCAATAAACGATCAATTCCTGAGCGATTGTGTGTACCTATTATTATAAGATCAGCTCCAAATTCCTTACTGCAACTAATTATACTGTCAGCAGTTGAACCATATTCATTAAAATGAGTTACCTGTAAATTTCCGGCATATTTTTTTATAGTACGCTCAATTATATTTTCCGACATATCCTCCTGTATATTTAACATCTCCATATCATCTATGCCTGATGTTTGCATTGGCATCCCCGTTATCGTGTCTGTGCTATTTATCGGCGCTACGTTGGGTTCAATTATGTGAACTAAACCTACATGTGCACTAAAGGTACGTGCTATGTCAAAGCCATAGGCTGCAGCGTATTCAGAAAATTTACTTTCATCTACTCCGATAAGTATTTTGTTGATCTGCATTGTCTTAAGTCGTTGGTTTAGTAATAAACAATAGACTTTAAATATGTTTTAACAAAGAAACAATAAAGATTTACAGTTTATATTTAGAGAATACGCGAGCTACATATTTTTTGGCGTTTGACGACGTTATGCCGTCAATTTTAGGTATTGCAACGCGCTGTGATCCGTATATGCCGCTCTCTCCGCTAAAAAAATATGCGGTGAAACAAGCTACGGCAAAAAATAAGGCATGTTCCCCGCCAAACAACTCAATCCCCATTATAGTACACGCCATAGGCGTATTAGTTGCTCCTGCAAAAACAGCGATAAACCCAAGCGCCGCAAAAAGACTTACCGGTGCGTTAAACAATTCGGCCAAGGAATTACCCAAAGTTGACCCGATATAAAATAATGGTGTTACCTCACCTCCTTTAAATCCTGTCCCTAAAGTAATGGCTGTATATATTAATTTCCATAACCAACTAAAGGCTGCTGCTCCCCCATGCTGGAAAGATGAAACTATAGTAATAGCACCCGGGTATTCTGCATCAACTCCTAAACTTAAATAATCCGGTTTACCTAAAAGAAGGGTTAACCCGATAATTATCAGCCCCCCGCAAATGGGTAACAGCCAACTGATCTTTAATAATTGCAATAAGGTATCTTTAACTAAATGAACTGCCTTTGCAAAAGCATAACTTACTAAACCAAAAATAGCAGATGATATAATCACCTTTATCAACAACCAAATTCCGGTATGCAAGTGATGCCCATAAAAATCCTGCCCGGTATTAACCACATCTATATGATACTGGGTATGATGTATTCCCCAGGCAGATACCGTAACATCGGCAACTAAGCCGGCTATCAAACAAGGCAGCAACGCGTTATATTGAATGCGGCCAATGGCGATAACTTCGAGAGCGAAAATAGTACCTGTTAACGGAGTACCAAACACCGCTCCAAATCCTGCGGCTACACCCGCAGTTAAAATAACCTTTTTATCGGTTTCTTGTAACTTGAACCATCCGCCAAATAAGTTGGCTAAGCTGCCCCCTATCTGTACGGCGCTACCTTCGCGCCCGGCGGAACCACCAAACATATGAGTAATTACGGTAGTTATCAAAATCAGGGGAGCCATTCGTTTTGGCACACCCGCTCCTGGCTGATGGATCTCATCAATGATCAGGTTATTTCCCTTCTCGGCAGATTGTCCATATAGCTTGTAAAGTAAATGAATAGAAATACCCGCAACCGGTAATAAATACAGCAACCAGGGGTGTTTAAAGCGATAGTGTATACCCCATTTTAACAGCCACAGAAAAAGGGCTACCATGCTTCCTACAGCAATGGCTACCGGAATTACCATCAGCGTCCAACGAAAAAGATATTTGAAGAGTGTGAACTGTTTCGACAAAATATTTTTTAACATAACCTACATACAAATAATAAATAACTTATTTGGGTAGGCGTCATCAGCTTTGCAGCGGTTCAAATAGGCGGCACACCATCGCCCTTAATACATTGCAAATATGCATTATAGGTTTTATAGTTACAATAGGTTCCTGTTTTGGTTTTTAATTTTTATCTAACTGCCAAAATTAATTCCTGCTACTTATTATTTAAATTTGCCGCATGCACCTTTCACCCGAAATTGAAGAAAGACTGGCCCGGCTCCAGGAAAAATATGAAGCCATGGGGCAGGATATGACATCCTATCTGGATGGTTTGCTCCATGCCGACTTTCTTACCTATTGGGATTACATACATTTAGATACCCTTTTAAGCCTGCAAAGCCCCAAAACACCGTTTCCGGACGAAGAGATCTTCATCATGTATCATCAGATAACGGAACTTTATTTTAAGCTTTCGTTACATGAGTGCAAACAGATAGTTGCGGCACAGCCCTTAACTGCCGATTTTTTTACGGCCAGGTTAAAACGTATCAACCGTTATTTTGAAGCTTTAACTCAATCGTTCGAGATCATGGTTGATGGCATGGAGAAAGAGCAATTTCTGCAATTTCGCATGTCATTATTACCCGCAAGCGGGTTTCAATCCGGGCAATATAGATTGATCGAGATATATGCGACAGATTTCATTAACCTTGTAGCAAAAGATCAGCGTGAGGCTATGCGCAATGCTACAATTGAAGACCAGTTTGAACATATTTATTGGAAGTTTGGCGCTACCGAACTGTCTACAGGCAAGAAAACGCTGACACTTAAACAATTTGAGAAAAAATATGCCAAAACATTTATAGAGTTGGGCAATAGCGTAACTCACACTAATTTTAATTCGCTTTTACAGCAGTTAACCTATAAAGGAGAAAGCAATACAGCACTTATTGAGCAACTGCGACAATTAGATGTTAATGTAAATGTAAACTGGCCTCTATCGCACTATAAGTCGGCAGTACGGTATCTTAACCGCGAACCCGATGAGATTAAAGCAACCGGCGGAACAAACTGGCAAAAGTACCTCCCTCCCCGTTTTCAGAAAAGGATATTTTACCCATCATTATGGTCGGCAGAAGAATTAGAAAACTGGGGTAAAGCGTGGGTAGAAAAAGTGGTGAGTGAAGGTTAAATTATCTCACACAAACAAATTTCATATAAATCACATTGTAAATACACTGTTATAACTGTAGCACTTAAAAAAATAAAAAATCATCTGATTTTATTTAACTTGCCATTTTCTGAAATTAATTACAACATGGCCATGACTGAAACGCTGGATATAAAAATAACTAAAACAAATCACTCTCGTTTAAACGAAACGGACTTTAATAATTTACCCTTTGGTAAAACCTTTTCAGACCATATGCTTATGGCTGATTATGCCGACGGAGAATGGAAAAATTTTGAGATATTACCTTACGGGCCAATTGAGTTAAGCCCGGCAATCTCATCTTTGCATTACGGCCAGGCATTTTTTGAAGGCATTAAAGCATACAAGCATGCCGATGGAAAAGTTACTATTTTCCGCCCCGACAAGAACGCTGTACGCTTCAACAAATCCGCTGAGCGTTTATGTATGCCGGAATTACCTGAAGAGATGTTTATACAAAGTATTGCTGCTCTGGTGGATATTGACCGCGATTGGATACCCGGAAAAGCTAACCATGCGCTTTACATAAGGCCGTTTATGTTCGCTACCGATCCGTATTTGGGTGTAGCTCCATCCTCTACTTATAAATATATGGTACTGATTGGCCCCACAGGTCCTTATTTTTCAAAAGCACTACGGGTTAAAATAGAAACACATTACACTCGTGCTGCCGAAGGCGGTATGGGTTATGCGAAAGCAGCAGGCAACTATGGTTCATCAATGTTGCCCGCCCGTAAAGCCACCGAAGAAGGCTTTGATCAGTTAATTTGGACGGATGCCAAAGAGCATGCCTTTATTGAAGAAATGGGCGCGGCCAACGCTATGTTTTTATTAGACGGCACACTAATTACCGCTGAAGCTAAGGATACTATTTTAGATGGTGTTACGCGTGATACAGTGATAGCATTAGCTAAGGATTGGGGTATTCCGGTTGAAGAAAGAATGGTTTCAGTAGCTGAGATAATTGAAGGCGCAAAAAATGGCAAACTTACCGATGCTTTTGGAGCAGGTACAGCAGCTACTATCGCTCCTGTTGGTTCTATAAGCTACAAAGGAGAAGAATACTTTTTAAACGACCCGGAAAAGAGAGAATTCTCTAACCTCGTATTCAAAACGCTGAATGCCATCAAATATGGAACAGAAGAAGACACCCACGGGTGGAACTATATTGTATAAGCAAAAAACAACTGCATTAAAAGTCCTCGTATGTTATACGGGGACTTTTTTATTTATAAAGTCGCCTTAACCACAATATAAGGAGACAGCATCTTACTCTCCACAGGCACCAATTTTGTGGCTATTTTACCTGTAAGCCAAATAGCTTTCATTAAAAACTTAGCAGTTATGGTTTGTTCAGTTTTATTTTCCAGCCATACAGAGAATTTTCCGTGATAATAAGCTTCAACATTGCTTAGCCCAAATTGCTCACAACTGCTTTTAAGCAGATCAAGATCCATGCTGTTAATATTGTGCTTATCATAATTATCTTTATCAAACTGGCGTTGCACCCAGCCATTAACGGCTTTAAAATTAGGCAGGGTAATAAACAGCGTCCCCCCGGGCTTTAAAAATTTAATGTGCTCACCAATAATAAATTTGGTGTCATTAAAATGCTCTATCAAACCGAAAGAAAGCACCATATCATATTGTTCAATAGGTTTATAGGTAAAAAGATCCGCTTCAATAATATTTATATCATCCTTTTGCAGACCATTTACCTTAAGTAGCTGTTCAACAAGTTCATGATGTATAAAGTAATCAAGCAGTGTTGTTTTTAAATGCTGATATTTCTTAAGATATATAGCATAGTACCCGGGGAAACCACCTAATTCTATTGCCGTTTTAACTTTTTTTTCAGCTATTATTTTACCTAAAATATCTCCAAATATATAGGTTGGTTTTAGCTTAAATATCAATCCTATCCTTGATTCCCAAAAAGCTTTCCAAAAGGAACGGTCGGTTAAATTGTTCTCCATTAAATATCTTCCGGATTTTTAAAATTTTCTTTACCTGGTAATATCCTTGCCGGATTACCAACAACGATGCTATTATCAGGTATATTTTTTACAACAACAGCGCCTGCACCTATTAACACATTGTTTCCAATAGTAATATCTCCAATAATACTGGCGTTAGCGCCAATATTTACATTATTGCCTATACGCGGAGGGTTACTTAAACTGCCGTCTGTAAATTCTTTATGCCCTATTGTTACCCCATTTCTGAGCACACAGTTATCGCCCAATGTTACTTTGTAATTTACCACAAGGCCTTGCCCGTGATAAAACACCAGGCCCTTACCTGCTACAAGCTTGCGGGGAAGTTCAATTCCTAACACCCACTCTACAAAAAAACGATAAAACATAAGGTATGGGAAGAAGACGATCTTTAACAACATGTACTTGTTTATCGCATTTACAAGTCTGAACATAAACAGAACTATCTGTGCTTTTATATTGCCACGGTTGGCACTCCAATCCTGGAATATGTAGGCGAAAAAGTTCATTTTTTTACCGTCTCTTAAACTGTTAAAACTTCATATTTATAGATATGTAGTGGTCAAAAGTAAAATTTTTAATTTTAGTATCATTATACTTGCCCCGATAAATGATCTGCTTAAAATGAAGGTAGCCTTAATAAATACATCTGATGCCGGCGGCGGCGCTGCTGAAGCCTGTATGCGATTATTAAACGCGCTTCAAATGCAATCAATTGATGCCACATTAGTTGTGCAGCATAAGAAAAGAAACAACGACCATGTATATACAATAGAAAAAAACTACCTGGATAAAACGGCATCAAATTTTAATTTCTTTTACGAACGACTGCCCTTTATTGCTTTTCATGAGCGCGACCGGTCTGTTCGCTTTGCTTTTTCAACTGCGAACGCAGGCACTGATATTAGCGAGGAGGCCGTTATAAGGGAAGCGGATATTTTGCATATTCACTGGACCAATTCGGGTTTTCTCTCCGTTAAAAACCTGAAAAAACTGATCAACCTTAACAAGCCAATAGTTTGGACTCTGCACGACATGTGGGTTTTTACGGGCGGCTGTCATTATGCAGGCATTTGTGATCATTTTAAATATGAATGCGGTAATTGTTACTTTTTGCGTCGCCCTGATGAAAATGACCTTTCGCATACCGGCTGGTTGCGCAAAAGTAAAATGCTCGAAAATACCGATCAAATATCCTTTGTAACATGCAGCCATTGGCTTGGGAATGTCGCCCGGCAAAGTTCATTACTAAAAAGAGCCAGCATTCAAACCATCCCTAACCCTATTGATACCGATATTTTTTCGCCCCAGGGTAAGCTAATATCCAGACAAAAATGGGGAATAACACCTAACGCTAAAATAATTTTATTTGGGGCAGCCAATATTGCCGACAGGCGTAAAGGTTTAAGTTATTTAGTTGAAGCACTTACGCATTTGAAGAATAACCACCCCGAAAGCTATAGCGTGGAAGTTGTGATTTTTGGAAAGAATAAAAGATTTGACACTACTGTTATTCCGTTCCCGGTACATCAGCTTAATATAATTACTTCAACAAGCGATCTGGCTGAAATATACAGCATGGCAGATGTTTTCTTATTGCCTTCTGTAGAGGATAATTTACCTAATACCATTATGGAAGCGATGGCCTGCGGCACACCGGTTGTTGCCTTTAATACAGGCGGAATACCGGATATGATAGACCATAAATTAAACGGATACCTTGCCGAATTTAAATCGGCAGAGAATTTATCAAACGGCATCATATATCTTTTACAAAATGGCAATGAGACTACTTTATCAGAAGCTGCCAGGAATAAGGTTTTACGCCAGTTTAACAATGAGAAAGTTGCAGGGCAATACATCGATCTTTATCGCAGTATGTTAAGGGGAATAGATGCATGAAAAAACCAACCTTGTCAGTAATTACAGTGGTTTTCAATAATGTTCAGGATATTGAGCGAACTTTGCTTTCCGTACTTAATCAAAACTATCCGGCTATTGAATATATCGTGATAGACGGACTATCCACCGACGGCACTTTAGATATGATCAAAAAACACCAAAGTGGCATAAGCAAATTTGCAAGTGAAAAAGACAATGGTATTTACGATGCCATGAATAAAGGATTAAAACTTGCCACAGGCGATTATATTATATTTATGAATTCAGGAGATGAATTCTATTCTTCTGACACAGTTTCAACGGTATTTAAAAGCGGCGATGATGCAGATATCTATTACGGAGAAACAGAAATGGTTAACCGTGAGCGGGAAAGTCTTGGACAGCGGCGGCATAAGGCTCCTGATAAATTTAACTGGCGAAGTTTCAAACTCGGCATGAGTGTCAGCCATCAGGCTATATATATAAAAAGGGCTTTAGTGGAGCCATATGACACTGCCTATCAGTTAAGTGCCGATATAGACTGGATAATTAAGGCCGCTAAAAAAGCCAAAAAAATAATTAAGGTTGACGGTTTCGTGGCTAAATATCTTGTTGGAGGTATGTCGAAACTAAAACATCGCAAAAGCCTGCTGGAGCGATTTGCCATCATGAAAAAACATTACGGATTATTGCCTACAATGTTTAATCACTTTATCATTGCTTTAAATTTAGGCTGGTATTGGATGCTCAACAGAAAGACTAATGATTAATTTTTTTTATTAAACTATAGGCCAGTAAAATAAAGAGGGGAGTAGATGTAACATCTACTCCCCTCTTTTTATGTTCAGTTCAAGCCTATTTAATTGCAGGCTTTTTCTTTCTTACTTCGTTAAACACAGCGCCCGCTAAAGCCAGTATCAACAAGATAGAGCCAATTAGTGAAATGGTCTCACCTGTGTAATAAGAAGCCGGATGAAAAATAAATTCAATTTTGTGATTTCCCAATGGTATAGTAGCCGCACGCAATAAATAATCTGCACGGTAATAAGGCTGTTCTACGCCATCTATCAGCATTTTCCACCCTTTGCTATAATAGATCTCGGAGAATATTGCTACCCTGTTAGCTGCAGAACTGCTTTGATACACTAAATGATCGGGGTTATAGCTAACCAGATCAATAGTGGCATTAGCATCAGCACCTAAAGTTTTGGCTTCTACTAAGCTTTTATATTGCTTGTCCACCATTGCTTCGTCTTTAGGATCGAAACTGCTTATGGCAAGCATTTCCTCATCCGCATTATCTACATATTTTACACTATTTACAAACCATGCGTGTCCGCAAGCGGTTGAGTTAGCATGCATGCTTGCCGTCCCGGATTTTTGATCTGTAGTAATGATGTATTTGGTGTTTAACATATCCAGTACGTCCTGGTTTATGCTTTTTGTAAACTGATTCAGAAATAATTCTTCATATCTTTTCAGGCGTGCCGCAGAATAACCGGTGATAGATTTATGAAAGAATGGATTAAATGTATCAGATCTGAAATCGGCGCTGGCATCAAACACCCGGAAATCAGGGTCAGGGTCTTTCATGATGATCTGATCTACTTCACGTGGAGCCACAACCTGACTGGCCTCTACCTTATCCTGAAATATCTCATCTTTTAAATAACGTTTATCTACCTGCCACAGATCAATAAGTGTTATGGCAAATAACCCGATGGACATTACCGTTACATTTACTTTTTGTTTTATAAATGCCCATAATAAGCCAAATGTTACTAAAATGAATATAAGTGAGCGTATAGCATCAGCGCGTTCAAGTGATATCCTGTCCTTAACTATCGCACTTGCTACTTCATTGGCTAAGGTACTATCACCTTTAAATACCTGGGTAAGGTAATTGATACCGGTAGCCTGATCGGCAGAATGAAAACTTAAAAATAATTCAGGATAAATAACCAGTATTAAAGCAATGCCGCCTGTAATATATAAGGCAAGCATCAATTTTTTCACCAATACATTTTTGTCTTTTGTTTCCAGCAATTCACGTACTGCCAAAAATGCAAGGATAGGAAAACATAAACCTGCTACAGCAAGTATAGATTCAACAGCTCTGAACTTATTGTAAAGAGGGAAATAATTAAAAAATATATCTGATAGAAATGGCAGATTTTTACCAAACGAAAGAAACATCGTTAAAAGTACAGTCGCTAACAGCCACCACTTTAACCGGCTCCTAACTATTATTAAACCGAAAACAAACAGGAAGCAAATAATTGCCCCAAAATAGTATGGCCCGCCGGTACCGGGTTTATTACCCCAATAAGTTGTCATACCCGGTATAGATGAAGATATTTGCTGAGCATAGTTTGCTGCCTGATCTTCGGGTGTGCCTTTAGAAAGAAACACTTTGGCCGTAGCTGAATTTTTATCGAGTCTTTCTGTGCCACTGCCACCTCCATAAGCATTCGGCACTAAAAAGGTAAAACACTCACCAACACCCTGGCTCCATTGATATGCATACTCCCTATCAAGTCCGTTACTTGGCTCATTAGTAGTTTGTGTAAGGTTTGATTTCCCGCGTATGGTTTCTTTTCCATAATCATAGGTGCTCCATAAAATAGACGCATTTACAGCAAGGGCTAATAATGTTGCACCAGCCATGTAAGCCAATGCTTTCAAAAAAGCCGCAGTACGTTTACCTTTTACAGCATGGTATAATTCTATACCTATCAGAATGAAGATTGCCAGCATCAGATAGTATGTCATCTGCACGTGGTTAGCTCTTATCTCCATCGCCAGGAAAAAGGCGGTCAGCGCGCCTCCTCCTATATAATTACCTCTTAATGTTAAAATTATACTTGCAAGTATTGGTGCAAAAAAAGCAATAGCAAATGCCTGGTTAGAATGCCCTGCAACCAGAAGAATAATATTGTATGATGAGAAGGTAAAGGCCACTGCACCTGCTGCTGCCAGCCAGGGGTTTAACTTTAATACCGTAAATAAAAAATAGGTGCCTAATAAAAGGATTAAAACCGTATCAACAGGATTTGGAAACACGGCTTTTGCAGCAGCTATAATATGTGTTGTTATGTTATCAGGATAGGGTGCCCATATTTGGAAAGCAGGCATACCGCCAAATATCTGGTTGGTCCATAATATGGTAGTATCCTTTGCACGGTAATCCATTATCTCTTTTTGAGTGGATTGTGCTCCTATCACATCGCTTTGGCCTAAGGTTTTACCTTGAAATGCGGGGGTAAGGAAGAAAAAGCATATAGCTAAAAAAATTCCAATAACAGCAAGATGGGTGCCATTACGTTTAATCCAGTTGTTCATCTAAATTATTTAAAGGGATGATTATTCTTCAAAAATAGAAATTTGAATGAGAATAGAAACTTAAGTTTTCAGGAGAATTTTTATTAGCAGTTATGCTGTTGTTTACTTAAAAAATAAAAAAGGACTACCATAATTAAAATACTAACTATATAAATAGCAATATTTAACTTATTGTATTCCTCACGATTTTTACGAATGGTGTAAACATTATATAAGGCAAGTACACCTAAAGCTATCCAAAAAAAATTATTGATACTGTCACATGAACTAAAGGCTTGAAAAAGCACACCCAAAACAATACTGTTGGTAATAATAAGCAGTAATGTTGGCGGCGTATTATTATGGTTCCGCCGCCGCTTATACAGGTTTTCAGGAAGCATATTATTTTATTTCTTCATAATCCACAAATTCACCTTCTGAATCAGGGACACTACTTTTTCTACCTTCTGGTACATAGTCAACTTTAACACGTCCATCCGGTCTTTTTTGCTGATAATTCTGCTGTTGGCGACTTTGATCCTGCGCCTTATTTACCACACTTTGAAAAAGCATTGGCAAAAATATACGTACAATACTGCGTAATATATATAATACACAAATTGATATGATAAGAAAACGTATAAGTATCATTGGGTTTAAATTAAGCTTACAAATATAATATTATAACGTAAAAAATGTTTGCTTTAGTTTAAAGTACAGCTAACACTACGCTGATAGAATTCGTAATTTACTCAAAAATAGTGGTTAAATTAATATCGGATTTAAATATGAATGTCAATTTTTAATTCAACTGAATTTTTCTTCGATCATTTTCTCCAGGGCAAACATCTCATCGCGTAGTTTAGCTGCCAGTAAAAAGTCCATATTTTTTGCGGCCGCGAGCATATCCTTTTTTGTATTATCTATAGATTTTTTCAAATCAGCTTTGGTCATATACTGCACTATAGGGTCGGCAGCTAAAGTAACTGCTTCATTTTCCACATAAGCCTGCTGCACACCACCCTTAAAGTCCACAACCGAAGTTTGCTCCATAATTTCTTCTCTGGATTTACCGACAGTTCGTGGCGTTATACCATGGTCAAGATTGTACTGTACCTGTTTTTCCCTGCGGCGATTTGTCTCGTCAATAGTTATCTGCATAGAATCGGTAATCTTATCGGCATACATAATTACACGCCCCCTGTCGTTTCTTGCAGCCCGCCCTATGGTTTGTATTAATGACCTTTCCGACCGTAAAAAACCTTCCTTATCCGCATCCAAAATGGCAACCAATGACACTTCCGGCAAATCCAACCCCTCACGCAGTAGATTAATACCTATTAACACATCAAATTCGCCTAAACGCAATCCTCTTAAAATTTCTACCCGTTGCAGTGTTTTCACTTCGGAGTGAATATAACGGCACTTAATACCCAGCCTGTCCATATATTTCGCCAACTCTTCGGCCATACGTTTAGTAAGTGTTGTTACCAATACGCGATCACCCATTTTTATCGTTCTGTCTACTTCATCCAGTAAATCGTCTACCTGGTTAATTACCGGGCGTATATCAATAACCGGATCCAGCAATCCGGTCGGCCGTATCACCTGCTCAACCACCACCCCTCCTGACTTTTCCAATTCAAAATCTCCCGGGGTAGCACTTACATAAACGGTTTGCGGAGCAAGGCGCTCAAATTCCTGAAAATTAAGAGGGCGGTTATCCATTGCCGCGGGCAGGCGGAAGCCATATTCAACCAACGATATTTTGCGTGATCTGTCCCCACCATACATGGCACGAATTTGTGGTACGGTAACATGGCTTTCATCTATTACCATCAGGTAATCATCCGGAAAATAATCAAGCAGGCAAAAGGGGCGCATACCCGGCTGCCGCCCGTCAAAAAACCGGGAGTAATTCTCTATACCTGAACAATAGCCCAGCTCACGTATCATTTCCAGATCATAGTTAACCCTTTCTTCCAGACGTTTTGCTTCCAAAAACCGCTGATCATCAATAAACTGTTTCTTGCGCATTTCCAACTCTTCCTGTATTGCCCAAACCGATTGCTGAAAACGCTCACGCGGGGCCACATACAAGTTAGCCGGATAAACTACCATGTGGGTCATTTTTTCAATGGTTTTCCCGGTGGTAATATCAAAAGTGCTCAACTCCTCTATATCATCACCAAAAAAGGATATACGGTAAGCATAATCTAAATATGCGGGGAAAATATCAACAGTATCCCCTTTTACACGAAAAGTTCCGCGCTTAAAATCGGCTGTTGTACGGGCGTATAATATTTCCACTAAACGATGCAAAAAGGCATTACGGCTAACACGCGTACCCACAGCAAATTTGAAAACAGAGTTGGCAAAGTCCTCGGGGTTACCCATACCATAAATGCAGGATATGGACGATACCACTATTACATCTCTCCTGCCGCTCATTAATGCGGATGTAGTACGCAAGCGCAATTTTTCTATCTCATCATTTATCTGCAGATCCTTTTCAATATAAGTATTTGACGACGGGATAAAAGCCTCGGGTTGGTAATAGTCGTAATAAGATACAAAATAATTTACAGCATTTTCCGGGAAAAATTGTTTGAATTCGCCGTATAATTGTGCCGCCAGCGTTTTATTATGACTGAGTATTAAAGTAGGTTTCTGCGTTTGTTCAATTACATTGGCTATGGTAAACGTTTTACCTGAGCCGGTAACCCCTAAAAGGGTTTGGAAAGGATCTCCGTTGTTTACCCCTTCTACTAATTGCCTTATAGCTTCGGGCTGATCGCCGGTTGGTTTATATTGAGATGTTATTTTAAAATCCATTTATACAAAAATAGTGATTAACACTTATTTAATGCTTAATCTGTAATAGTTAGTAACGATTTTGACCCTGCAATGTTCACATACAAGTTTCAAAGTAAGCAAGCGATGATGACAACCCTATGTCAACAGGGTTTACGTTCATATTAATTCCAAATTCGGAACTACGTGTACTATTATGGCCCAAAGGTTGCGGCTTCAGTATACATAAGCTATATTTAATTTGCAAACATATTAACATGTCAGTGCCATTTATCCTTAATCATACCAACTCAATAGCTAACCTTTATTTGGCCGAGCTAAGGGATGTAAACATCCAGTCGGACAAGGCCCGCTTTCGCAGAAATCAGGAAAAGCTGGGAACTATTCTTGCTTATGAGATCAGTAAAACCCTGCAATACACAAACAAAGAAATACAAACACCTTTAGGTACAGCAAACATTAGTCTGCCGGTTATACAACCTGTTTTAGCAACCATATTACGTGCCGGTTTGCCCTTTCATCAGGGCTTCATGAACTTCTTCGAGCAGTCGAAATCAGCATTTATTACTGCCTGTCGTAAGGTTAAAAAAAGCGGAGCATTCAATATACAGGTGGATCATATTTCCACACCTGATCTGAATAACAAAACATTAATAATTAGCGACACCATGCTGGCCACAGGCCAAAGTTTGGTTATAGTTTGTAAAGAACTGATGGCTCAATATAATATTACGGACTTACACATTGCAGCTGTTATTGCCAGCACCGAGGGCATTACCCATATTAAGGCAAACCTGCCGAAAGCTAAAATATGGGTTTGCGCCGTTGATGAAGAAATGACAAGCAAGGCTTATATTGTGCCGGGGCTTGGCGATGCGGGCGATCTGGCATTTGGTGAGAAGGTGTAATAATTGGAAAATATCAAAATCAAACCGAATACGAAAATTCATGAAAAAACTTATACTATTAATTTTCTTATTATTTATCACAATTTTAAACAACTACGGTCAAACCCTTAAAATATTTCTTGATAGTGATGGAGCTAGTACAGATTCGTCTAATGCAAAATCGTATATTTTTTATCAAAAGAAATCAGATACCACTTGGTTGATCAATCAATTCACGATGTATAATAGGCGATTACTTATCGGTGAATTCAAAGACCCAAATCTCTCCATTCAACATGGCACATTCTATTATTATAAACCAGAGCATGAATCTGATAACCTGCCTAAAACGGATACATCTACTTATTTAAGCGAAGTGGGACATTTTTTTGATGGTAAAAGAAACGGAGAATGGATCCAATTTTGTTCTAATGGTCGGAAATTTTCAGTTGAAAATTATGTAGAAGACAAATTAAATGGCATATCTCAAACTTATAGCTGTGAGGACACGGTTGTGCGTATAAAAGGATATTATATTGATGATATGAAACAAGGAGAATGGCAAGTTTTAGGAAATAAAGGCCAGCTAATACACTTGGATTTTTACAAAAATGGTAAAATTATAAAACAACAGAATATTAAAGAACCTTTTAAAAGTGCTATTCCTCCCCCCAATTTTATAGAATATATAAAAAGTAATTTACTTAAAAATGTTAATGAAACAACCGCACGCGTTATTGTTACTTGCGTTATAACAAAAGAAGGAAAACTGACTTCGCCATCACTTTCGGGTGATAAATTAAATCCCGCTATTACTAACGAAATATTAAATTTATTAAATAACTCACCCCTTTGGACCCCACCTTACGATACAAAACAAAAAACAGTCATAGAGGGTAAGGCTTTTTTCTTTATAAATTTGAAAAATGGGTCAATTGAAATTAAATTTTCAGAAGCGGGCAACGAACTTATACACAGAATAAACAACTAAATACTTATAGTCTGCTAAACGTGTACATGAAATTTTTACTGTTCTATGAAAACCTACCGCCACATCTTCTTCGACCTTGACCACACTATTTGGGATTTTGATAAAAATGCTGAAGAAACCCTCCATGAACTTTATGGCACTTACAAATTACATGAACTGGGTCTATCCTCTGCGGACATATTTATTGAAACCTATACGCGCAATAACCATCAGCTTTGGGCCGATTATCATTTAGGGAAAATAACTAAAGATACTTTGCGTGAAACCCGCTTTAGAAAAACCTTCATCGATCTGGGTGTACATCCGGACAGGATGCCGCTTGCCTTTGAGGATGATTACGTAAAGCTCTGTCCTACAAAAACCAACCTTTTCCCGCATGCGCACGAAACGCTTGCTTATCTGCAAGCTAAATATGTGTTACACTTAATTTCTAACGGCTTTAAGGAGTCTACCGAATATAAAGTTACCAACACCAATATCATCCGGTATTTCGATCAGGTGATTATATCCGAAGTAGTAGGTGTGAACAAGCCCGACAAGGCCATCTTTGAATATGCCTTAAAAGCATCAGGAGCTGCAAAAAACGAAAGCCTGATGATAGGTGACAGCATTGAAGCCGACGTTCGCGGCGCTTTGGCCTTTGGCATGGATGCCATTTACTTTAACCCTTTAAATGTGGAAAAACCTGAAGATGTACCTGCACAGATCACCCATTTAAAAGAGTTAACTTTAATGCTATAAACCGTTAGCCTTTTAAGTGCTGTTTTTATGATGTTATGCACATTTAAAAATAATTTCGGCACTGAAGTAACCTTTTACATTTAACATAGTCTTAACAATTAAATAAATTGATAGTCTGATATTTGTAAAAACCCAGTAAAGATGAATTTTGAATTTACTTATTTGTTTGTAATAGGCTTATTGGTACTTTTAGGAGTATTTTATTTAAGCCCTTACGAGCTAAAGGTTAATGAAGACGAAGACGACGAATAACCATTTGCTGCCCGGTATCAGAGGTTTCTTCCGGTTTAAATTACCGGCCAAAAAAATAGCCCCCAAAGTTTAATGGCAAAAAGAGAAGTTGATATCGTAATTATATCCGATGTGCATTTAGGTACCTATGGTTGCCATGCTAAGGAACTCCTTAAATACTTAAAAAGCATCAGGCCAAAAATGCTCATCCTGAATGGCGATATAATTGATATATGGCAATTCAGTAAAAATTACTGGCCCGAATCGCACATGAAGGTGGTGCGCCGCATACTTAAATTCGTTACAGAAGGCATCCCCGTATATTACTTAACGGGCAATCATGATGAGATGCTGCGTAAGTTTGCCGATTTTAATTTGGGCACTTTTCAACTGCTTAACAAAATAGTGCTGAATATTGACGGTAAAAAAGCCTGGATATTTCATGGGGATGTGTTTGATGTTACTATGCAGCACTCCAAATGGCTGGCCAAATTAGGCGCCATAGGTTACGACACCTTAATACTCATCAATAGCTTTACCAACTGGTGTTTAACCGCTTTAGGCAGACCAAAGATGAGCTTTTCGCAAAAGGTAAAGGCTAAATTCAAAGACGCCGTTAAATTCATTAACCAGTTTGAGCAGACCGCGGCCGACCTGGCTGTAGAAAAAGCATATAGTTACGTAATATGCGGCCATATACACCATGCCGAGATCCGGGAAATGCAATCAACTGAACAAACCGGATCGGTACTGTATCTTAATTCGGGTGATTGGGTTGAAAGCCTTTCCGCGCTGGAATATAATGACGGTGCTTGGAAAATATTTACCTATCAGGCAGCGGACTTTAATAATGATACTGATGATGACGACACTCATGATACGGAAGATCTGGATGCCAAATTGGATGTGAAAAGTTTACTGGAAAGATTCAGGCAGGAGCCGCATTAAATATCTTAAATATCCACGCAAATTGTTAATGCTGAACAGGCGAGAAAACCTCATACATTAAATTTGGTATGATAATGGTTCCGGGTTCATCTCTTTTTGTCTTCGATCAATCCGATTGCCCTTATTTGATGATTAATTTAACCTCCGAAACATTTTCTTTACTAAATTGCCCGCAATTCTAACCGCATGAAAATATTGTTTGGTATACAGGGTACAGGAAATGGCCATATAAGCCGTGCCCGCGAAATTGTACCGCTATTACAGCAATATGGCGAAGTGGATCTACTGGTAAGCGGTACCGAGGCAGAGGTAAGTCTTTCGCAACCATTAAAGTATAAATTTCATGGGTTTAGCTTTGTGTTCGGCAAAAATGGCGGAGTGGATAACTGGGCTACTTTTAAAATAATGAACCTGCGCCAGTTATGGAAGGATATGCATAGCATCCCCCTAAAACAATATGATCTCATTATTAATGATTTTGAACCTGTAAGTGCCTGGGCCTGTCGTTTACAGGGCATACCATCTGTTTCTTTAAGCCATCAATGTTCATTTGTTTCCAAAAAAACGCCCCGGCCCGCAAAATGGAATTATGCAGAGTGGCTGTTTAAGTATTATTCGCCCACTACATACCATATCGGTTTCCATTTTGAACGGTACGATGATTTTATTCATACCCCGGTTATTCGCAGTGATATACGCAATACGGTAACCGGAAATAAAGGCCATTACAGTGTTTACTTACCCGCCTATAGCGATAAAACCCTGGTAAAGCATTTAAGCAAAACAACTGACGCAGAGTGGCACGTTTTTTCAAAAAGACAAAAAAGCACCTATAAGGAAGGAAATGTCCAGGTCTTCCCTATCAGCAATGAGGGTTTTAATAACAGTTTGGCTAATTGCGAAGGCTTGTTAACCGGCGGAGGATTTGAAGGGCCTGCAGAAGCTTTATTCTTAGGCAAAAAGGTAATGATGATACCCATGCGCGGGCAATACGAGCAGCAATGCAATGCTTTGTCGGCATCAAAACTTGGGGTAACCGTTGTTGATACCATAAACGATGGGTTTGTTTCCCGTATTAATAATTGGGTGGCCGCTCCAAAACCTGCCCAAGTGAATTTCCCGGATGAGACAGCGCAGATCGTTGACAACATGGTTAAGCAATACGCATGGCAATAATCTCTGTTGCATCATACACGGTTTTTCTGCTAATTTTGTCGCAACAAGCAAGCCCTTATGGTTAATATATTCAAAATTTATAATCCGCTCAACATTTTATGGCTTGTCATATTATTATTTGCACTGCGTATAGGTTATATTTTTCAGTTACCGGATAACTTAAATTTTGTATTTGTGGAGCCTTTCGCCCGGCTGTTAGTACCATCGGCGTATGAACTTTCATTCCCACCATTCTTAAATATGTTACTGGCCGGCGTAGTAGTTCTTGGGCAAGCGTTATTAATCAATCATTTGGTAAACAGCTACAATTTATTAGGCAGGTCAACCTTTTTACCCGCTTTAATGTATGTAACTATTTCAAGCTTGTTTACTCCCTTTGCTATATTAAGCGCTCCGTTAATAAGTAATTTCTTCGTTATATGGATGTTGTTCAAACTTTTCAGTTTCTACAAAAGTTCTGACGCTAAGTCAACTTCCTACGATCTGGGAATCATAGTAGCATTGGGGTCACTCGTTTACTTACCATTCATCTATTTATTTTTAGCTATTTGGATTGCGCTGGTAATTTTTAAACCTTTAAACTGGCGGGAATGGATATCGGCAATATTAGGCTTTGCCACAGTATTTTTCTTTTTAGCAGTATTCTATTATTTAAATAACAGGCTGACCAGTTTTTATAATATATGGAAACCTTTGGGCACAAAGTTCCCGAATCGTATCAATATCAATTACTACAACTACATCGTATTGGCACCCGTGATACTTATTTTGATATTATACTTTTTTAAGCTTCAGCAAAATTTTTATAAAAGCTATGTGCAAATACGCAAATCCTTTCAGTTGCTTTTCATCATCTTTTTAATTACAGGCTTATCCTTTTATGTAAAATCCGATTTTCGGATCAACCACTTTTTGCTGTGTGCTGTACCTGCATCGGTGTTTTTTTCGTATTACTTTGTTAATGCCGGAGTTAAATGGTTTTATGAAACATTATATGCTTTATTGTTATTCAGCATAATATATTTTCAGTTTAACACTTTTTAACTTTTACATTCGTTCAAATTTCGGCTTATATATTAGTTTTGTACCATGAAATTCGGCGTTGTAATATTTCCCGGCTCCAATTGTGATGAAGACATCATCCACATTCTTGAAAATATAATGGGCCAGCAGGTGGTTCGGTTATGGCATAAAGACCATGACCTGCAGGGTGCTGACTTTATTGTACTTCCTGGCGGCTTCTCTTTTGGCGATTACTTGCGCTCCGGCGCTATCGCCCGGTTCTCTCCTATTATGCAGGAGGTTATACAGTTTGCAGGTAAAGGCGGCAATGTAATGGGTATATGCAATGGCTTTCAGATATTGACCGAGGCGGGCCTGTTACCGGGCGCCTTGTTACATAATAAAAACCGGAAGTTTATTTGTCGGAATATTTATCTGAAAGCACAAACCGCAAACTCTTTAGTTACACGGCAAATTGACGCTCAGCGAGTACTGAAAATACCAATTGCGCATGGCGAGGGCAATTATTTTGCTGATACCGATGTTTTAAAATCCATTAACGATAACGATCAGGTTCTTTTCAGATACTGTGACGAAGCCGGTAATATTACAAGTGAGTGTAACCCTAACGGATCGATCGAAAATATAGCCGGAGTGTGCAATGCAAACCGTAACGTATTTGGCTTTATGCCACATCCGGAAAGGGCAGCCGACGCTTTATTGGCCAATCAGGATGGCCTGGTCATTTTTGAATCTATATTGGCACTGGCAAAGGCCTGATGGCAAACCTGGTTATTGATATTGGCAATACCTTTACAAAGGTGGCAGTTTTTGAGAACGATGATCTGTTAACTATTAACCAGACTAAGCAGTTAACTGCGGAAAGTATTGACAATCTTTTATATGAACATGTAATAACCAAAGTTATTACTTCATCGGTAAAAAAGGAAAAACAATCCTGGCAGATTGAATTGGAAAAAAAACACCCTGTAATATATTTTAACAGCCTAATACCAGCAGGAGTGAATAATTACTATAAAACACCTGATACTTTAGGTACAGACAGGTTTGCTGCTGTTATTGGCGCCCATTATCTATATCCGCAACAAAATAACATTATAATAAGTGGTGGTACCTGTATCACTTATGATTATATAGATAGTAATGCTAATTATTTAGGTGGCAGTATATCGCCGGGCTTAAATATGCGTTTTAATGCATTAAACCATTATACTGATGCTTTACCACTTATTATTGCCGACGCGGCTTTTACAGCAATATATGGCAACGATACCACATCTGCTATAATTTCAGGTGTGCAAAACGGGATAAAATATGAGTTGAAAGGTTTTATTGAAAGTTATACAAAAGCAGCAGAACAGTACAATATTATACTAAGCGGGGGCGACGGTATTTTTTTTGATACTCTATTGAAAAATAGCATCTTTGCCCCCTATATTAAAAATGAGCCCCATTTGGTTCTAAAAGGATTAAACGCAGCGATACAACAGCATAATGATTAGATATATAAAGGCTACAATAATATTTTTATTGACGACAGTTACCTACACCGTAAGTGCGCAGTCTACATCAACAACAAGTTCTCCATATTCAAAATATGGTATAGGAGACATTATACCGTCTGTATTACCGCAGAATGTTGCCATGGGAGGTATTGCCACAGCCACCAACAGTATTAACGGTTTTAGCATAATAAATCCCTTAAATCCGGCATCCTATTCAAAAATTACGCTTACTGCAATTGATGTAGGCTTATACTCCAAAATAAACACACTTAGTAAAGTTGGGCAGACAGATCAAACCAACACAAGTTTCAGACTTAATCATATAGCTTTTGGCATTCCGGTTTCAAAACGTTCGGCATTAAGTTTCGGTCTTTTACCCTACAGTGAACTGGGGTATAGCTACAGGCAGGTGTTAAATTCCGGTTTTGGTACAGGTTTACCTGCAGATACGAATGCCGTTAATTATATATATAGCGGAGACGGTGGATTATCAAAACTGTATTTGGGATATGGCTTTGGCATAGGCTCTCATCTATCCATAGGAGCTAACGCTTCATACATTTTTGGCAACCTGAAACAATCGCAGTCTACAGAAATTCCGGTTTACGGCAATTTAAATTCCAGGATAGAAGAAAGCAACAGTGTTGGTGGATTAAATTATGATTACGGTATCCAATATTCAGTAGATTTTTCTTTGAGGAAACACCTTACTTTCGGATACTCTGCTTCGGCAAATACTAAACTTAATAACCAAAACAGTTATATAGTAAGCAGTTATTTTACCGATGCGGGTGGCAATGAGGGTGTACCTACTGATAGCATTATTAACAGGCAAAATGCTAAAACAAAAATTCAGTTACCACAAATCAATCATTTTGGTATATCATTTCAGGACGAAGGTAAATACTTAGTAGGCGCCGACTATACTATGGGTAAATGGTCAAACCTGACTATCGGCGGCGAGAATCAAGGGCTAAGAGACAGCAAAACCTTTAATATCGGCGGCCAGTTCACTCCTAATATTAATGCTATTAACGGATATTTTTCAAGGGTCGACTACCGATTGGGCGTTATTTTGGATGACACCTACATTCATGCAAACAATACAGACATTAAAAGCTACGCTGCAACATTTGGCGTAGGGTTGCCTTTAAGGCCAAACAACCGGAGTTATTATAAAATCAACATTTCAGCAGAGATAGGGAAGCGCGGAACCATAGCCAATCAGTTAGTAAAAGAAAGTTTCGTCAATCTGCATGTTTCATTCACCTTAAATGACAAGTGGTTCGAGCGATATAAATTCGATTAAATTTACTTTTGATGCAATGTCAAATTAAATTTTTAAAAACTTACGGATTTGCCGTTACTATAGGCTTATTTGCTCTTACTGCGTGTGAAAACGACATAAATAAGGTAAAGGAAATAGCCGCCGCCGATGCTACCAAGCCTATAGAACGAACAACCGGAGTTGAAGTTATTTATAGTGACTCCGCGAAAGTAAAGGCCAAACTAACTACTCCTTTAATGATAAACTATAAGGTGGAAAAGAACCCTTATATGATAATGCCAAAGGGTGTAAAAGTGATATTTTACAACGGCGATCTGAAAATTGAAGGAAACATAGTGGCAGATTCGGCTATTCAGTACGAAAATAAAAAACTTATTGAATTTCATAAGAATGTAGTGGCCACAAATACTGAAGGCACCGTATACAAATCTGATGAACTGATATGGGATCAAACCAAAAAACAAATATTCTCCAACAAACCTGTGGAAATGACCAGGGTTGGTGGGGATATAATGCGGGGAAGCAGTTTTACCAGTGATGAAGGCCTGCATCACCCTAAATTCCAAAACACAACCGGAGTTTTGCATGTGAATGACGATCTGACACAATAAGTTAAATGCAGCATACAAATTTTTATGTTATAGTATTTTAGTAAAAATTGTATCTTGCGCCTCTTTTTTAGAAATATAAATAGATATATAGAAATATGGGTATAATGGGTTATTTGCGGGAGCGAATGGGAAAAATTCTCGCAATAGTTATTGGTTTAGCACTTTTAGCGTTTATAGCAGGCGAAGTAATAAAATCAGGCAGTTCTTTTCTAAAGGGTAACGCTAATGAAATTGGCGAAGTAAACGGTGAAACAATTACTTATACTGATTTTAGTAAAAAACTGGATCAGGCGACACAGCAATTCAGACAACAATCGGGTCAGGAAATTACTCCTCAAATCACCAGTTATTTGCAGGAAACCACCTGGAACCAGATACTGACTCAAGAATTATTAAATAAACAGGTAAACAAATTAGGTATTGTTGTTGGTGAAGCCGAAAGTCAATCCATGATATCCGGCAATAATCCAGATCCACAAATAGCGAGGCAATTTTCAGATCCTCAAACAGGTGAATTCGACAAAGCGAAGCTTAACCAATTTTTAAGTTATCTGCAAAGCCCCGGTGCTGATCCTGCACAGTTATCTGCCTGGAATGATTTCGTAGTTCAGGTTTTAGAGAGTAAAAAGATTCAAAAATATATGTCATTAGTTAGCGGAGGCTTATATGTAAACTCATTAGATGCTAAAGATGATTATATGGCCAAAAACAAATTGGTTAACTTTAAATATACCAATATTGATTATGCATCCGTACCTGATAGTCAGATTAAATTAACTGATGACGATTATACGACTTATTATAACGAACACAAGTCAGCATTTAAAAACGAGCAGGAACTGAGAAGTATTGATTATGTAAGTTTTAACGCGGCTCCTTCAAAAGAAGATTCTGCAGCAATTAAAACTCAGGTAGAAAAACTGATACCTGATTTTAAAGCTTCTTCTAATGATTCGCTTTTCGTACAGATAAATTCAGAAACAAAATCACCGCTTATATATCAACACAAAGGCCAGATGGATCCATCGCTTGACTCTGTAATGTTTAGTGCTGATAAGGGATTTATATACGGTCCTTATTTATCAGATGGTTCTTATAAAATTGCCAAATTAATTGATTCACGTATTGGTCCGGATTCTGTAACAGCCAGACATATTTTATTAAACCCTACCGCTGAGGGAGGATTAGATAAAGCAATAGCTAAAGCTGATTCCATCAAAAAACTTATTCAAGGCGGAAAATCATTTGCAGAACTGGCAAAAACCTATTCAGTTGACAAGGCTTCCGGTGATAAGGGTGGAGACTTGGGAACGTTTGGCCGCGGAGCAATGATACCTACATTTGAAGATGCCGCCTTTAACGGTAAACCTGGCGATCTGAAAGTTTTCACATCTCAATTTGGTGTACATATACTACAGATAGAAAAACAAAAGGGATCATCCAAAGTAGTTAAGGTAGCTGTTGTTGATAAGCCATTAATCGCAAGCAGCAAAACTCAAACTGCGGCATATAACAAGGCGCAATCGTTTTTAAGTACGGCCAATAAAGATAATTTTGCTGACGAGGCAAAAAAAGAAGGTTTAACCATTAAAAAAGCTGATGATATTAATGGAACAGCTAACACGCTTGCCGGCTTAGACAATGCACGAGATGTAGTGAAATGGGCATTTAAAGCTGAAAAAGGTGATGTATCAGATCAGATATTTACCGTAGGTGATAAATACGTAGTGTCAAAATTAACAGAGATAAAACCCGAAGGTATTTTACCGCTTGAAGTTGTAAAGAAACAAATTGAACCTGAGGTAAAAAATATGGTTAAAGGCAAACAACTTGCCGGTAAATTCCAAACTGCATTAAATAATTCATCATCAATTGATCAGGTTGCTCAAAAGGCAGGCAGTAAGGTAGTTCCTATTCAAAATATAGTGTTCGCTAATCCGGTTATACCTGGTGCAGGTCCTGAATATAAATTGGTGGGTACTGTATTTGGCTCACAACCAAATAAATTATCTAAACCTATTGAAGGGCAGCAGGGAGTATATGTTTTTACAGTAGAAAACTTTATAAACCCGGCAGAGTTAACCAATGCTGTAAGAGAGAAACAACAGATAGGCCAAATGCTGATGCAACGCTCACAAGGGCAGATTCTTGATGCATTGAAAGATAAGGCGAATGTAAAAGATAACCGCGCTAAGTTCTTATAAAGAAATTTAAAGTAATTTTGCATCCGGCAATAACGTTATAGTTGTTGCCGGATTTTTTATTTCTATTAAAATGGACATACAGGAAAATATAATAAATAAAGTTGCACAAAGTGCATTAGTTACATTAGACCCTGCAATTTTTTACCCTAAAG
This sequence comes from Mucilaginibacter segetis, assembly GCF_016522075.1. Classification (GTDB taxonomy): domain Bacteria; phylum Bacteroidota; class Bacteroidia; order Sphingobacteriales; family Sphingobacteriaceae; genus Mucilaginibacter; species Mucilaginibacter segetis. Next base: position 359,049 of record NZ_JAEHFW010000001.1, on the reverse strand, counting down.
GCGAACGTTTTGTATATGATATTAAAGACAATCTTTTTCAGGGGCTAATTTTACGCGAAAAAGATTTCAGGGAATTTGTTAAAACACACAACTGGGAGCAATACAAAGGGAAAAATATCGCCATAACCTGTACGGCAGATGCAATAGTGCCTGCCTGGGCTTATATGTTGTTGAGTAATAAACTCGCTCCGTTTGCAGCTGAGATTGTATTTGGCGATGAAGAAGTTTTAGAAACGGTATTGTTTTTGAAGCAAATTGCCAATATGGATATTGAGCAATATCGTGACCAACGTATTGTGATCAAAGGATGTGGTGATACACCTGTACCGGTATCGGCCTATGTAGAACTAACTAAAAAGCTCACTCCTGTCGCTAAAAGCTTAATGTTTGGCGAGCCTTGTTCTACCGTACCAATTTATAAACGTAAGGATTAACAGGATCCGGTTAAAACATTTTAATGAAGAAATATTATCTATTGTTGTTCTGTTTAAATTGTTGTTTTTCTGCATTTAGCCAGGAAGTAACAAAAACAGACAAAACGGCATTTCAGGCCGGCGAGCAAATAACTTACAAATTAAAATATGGTTTTTTTAATGCTGCAGAAGCCACTATCAGAGTAGAAAATAGCCCGGTAAAATTTAATGGAAATCCCGCTTTACATATTATTGCTGACGCAAAAACTGCGGGCACGTTTGACGTATTCTTTAAAGTTCGTAACCGATATGAAAGTTATATCGATCAGCAAACATTATTGCCATATTATTATACTGAAGACAGGCATGAATCAAAATACCGTCATACTGATAAAGTAACCTTTGACCATAAGACCAATATTATTACGGCCGATAAAGGAAAGTTCCCGTTTGAGGGAAATGTATTTGATTTCTTATCTGCATATTATTTTGCCCGTAATATTGATGTATCTAACCTTAAAGTTGGTGATAAACTGGAATTGCGCTATTTTTTAGAGGACGGCATTCACTCGCTTGGAATTACTTTTTTAGGAAGAGAGAAAGTTAAATGCGGATTAGGTACATTTAATTGCTTAAAATTTAACCCCACAATTATACCAGGCCGAATATTCAGAAAAAACAGCAAACTTTATTTATGGATAACTGATGATAACAATCGTATTCCGGTTAAAGCACATGTAGAGTTAATAGTAGGCAGCTTAGTTATGGATTTGTCAGAAGCAAAGGGACTTAAATATCCATTAAATCCTATAAAAAAATAAACGATGATAGAGGTAGGTAATGTTTTATTACATGAGGATGTGGTAAACGAAAATTTTGTATGCAATTTAAACAAATGCAAAGGCGCATGTTGTCTCGAAGGCGATTCGGGCGCGCCATTAAACCATAATGAGTTGCAAATACTGGAAGATATATACCCCAGTGTTAAACCTTATATGACCGCTAAAGGCATTGCTACCATTGAACGGGAAGGCACCCATGTTACCGATTTTGAAGGCGACTATACTACCCCCTGTGTAGATGTTAATAAAGAATGTGCTTATGTTACATGGGAGAATGGAATTACTAAGTGCGCAATAGAAAAGGCTTACGAAAACGGTGCTATTACCTGGCAAAAACCTATCTCTTGCCATTTATATCCCATCCGCATAACCGCCTACCCTGAATTTGATGTATTAAATTACGACAGATGGAGTATTTGCAGTCCGGCCTGTAGTTTTGGTAATGAGCTTAAGGTTAAAGTACATGAATTTTTAAAAGGACCACTCATCCGAAAATATGGAGAGGAATGGTACCGGGAACTTGAAGATACTGTAGCCGGAATTTAAAACGCGCTTCTAATCAACTCTTATATATTCTTTTCGGAATAATTTAGATATAATTGTACTCATAATATATTTACCTATAATATTTATTAATGAAAAAAGCTTTAATAACAGGAATTACAGGACAAGATGGCGCATATTTAGCTGAGTTTTTGTTAAAAAAAGGATATGAGGTTCACGGTGTTAAAAGAAGATCCTCGTCGTTTAATACAGATAGGATAGATCATTTATACCATGATCCGCATGAAAAAGGAGTGAAACTCCATCTTCATTACGGTGACCTAACCGACTCTACGAATCTTATCAGATTAGTACAGGAAATTCAACCTGATGAAATATATAACTTAGGAGCACAAAGCCACGTTAAGGTAAGTTTTGATACTCCGGAGTACACTGCTAATGCCGACGGAGTTGGAGTACTAAGAATATTAGAGGCTATCAGACTTTTAGGATTAACCAAAAAAACCAGAATATATCAGGCCTCTACATCTGAGCTGTATGGCTTAGTACAGCAAGTTCCACAGAGCGAAACAACACCATTTTATCCGCGTTCACCATACGCCGTCGCAAAACTTTATGGTTACTGGATAATTGTTAATTACCGCGAGGCATATGGCATGTATGCTTGCAACGGCATATTATTTAATCACGAAAGTCCGATAAGAGGGGAAACTTTTGTGACCCGAAAAATAACACGCGCAGTAGCTAAAATTTCTCTTGGGCTGCAAACATGCTTGTATGTGGGCAATTTATCAGCACAGCGTGACTGGGGCCACGCCAAAGATTATATTGCTGCCATGTGGCTGATGTTACAACAAGAACAAGCCGAAGATTTTGTTATTGCTACCGGCGTAACTACTACTGTAAGGGAGTTTATTAAAATGTCTTTCTCGGAACTTGGTATAGAGATAGAATTTAGCGGAAAAGATGAATTTGAAAAGGGTGTTATAATTGACATTGATAAACAAAAGATCGCACTTTTAGGATTAAACGAAGAGTCGCTGCATTTTGGAAAAACAGTAGTTAAGGTAGATCCTAAATATTTCAGACCAACAGAAGTAGATCTTCTGATAGGCGATCCGTCCAAAGCAAAACAGAAATTAGGCTGGCAACCCAAATATGACCTCCAAAGCCTGGTAACCGACATGGTGCTGTCAGACCTTGATATTGCAAAAAAAGATGAACACCTAAAAAAAGGCGGTTATAAAACGTTAAACTATTTTGAATAAGAGGATATAATAGTTTACTATTGATCGTATATGAGGAAAATTACTGCCTGTATTGTTTTATTTTTGATTACAATTAGTGTTGCATGGTCGCAAACTGTGTATCAACCATACTCCTATCAGTTTTATCAAAAACTTAATTCTGAAGTTTATTCGACCAAGACCCGCATACATAGTTCCATAAAGCCATTTTTTTCAGATGATTCTCTTTTAAGTTATCACTATGATTCTTTAATGAATAATAGCAATATAAAGTCCAAAAATGGTTCATTTGACAGAATTTTCAATACCCATCTGATAGAATCGAACGGTTCCAATTCTACTTTATATTTAGACCTTTTACCTGATTTCAACATCGGCAGGGATTTTTCAGATAAAAAAACAACGCACTATAACTCTTTAGGTTTACAAATTGGAGGAACCGCGGGGAAAAAATTTTATTTTAATATTGCCGGCTATCTAAATAATGCAAAATTTCCCGACTACTTATCCACCTATATTAATCAGGTAGGTATTGTACCCGGCCAGGCCTATGCGCGCGTTTTAGATAATGATGCCGACGCCTACAACTGGTCGTACATCACAACGACAGTATCATATACCCCTGTTAAATATCTAAATATATCAGCAGGGCGTGATAAAACATTCATAGGCGATGGTTATCGTTCCGAACTTCTTTCGGACTACGCCTCCCCCTATCCCTTTTTTAAACTGACAGCTAATTTAGGTAATGTAAAATACATGGCCATGTGGGCATATTTTGCAGATCCTGCATCAACAAGCGATCAGTTTACAGACAGAAAAAAGTGGGGAATATTTCATTACCTGGATTGGAATGTTAGCAATCGTTTATCTTTTGGTTTTTTTGATTCCGTAATATGGGCCGATACGGATGATCAGGGTCACAAACATGGTTTCGATTTTAATTACATTAACCCTGTTATATTTTTACGCCCGGTTGAGGCCTCAAACGGCTCGCCGGATAATGCCTTAATAGGATTTACCGGAAAGTATAAGCTATCTGACGGGATAACAGCTTACGGCCAATTTGCCTTAGATGAGTTTCAATCAAAAGAGTTTTTTTCTGATTTAGGCAGCTACCGTAATAAATACGGATGGCAACTGGGTTTAAGAGGCGCGAATTTATTTTCCGTAAAGAACTTAAACTATTTGATTGAGACTAACAATGTTAAACCATACACTTATTCTGAGCGAGCTTCCATTCTAAATTATTCGGCTAATAGCGAGCCGCTGGCACACCCGTGGGGAGCTAATTTTAGAGAAGTGGTAGGCTTGTTGAACTATTCCTATAAAAAGTTTGATTTCTCAGGCGAAGTAGATTACGGTCATTATGGCTTAGATGTTAATAATCTTAATTACGGTAAAGATATATTCTTCTCCTATCAGGACCCGGTTCATGCAAACGGAAATTATACAGGGCAGGGCTTAACCACCAATATGATCTACCTGCAAGGGAAAGTTGCATTGCTGATAAACCCGAAATATAATTTAAGACTGGAACTTGGTGGGATATATCGTACTGAAAAAAATAATATGTTTAATACCAAGACTTCCATGATCACCTTTGGATTACGAAGCTCGTTCCGTGAACTTTACACTGACCTGGCCAGTTATAAAACTCACTAACTTGAGTGCCAAAGATTATAAATGTTTCATCTCTTCTTTTATGGCCCTTAAAAATTCATTGGCATGTTGCGAGCCAATAATATAAAGAAGGCCATCCCTGTCTGTAAGATGTATGGCATCATTTCCGGCGGTAAAGAAACGGATAGTGCCTTTAGTGTGCAGGTTATATACCGGGTTGTTAAATAAGTATCGGCTGTATGTCCCTATTTCCGCCTTTACAATACTATTTAAATCAATCTTTACTAAACGGGTGGTCCATAAGCCATCCAGTAAAACACTCTTATTTATAACCCTCGTTCTGAAATGGAGTAAAAATCCCATGATAATAGATATCGTGATTATCACAAACCCAACTACTGCCAGCAGGTCACCATTACGTTCACGCTCGTCTGTAAAAAAATATGCAGCAAAACAAAACATGGCCAAAACCAGGCGTATGGTAATAGGTATCCACTCCCTACCTAAATATTGTTTTTCAGTAAAAACCGGTTTATCGCTCATAATTTAATCAGTTCGAATATAGTAACTTTTTTAGTGTTATTACCTACTTTGTACCTTTCGTCAAGCCGGTACCCGCCCAGCCACATAATATCGCCATTCGCATTAACCAAAACAGGTACGTTGTCTTTTTTATGCAATGGTACTTTTTGATGTATAAAAAAATCACTTACTTTTTGGCGTGTTTTCATACCTAAAGGCTGAAATCTGTCACCTTTCTCCCAACTACGTAAGATAATCGGATAAATTATCTTGTCTTCATCTATGGCAACCGCCAGTGGATTATCCTTTATAATCATCGGACTGTCGTCATGCAAAATGGTTAATTTAAATTCACCGTAATTAACAGCATGCTCATTTAATTTAATTACAACATCCGCTTTACCCGCCTTTTTATTTTTTGTAATAATTAACTGATTACGGTCAATAATCAGGGTAAAGTCACCGCTCTTAAACACCTTTCCTGCATGTTTATCTATGGCAGTTATCAGATCGTCGACTACAGATTCCGTAAAGCCGTATGGCTGTAATAGTTTAATCAGCAACAATCGCTGAGGGGATAATTGTTTAACTTGTTCTAAGCTTATTACTGTGTCCTCACCGTCGCTAATCAAAATATCCTTTTTAAGATCTTCCACCTTTTCAGTTAGCAACTGCTCTAATTCCCTGAAATGCTTTAAATTATTTTCAAAGGTGCGTTCCAAAGCCGGATTGAGCTCTTTTAATACAGGTACCACTTTGTGGCGTATTTTATTGCGGGCATATTTGGTTGATGAATTAGAAGCATCCTCAACATAACTTACGTTTTCCCTCTTTATGATCTTCACTATTTCATCTCTGTTTAAAAAAAGCAGAGGTCGCGCCAAATCACCATTTTTGGGTAGAATGCCGTGCATGCCGGCTATACCTGTTCCTCTCGTAAGGTTTAACAATATAGTTTCAATAGTATCGTTCTGATGATGTGCAAGAGCAATTACTTGGTAAGATAATGATTGACAAATAGTTTTAAACCAGTTATACCTTAAAACGCGTGCCGCCATTTGTATAGATAGTTTATTTTCGTCGGCATATTTTTCGGTGTCAAAATTTACAGTATGAAAACTTACACCGAGTTGTGATGCCAGCTGACGGGTAAACTCCTGATCGGCTACCGAATCATCGCCGCGTAACATAAAATTACAATGTGCAATACCAAAATTAAAACCAGTTAATTTTAATAAATGTGCCATCAAAACAGAATCCATACCCCCGCTTACAGCCGCGAGTATTTTATTATCGGGCGTAAATAAATTATTTTGCTGCACAAAATCAACAAAGCGTTTAACCGGAAACATTCGTCAAAATTATTAATTTAATAACCCCAGCAAAAAACTAATTTTGCCATTGTGATAAAATACGTCTTAAGCTTTATTTTAACGTTAATAACTGTTACAGTATTTGCCCAGAAAAAATCTGTTGTAAACCTTATACAGTCATCAAGTACCGAAATTATTAAAATTAACGGCAAGGATGTAACAAAAGTTTATCGTGGCGTGTTTCAGCAGGATTATTCCATAATGCGGTCAGATAGTGCTTACTTCTATTTACAGGATAATGCTTTTGATGCTTTTGGCCATGTTAACATTACCCAGGGCGATACCCTTAATATTTTTTCAGACAAACTAAATTATAACGGTAACACCAAAATTGCGGTACTTACAGATAATGTTAAGTTAATTGATAGAGATGCTACCTTAACAACCAATTACCTTACCTATAATACGGCCACACGAATAGGTACTTATACAGGCGGTGGTAAGCTGATAAACAAAGACAATACACTTACCAGTAAAAACGGATATTATTTTGCCTTTTCGCGCGATGCCTATTTCAGGTATAACGTAGTATTATTAACCCCCGATGCTTTGATCAAAACTGATACTTTAAGATATAACAGCGGCAGCAGAATAGCTTATTTTTACGGGCCTACTAATATTTACGACACTAAAGACAAAAAAGACACCCTATATACCGAACACGGCACCTATGACACACAAACAGAACAAGCCTTTTTTGATAAGAACAACCTGTATAAACAAGGAACAAAAACATTAAAAGGTGACAGTTTATTTTATGATCGTATTAAAGGATTTGGGCGGGCGGTAAAGCATGTTGTATTTAACGATAATGAACAAAAAATAACACTTCGGGGAGATTTGGCTAATTACTATAAAGATGAAGAAAGAACTGTTGTTACCAGAGATCCTTATGTAGTTATTGTTACCGAACAAAAAGACACCACACAAACCGATACAACAGCTGTCCCTGTAAAAAGTAAGGTGGTAAAAACATTTAAGCCACCGGTAAAAAACACTATTCCTAAAATCACGCTTGTGCCTGTAGGTGATAGTGTAAAAGTTGCGCCGGATACCCTGCGCAATGCCCCCGCCGGCCCTGCTGAAAAAATAAAACGCGATTCGATATACATATCTGCTGACACCTTAGATACGCAAATATTAACGTTCAAGAATTACAAACTTTTATTGGAGAAGCAGCGATTATCCTCTATACCGGACACCGCAAAAAAAACAAAAAAACAGGCAGCAACACCAAAAACACGAGCTCCGTTATTAAGTCTAAAACATCCGGGAAGAAATATCGAAACCGGTTATTTACACCCGCTTATATTCGGTAAACTCACTCCCAAAAAAACAGCTGTTGATACAACAAAAAAGGTTTCGCAAAAAATAGCAGCTGAACCTGAAGTTGAAACAGACCCTGCATTTTTTACTGAAAATGTAGTTTTAAGTGATACCGCACGTGTCAGGATAATTAGGGCATACCATCATGCAAAGCTGTTTAAATCGGATCTGCAGGCCAAAGCCGACTCTATGTTCTATAGTTACAGCGATTCAACATTAAGATGTTTTATACAGCCAATTATCTGGACCCAAGGTTCACAATTATCTGCTGATACCATTAATTTAAAAATGAAAAATAAAAAGTTGTATACTATGGATTTATATCCTTCAGCTTTTATTGTAAACGTTGAAAAAGAAGATTCAACCCATTTTAACCAGATAGCCGGAAAAAAAATGCGCGGATATTTCAAGGATGACAAGCTCTCGCGTATGTATATATCGGGTAATGCCGAAAGCATTTACTTTTCTCGTGATAGCGGGAAAATATCCGGTATGGAGCGATCATTAACCAGCCGCATGCGTATTTTTTTTAAAAATAACAGTCCGACTGATATCATCAACATTACAAAACCCGAACATCGTTATGGCCCGTTAGATAAGTTTACCGAGGATGAGCGGATCTTAAAGGGATTTATATGGAAACCTAAGGAGAGACCGGTTTCCAAAGAGTCGATAATTCCATCTTATAATAAAAAAACAAACCGCAAAGGGTCCGATTCCACCACCAACAAATCACCTTCTGCTCCTAACTTAATTAAAGACAAAAAAGCTCCGGAAAAGCGTTCTTTATCTGATCCGCCGGTTACTGCACCACCACCACCGGATAAAGCGCCATTAGATTCCACTTCAAAACCCGCTAATGATACTTTACACGTTAAACCTGTACGTTTAAAGGTTAAAACCGATTCAACGGTTATCAGCAATTAGGAGATTGTTAGCTTTGGGTGTTTATAAAGCTGATCAATTTTTCAACAGATTTAGCACGATGGCTTATTTTGTTCTTTTCGTCCAGGTCCATTTCAGCAAAAGTGATGTTATAACCTTCGGGCTCAAAAATCGGGTCGTATCCAAAACCTTTTACACCTGTGCACTCCGTGCGGATATTTCCTTTTATTACCCCTTCAAAAAAATATTCTTTTTCGTGCCAAATCAGTGATATAACTGTGCGGAAGCGTGCATTTCGATTAGGGTTACCCGCTAATTTCTTAAGTACTTTTTCAATATTAGCCTGATGATCGCCATGGGTGCCGGCATACCTGGCCGAGTAAATTCCCGGCTCATTATTTAACGCTTCAATTTCCAACCCGCTATCGTCACCAAAGCAGTTCAATTTATAATTGCGGTTTATAAAGTGGCTTTTAATTGACGCATTTTCTGCAAATGTTAAACCTGTCTCAGCAATGTCGTCATAACAACCAATATCTGCGAGTGTTAGTATCTTAATTTCTCCCTTTATTTTAGCTGAAACTTCCTCAACCTTATGACGATTATTTGTAGCGAATACCAGTTGCTGCATCTTAAAATATTTTCATTTGTTCCCAAAATGCTTTTTTATACTCGTTGCTTTGCATCATTTGCTCAAAACTAAGTGTAAATAATACTGCGTGTTTCTCTGTTTTTTGGGGATTATTAAGTTCGGGGGCTTCCATATCCTGCGGTAAAGCATCGTTTCCAAAAATGATAAGCTTTTGCGGATTAAAAAAAGCTGTTAACATTTGCATGTTGGTTAGTTGGCAGTTAAACATATTCACTATTGCAACATCTTTTAACTGCATATCCTTACGGTTCAGCATACTTTCAAGCGCGGTATTATGTTCAAGTGGTAAAAATTCGCTATCCTTATAATTTACAAGAATAAGATAGCTGCTGCTCCTGTTGCCCATATAATTAAAATCGGGCTCAAGCGTTTCTACAGGTAAGGCATCAGCCTGAGTGGTGCCATGCTTCGTTTTATCATGATGTAATAAATAAAGTTCTTCATGCATTATAAAATCAAATGCAGCTGGGTTTTCCACCTTCATATATTTAACATTTTTTAACCAAAAGTAATCAATCCTGTTCAAGCATTATAACCATATTAGCGCATCGGCTTAATTATACGTTATTATAAATATTTTTACCGAAATTTGCATATTAAACGGAGCAGGATGATCCGTAAATTAGTTCAACAAAGATTCATGAAAAAAATTGGTGTATTCATTTTAAATATTCTTTTAGTTATTTCAGTAGCAAAAGCCCAGCAACGTACAATTGATAAAATAGCGGCTGTAGTGGGTAACGGTATTATATTGCAGTCAGATATCGAACTACAGTATGCACAATATCTGCTCAGCGGCCAACGACCTAATCCGGCTTTTAAATGCCAGTTACTACAAAATCAGCTCACTCAAAAGTTATTGGCTCAACAAGCTGTAATTGATAGCGTACAAGTTAAGGATGAAGAAGTTGATGCTGATATTGACCGGCGGATGCGCTCTTACATTCAAAGAGCAGGCGGACAGGACAGGTTGGAGGAATTCCTTGGTCGCTCCATTATTCAATACAAAGATGAGATAAGACCTGATATTAAAGAGAATTTGATTGCACAGCGCATGCGTCAAAAAATAACCGAAAATGTAAATACTACTCCGCAGGATGTGCGCAAATATTTTGAAAGTATTCCAAAAGATAGTATACCCTATTATAATAAAGAAGTAGAGGTGGGTGAAATAGTTTTTGACCCCAAATTAAATAAGGAAGAAAAAGAATTCGCTAAAAAAAAGGCTGAAGATCTAAGGGCAAGGGTAAAAAAAGGTGAAGATTTTGCAACTCTCGCCAGATTATACTCACAGGATCCCGGATCCGCACCAGAAGGCGGGGATCTTGGATTTGGTGACAGAACTACTTACGTAAAAGAATTTGCAGCAATGGCCTTTAAGTTAAAGGCAGGTGAAATATCGCCTGTTTTTGAATCGGACTTTGGCTTTCACTTTTTACAAGTGATTGAGCGAAGGGGCGAACAGGTACATGTGCGTCATATTTTAATTATACCTGCAATTACCCAGGCAAGTTTAGATCGTGCTAAAGCTACTGCCGATAGCGTTTATACTTTATTAAATAAGGATAAGAAAATTGATTTTTCAAGTGCCGCCTCTTATTACTCTGATGATAAAGAAACAAAATATAACGGCGGTATGATGCTGAATGCCGAAAATGTGCAAACACGCTCTACTTATATTCCTACTGATAAGCTTGATCCGCAGATAGCCCTTATAACCGATACGATGAAGGTGGGTAGTATTTCAAAACCTCAACTTTTTACAGATCCGCAAACGGGTAAAAAAAGTTATAAAATACTTTACTTAAAATCGGTAACAGACGCTCATAGAGCCAACCTCGATCAGGATTTCGCTAAGTTGAAAGAAGATGCCACGAACGATAAGCTTAACCGTACAGTAAGCGAATGGTTTGAAAAACGCAGAAAGGAAACATTTATAAAAATTGATCCTGAATATCAGTCATGTGAACAGTTAAAAGGATGGATTACACCCGAAACAACTGCTCAAACTAACCCCTGATTATGACGCAACACCACTCAGATGTTGATGCTGCTGATGAATTAAAAAATAAATATCAGCAAATTCGTACTGAAATTGGAAAAGTAATTATTGGCCAGGAAGAGGTTATCAAATTTGTAATGATATCCATTTTCAGTAATGGCCACTGCTTATTAGTTGGCGTACCCGGTTTAGCAAAAACTTTACTGGTGCAAACTGTAGCACAGGTACTCGATCTTGATTTTAAACGAATCCAATTCACTCCTGATCTGATGCCATCTGATATTATTGGTGCAGAGATATTGGGTGAGGATCGTAATTTTAAATTTATACCGGGCCCTGTTTTTTCCAATATCATCCTTGCTGATGAAATAAATCGTACGCCTCCAAAAACACAGGCAGCCTTATTAGAGGCTATGCAGGAAAAAGCAGTTACCGCTGCAGGGGTAACACATAAACTAGCTCAGCCATTTTTTGTATTGGCTACCCAAAACCCTATTGAGCAGGAAGGAACATATCCTTTGCCTGAAGCACAGTTAGATCGGTTTATGTTTAATGTGGCTTTAACCTACCCTACCTTTAAAGAGGAATTGCAGGTAGTAAAAAACACTACCAGTACTGCACATGTAAACGTAAATAAGCAACTAAATGCCGAGCAGATCATCTATTTTCAAAAATTAATAAGAAATATCCCTGTTGCCGATAACGTGTTCGAATATGCCGTTAAATTAGTATCAAAAACACGACCCGACAGCGAATTCGCTCCAGCATCTATTAAGCGCTTACTCAATTGGGGAGCCGGGCCGCGTGCATCTCAGTTTTTAATTTTAGGTGCAAAATGCCATGCGGTTTTAAATGGCAAGTATTCGCCTGATATTGAAGATGTACAGGCCGTGGCTAAGCCCATTTTGAGCCATCGTATTGTACGCAGCTACCATGCCGAAGCCGAAGGATTATCAGCAAGCGATATTATTGAACAACTGTTTTAATATACCTTATTCAACGGTAGAAAATACTTCAAGCAATATATTCCACTTATGTGATGCATCTATTTCCCAGATACGTACGTAATTATAGTTGTTAACTATGTTGCCTTTTTTAATACGTGCTTTACCATAACTATAAGCAAGATCGTTACTCGTAGAACGGCCTGCATTTATAGTTTCAGCAGAAATACTTACATCCTCATTATCCAAAAATTTCAATGTCTTATCTACACCAATAATCGGATAAAAACCAGGGAAATAGTATCTGCCTTCCGGACTTAAAAACTCCTTATATGCAGCAAGTGAAGATATGGTTAATGCATGATTAAACATCTTATCTGTAGCCAATATTACATTTTTACCGTTAAAGGGATCTTTACTTGGAGCAGTTTGCTTTGACAGATCAGGTTCTTTGAAATCCTCTATGCTCTCTGCATCAGCTTCCGGATGTTGAATACCCAGATCAAGAAGTAATTTTAATTTATTATCTGCATCAACACGCCATATTGATACATAATCTCCAAAAACCTTATCGTCATCCGATTTTCCGTTTTGATAAACATAAGGGCCGGCTGTAAAAGCCAGATCGCCATTTGCGGAGATACGGGCAAACTTTGGCTCCCATTTTAACTGACCGGGTTGCTTATCTATGCTATTATAAAATTCCGTGATCTTAACCGGCTGAGGTTTAAAAACAATTCCTTCTATATCAGCAACAGCTAAAAATCCGTCTTTTATTCCTTTACGCTCAACCAATTTATTAAAATCTTTTTCAGCATCTATTACCTTGCTTACTTCAACAGTATTGGTTTGGGCAAATGTTAAGGTGCTAAATCCTGATAAAATTACAGCGGCTAATATTAATTTCTTCATAGTATTGCAATAGATTTACGGGCAATTTAGTAATTATTTTAGTTGATATAACAGATAAACAGCCCATGTTTATTTGTTATGACACGTGGTTAGCTTTTCACCCAATCGGTTGTGCCTTGTTTATTATCATTTAATTGAAAACCGATCTTTTTTAATCCGTCTCTTATGCTGTCAGATGTAGCATAATCCTTATTCAACTTAGCTTGGTTACGCAAATTAATGATCAGATCAAGTAATTTATCAGTATCAGTATTATCAGTATCTTCTAATTTTAATCCTAATACATCAAAAAAGAAATCATTATACGTTGCCTTCATTCTTTCAAATGTCTCTACTGATATCTCTCCTGAATTTCTGGTATTTGCTGTGTACGAATTTATCCATTTAGATAAATTATTCAGAGCATCTAACGTCTTCGGCGAATTAAAATTGTCATTCATCCCGGCAAAACAATCATCGCAAAATGCGTTTATAATATTTTCTGATTCTTCATCAACAGGAACTACAGAACTTTGTTTAAGCGTGGTTAACTTTTTGGCAGCTTCTGCAAGCCTTTTATAAAATATTTCAGCAGCCTCAATAGCCTCGTTTGAAAAATCAACTGTGCTGCGGTAACTGGCTTGCAGGAAAAAGAAACGAACCGTCATAGGGCTATAACCCTTCTTTAACAAAGGATGTGTACCTAAAAACAATTCATGCGGTAAAAAGCTATTCCCCAATGATTTGGACATTTTTTGACCATTAATTGTCAGCATATTAGTGTGTAACCAATACGTAGCCGGATTTTTACCGCAGCACGCTACATTTTGAGCAATTTCATTAGTATGATGGGTAGGCATTAAATCTATACCGCCACCATGAATATCAAACTGGTGCCCTAAATACTTATTGCTCATAGCAGAACATTCCAAATGCCAGCCGGGGAAACCCAGTCCCCACGGCGAAGGCCATTTCATTAAGTGCTCGGGTTTGGCCTTTATCCACAAGGCAAAATCAAGTTTGCCATGCTTTTCATTCTGCCCGCCCAGATCACGGGTATTGTTGAGCATGTCTTCCAGTTTACGGCCATTTAATACTCCGTAATCTTGCGTTTGGTTATACTTTTCTACATCAAAATATATCGATCCGTCCACTTCGTAGGCATAACCTTTTTCCATTATACCTTTCACAAGTTCTATTTGCTCAATAATATGACCGGTTGCCGTAGGCTCAATACTTGGCGGCAAAGTGTTAAAAATTTGCATTACATTATGGAAATCAACCGTGTATTTCTGTACAATTTCCATGGGCTCCAGTTTTGCCAGCTTTGCCTTTTTAGTTATTTTATCTTCGCCTTCGTCTGCATCTCCCTCCAGATGCCCGGCATCGGTAATATTACGTACGTAGCGTACATTATAACCCAGATATTTCAGATACCTGAATATAAGATCAAAGCTTATAAAGGTCCGGCAATTACCTAAATGAACATCACTATATACAGTTGGGCCGCAAACATACATACCCACATGCGGGGCATTTAAAGGCTTAAATTCTTCTTTGGTGCGTGTTAAAGTGTTGTAAACAAATAATTTTTGTTCCATGTGCGCAAACTTACAATTTTCCGTCAGCAGTTTATTCTATTCTGTTTGGGTTCAACTAATTTAATATAAGGTCAGTAAAAACCGGGTAATGGTCAGACAGTCTCCGTTTAACGATCTGATAGTTTACCACCTCAAATTGAGGACTTGCCATAATGTAATCTATCTGATAATTAGGGAAATCACCGTTATAGGTACGTCCCAAACCTGAACCTTTTTCGCGAAAACTATTTTTTAATCCCTTTGCCATCTGATTTACGGCAAATGAGGCCGGCGTATCATTAAAGTCACCCGAAATAACATAAGGATAAGGGCATGTTTTTGTATGCGCTTTAATGGCAATAACCTGTCTGCTTCTTTTTATAAAGGCAATTTTTAATTTACTACCCAGCCTTTTGGTGGCATGCATATTTGTTTTCCCGGTTTTTGACAGATCTCCCAAATATTTATAATCCTCGGGTTCAAAACGGATAGACTGCAAATGCATGCTATATATCCTTATTTTATTGTTACCTTTTTGTATGTCGATATATAAACATTGATTACCAATATCATTTGTCGGCAGTTTTACTAACCCTGATTTAATTATAGGATACCTGGAAAAAACAGCCATGCCGGAAGCCTGATCATAACTTACATCAAAGGGTTCAAAATAGTAAAAGTTTGTCCCCATTATTTTTTTCATGGAATCTAACATGTCATATTGGCCGCGTTTGCGTGTATAAAACTCTTGTATCCCAATAACATCCGGCGCGCTTTTACTTATTATTTCCAGTATTTCGTGCTTGGTTGATATATCATTGTTTGATCCATAAGGTTTAAAATCGTGTACATTATAAGTCATCACACGCAATTGGTCCGCACCTTTTGAATTGCTTGTCTCTGTCGGAAAACGCAATCCTATATTATTACAAAGCACATTCCAGCCAACTAATATGGTTATTACAGGCAAAAGCACTAAACGGCTTTTTCTTATCAGCCAGTAAGCCAGCATAATTAAGTTAGCCAATAATAATGGTGGATAAGCCAAACCAAAAAAAGCGATAACCCAAAACTTTTCCGGATTGATATAGGGCGATAAATAACTAAGCAGTAAAGCCAGGCACAGCAAATAATTCAGCCATAAAAATAGCTTATCAATAAAGGTTAACTTTCTTTTACCTTTCATTATTGCTGGCTCTGAATAGGGTTTCCTTTTCTTGCTTGCTCAGGCTGTCATATCCCGAGCTTGATATCTTATCTAAAATACGGTCAACCTCGTCTTGTCGGGGATAAACTGGCGCTTTTTTTTGCGAATGCTGATGAGAAACCACCTTCATTGTTGATTTCCGTGTAAATATTTTATTCAGCTTCCCTATCCAGTCATTTCCTTTTTGTAACTGCTTTATATAAATAAAGCCAACCAATGCTCCGCCTAAATGTGCTATTTCTCCACCCGGATTACTTCCTGCGATGCCCAGGAAATCTATAATAACATAAATCAACACCAGCCATTTTAACTTTACGGGGCCTATAAATATCAATGATATGGTATAGTCGGGTAAAAGGGTTGCTGTAGCAACTATTATCGCCATTACACTTGCCGACGCGCCTACCACGCTGCTTACTGCTGCTGCATTTAAATTGGTAAATGCGGGCAGTATGTTAAAACATGCCACGAACAGAAAGCCACCTGCCAGTCCGCCCATTAAATAAAGCCCTATAGTTCGCTTATTACCAAGATACTCTTCAAAAATTTGCCCCATCCAATACAACCAAAGCATATTGAACAAAATGTGCAAAATACCGGCATGCATAAACATATAGGTTAAGGGCGTCCAAAAACGGTATAGTAGTTTAGGGAGGTAAGCAGGTAATTGCAGGTAATTGTCAGCAAATGCGATGATAACACTATTGCCAAAACCACTAAATAATAACTGCTCTATAACAGCCGGTACATACACTGCCAAAAAAACAATAATATTAATACCAATAAGCAAATTCAGCTTATTGCCTGATCGCAGCATTTTATATTGTAACTCTTGCCAAATGGTACTCATGATTTACTATACCTTACTCTTAAGTTCCTACTAATAAAATTTATTTGGTCTTCGCACACCCCATATTTTTAACATTAAATACCCAAACAAGGCTCCGCCGAGATGAGCAAAATGCGCTACCGAATCGCCCTGAAAACGGCCAAACCCGGAAAATAATTCAATGGCCACATATCCTAACACCACATATTTAGCCTTAATAGGAACGGGGATGAACAAGATCATCATTTCCACATCCGGAAACAACATGCCAAATGCAACTAAAATGCCGAATACTGCTCCCGATACCCCCAATATTGGCGTACTATAAAGCCCTTGTAAGGTATTGAGATCCGCCTGGCTTATATTGGGCATCATACCCATGCCAGTTGCTGTAAAAGTTCCAAGTATGCTATATATCTGAATAGCCTGCACCAGCATGTGTAATGCTAACGCGCCTATTCCTGTTATAAAGTAATAATTAAAAAACTTTTTAGATCCTAAGGTATACTCCACCATTGGGCCGAACATAAATAAGGCGAACATATTAAAAAAGATGTGTTCAAACCCCGCATGCATGAACATATAGGTAATAACCTGCCAGGGTTTAAAAAAAGGAGAATCGAAATAAAAGGCCGAAAGATTCGCCACCATATCAAATTGTGCTCTTAAAGCATAAGTTGCTACAAAAAACAGCACGTTTATAATAAGCAGATTTTTTACTACTGGTGGAATATTGGCAAATGGTGATCGCATATTTATATATTAAATTTAAGGCCGGCTATTTTTCAAATCTTTCAGCCAGCTCAGTGAGGGTAAAGGTAGTAATTACAGGCTTTCCGTTTAAAGCCAAATTTGGCATCTGGCAGGCAAAAAGCTGATCAATAAGCTGATTCATTTCTTCCATAGATAATTTAGCTCCTGTTTTTATGGCAGCATTTCTGGCAAGTGAGCGTGCAAGATTATCGCGTTTATCTAACTTTAATATTTCAAGGTTTTTCTTAAACCCCTCTAATAGCTGTTCAAGTAACTCGTGTTCACTTGCATTGTTTATATCTGCGGGAATACCATCAACAACTACGGTATTCGGCCCAAATTCCCTGATATCAAATCCGAGTGCCTTTATATCAGGCAAAAGCTCTCTCAATAACTCAAAATCACTGCTGTTTAGTGTAACAGATTGCGGAAAAAGACTTTGCTGACTTATACCGGAATGATTTTGCAATTGTTGCAAAAACCGTTCGTATAAAATTCGCTCATGTGCCGCTTGCTGATTGATCAGCATAAATCCCGATTTTATTTGCGATAAAATAAACCGGTTATGCACCTGGAAAAATTGCCGCTCGCTCGATTTTGTTATCTCCTGCTCGGCTACCGGGATGCTTTTTTGCTGATGCATTTCATGCTGCACCGTTTCATCTTTACGGCTTATCTCGTATAGCGTGTCCCAATTCCGGGGGATAGCTGTACGATGATCTTTATTCTCTTTAAAAAAAGCATCACTATTTTTTTCGCGCTTTTGTTCTGCAGCAAAAGGATTAAAATCCGGATTAAAGGCTATGGATGGTTGTACGATCTCTTCAAACGGCTTTGGCGTTATTAAATGGCCGATACTGTTTTCCTGGTCAAAATCAAGTGTAGGTGTAATATTGTATTTTCCTAATGATCGTTTTACAGCCGAGCGTATAATGGCGTAGATAGCCTTTTCATCCTGATATTTGATCTCGGTTTTGGTAGGATGTACATTAATATCAATTTTTGAAGGATCAATATCTATAAAAAGAACATATAACGGATAAGTCTCATCCTGTAACAATTCCTGAAATGCTGTAAGCACCGCATGATTTAAGTAAGCATCCTTTACAAAGCGATTGTTTACAAAAAAGAATTGCTCTCCACGGGTTTTGCGTGCAAATTCAGGTTTGCCAACAAACCCATGTAGTTTAATTATACTGGTATCTTCTTCTACAGGTACCAGCCGCTGATTATAATTATTCCCAAATAAGTGAACAATGCGTTGCTTTAATACCGCCGAAGGTAAATGATATACCTCCTGCCCGTCATGATGCATTGTGAAATGCACCAAAGGATTAGCTAAGGCAACACGTTGAAATTCATCAATAATATGCCGCATCTCAACGGGGTTACTTTTCAAAAAATTCCGCCGTGCCGGTGTATTATAAAACAGGTTTTTTATGGCTATGGATGTACCTGTAATAGCCTGGCAGGGTTCCTGCTTCAAAACCTCCGATCCTTCTATAAAAATATTTGTGCCTAATTCATCTTCATAACGGCGGGTTTTTAACTCCACCTGTGCAATAGCTGCTATTGAGGCCATAGCTTCGCCCCTGAAACCCATGGTGCGTATAGCAAAAAGATCATCCGCCTTGCGTATTTTCGATGTGGCATGCCGCTCAAAACACATCCGCGCATCAGTCACACTCATACCACAACCATTATCAATAACCTGTATCAATGCCTTTCCGGCATCCTTAAGTATCAATTGTATCTTATCAGCACCCGCATCTATTGCATTCTCAATTAATTCCTTCACGGCAGACGCCGGTCTTTGCACTACTTCGCCTGCGGCAATTTGGTTGGCAACGGCATCCGGTAAAAGCTGTATTATATCTGGCATTTAAAAAAATTTCCCTCCATTTTCGTTTTCGATGCTAAATTAAATAAATGATGGCATAACTTTACCCTTACATACTTGTATATAATATTTACGTTTATATAATTACATCCATCTGTTAAAATATATGAAGAAATTATGGCCGCTGTTATTGGTACTTATTACGGCATGCAAACAAAAAGAATACAACGCCGACCTGTTAATAAAAAACGCGGTAGTTTATACAGTGGATAGTGCTTTTTCAACGGCGCAGGCGTTTGTTGTAAACCAGGGAAAAATAGTTGCTGTTGGCAATACACAAGATTTAGAAAAAAAATATTTTGCTCATGAAGTTATTGATGCCGGTGGTAAAGCAATTTATCCGGGCTTTATAGATGCCCACGCGCACTTTTATGAATACGGATTGGGCTTACAGGAAGTTAAACTTACCGGAAGCAAAAGTTGGGACGACGTTGTAGAAAAAGTAAATACATATGCAAGGCATAATACCGAAGGATGGGTAATTGGCAATGGCTGGGATCAAAACGTATGGACTAAAAAACAATTTCCTGATAAAGCGAAACTCGATTCTTTATTCCCGGTAAGGCCGGTTATATTAAGTCGTATTGACGGACACGCGGCTATAGCCAATCAGGCCGCATTAGATATAGCCGGCATTAAACCCGGGCAAACTATTATTGGCGGGACTATTGAAACTATTAAAGGTAAACTTACGGGTGTACTTATTGATAATGCAGTGGGTATAGTAACCCGTAAAATACCCGAACCAACCGAACAGGTAACACAATCGGCTTTGTTAGATGCACAAAAAAACTGTTTTGCGGCAGGCTTAACAACGGTAGATGATTGCGGGTTGCCCTACACCATAATAAATACTATTGCACAGTTGCAACATAAAGGCGCGCTAAAAATGCGTATGTATGTAATGCTGGCCGATAAGAAAGAAAATTATGATTATTTATTTAGCCATGGTGCTTACAAAACGCCCGGTTTAAATGTAAGGGCCTTTAAGGTTTATGCCGATGGCGCCCTGGGTTCACGCGGGGCGTGTTTACTTAAGCCCTATTCTGATCAAAAAAACTGGAACGGCTTTTTATTGAGCAGTAAAGAACACTTTGAAGAGGTAGCAAAAATGATTGCTGATAAAGGCTTCCAAATGTGTACGCACGCTATTGGCGATTCCGCTAACAGGGTGATGCTGAAAATCTACGCTAAAACATTAAAAGGGAAAAACGATAAGCGGTGGCGGATAGAACATGCACAAATCGTTTCGCCCGAGGATATTAATTATTTTGGCGATTTCAGTATTATACCTTCCGTACAACCTACTCATGCCACATCTGATATGTATTGGGCAGGCAAACGGTTGGGAACAGCTCGTCTGAAAACAGCATATGCTTATAAAGAATTGTTAAAGCAAAATGGATGGATACCGTTAGGTACCGATTTTCCGGTAGAAAACATTAACCCGATGTATACGTTTTATGCTGCGGTTGCCCGTAAGGATCTGAAAGGTTTCCCGGAAGGTGGTTTTCAGCCCGAAAATGCGCTTAACCGTGTAGAAGCCCTGCGGGGAATGACCATGTGGGCTGCCCGGGCAAATTTTGAAGAGAAGGAAAAGGGCAGTATTGAACCGGGCAAATACGCGGATTTTGTAATATTGGATAAAGATATTATGAAAGCAAAAGAAAGTGAATTGCCTAATGTTAAAGTAATAAAAACATATGTAAATGGCGTTAAAGTTTATGAGAGGAAATAAGAGAAGTTTAGTTTGCGTATTATTTTTAGGTTTTATTATTTTCAATTCAGCATGTGCTCAAAACCCTCCTTTAACCGGTAAAGCTTATCTCAAAGAACAAACCGCTGTTGAACAAAGCACCGTTTTATTAAATAATGAGAAACAGTTAATACCAATACAAAATCTTAACGACCTCAAAGCAATAAGCATACATTTTTCGGATATATATGCCCATGCATTTGATAGTTTACTTAATAAATATACACAGATTGATACCCTGGATGGAACTAATTACCTTGGAGCCAAGTCAATTGGTAATTTAGATCAGGATACACGATTCTATAATATGTTGATTATTCAACTTACGGATGCCGATCTGAATAATCAGCAAATATTAAATTTTATAACCACTAATGAGCCGCTCAAAAACGTTATTATTTATTATTGGGGAAACGGATCTTCGCTTATCAAATTAAATAATATCAATGCTCCCATAATATGGTCATCAAGAGTTTCACCTGTTGCGGCTTTATACAGTGCTCAGGCAGTATTTGGGGGTGTACCAATTACTCAACGGTTAAAAAAAAACTATTCCACAAAATATAAGGCGAATGCGGGCTTTTTAACCACAAAAATAAGACTGCAATATACTGTTCCGGAAGATGCAGGTATAAAGTCGGAAAATTTGTTGGCTATTGATGATATAGCACGCGAAGCCATAAGTAACCATGCTACACCGGGTTGTGTGGTACTGGTTGCCAGGGATGGTAAAGTAATATTTAATAAAGCTTATGGTTTCCATACCTACAGTAATGAAATTCCTGAAAGGATAACTGATATTTTCGACCTCGCATCCATGACCAAAATATCGGCTACTACTATGGAAGCTATGCAGTTGTACGATCTGCAGAAACTAAACCTTGACTCTACCGCAGGTACTTATTTAGCGCTGGCGCGCAATACCAATAAAAAGGACCTTACCGTACGCGAGATATTAGAACACCAGGCAGGGTTGATACCTGATATAGCCACATTTGAAAAAGTAAAACCAAGTGACCACAGCGCAGACTCATCAGCTTCATATCCAACTAAGGTAAACGATGGTTATTACCTCCGGAAAAATTACTTTGAGGATGTGATGTGGCCCGACATGCTTAATTCCCCTGTAAGAACCAGAGGAAAATATGTTTACAGCGATTTAAGCATGTGTTTTATGCAGCAAATAGAAGAAACGCTCACAAGCACACCTTTGAATGATTACGTAAAAACCCACTTTTATGATCCTCTGGGTATGCAGGATGCAGGATTTTTGCCTCTTTATCGCTTCTCTGCCAGCCAAATTCCCCCTACAGAGAATGACCGCGAATACCGGCATGCTCTTCTTGATGGTTACGTACATGATCCTACAGCCGCGCTTATGGGCGGTGTAGCCGGGCACGCAGGCTTATTTGCTAATACTAACGACCTGGCTATATTATACCAAATGATGTTAAACCGGGGCAGCTATGGAGGTATTCAATATATTAAGCCGGAAACTGTAGACCTATTTACCGCTAAACAGTCTGACGTTAGCCGGCGTGGTTTGGGTTTCGACAGATGGGACCCTGTTGCAGACCATAATTACCCTTCAAAATTAGCATCATCTATGACATACGGACATACAGGCTTCACCGGCACCTGTGTTTGGGTTGATCCGAAATATAACTTAGTATATGTCTTTTTATCAAACCGGGTGCATCCAAACGTTGGTAATAAATTAGGCACCATGAACATAAGGCCGCGTATACAGGACGCAATTTATGAAGCTATAAATAAAGGACTCTGACAAATACTTTATTAATCTATCATATCAAACCTGGTGTAAGGCACTAATGCCTCAGGTATTTTTATACCAGTTTCGGTTTGATTGTTCTCTAATAAAGTAGCTACGATGCGTGGCAATGCTAACGCGCTGCCGTTTAAAGTATGCGCTAATTGTGTTTTACCCTCTGCATTACGGAAACGAAGTTTGAGGCGGTTACTCTGGAATGTTTCAAAGTTTGATACGGATGAAACTTCCAGCCACCGTTGTTGTGCCGCGCTCCAGGTTTCCATATCATACGTTAAAGCCGATGCGAAACTCATATCGCCACCGCAAAGGCGCAATACCCTGTAAGGCAATCCTAATTTTTGAAGTAAACTTTGTACATGAGTGCTCATTTGCTCTAATACATTGTAAGATTCATCCGGATGCACCACCTGTACAATTTCCACTTTATCAAATTGGTGCAAACGGTTTAAGCCGCGTACATGCGCGCCGTATGAACCGGCCTCCCGTCGAAAACACGGAGTATATCCACAATTTTTTACAGGCAGTTCGTCACCTTTAAGTATAACATCGCGGTATAAATTGGTAATAGGCACTTCGGCGGTAGGTATCAAATACAAATTATCCTGGCCTACAAAATACATCTGACCTTCTTTATCGGGCAGTTGCCCGGTTCCAAAGCCCGATGCTTCATTTACCATCAATGGCAGCATTACCTCGCTGTATCCGGCTTTTTCAGCCTCATCCAAAAAGAAGCTGATCAACGCACGTTGTAATTTTGCTCCTTTGCCTTTATATACCGGGAAACCGGCACCGGTTATTTTAACGCCCAGTTCAAAATCTATCAGGTTATATTTGGCTGCAAGTTCCCAATGCGGTAACGCGTTTGCAGGTAATTCAGGCTTATTACCATTCTCTAAAACCACTTCGTTCTCTTCGGGAGTTATACCTTTCGGTACAGATGCGTGGGGCAAATTTGGCAACAAAACAATTTTTGATGAAAGATCTTCCTCAATGGCTGCAAGTTGCTCGTTCAGTTGTTTTATTTCCTCTTTCCACTTTCCGGTATTCGCTTTTACAGCTTCGGCTTCTTCTTTTTTACCGCTGCGCATCAGTTCGCCTATCTGTTTGGCTGCTGCATTTGCCTGCGCCGAAACATTATCTACCTGGTTTTGCGTTTGACGGCGTTTTTCATCCAGTTCAACCACTTCTTCAACCAATTCGGGCTGTTTAAAATTTTTTACAGCCAAACCTTGTAAAACCTGTTCTCTGTTATCGCGGATATAACTAACTTGCAGCATTGATATTATTTTTGGCAAAGATATAAATAAGTCGATAGTCCATAGACCATAGCCTATAGTTTTTGAGCTTTTTCAAAGATGATGGTACTATGGTCTATCACCCATGAACTATGAATAAAGGCAAACTGTATTTAGTACCAACACCCATAGGCAACCTGGAGGATATGACCTTCAGAGCTATCCGCATCCTTAAAGAAGCAGATCTGATA
Organism: Mucilaginibacter segetis; assembly: GCF_016522075.1. Lineage (GTDB taxonomy): Bacteria > Bacteroidota > Bacteroidia > Sphingobacteriales > Sphingobacteriaceae > Mucilaginibacter > Mucilaginibacter segetis. The sequence continues at coordinate 334,522 of NZ_JAEHFW010000001.1, read as the reverse complement.
CTGGCAGAAGATACACGTACATCAGCCCCTTTGCTGAAACACTTTGATATTCACCAGAAAGTATTTTCACATCATCAGCATAACGAGCATCAATCCTCTACAGAAATTGTAAAATTTTTATTAGAAGGTAAAAATATTGCCCTGATATCTGATGCTGGTACCCCCGCCATATCCGATCCGGGGTTTTATCTGGTGCGCGAAGCTCTAAAAAATGATATCCAGGTTGAATGCCTTCCCGGTGCTACTGCCTTTGTCCCTGCTTTAGTAAACTCCGGTTTCCCTACGGATAAATTTTGCTTTGAGGGTTTTTTGCCCTTGAAAAAAGGACGCCAAACCCGGTATAAATTATTGGCAGCTGAAGAACGTACCATTATACTTTATGAGTCACCACATCGTTTATTAAAGACACTTGATGAAATGGCCAATTATTTTGGCGCTAACAGACTAATATCTGTATCACGTGAACTTACCAAGATGTTTGAAGAAACCATACGCGGAACGGTTGATGAGGTAAAAACACACTTTGAAACACATCCGGTAAAGGGAGAATTTGTGATATGTGTTGCAGGAGCAACGGCATAACTTCATTTAAAGCCTATATGTGCAATACATTCAATTATTGTTAATGAAAAAAAATATTTTACTATCTGTCCTATCGGGCTTGTTGCTTTGGATTGCCTGGCCCCCAACATCTTACACCACGTTCTTTTTGTTTATAGGTTTTGTACCTATGCTCATAGCGATAGAAAATATCATCAATTCAGCATTGCCAAAAAAGGGTAAAAATATTTTTAATATCACCTTTTTAGGCTTCTTTATCTGGAACACTTTATGCGTTTATTGGGTTTATAACTCTTTAAAAATTATTGGCCCTATAGTAGCCATTCCAATCAGTTTAATACCTTATGCGCTCGGCCCATTACTAATGGCAACAGCCTGTTGGCTTTATTACCGCTTAAGGCGAGTAACAGGTCGGGGAATCAGTTTAGCCGGATTAGTTTGCTTATGGATAGGTTATGAATATTTACATCAAAGCTGGGATCTTAATTTCCCCTGGATGACACTGGGTAATGGCTTTGCGGTAAGTCATCAATGGATACAGTGGTATGAATATACCGGAATATATGGAGGAACTATATGGATATGGTTGATAAACATTCTGATATTTTTACTATACACCGGATTAAAGGAGCAGCAAACCATAAAAATCCGCACGAGGCTGGTAATTGCTTTAACGCTGATATTTATATTACCATTGAGCTTTTCGTTATACAGATATTACAGCTATAAGGAACAGGTAAACCCCTCAAATGTGGTAATTGCCCAACCCAATATTGATCCTTATGAAAAAGAAGAAACGCCTGCTGCTAAACAGATCAGTATACTTACCCAAGTATCCGACTCACTTGCCCAAACCAATACAGAATTTTTTATCTGGCCAGAAACTGCTATCCCTGACTATATTGACGAGGATCATATTTTATCCAGTAATTATTATTTGCAGATAAAGCGTTTCCTGAATAAGTATAAAAATGGCAATGTACTAACCGGTGGAGAAACATACCGGCTGTATGATAAACGCACTAATGAGACAGCCAGTCCCCTATCCGGCGGCGGATTTATTGATAATTACAGCAGTGCAATTAATATTGAAAATTCGCCTAAAGTACAATTCTATCACAAATCCCGGCTGGTTCCCGGTCCCGAGGCACTTCCTTTTAAAGACGAACTAAGCTTTTTGAAGCCTGTTTTCGCTCATTTAGGTGGTGCTACCGGAGTTTATGCTGGCCAGCTAAAACCCGGAGTTTTTTATTCACAAAGCGGCATTGGTGTAACACCCGTTATTTGTTATGAATCTATCTTTGGAGGCTGGATAGCAAAATCAATTAAAAGCGGCTCGCAGTTTATAGCTATTATTACTAATGATGCCTGGTGGGAAAACACTTCGGGTAAAGACCAGCATTTAGATTATGCGAAGTTGAGGGCTATAGAAACAAGAAGGTGGGTGTGCCAGTCAGCTAATACAGGTATTTCCGCATTTATCAATCAGCGGGGCGATATTGTAAAGCGAACAAAATGGTGGACAAAAACAGCCATAAAACAAGATATAAACTTAAGCTCGGATATTACCTTTTATGTGGAGCATGGCGATTATTTGCCCAAGGTGGGAAGTATTGTAGCAATCCTGCTGATCATATTTATCACGATAAGCGTATTTATAAAAAAACGGAATTAAGCCGGTCTTTTAATGATAAATTCCAACAGGTCGTATATGGGCTGTTTAATGATCTTTCCAACAATTACGCCCTCTTTTTCGCAAACCGTTTTCAGTTCATCAGCAAAAATATAAGCTAACGAACCTACAAAATGACATTTATACTTATGATGTTGCGGATAAGTTTTGATATTGGTTTCTACAAATTCGCCAAAACATTTATTCAATAAATTCCGGGCATAATCGGTAGCTCTTATCTTATTAACAAATTTGGTGAATGATGCCAAATAAGCATTTGCTGCGGGGGTTTGATATACCTTTTTTATAACAATCTCCTTTGTTAAATGATATTCTTCATCAAATAAATGCTCAATATCTTCAGGCATATTGCCATATAAAAAGTCTGTTATCAGTGTTTTACCGAATGATGTACCCGATCCTTCATCGCCTAAAACGTATCCCAGGCCGTGCTGCCCGTCATGTATGTTTTCCCCGTCAAAAAAAGATATATTAGAACCGGTCCCTAAAATGCAGCAGAAACCTTTTTCGCGGCCACAGGTAGCGTAGGCGGAAGCTAAAAGATCGCTGTCAACACTAATAAAGGCTTTTGTAAACAAAACGCTTAACGCGTTTGACAATATTTCATGCCTGTCGGGACTGGAACACCCTGCTCCGAAAAAATATATTTCAGTAATATGGTGTGCATGTGCAATCAGATCAGGTATTTGATCCTTCAGTATCCTTACAATATCCTTTTCAGTTAAAAAATATGGATTAAGTCCTGCTGATTTAAATTCGAGTGGTTTACCATCCGGTATCGATAGCAGCCAATCTGTTTTAGAGGATCCGCTGTCTGCTACCAAGATCATAGGCAAAGCTCCTGAAGCGCTTTATAAGTAAGCGGTTTATGAACAAACTGAGCGATATACTTATTTTCGCTCGAAGAACGCATATCCGTCGGATCAAGGGATGATGACAACATAAATATTTTTACGATATCCTTATTACTTAGATCCAGCTTTTCATATTCTTTTAAAAATTCAAAGCCGCTCATAGAAGGCATGCGGATATCAAGAAATATCACATCGGGCAATATTTCCCCTTTACGTAATGCATTTAATGCATCGTGCGGGGACGAATGAACAATTATATTTTCTGCAAAATTCCCGGTTTCCAAAATTTTGCGCGTAACAAAATTGTCAATATAATTGTCATCAATAAGCAGGCAGGTCTTAAAGCTAACAGACATTGTTCAAAAATAATCTTTTAAACCAATTAAAAATATTTTATTGAATATTTATACTGTTAGTTATCTGTTTTAAAGTAACTTCCGCCATTTTAGATTGATATTGAGCCGAAGAAAAGCGTGATTGCGCATCTAAATAATTTCTTTGCGCTTCTCTTATCTCTAATGGTGTAATATTGCCTAACCGATATTTTTCCAACGATATTTCTAAATTCTTACGGGCAAGTTCAACATCCGAACTTTCAAGTTTAATGAGATCAAGGCCTGATAAATAAACCGCGTAAAAATTACTTATCTGTGCTTCAATATCTAACATCGTTTGTTTGTAATCAATTTCGGCATTCTCTATCTGAAGCTTAGCATTACGTTCCCTTCGCCATTGGTTAAAACCATCAAATATATTAATGGATGCTACCACTCCGTAATTAAATCCATGAGCATTTTGCTGCAATGTAAAACCTGCAGGTGTTTTGTTATGGCTAAAAGTATAACCCGATGTAAGTGCTATCTGCGGGTAACGTGTAGCCTGAGTTTGCTTTAAGTTAATATCGGCCAAACGTTTATTTATTTGCGCGGAAAGTATGGCCGGATTTTGGGTTTGAGCTTTTGCGATAATATCACCCAGTATTAATTGGTCATCCACTAAAATAGTATCAGCTACTGTAAAATCTGTTTGAAGATTTCGTACCAATAAGCGGTTCAATTGAATTTTAGTTGTCTTGAATTGTTGTAATTGGGTTATCAGGTTAGCAGTATCTGCATTTAAGTTAACCTGGGCATTATAAACATCCAGTTTAGATACACGCCCTACTGCAAATTTATCATTGGAATACCGTAGTTGTGTTCTCGAAATCTCTATTGCGCCTTTTAATGCTTTTATTTGTTGTTTTTGACCTATAAGGTTATAATAAGTATTAATAACATTTGCTATTGTAGACTGTATGGTATCCTGTAAGCGAATGGCACCTAAATTATCCAGTTGTTTTAACAGGTCATAATTAGCAAACATGCTGAACCCGTCAAACACGGTCCAGTTTAAATTTACACCATAATTTAAATTGGAGTTACGCGCATTATTAATATTATTTACCGAACCGTCTGAGCGGGTTTGCTTTGTAGTTTGTATACTATTATTGGATGTAACGTTTCCGGTTACTACTGGTAAAAACCCCGCATTACCCGGAGTAACATTATTACTGGCAATGGCCGAATTATTTTGAGATAGTTTAATGTTGTAATTATTTTTAAGGGCGATTGCAACCGCATCCTTTAAAGATAAATAAGTGGTATCCTGCGCTTTTGCAATGCCTGAAAAAGCTAACCAGCAAAAAAAAGAGTATTTTATCATTCTGATCTTCATACTACCTAAATATGTTCAATTATTACCGGTTTCTTTTTTTCATCTGTATCAACAACTTCAGCGTCAGGATCGCGCCGTTCCCTGGCAGCAAATATCATATACATGGTTGGTATAACATATAATGTTAACACCAGTGAGAACAGCATACCTCCAATGATAACAATACCTAATGATACACGGCTTTTTGCTCCTGCTCCCAAGGCCAATGCTATAGGTACCGATCCTAACACCACAGCTAAACTTGTCATCAAAATAGGCCGTAATCGTGACGTGGCCGCCTCTACAACAGCGTCATATTTATTTAAACCATGCTCCATACGCTGATTGGCGAACTCTACGATCAGGATACCATTTTTGGTTACTAAACCTACCAGGGTAATAATGCCTATTTCACTAAATATGTTAAGCGTTTGGTTAAAGAACCATAGTGATAAAAAGGCACCGCAAATGGCCAGCGGTACCGTGAACATCACAATAAACGGATCAATAAAGCTTTCAAACTGCGCGGCAAGTACCAGATATACTAATAATAAAGCAAATGCAAATGCAAATAAAATATTTGATGAGCCTTCCGCATAATCTCTCGAAGGTCCGCTCAGATCTGTACTAAAGGTGTCATCGAATAATTTCTTTGATATGCGCTGCATTTCGGCAATACCATCGCCTATGGTTTCACCCGGGGCCAGGCCCGCCTGTACCGTTGCTGATTTATAACGGTTAAAGTGATAGATTGTAGGCGGAGTAGCGCTTTCATCAATCTTAACCACATTATCCAGTTGCACCAAAGTTCCTTTATTACTGCGCACGTAAACTGATTTAAGATCAAGCGGCTGATCGCGGTTAGCTCTATCCACCTGTGCAATCACTTCATATTGTTTACCATTTATTAAAAAATAGTCGAGCCTGCCGCCGCTATAATACAATTGCAGTGTTTGCGCTATATCCTCTACAGATACACCCAGATCACGGGCACGGTCCCGATCGGTAATAACCCGCAGTTCCGGTTTAGTAAATTTCAAATTAACATCGGCTCCCTGAAAAACCGGACTTTTGGATACTTCATTGAAAAATTCAGGCAAAACCTTCCGTATTTTATCAAAATTCTGGTTTTGAATAACAAATTGAATGGGCAGTGAATTACGTGCCCCGCTTCCACCACCACTAATGGTTTGCTCCTGCACAACTATTGCCCTTGCATCAGGCATGTTACTTAATTTTTTGTTCATCCAGTCGGCAATCTCCTGCTGGCTCCGCTTACGTTCGTCAGGCGGAACAAGCCCGATACGGCCATAACCTGTATTGGATGCCCCGCCACCAAATGAAGGTGAAACTATTTCAAGGTTCACATTTGCTTCCGGAACAGAATCTGACACCAGTTGAGCAACGTTATCCATATAACGGGTCATATATTCATAAGTAGCTCCTTCAGATCCGGTAACCGAATAGCGTAATAAACTACGGTCATCAAGCGGAGCGAGTTCGCTTGGTGTTATTTTCACCAATATACCTGTAACTAATAATGAAACTCCCAGTATTACAAATGAAACCCACTTACGCTTCATAAAGGTGATCAGCGTTTCCGTGTAAGCATTGGTCATTTTCACAAAGAAGGGTTCCGTTTTTTCGTAAAATCTCGACTTTTTAGAATTCTTACGGATAAGCTTTACATTCAACATTGGTGTTAACGAAAGTGAAACAAATGCTGATATTAATACCGAACCTGCCACAACCACCGCAAATTCCCTAAATAGCCTTCCGGTAAATCCCTGTAAAAATATGATAGGCAAAAACACAGCGGCAAGTGTAACCGATGTTGAAATAACCGCGAAAAATATTTCAGCGGAGCCTTCAAAAGCAGCTTTACGCACAGCCATCCCACTTTCCACCTTTTTATAGATGTTTTCCGTTACCACAATACCGTCATCAACAACCAAACCTGTAGCCAGTACAATACCTAACAAGGTTAATATGTTGATAGAAAACCCGAACAGATACATGATAAAAAACGCACCTATTAATGAAACAGGTATATCTATCAGGGGCCTGAAAGCAATAAGCCAATCTCTGAAAAACAGATAAATAATAATCACTACAAGTACAAAAGATATCAGTAATGTCTCTTTTACTTCGGTAATGGAATTATTAATGAATCGTGTATTATCAAGTGTTACCTTAACTTTAATATCCGACGGCAGATCTTTTTTTATTTGTTCAAGTCTCTTATAAAAATCATCAGCTATTTCTACATAATTAGCTCCGGGTTGCGGCACTACACCTAAAGCCACCATGGGTATGCCCGATTCCTTTAACGATGTTTCTTCATTAGCGGAACCTAACACCGCATAGCCAATATCTCTTAACCGTACAACACGGTTACTGTCAGCCCTTATAATGAGGTCATTAAAATCTTTTTCTGACGTTAATTTACCTATGGCCCGTATAGTGATCTCCGTATTATTTCCTTCAATTTTACCGGCCGGAAGCTCAACATTTTCACGACTAAGCGCTGCCCCGATATCGGTTGCGGTTAACCCTAAAGCTGAAAGCTTATTAGGATCTATCCATATACGCATTGCATACTGTCGCTGGCCCAGCACGTTAATGGCACTTACACCGGATATGGTTTGTAAGCCTTCCTGCAGCACGTTCTCAGCATAATCATCTACCTGATTAATGTTACGGGTATCACTGCTTACCGTAAGTATAAGAATATTAGAAGCACTTGCGTCGGCTTTACTTATAACCGGTGGCGCGTTAATATCCTGTGGTAACTGGCGCTGAGCCCTGCTCACCTTATCCCTTATATCATTGGCCGCGGTTTCCAGATCGGCATCCAGGTCAAATTCAACCGTAATATTACTGGAACCAACCGAACTGGATGATGAAATATTACGAATTCCCGCCACCCCGTTGATGGCTTTTTCGAGCGGTTCTGTTATCTGGGATTCAATAACATCAGAGTTAGCACCGGAATAGCTTGTAGATACGGATATAATTGGCGGATCTACTGACGGAAAGTCGCGTACACCCAAAAACTTATATCCAATTATTCCAAATACAACAATAACAACAGACATTACCGTTGCCAGTACCGGTCGCTTTATACTTACTGACGATAAACTCATAGCTGTTATTTTATAACTTTAAGGATTTTTAACGGCACTTCAGGTCTTATTTGTATCAACCCTGATACTACCAAACTATCTCCCGGTTGTAATCCCTCTATAACCTGAATCTTGGTATCGGTACGTATATCTGTTTTCACATCCTGTTCGGTCGCTATCCCATTCTTATATAAATACACCTTACTGCTTTTCAGATCGGGGATAACACATTGAGTGGGAACCATAATAGCTTTTGGTATCTGATCGAGCGTCAGGTTAATTTTTGCAAACGCACCCGCAACTAAAAGATCATCGGGATTAGGTGCCTTAGCCCGAACGGTTATCGTTCTCGATTCTGAATTAAGTGCCGGTTCTATAGCATAAACTGTTGCTGAAAAGTTTTTTCGTGAACTCTCTACGGTAAAATTCACTTTACTCCCTTTACCTATAAGCTGTAAATACCGTTCCGGTACTGAAAATGTAACTTTGGCCGGATTGATATTTACAAGTGTTGCTATGGAGGTTGCAGGCGACAGATACCCTCCGGGGCTTACATTTCTTAAACCTATAATACCAGAAAAAGGTGCCCTAACCTCGGTTCGCGTAAGTTGTGCTTTTATAACATCTGCCTGTGCCCGTAAACTATTTAATGATGCCAGCGAGGTTTGATACTCCTCCTTGCTTACCGCTTCCTTTTCAAGTAAAATTTTGTTTCTGTTTTCAATATCTTTCGCCAACACTATCTGCGATTGTATCTGTTGTAAGGAGGATTGCAGATCCTGATTATATACTTTTACCAATAACTGCCCCTTTTTAACTTTTGTACCTTCAGTAAAATATATTCCTGTAATATTGCCCGCAGTCTGACTGATAAGGTCAACCTTTTCATTAGCGTCAATAGTTCCGGTAATTTCAATGTGATTATTAAGAGTAGTATCTTTAACAATCATCACGTTAACTGAAACAGGTCCATTTTTACCCCGTCCTTTTTTTCCACCGGCAACAGCAGCACGGCCTTCAACCGCTTTCTCGCTAAAAAATTTGTTATAAATTAAAAAGGCGATAAGTAAAGCCAGCAACGTATATATAATGTATCTTGTTTTCATATAAGGCCGGATAGCTTAAGGGGTAAAAAAATCATTATTGGTATATTTCTCTATTATTTCAGGTATTAAATGTCTTACGCAAAAGCTTTTATATAAAAACCCGGTCAAAACAATAATTTATGGCACAAATAAAACATGACTATTTAATTAGTCGAATTACTCGCTAAAAACAGACAAACATAAATTGCTGTTACTGACAAAACTAACCAGTTAAGCGATTTTTTCATTACATGTATCAACCATTTTACAACGTATTCCATTTTAATGCCATAAATTAAAAACATAAAAATTCATAAATTGGCGCCATGAAAAAATTTAAACCATTAGCTCTGGCTTATTTAATATTGTTTTTTATGAAAATAACACCCGGCCATGCCGCTGGTACTGCTAAAATATCATACAAAGTAACTTTCCCCGAAGCACAAGCGCATTATGCTGATGTAGAGATGACCGTTAGCGGATTAAAGCAAGCCGATCTGGAACTTAAAATGCCCGTGTGGACACCAGGCTCTTATCTAATAAGAGAATTTGCAAAAAACATCGAATCATTAACAGCAACTGCCGATGGCAAGGCCATTAATGCTCTTAAGGTGAGTAAAAATACCTGGAAAATAAATACAAGTGGCGTAAATACAGTAACGGTTAAATATAAGGTTTACGCTTTTGAAGTTTCGGTACGTACAAGTTTTGTTGATGTATCCGAAGGGTTTCTTTCTACATCGGGTATATTTTTATATCCGAAAAACATGCTGGATCAGCCTTCCATAATTAATATAACGCCGTATAAAGGCTGGTCAAAAGTATCAACCAGTCTTGAAAAAGTTAACGGCGATCCCTTTACATTGCAATCACCTAACTATGATATTCTATACGATTCTCCTATAGAAGTAGGCAATCAGGATGTTTTTAGTTTTGATGCAGCAGGCGTAAAATATGAAGTTGCCATGTGTGGCGGCGGCAACTATGACAAAGAGCGTCTTAAAAAAGATATGCCTAAAATTATAGAGGCCGAAACTGCCGTATTTGGTGAGAATCCTAACAAGCACTATACTTTTATAGTACATAACCGCCAGCGTGGTGGTGGTGGACTGGAGCATCTGAGTTCTACAGTTTTGGGCGCGTCAAGAGATGCTTACTCCAGCGAACGTGGGTATAATGGCTTTTTAAGTTTGGTAGCGCACGAACATTTTCATCTGTGGAATGTAAAACGTTTGCGTCCCATTGTATTAGGCCCTTTTGATTATGAGAACGAAAACTATACAACCGACCTGTGGATAGCAGAAGGTTTTACTGCATATTATCAAAACCTGATATTAAGGCATGCCGGAATAGCTACGCCCGAGAGCTATTTAGCTGCTATGGCAGGTGATATCAATACGGTGGAAAATCAGCCCGGTGCAAAAATTCAACCGCTTGCCGAGGCCAGTTTTGATGCCTGGATAAAATCATACCGCCCGAACGAGAATTCATACAATACAGGAATTTCCTACTATGATAAAGGCGCTGTAATTGCCATGCTGCTCGATTTGCAGATCATTAACAATACTAACGCTAAACAATCACTTGATGATGTGATGCGGTATATGTATAACACCTATTACAAGCAAAAAAAACGTGGCTATACTGATGCTGAATTTAAACAGGCATTTGAGAAATTTAGTGGTCAGAATCTTGATGAATTTTATGCAAAATATATTAACGGTTTAGCAGATATTGATTATGATAAGTATTTAGGATACGCCGGATATAAAATAACTAACGCTTTTGCCAATGTGAATGAGCCAACACTGGGAATTTACACCCGTAACGGTAATGGCGATAATAAATTAGTTACTACCGTACTGCGCGGCGGCGCCGGATGGATAGACGGCATTAATGTTAATGACGAGATAACCGCTATTAACGGTGCACCGGTATCTGATATGAATACCGCACTCAATGGCAAAAAAATTGGCGATAAAGTAACCGTAACGGTGATCAGAGATGGTATTACCATGGATATCCCGGTAACACTGCTTAAAAACAACCGGGTTAATTACAAAATTGAAGAAGTGGCTAATCCGGATGAAAAACAGCTTACAGTGAGAAAAAAATGGCTTAAATTATAATTCTAATTCTCATCTATCATTTTTAGGCAAAGCCACTCCTGTTTTCAGGGGTGGCTTTATTTTTTTTGAAACATTTTGTGGGATTTATCATTATTATACTATCTATTAAATTATAAATTAAAAACCACAACCCATGAGATCATTATTATATATTATTGCAGTAATACTTATTATAGGCTGGGCAATAGGCGTATTTTTTACCGCTGTAGGCAGTCTTATACATGTTTTATTGGTAATTGCCGTTATAGCATTTATTATAGGATTAATACGCAAACCAGATACTATTTAGTATTTAAACTGACTTCCCGGAACAGTTATTCCAAAAAACATGCAAATTCCATTGACATCGCAGCTAATTGGCGACCTGATAGAGAAGGGTTATACTTACATGCTGGCTAATACATCTGTTGATAATACTGACGCTACCACGCTGGTGTTAAAACCCATACGGGAAAAACCACATTTAAACAATTTGCCGGATGGATTTGAAACCTTTTATAAAATAACCAGAGAGCCTTTACAATTAGCCTGTGGAATTGAAAACACCACAGTGCTTATTGATTATGCTACCATTGATGAAAACATCACTAAAACTGATATTTTCGACGATAGTTATTTTAGGATGAGTGAAGACTTCTTCAAGCAGGTATTAGAAAGCCTGGAAGATTATGCCGTGGTTACCACCGACAAAAATGGAGATATAAATAGCTGGAATTCGGGGGCTGAAAAAGTATTGGGCTATACCGAAACCGAGGCTATTGGATTAAGCGCCAGTGTATTTTTTACTCCGGAAGATATTGCTGCAGGTGAGCCCGAGCGCGAATTAAAAGAATCGCTGGACGATGGCAGAGCCGTTGATGAGCGTTACCACATGCGTAAGGATGGCACCCGTTTTTGGGGAAGCGGACTGGTATTTCCCCTATATGATGACAATCATGAACATAGAGGGTATACTAAGATTATGCGCAACCTTCGTGAACGTAAAGAGGCTGAAAAGGAAAGATAAATCAGTTATTTCTTTATAATTTTAGCTGCCCCTAAAGCGAATAATCCTTGTATTATCCCGAATGCAATCCCAAAAACTGGTGCCATTATCAATATCGTTTTCCGCGGATGTATGCTTAAGTATGCCGGCATATTTTGATTAATGGCTATAATATCAGGATGATGAATTGCATAAGTAGCATAAAATGCTGCATGTATCAAACTAATCCACAAACTATTAAAAAGGCTTAATACAAATCCGTGTAAAAAGTATTTAGCGGTACATACCTTGGCAATTACCAGTGCTGAAAAAACAAAAATTACCAGCCAAAATACGGGTTCAATATTTTGCGGGATCAAAGCTATTGTACCAAACGCCATTATCAACCCGAAAACAGATAATTGAAATATAATCTTAAAATTCATATCGACAGCTTATAGCGTTATAAATTTAGCGATATGATACTATATTTAGTTATTTAAAAGCTTTTTGTTGGCCTTGGCCGCTTTTGCTTTTTTAGTTTCTATTACAATTACACCGTTGAATGCCTTATCACCATATTCCAAAATAGCATTTTTGTCTTTCAATACCGATATACTGTTAATATCCTTAGGGTTTAAGTCATCCAAACCTGTACGCTCTTTCCCATCAACTATGATTAAGGGATGGGTTCCGTCAGAATTTGTCAATAAGTTTTTTGATCTGTATGTACTATCGGCAGATTTAAACCCAACTTTCCCGCCTTTATTTGGATCAGGAGTAACATCATTAAGTGCAAATGATATCGGCACACTATATTGCACTGCTACAGCTCTGCCGTTTTGAACACCAGGGTTCCATTTTGGCATTCCTTTAAGTACCCTCACTGCTTCTTCATCTGCTCCGTCTCCTATACCCCGCACTATTTTAATATCTCTTATCGAGCCATCTTTTTGAATAACAAAGGTGGCAATCACTCTGCCTTCTGTTTTGTTTTCACGAGCCTTTGCAGGATATTTAAGAGCTTTATGCAGGTAATCGTAAAACGCCGCTTCTCCTCCCGGAAAACTTGGTAATACCTCAACAGCTGTAAAAACTTTGTTCGGTTGCGCGGTCTCTGGCTTATTATCCCCCACTGTATCATCAGTAAGCGCAAAACTTACGGGCACGGTATATTGTACTCTTACAGATTTGCCATTCTGTTTGCCAGGTATCCATTTGGGGCCATTCTTCATTGCCCTTACAGCTTCTTCATCAGCGCCGTAGCCAATTCCGCGAATAACTTTAATATCGCTAAGTGAACCATCTTTTTCTATCACAAAAGTAAGTATAACCCGCCCCTGGATATTATTATCCCTTGCATCTGCCGGATATTTTATAGCTTTAGAGAGATATCGTTCAAATCCTTTTATTCCTCCGGGAAAACGTGGCTGCTTTTCCACGGCCGTAAATATTATATTTTTCCCAACGGGTACCGTATCTGCAATTGCTGCTTTTTTATCAGCCTTCTTTTCTATCGGTTCCAAAGTAAAATCGTACCTTTTTACGGATGGCTTTTCATCAGGTATTATAGACGACGCCGACTTTTGAAAAACCCTGTTAGCGTTTTTATTGATAGCTTTAATGGCATCGCTGTTATTTATTGTGGCTGATGAAAGTATCAGCATTAACAAAAACAGTGGAGCACTTAAACCATATTTTAACAGCTTTACCCTTGCTGACTTATCTTTTTGAAGCATCATAATTCGTTGTTTTAAAAGACTGTGATTAAAAAAAGGGGTCACCAATTCATGGGTTGGGGAGTTAAATGATTGGCTTAATAATAATAAAGCGTATTCTGCTTTGCTTGTACCCTCCTTAAGCGCATTCCTGTCGGCTATGTATTCATGAATATGCTTAATGGCAAAGCGATACAGATACACAACAGGGTTAAACCAGTTAATGATCATTACGGCTTCTATAATAAGCACATCAACTGAGTGCCATTGTTGCGCATGCACTTTTTCATGTGCCAATATGATATCCTTACCTGTGGCCGCTTCATCCACCCGTATTTTTTTGAAAAAAGAAAATGACGTTTTCTGTTGATCCTGAGTAATAACCCTTCTTAACAAGATCAGCTGCCACATTAACCGTACAGCTAAAAATATCACCCCGCATATGTATAACATAATTAATAGTTCACCAATCGTCAGGAAATTATTTTTTATAGGTGCAAATGCCGTGATATTGACCGGGGCGCTATAACTACTATAAATGGTCTGTTTTACCTGTTGTGTTATAAACAAGTCTTTAACCCAATCGGCCTGTATACCGGGTATTAAAAATGAAAACAACGCAGCACCAACAAGATATATCCTGTTGAGCTGAAAAAACGTTTCCCGGCGCAGCAAAAGAGCGTAAAACCCGAAAAATAAGATCAGATATACATTCACTAATAATAGATATTGCCACCAGGTCATAATTATTTGTCTTTAAGTTTCTCAATCAGCCTCATAATTTCGTCAGCTTCTTTTAAATCAATTTTTTCCTTTTTCACAAAAAAGGATAACATCCTGTTCACGGAATTATCAAAATAGCCCGATAAAAGCTTATCAGCTGCAAAGGTTTTGTATTGTTCTTTACTCACTATAGGATGATATTCATGGCTTTTGCCAAAGGCGGTATGACTAACAAAACCTTTTGTTTCCAATATCCTGATAATAGTGGATACGGTATTATATGCAGGTTTCGGCTCGGGCAAAATATCTAATACATCTTTTACAAACCCTTTTTTCAATTGCCAAAGCACTTGCATTATTTGCTCTTCGGCCCGGGTTAACTCTTTAATTTCCATGTGCATAGTACGTTAGTTTACTTTATCAATCTAAGGTATTATATATAAATCATTTTTGCAACTAAAATCTTAGTTTTATTTTTTCCAAACATTATATAGCTACATTAGTTGCTAATGAATATTTAAACACATGGAGATTACTTTTCACGGTGCAGCACGTAATGTTACCGGAAGCAAACACATTATTAAACTTAATAATGGCACAACAATACTTTTAGATTGCGGCATGTTTCAGGGTTTGGGTGAACAAACCGAAGACATGAATGAGCATTTTGGTTTTAATCCTAAAAAGGTAGATCATTTAATATTATCACACGCGCATATTGACCATTGCGGGCTTATCCCCCGCTTAGTAGCCGAAGGTTTTAACGGCCATATATATTGTACGGCACCAACTATGGATCTTGCAAGGATACTGATGATGGACTCTGCAAAAATACAAACGCAGGATGCGGAATACAGCAACAAGCACCGCGCCAGAAAAGGCCTGCCGCTGTTGGAAGCATTATATACCGAAGAAGATGCTATGGAAGCCCTCCGGCTTTTTAAAATAGTAGATTACCATCAGGATTACGCCATTACACCCGACGTTAAATTCAGGTTTACAGATGCCGGGCATATTTTGGGCAGCGCTGCGGTACACCTTACCATTAAAGAAGATAACAAAGAAACCCGGATAACATTTAGCGGAGATGTTGGGCGTTACGGCGATCTGCTGTTAAAAAGTCCGCAAACGTTTTCACAGGCCGACTATATTTTATTGGAATCTACGTATGGGGATACCCTGCATAAAGATGTTGGCCCAATAGAAGATGCTCTGCTTGAGGTGATAAAGCAAACCTGCGAAGTAAAAAAGGGCAAAGTAATTATTCCGGCTTTTAGCGTAGGCCGCACACAGGAGTTATTGTATGCATTAAACGCGCTCGAATTGCGGGGTGTGTTGCCACAGGTGCCTTATTATGTTGATAGCCCCCTATCAGATAAGGCTACCCAGATCGTAAAAAATCATCCTGAAGTATATAACAAAGATGTTAAAGCCGTTTTAAAGGTTGATGCAGATCCATTCGGTTTTAAAGGATTAAAATTTATCCAATCAACTGCGGAATCTATAGCCTTAAACGACGACGTAAGACCGTGTGTAATTATTTCATCATCGGGTATGGCCGAGGCCGGAAGGGTTAAACATCATATTAAAAATAATATTGCTGATCCAAAAACTACCATACTTATGGTTGGCTATGCCGAGCCTAACTCGTTGGGCGGCCGCTTGGCCCGAGGCGAAAAAGAAGTACACATATTTGGCGAACAATATCATGTGAACGCAGAGGTGCGGTCTATAAAATCGATGAGTGCGCACGGCGATTATGATGATCTTTTACATTTCCTATCATGTCAGGATCCTAAAAAAGTAAAAAAACTTTTTTTAGTACATGGGGAATATGAAGTTCAACAGCACTTTTCCGGAAAACTGAAAGAAAAAGGATTTGCTGATATTGGAATACCCTATCAGCATCAAAAGATAGTATTGGAATAAAAAAAAGGCTGCCAACGTAATTTGTTGGCAGCCATCTTTATTATTTCTTTAAGCCTATTTCCCTCAGGCGTTCATCCAGATATTCGCCCGCTGTAATATCGGCATATAACTTAGGATGATCCGCATCAATCGTTGATGGCAGGCTGCTCAGATCCATCCCCGATTTTGGGTGCAAAAAGAACGGCACCGAAAAACGCGAGTTTTTCATTTCTTCGCGCGGCGGGTTTACTACCCTGTGGGTAGTTGATTTAAGCTTATTATTAGTTAAACGTTGCAGCATATCGCCAACATTAACTACCAGATCCTCGCCATGTGCTTTTACCGGGAACCAGTTACCCTCGCGGGTTAATAATTCCAGGCCGTCAGCACTGGCGCCTATTAACAAGGTAATTAAATTTATATCCTCGTGTGCACCGGCACGTACCGCATCAGCAGGAACAGCGTCCGGATTCTCTATAGGGAAATAATGCAGCGTACGTAAAATAGAGTTACCATTCTCCACCTTGTCGTCAAAATAATTCTCCGGAAGATTTAAATATACGGCTATGGCACGCAACAGGTATTTACCCGCAGCTTCCAGTTTCTTATATACCTCAAGCGTAGTGGTGTTAAATTCAGGAAGTTCATCAACTATTAAATTATCCGGATAATCATCCTTTTCAGGTGCGTCATCACTTACCGTTTGGCCTATTTGCCAAAACTCTTTCAAATCAGGGGTTTTAAATCCTTTTGCAGTTTCTTTATTTTTACTGGTATACCCACGTTGTCCGGCAAGTTCTGCTTTCTCATATTTTAGCTTAACATCTTCGGGCAGGGCAAAAAGTGCCTTTACCTGCTCATATAACTTATCAATAAGTTGCTTGCTAAGGCCATGATTGGTTATAGTAACAAATCCGGTTTCATTAAACGCTTTCCCAATATTATCAGAAAATTCTTTCCGTTGCTCTTCAGAGCCATTTATATAGGTATTAAGGTCAAGGCGTGGAATATTAACAGTATTCATAGTTTTAATTTAAGTAAGTTCAAAATTATTCAAAAAAATACAGATGGTATAGCTTACACCAAAAAATAGTGTGTAACAGCATTTATACCTTTTATAAGCAGTAAAAAATGTTTTTGTTTAAACGTTTTAAATATTAGTAAGTCAATAAATTAAAATAAAATACCTTACCAATTAAATACCAACAATATGAAAATATTAAACAAAATATGGGGTATAGGTTTATTGGCTTTATTGCTGATAACTTCCATACCCGATAAAGGTGTTGCTCAGTACCATGATCAATATATATCAGAGCAGGACTTTTATGATCAACTCGACTCATACGGCGTTTGGATTGATGATCCGGATTACGGGGATGTATGGGTGCCTGACGTTGATGAAAATTTCAGACCATATGCTACCGATGGACATTGGGTACTAACATCATATGGCAACACCTGGGTATCCGACTATCCATGGGGTTGGGCAACCTTTCATTATGGCAGATGGCGTTACGATAATTATTATGGCTGGGAATGGATACCCGGCTACGAATGGGCGCCGGCATGGGTTACCTGGCGCGGTGGTAACGGCTATTATGGCTGGGCTCCGTTATCGCCTGATATGGATATTGACATAGCCTTAAACGGTGGGTATGATCTTCCTGATTATTACTGGGTATATGCTCCGCAGGCATATATTAACGAGCCGGATATTTATAATTATTATATCCCTTATTATCGCGTAGTAAATATTTACAGACATACCAATGTTATTCATAATGTGTATGTGTATAGAAACAGGAGGTTTATAGCCGGCCCCAACCGCAGCGAAATACAGCGATATGTTAAAAGACCAGTAAGGGTGTATCAAATAAATAATGTTAACAGGGCCGCTTCAAATACTATAAATAATAATACCATAAATATTTACAGGCCGGGCGTTAAAAAACAGCCGGATGCACGACCTGCAAGATTAGTAGATGCTAATGCGTACAAACAAACTAATCCGAACAACCGTATTGGCAGTAGCAATCCAAACTACGGGCAGCAGTATAATCGCCAAAATGCAAGTCGCCTTGCTGATGCCGCTAAAAGCAACAACCCGGATACCCGCGTAATAAGAATAAATAAAGTTGGCGTAGCAAATCCTACGCTTATTAATCAACCTGCTGACAACGTTCAAAGAACTGACGTTAGAAATGCGAGAAGTAATGTTTCGCAACAACAATCAAGGGAGCAGCAACGCCAGCAATTGAGCCACCCGGGGCAACAAACCATGGAACAACAAAGGCAACTGCAAGAGCAACAAAGTCAGCAACAAGCCGTGCAGGAACAACAGGCACGTGAACAGCAAAGGCAGCAACAAGCCAGTCAGCAAAGAGTTGTACAGGAGCAACAGGCACGTGAGCAGCAAAGGCAGCAGCAAGTCAATCAACAAAGAGCCGCGCAGGAACAACAGGCACGTGAACAGCAAAGGCAGCAGCAAGCCAATCAGCAAAGAGCCGCACAGGAGCAGCAGGCGCGTGAGCAACAAAGGCAGCAGCAAAAACAAGAACCGGTTAGGGAACAGCCCCAACCACAACAGCAAACACAACCACGTCCCGCACGTCCGTAATTTAATATGCTTAAAAAAAAAAGCGACCGGAGAAGTTCTCCGGTCGCTTTCGTTTTAGTAATTATATTTTGAGTAGCTATTAGCTAACCAGGAAAGATCCCTTTAATAACAATAAAACCTGCTCTGTGGTTAATGGCTCATCAAATGCTCCTGTTGCAACACTTACTGAAGCGCCAAGTGCTGTAGTAAGATTTACACCACCTTGTGTAACATTTTGTTCACCATCATAATTACCATCCACCAATGCATTACCGGTATCATTTCCTTTTGATGCAGTACTCACAATCCACGGTTTTGTAGTGGTTGATTGTCCTAAATCAAAGCGAAGTTTACGTATGGCAGAGGCGTGGCGTGCTTCTACAGCATGTATTGATAATGCTGCAGTTAATACCACCTGATTACCTTTTAAAGCAGGGGCCTGGCCTTTATAGGCACGAACACCTGTATCTTCAAAAGCCTGCGCAGCTAATAAAAATGTTGGATAATCTGTTAAAGCAGCAGCAAATGGACCATTGCCTGAACCATTACCACCCGAAAGATCGATATTCGGTTCAGCAACCGGAGTTCCTCCCAGTTGAGTTATCACTCCCTTTAAAAAAGAAACGTGCTGGTTCTCATCATCTTTTATCTCATTAATATAAGATGCATTGGCAGCAGGAATCAAAGCTCCCGCAGAACCTGTGTTATAAAATTTCGCTTCTAAGTATTCTAAAGTTAAAGCAAAGTTTAAAACATCAACTACTGATGAATTTGTTTGACCATATGCTTTTTTAAACATGGTACCCAAAGCAAATGGCATGGCAGCAAGGGCTACTTTTGAACCAAAGCTGGTAATATTTTTGATCGCGTCACGACGAGGACTTAAACGCTCGTGTATCTCCGGATCAACTTGTTCTATTTCGTTTATTATATTAAATAAGTTCATGGCGATTTTAATTATGGTTGATAATTGTAATTTACTGCAGACACTTTGGTTTTAAGGAAGCCATTGGCACCTGCCAATACTTCGGCTATACTTGCCGCTTTGTTTAATCCATTAGCATCCACCTGGTCGCTTGCAGCAAAACTGCCGGAGTTTAAAAGGTTTGATATTAATGCCGCGTGCCTTGCCTCAACTGATACGATTTTACCTGCTATGGTAAGATACCCCGAATCCTGTATCAAGTAACCGGCTCCATCATACGCAGTTACACCGGTATCTTCCAATAATTTAGCCGCACCAAGTACACTTGCACGATCGCTGAAATTAATTGAACTGAAGTCGGTAGTTAATTCCTGTATAGCACTGCCGCCAATTGCCGCTTTAAAAAAATCACGATGCAAAACTTCATGATCTCGTATATCTGTTAAATAAGCTGTTTCTGTTGCGGTAATACCATTATAAGGGTTTGCAACCACCTGTAAGTAAAACGCGGCTTCTAATTGTTCAAGCGCATAAGCATAATTTAATATACCGATATCACCTGAACCAATATCAATTGATCCGTCTACAATTACCTTATGGTCTTTTTTACACGAGGTTGCTCCGAGTACCGCAAGAGTTGCTGCGCTGGCACCGGCGTATCGCAAAAAGGACCTTCTGGCCATATTTGCTCCGCCTGTAATTGGGTTAATTTCTGTTTTCATAATTGCTTTTAAATTTTAGCTTTATAGATGTATTATAAATTTGTTTGTACTAGTACCTACGTATGGCATTGTATAAACGGATTTAATAATTCCGGAAATAGACAGTTCAAAAAGGAGTAAGAAAATTAAAACAAAAAAGGCCGAAAGACTCTCGCAGTCTTACGGCCCTACATCTACCTATGAAAAACACCCTTTGAGGAGGGTATTAACTTAAAGTCAATTTACATGCCCAACTATAAATCGGCTTAATTAATTATTTAGACATCATTTATTTAGTGTAACTATTATTTAACTGTGGAAATTTGTGCACAACTTGTGTACAAATATTAGCAATGAATTAATAAAACACATTAACAAATAAACAGTTATGATAGTAGTAATTGTAAACTAATTATAAAACCAATGTTACAGTAAGATGGATTACAATATATATTTATTAGCTACCGATCCGAAGAATCCTTGCAGAGACGTAATACATTCAAGAGATACAGAACTAAAGATCAGAGTTTTTTGTCTGGACGAAGAGCGATTTACTCCTAACGAATCGGAAATACAATTGTATGGTTATGCCCATAATAAACTTTACGCATTTGAAACCATCAATATAAACTCCGAAGATGCCTTAGATGTGGTGGGCGCTATACAATGGTATGCAGATTATATAGATTATCCGGAAATGGAAATATTACCCGAAGACCCACGCCGAAATCATAATATAGCGATGTAAAAATCCTTAATACCGCCCGAAAAAAACTGATTAAAGCGATTTGTTCCATAAAAAGAGAATCAATAAGAATGTAAATAACTGGTTATCTACAACTTAAAAATAATTAAAATTATTTTTTGAGTAATAGCGGATAGATTCTATATTTGCAGTCCCAAAACAAAGGGAGTTTAGCTCAGCTGGTTCAGAGCATCTGCCTTACAAGCAGAGGGTCACTGGTTCGAACCCAGTAACTCCCACATTAATAAAGCCTTTAGATTAATTTCTAAGGGCTTTTTTGTACAGTAGTAAATTGCTACATAAACGTAGTTTAGTATATTACGCTTACTAACGGCTGTTTTTTATAAAGTTTATTACCTTTTCTGTTTCCGCCGGATAAATGGCAATGCGGTGGGTGCGCACCAGGTAAGGAATTTTTAATTTATGGCTTGTAGCTTCTACCTGTATTAAATTTGACGGCTTGGCCGGCATGTGGCAATCAATGCAATTAGTTTTAATGGCCTCGCCCAGTTCAGGGAGCATTTTACATGAATTGTGGTTAGTTGTATTATGGCAGCTTATACATTTCCGTGAATATGCAGCTAAATCACCGTTTTCCTTTTTGTGTACATTGTGGCAGGTATTGCAGTCCATATTACTGCTTATAAAGCATTTACTTGCCCTTAGTAAGTTATTTTGGTTACCATGTACATCAAGCGTTTTAGGATCGGTAGTTTGCGGGGCAAAATTATGTTCCTTAAATTTAGAAAGGGTATCGCCCATTTTAAACACAAAGGCCGATCTTACAAACACATCCTTATTACCGGAATGGCAAACTGCACATGCGTCTAATTTTTGCTCCCGGGTTAAGCTGTTATAAGTAGTTATGTACATCGGTTTTTTAACCTCCGGATATTCTGTGTGATAGTTTACATGATTTGCAGCCGGCCCATGGCACCGCTCACAATCTATCCCCAATATTACCGAAGCCTTATCAAACTCAACTTTACGGTTGGTTAAACTAATGTCCTCCTGTGATACGGGTTTAATGTATGAGCTATGGCACTCCATACAACGCCTTAAAATAGGTCTGTTAAAATCAACTCTTCCTGTATCATAACCTGGACTGTTTGTCCAGCTATGTAAGGCGTTAAAATAGGAAATAGGCAATTCAAATAATTGCTTACCCTTCCAATACAGGTAAGTTTCTGCTTTAATACCCCCTACAGTAATATCAAATTTTTCTCTGCGTGTTTGCTTACCGTTTATATATCCCACCTGGTATAAGCCATTGGCACCTTTCTGCATAACTACCTTATTACCGTTTCCAAAACTAAAAACATTGCGCCCTTCGGCGAAGCTGCCATGAATAGTTTTGATATCAGCAACCCGGGAAGTTTCAAAATGCGCGGTTTGGATATATGAATCATAAACGTCTTTATGGCAATTGACACATGTTGATGAACCTGCAAATATTTGGCCCCGCGGATCTTCCTTTTTAACTGTACCCGTATAGCACTGTGAAAGTATTACCATAAGCGGCAGCAAAAAAAGCGAACCAAAAACAAGTGTTTTATTAGATGTCATACAATTAATACGCAGCAGTTAATATTACCCATATTATTAAAAATAAAAAAGCTGCCGGGGTGTTCCGGCAGCTTTTCAAAAAACATAATATTAATATCCCGGATTTTGTTTGATCTGGGTGCCGTTCAATGTTTCTGTTAACGGAATTGGCAATATTTCATTTTTACCTGCCTGGAAACCTTTAAATGCTAAGGCTGCCGGGGCCTGGCCTGTTCTAACGAGGTCAAACCAGCGATGCCCTTCGGTAGCAAGTTCTAACCTTCGCTCTTTATAGATATTATCTAATGTCGGCGTTTCAGCAGCAAGGCCAACACGTGCTCTCACTGCATTTAATAAGTCGCCTGCACGCCCGGTGTTTGTACCGGCTTGTACCAATGCCTCAGCTTCCATAAGGTAAGTATCTGCAAGCCTTATTTCAATATAATCATTTGGCCAGTTCAAGTCAGTTAAACCTGTGGTAACAATATTTTTTACCTTAGGCGCATATTTTTCAATATAATAACCTGTTCCCTGATAGCTCTCGTCATATGATGTTCCGGTGGCCTTTGTTAAACTATCAATATTAGCTATAGTATACGGATAGCGGGGGTCACCCTTCATTGCTGCAACCAGATTTGGTGTGATCGGATTAAATCCATAACCACCGGCGTAGTAAATCGGTCCTGTAAAACTTCTTGGACCCACCATTTGCACATACACGTTAGATTTGAATTGGTTCCAGTTGCTCCAGGTATAATTTTGCATACCGGTGTGTACTATTTCAAAAATAGATTCGCTGTTAAATTTATTAGTTGGACTAAATATATCACCAAAGTTATTTAACAATTTATAACCATAAGTGCTTGTACCCCCTGGTGTGCCGTTAACTTCTTCTAATGTAGATGCAGCTAACGCCCACTTTTTTTCATACAAATAAACCTTACCTAATAAAGCCTTGGCTGCCCCCTGGGTAACCCTGCCATTTTCGCTGGCGGCAACAGTTACTGGCAAATCGGGTATTGCTGCAGTTAAATCAGCTTCTACCTGGGCGTAAACCTCTTCAGGTTTAGCTTGTGGTTGCTGGTACACTTCTGATATTTGCAGCGTATTTAATATTAATGGTACATTTTCAAATAACCTAACCAGATCAAAGTAATAATGAGCACGTAAAAAATGCGCCTCTGCAGTATATCTTTTTAAAACATCCTCACTTAAGCCCGGCACATTGGGTAATTTTTCAAGCAATACATCAGCACGGTTTACACCCTGAAAATTGATTGCCCAAAAACCTGCCTGCGGACCAACCGCCGGCGTCATGGTGTAATTGTTTATTGCCTGCCAGTCCGGCACGTCAGATGAACCCCCTCCGCCTGCGAAACAATCATCGGAAGCTGAGTTCAATGGTCCTAACGGATCTGTATAAGTACCGTCAAGTCCGCCGGTTTCAGTAACCAGCGGATCGTAAGCCGCAACCAAAGCTGTTAAAGCCTGTGCCGGATTTGCATAGTAATTTGATTCAAGGAACTCACCCTGCGGGGTTAATTCTAAAAACGACTTTTTACAAGATGCCATTACGCCTATTGCTAACAAAACAGCTCCTGTATATGTATAATATTTAATTTTCATGATAATTGTATTTGTTATTATAATGTAACATCTAAACCAACCATAAACGTGCGGGCCTGAGGATATATCCCCATATCAATACCGCCGCTTATTTCCGGATCATATCCTTTATAACCTGTTATTGTGGCTAAATTATTACTGCTTAAAAATACTCTTGCTCTTTGCACATCTGCTTTTTTAAGCCACGCACCCGGCAATGTATAGCCTAACTGCAATGTTTTAATACGGAAATATGCACCGTTTTGCAGGTAGAAATTAGACGGGTTTTTAAAGTTGTTATTTGGATCAGAATCAGTTAATCTTGGGTAATTACCAGTAGTGTTTGTTGGTGTCCAGGCATCTAACGCAGCTATAGGATAGTTAGCCGATGCTATATCTAAACGACGGTACGCCTGATATATCTTGTTACCCCAAACGCCTTGTCCGAATAATTTGATATCAAAATTGCGGTAGTTTGCACTGAAATTGATGCCATAGGTAAATGTTGGCAAGGGGTTACCCAGGAATTTACGATCAGCATCGGTAATTTTTCCGTCACCATCTGTATCGTTCCATTTAAAGTCGCCTGGTTTAGCGTTTGGTTGTATAACGGTGCCATTAGCCGATTTATAGTTATCAATCTCTGCCTGTGAATGGAAAACACCTAATTCTTCAAAGCCATAAAATGCGCCAACAGGATGCCCTACTTCGGTACGACCGATTTCATAGTTAGCGTTTTGCACACTACCTACTTTAAAGAAATTGATCTGATCGCCAAGGTAAGTTACCTCGTTGTGGTTGTATGATATATTACCACCGATGTTGTAATTGAACTCGCCAATTCTGTTGCTATAGCCAAGGTTCAACTCCACCCCTTTGTTTTCCATATCGCCAATATTGGCAGATGGTTGAGCAGAGAAACCTGCATAAGCCGGAAGCTGTACGGTCTGCAGCATTCCTTTAGTGGTTTTCTTATAAATATCAAAAGTTACCGTAAGGTTATTAAGCAATGTTGCATCAAACCCGATGTTTGCCGTGCGTGTTTCTTCCCATCTAAGATTAGGATTCGACGGTGCATTAGGGCTGTAACCAACTATTAAACCATCATCTCCGAACACGTAATTACGGCCACTTCCAATAGTCGCGGTATATTGGAATGGTGCAAGTGACATTTCGTTACCAACTATGCCGTATGAACCACGAATTTTAAAGTAATCGATGAACGAGTGTGTAGGGAACCAGCCTTCTCTCGACATGACGTACCCTACCTGTGCCGAAGGGAATGTTCCGTAAACATTGTTGCTACCGAATTTAGAAGAACCATCTCTGCGGATAATTCCGGTGAACAGGAACTTTTGATCGTAATCATACGTCACCCTTCCAAAATAGGAAGCCAGTGTATAGGGTTGATTATCGAATCCGTTAGCAATTTTGTTTGCATTAGGTAATGCATAATTTGGCGATGATTCATTAAATGTATTAACAGGTAAACCTAAGAACGTGCCACCTAAACCCGATCCGCTCTCTTTCTGAGCACTTGTACCTATTAATGCAGTTACATTATTTTTACCGAAAGAATGTGTATAAGTTAATGTATTATCAATGTTCCATGACAGGTTCTTGTCATTTTCAAGGTATAAAGAGGTGTTAGAAAGATTACTTGTGCTGGAGTTCAGGTAATATATCGGTGTAAATGATTTACTACCATAGTATGCCTGCTTAGCACTTATTTGCGATCTGAATTTAAAGCCGGTAACCGGTTCAACCTCAATAAACGCGCTACCAAGCAGGTTAGTTGCATAACCATAATTGCCCTGCTGTGTTTTTACATAGGCAAGCGGGTTGGTTATTTCCTGCGATACATAGTTTGATATCCCGTACGGATTACCCTGAGCATCTCTTACAATATTATTAGCATTCGAGGTGTAAATACCTGCATTAGGCTGACCGTTGATATCCGTTACTACTGTTGGAGTAAGCGGGTCAAGATTTAAGGCAGAACTAAGCGGACCACCAAAAACGCTGTTGGTATTTAAGCTGTTTTTATTACGTGTGTAAGAGTAAGTGAAATTTTCACCAATGGTTAACCACTTTTTCACTTTGTAACTGGTGTTAGTTGTAAAAGTGAATTTTTTGTAGTTGGAGATAGAAGGCATAACAATACCATCCTGATCTAAATAACCAAATGAAGTATAATAGTTCGCTTTATCGGTTGCTCCGTTTATACTTAAATTGTGGTTTTGTATCAGCGCGTTATTGCTGAAAATCTGATCCTGCCAGTTTGTACCCACACCCAGTGACTCAGGATTTGCGAAAATAGCAGTACCCCCGTCATTGGTTACGGCTTCGTTACGCAACATAGCATATTGTGATGCATTTGCCAATTCCGGCTTATTAACCGGTCCCTGAAAACCTATATAACCATTGTATGAAATTTTAGGCGGCCCTTGCTTGCCTTTTTTGGTTGTTATGATAATTACACCGTTTGATGCACGTGAACCATATATTGCGGCAGAAGCATCCTTCAATACATCAATTGACTCAACATCATTAGGGTTGATGTTATCAATACCCCCATTATCAACTATTACCCCGTCAATCACATACAACGGATCGCTGTTGTTAATAGAAGTAATACCCCTTATACGGATACTCGGTGCTGAACCCGGCGCGCCTGAACTTTGAACAACGTTAACACCCGCAGTTCTGCCTTTAAGTGCGTCATCAATACGGGTAACCTGCTGATCTTGCAGATCACTTGCCTTCACGCTGCTGATAGCCCCTGTTACGGTAGCTTTTCTTTGTGTACCGTAACCAACTACTACAACTTCGTTAAGTGCTTTTACATCTTCAACTAAGGTTATAGCTATATCGGTTTGATTGCCAACCGTTACTTCCTGGTTGTTGTAACCAATATAAGCGATAGTTAAAACGGAGGCGGGACCTTCTACATTTAACTTAAAATTACCATTAACATCTGTAGTGGTGCCGTTGGTAGTTCCTTTTTCTAAAATGCTCGCACCTATAACAGGCTGACCATTTTTGTCAATAACCTTTCCGGTTATAGGTATCGAAATCGCTTCTGCAGAAGTTATGGAATTTTGTTTGGTTAGTTTAACATCAGCAGCAGCCTTTAATTCGGTCATTTTGCTGAGTATTATTCTGTCTTTTAAAACCTCGTAAGTAATGCCGTTACTTTTTAAAACCTGATCAAGTACGTTTTTAAGCGACAGATTTTTTGCGTCGACAGATACCTGCTGATTAACATCAATAGCGTTATTGCTATAAATGAATTTAACCCCGTCATTTTTTTGCAGATAGTTAAGCACGTTTATCAAACTCGCGTTATTTAACGTGATGCTTATCTTTTTATCAAGTATGTTTTGGGCATTCAATGTACTTGAATAGGCCATACCACTTAATATAACTGACAGGAATAACTGTATAAATGTGATCCTCATGATTTGATACCAGGGAATGGGTTTTCGTAAATGAAATTTCATTATATTTGTTTTTGTTTCTTTTTTAAAATGAGACAATTAACGCCCCTTCACCATTTAATTGGTGTCGATGTGTATGGGCTGGATTTTTGACTTAGGAGTGCTCGCAACACTTCTAAGTTTTTTTTTGCCTTTTCGGCCGGAAGTATTCTTCTGTTTAAGTTTGGTTATTTTTCTTCATAATATTTATTTGGATTAATTGATTGGTTTGTTGAGTTCTATACTGTTGTTTTTAATTGCATAATCAATATTCAGCGCTTTACTCAGCGCTTCCAACACATCCGGAAGGTTTAATCCGGAAAAGTCGGCATTCAGTAAATAATGATTTAGTTTTTCGTCGGTTACTTTTATCTGAACATTAAAAGTGGCATTCAGCACAGGTACAATATCCTTTAATGGCTTATTGTCAAAATTCAGGTTTACGTGTTTCCATATCTTAAGCTCTGCATCAGCACCTTTTGTTTCAAAAGGTTTTAAAACATGTTTATCTTTAAGGTAAACAGCCTTTTGACTTGGGTATAACATTACCTCATCCTTATTAACTGTTAAAAGATCATCCGCTACTTTATTCTTTGATTTTATACTTACCGAAACCTTACCCGTAACTACTGATACATCGGCAGTGGTGCTTTTATCGTTATCCCTAACCAGGAAACTTGTTCCCCAAACTTTTGTTATTATCGAACGGCTGGTAATAATAAAGGGCCTTTCAGGATTTTTGGTAACCTCAAAAAAGCACTCACCCGCCATTGATACCATACGGGCTTTTTCACCAAACACTTTAGGATAGGTTAACCGGGCATGCGGACTAAGCCAAACAGCACTGCTATCCGGAAGTATCGATTTATAAATATGATCAGAGTTATTAGTGATCGCTACTACATCTGTTGTTCCTTTTAAAGAATCGGTATGGCTTGTTTTTGATGTAGAAAAATAGAATAATCCCGCAACGGCAATAAATGCAACTGCTGCCGCTGCCCACCTGTACCAGGTTTGCATTTTTGGTTTTCCGGTAACTAAAATACGTTCCTCTTTATTATTAGCACTCTCAATTTCAGAAAGTATAGCGCTGTATATTTTTTCCTTTAAAAGTTCCTGCTCGGAAGCATTTAAGGTATCAACAGGATCTGGCACCTGCTCAAAAGATTGATACCATTTTTTTACCAATGCAGTTTCTGCAGCAGTGCAATTACCACTCAAATACTTTTCCAGTAACTCAACGGATATAGGTTCTTTCATGAAATTAATGAAGAATATAATTAGGCTTATAGATACATGACGTTTAACTAAGGGCTTACCCTTGCTCTGAAAAATATTTTTTTTAAAAAAATATTGTCGGTATTACTGACAGGAAGCTGCCAATGCCTAAGCGGATTTTTTTTAAGGCTTTAGTGATGTGATGTTCTACGGTCTTTTCAGAAATCCCCAGTTGTTCGGCAATTTCCTTATTAGATTTATGTTCAACTCTGCTCAGCTCAAATACCGAACGGCATTTATCCGGGAGCACGCTCACTTCATATTCAATACTATGCTGAAGATCTTTAGCCAGGATAGCTTCTTCGGTAGTGCTATCGGCTTCTGTATAGATCAACTTAAAAGATTCGCGATATTTACTCCGAACCATCTCTTTTCTGTATTGATCAATTACCAGATTAACTACACTGGCAGAAAGATAACTACCTGCGTTGTGAATATTAGCCAGATTTTTTCTCTTATACCAAAAAGAGGTAAAAACCTCCTGCACTATTTCTTCCGAGGACTCCTTGTTCTTTAAGCGCATGTACGCTTCGGAATATAGCTGCTTCCAATACCGGTTGTAGATTTCTTTAAACGCGCCTAATTTATCCTCTTTCAATAAATTAATCAGTTCCCCGTCATCAAGAGTTTTAAAATCGGTCATTCCTAAGAGCTAACAATTAATGAAACGTTATTATATCATTAATTAATCTACAAAACTCAAAAAAAAGATTAAAAAAAACACCGCAAAGTGTCACAATTGGGTTAAAAAGCCAATTGTGCTTTGTATTTTTTATGATACAATTGTTTAACCTATTTTATTGAGCACGAAAATTATTGAACAATCCGGTTTATTCTACACTAACGGTTAACCCTTCCTGTTGTAAAATTTTGCGGTAAACTTCCATTTCGGTAAAAGAGCCTTCCAGTACTGCACACTTACCTTCATTATGTACCTTCCAGGCTATCTTTTCAGCCTGGCTTTCAGAGTAATCCAGGTATTTTATCATACAATGGATAACATGATCAAAAGTATTATGATCGTCATTCCATAAAATAAGGCGGTGCATCTCTTTGAGGCTGGCCATCAGCTCTTCAAAGGTGAGTGTTTGTTCCTGTACTTCCGTTGGCATATGTACAGGCAAATTTACTCAAAAAAGCTTTAAAATAATATATCAGAGCTTATTAAGCGTTAAAACTTGTTTTTCCACATCATGCTTTCCACCGGGCGCGTGGTTGGGTTGTTATATTTCGCGTTGCTTTTAGTATTATACATGGTCTCTATTTCCCCTTCCACCACAAAGTAAATAAGCTGGCCTATCGGCATCCCTGCGTATATCTTCACAGGTTGCGTACATGATATCTCCAGTGTCCAGGTATTGCAAAAGCCAACATCGCCTTTACCGGCAGTAGCATGTATATCAATCCCCAAACGCCCGGTACTTGATTTACCCTCCAAAAAAGGGACGTGACTGTGCGTTTCGGTATACTCCATAGTAACACCCAGGTAAAGCGTATTTGGCTGTAAAACAAACCCTTCTTTAGGTATTTCAAATCCTATTATCTCGTTATGCAGTTTCGCGTCAAGGGTACGGTCTTTATAAGTAGCTAAATGTTTGCCTAAATGCACATCGTAGGAGTTTGTGCCCAGGCATTCGGGTTTAAACGGCTCAATTATAATGGTGCCCTTTTCAATTTCTTCCAGAATACGTTTGTCTGATAATATCATAGCGGTCGTGTCCGCCTAAATTATAATTAATTGTTTTAAGCAGCAACAATATGTTCTGCACAATTAATTAACATATACCGGATATGGTTATTTATTATTGCTATTAACCTGCTCAACGGGTACACCGGCATTAATGTGTTGTTTACGGCAGCCCTCGGTTATGGCAAAACCTATCAATATGGCAGCGGCTATATATATTCTTTTCATGTGATAATAAGGTTGATACGCTGATGATTATGACGTAACTTATTACCGAATAGTTACAACCGTCGCACAAATTTTAATTATTATATTTATTTGATACAATTCTGTTAAGGTTTTTGCAATTTTACCTTATGGCTATAGCATACCGGCAGCAAATTGATGATGATACAGAGTTCGCCCTGTGGAAAATTGAAGAGGAAGCCGACGAATTATATAAGCAATTACAATTAGATGATACCGAAAAAGCTTATACTAAACAGCTAAGTAAAAGTAAGCGGTATTTGCATTGGCTGGGCACGCGTGTGCTATTACGTAAAATGCTCAAAACTGAGGAATATATTGATTGCAAGGTTGATACACATGGCAAACCTTACCTGGTTACCCTGCCTTATCATATCTCGTTGAGTCACTCGTTTGATTATGCCGCTGTTATGATCAGTAAAAGCGGCCCCGTCGGGATTGATATTGAACAGATAAAACAAAAAGTTGAGCGTATTGCCGACAAGTTTTTACGGCCCGATGAAATGGCTTTTATTTCAGAAAAGAATAAAATTGAGCAGCTATACGTTTGTTGGTGCGCCAAAGAGGCTATTTATAAATGCAACGGCCAAAAAGAGGTTTCATTTGCCGATAATATATTTTTAAAACCATTTCACTTTGAAGGCCACGGAAATGTGGATGCCAGATTACTTAAAGGAGAAAAAAATATTGACTACCAGGTAAACTACCTGCAGTATAATGATTATATGATTGGCTACGTGAAAGAATAATTTTTAATGAAAAATAAAAAGGTAATACTGCAGAATTGGGGATTAACTGATTATAAAGCTGCCTGGGAACAACAGGAGGCCCTATTCAGCCAAACGGTTAAATTAAAAACCGAAATACGTAACCGGCAAGCGTTGGTACCTGCAGGCGATGAACAGGCCGAGGTGATTTTAACCCCTAACTATCTCATTTTTTGTGAACATCCGCACGTTTATACTTTAGGTAAAAGCGGCAAAGCCGAACATTTACTGCTTGATGAAGCGGGCTTGAAAGAAAAAAATGCGGTCTATTACCCTATTAACCGTGGAGGAGATATCACCTACCACGGCCCCGGGCAAATTGTATGCTACCCAATACTCGATCTGGATAATTTTTTTACCGATATTCACCTTTATCTCCGTAAGCTGGAAGAAGCGGTAATATTAACACTTGCAGATTACGGCTTAACAGCAGGGCGCTACCCGGGTTATACCGGTGTGTGGTTTGATGCCGACAATGAAAATGCGCGTAAAATATGCGCTATGGGCGTACGTTGCAGCCGCTGGGTAACTATGCATGGTTTAGCCTTTAATATCAATCCCGATCTTGACTATTTTAAAAATATTGTGCCCTGCGGTATTGATGATAAGGCTGTAACATCAATGCAAAAGGAACTGGGCCGCGAAATTAATATTATTGAAGTACAGGAAAACCTGAAACATCACATCTCCGTATTGTTTGGTATGGAGATGGTTGAATGAAAAACATTTTAATACTTTTAATTTTTACAGTTTTATCTGCCGGCTGCAACAGGCAATTACATCACAACAACAAACAAACTATGCCCGGTAAAGCTCCGTTAACCTACCTTGCACTTGGCGATTCTTATACTATTGGGGAATCTGTACCCGGCAATGAATCATTTCCATACCAGTTAGTTTCAACACTGACTACCGATGGATATTCTTTTAATAAACCTGAAATTATTGCTGTTACCGGGTGGACAACTGATGAATTAATAAACGCGATACAAAACAGCACCGTTAATAATAAAAAGTTTGATATAGTAACGTTGTTGATAGGTGTAAATAATCAATATCGCGGTTATAAAGAAGAAATCTACCGTAAAGAATTCATCCAGTTACTTCATACAGCTATTACTTTTGCCGATGGCAAAAACAAACGCGTTTTTGTACTTTCAATTCCTGATTGGGGAGCAACACCGTTCGCCGAAGGCCGCGATCGTCAGCAAATAGCTGATGAAGTGGCACGATTCAACGCTATTAATTTAGAAGAAAGTAAAAGAGCGAACGTTAATTATATAGATATTACCCCCATATCTAAACGAGCAGCTGCCGATGCTTCGTTAACAGCAGAAGATGGCTTACACCCCTCCGGCGAAATGTATAATTTATGGGTTAAAGAGCTGGCTCCCGTAGTAATTAGCCAGTTAAAATAACCTTACATATTACGACGGTACTGTCCGCCTACTTCGTATAACGCATTGCTTATTTGCCCTAACGAACAGTATTTACAGGCCTCCATCAGGCTTTCAAAAATATTATCACCTGCAATGGCCTTTTGCTGTAGTTCATCTAACAAAGCGGGCGCTGCCTGCTCATTTCTCTGCTGAAAAAGGCTAAGCGCCTTTATCTGGTATTGCTTTTCTTCTTCTGTCGCTCTTATTACCTCTGATGGGATCAGTGTTGGCGAACCCTTTTTGTTAAGGAAAGTATTTACACCGATAATAGGATATTCGCCGGTATGTTTTAAGGTTTCATAATAGAGAGATTCCTCCTGTATCTTACTGCGCTGATACATGGTTTCCATTGCCCCTAATACGCCACCCCGGTCGTTTATAGCCTTAAACTCTGTAAGCACAGCTTGTTCAACCAAGTCAGTAAGTTCCTCTATTATAAACGCGCCCTGTATGGGGTTCTCGTTTTTAGCCAAACCTAATTCACGATTGATAATAAGCTGTATTGCCATGGCCCTGCGCACCGACTCTTCTGTAGGGGTGGTTATCGCTTCATCATAAGCATTGGTGTGCAACGAATTACAATTATCATAGATGGCATACAGCGCCTGTAAGGTAGTACGGATATCGTTAAAATCAATCTCCTGCGCATGTAATGACCGGCCGCTGGTTTGTATATGATATTTTAATTTCTGCGAACGTTCATTCCCCTTGTATTTATTTTTAATGGCCTTGGCCCATATACGCCGCGCTACACGGCCGATAACCGAGTATTCAGGATCAATTCCATTACTAAAGAAAAACGACAGATTTGGTGCAAAATCATCAATATGCATGCCCCGGCTTAAATAGTATTCTACATAAGTAAACCCGTTACTTAAAGTAAAAGCCAATTGGGTAATAGGATTAGCGCCCGCCTCCGCTATATGGTAACCTGATATGGATACCGAATAAAAATTACGCACTTTTTGGTCGATAAAATACTGTTGAATATCCCCCATCATACGCAGGGCAAACTCTGTAGAAAAAATACAGGTGTTCTGCGCCTGGTCTTCCTTTAAAATATCTGCCTGTACCGTACCCCTAACCGTGGCAATGGCATAGGCTTTTATCTTCTCATAAACATCAGCAGGTAATACCTGATCTCCGGTTAAGCCCAGCAGCATCAAACCTAAGCCGTCGTTGCCCGCAGGCAGGCTCTCGCCCTCCTTATTTTGGTATTGCGGCCTGGCAAGTCCTTTATCATCATAAAGTTCTTTAAACTTAGCTTCTGCCAAATGCTCCAGCTTGTGCTCCTTTATATATTTTTCGCATTGCTGATCAATAGCCGCATTCATAAAAAAGCCCAATAGCATTGGCGCAGGCCCGTTAATGGTCATAGATACCGAAGTGGATGACTGACAAAGGTCAAACCCGGAATAAAGCTTTTTAGCATCATCCAGCGTAGCTATGCTCACGCCCGAGTTACCTATTTTACCATAAATATCCGGACGTATGTGCGGGTCTTCGCCGTACAATGTAACGGAATCAAAGGCGGTTGACAGCCTGTGTGCGGGCTGGCCTAATGATACATAATGAAATCTTTTGTTGGTTCGCTCAGGGCCACCCTCACCGGCAAACATACGGGTAGGATCCTCACCTTCACGTTTAAGCGGAAATACACCAGCCGCGTACGGGAATTCACCGGGTACATTTTCGGTAAGCAGCCATCGTAATATATCACCCCAGGCTTCGTATTTAGGTAAAGCTATTTTAGGCACCTTTAACTGGGACAACGAAGTATAATATAACGGCTGTTTAATCTCTTTGTCCCTTACCTTATAAATAAAATTTTCGGCTTTATACTTTTCAACCGTTTCGGGCCATTGCTTAAGCAACATTTTACAATCAATATGCAGGTGATTTTCGAGGTGAGTATAAACATCCTCCAACCCCGAAACGGTGCCTGCGCTGATAGAAGCAGACTGGTTTGATTTTAAAAGATCAAGAGTACCCTTAACATTGTACAATTGCTGTGCTATTTTACACTGCTCATTCACCCATTCGGTATAAGCCTGGCTGCTTTCGGCTATTTCTGCCAAATAACGCACCCTGTCGGGTGGGATGATGTAAATTTTCTCAGCTTCGTTATTTTTTATGCCTGTCTTATGTTCACTCCCTGCAAACAGATCTACACCTGTTTTTTTCCTGATAGTTTGCATAACGGCGGCAAACAGCGCGTTCATCCCGGGATCATTAAACTGCGACGCCATCGTACCGTATACCGGCAGCTCATCATCCTTAGCATCAAATAACATGTGGTTACGCTTGTACTGCTTGCGTACATCACGTATAGCATCTAAGGCGCCGCGCTTATCAAACTTATTTAAGGCTACCAGATCGGCAAAATCCAGCATGTCAATTTTCTCTAATTGTGTAGCTGCTCCAAACTCAGGGGTCATTACATAAAGCGACAGATCGCAGTAATCGGTTATCATCGTATCAGACTGCCCGATACCGGAAGTTTCAACAATTATCAGGTCATACCCGGCCGCTTTGCAAATGTCCACACTTTCCTGTACATGTTGCGATAAGGCTAAATTAGCCTGCCGGGTAGCCAGCGAGCGCATATAAACCCGCGGACTGTTAATGGCATTCATCCGTATACGATCGCCCAGTAAGGCACCGCCGGTTTTCCGTTTAGAAGGATCTACCGATATGATGGCCAGCGTTTTATCTGTTTCCCTTAAAAAACGCCGTACAATCTCATCAACCAAGGAGGATTTCCCTGAACCACCGGTACCGGTAATACCTAAAACTGGAATTTGAGTTGACGGCTTATTTACCTCAGAAATATCCTCAGATTTTACTTTCCCATCCAGGCTGTTGTTTTCGGCAAGTGTTATCAGCCCGGCAATAGCCTTTATATCTTTTTGGGGGAGTTGGTTTAGCTGCCCGTTGAGTTTACTCACTGTTTGAAAATCGCATTGCTGCATCATGTCGTTGATCATGCCCTGTAAGCCCATCTTCCGGCCGTCATCCGGGGAGTAAATCCGGCTTATACCATAAGCATGCAACTCAGCTATCTCATCAGGCAAAAACACCCCGCCGCCGCCGCCAAATATCTTAATATGCCCGGCACCACGCTCGTTAAGCAGATCGCGCATGTATTTAAAATATTCAACATGCCCGCCCTGGTAACTGGTAATAGCTATCCCCTGTACATCTTCCTGTATGGCGCAATTCACTATTTCATCCACCGAACGGTTATGCCCTAAATGTATTACTTCCGCGCCCGTGCTTTGTAAAATACGGCGCATAATGTTTATGGTGGCATCGTGCCCGTCAAATAAAGAGGCGGCGGTTACAAAACGAATTTTATATGTAGAGGTGTATGGAGCAATACTTTCCATGAAGGCAATAATTGATAAAACACAAAATTAACCAAAATAAAACAGGTAGTTGCTATGCTTGCATAATAATTTACAGCAGTTGACAGGTTGTTACATCATAGAGTATGCTATCCCTTACTTTTTTTGCGGGCTTCTTCGGCTTTCTTTTTTGCTTTTTTTATTGCACGTTCCTGCTTTTTCTTTTCATGCTCATCCATTTGTTTCATGGCCTGTTTCTCTTTTTCTTCACCTACACCGGCACAAGGTTTAATTCCCTTAAGTAAGGTTTGCCATAAAGTTTTAAAAAACGGAAAGTTATACGGACGGTTGAACACCACATTTGCAGAGCGTGGAGTTTCCCCCGGATCATCCGGGTTATTATGCTTTAGGACAAAGGTATTCGCAAATAATGTAGCTAATGCTTTTTTGCTGTAGCCGTTCTCATCGGCCTTCAGCATGCTTATTTTAAGATCATTATATAGCAGCTTAATTTTACCTTTTGAGGTTTTTTTAGTTGCATGTATATCAAAGTCAAAGCTTTTTATTTTTCCGGATGTGATCTTGATCAGTGCTAATGGCATGGTTGCTTTATTTATGTATTGCATGTCCATAGGCGCCAAATGCCCTTTGTAGCTATAGCTGTTAGCCTCGTCGGTTAAGTTAAAAGCAAAATTAAGGTCCAGTTTACCTTTACCCATAAAGTAACTGGTGATGGATGCTGTACAAATATTATTCTTGCTTAATGTGTCCTTATTATTGGTGATATTAAGGAAAGTTGCATCTGTATTATTGAACACCACATCACCCACCTTCTTCGACTTTTTATTATACTCATTGTACACCACATCAACATGTTTTAACGTAAGCGTATCAATATTAAAAGCCGATTTTATTTTTTTTATCCCCACATGCGGGAATGTAGCTAACCTGTCCGTTTTTTTTGGAACACCGCTTGGTTTACTGTAAACATTAAAGCTACCGCCTCCAAGGGTTATATTTGATGCGTTAAACTCCTTAGATCGGTTATAAGTAATAAAATCAAAATTGCTTAGCTGTACCGAGTCTAAGTGCAGGGTAAAACGGTCACCATCACTTTTCTCAAAAAAAGCGGCGGGCTTAACCGGCTGCAGATCCAACCCTTCAATATTCAATTGTGAGCTTTGTGTTGATAATTTTGCCGATTTAAAAGTATAGGTATATAAACCGTTGGCGGTTTTACCTGTATAGTTATATAATTGGGTAGTTACATCCTTACAATATAAAAATCTGGAAGTATCTGTTTGGGTAGCAGAATCGATCAGCAGATCGGTCGCCTTCAGGTTCATTTCCTTCAGTTCAGATACTACCGGTTTGTCGCCGGTGTAGTTCTTATATTTCAGGTTTACATCGCTTACATATATTTCGCCTACATGTATAAGCCCGAGACTTTTTGATATTTTTTGATATAAGGTACGGTTATCCTTTTTGGTAGAATCCTTGCTTTTATCTGAATAATGACTAACCTGTAACTGCGGAGCAGTTAACGCAATACGGCCAATATCCAGTTTATGCCCAAAATACAGTTTAAACGGATGTATATGTGTTAGTACTATACGCTTTACCTGCACCTCGTATAAACTGCCGGGCGCTTGCCCTTCCTTTTTTTTGCGGTTATATACAGCAGTATCGGGTATTAATTTTGCTTCGTACACTACTATCTTACCTTGTAATAAATGTAATTCTGCAGTAGAAAAATCCACCTTGTATAAACTATCCGTGCCTTTTAAAACCGCGCTTTTAACTTTATCAGCCAGTATCGGCGACCAATATTTATTTAAGATAATGGCGGGTAAAATTATAATGATAATAACAAACAGAAATATGCCTAACAGTACTTTTTGCCAGGTATGTTTTAAATATTTATTTGCCATTATATCCCCTCGTTATCCTGTTATTAACGCTTATTTTTTTTATCGTCCTTTTTATCCTTATCACTCTTAAATATATTTATTTTATCAAAAAATTTATTCACCTTTTTTACGGTATTCTTAACCTTACTTTCCGTTTTTTCATCATATCCCACACTTGGTTTTAACCCATCCAACAAACCTTTATATAAAAAACTAAAAAACGACCAGGTAGGATCACGTTTAAGGCTAATGGGGCCGGGTCTTAGCTTACCTTTATCATCGGGGTTATCATCATCTATTATAAATGTATTTGCTAACGTTGATACAAACCCCTGTTTTTGCAGCGCCTTTTTCCCCTCTTCTTTTTTTAATAACTGTATTTTTAAATTATGGTAATAAAACTCCAGATGCCCTTTACCATAATAATTATTTGCATCTACATTAAAATTAAGCTTATCAATATCGGCAGATTCCACATGCACCAAAGCCAGGGGTTTCACCAGTTTATCTAATATTTTTCCATCAAACTTGCCTAAAGTACCATTATAGTTAAAGGCGCCATTTTTAGCTGTCAGGTTAAATTTAAAATTCACGGTTAAAGGCGCTACATTCATAAAATGAGTGTTGATATGCGCCGTCATATAGTGGTCAGCCTTTTTTGCGGCCTCATCATTAGTTACATTTAAAAGATATCCGCTGGTATTTTTAAATGATATTACTCCGGTATAACCTGACGTGGCATCTGCTTCTAAATAGGTAATATCAGTACTTTTTATATTAATACGGTTAAGTTTCATATCAAGCGATAGTTTCTGTAAAGCCTGATGCGGATCATTTCCGGTCTTTATCGTTTTTACTCCCTTATAGGCATTGTTACTATATATTTCAACATCAGCATCTGCTATGTCCATAGTGTTGGCATACAGTTTCTGATCGCGCAAAAATCTTTGCAGATCAATATTATTAATAGCTATCTGCTTAAAATTAAGGGTGAATATATCGCCGGGTTTCTTTGTTTTATGATAAAAATCAGTTTTACTATATCGCGGCAGGTAA
Source organism: Mucilaginibacter segetis (assembly GCF_016522075.1). Lineage (GTDB taxonomy): Bacteria > Bacteroidota > Bacteroidia > Sphingobacteriales > Sphingobacteriaceae > Mucilaginibacter > Mucilaginibacter segetis. The sequence goes on along the minus strand of NZ_JAEHFW010000001.1, from coordinate 294,741 downwards.
TCAACCTTATCTAAAACTATCTTTCGCTGCGAGGTGGAAAAATAGATCTGCTTTAATCTCGCCTTATATAAGCTGTCGGGGGTTTTTATTTCATAATCCTTAATTTTTACTTCTATCCCTTTCGTATAATAAAAGCGGCTGGTATCCTTAGCCGAAAGCGAATCAATAAAAACATCAGATATATTGATATTCAAATGATTCAATGCTGTTTTCTTAACTACCTTATTGCTTTTATTAATATAATCAAGGCTCACATCTTTCAGGGAAATTGTATCAACCCTCAGTTGTTTAAACGTACCTTTAACCATCTGATAAAGGGTTTTGGGTCGCCCTACTTCTACCGTATCATTAAAAGCATAGCGTTTATTAATAATAGTTAAACTTGGTTTATCTATGGTGATGTTGTGTATATTTAATATTTTATCCTGGTAAGCCTTGCGCGCACCAAGGTTTTTAATGGTAAGTTTTTTTACCCCTAAAATAAAAAGGTTGTCGGGTGCACTTTGGTTGGCTACCATTTTCAGGTAAACATTGGTATCAGGCACCAGCTTAAAATCGCTTAATTCCACATCTCCTGATGCAAGGTCAAGGTCGAAATCCGAATACTCTATGTGATAGAGGCTATCTGTTGCTTTTAAAACAATAGCCTTTAATTCTGCCTGCACATAAGGTTTCCATTTATCGTGCGCCAGGTAATGCTTATAAAAGTAATACCCGCCTCCGCTTAAAACCAATAAAACAGCTAATAAAATTATAGGCCATTTTCGTATTGGCTTATTTTCAACGGGTTTGTTTTCCATATATGATTATTGCAGTATGTATACCCATAACAACTAAATCTTCATTTTGTTACCGCTGACAAACTGTCATTCTATTTATATTTTTTGTGTATTTTTGCGGTTCAATTTTAAAAACAATGGATTTGCTTATTCCGGATAAAGTGCATGACGAGAGCAGGCAGGGTGAAGCCCTGGTGTTAAACCCAATTGGTAAAAATAATGGCCGTAAGCTGTATATTGAAAGTTATGGCTGTGCCATGAATTTCTCTGACAGTGAAATAGTAGCTTCTATTTTGGCTGAAAAAGGCTTTGAAACTACACAGGATTTTAATAATGCTGATGTTGTTTTCATTAACACCTGCTCCATACGTGAGAATGCCGAACAGCGCGTACGTAACCGACTGAAAGAGTTTGCCGGGGCAAAGTTCAAAAATCCGGGGATGGTGGTAGGCGTATTAGGTTGCATGGCTGAACGACTGAAATCGAAGTTTTTGGAAGAAGAAAAACTGGTAGATGTTGTTGTGGGGCCGGACGCCTATCGTGATCTGCCTAACCTGATAGACCAGGTTGATGACGGACAACGGGCCGTTAACGTATTACTGTCACGCGAGGAAACCTATGCTGATATCAGCCCGGTACGTTTAAACAGCAACGGTATTAACGCCTTCGTATCCATAATGCGCGGATGCGACAATATGTGTTCATTTTGCGTAGTGCCGTTTACACGTGGCCGCGAACGCAGCCGCGATGCTTATTCAATTGTTGCCGAATGTACCGACCTATTTAACCGGGGATACCGCGAGGTAACTTTATTGGGTCAAAATGTTGACTCTTACAAGTGGAGCAACGATACCGAACAGGTTAACTTTGCCAACTTGCTCGAGATGGTGGCGCTGGTAAATCCTGAGCTGCGTGTACGTTTTTCAACATCACATCCAAAGGATATTACTGATGAAGTATTACATACCATTGCCAGATACGACAATATTTGCAACTACATTCATCTACCTATACAATCAGGCAATAGCCGTGTGCTGGAGTTGATGAACCGTACTTACGATCGCGAATGGTACATGAACCGTATAGATGCTATCAGGAACATTATCCCCGGATGTGCTATATCAACAGATATTATTACCGGTTTTTGCACCGAAACAGAAGAAGAACATCAGGAAACACTAAGCATGATGGATTACGTGCATTACGATTTCGCATACATGTTTATGTACTCCGAAAGACCCGGCACCTTAGCGGCAAAACGTTATGCTGACGATATACCCGACGAAGTAAAAAGGAGACGTTTAAAAGAAGTTGTGGCAAAGCAACAGGCACATTCATACATACGCCTGCAACAGCACATTGGTAAAACAGAAAAAGTATTAATAGAAGGGTTCTCTAAAAAATCAGATAATGACTATTGTGGCCGCAGTGATAAAAATGCCATGGTGGTATTTCCGGTTGATGAAAGGTTTAAACCCGGCCAGTATGTGAACGTATTGGTTGAACGCAGCACTACGGCAACTTTATTAGGAAGGATAATTTAGTTGTTAAAAAAGAGTTCAGGAATCGGGAAAGTAAGAATCAGGAGCCAGGAAGTAAGAATCAGGAGATTTTAAAATGCACAACTTTAAAATTTAAAGATATGGCAAAAGTCGATGGATCTCACGGATTTAATTTTTGATTTTTTAAAAGACCTCCCTGCTGATGAAAAATTTAGTTTGACAAATCAGCTTAATAGGTGTGTTTGTTCAATACCTTCAAATATTGCAGAAGGATCGGGCAAACGTACTAAATTACATTTTGGAGAATTTTTGTCAACGGCGTTAACATCGTCGTTCGAATTAGAAACACAATTGCTTATTGCCAACGAAGGCAATATGGTAATAATAAAAAGTTAGAGGATTGTTTGGCCCTGACAACGGAAGTGCAAAAGATGATTTTTGTATTCCGGGAGCAGATATTAAACACACCTATAACGTCTTGAATCATGAATCTTAAATCCTGATTCTAATTATTATGGAAATACAAGAAATAAAACAACGCTTCGGTATCATCGGCAATTCGCCTTTGCTTAACCGGGCAATAAATATAGCTAACCAGGTTGCACCAACAGATATATCTGTTTTAATAACAGGGGAGAGTGGTAGCGGTAAGGAAGTGTTTTCGCACATTATACACCAGATGAGCCCGCGTAAACACGGGCCATTTATTGCGGTAAACTGCGGCGCCATACCCGAAGGCACTATTGACTCGGAACTATTCGGTCACGAAAAAGGCGCTTACACCGGAGCTATTGGTGAACGTAAGGGTTATTTTGAAACGGTTAACGGCGGTACTATATTTTTGGATGAAATAGCCGAAATGCCCCTTGGCACACAGGCAAGGTTATTAAGGGTGCTGGAAAGCGGCCAATACATCAGGGTGGGATCATCCAAGGTTGAAAAAACAAACGTACGTGTTATTGCCGCAACCAATGTTGACGTTTACGATGCCGTAAGGGAAGGCCGTTTCCGTGAAGACCTTTATTATCGTTTAAATACCGTTCCGCTCAAGATACCCCCTCTGCGCGACAGAAAAGAGGACATTTTTCTGCTGTTCAGAAAATTCACATCAGACTTTACCGATAAATACCGCACTCCGCCCATTCAACTGGATGAAGAGGCACAGCAGGTTTTAATAAACTATGCCTGGCCGGGCAATGTGCGCCAGTTAAAGAACATGGCCGAGCAGCTTGCTGTATTAGAACGCGACAGGGTAATAACTGCCCAAACATTGCTTACCTATATTCCGCATGACACCCATAGCCGTAACCTGCCTATGCGTTTAGGCAATCAGGGAAAAGAGGATTTCTCCGAACGCGACATATTATATAAAGTATTGTTTGATATGAAACGCGACATGGTGGAATTAAAAAAACTGGTAGCTGACATTATTGAACACGGTGGAGTAAGTACAAACTATTCCAACCATTCCCAGGCCATTACCAAGCTATACCGCGATATTGAACTGCCTGTTAATAACGATGCACAATTTACCCTGCAACAAGCCGTTAAGAATAACAATAATGCCGACGGGTATAACATCACTCATGAAGCTGAGGAAGTGGAAGAATCCCTATCATTAGTTGACAAGGAATCAGACCTGATACGTAAGGCTTTAAAAAAACACAAAGGCAAGCGCAAACTTGCCGCCAGCGAGTTGGGCATATCCGAACGGACTTTATATCGTAAAATAAAAGAATTAAACTTATAGGCAGAATGAACAAACGGATATACCTGAGCATACTAATGCTATGCACCATATTCATGCTATTCTCTTCGTGCTCTTATAAGTTATCCCTTAACGGGCAATCTATACCACCAGCACTTAAAACAATTGATATCCAATATTTTGAGAATAACGCTCCGTTAGTGGTTAACACGCTTAGCCAGCAATTTACGGAGGCGCTAAAAAACCGTATCCGTTCGCAAACTAATTTAACTATTGTAAGGGGCGATGCCGATGCATCTTTTTCAGGAGCCATTACAGGTTATAGTATTGCGCCGGTATCTATTCAGGCCACTAACCCTAATTCACCACCTATTGCGGGGGCAAGCCGGCTTACCATTACAGTTAATGTAAAGTACTCTTATAATGTAAAAGATGCTTCTCCTGCCGATAAAAAGCTTAGTTTTGAACAATCATTCTCGAAATATAAGGAGTATACCGGCGACCTGAATAATCAGGAACAAGGATTGATTGATGATATTGTTAAACAATTAATAGACGATATATTTAACCAAGCTTTTGCTAATTGGTAAGCAATTTGTAGTTTTAACCAGGTGGATCAGTACATAGATAACAGACATAAAGAGATTTTTTTTAATTCACTGGCAAATCCGGTTGAGGCAGGTAGCTTGTACGCATCAAATATCGAAAGGCTCATCAACGATCATCCGCAAAGTGGTATTTTAAAGGCTTTGCTTGCACGTACCGGCGATAAAGAAAATATAAAAAAAGCTGCAGCTGCATTCAACCCTAAAGCACTGTATAAGTTAGTAAATGATCCGGATGGACTGCGACCTGTATTATCAAAAAAAATAGTGACTACAACTTCCGTTGCTTATGAGCCGGAAAACTACTTTAATATAGGTGTAGTTAATGAGGATGATGATACGGCAATAACTGAAACACAAAGCAGCGAGGATAAGCAAGCCCCCGCAGTTGTAGAAGGTATTACAACTGCTGAAAGCGTAAATCTGACGGACGAAACTGTTATTGAATTACCTGAGCAGGCATTTTCCACTGTATCCGAACCTGCCGGAAACGTTAATGGCTCAGAAACAGAAACACCTGAAGAGGAAGAATCTGCTGACGAGCTTAATACAGATGAGGTTACTTTAAATAATGAACAGTCAACGGAAATTACCGATGACAAAACAACCGGTACGGAAAGCCCTGCGGAAATGACTTCTCCCGTTCAGGAGCTGGAAGCCTTTAACCGGGAAACTGCTATTGAAATAAATACGCCCGCGGCGGAAGCTGATCAAAAAACGATATCATCCTATGCCGGATACCGGCCAGACTTTAACCGCAAAGAAGATGAAAAAGAATATTTCAGGCAAGATATCGAAGATGATATTTATGACGAGATTGTAAGCATTGATGACATTGGCTTTGAAGCGTTAAAAAACACCTCCGCTGAAGAAATAGATAACGCTTCATCTGCAAATAACGAAAACGATCAACCTGAAGAAACCGCAGATCAAACAACTTCCGGATTAAACATCGACGACGACCAGCAATTACTGGCCAATGTAGCCGCTACCGATTATTTTTTATTTGATAAAAAGCTTAATGAGCTGCGTGAAACGGACACTCCGCCTGTTGCAGAAGCCGCTCCTGAACATAAGCTGACCGAACCATTACACGAAGACAGCATTCAACCTACTACAGAGAGCCGGGATATTGCCCGGTATGATGATGATAAAATGCCTTATACCTTTTTGTGGTGGCTTAGTAAAACCCGTAAAGAACATGCAGGCGCTTATCAGCCATATGCAAAGGCCGGTTCTATACAACTGAACAAGCAAAAAAAGAGCATCCCCAACGAGCTACAGCAACAATATTACGAGAACATATTTAGCCATACCTCTATTACAGGGATAGATCCGGATGCGCAAAAGGTAGAGTTTGACCACAATAAAAAAGAGGATATTATTATTGAAAGGTTCATACATACCGAACCCCAGATAAAACCTTTAGCTGCCGATAAATTAGATAATGAGAACAAAGCTAAAAAAAGCGCCGAAGACCAGGATGCCCTGGTAACTGAAACCCTCGCCCGTATTTATACCGACCAGATGCTGTATCACAAAGCGATAGCTACCTATAAAAAATTGATGTTGAAATTTCCGGAAAAAAAGCTTTACTTTGCAGCCCAGATTGAACAATTAGAAAAAAGAAACAATTAATATAATAATAAAATGTACATAGTTTTAATAATCATCACCATTATCGCTTGCGTACTTTTAGGCGCTATAGTGCTGATACAGAACCCAAAAGGTGGCGGTTTAACCTCCAATTTTTCAAGCTCATCTCAATTAATGGGTGTGCAAAAAACAGGCGATTTTTTAGAAAAAGGCACCTGGGTATTAGCCATTGGTATAATGGTTTTATCACTGATTATTAACGTAACTGTTAAAGGCGGATCGCAGAAAACCGGAGATCCTGCTTTAATGGAGCAAATTAAAAAAGCTTCAAAACCTTCGGCACCTGCTGCGGCACCGTTAACTATGCCGGCTGCACCCGCTGCGGATTCATCAAAAAAATAACGGCTAAAAGATATTCTAAAAAGGCTTTGAAATTTTTCAAAGCCTTTTTTTTTAACCTCTACTGACATCATGACACTAAAGGTTAAGCCTGATTTTACCTGCCTTTAACGTAAAATACTTAAATCTGACAATTAAACAGTAAACATGCCATCATTAATACAATTTGTCCATTTGGCATAATTGATGTTGCATTGCAAGCAGAAAACTAAAAATTATAAATTCAAAAAAATAGTATTACTATGTCGTTAAACATTAAGCCTCTTGCAGACAGAGTGGTGGTTGAAGCCGCCGCTGCTGAAACTAAAACCGCTTCCGGTATTTATATTCCTGAAACCGCTCAGGAAAAACCACAAAAAGGAACTATAAAGGCTGTTGGCCCGGGTAAGTATGCTGATATTTCAGGTGCCCTTATCCCTATGACCATTAAGGTTGGTGACTCCGTATTATATGGCAAATATGCCGGTACCGAAGTTGCTATTGACGGTAAAGAGTATTTGATAATGCGTGAATCTGATATTTACGCGGTACTGTAATTTCAATACACATCGTATTAAAACATTCCGATAGTTAAAACATTCAAACTTTAAAAAATTCAAAACATGTCAAAACAAGTTAAATATAATGTGGAAGCACGCGACGCTCTTAAGCGCGGTGTTGATATTTTAGCAAACGCAGTAAAAGTAACATTAGGTCCAAAAGGCCGTCACGTTATTATCGATAAAAAATTCGGTTCTCCAAGTATCACCAAAGATGGTGTTACCGTAGCAAAAGAGATCGAATTAAAGGATCCTATTGAAAACATGGGTGCCCAGATGGTTAAAGAAGTTGCTTCAAAAACTGCTGATATAGCAGGTGATGGAACAACAACTGCAACTGTATTAGCCCAGGCAATTGTAACTGCAGGTATTAAAAACGTAGCTGCAGGTGCTAACCCAATGGATCTGAAACGCGGTATTGATAAAGCAGTATCTGCTGTAGTTGAAAACCTGAGATCTCAAAAACAAGATGTTGGCGACGATTTCAGCAAGATCAAACAGGTAGCATCAATATCAGCTAATAACGACGAAATTATTGGCGAGATGATAGCTGACGCGATGAAAAAAGTTGGCACCTCAGGTGTTATAACTGTTGAAGAAGCTAAAGGAACTGAAACTGAGGTTAAAACTGTGGAAGGTATGCAGTTTGACCGTGGTTACCTTTCTCCTTACTTTGTTACCAATTCTGATAAAATGGAAGTAGAGTTGGAAGACCCTTACATCCTTATCTACGATAAAAAAATATCAGCAATGAAAGAATTGTTGCCGATATTGGAAAAACAAGTACAAACAGGCAAACCATTATTAATTATTGCTGAAGACCTTGACGGAGAAGCATTAGCTACATTAGTGGTTAACAAGATCCGTGGTTCACTAAAAGTAGCTGCTGTTAAAGCTCCTGGCTTTGGTGATCGTCGTAAAGCGATGTTAGAGGATATCGCTATCCTTACAGGTGGTACAGTTATATCTGAAGAAAGAGGTTATAAATTAGAAAGCGCTGATCTTAGCATGTTGGGTCAGGCCGAAAAGATCTCTATCGATAAAGATAACACTACTGTAGTAAACGGTAGCGGCGACGGCGAATTAATAAAAGCCAGAGTTAGCGAGATCAGAAGCCAGATAGAAACTACAACATCTGATTACGATAAAGAAAAATTACAGGAACGTTTAGCCAAATTATCAGGCGGTGTTGCTGTACTTTATATCGGTGCTGCATCTGAAGTGGAAATGAAAGAAAAGAAAGACCGTGTTGATGATGCTTTACACGCAACCCGCGCAGCGGTTGAAGAAGGTATTGTTGCCGGTGGTGGTGTTGCTTTCATCCGCGCAGTTGGTGCATTAGCTGACCTTAAAGGTGCTAACGAGGATGAGAACACTGGTATCCAGATCATCCGTCGTGCTATCGAAGAGCCTTTACGTCAGATTTGCGAAAACGCAGGTATCGAAGGTTCAATTGTAGTACAAAAAGTTAAAGAAGGTACTGCAGACTTTGGTTACAACGCACGTACTGATGTATATGAGAACCTGATCAGTGCAGGTGTTATCGATCCGACTAAGGTAGGTCGTGTAGCATTAGAGCATGCGGCATCAATTGCATCAATGCTGTTAACTACTGAGTGTGTACTTGCTGATGAGCCTGAAGAGGACAAAGGCGGTGCAGGCATGCCACCAATGGGTGGCGGCATGGGCGGCATGATGTAATATCAGGCCTCACACACAGTTTAATATAGCAAACCCCTGTCTGTTTTTGCAGACAGGGGTTTTGTGTTTACTGAGCATTTATCGGCTCTGAGAATGTTCTGTCCTTTATTATTTAGTGTTAATTACAAACTGTTTTATACGTAACTGCGTAATTTACTGCAACGGTATTACTAATAACTGCTGTTAGGCACAACATTTGAATTACCCGCCGCATGAAACAGATTGCAAACAAAAAGAAAAATTTACACAGGCATTTGGTAGAGTGGGTTTTATTTAAAGGACCTGAGTTGTTTGTAACATTGTATAGCTAATAAATATTACTTTTGGCTTCTGTAATATTATGAAGCTTCAAAAATTCTACGATCAGGCCTATATTTGGCTCACCAGCCGCGGACCGTATCTGGTCATCGGCGTTTTATTTTTCATTATCGGCATATGGCTTATTAGTTGGTTGCGTACCCGCATACAAGCACGCTTAGGCAAAAATGCAGTCCATTCCTCATTAAGGCCCTTTTTTCTTAGCCTGTCAGTTACCGGGCTCTACATCCTGCTTACGCTAACCGTATTAAACATAGTAGGCATAAGATTAACCTTTTTTACTACCATAATAGGCGCATTTACCGTTGCCGTAGGCTTTGCCCTGTCGGGTACTCTGCAAAATTTTGCAGGCGGGGTACTTATCCTTTTATTAAAACCCTTTGAAGTTGACGACAGCATTATTGCACAGGGGCAGGATGGTAAAGTAACAACCATACAAATGTTTTACACCGTATTGCTTACCTCTGATAATAAAACAGTGATAATACCAAATGGCAAGTTGTTTAACGAGGTGATAGTGAACGTTACCCGTGAGGGCAAACGCCGCCTTGATTTTGAACTGAAGTTAGGATATGTTGTAGATGTAGAACAAGTGAAACAGGTGATAATGGACGCCATTAAAGTTACCCCCAACATACTAAATGAACCCGCTACACGTGTAGGTATAATAGGCCTCGATCTGGATGGGATACGGTTTGCCGTTAACGTATGGGTTGCTCCCGCAAACTTTTTGGTGGCTAAAATAGCTTTGCAGGAAAAAATTGTAAATGAGCTGCGTTTGGCTGGTGTTAAACTCCCGGGGACGTGATTTGGGGAGTAGTATATGGGTTTTATAATTTCATTGTTGATAGAGACTTTATATATAATGGATAGCCGACCGGGCACTAATATCTCGCTCCGGCTCTAATATCCCGCTCCTCTTAACTAAAAAAAATGCAGCAGCGCGAGCAAATTTCTGTTTTCGATATATTTAAGATAGGCATCGGGCCGTCCAGTTCGCATACGCTGGGACCCTGGCGTGCCGCGCAGCAATTTGTGCAGTTTTTGCAACGGCGGGAGGCTTTGCAACTGGTTGTACAGGTAAAGGTGCTGCTTTACGGCTCACTGGCTAAAACAGGCAAGGGTCACGGTACAAATATAGCCATACTGCTTGGTCTTAGCGGCGATGATCCGGTCACTTTTGATGTGGATCGTATCGACTCCAAAATAAAAAACATCAGCGTTAGCCACAAGCTGCAAGTAAATGGGGAGCATGAAATAGATTTTAACCCGGCTGATGATATGCTCTTTCTTTTTACGGAGAGCCTGCCCTATCACCCTAACGCGGTAACTTTTCAGGCATTTTTAGATAATGGTAAGGCCATATCGGCAACTTATTACTCTATAGGAGGCGGCTTTGTGGTGCAGGATGATGACGAAACGGTACACCTTCCGGAGGTTGATCTGCCTTTCCCTATTGAAACCGCTAATGATCTGTTGCACTGGTGCCGTAAAACGGGGCTCAAGATATCCGAAGTGGTAATAGAGAATGAACTGGCCTGGCGCAGCGAAGAGGAAACCCATCAGGGGATGTTAAACATTTTTAACGTAATGACGGAGTGCATGTATCGCGGATGCCACACAACCGGCGTGCTACCGGGTGGTTTAAATGTAGCCCGCCGAGCCTCCGCACTCAATAAAAAGCTTATTGGCAACCTTACCTACACCAGCTACCCGGAGTGGGTGGAAGCTATAAGGCAAACCGGCCAAAGTTTTAAAAATATATTAGATTGGGTGAGTTGTTTTGCGCTGGCCGTAAACGAGGAGAACGCCTCATTTGGCAGGGTAGTTACGGCCCCTACCAACGGCGCCGCGGGCGTAATACCGGCAGTATTGCAATATTTTATTGTTTTTTGCGACGGATATAATGAGCAGCGGATCATGCAGTTTATGGCAACCGCATCAGAGATAGGAAGCATATTCAAAAAAGGCGCTACCATATCGGCAGCTATGGGTGGGTGCCAGGCCGAAATAGGCGTATCATCCGCTATGGCGGCGGCGGCGTTAACGGAATGTTTGGGCGGCAGTCAGCGGCAGGCGTTAATGGCTGCTGAAATTGCTATGGAACATCACCTGGGCATGACCTGCGACCCTATTGGCGGCTTAGTGCAGGTGCCATGCATAGAACGGAACACCATGGGTGCCATAAAGGCCATAACCGCTTCGCAATTGGCTTTGCAAAGCAACCCCGATAAAGCCAAAGTAAGCTTAGATAATGTAGTAAAAACTATGTGGCAAACCGCATTAGACATGAACTCCAAATACAAAGAAACTTCCGATGGCGGCCTGGCCATTAATATCCCGATCAGCTTGCCGGAGTGCTAAGGGGGTAGAGTTGAGAGTCTAATATTTCCTTTGTTGCAGACCTAGCTTTTAATTGCCAAGATTTTTCCGTATATTTACATTAACTAATAACACCGGATACTCCTTCGGTTTTGCAGCATTCACCCCACGCATCATACACTATCCTTTCTTTAAACATCAAAAAATCGTTCTTTTGTTTTGGCACACGGCTTGCTTAAAAGTAAACAATGCTCCTAAAAACTGCCTTTAAAGGCTGCAAACCGCATTTTTAATATAAAAGCTACGAAAAGAGCGGCAATAAAAGGTATAAGATTCAGTCGGGCAAAAAAAGCATTGCCTATCCACCCAAATTTTTTAAGACCTTTAAAAGCCATTTTACCTGTACACCATTAAATTTTAAGACGCATGCAAACCCCTATTGGCGGGACAATAATATCGCGAAAGGTTAAAATTGAAAGTAAAAAAAGCAACACTATAACTTTCTCCTCCTGTCATATTGAGCGATAGCGAAATATCTTATACACCCGGCTAATAAATTTCCCCACCCGTTAAGTATCACATGAAAAAACAATAACCCAATGACCTAATAATAATACTATTTTCCTAAAAACCTGTCCTGTAAAAACTTACCCGTGTAGTTATCCGGAACTTTTATAAGTTGTTCGGGCGTACCTTCAAATACCACCTTACCACCACGGTCGCCGCCTTCAGGGCCAATGTCAATTACCCAGTCGGCACATTTTATCACATCCATATTATGTTCAATAACAATAATGGTATTACCATGATCGAGCAGGGCATCGAATGATTTAAGCAACTTCTTAATATCCTCGAAATGCAAACCAGTGGTTGGCTCATCAAAAATAAACAGGGTTTTATGGGTGTTATTCCCCTTAACTAAAAACGAAGCCAGTTTAATACGCTGCGCCTCGCCACCCGATAGCGTATTTGACGATTGCCCTAAGTGTACATAACCCAAACCAACATCAACCAAAGGCTTAATTTTAGCAATTATTTTAGGTTCTTTTGCAAAAAACTCCAGGGCGTCATCAATGGTCATATCCAACACCTCGGCTACGCTTTTGTCCTGGTATTGTACATCTAAAACGTGTTGTTTAAAACGTTTACCGCCGCAGGCTTCACAGGTAAGGTAAATATCGGCCATAAACTGCATTTCAATTTTCACCTCGCCTTCGCCCTGGCAAACATCGCATCGGCCGCCCTCTACGTTAAAAGAAAAAGCTGATGGTTTAAGCCCCAGTGCTTTGGCTGCAGGCTGACCGGCAAACAGATTACGGATCTCGTCCCAGGCTTTTACATAGGTAACCGGGTTAGAGCGGGATGAACGGCCAATAGGGTTTTGGTCAACCAGTTCCACTTGTTCAATCTTGGCGTAATCGCCCTCAATACTATCAAATGCACCGCTTTGATCGCCCGAGTAATTACCCAGTGTTTTTTGCAATGCAGGTGCTAAAATTCTCTTTACCAAACTGGTTTTACCCGAACCTGAAACGCCCGTTACAACGGTGAGCACTCCTAACGGGAATTTGGTATTTACGTGCTTAAGGTTATTCTCGCGCGCACCTTTAATTTCAATAAAATCATTCCACTGGCGGCGGGTAGCAGGTATAGGGATGCTTTTGCGGCCGCTAAGATATTTACCGGTAAGGCTGTCATCATCAGTAATTATCTGCTCATAAGTACCTGTAAATATTAAATTACCACCATGCGTACCCGCTTCCGGGCCAATATCAATAATATGATCGGCAGCTTTCATTATTTCTTCCTCATGCTCCACTACCAATACGGTGTTACCTACATCTCGCAGGGAGCGCAGCACACCAATAAGCCGTTGCGTATCACGCGGATGCAAGCCTATGCTTGGTTCATCCAGTACATATACCGAGCCCACCAGGCTACTGCCCAAGGAAGTAGCCAGGTTTATACGCTGCGACTCGCCGCCCGACAAGGTGTTAGATAAACGGTTAAGCGTTAAATAGCTAAGCCCCACATCGTTTAAAAACCTCAGGCGATTAGTTATCTCCAGCAACAGGCGTTTACCCACCTTAACATCTGTCGGACTTAACTGCAGGCTGCTAAAAAAGTCAAAGGCTTTATCCAGTGGCATCAGCACAACATCGGTTATAGAGTGGCCATCTATTTTAACGTAGGACGCATCCTTACGTAAACGGCTCCCTTTACACTCGGGGCAGGTAGTTTTACCGCGATAACGGCTCAGCATTACCCGGTATTGTATTTTATAGGTTTGCTCTTCCAGTTCTTTAAAAAACTCGTCCAACCCTCTGAAATAGCTGTTACCCGTCCATAACAGTTGCTGTTGCCCGGGTGTAAGCTGGTTGTACTGGCGGTGTATCGGGAAATCGAACTTAAGCGAAGTTTTTATCAGCGTATCGTTCCATTCGCGCATTTTCTCACCGCGCCAGGGTGCAATGGCTCCCTCATAAATACTTTTACTTTTATCCGGGATAACCAGGTCCTCATCAATACCTATTATCTTACCGTAACCCTCGCAGCGTTTACAAGCGCCATAAGGATTATTAAAGCTGAAAAAATTAGGGGTGGGTTCTTCAAAGCGGATGCCATCCAGTTCAAACCGATCGCAGAAAAAGCGTTCTTCTTCGTCATACCTTACATAACAATCGCCCTTACCTTCAAAAAAAGCGGTTTGTATACTATCAGCCAAACGGCTAAGTGTTTCATCCTCTTCGTTCTTTGTGATACGGTCAATAACAATTTTCAGTAACGATTGCGGATCAATCTGCGCAGCATCGCTTTCGCTAACTGCGGTTTCAGCTTTTGCTTTTGTCTTTTTCCCCTTGGATGCGGGCTTAGCTTCAGCATCAGGCAGCATAGAGGCATTATCAATACTTTCATCCTCCAGCAAACTTTCAATACGCGATAGCTGACCTTTATATTCCACCCTTACAAAGCCCTTTTGCATTAATACGGCAAGCTCCTCTTTCAGGCTGCGGTTATTATGCGGATGCAAGGGGCAAAGTATGGTAACCTGCGTATCATCAGGTAAAGCCATTATAAAGTTGATAACATCGGTAACGGTATCCTTTTTTACTACCCCTCCGGATACAGGTGAAATAGTTTTGCCGATCCGGGAGAACAGTAGTTTAAGATAATCGTATATCTCGGTGGAAGTACCTACCGTTGACCGGGGGTTGCTGGTAATTACTTTTTGCTCGATAGCAATAGCCGGTGCAATACCTTTAATATAGTCCACGTCGGGTTTATTCATTCGCCCTAAAAACTGGCGGGCATAGGCAGAAAGGCTCTCTACATACCTGCGCTGACCTTCGGCATAAAGGGTATCAAACGCAAGTGATGATTTACCCGAGCCCGACATCCCGGTAACTACTACCAGTTTGTTTTTAGGAATGGCCACATCCATATTTTTAAGGTTGTGTACCCTTGCCCCTTTTATGATGATATGATGCTGCGGATCTTTTTCTGCTTCTGTGATCATGAAATGTTTTTAATAAAGATATGCTCCGCTATTAAACCTTTTAAAGCATTCAACAGTCTATAAGCTACGGAGTTTTTTAGAAACGCAAAAATCCTAAAATATTTAGCTTTATGCAAATGAGATTGCGAAATGTGACAGGAAGATAGCTAAATGTTAAAATAGTATGCTTAAACTTGCTTTACAGGAATTATGATGATTCCATGACACACCACTCCTTAAAAAATATTTGTTTTTATTTTCAAGTTCATTATATTTGGAAGTAATAATTCTTAAACCCTAAAAGAAAAAGCTATAGAATACAACTCTACTTTATAACGTAAAAAATATTAATTTAGTTTAAGTAGGAACTTTCTATGGATTTTCAATTGAAAAGTGATCAGGATCTAATCCATCAGTATATAGCCGGTAACGAAGCAGGCCTTGTAGAATTGATACGGCGATACCAATCAAAAATTTACACCTCTATTTATTTACTCGTTAAAGATGAAGCTTTAGCCGAGGATATTTTTCAGGATACCTTTATTAAGGTAATAAACACCCTAAAAGCAGGAAAATATAATGAGGAAGGAAAGTTTTTACCCTGGGTAACCAGAATTGGCCATAACCTGGTGATAGACCATTTCAGAAGGGAGAAACGTGCTCCTATGGTAAGCAATGGCGACGACTTTGATATTTTTGAAGTATTAGGAAGCTACGACCAAAGCGCGGAAGATAAACTGGTACGCGAACAAACCCATAAAGATCTGAAAACATTGATACAGCTACTGCCGTCTGAGCAAAAAGAGGTTTTAATAATGCGCCATTTTGCTGATATGAGCTTTAAGGAAATAGCTGATGTTACCGAGGTTAGTATAAACACCGCCTTAGGCCGTATGCGTTATGCACTTAACAACCTGCGTAAAATGATGCAGAATAAAGAAATGAGCCTGAAAAATTAAGATCGTTATATTGTTATTCCTTTTTTAATGCTGTTACAAAGGCTGTTTTTGGCTGTAAAATAATAAGTGAAAAAAAATTTCATTTAATTTTCATGTTGGCAAAATATTCCCATTAATCTGTCGTTTATTTTATAAATTAAAACAAAACAATAGCTTATGGGTGAAACCTTTACATCAATTTTTAATGCAGTCACTAACAAAGCGGGAGTGAAACAATCTGAGGTACATGAAAATCTGGAAGCAGATGATATGATTTTTTATCATTCTCTGCGTGTAGATTTGGATCTTCTTAAAAAGAAACCCAAACTGCAAACCATTCATTACATCCTTGATTATTCTAAAAGCTTGCGATAGCTGATGCAAAACTAACTGGTTCATGAATCAAACGGCCGAATGTAATGTCCGGAAGTTTGATTTATGAACCTTTCTATTTTAATATTCCCTTTATTTCTGTCAACATTCTTGTCCGTTTCCCAACAAATGGTGATTATTGTAAATAAAAACGGCCTTGTTGCCGAATTGAATTGTAATGCTTAAAGCCGAACGTTACCGTCATTTTGTAGAGTACTTTTCAAAAAATCAACCTAACCCTGTTACGGAGCTGCATTATAATAATCCATTCCAATTATTAGTGGCAGTAATACTATCAGCCCAATGCACCGATAAGCGCATAAACCAGGTAACCCCGGCCCTGTTCGAACGCTTTCCGGACGTGGCGTCATTGGCAGCATCCAACGCAGAAGAAATATTCCCTTATATACGCAGTGTAAGTTATCCTAACAATAAAGCAAAGCATCTTGCAGGTATGGGTAAAATGCTGATGGATATTTTTAACGGAGAGGTGCCATCAAAAATTGAAGAACTGCAAAAACTACCCGGTGTGGGCCGTAAAACTGCTAATGTAATAGCTTCGGTAGTGTTTGATGCTCCGGCCATTGCTGTTGATACCCACGTATTCAGGGTGGCTAACAGGATAGGCCTAACCACAAGGGCACGTACCCCGCTTGCCGTAGAAAAGCAATTAACAGAATACCTGCCCCAAAATACGCTGGGCGTGGCACACCATTGGCTGATATTGCATGGGCGCTATATTTGCGTAGCACGCAGTCCGAAATGCGAAATTTGCCCTCTTACCTGGTTTTGTAAATATTATCAGCAACATAACACGGAGACCGCATTGCAAAAAGCCGAAGCTTTAAAGATCCGTAAGACAAAAGATGCCAAAAAGAAAAAAATGCTAAATACCATTAGTAAAGAACTGGCCAGAAGAAGTGTTGATAAAGATATTTGATTACTGCTTACCAGATAGGTAAGTTTACAAATAAGGCCAACTATCAAATAAATAAAATACTAAAATTATTAGCAATTAAATAAAACATTATTTATATTTGTTCCACAAAACATTAAGATGAGCAATACAGAAAAACTAAAGGCATTACAGCTTACATTGGACAAGCTGGAAAAATCATACGGAAAAGGTACCATCATGAAACTGGGCGACAATGTGGTGGAAGCCACAGAGTCAATATCAACCGGTTCGTTGGGCTTAGATATTGCGTTAGGTATTGGTGGTTTACCAAAGGGCCGTGTAGTTGAAATATACGGACCCGAATCTTCAGGTAAAACAACCCTGGCTATACATGCCATTGCCGAATGTCAGAAAAAAGGTGGTATTGCTGCATTTATTGATGCAGAGCACGCTTTCGACAGATTTTATGCTAAAAAACTGGGAGTTGATGTAGAGAACCTGCTGATATCGCAACCGGATAATGGAGAACAGGCACTTGAAATTGCTGATAACCTGATCCGTTCAGGTGCAATTGATATCCTGGTTATTGACTCCGTTGCTGCTTTAGTACCAAAGGCTGAAATTGAAGGCGAAATGGGCGACTCTAAAATGGGTTTACAAGCCCGCCTCATGTCGCAGGCTTTACGTAAGCTAACCGGAACCATCAGCAAAACCGGATGCTGCTGTATATTTATTAATCAATTGCGCGATAAAATAGGTGTTATGTTTGGCAACCCTGAAACCACTACAGGTGGTAACGCGCTTAAGTTTTATGCATCAGTACGTTTAGATGTGCGCCGCATATCACAAATTAAAGATACCGATGAAGTGTCTGGTAATCGTGTAAAGGTTAAAATTGTTAAAAACAAAGTTGCACCTCCATTCCGCATAGCTGAGTTTGATATCATGTTTGGTGAAGGTATATCAAAAGCAGGTGAAATTATTGATCTGGGAGTTGAATACAATATCATTAAAAAAGCAGGCTCATGGTTCAGCTATGGCGAAACCCGTTTAGGACAGGGACGTGATGCCGTAAAACAATTGATACTTGATAATCCTGAAATGGCAGAAGAATTGGAGGGTAAAATTAAAGGAACTGTTACAGGCGAACACTTAGCCGAGGCGTAACCAATCTCTTCCTCATTTTATTTCCGTAAGGAGTAAAAATGTCTATATTGTACGATACAACAAAGTCCGTCTTTGTTGTATCGTACTTGTTTTATGGAACCATTGAATTTATCTGAAAAGCTGAAGGATAGCCCTGTTATTGCAGCGTGTTGTTAAAAGATGTTAAATAGTTATTTTTTATACATAAGTAGCACAGTAGCCGTTATATATTCGCTGAGAAATAAATAATTGACTGATTTATAATATTCACCTATCTTTGCAAAATGTTTAAAAAACAACGATCTATTTTTACAGGCGTAATGCTACTATTAGTTATTGCGCTTGGCAGTTGTAAAAGCAAGTACGAAAAATTAAGAGCAAGTAACGATAACGCTAAAAAATACCAGGAAGCTATAAAATATTATAACAAAAAGGATTACAATAAAGCCTTAGGTTTATTTGAAAATTTAGTTACCGTGTACCGGGGACGGGCAGGGTACGAAGACCTTTATTATTATTACGCTTATACAAATTACAAACTAAAGGATTATACTTCGGCAAGGTATCATTTTAAAACCTTTGCTGATACTTATCCGTCGAGCCCCCGGGCCGAAGAATGCCGCTTTATAGCTGCCTATTGTTATTATCTGGATTCGCCAATATATTCTCTTGATCAGGAAAATACCCTCAAGGCGATCGAATCCTTACAATTATTTATTAACCTGTACCCCAAAAGCGACCGTGTAACAGAAGCCAGCAAACTGATACAGGATCTGCGGGATAAGCTGGAAAAGAAAGCATTTGAAAATTCAAAGTTATACCTTACCATCGGCGATTACCAGGCAGCGGTAATTTCATTTGGCAATACTTTACGTGATTATCCGGACACCAAGTATGCCGAAGAACTGGAATATCTAACTATCGAGGCTCAGTATGATTACGCGCATCAAAGCCGTGCAGATAAACAGGAAGAAAGGTATGAGCAAACTATCAGTTATGCTGATCAGTTTATTGAAAAGTATCCGCAAAGCAAGCATATAAAAGATGCGGAAGATTATAAAAAAGATAGTTTGGATGGAATTGAAAAAACTAAAAAGCTGTTAGCACAAGCTTTGCAGGATTCAAAACTGGCACAAAAACTGGCAGCGCAGGATACTGTACATACACAGCCCCCGTCTGAAAAAAACAATAACAATCAAAAAATACCAAATTAATAGTATATTAAATAAAGATATGAACGCAAACAACACAAATAAGCCTGCTGCAGCTCCGGCAAACAGCACAATAACACGCGATTTGCGCGATTTGGACAAAAAAACCGACAACATTTATGAGTCGTTGGTAATTATGTCAAAAAGAGCTAACCAGATATCAAATAACGTAAAGGAGGAATTGCATCAAAAACTTTCTGAATTTGCTTCAGCTAATGATAACCTGGAAGAGATCTTTGAGAATCGTGAGCAGATCGAAATTTCTAAACACTACGAAAGAATGCCTAAACCTACATTAGTGGCGGTTCAGGAATTTTTAGAAGATAAAATTTACTACCGTAATCCAACAAAAGAAGCATAAGCTTTTTTGTTGCACGGCGTTTAAAGTCAAAATTCAAAAGGTTTGGGTATCCCTGTTTTTTTGAATTTTGACTTTTTATTTTATACTTTAATACCATGCTCGAGGGTAAAAAAATAGTTTTAGGTATTTGCGGAAGTATAGCGGCTTATAAAGCCGCCGCCCTGATACGGTTATTAGTTAAGGCCGGTGCAGATGTGCAGGTAGTAATGACGCCTGATGCCACTAACTTTATTACGCCCTTAACATTAGCTACCCTCTCCAAAAAACCTGTGTATGTTGATTATTTTACAGCCGATACCGGCGAATGGAATAATCATGTGGAATTAGGTTTATGGGCCGATGCTTTAATTATTGCCCCTGCCAGTGCCAACACGATCGCAAAAATGGCCACCGGCTTATGTGATAATCTGCTGATGGCGGTTTACCTCTCTGCCAGGTGCCCGGTGTATTTTGCCCCTGCAATGGATCTGGATATGTGGAAACATTCCGCAACTCAACAAAACATCAATAAACTGCAAAGCTTTGGTAACATACTTATCCCACCGGGCAGCGGCGAACTTGCAAGTGGCTTATATGGCGAAGGCCGCATGGCGGAACCTCAGGAAATAATTGACTTTTTACTGGCGAAGCTTAAAAAAAAACTTCCGTTAGCAGATAAATCTGTACTGGTTACCGCGGGGCCTACTTATGAGGCTATTGACCCGGTTAGGTTTATCGGCAACCACTCCTCCGGTAAAATGGGTTTTGCCATAGCCGATAAATTTGCCGCAATGGGCGCGAACGTTACGCTTATTGCCGGGCCAACAGCACAAGTAAGTAAATACCAAAATATAAAACGTATTGATGTAACCAGCGCGGCCCAGATGCTGCAGCAATGCCTGCTTTATTTTAAGGCTGCTGATGCCTGTGTAATGTGCGCTGCCGTAGCCGATTACACACCGGCAAACGTAGCCACGCAAAAAATAAAAAAACAGCAGGGCGATATAAATATTGAACTGAAGAAAACCACCGATATATTAAAAACTCTTGGTGAACAAAAAACCAACGGACAAATATTAGTTGGATTTGCGTTGGAAACTAATAATGAGGAAGCCCACGCTATAGAAAAGCTAAAGAATAAAAATCTTGACCTTATTGTTTTAAATTCGCTGAATGATAGCGGTGCCGGTTTTAAAACTGATACCAATAAGGTTACCATTATTGACCGCGACCTGAAAAAAACGGCTTTTACGCTTAAAAGTAAAACCGAAGTAGCCAGCGATATTTGCCTTAAAGTTACCGAACTAATAAATAAATGAAACGATATTTAACCCTTGCACTTTTAATACTGAGCTGTTGCACCGCAAACGCGCAGGATTTGAATGCACGGGTAAAAGTGGTAGCGCCAAAGGTACAGGTTACCAACCGACGCATTTTCCAGACGTTGGAAACCGCCATGAAAGATTTTTTGAATGGCCGTAAATGGAGCTCGGATGCTATTTTACCCCAGGAGAGAATTGACTGTAATTTTGTATTAAACATCACCAACTGGGATGGCAGCAGCAACTTTAGCGGTGAATTACAGGTACAATCATCAAGGCCGGTTTACAATTCCACCTATACTACCACCCTGCTTAATATAAACGATAAGGACGTTGATTTCACCTACAACGAAGGGCAAACCATTGATTTCAGCGATCAGAATTTTCAGGGAAATCTCAGTTCCATTATGGCTTTTTATGCCTATATTATTGTGGGTATGGATTACGATTCGTTTTCACGATACGGCGGTTCGCAGTATTTTCTGAATGCGCAAAGTGTGGCCATCAACGCACAAACCTCATCATTTAAAGGCTGGAAAGCTTTTGACAGCAACCTTAACAGGTACTGGCTGTCGGAGAACCTGAACAATAAACTCTATCTGAATTTACGCGGTTTTATTTACGACTATCACCGCAACGGTTTAGATATTATGGCTGAAAACGCCGTTAAAGGGCGCAAGGTTATTGCCGATTTATTACCAACCCTGGCACAGGTGGACAGAAAACGACTGGGTTCCTATTTCCCGCTGGCTTTTTTTACCGCTAAGGATGATGAACTGGTATCTATTTTCAGCGGAGCAAGTTCACGTGATAAACTGCAGGCCATGAATATATTACTACAGGCCGACCCATCAAACGGGAATAAATACCAGCTGCTTAAGGGGAATTAATTAACGGGAATCGGAGTAAAGTACTCCCTCAGCTTACCTTAAATTATTATCTTTACTGTTTTAACCAATTATACTAATGAGCAAACGGTGGGTGTTAAAAGATGCGGCAGATGGTGTTCTGATACAACAATTATCTGCAGAGCTTAACATTGATCCGGTTTTATCAAAAATGCTCGTTCAGCGGGGCATTACCTGTTTTGATGATGCAAGGTACTTTTTCCGCCCGCGGGCACTTCATCTGCACGATCCCTTTTTAATGCAGGACATGGAGAAGGCCGTTCTTCGAATTGAAGAAGCCATCGCCAGAAACGAAAAGATACTTATTTACGGCGATTACGATGTAGATGGCACTACCGCGGTAGCCCTGGTGTACAGTTTTTTTAAGAAACATCACGCCAATATGGAGTATTACATACCCGATCGTTACAAAGAAGGGTACGGTATCTCCACAACCGGTATCGATTATGCCGCGGCCAATGGTTTTTCGCTTATCATCGCTTTAGATTGCGGCATAAAATCGGTTGATAAAATAGCTTATGCCAATACCCTGGGTGTTGATTTTATTATCTGCGACCACCACCTTCCGGGCGATGAATTACCTGCTGCGGTAGCTATACTTGACCCCAAACGCAGCGATTGTAGCTATCCTTACAAAGAACTTTCCGGATGTGGCATTGGTTTAAAACTGGTGCATGCTTATACCGAAAAAAATAATCTTCCGTTTGAGGAAGTAAGCAACTATTTTGATCTGGCAGCCGTAAGCATAGCCTGCGATATTGTACACATCACAGGCGAAAACCGGGTTATAGCACATCTGGGTCTGCAAAAAATAAATACAGACCCTTGCATCGGCATAAAAATGCTGATGGAGGTTGCCGGTCGTAAAGGGGAATATACCATATCTGATGTGGTATTTTTGCTCGGCCCGCGTATTAATGCTGCCGGCCGGATACATGATGCAAAAAATGCCGTAGAGTTGTTGATAGCCTGTCATGAAGATGATGCAAGGGCCAAGGGCGATCTGATTAACCTGCAGAATACTGAGCGGAAGGGTCATGATCAGCAAATCACCGAAGAGGCCCTGGGAATGATTGAACGCGACGAAGCGCTCATTAACCGCAAGTCGACCGTGGTATTTAATCAAAACTGGCACAAGGGAGTTATTGGTATAGTGGCGTCGCGGCTTACCGAAAAATATTACCGGCCAACAGTAGTACTAACCCGGTCTAACGGGCATGTGGCAGGTTCGGCACGCTCCGTTCTGGGTTACGACCTGTACGAGGCTTTGTGTGGCTGCAGCGATCTGCTGTTGCAATTCGGCGGGCATAAATACGCTGCGGGTTTAACTATGGCTCCCGAAAATGTAGACGCTTTTACACAACGGTTTGAGGAGGTAGTAAGCACCAGCATTACCGAGGAGCAATTGATACAGCAAATACTTATTGATACCGAAGTTGAACTAAAAGATATTGAATCGAAGTTTTTCAGAATATTACGACAGTTTGCGCCCTTCGGGCCGGAGAACATGGCCCCCGTTTTCCTTACAAAAAATGTGTATGTTAGTGGTAGCGCAGCACTGGTGGGCAGCAGTCATCTAAAAATGAGTGTGATGCAGCCCGGATCGGCGGCATTTAGCTGTATCGCGTTTAACCAGGCCGAATATTTGCCTTACCTTAAAAGCGGCGTGCCGTTTGATATCTGTTATACTATTGAAGAAAATATTTGGCGCGAAACACGTACGGTGCAATTAAACATTAAAGGAATAAACCTGAGTGAAAATTAAAGGTGAATAAAAATTTGAAGGCAATTTCAACTTTTGAATAAACATAAATGATCTTAAAAGCAGATAATTTAGTAAAGAAATACAAACAGCGTACCGTTGTTAACGATGTATCGTTCAATGTTTCGCAAGGGGAGATAGTGGGTTTATTAGGGCCAAACGGTGCAGGCAAAACCACCTCGTTCTACATGATAGTAGGTTTGATAAAGCCAAACGAAGGGAAGATATTTTTGGATGATGAAGATATAACCGGTAACCCCATGTACCGCAGGGCGCAAAAAGGAATAGGTTACCTGGCGCAGGAAGCTTCGGTTTTTCGCAAGCTTTCCGTGGAGGATAATATAAAAGCCGTGCTGGAAATGGGCCAGATGAGCAGGGATGAACAACGCAGTAAACTGGAAGAACTGATAGATGAATTTAGTTTACATAAAGTGCGTAAAAACCGGGGGGACCTGTTATCGGGTGGTGAACGCCGGCGTACCGAAATTGCAAGGGCACTTGCCGCCCAACCTAATTTTATATTGCTTGATGAGCCTTTTGCCGGGGTTGATCCTATTGCCGTAGAAGAGATACAAGCTATGGTGGCTAAACTAAAGCACCGCAATATTGGTATATTAATAACCGACCATAATGTGCAGGAAACCTTATCAATTACAGACAGGGCTTACCTATTATTTGAAGGGAAGATATTAGAATCGGGCGTACCGGAAATACTCGCCGAAAATGAAATGGTACGAAAGGTTTACCTGGGTGCCAACTTTGTGTTAAAAAGAAAGACATTTGCACAATAAACACCAGTTATGACCTTATTTAACTCTGTATTTACCTGGTTTATGAAAAAGCGTATCCACCAGATAGAGCTTTTTATGAAATACCCTAACGAGGTACAGGAAGAATGGTTTGAGCAATTAATTGCCGGAGCCGAAAACACAGAGTGGGGCAAAAAACATCATTATAAAAGCATCGAGAACTTAGGGCAGTTTAAGGAGCGTTTACCTATCCAAAATTACGATACGCTAAAACCTTACATCGAGCGTATGCTTAAGGGCGAACAAAATGTACTTTGGCCGTCAGAGATTCGCTGGTTCGCTAAATCATCCGGCACCACTAACGACCGCAGCAAATTTATACCGGTAAGTGAGGAATCATTAGAGGAATGCCACTTTAAGGGTGGTAAGGATATGCTTACCCTTTACTTTAACAACCGACCAAACGCGCGAATTTTTACGGGTAAAAGTTTAACCCTGGGTGGCAGCCATCAGGTGGGACAGTTAAACGCCGACACTTTTTTTGGCGATCTATCCGCGGTTATCATGAAAAACCTGCCGCTTTGGGCCGAGTTTTACCGCACCCCTCATCTGGACATAGCCCTGCTGGAGAATTTTGAAGAGAAAATAGAAAAGATGGCGTATGCCACCAAGGATGTAAATGTGACCAGTATAAGCGGTGTGCCTACCTGGAATATCCTGCTGTTTAAACGCATATTGGAAATTACCGGCAAAAAAAACCTGCTGGAGGTATGGCCCAACCTGGAGCTTTATTTTCATGGGGCGGTTAACTTTACACCTTACCGCGAGCAGTTTAAAATGCTGATCCCCGATGATAACATGTACTACCTGGAAACTTACAACGCTTCTGAAGGTTTTTTTGGTTTACAGGATCTTGAAGAGCCCGGCGAGTTGTTGCTGATGCTTGACTATGGTATATTCTACGAGTTTTTACCTTTAGAAAATCTTAATCAGGATAATCCAAAAACACTTACGCTTGATGAGGTAGAACTGCATAAAAATTACGCGCTTATTATTAGCACCAATGCCGGTTTATGGCGCTATATGATAGGTGATACCGTGCGGTTTAGTTCCTTAGCTCCCTACCGTATACAAATAACCGGGCGTACCAAACATTATATTAATGCCTTTGGCGAAGAACTGATAATTGATAATGCGGAACGTGCCCTGGCCGAAGCCTGTTCGCAAACCGGCGCTATTATTCGGGACTATACTGCCGCACCTGTTTACTTTAACGGGGATGAATGCGGGGCACATGAATGGCTGATAGAGTTTGAAAAGAAACCCGCTGAATTTGACCGTTTTGTTGACCTGCTTGATGAAACCCTGCGCCGCATCAACTCCGACTATGATGCCAAACGTTTTAAAGACATGGCACTGCGCCGCCCGCTTGTGCGCAAAGTTGAGCCGGGTACTTTTTTCAACTGGATGAAAGAGAAGGGCAAATTAGGGGGGCAACACAAAGTACCCCGATTGGCTAATAACCGCGAATACATAGACAGCATTTTAAAAATGCTGGAAGTGGTTGGATAAAAACCGATGATGAAATACAAAGCCTTAATTTACATTTTGATTTTTATTTCATGCTTATCAATTGCATTAGGATTTAAATGTGAGTCGCATAATACTACACTACATTCAAGTGGTGGTTTAAAGAAAATCCTCGAATTAGATATCAATAAAAACCCTTTGACAAAAGGATTATCAGTTTATACTTTTGACATATATAATGACACACTATATGTAGCTAACAAAGGTGATTTTTTAGGTATATGCTTAAAAAATGGACTAATCTCTAAAAACTTAAAAGTCAGTTCTTTTCTCAAAGAAAAATTTAAATCTCATATAGCTGCGGGTAATATCAGAGTGCGCACTGAAGGATATTATTTAAGTTTAATAAATGATCTCTATTTTATCAATCGTTCAGGGATAGTCAAAAAAGTATCAGCCAATAATGGCTATATGATCAATGATTTTAATGTTATGGGCGATAAGATTATTCTTGCATCCAGAGACGATAAAATAAAACTGATGAGCAATCATGGTCATCCCATTTCGACTTTGTCCCTTGAAATGGCCGATGATGGACACGTATCTTCTTACAAGGGCTTGTGTTATGATAGTGGCGATTATATTTACGAATTTGATATTAATAAAAACAAGGAAATAAATACCAAGAAATATGCCCCCCTTTCATTGATTAAAGAAATAAAGGATGCTGAAATCGCATTTAATAGCGATAAATATTTTATGGCATTCTCTTATTACCAACGAAATAAGTTATACATTATACGCAAAAGCACCATAAATAATCAAATACAGGAACAAATAAACTTAGGCCAAAATTACTTTGACAAAAAAGCACTACCGGATGAAGGGCAACCCGATTTTAGAATTGCACAAAATAATGGTATTAACTACTTGATATTGATTTATAATAAAAAACTAGAAGTGTTCACCTTTAATTTATAGCTGAATAAATCTTAATAAAACCTGTTGCGTTCAACAACCCAGCTGCGTAATATCAGTAAACAACATCACCATGAAAAAGACCTTACTGCTTATTACCATCATTCTGGCTTTTACAGCCTGCAAAAAAGACAAAAAAGTTAACCCTACTGTATTCGGTACCTGGGAACTGCGTCACATAGGCGGTGGTTGGGGAATAGATGAGCATTACTCCGCCGGTAACGGAAATAAGTATGTTTTTAAGGCAGATAGCACTTATATAAAATATAAGGATAACCAGATAGAAAGCTCCGGCAGGTATAGTATTTCTGTTTCTCCTAATCAAAGCGACTATGATTACGGCACCATTAAATTTCCTGACATCAATTATACTGATGCATTTCAGTTTAAACCCGGCACTATCATTATTGGCACCTCAATAGCTGATGGCCCCACTTATGAGTATACCAGGATACGATAAAGGCGATTTCCTATTTATCTTTATCCTGATTACAAGCCATCATTATTTTAACGGCTTCCACAGCTTCCTTTACATCATGCACGCGTAGTATATTTGCGCCTTTTGTAAGTGCTATGGTGTTTAGTGCGGTGGTACCGTTCAGGGCTTCTTCGGCAGTAGTGCCTAACAAATTATATATCATCCTCTTGCGCGATACACCCGCCAATACCGGTAACTGCAAGGCTTCAAACTCCTGCAGTCGGTTCATCAGCGCATAACTTTGCTCCTGTTTTTTGGCGAAACCAAATCCCGGATCAATAATAATATCGTGGACTCCTAATTGCTTTAGCCGATATATCTTTTGTACGAAGTAAGCATACACCTCAGCAAAAACATCGTCGTATTCGGTTTGCTGTACCATATTTTGCGGCGTACCGCGCATGTGCATTAAAATATAAGGCACCTGTAATTTTGCCACAGTAGCAAACATCTCTTTATCCAGTTCGCCGCCCGATATATCGTTTATGATATGTCCACCTGCACTTATGGCACTGGCGGCAACATCGGCCCTAAAGGTATCTATGGATAATACAGCCTGCGGAAATGCCTTTGCAACAGCCTCAACCGCAGGAAGCAGCCTATCCATTTCCTGCTGTATACTTATATCCTCAGCTCCCGGCCGGGATGAGTAAGCGCCCAGGTCTAAAAACGCGGCACCCTCTGCAAGCATTTTCTCCGCCTGCTTCAATATAGGGTCAATTTCAGTTTTACGGCTATCCTTGTAAAAGGAATCGGGGGTTAAATTAATAATACCCATTACCTGCGGAGTGCTGAGGTTAATTAATTTACCGCCGGCATTCAGGGTTGCTTTTTTCTGAAAAAATGTATCTTTAGCCAATTTGATAGTTGTAATGTTGTAAGGTTAAAAACGTTGTAAAGTTAAGCTACTTTATAACTCTTTTTACCTGCCTATGTAAACATTTCAACCTTAAAACTTTCCAACATTACAACAAAAGTGAACAACACAGCAGCAGAATACGAAGCGGTAATAAACATTTGCAAAGGACTTTTTATGAAGAAGACCCGCGACTATGGCACAGCCTGGCGCGTACTGAGGCCGGAATCGATCACCGACCAGATCTTTATCAAAGCACAGCGTATACGTACTCTGGAAGAAAAAAAAGTGTCAAAAGTTGACGAAGATATCACAAGCGAATATATCGGCATTGTAAATTACTGCGTTATAGCTATGATGCAGCTGGACTGTGGCCCGGAAACGCCTGCGGAACTTGACCCGAAACACGTAGAGGAATTATTTGACGGAAAGGTTACGGAAACCAAAGAACTGATGTTCGCCAAAAATCATGACTATGGCGAGGCATGGCGCGATATGCGCATCAGCTCTTTAACCGACCTGATACTGATGAAGCTTTTGCGCGTAAAACAAATTGAGGACAATAAAGGGCAAACCCTGGCATCTGAAGGGGTTAAGGCCAACTACCAGGACATGCTGAACTACGCGGTATTCGCGCTGATAAAATTAGGTGTAAAATGAAAAATGGTTTAGTATGGTTTTGCCGCATTGCTGTCGGCCTTCTTTTTATTTTTTCGGGACTGATAAAAGCTAACGATCCTTTAGGTTTTTCCTACAAACTGGAGGAATATTTTGAGGTATTCCATATTACATTCTTAAATGGTTTTGCATTAAGCCTGTCCATCATATTATGCGCGTTAGAAATGCTGCTGGGCTTTGCCCTGCTGGTAGGCACCCGCGCGGTAACCGTAGTTTGGGGCCTGCTATTGCTCATCATCTTTTTTGGTTTCCTTACCTTTTATTCGGCTTACTTTAAAGTGGTGCAAACCTGCGGCTGCTTTGGCGATGCCATACCGCTAACACCCTGGCAATCTTTCAGTAAAGATATGGTGTTGCTGGTGCTGGTACTGGTGCTTTTTGTTAACCGCAAAAGTATACATGGCCTGGTTAAACAAAAAACCGGTGATAAATTACTGATAGGAGCGGCCATTGTATCGGTTGGAGTAGGTTTGTATACTTATAACTTTTTGCCTGTGCTTGATTTTCTGCCGTATAAAGTAGGTGCCAATATTTTGGAAGAAATGAAAACGCCTCCCGGCGCTAAACCTGATGAGTTTGAGATCACCTATCACCTAAAAAACAAAAAAAGCGGCGAAACCAAAGTGATGAGCGATAAGGAATATTTAAGCACCGGAATATGGAAAGATGCGAACTGGGAAGTTGTGGGCACCCCTGAAAGCAAACTCATAAAAAAAGGATTTGAACCTAAAATACGCGATCTCAGCATTCAGGATGCCAATGGTAATGATTATAATAATGAGTTGCTTACCAATCCGTTCTACAGCCTAGTAATTGTAGCTTACGACCTGAACAAAACCAATACAGCAGCACTTAACCGGGTAAACGCTGTGGCTATTAACCTTACCCAAAACTATAATACCCGTACCATATTATTAACCTCCACAGCGCCGCAAACAGCACAGGCCTTTGCTAAAGAACACCAACTGGTAAGCGAATTATTTTATGCCGATGGCGTACCACTTAAAAGTATGGTTAGGGCAAACCCGGGCATTATACTGATGCGGGATGGCGTGGTGATCAATAAATGGCATTATCATAGCCTACCCAGTTATGATGAACTGGTGAAAGATTATTTCAGCAAGCAATGAGGCATATATTTATAGTAGGGTTTATGGGTTGCGGCAAAACCTCCTGGGGTAAAAAGCTGGCCGCGGGTTTGGGGTATGATTTTATTGACCTTGACCACGTGCTGGAAGCTAAAGCCGGAATGACCGTTGCCGAATACTTCGCCGTACATGGCGAGGAAGCCTTCCGCGATCTGGAATCAATCATATTGAAAGAAACCACTTATCCCGAAAATGCTATAATATCTACCGGTGGGGGCTTACCCTGCTTTTTTGATAACATGGAATGGATGAACGCTAACGGCGAAACATTATATATTCAATTATCACCAAAAGCATTAGCCGGCAGATTAGAAAATGCCAAAACACCCCGCCCTGTGCTGCAAGGCAAAAAAGGCGACGAACTGATTAGTTTTATTGAACACAAATTAGCCGAACGCGAAGGGTTTTACCTGCAGGCAAAACATGTGGTAAGCGGCATAAACATGTCTGTTGAGGGGTTGATAGCGGCTATAGGAAATTAATTGCTATCGTAAATAAACAGCATCCTGCTCGTTCTCAACATCCAAAATAACATCTACATGCTCTTTTATTACGGTGCTTAACGCTATACCTGCATAATCGGTAGTAACGGGGAAGTTTTTGTGGTTGCGATCTACCAGTACCACGGTGCGCAGTTTTTTTAGCGGCACATCCAAAAAAACACCAAAACCATAGGCCAGTGTTTTGCCGCTGTTGAGCACATCATCAACCAAAACCACTACCTTATTACTACACTCCTGTACATCAAAACTGGTTTTGGCTTTAAGGCTGGTGCTTTCTTTATCTAACTGAATGGTAAATACCCGGCTTTTAAAAGGCGCGATGTTATCCAGTACCTTCTTTAGCCTGTCGGCCACCTGGTTACCCCGGGGTAGTATCCCGGCAATCAGTATCTCCTGCTCATCAAAATTATCTTCCAGAATCTGGTAGGCAATACGATCAATTTTTTGCTGTATTTGCTTACTGTTCAATATCAGGAGTTTTTTATCAGACATGCGGATTTGATTTTATAAGGTAAAGATAACGGAACGTTTCAACTTTACAATGTTACTCTTTTACATAAGGGTAATACACAAAGTTAGCACCTTCGGGTACTACCACAAATACGCACATATACTCATGCGGATCTTTATACGTTTTTAAAAACCGCTCTTTCAGTTCCTTTTTAATAATGCCCCGTTCAGTAAACTCCTCAATGGTTGACGCGTGTACACTCCATTCTGTATTTAGTTCATCCTTATCAAGTATCACTTCGCCCAGCTTCATTTCGTGCTGATGCGCTATAAATATGGGATGCATGGATACACCCTCCGCCATAATTTCAACAGCGACCTCACGTATAGATTCATTAAAAAATTTAAGATCGGTTTCCAGGCTCACCAGCGGGCTTTCCTTTTTGCCTTTATTAATATCTCCGCCGGTGTTATCGTTCATTAATTCTTCCGGGTTCATGTTATTAAAATTATAAAGTTTACAGTTCGAATCAATTTTACTCCTGCGGTGGTTTAGGTTTAATATTTTTCATATTAAACTTTGGTTTGTATGCCGGTTTAGCAGCCGGTTGCTCTTGCTCCGCAACTTCTTCCTTTGGCAGTTCAGCAGGTTGTTCTGTTGGATTTTCTTGCTTTGGCGCTTCGGCAGGCTCTGTTTTTGGCACCGCCATTTTCATATTAAACCTTGGCTTAAAAGCAGGTTTGGGTTTAGGTTCAGCGTCTGTCTGCTCTGTGGCTTCGTTGAGGGGTACCTCCTCTTTCTTTTCTTCTGCAGGCTGTTGCTTTGCCTTATTTACAGCAGCAGCATTAAAGCGGGGCTTAAAGCCAACCTTAGGCGATGGTGCTTCAACAGGTGCGGTTAACGTTTCCACCACCGTTTGTTCGGCCAGCTGGTTTTCCAGTTGCATTTTTTCGGGCTTTTGCTCCGGTGCTAAATGGTAGGATAACCTTAACTTATTAAACCAGTATTTTTTGGTATGGTCGAAGCTCTTTTCGCCCATTTGCTCGTAGTGAGTTTTAAATTCAGCGTACAGGGCAGGTTCTGCAGCTTGCAAAGCTGTTAGATCTATCCTCTTCTTCTTAAAAAACTCATCAAAAGTCATTGTGATCAATAAATTCCTTATTGTATAGGAATATCTACATCCAAAGCGTTAAAATGAATACCCTTGTCCGTTTGCGACCAATCCCCTCGCTCTTCATCTGTGGCATTCATTAATTGGGGGAACCACTCCAACGGAAAAGCCTGTTGTTTACCATTTTCCCTTTCAACAAAAAGCAAACCATTGGCAAAAGTTACCTTAACTTTTTTCTCCCCTTTACGTGTTGAAAATAATGGCATGTTGCTAATTAAAAAAGTTAAAATTCAAAAACGTATTTATTCCGCCATGTTATGGTAAACCGCTTGTACGTCGTCGTCCTCTTCTAAGCGGTCAACAATTTTTAGTACCTCAGCCGCCTGTTCTTCATCCACATCGGTAAATGATTGTGCTACACGCTCCAACTTGGCCGACTTGGTTTCAATTCCCATTTCCTCCAGTGTTTTCTGCATCTTGCCAAAATCTTCATAGGCGGTATGTAAAACCGCCACATCGTTTCCTTCTTCATCAGCCTCCACAAACAGGTCTTCCAGTCCGGCATCTATCAGGTCAAATTCCAGTTCTTCCAGGTCACGGTCGCCCGGATCAAATGTAAAAACAGATTTACGGCTAAAAATAAAATCAAGCGACCCGGTTTTACCTAATGAGCCGCCATATTTAGTGAAATAGCTGCGCACGTTGGCAACTGTTCTGTTGGTGTTGTCGGTAGCAGTTTCTACCAATATCGCCACGCCGTGCGGCGCGTAACCTTCATAAACTATTTCTTCATAATCTTTTTCATCGCGGCTGGTTGCGCGTTTTATGGCAGCTTCAACCCTGTCCTTAGGCATATTTACGGCCTTGGCATTTTGCACAGCGGTACGCAGGCGCGAGTTTGCACTCACATCGGGGCCGCCGGCTTTTACCGCCATTACAATTTCTTTACCCAGGCGGGTAAACTGAACGGCCATTTTAGCCCAGCGCTTAAATTTTCTTTCTTTACGGAATTCGAATGCTCTTCCCATATTTATAATTTCCCTTAACCTTAATATTAAAAGGCGGGTTTTTGTTTAATTGTCAAATATAACCATATTCCCTTTAGGGGCAGGCATCAGTTAAATTGTCTTCTTTAAGTTATCCAGCATATCAAATGTCATCTTCGGCAAATCAAATTCCAGTTGCCAGCCCCAGTCATGCTGTGCCTGGCTGTCATCTATTGACTTTGGCCAGCTATCTGCTATTGGTTGCCGCGGATCATTGCCGCTATAGCTTATTTCAAATTCAGGTAAGTGTTTTTTTATTTCATCGGCCAGCTGAGCAGGGGTAAAACTTATTCCCGCTAAATTATAACTGGAGCGTATGCTCAGGTTTTTGGCCGGGGCGTCCATTAATGATATAGTTGCCCTTATGGCATCATCCATATACATCATAGGCAGGGCAGTATCAGCCGTTAAAAAACTTTCGTATTTACCATTTTTAATAGCCTCATGAAAAATATGAACGGCGTAGTCGGTAGTACCACCACCCGGTGACGCGCGCCAGCCTATTAAACCCGGGTAGCGTATGCTGCGTACATCTAAACCATGTTTAGCATAATAATACTCGCACCAGCGCTCCCCGGCCAGTTTACTAAAACCGTAAACGGTGTTAGGGTCCATAACGCAATATTGCGGAGTATTAAATTTTGGCGAATGCGGCCCGAAAACCGCTATGGAACTTGGCCAAAATACTTTGGCTGTTTTAAATTCCACCGCGAAATCAAGTATATGTATCAGTCCGGTCATGTTCAGATCCCAGGCAACCTTTGGTTTTTGTTCGCCTACGGCGGATAATATGGCCGCCAGCAAATAAACCTGCGTGGGGCGGTGCTTGTCAAATAAATGATGCAAATTATCTTTATCCAAAACGTTGGCAAACTCAAAAGGCCCGCTGTTCCTGATGGCGTAGGTAGGACTATTAATATCGGATGCTATAACATTTTCGGCGCCGTGTATATTTCTCAAAGTATTCACCAATTCGGTTCCTATTTGCCCGTTGGCGCCTATCACTAAAATCTTTTCGCTCATGCAGTTTCAGCTTTGGCTACAAAGGTAAAAATTTGAGCGAAATACGTTAAACTTTGAAAAAACAAGTGCCGCATTTGTACAGGTATATCAATAACGGAACTAAAAAGTAAAGAGCAATTATGTAGATAGCCTACAGATTGTATTAGGGTGTGATTAAATATAAAGCGTAATTTGAGTTACACCAAACAAACAACCTCAAATTCAACATGAATATACAGGAGCAAATTGGAAAGTATATTAACGATCAACCTGAATCAAAGCGCAGCGACATGCAACAATTGCACAGGCTTATACTCCATGTATTTGCTGACAGTAAATTATGGTTCCTTGATGGTAAAAACACAGAAAACAAAATTGTTTCCAATCCGGATATAGGATATGGTTCTTACCATATAAAGTATGCGGATGGAAAAACGAGGGAGTTTTATCAGATTGGCATGAGTGCAAACACCAGCGGTATTTCTGTATATATCCTTGGTATAGAGGATAAGGCATACCTGGCTCAAACCTATGGCGAAGAACTTGGCAAGGCAACCGTTACCGGATATTGCATTAAATTCAAAAGGCTTAAAGATATAAACATGGATGTGCTTTCAGCGGCAATGCGCTACGGGGTTGAGGCTACCAATGAGAATTAAATCTTAAATCACCGCGCTGATAAAACAAAGTTTATATACTAAATTGGTAGACAATTAAAAAAAATCGCATCTTTGCAGCTTAATAAAACAACATAACAAAATCAGAACATGCTCTTTATTAAAGAGCTTATTACCCCAAAAACAAATTAAAAGATAATGAAAGTCGCAGTAGTAGGTGCCACAGGACTGGTAGGCACTAAAATGTTGCAGGTTCTTGCAGAACGCAACTTCCCCGTTACAGAATTAATTCCCGTAGCTTCCGCTAAAAGTGTTGGTAAAGAGATCACTTTTAAGGGTAAGCAATATAAGGTAGTTTCTGTTGAGGATGCGATTAAACAAAAACCGGATCTGGCGCTTTTCTCTGCCGGTGGCAGCGCTTCGCTGGAGCAGGCACCTATGTTTGCCGAAGTTGGGACTACCGTGGTTGATAATTCATCGGCATGGCGTATGGATCCTACCAAAAAACTGGTAGTACCTGAAGTAAACGCCCATGTAATTACCGCTGAGGATAAAATTATTGCCAATCCTAACTGCTCTACTATACAAATGGTGGTAGCCCTTAAACCCCTGCATGATAAATATAAAATTAAACGTGTGGTAGTTTCTACCTATCAATCGGTTACGGGTACGGGTGTAAAAGCTGTTGATCAGTTATTTAACGAACGTAAAGGTATTGACGGGCCTAAGGCTTATCCGTACACTATTGACCTGAATGTATTACCTCATATTGATGTATTTACCGACAACGGCTACACCAAAGAGGAAATGAAAATGATAAAAGAGACCCGGAAAATAATGGGTGATGATAGCATACGTGTTACCGCAACCGCAGTACGCATCCCTGTTATCGGCGGGCACTCCGAAGCGGTAAACATTGAATTTGAGAACGATTTTGATATCGCCGAAGTAACTGAGCTTTTAAGCAAAGCACCGGGTATAGTAGTAGTTGATGATGTGGCTAACCTGAAATACCCTATGCCGCTTGATGCACACGAAAAAGATGAGGTTTTTGTAGGCCGCATCCGTCGGGATGAGAGCCAGGAAAAAACCCTTAACTGCTGGATAGTATCGGACAATCTGCGCAAAGGCGCGGCAACCAATGCTGTACAAATTGCCGAATATTTGATGGCTAACCATTTAATAGGGCAAACAGTAGAGGCGTAATTAAAATCCAAAAAAAATCAACATGGCCCTGTTATAAATATGCGGGGCTTTGTTGTGAAATATATTTCTTAAATTTGAGTATGAATGAATTATTTTTCTTGGTTGAAGAATCATTAGAGGGGGGATACACCGCCAAAGCTATTGGCGAATCAATATTTACTGAGGGAGAAAATATGGATGAATTGCGCAACAATATTCGGGAAGCCGTTCAGTGCCATTTTGACGATGGAAAATCTCCAAAAATCATCCGCCTGCATTTGGTAAAAGAAGAGATAATGACAGTTTAACCTATACATTATAATATTTTAACAAAAAATGTATATTTGTTTTTAATATCAATAATGAACCTCAATTCATAACGGGGCTATGAAAAGGTTTAAATCGTAAAATAATTTCACAAAATCGGTTTGAACACTTCTAATAATAGTTATGAAAATTCCAAGAGACGTATCAGCTTCAGCGTTAATTAAAGAATTAACGAGTTATGGTTATGTTATCAGCAGGCAAAAAGGAAGCCACATCCGTTTAACATTAATTTCTGAAAAAGGCGAGCATCATTTAACCGTCCCTAATCACAACCCTTTAAAATTAGGTACACTTGTTTCTATATTGAATGATGCATCAGCTAATTTAGGAATTAGTAAAGAGCAACTGATTAACAAATTATAATGATCTCCTTCTCCCACCGAGTTTTTATGGAAGTTGCCGCCAACCTTAGCTTCAGCAAGGCTGCGCAAGTGCTGTTTGTAACACAGCCCGCCATCAGCAAACACATAAAGGCTATGGAAGATCAGTACAAAGTGCCTCTTTTTGAAAGAAAGGGGAATAGTATCCTGTTAACCGCTGCGGGCATTAAGCTAAATGAATACCTGCTGCAGGCTACAGAGATAGAAAGAAAGATAGAGTACGACCTATCGGTATTAAGTAATGCAACTAATGCTGCAGGTCATTTGCGTTTAGGGGCCAGCACTACTATTGCACTTTACATTTTGCCTTCCATTTTGTCGGGCTTTCAGCGCGAATATGCCAGTGTGGGTGTAGGTTTGCTGAACCGTAATTCAGAATATATACTTAATGCATTGCTTAACCACGAGGTTGACCTGGGCATTATTGAGGCCGACAGTAAACTGACCACTGTTACCTATACGCCATTTATGAGCGACGAGGTGATACCCGTTTGCTCTGCAAAAAGCCCGCTGGCCGGACGCTCGCTTAGTTTAAAGCAGTTTATTAAAACGCCGCTTGCCCTGCGCGAACGTGGCTCGGGTACACTTAACGCGTTGTTAAAGTCGTTATCTGCCTTAAATATAAAAGCTGTAGACCTTTCTATAAAAATTCGTTTAGGAGGAACAGAGGCGCTTAAAAACTTCTTACTGGCCGATCATTGTCTCGGCTTTATGCCCCGTCCGTCCATCATCCGGGAACTGGCAGAAGGTGACCTGGTGGAAGTACCCGTTGAGGGTTTAAAGATAACCCGTGATTTTTATTTTATCCGCCGTAAAGGAACTGAAGATTATGGTCTCCCGGCCGATTTTATCAGTTACGCCCAATTACACAACGGCACAAAAAGCTGATTTTTAAAAGCTTGCCGCTTTTTCTAAAATTTCGTAAAACCATAGTTAAACTGAGCTGTAGTATTAGTATAGTTAAAATTAATAATTTAAAATTAAAAAAATATCATTATGGCAAGTTTAAGTAATCGTAAAGTAGCAATACTTACAGAAGAAGGATTTGAGCAAGTAGAATTAACAAGCCCTAAAGAAGCATTAACAGCGGCGGGCGCAACCGTGCATATCATATCACCAAAAACAGGAAAGATAAAAGCATGGAATAAAACCGATTGGGGTATTGAGGTAGAAGTAGATAAACAACTGGACGCGGTTAGTCCGGATGATTATGATGCGCTGGTATTACCCGGTGGCGTGCTTAATCCTGATAAATTAAGGCAGAATAAAGATGCAGTAGCTTTTGTATCTGCATTTTTGGACGAAGGAAAACCGGTGGCGGCAATATGCCATGGCCCGCAGATGCTGATAGAAACAGGTATGATAAAAGGCCGTACGCTAACTTCATATCCATCATTACAAACCGACCTTAAGAACGCCGGTGCTAACTGGGTTGACCAGGAAGTAGTGGTTGATAATGGTTTAGTTACCAGCCGCAAGCCAGATGACCTGGACGCATTTAACCGTAAAACTATTGAAGAAATAGGCGAAGGCGTACATGAAGCGGTTTAATAACCTATATCATATTAGTGAGTAATTAAAAAGCGGAATCATTATTTATGGTTCCGCTTTTTTGTTTAAGCATTATATTTACGGCATGCATCCAAAAAAAGCGGTTATAATTGGTGCCGGTATAGCCGGTATAGCAAGCGCCATCAGATTAGCGGTTAAAGGCTATAATGTTGAAGTGTTTGAAACGAACGATTATCCGGGTGGTAAACTTTCGGAAATTATTGTAAATGGCTACCGCTTTGATACCGGCCCAAGCCTTTTTACCATGCCGCAATACGTGGACGAACTGTTTAAACTGGCGGGGAAAGATCCGCGAACTTATTTTAATTACCAAAAATTGGATGTGCTTTGCCGTTATTTTTATGCTGATGGCACCCAAATATCCGCCTATGCTGATACGCAAAAATTCGCTGCTGAAATTGCAGCGAAAACTACCGACACTGCTTCATCGGTCATTAAGTTTTTAGCCCACAGCCGCGATATTTACACCATTACTAATCATGTTTTTTTAGAACGCTCGCTCCACCGGCTGCAAACTTATTTACGGTGGGATACCTTACGCTCTGTTTTTAAACTGCCGCGGATAGATGCCATGCGCACTATGCATAAGGCCAATAGTTCGTTTTTTAAGGATAGTCGTGTGGTACAGTTTTTTGACCGTTATGCTACCTATAACGGATCGAACCCATATCAGGCCCCGGCCACCCTCAATGTTATTCCGCATCTGGAGCACCATTTCGGCGCTTATTTCCCCGATGGTGGCATGTACAGCATCACCCTTGCATTAGAAAAACTGGCGGAAGAACTGGATGTAAAATTCTACTACCATACAAAGGTAGATGAGGTGATACTACAACAAGGAATTGTAAAAGGTATTAAGGTAAAAGATAAAGTTATTTGGAGCGATATAGTGATCTCTAATATGGATGTTTGGTTTACCTATAAAAAGCTATTAAGCGGGCATATTAAACTGCACCCTCAAAAAACGCTTAACCAGGAACGCAGCAGTTCGGCACTGATATTTTACTGGGGCATAAAAAAGCCATTCCCTGAGCTTGATCTGCATAATATATTTTTCAGCGATAATTATTTATTGGAGTTTGATCATATCTGGAAAAAGCAAACCATTTATCATGATCCTACAGTATATGTCAATATCAGTTCGAAACTGAATACTACGGATGCACCCGAAGGATGTGAGAACTGGTTTGTGATGATCAACGTACCGGCGGATAGCGGTCAGGATTGGGACAGCCAGATAGCGGCGGCGAGGCAAAATGTGATTAGTAAGTTATCAAAAGTATTAGGGGTGAATGTTGGGTCGTTGATAACAACCGAGGCTGTGCTTGACCCGCGTAGTATCGAATTCAAAACATCATCCTACAAGGGCTCTATTTACGGCACCAGCTCTAACAGTCAGTTCGCGGCATTTTTAAGACATGCCAATGCTTCATCAAAAATTAAGGGGCTATACTTTTGCGGGGGCAGCGTGCATCCGGGTGGTGGTATTCCGCTGTGTTTACTATCGGCAAAAATAGTAGCGGAGATGGTTACGGCTAATTAATTCTCTATAACCATTTTTTCCAGCGCGTCTATCCATTTAGGAGAATCGTTCAGGCTTTCTACCAGTTGCACATGTTCGCCGCCTAAGGCTTTAAATTCATCGCCGTATTCGTTGGTTACCTCAAACACGGTTTCCAGGCAGTCGGACACGAAAGCAGGGCAAAATACCAGCAAACGCTTTTTACCTTCTTTAGCCATTTGAGCTACAATTTCGCTGGTATAGGGCTGCACCCACGGATCATTTCCCAGGCGGGATTGAAAGCAAACGGTATATCTCTCTTTCGGCAGACCCATTTTAGCGGCAATTAAACTCGCCGTATGGTGCGACTGTGCCGAATAACAGAATTTATTAGTATCGTTTAACGTAGCGCAGCAATCATTCACCTTTAAGCAATAGCTGCCGGTATGGTCGCACTTCATCAGTTGCCTTTGCGGTAAACCATGAAAACTGAACAAAATATGATCGTAAGTTTCGGGCTGATACTTAGCCGCATTGTCGGCAAAAGTTTCTATCATCAGCTCATTATCATGGAATGAATTGATGAATCTGATATCCGGTATGGTTTGCCATTCCTTTACCAAACGCATTACTTTTTCCTGCACGGATCCGGTACTTGCTGAAGCATATTGCGGAAACAGTGGTATCACCAATATATCCTTCACCAACGCCTTTTTTAAACGTGAAAGCGCATCTTCAATAGACGGGCTCTGGTAACGCATAGCCAATTCCACCATGTATTCATCACCCAGGCGCTCCTTTAATAACTGTTGCTGTAAAAGGCTGTAATGCAATAATGGCGAGCCTGTTTTTTCGTCCCAAATAGCCTTATAAAGTTTAGCGGATTTTGGCGCCCTGAATGGTACAATAATGGCTTTAACCAAAAAGGTACGTAATGCCGGGTTTACATCAATAACGCGTGGATCCATTAAAAATTCATCCAGATACTTACGAACATCGGCGGTCGACGGGCTGTCGGGGGTACCCAGGTTGACCAGTAAAACTCCTTTTTTTGCCATAATTGTGGCTGCAAAAATAAGATAATTTACCCTCAATTGTGCAGGGGGATAACAATTTACAAATAAATGATAGCTGCTATATTCCTTTATTGCGAGATTCAGGCGGCTTAGGGGCCTGCCATAGCCGCCACCAGGGCAACCAGGGAGCATCGTGATGCTCATAGTGATAGCCAAAAAAATAACAGCTTAAAAAAGCCAGCAGGTGATTGCGCCGAAAACTGCGCGACTGATGCACATTATCATGCTCTCCTTTGTGGGGAAGATAGGTACCGAAATAAAACAACTGAAGGGTACTTAGCAAGGATGGCACCACCCAAAACAGCAGCAGATTTGCCTGCGGGACCCATATCTTGAAAATATTGAACAGCACGGCCATTACCACAATTTGCCATATAGAAAGATAATTACGTATAAAACGCACATACCAACTCAAAAACGTGCCGTTGTGGTAGTCAGGGTCATCCGGTGTATGTACATGGCTATGATGCAGATGATGTTTAGTATATAATTGCGGATACCAGAACGACGCGTATAAAAAAGTGGAAAGGTAGCCTACGCCATTATTAATAACTTTATTTGGGGCCACCG
This sequence comes from Mucilaginibacter segetis, assembly GCF_016522075.1. Classification (GTDB taxonomy): domain Bacteria; phylum Bacteroidota; class Bacteroidia; order Sphingobacteriales; family Sphingobacteriaceae; genus Mucilaginibacter; species Mucilaginibacter segetis. The sequence goes on along the minus strand of NZ_JAEHFW010000001.1, from coordinate 253,121 downwards.
TACCATGCATGGCATCATGAGCGGTTATAAAAAGCCCGGTGTACAGGTGCATTTGCAGCAATACAAAAAAATACAATAGCGGATTGCCAAAATTTACCTGCCATTGCATTAAAAGCAAGGTAGATGTTACCCAACTGCCAATAACGAGCAGGGCAATAAATAAGCCGGTGTATGATGATGATCTGTGCAAGATGTTTATACAGCAAAAAACGTGCTGTTAATAGCTTTCCAGTTCCGTTTTAACCTGCTGCATCAACCACATAGGAGTTGAGGTTGCCCCCGCAATGCCTACCTTATCGCCGGGTGCAAACATACTTTTATCCAATTCGGCTATGGATGATACGAAGTAGGTATCCGGGTTATGCTTTTTGCATACCTCGTACAGCACCTTACCGTTTGATGATTTTTTACCCGATACAAACACCACCTTATCAAACCTAACGGCAAAAGCAGGCAAATCTTTATCGCGGTTTGATACCTGTCTGCAAATGGTATCATTTGCCTTAACCTCGTAACCGCGATTTATCAGCTCCTGTTTAATGCCGTAAAACTTATCCATGCTTTTAGTGGTTTGGCTGTAGAGCGTAAAACTTTGCGGAAGTTCCGCATTGTCAAGTTCGGCTATATCCTGAAAAACTAAAGCTTCTCCATTAGTTTGGCCTTGTAAACCTATTACTTCCGCATGGCCATGCTTGCCGAATATTAATATTTTCTCTGCACTATCATGCGACGTTTTTATTCGGTTTTGCAGTTTAAGTACTACCGGGCATGATGCATCAATAAGTGTAATATTATTTTCCAGCGCGGTTTTATAGGTTTCCGGCGCTTCGCCGTGTGCACGTATCAGCACCTTTTCATTACGCAGGTCTTTTAACGCTGAATGATCAATGATGCGCAGGCCCATCGCTTTTAGCCGCTCTACTTCTTCATCGTTATGCACAATATCGCCCAGGCAATACAAATAACCGTCTTCTGCCAGTATCTCCTCGGCCATGTCAATAGCATATACAACGCCAAAGCAAAAGCCGGAATCCTGATCAATAGTAACCTGTAATTGATAATCACTCATTTACTGCAAATTTACATCAAAAAGCTGAAAGGCAAAAGGTTTACAGTGTAAGGTATAAAAAACCGAAGAATGCAAATTCGGTCAGTAAGAATACGGGTGCCACCCGGTTTTGTTTTTTAAAAGCGAACAGCTCAAAAATAAAAAGCATTACCGCGCTTACTAAAAACCAGCAAAGGTAGTTTAGAGGCGGTATCATGTTATCTGCCCATTGCCAATAGTTTAATTTTACGGCAACAGGTTCTATCAACACGTCGAGCATAACAAGGGCTGCAGCACCACATAAAATACGCAGATATTTGTTATCCAGTCCACTTTTTTGAGCGGCTACACCTGCCGAAAATACCAGCAGAAACCAGTTTATCCCGATGATGATGGGAATATTAAAAAGATCAGGGCCTAATGTTGGGCCATAAACGTAGTTGCCAAATAACCAGTGCTTGTGTACGCCTATCCATTCGGCACCAAAACCAAGGCAAAAGATAATTGCTGCAAAGCCGAAAAATTTACCCTCGATACCTCTGAAGCTTAATACCACCATTAGCAACATGAGCAATATGTGCCAGGGTACCAGTTTTAAAAAAAGCACGTGAGTTGAGGATCTGGAAAGTCCTACTATCCCTACGATGTGAAACAGCAATATAATAACAAAAGCTATGGCTGGTTTTATGATTGAACTTTTCTGCCTTTCCATACGGTGGTTTTTGTGAGTTTTTTTTGTATTGAGGTGAAACCGATAATAAGCAGGCTCACCATTTGTAACGGATGTAAAAGTATATTTTGTATTACACTTTGCCCGGCAGCAAATGATATCATGATGCGGGTAAGTGCTATTAGCCCTGTCATCATTAATATAAAATTCAAATTCAAGGTCATAATTATTACCATGGGGCCGCCAACGAGCAAGGTTAAATAAATTAAAAAGCCGGTAATGTTATAATTAAAAGCTGCTAAAAAATTCTTGCCGAATCCTGCAACCGCTTCGCTGTAACTTTTATACATACGGCAGCTGATCATACCGTTAGCAAGCAGGGCCTCACCATTTAAACGGGCGGCTTTTACCAGTTTCATGATCTCCACATCCTCCACCACTTTAGCCCTGGCCAATTGGTGCCATTGATACTCCCTGTAACAGTTGGCTTCAAACATCATAAATTGCCCGCTGGCTGCAGCAAAGGCAGCATTTTTAGATAAAAATACTAAACGTAATGGCAGCAGGTTCAGTAAAATATAATGCATTAAAGGCACGGTTAGTTTTTCGCCAAAGCTGTGCATTTGCTGATTAGTAAACAAACTGAGCAAACAAAGTTTGTTCAAATACATACGATGCACCGCGCTGTTAATAAGCCCGTTCTTCACGGTTTCATCAGCATCTAAAAACAAATAATAGTTGCCCGTTGCGTGTTGAGCCAGCTGATGACATGCATAATTTTTACCCAACCATCCCCCGGCTAAGGATTTGCCCTTGATTACCTTGAATTGACGGTGATCTGCTGCAAAGGCGGCACAAATTTCATAAGTGTTATCTTCAGAGTTGTCATCTAAAATAATCACCTCATAATTGGTGTAATCCTGCCTGATAATAGAATTTAACAGGCTGAGAATATTGTCGCTCTCATTACGTGCCGGAATAAGTACAGATACCTTATCCTGATAGTTCCGGCTTACCCTACGCAGTTTAGGATTAGATAAAAAATTAAATACCGTTACCGAAAAACGCAGTATCAAAAAGAAAAATGCTATGTAAAGGGCTATGATCAATTTACTTTATTTCGATTTCGGTTTGCAGATCTTTTGATTCGGTATAATGTTGTTGATAGGATCGCTCTAATTCACCGATATTTTCATTCACATAGCTTTTATCCTCATTTTTTAAATAAACGGTTACCGACGGCTTTTTATGTTTAAAATATTGAATAAAGGTTGCAGCGAAAACTAACTGAAATTTACCTTCGGCTTTATTCATTGGCTTAAGTATACCCTTTTCAAAATTAATACGGCTCACAAAGTTTGAGTACAACTTCCCCTGCGGAAACATCAACACCAGGTTTTGCGGATCGTTTAAAAGTTTCGCGGTATAATCAAGGGAGGTGAGCATATCACGCGAGTTTTTGGTTACAGAATAAGCTCCTCCGTACCGTAATATTCCCATATGATAGGCAGTTTCCTGAAGCACCATAACATGAAACTTTTTCTTGAACAGTTTTTGATTAAGGCAAAACAGTATAAGTCCGTCCCAAAAACTAAAGTGGTTGGCTATCAGTAAAACAGATCTGTCAGGATCAACCTGCACATTGTTAAATATAAACTCATGAAATTGCCTGCTTACCAACCATTTTACATAGGTTTTAAATATCCAGACGATTAAAAAATTCCTTTTAGGATACAGCATACCCAGCAATATACAGGTTAATCATTAATATTTAATGGGCCACATGTACCTGATCATTTAACGCCTGCTTATGATAAGCATTTATCTTTTCGGTCAACTCATCAAAGCTAAGTTCACCCGCTACGCCACAGTCAAACAAATGGAAATAAACCGATGGTTTAAGGCTCTCGAAATAGTCGATAAGCGCGCAGTTATAAACGATCTGGCAGGGACCTTTAATATTCTTTATCAGTCGCTCAATGCCCTTTTCTACTTTTATTTCCGTAGTATGGTTTGATATCAATTCTCCCTGTGGAAAAACTACCACCAAATTTTCCGGGTTGTTAAGCAGGCCGGCTGCATACTGCAATGATTTTATCATTTCGCGCGAGCTACGGTTAATGGAGAAGCCACCAAACAGATTCAGCAACATACGTTTTTGCAGGTGATCTTCCTGCATCATGATATATAAATTGCGGTGCAGGTGCCAATAGGCTAAATAATTACCCCATAAACCATCCCACCAGCTAAAATGATTGCACAACAACAATACAGAATGGCCGGGTTTAGGGGTAAAGGGCATTACTTCCAGCCGGTTAAACGCCCGGCGCATGCGGTAGCGCATGTATATGGCAAACCAGTTGCTGAAAAGTTTTACTCTGCGGGCAGGTATCATGCGGGTAAATTTACTAAATACTCATCCAATTGTTTTACTACCAGCCAATGCCCCAGCGGCACTTCATGTACGTCTGCATCATCGAGCATATTTATAAATGGTTCAGCTGCCGTTTTGGGGAATAAATTATCATCCTTTCCAAAAATTAACGTACAATTTATATGGTGCTGATTAATAAGACCGGCTATTTTTACGGCATCCGGCTTTAACAAGCGGATGAGGTTCAGGGTATAATAAACATCCTGGCGTTTTTGGGGAGTATCTATTTCGTTATAAGCTATCTGATGCAGACTGGCATCAATAAACCCTGTTTTTTTCAGATTATTTAACAATGAAGGCGCCAGCCATTTACTCTTAGTTACCTGCCTGAAGAAAAAACGCCCTATTGGCTGATGCAGTAAAAAGTGAAACCCCTTATATGTCGATAGCCCATCGGGTGCCATCAGGATAATATCGTCTATCAGGTCGGCGTATTCTTCTACTAATAACAATGCGATATTGGCGCCTATAGAATAACCCATTACCGAAAAGCGCTGTCGGCCATGCTTTTTAAACCATTCCTCCACGTAGGCTTTTACCATTGTTTTGGGCATGCCTGCTGTGATCTTATTTTCGGCCCAGCCGGATAATTTACTTTCACCGTGGAAAAAGTGATCGAATCCGTAAACATGATATTTTGTTAAAACTGATTTTTCCAGTACATGAAACTGTTTGCCCGTCATGCCATAGCCATGAAAAGCTAACATCGGCTTACTGCCGCTGCCATATTCATGATAATGTGCTTTACCTAAACCGGGAAGATCTAAAAAACCCATAGCAGGCAATATTAAGGAATAGCTGCCTAAAATGTTTTAAGAAGCAGATATAATTATGCTGTTTATAAAGCAGGATGTTTATCTGCAATATATTTAAGAATTACATCCGTTGCTCCAATATGCTCATTAACATACCTTTTGGCAATATGTGCTGTAGCCGTGCAGAATGCTTCATCAGTCATTAATCTACCGGCGATATTCAACAATTCTGCTTCATTGTTAATACTGAATCCGGCATTAAGTTCAACCAGATCGCGGGCTTCTTTAAATTTATTATATTTTGGCCCGAATATTACCGGCATACCAAAAGCTGCCGCCTCCAATGTATTGTGTATACCCGCCCCAAAACCACCGCCTATATAAGCTATTGCAGCAAATTGATAAAGGGATGAAAGCAGGCCGATATTGTCAATGATAAGTACGCGATGTTGTAGAAGGTATTTTTCGGTGAGTTGTGAATATTTTATTGTATCGTTGGTTGGTAAAAGGCTCAACAAACCCTTTATCTTTTCTTCGCTTGTTTCATGCGGCGCAATTATAAATTTCCAGTCGGGATGCTTTTCTATTAACGCGGCCAATAATTTTTCATCCTCCGGCCAGGTGCTGCCGGCTATAAACAGCTTACTTTTTCCAATAAATTCTTCAACAACAGGTATAGCTTTAGGGTTAGCTGCATTGGCCCAAACACGATCAAACCGGGTATCGCCGCTAAGGCTGATGTTGCTTATACCCAGCCCCTGCAATAAATGTTTGGAATCTGCATCCTGTACAAAAAACCAGGTTACCAGCTTCAGCATTTTACGGTTCAGGCCGCCATACCATTTAAAAAAGATCTGCCCCGGCCTGAATATGGATGAAATAACATACAAAGGCACATGCTGATGATGCAGCTCATTAAAATAATGATACCAATATTCGTATTTGGTAAAAACTGCCATTACTGGATTTATGTTTTTAATAAAATCATTTGCGTTACGGGCGGTATCCGCCGGCAAATAATATACCGCATCAGCAAGGGGGGTGTTTTTTCTTACCTCGTATCCCGACGGAGAAAAAAAAGTGATCACAATTTTTTGTGCCGGATAAAGTGCTTTTACTTTTTCAAGAACCGGCCTACCCTGCTCAAATTCGCCCAATGATGCAAAATGGAACCATATACTTGATTCATAATATATTATAGTTTGTTTTTGCCTTCCCCGTACCCACAACTTCGCTTTATTATTAAAAAAGGAAACCATAAACACAAGCACGCGGTATAAAACAATTCCAATATTATATAATAACAGCATTTTAAAATTGTAATTATTATCTTCGTCGGGGTAAAAGTAATAACATTAATAACAAAAACATTTATGAAGATAGCTGTAGTTGGAACAGGATACGTAGGGTTAGTAACCGGAACTTGTTTAGCTGAAACCGGAAATCAGGTTACTTGTGTTGACATTAACGAAAACAAAGTAAAAATGATGCAGGAAGGCAAATTACCTATATACGAGCCTGGCCTTGAACTACTCTTCCATCGTAATATTGATCAAAAAAGACTATTATTTACAAATGTACTGGCTGATGCTATTACTGATGCCCAGATCATTTTCTTAGCACTACCAACCCCTCCGGGAGGTGATGGTTCAGCAGATCTGAGTTATGTATTGGGTGCTGCAAAGGATATAGCCAAAATAATTACTGATTATAAAGTTATCGTAACAAAATCGACCGTGCCGGTAGGTACCGCTGATAAGTTTACTGCTGTGATAAAAGAAAACACCACCGTAGAGTGCGCCGTAGTATCAAATCCTGAGTTTTTACGTGAAGGTGTGGCTGTTGAAGACTTTATGAAACCCGACAGGGTGGTTGTGGGCACTACGGATGAAAGAGCACGCAAGTTAATGGGCGAACTTTATGCGCCTTATGTAAGGCAGGGTAACCCGGTTATTTTTATGGATGAGCGCTCATCAGAGCTTACAAAATATGCCGCTAACTCTTTTCTGGCTACAAAAATCTCTTTTATGAACGAGGTGGCAAACTTATGTGAGCTGGTGGGGGCTGATGTTGATATGGTACGCCGTGGCATAGGCGCTGATAACCGCATCGGTAATCGTTTCCTGTTTTCGGGTATTGGTTATGGTGGCAGTTGCTTCCCGAAAGATGTTCAGGCGCTGGCCAAATCAGCTGAGGAAAACAAGTATGATTTCAAGATCTTAAACTCTGTAATGGAGGTTAATGAAATACAGAAAAAAGTACTGGTTCAAAAACTTAAAAAATACTATAACGGTGATCTGAAAGGCAAAAAATTCGGCATGTGGGGTCTGGCCTTTAAACCGGAAACCGATGATATACGCGAAGCACCTGCTTTATATATTATTGATGAGTTACTTAAAGAAGGAGCAACCGTAAGTGTTTTTGACCCGGAAGGTATGCAGAATGTAAAAGCCTTACTTGGTGATAAAATAACTTATGGCCAAAACGCTTACGATGTAGTGACCGATGCTGATGCTCTACTGATAGTTACAGAGTGGTCGGTGTTCAGGACTCCTGATTTTGAACGACTAAGTGGTGCACTTAAAAGTAAGGTAATATTTGATGGCCGCAATCTGTACGATCTGCAAAAAATGATCGATCTGGGCTTTTATTATAACAGCATAGGCAGAAAGATCATTAGCAATTAATGTAATCAGAATAACTTTTATTATTTGTGCTTAACCTGACTTTTATTAAAGATGATCGTAATATTAGGCAACACAAATGATGATAAGGGCTTACTGTCACTTATTGCTAAAAGCCGTTGCGATACAGCCATAGCTTTATGGAATATTGATAAAACCAGAGAGATTGTAACCACCGGAACATTTGGCGGGCATTTTAATTCTACATTAACCAAACATTCGGAGCATTTAAAAAAATACCTGAATGATAATGGCATTCCCGTAAAAAACACGCGTATTTCGGTTAATTCGTCCAATACGTTTCAGGATATAGCAGGCTTAAGAGATATTATAAGACAGCACCGCCCAGCATTAATTGATATAATTACTTCCGACTTCCATTACGGGCGGGTAAAATTTTACTGTGACCTTATTTTATTTGATAAGGAAGAGATATTCCCCTACTTAAAAGAGTTTAATATAATTAGTACTACAGCGCCGGTAAGCGCAGCAGAAAAAAAGGCTTTAGTTGACCATGAAAAATCAAGGATGGCAGAGATCATGGATTTTCCGACGGAGGCTTACACCAACGCATCAGCAGAGCAAAAACATTATGACACGGTTTCAATTGCCATGATCACCGGGCAGTTTACTGCATTTGCTTTGGGGTTTAAATTTATAAGGGAAACTTTTAGTCAGTCTGCTGTACATCAATGGCATTCGGTGCCCTTTTTTCAAAAAATTTTCAACCTTAACCTTTTCTATGATAAAACGATCTTCGACAAGTTGTTTTATATAGTTCCGCTGATTTTATTGCTGACTTTATTTTGGGAGTTATACAAAAGAGCCGCAGCTACAGCACGATCGGCCAGACGTACACTCAGAAATATTGAACGCTGTTATTCACAATTCGGATTTTCGCTTTACTATTCGTCAGGACATTTAAAAGACAGGTTCTTTACTTTTAAAAGAATGCTGGAATGCGTGTATGTGCTAATGTGCATAATGCTAATAAGCGAGGCTGGCCTTGTGCTGTCTGCTATATCATTTATTATGTACATGCTGTTTATGTTTAAAAAAGTTGACAAACATAAACTTTAGTATTACGTATAATAAAACAACATGATAAACAATATCTGTAAACGTATACGGTACTTATCTCATAAAAAAACGCCCTTTAATCAAAATCCATTATCTTTAGCCAAAATATAGCAACACTTTAATAAATATGGCCCGAAAACGTATTTTAATCACCGGAGCAGCAGGTTTTTTAGGTTCACACCTGTGCGATCGTTTTATTGCCGAAGATTTCCATGTAATAGCCATGGATAACCTGATCACGGGTGATCTGAGAAATATAGAACACTTATTTAAACTGGAAAACTTTGAGTTTTACCACCACGATGTTTCTAAATATGTTTATATACCGGGCGAATTACATTATATTTTACATTTCGCATCTCCGGCCAGCCCTATAGATTATTTAAAGATCCCGATTCAAACATTGAAGGTAGGCTCATTAGGTACCCATAATCTGCTTGGGCTTGCACGCCATAAAAATGCACGCATGCTTATTGCATCAACTTCAGAGATCTATGGCGATCCGTCAGTGAATCCACAGCCCGAAGAATACTGGGGCAATGTAAATACTGTTGGCCCCCGAGGGGTATATGACGAAGCTAAACGCTTTCAGGAATCCATAACCATGGCCTACCATACTTTTCATGGTTTAGAAACCCGTATAGTACGTATATTTAATACTTATGGCCCACGCATGCGTCTTAACGATGGACGCGTATTACCCGCATTTATAGGTCAGGCTATCAGGGGTGAAGATCTGACCGTTTTTGGCGATGGTTCACAAACACGGTCTTTTTGTTATGTTGATGACCTTATTGAAGGTATTTACCGTTTATTATTCAGCGACTATGCTTACCCGGTAAATATTGGTAACCCGAGCGAAATAACTATTAAAGAGTTTGGCGAAGAGATAATTAAATTAACCGGAACCTCACAAAAAATGGTTTATAAAGACCTGCCTGTTGATGATCCTAAGCAAAGAAGACCGGATATTACAAAAGCAAGGGAAATACTAAACTGGGAACCTAAGGTTTCGCGTGCGGAAGGTTTAAAAATAACGTACGAGTACTTTAAATCGTTACCAAAAGATGTTATTGAAAAAGTTGAACATAAAGATTTTGCATCTTTTAATAAATAATAGCCAATGAGCAAAATTTTAGTAACCGGCGGCATGGGATATATTGGTTCACATACCGTAGTAGAGCTATTAAACGCAGGTTATGAAGTTATCATTATTGATAATTTATCTAATTCATCATCAGAAGTATTAAACCGGATAGAAAAAATAACAGGGAAACGCCCGGCTTTCTTCGAAACCGAAATGTGTAATTATGATGAGTTAGAGAACATATTTGCTACCAACCCGGGTATAGACGCAGTAATACATTTTGCGGCATTTTTGCAGGTTAATGAATCAGTTCAGCAGCCTTTAATGTATTTCGAGAATAACCTTTATTCGCAGATTAACTTGTTAAAATGCATGCGAAAATATGAGATAAAACCCATCGTATTTTCTTCCTCATGCACAGTATATGGCAATCCTGAAAATTTGCCTGTAACCGAAAAAACACCTACGCAAAAAGCCGCTTCGCCATATGGCAACACTAAACAAATGGGGGAGGAAATTTTAGAACATACGGCTGCGGCAGGGCACATTAATGCTATTTCTTTACGTTATTTTAACCCTGTTGGTGCACATAAAAGCGCGCTGATTGGCGAGGTGCAGCACGGTGTGCCACATCACCTTATTCCGTATATTACTGAAACAGCCTTCGGAAAAAGGGAATTTCTTAATATTTTCGGGAGCGATTATCCAACACCTGATGGTACCTGCGTACGCGATTATATTCATGTATGCGATGTGGCACGTGCACATATAAAAGCTGTAGAAAAGCTGCTTACACAAAACGATGCACAAGGCTGGTATCAGGTTTATAATATTGGTACCGGCGAAGGATACTCCGTGCTTAATATAGTAGATGCTTTTACAAAAGCTACCGGAATTAAAATTGATTATAAACTTGCTCCGCGCAGAGAAGGAGACGTGGCTGCTGTATATGCAGACACAAAAAAAGCTAATGAAGAACTAAATTGGAGAACCGAGTGTTCACTCACAGAAATGATGCAGTCTGCATGGAACTGGGAACTATCCGTTAAAGAAAATCCTTTATGAAAAAAATAATAATTACAGGTGGGGCCGGCTTTATCGGGTCTCACGTAGTGCGCCGCTTTGTTAAAAATTATCCTGATTATCATATCATCAACCTTGATAAACTAACTTACGCCGGCAATCTGGCTAATTTAAAAGACATTGAAAACTACCCCAATTATCAGTTTATAAAAGGCGATATTGTTGATCAGCCTTATATTACTAATCTGTTTGAGGTTGAACAGCCCGATGCCATTATTCATTTGGCTGCAGAATCACATGTCGACAGGTCTATCTCCAATCCGGTTGAATTTGTAATGACCAATGTAGTAGGCACGGTAAATTTGCTGAACGCCGCCCGCAATTTGTGGAAAGGTAATTATAATGAAAAAAGATTTTATCATGTATCAACCGATGAGGTATACGGTACTTTAGGCGATACAGATATGTTTACCGAAAAAACAGCTTATGACCCTCATTCGCCGTACTCTGCATCAAAAGCCGGGTCTGATCATTTTGTAAGGGCCTATCATGACACCTATGGTTTAGACACCGTAATATCTAATTGTTCCAATAATTACGGCTCGTTCCACTTTCCGGAAAAACTGATACCGCTGGCCATCCATAATATTAAACAAAATAAGCCGGTACCTGTATATGGTAAAGGCGAAAACATACGCGACTGGCTTTGGGTGGAAGACCACGCAAGAGCTATCGATGTAATTTTCCATAAAGCAGCGCCCGGCTCTACCTACAATATTGGCGGACATAACGAATGGAAAAACATAGACCTGATAAAGTTACTTTGTAGTATATTAGATAAAAAACTGGGCCGGGCAGAAGGTGAATCTGCAAAGCTGATAACTTACGTAACTGATCGTGCCGGTCATGATCTGCGATACGCCATTGATGCCACTAAACTGAAAAATGAATTAGGATGGGAACCTTCTATCACATTTGAAGAAGGCCTTGAAAAAACAGTTGACTGGTATCTGGAAAACCAGGATTGGCTTAACGACGTAACTTCCGGCCATTATCAGGAATATTACAGCGAGCAGTATAATAACCGTTAAAATGTTTGGACTATTTAAGAAAAAAGAAGTAAAAAAAATAATAACCCTGAACTATGAACCCATAGGTACAGATATGCACTCGCATGTTCTGCCCGGAATAGATGACGGGGCCCAAACGCCCGAAGACTCCATTGTACTCATAAAAAAAATGATGGAACTGGGAATCAGCAAAATTATAGCAACTCCGCACGTTATGGTAGATTATTATCGTAACGACAAGGAGAGTATAGGCAATGCTCTTGCTCTCCTTAAACAGGAATTAAAAAACCAAAACATAGCCATTACCGTTGAGGCGGCCGCCGAACATTATTTTGATGAAACCTTTGAGACCCGTATTGAAGAGCGGAGCCTGATGACCATGGGCGACAATTTTGTACTGTTTGAGCTCTCCTTTGTTAATCAGCCGCCCAATGTAATACCTATGGTACAAAAAATGCGTGAAGCAGGATACAAACCTATTTTAGCGCATCCGGAACGATATGGTTATATGGATGTTGATAAATTACGGATGATACGAGGCTGGGGATGCAATTTACAATTAAACACGATTTCGTTAACGGGATATTATGGTAAGCAAACCAAAAAACTGGCCGAAGAGTTAGTTGATGCGGGTTTAATAGATTTCATCTCCAGTGATATGCACCACCCGCGCCATGCGGCTGCCTTTGAAGATGCTTTAGCCCTGCCACATCTGGAAAAATTACTTTCAGATAATTATCCGCTTAAAAACAAATCGCTTTAACGTATTTATTATTCGTATCGTAAGGCTTCCACCGGATCAAGTCTGGAAGCTTTCTTTGCCGGATAAAATCCCGATCCTAACCCGATAAGTGTGCACAAAGCTACAGCTGCGGAAAGCCAAAACCAAGGCACTACAAAAGTGCCGCTTATTTGTACGGCTATTAAATTACCAACAGCCATACCCAATATTATCCCGGCAACACCACCTATAAGACAAATAACAATAGCTTCAATTAAAAATTGCTTACGTATTACAGCAGGCGTTGCTCCTATAGATTTCCGCAAACCAATTTCGCGCGTACGCTCCGTTACCGAAACCAGCATAATATTCATTAAGCCGATCGCAGCTCCTATTAGCGTAATAATACCTATAGCAAAACCCGCTACGGTTATTCCTGCCAGCTGACCTGACAGCTCCTGCTGAATGGAATCGCTGCGGGATATCTCAAAATTGTCCTGCTGACCAAAGCGCAGGCCGCGTATATTCCTGAAAAGCGATGTAGCTTCGCCAATACTGGCGTCCAGCACCTGCGGGTTACTCACCATTATAGTGGTTGCAAACGATGGGGTTGATGAAGATACCATTTGCCTTGCCTTTTGTACAGGTATAACACAAAACCTGTCACCCCCGCCAAATCCGGAATTTCCCTTTGCGGCAAACACGCCAATAATTCTAAACTTATACCCGCCAAGCAGCATGGATTTATTTATAGGATCTTCATTTTTAAATAGTTTGGTTTTTATTTCATCACCTATAATAACCACATTTGAGCCATGTTCCACCTCGGATAATGAAAAATTACGTCCATAGGCCAGTTTATGGCCGGTGGTTAAAAGATAGTTCTCATCCGAGCCGGTAACGTATATATTGGGATTGGTTTTTATACTTCCGTTTTTTGCTACTGCTGTACCGGTAACACTTAATTCAATACGCACTAACGCTGGTAATTTATATAACTTTTTAAAGCGCTCAGCTTCTGCATAACTTATTGACGGATAAATTTTACGGTGACCGCCCCTGCCGAAACTTATACCCGAACCACGATTTTGAATAGTAAATGAATTAGCGCCCAGGCCTGCAAAAGCATCATTAGTATATTGCCGTATCCCCTCAATAGCAGTTAATATCCCTACAAGAGCCATTATACCAATGGCAATAATTAATGCGGTAAGCGAAGTTCGCAATCTGTTACCTGCAATAGACTGCAGCGCGATAGAGATATTTTCTTTGTAGGTAGTTTTTACCGGCATGCTATAAATATAAAAAAACTTGTTACTATGACTATACTATATGATAGTTTGTTACATATTGTGGATTATAAATTTTAAAGCTTATTGCAAAAATACCGCATAACTGCTATCTTCATTTTTAATAACGTTATCAATTCACCTCCATGAAAAAATATTTGCTGGGCTTATTTATCCTGGTTTATTGTACCTGTAGTTACGCTCAGATTAAAAGAGTGAGCGGCCAGATAACGCGTCGTTTTGTTTTAAATGAACAAACCATTGTGAAGGATACAAGCGGAGCGAGGCTGAGTTATAAAGACTGGCAAAGCTTGGTTGCTACAGGGAAATATTCACTAAAGCGTGAAAATCCGGCCGATAGTACAACTTATATTCTTTATACACTTACACCCGAACAAAAAGAAAGGTTAATGACCAAAATGCCGCCACCTAACGAAAGCGGCTTTTTCACCAATGGCGAAAAAATAGAATCGTTTCGTGCTTACGATATGAATAGTAAAAGAGTTGAACTAAAGGATATGCTGGGTAAAGTTATCGTCCTCAATTTCTGGTTCATAAATTGCCCTCCGTGCCGGCGCGAAATTCCTGAATTAAACAAATTAGTTGATGAATATGCTAATAATCCCAATGTAGTTTTTGTAGCGGTAGGCTTAGATAGCCGTTCAGAAATCAGAGAATTTATTAGAAATATTCCATACAATTACCGGCAGGTTGCCAATGGACGGGAGTACGCCGCCATATACGGATTACACCTGTATCCTACTAATGTGGTAATAGATAAAACCGGCATTGTGCGTTTTAATGCATCCGGCTTTGCTATGAATACACCGTTCTGGATCAAAAAAACAATTGACGAATGTATTGCGGACAAACAATAAAAAAGGCCCCTGAACGGAGCCTTTCGATATTAATTATTTAATTAATTTAAACTGAGAAAGAGGTACCACAACCGCAAGTGCTGGCAGCGTTAGGGTTATTAAAAGTAAACCCGCGTGCGTTAAGGCCATCCTGAAAATCTATCTGCATACCTGCAAGATATAAACCATGAGCCTTATGCATAAAAACCTTAACTCCATCTATGATGTACTCCTGGTCGCCGTCTTTTTTTTGATCAAAACCCAAAACATAACTCATGCCTGAACATCCACCACCTTCAACACCAATACGCAAACCAAAATCGTCACCTATCTCCTGCTGGTCTTTTAATTTAAAAATTTCTTTTACGGCCCCCGGAGTAAATGTTACAGGAGCAGCCGAAGTTTCAACTATAGCACTCATCTTATTTTTATTTAACTATACAAATATAAGCTAAAATGTGGAGTTTTGTTGTTTCCGGTTTATTTATGACCTCTGCCTAACATTAAATTTATGATACTTTACAACTATCTTTTCGATATAATAAAAATCACCATTGCCGGTATAGGCATTGTGTACATCGCGTTTTATTTAGCTAAACCCTACCTTGATAAGAATCAGACCCTGCAATTGCTGGAGTTAAAAAAAGCAACTTCAACCCAAACCCTTCCTCTGCGCCTTCAGGCCTATGAAAGATTGGTTCTATTTATTGAAAGGGTAAATCCGTCTAACTTATTATTGCGCCTTAATGGCAATACATTAAGTGCTGCCGAACTGCATGGCTTAATAATTACAGAGATTCGTACTGAATTTCAGCACAATGTAACCCAGCAAATTTATGTTAGCGACCGTGCCTGGGTAACCGTTAAACGTATAAAAAACGACACCCTTGCCGTGGTTAACAGCGCTGTGAATACCTTACCTGCAGATGCTAACGGACTGGATCTGGGGAAGGTTATCCTGAACCATTTAAGTAAGCTTGAAGATGATCCGTATGAAATGGCAACAGCTACGATAAAAAAAGATCTGGAAGAATTATTTTAAGGGCTATGAGCGAAAAAAAGATAACTACAAGTTCGGGCATCGAGATAAAAGAGGTTTATACGCAATCTTCGGGTATGAATGAGCTACCCGGTGAATACCCTTTTACGCGAGGCATTCAAAAAAACATGTACAGGGGCAAACCCTGGACCATGCGGCAATATGCCGGTTTCTCTACCGCTGAGGAATCGAATCAGCGTTACCACTATCTTTTAAAACAAGGTACAACAGGTTTATCGGTTGCTTTTGACCTGCCCACGCAAATAGGATACGACTCCGACCATGACCTGGCCGAAGGCGAAGTTGGCAAAGTGGGTGTAGCTATTGATTCTTTAAAGGATATGGAGGTACTTTTTGACGGGATACAATTACAGGATATTACCACCTCCATGACTATTAACGCCACCGCCGCCACCTTGTTAGCTATGTATATAGCCCTGGCAAAAAAACAGGGTGCGGACATCAGGCAGATATCGGGCACCATACAAAACGATATATTAAAGGAGTATGCCGCAAGGGGTACCTATATATACCCGCCCAAACCTTCCATGCGGCTGATAACAGATATATTTGAATATTGCAGCAAGGAGGTGCCGAAATGGAATACCATATCAATATCCGGCTATCATATTCGCGAAGCAGGGTCGACCGCCGTGCAGGAACTCGCCTTTACGCTGGCTAACGGCAAAACCTATTTGCAGGCAGCATTAGCTAAAGGCCTTCACATCAACGTTTTCGCCAAACGACTCTCTTTCTTCTTTAATTGCCACAATAACTTTTTCGAGGAGATAGCTAAGTTTAGGGCGGCAAGGCGCATGTGGGCACACATTACCAAAAGTTTGGGCGCAACCGAAGCGGGTGCACAAAAACTACGCTTCCACACACAAACAGGTGGTTCTACCCTAACCGCGCAACAGCCCATGAACAATATTGTGAGGGTAAGTAATCAGGCCTTGGCGGCGGTTTTGGGTGGTACGCAATCGTTACACACCAATGGTTACGATGAAGCGTTATCATTACCAACGGAGGCGGCGGCTAAAATTGCTTTACGTACCCAACAGATAATAGCCTTTGAAAGCGGCGCGGCCGATACAGTAGACCCATTGGCGGGTTCCTATTTTGTAGAGGCTCTTACCAATGAGCTGGAAAAAGCGGCACAGTTATATATAGATAAGATTGATGCCATGGGCGGATCGGTGACCGCTATAGAGCAGGACTACATGCAACAGGAGATCGCTGCATCGGCATATCAATACCAAAACGAGATAGAAAGTGGCGAACGGATATTAGTTGGCGTTAACCGCTTTACCCAGCATGAAGAAACAAATCCAAATGTTTTTCGTGTTAATGATGCCATTCGGCAGAAACAAATTGACAAGCTTTCCCGTTTAAGAGACGAAAGAAATAACACGGCGGTTAGCCTGGCTCTTGAAAACCTGGAAAACGCCGCCCGTGGAAATGATAACCTGATGCCATACATTTTAACAGCGGTTGAATGTTACGCTACCCTGGGCGAAATAGCGGATGTGTTGCGGGAAGTTTTCGGGGAATATTAAAGCGTTATTATCAAAAATGCAATGATTTAGTGCATATTTTTTAATATCCGCAATTGATAAAAATAGTGCAACTGTTGTTTAAACTTTTAAAAATGCCGTAGTACGCTTTAAATGAAGAAAATGCGGTTTCTCATGCGAAATATAACTTTTTCGCATCAATTTAAAGCAAAATTGAGGTTAAATTTTTATAAAAATATTTACCGAAAAAGTTGAAATATTATTTTTTTATCCGCTTTTTTTTAGAATATTCGATGTTCCGTTTCGGCTTAAATTATTGCTTACGCGAGGGCTGAAAATCAATATATTACTTATACTTATATGGAAAAAACTTGTACTAACGTTTGGAATAATTGCCTTCAGATCATAAAAGATAACATACCGGCCCAAAGTTTTAAAACCTGGTTTGAGCCGATAAAAGCATTGAGGATGGAGGGTAGTGTTTTGACGATACAAGTACCAAGCTTATTTTTTTACGAGTGGCTGGAAGAACATTATGTAGGCCTGCTACGTAAAACCATAAAGAAACAATTAGGCGACGAAGGCCGGTTGGAATATAACATTGTAGTGGAACAATCCTCGAGCAAGCCGTATACTACCAACATGCCCTCTAACGGGAATGGTGCAGAATCAAAGCACCAGTCAATGCCTGTGCCTATCTCTATAAATAAGGACATAAAAAACCCTTTTGTTATACCGGGATTGAAGAAACTGAATGTTGATCCGCAGCTTAACCGCAATTACACCTTCGAAAGCTTTGTTGAAGGCGATTGTAATCGTTTGGCCCGTTCGGCAGGTTATGCTGTTGCTGCCAAACCGGGTGGTACTTCATTCAATCCTTTAATGATATATGGTGGCGTTGGTTTAGGTAAAACCCACCTGGCACAAGCCATCGGCAACGAAATTAAACGCACACTGCCCGATAAACTGGTGCTGTATGTATCCTGCGAAAAATTCACCCAACAATTTGTTGATGCCTTAAAGCATAATAATATTAACGATTTTGTGAATTTTTATCAGGCTATTGATGTGCTGATAATGGATGATGTGCACAATTTTGCCGGTAAAGAAAAAACACAGGATTTCTTCTTCCATATCTTTAATCACCTGCATCAGTCGGGTAAACAGCTTATCATCACTTCGGATAAAGCA
Source organism: Mucilaginibacter segetis (assembly GCF_016522075.1). Taxonomy (GTDB): domain Bacteria; phylum Bacteroidota; class Bacteroidia; order Sphingobacteriales; family Sphingobacteriaceae; genus Mucilaginibacter; species Mucilaginibacter segetis. The sequence goes on along the minus strand of NZ_JAEHFW010000001.1, from coordinate 234,659 downwards.
CCAAAGGATCTGGCAGGATTAGAAGAGCGTTTGTTATCACGTTTTAAATGGGGATTATCTGCCGATCTGCAGATACCTGACCTGGAAACGCGAATGGCTATCCTTAAAAACAAGATCTATCAGGATGGTATCGAGCTATCAAACGATGTGGTAGAATACGTTGCCCATAACATTGATAATAACGTACGTGAGCTGGAAGGCGCGATGGTATCCCTGCTAGCGCAGTCAACTCTTAACCGTAAAGAGATAGACCTGAACCTGGCTAAGCAAATGCTGAAGAATTTTGTAAAAAATTCAGCCAAAGAAATTTCAATGGAATACATCCAAAGCCTGGTTTGCGAATACTTTGAGGTACCTATTGAAATGGTAAAATCGCCTACCCGCAAACGCGAGATAGTACAGGCCCGCCAAATATCCATGTATCTGGCCAAGGCACACACCAAAAGTTCCTTAAAATCAATAGGGCACTTTTTCGGGGGGCGCGATCATTCCACCGTTATTTACGCCTGCCAAACCGTTGAAGATTTGATTGATACCGACAAAAAATTCAAAGGCTATGTTGCCGATATCCAAAAGAAGCTAAAAATGTCCTAACCGACTTAAACTATATTGAAGCCCCGCATAAATGCGGGGTTTTTTTGTTATAAAGTTTTCATTAGACCAGTTTTATTGACTGGTGTTTTTATTTAAATTGCATCAAATCAAGCCTTTTAAACAATGAGAAAGACCTTACTCTCCATCCTTCTTATCGCGTTAACCTTCCCGGCTTTCTGCCAAACAGATACCGACGCCATTAAGCAAACCATTAATACCATGTTTGATGCCATGCGTAAGGGTGACAGCACATTGCTTAAATCGGCATTTGCAGACGGATTGGTATTTCAGAGCGTTGGCACCAAAAAAGATGGCTCTACTTTTTTAGAGAACGAGAAGCCCGATAGTTTCATAAATGCGGTAGGCACACCGCACAAAGATGTTTGGGACGAACGCATTACCTGGGGCAGTATTAAGATAGACGGACCCCTGGCCAGTGTTTGGACACCCTATAAGTTTTACCTGGATAACAAATTCAGCCATTGCGGCGTAGACTTTTTTCAACTGATGAAGACTACTGAAGGCTGGAAGATAATTTACATAGTAGATACCCGCCGAACTAACAATTGCCCGGAGTAGTACTACCTCCCATAATTGTCCGTTTGTAACATTTTGATTATCAAAGTCGAATGAAGGTTACTATTTATAGATACACGGTATAAATAGTAAACCAATTTAAATCATGAAAACAAAAACTTTTATTGTGATGGCGTGCATAGTTGTACTTGCGGCCTGCAAAGGAAAAAATGGTTACGAAGTAGTAAACAACAGTGATAGTTTTAATAAAACATCTATTACTGCCGACAGCATCGCAGATGTTACAGAAAAATTAGTTAAAACAGCAGATATTCATATTAAAGTTAATAATGTACAGCAAACAGGAGATTCCATTGCTGCTCTTACAGCAGCCTACAACGGCATGGTGATGCATCACCAAATGAATAATGATATATTAAACACCCATGATATAAAGTTAAGTGAAGATTCGGTTATGCGTATATACGCATTTAACACCACCGCCAATATGACCATAAAAATACCCTCTCAAAAAATGGAAGATTTTATGAACAAAATCAGCCACATGGGCATGTATGTAGCCAGCAGAACGATGGATATTGAAGATAAGACGTTGGATTATCTTTCGGCAAGACTAAAATTTGACAACCGCAAGGAATTGGTTGCTCAACAAAAAAGCGGAAAAATAACTATTAAAGACCCGGCAGGGGTGTTATGGCTAAAGGACGATATGGTAGATGAACAAATAAACAATCAAAAAATAAACTATGCTGTTAAATACAGCATTATCAGCCTTGATTTTTTTCAAAGCAATACCATTGTAAAGGAGCGGATAGCCAACGACGATCCATCAGCATATCACTTACCGTTTTTTCAGCGCTTAACTACGGCTATAAGCAATGGCTGGGTAATTTTTACAGAAATTATTTTAACACTGATTAATTTATGGGTGGTTATTTTGGCAGGTGTCGGGATATGGCTTTTATACAAAACCTATAAAATTAAATATAAAAATAATTTGGCCTGATAAAATAAGATCCCCGGCTATACGCCGGGGATCTTATTTTACACAGTTAGTTTTTTATACCTGATGCGTTTTGGTGTGGTATCGCCCACACGCTTTTTATAATTCTCTTCGTAATCGCTGTAGTTGCCTTCAAAAAAGTAAACCTGCGAGTTACCTTCAAAAGCGAGGATGTGTGTACATACCCTATCCAGGAACCAGCGGTCGTGACTGATGATCACCGCGCAGCCGCCAAAATCATCTAAGGCTTCTTCCAGTGAGCGCAGCGTGTTTACATCAATATCATTGGTTGGCTCATCCAGCAGCAATACGTTCGATCCCTTTTTCAACGTAATGGCCAAATGCACCCGGTTACGCTCCCCGCCCGAAAGTACACCTACTTTTTTTTGCTGATCGGCACCGTTAAAGTTGAATTTAGACACATACGCGCGTGAGTTAAGCGGACGATTACCTACCATAACATTATCCAGCCCGTCGGTTATATTTTCCCAAACAGATTTATTGGGATCAAGATCGTCGTGCATCTGATCAACATAACCCAATGCCACTGTTTCTCCAACACGGAATGTACCGGCATCTGCTTTTTCCTGCCCGGTAATTAAACGGAACAAGGTGGTTTTACCCGCACCGTTCGGCCCTATGATGCCTACAATACCCGCAGGTGGCAGCGAGAAGTTCAGATCCTCGAATAACACCTTATCTCCGTACGATTTGGTTACCCCATTTGCTTCGATCACAATATTTCCTAAACGCGGGCCAGGCGGAATAAACAATTCCAGCTTTGCTTCGCGTTCCAGTGTTTCTTCGGATGCCAGCTTATCATAATTACTTAAACGTGCCTTTGATTTAGCATGCCTGCCTTTTGCGCCCATACGTACCCATTCCAGCTCACGCTCCAGCGTTTTCTGGCGTTTGCTTTCAGTTTTTTCTTCCTGGGCAAGGCGTTTAGCCTTTTGATCTAACCATGAGGAGTAATTTCCCTTCCACGGGATACCTTCGCCACGGTCAAGTTCCAGTATCCAGCCGGCAACATTATCCAGGAAATACCTGTCGTGAGTTACCGCTATAACAGTTCCTTTATACTGTTTTAAATGCTGTTCCAGCCAGTCAATCGATTCGGCATCCAGGTGATTGGTAGGCTCATCCAGCAGCAATACATCCGGTTCCTGTAAAAGCAGGCGGCACAAGGCCACACGGCGGCGCTCCCCTCCGGATAGTACCGAAATTTTGGTCTCGGGTTCAGGGCAGCGCAGGGCATCCATGGCACGTTCCAGCTTGGTATCAATTTCCCATGCATTCACGGCATCAATCTTATCCTGCAGTTCTCCTTGCCGGGCCATCAGCTTATCCATTTTATCGGCATCACTGTAATATTCTTCCAATCCGAACTTTTCGTTTATTTCCTCATATTCCTTTAAAAGGCCAATAGTTTCTGCCGCGCCTTCTTCCACTATTTCCTTTACGGTTTTTTCAGGGTCAAGTTCCGGTTCCTGGCTAAGGTAACCTACGGTATATCCCGGCGAGAAAACAACTTCGCCAATATTGGTCTTATCTATCCCGGCAATAATTTTCAACAGGGATGACTTACCCGAACCATTTAAACCGATAACACCGATCTTGGCCCCGTAAAAAAAAGAGAGGTAAATATTTTTGAGCACCTGCTTTTGCGGAGGGTAAATTTTACTTACGCCCGCCATTGAAAATATGATCTTTTCGTCAGCCATGTTTACTTAGTTTATAATAAGAGCGACAAATATAGGGCTTGAATTGATGGTTAATAAATTTTCATGTAAAATTCATACAATAACTTGTATATTACAATGCAAATCGTTTGGTTTGTTATCACGTATATATAGATACAGTAGAGCAGGCCGCTGCATATGCCGTATTGTCATAAGTAATGACTATTTGCCCTGCTTGTTATATTAAGATACTATAATTCGTACTTAATTAAACTATTTTAACAAGACGCTATCATAATATAAAGCTTTTATTGCTTTGCTAAAACTAACATATATGTGGTTTCAGCTATTAAGTATCATAAAAATGTCTGTTTACAACAAACTGTAAAAGTTGGCAATATTGTTGATAATTGTAATAACATTCGTCTTGATGGATAAAAACAAATTTATAGATTAGGACGATCATAATCAGAAAGGTATATATGGAAGCTAAATTTTCGCCACGTGTTAAGGATGTGATACAGTACAGCAGGGAAGAGGCGTTGCGCCTTGGCCATGATTATATTGGAACAGAGCATCTTTTGCTGGGCCTCATCCGTGATGGTGACGGTGTGGCAATTAAATTATTAAGAGGGCTAACCGTTGATACCGCTAAATTACGCCGTGCTGTTGAGGATGCTGTAAAAGGAACAATTGGCACAAATGTACATATAGGCAGTATCCCGTTAACCAAACAGGCAGAGAAAGTACTGAAGATCACTTACCTTGAAGCTAAAATTTTCAAGAGTGATGTAATAGGTACTGAACATTTGCTGTTATCTATACTCCGCGATGAGGACAATATAGCATCGCAGATACTGATGCAGTTTAATGTGAATTACGAGATTTTTAAAAGCGAAGTAGAATCACATAAAAATGATGTGACCGACGAAATGCCGGGCTCACCTACAGGTGGTGATGACGACTTTAAGGAAGAAGATTCTTTTACACAGCCTAAAAAAGTATCAGATATTAAATCGAAAACTCCGGTACTGGACAACTTTGGCCGCGATTTGACCAAGGCTGCCGAAGAAGGACGGCTGGATCCGATAGTTGGCCGCGAAAAAGAAATTGAGCGGGTATCCCAAATATTATCGCGCCGTAAAAAGAACAACCCTATTTTGATTGGTGAACCGGGTGTAGGTAAATCGGCCATTGCCGAAGGGCTTGCACTGCGTATTGTACAGCGTAAGGTATCGCGTGTGCTGTTTAACAAGCGAGTTGTAACTTTAGACCTGGCATCATTAGTGGCCGGCACTAAATACCGCGGACAGTTTGAAGAGCGCATGAAAGCCGTAATGAACGAACTGGAAAAATCACCTGATGTAATTTTATTTATTGATGAGATACATACTATAGTAGGTGCAGGCGGCGCTTCGGGCTCGCTTGATGCATCAAATATGTTTAAGCCGGCCCTGGCCCGCGGAGAGATACAATGCATTGGCGCAACCACATTGGATGAATACCGCCAGTATATTGAGAAAGATGGTGCTTTAGATCGCCGTTTCCAGAAGGTGATGGTTGAACCTGCAACACCTGATGAAACGGTAGAGATACTTAACCGTATTAAAGAAAAATACGAAGAGCACCACGGTGTAACTTATACCCCGGAGGCTATTAACGCCTGCGTATCTTTAACTACCCGGTACATTACCGACCGCTTTTTACCGGATAAGGCAATTGACGCGCTGGATGAATCAGGATCAAGGGTGCATTTAACCAATATTCACGTTCCGCAGGAAATATTGGATATTGAGCAAAAAATTGAGCAGATAAAAATAGAAAAGAACAAAGTGGTACGCAGTCAAAAATATGAGGAAGCTGCCAAATTGCGCGACACTGAAAAACACCTGCTGGAAGAACTTGACCAGGCTAAAACCGTTTGGGAAGCCGAAACAAAATCAAAACGCTACACCGTATCAGAAGATAACGTAGCCGAGGTGGTTTCCATGATGACCGGTATACCGGTACAGCGTGTTGGCCAGGCTGATAGCGTGAAGTTGCTGAACATGAATGAAAGCATTGCCAGCAAAATTATAGGTCAGGATGACGCCATTAAAAAACTTACCCGTGCTATACAACGCACACGTGCGGGTTTAAAGGATCCTAAAAAGCCTATAGGTTCATTTATTTTCCTGGGGCCTACCGGTGTGGGTAAAACAGAGCTGGCAAAAGAGCTTGCCCGTTTCATGTTTGATACCGAGGATGCCCTTATACAGATAGATATGAGCGAATACATGGAAAAATTCGCGGTATCACGTTTGGTAGGTGCGCCTCCGGGATATGTGGGCTACGAAGAAGGCGGACAACTTACCGAAAAGGTTCGCCGTAAACCTTACGCTGTAGTATTGCTTGATGAGATAGAAAAAGCACACCCTGATGTATTCAACATTCTGTTACAGGTGTTAGATGAAGGACAACTTACCGATTCACTGGGCCGTAAGGTTGATTTCAGGAATACCATCATCATCATGACATCCAATATTGGTGCACGTCAGTTAAAGGATTTCGGGCAGGGAGTTGGTTTCAGCACTACCGCGAAAACTACTCAGGCAGACGCGCACTCCCGTGGTGTAATAGAGAACGCTTTAAAACGTGCCTTTGCACCGGAGTTCCTGAACCGTATTGATGATGTTATCGTATTTAACTCCTTAGGTAAGGACGAAATATTCAAGATCATTGATATCGAGCTTGGCTTCCTGTTTGGCAGGGTGAACACCTTAGGCTATAAAATTGAATTAACATTAGCCGCCAAAGAGTTTATTGCCGAAAAAGGCTACGACTCACAATTTGGTGCCCGTCCGTTAAAACGTGCCATCCAAAAATATCTGGAAGACCCGATCGCCGAAGAAATATTGAAAGGCGAATTAAGCGAAGGTGATACCATGGAAGTGGATTACGATAAAGAAGCCGACGCTATTAAGATCCTGGATAAAAACAAAGGCGAAAACAAAAAGCCTGAAGAAGAAGAACAAAAATAAGCATTAGCTTTATTGATAAATTTAAAACCCGTTTGCTTTGCGAACGGGTTTTTTTGTGCTAATAACGGTTTGGTATTTTATAATACACATTACTTAATATGTTATATACTTTGTTTATCAATTAAATTAAATTAGCTTTATATAACCTAAATCTATCTCTCAAATATGAAATTCTCATACTGCGCCTGCAAACAACACCCCAAAACAGCAAATCGCACCTATTAACAATTCAGAATTATCAGACTTTGCATTGGATATGGGTAACGTAAAAAAATTAACCCGGGGAGACACCATTAGTTATGTATTAGCTTAATGCCTCAAACCCCACATGCTACTCATTTTGAGAACATAACGATACAAGTAGAGGTTGCGCCTAATAAAATATACGATATTAAATGTGTGGCTATCATATATGAAACATTGTTAATACCTAAAATAAAAGTAGAGCCAGGAGAAACAATTACAGTAAACATTTTTTATAAAGGCTGATGAAACACCATCAAAAAATTAATAGTTACAGCTCTGTTTGTGTTAAATTAATCTTTAACACTAAAATGCTTTCGCTTTTGACCGATTAAAGAAGCCCATAGCAGTATTTTCACAAAATTAGTTGCATACATATAGTGATGAGATGTAAAATTATCTCGATGAAAAAAAAATTAATACTTATTTTTATGCTATCTGCCATTAATTTGGACACTTTTTCCCAAAAAATAAAAGCGGACGATCAGAAAGTTTTGATAACCGGGACGTGCATAAACTTTTTAAATTGGTACAAGCTAAACGCTGATAAATTACAAAGTGACCCTATAACAAAAGGCTTTAACACGGATTATAATGTAAAAAAGGATAGTATCGTGCGGATAGATATGCATGCTGTTGATGCCTATCTTAATAATTTTAAACAAGGTGGTTATGTTACTGATGCCTTTATAAATCATTTACGGACTGTTTATCAGAACGTGTCTGATACCCTTAGCCTCCATCCGCTTAAAGATTATTTTGGCCCCGTGCCCTATCTGGAGGCCGACTTGCTTTTCGGCTTTGATGTGGATGATATTCTGGCCCAAACAAAAGACGCCAAAGTAGTGAGCTACCTGCGCATCTATGACAAGGCACTCCTTTCAATAAAACTAAACTATACTACCGAACTGGTATTTTCGCTAACCAGGCAATCAAACAAATGGCAGATAGATTACGTAGGATTTAATGGTGAAAATAAATATAACATTGGCAGTCAGTAAATGGTATATTCTTTATTGAAGTTTATAATCCACCTTCGGACCTAAGTAATCCGCCTCTCCCCCATCTTGCGGCCAATAATCCATAGGTAACAGATCAGCTACACGTGTTACTGACCAGCCATTTTCAAAAAACACCCCCAATGGGTTTAATATGGTGCCATTACTATCGAAATAAAGATATTGATCTATAAAGCTGATTGTTGCCACAAGTATACCCTGATGTGTACGCAAATTAGACTCCTTAAATTTCATATGCCGGTAGGGGTAATAAAAAATATCCAACTTACCATTATTAGTTATGGCAAAAACACCTGGCCTGTCGGTTGCGTGCACATAATCTGCAACGTGCAGTGTATCCCAGGTGAATTTTTTATCAATATTTAACTTATCGAAATCTTTAAAGCAAAAGTTTCTGACCAAATAATCAGTATCTGCCCGGTTAGCCAATATTTCGCGTAAAAAATGCGTCACTGATCCATAATAAATATCCCGTCGGTTTTTTTTCCATCTTTCCTTTTGCTCAGCCGTGCCATCTTTCTCCTCAAAAAACACGGGGCCATCATACCCTACTTTTGCTGCCGTTTTATCCAACACAAAGCTATTTACAATATATCTTAGCTTATAGCCAAGTGCATCATTATCTATCTCCAAAAAATCTTCTGTACTTCCGGTAAGTACATTTTCATTTTTACTGAAGTGTAAGTCAATAACATCCGGATTAACAATTTCGCACTTTCTTGAAAAATCAGATGTACCCAAAAAGTATTCTTTGAACAACCTCAGTTTTCTGGCCCTTTTAGGATCGTTACCTATACGTACAACCTTCATCATGGTAACTTTAGGTTGCATCTTAATATCCGGCATTACTATGCTTTTGTTGATCATAACAGTTTGGGTGTATTTTTCGAAACCCACCACACTCACTATCAGATCATACTGCCCTGGTCTTAAGTTTCTTAGCGCAAAGGTGCCATCCTCACCGGATTTGGTACCAATAGTGGCATTGTTGAAGAACACACTGGCATTCGCAACAGGTTTGCCATTATTCGTGTTTATCACTCTTCCGGATAATTTAAGCTGTGAAAAACCCGCTAAAGGCATCAATAATAAAATGATAATGTATTTCATACTAACATAGGGCATTTATGGTTCGGGCATATAATCAACCGGTAATAGTTCAGCTACACGGCTTCGGCCCCAGCTGCCTTCAATAATTACTGCTTCGGGATTGGTTATTATACCGTTATTATCAAACAGGCCATACTTGCCATTGATGGTTAAAATAGATGTTAAATAATTGGACCGGTAACTTACCTTATTCACTCCTGAAAATATTTGCTCGCTTTCCTTCTTCTTAGTGTACATTATATACAGGCAGTCCTTAAATTGAATACCGAACAGTCCTTTTAAATTAGTAAGCGTCACAAAATCAGCTATTTTTAAAGGCTTGTTAATTAGTTTTTGTTCGATTTTTTTACTAACATCCATACCCGCTGTATAATTCGGATTAGGCTGTCTGATAAGGCGCAAAACTCTGAAACCACTTTCATCCAAATTGTTGCTGACAATTGAACGAAAGAAATGCATTGATGATCCTTCGAAAGTGTCTTTACGGCGTTTTTTCCATCTGCGTTTTTGGGAAGGTGTACCATCCATCTCCTCAAATAAGGTGGAGCCCACGAAATAAACGATTGAGGTATTATAATCCTTTAAAAAATCAGTAAGCAGATATTTTAAACGATAACCAAGCGCTTTATTCTCAATAACCAAAAAATCGTAAGAGCTGCCATGAAGTTGCTTCTTCCCCGAATCATAATCCAGATTAAGCATTTCAGGATTAAGGATGGTACACTGTTTGGCCCATTCAGTACTACCCAAAAATTCCTCTTTAAAAACCGTGTAATTTTTCTCAAAGTCAACGTCTGGTTTAATTTCAACCTCACTAAGCGCTATAGTTCTGGGTTTTAGATGTATGGTAGCCAGGTTAATATCTGTACCTTCCATTAACAATGTTTGGCGATAAGTTTCAAACCCCACCACACTAACTATCAACTCGTATTGTCCGGGTGGTACGCTTTTAAGCGTAAAGGAACCATCCTCGCTGGTATTTGTGCCAATAGTGGCATTGCTTAAAAATACGCTTGCATTTGGTATAGGTGAGCCATTGTCAGTATTGATCACCTTACCAGATATGCGCTTTTGTGCAAAACAGGTAACCGGCAATAAAAACACTATCCACAGAAGATACTTCATTCAACTAATTTAAAACTATTTTAATAGTTTATTAAACCTTTTCCGAATTATTTGTTCTTATAAGTAAAGACAATTTATTGACACGTATTGCCGGTTTTTATCGTCTTTACTAATAAACACCATTACCAAATGAAAAAACTCTTATCCATCTTATGTATTGCAGTTATCGCATTTACTGCATCATCCTGTAAAAAAGAAACGATTGTAGCGCCCAATAACAATCAAACAATTTTAGTAAACCTGCGATCACAGGACTGGGTCACCACTGATAATGGTAAAAATTACACCCAGATAATTGATGTGCCCGAGCTGGACAGTTATCTTACCGACCATGCGGGTGTATTAGTTTATCTCACAATTAACGACGGGGTGTACGAACAGGTACCCGAAGTTTACCAGGGGGTAAGTTACAGCTATACTTACAGCCAGGGAACTGTAGTTTTATATGCGCAATCTTACGACGGTGCACAAACCACACCTGTACCACCTAACGCCATTGCTAAAATTGTATTAGTTGATTCGAACTAAAAATACAAAGCATAAAAAAGGCGCTCCAAACGGGCGCCTTTTTATGCTTATTCTACAAGTCCTATTTTTCCATTTGTTCAATAACGGCCTGGGTAACTCCTGTAAAAGAGAAACCACCATCATGAAACAGGTTTTGCATAGTTACCATTTTGGTAAGATCTGAAAACATACTCACGCAGTAATCCGCGCATTGGTCGGCATCTGCATTACCTAACGGACTCATTTTTTCTGCGTAGTTTATAAAGCCGTCAAATCCTTTTACGCCGCTTCCGGCAGTAGTGCGTGTTGGTGATTGTGATATGGTATTTACCCTAACATGCTTTTTAACACCATATTGATAGCCAAAATTGCGGGCAATGCTTTCCAGGTAAGCCTTATTATCGGCCATATCATTATAATCAGGGAAAACACGCTGAGCCGCTATATAAGTAAGCGCCAGTACCGATCCCCATTCGTTAATGGCATCCATTTTCATGGCTGTTTGCAACACCCGGTGAAAACTTAATGCAGATATATCTAACCCCTTATGAGTAAAATCGTAATTATTATCTGTATAAGGTATGCCTTTGCGCACGTTAACGCTCATACCTATAGAGTGTAAAACAAAATCAACACCGCCGCCAAAATGCTCCATGCTTTTGGTAAACAGGTTAGTAACATCCTCATTGCTGGTAACATCCGCCGGGATAACGGGCGCATTGCATTCTTCAGCAAGTTTATTCAGTTCGCCCATGCGCAATGCCAGCGGCGAGTTGGTTAATACTATTTCGGCACCCTCGGCAACGCAACGCTGAGCTACTTTCCACGCTATCGACTGCTCGTTCAATGCGCCAAATATGATACCTTTTTTACCTTTTAATAAATTGTAAGCCATTGTTAGTGTTATTAATAATTGGGTAAAGTTAAAATTTATTTTATTGTAAAGTATGGTTGATGTTTTTAAGGTTTGCTTAACGCAAAGTTTGGCTATACAGTATTCTTTACATCAGCAATTCCCGTGCATTTTGCAAAGCGCTTTCCCCGGGGTTATCGCCGCTCAGCATTTTGGCTATCTCCAGTATGCGTTCCTGTTCATCCAGTTTTTTAATACGGGTATAAGTAGTTGCCTCACTGTCGTCCTTGTAAACAAAGTAATGACTTTGGCCTTTGCCGGCTATTTGGGGTAAATGGGTAATGGTTATTACCTGCAGGTTCTGCGCTAATTTCTCCATTACCTGCCCAACTTTATTGGCTACCTCGCCGCTTACGCCTGTATCTATCTCATCAAAAATAATAGTAGGCAGCGCGGTATATTCTGCAACTATAGATTTAATGCTCAGCATTAACCGGCTCAACTCCCCGCCCGATGCTACCTTGCTCATATCAGCCAAGGCATGCCCCTTATTAGCCGAAAACATAAAGCGGATAACATCAATTCCGTTTTTGGTAAGCTGCTGCACATCCGTGCTCTGCTCTATTTTAAGCACGGAATTAGCCATGCCCATTTCTGTTAAGCTTGTTAATACTTTTTGTTCAATAACAGGCAGGGCTTTTACACGATCGGCAGACAACTGCTCCGCTAATTTTTCCAGTTCCTTTTTATCATCGTTTATTTGTTTTTGCAGTTTTTCAACCGCCTCATCCCCAAACACGACTTGTTGTATCTTTTCCGACAGATCGTCCTGTATAGCCAGCAACTCCGCATTGCTGCTTACCCGGTGTTTTTTTTGCAGGCTGTACAAAATGCTTAAACGGCTGTTAACTTCTTCGGTACGCAATTCGTTGACCTGGGTTTGCTGTTCTATTATTTCCAGTTCGCCGGCTATATCTTTTAATTCGATAAGTGTGCTTTTAAGGCGAGAATGCAACTCCTCCACTTCGGGGTTAAACTGCTCTATCGCCAGCAACTGCTGTGCGGCCTCACGCAACTGAATTATGGCCGATGTTTCGCCCTCGTGCATTAAATAATGTGCACCTAATAAATTACGTTTTATTTCTTCAGCGTTATTTAAGGCATCCAGTTCCTTTTCCAGAAGCACCTGTTCGTCCTCGCTGATAGCGGCCTTCTCCAACTCATCAAACTGAAACTGGTAATAGTCCAGGTCGGCCTTTGCTTTTTCGCTCTGCTCAATCAACTGCTGTAATTGAGCCAGCGATTTTTTATACGCCCTGTATCTGGTTTGATAATCGGCTAAAAGTTGGGGATGCCCGGCCACGCCATCAACTACAAGTAACTGAAACTGCGGATCGTTTATTTCCTGTGTGGCATGCTGCGAATGTATATCTATCAACTTTTCGCCAAACTGTTTCATCAGCGTAAGGTTAACCGGGGTATCATTAATAAATGCCCGTGATTTCCCGTCAGCTGATATTTCGCGACGCAACACCGTTTCGCCGTCATAATCCAGATCGTTATCTTCAAAAAATGCGTTCAGGTGAAAATCACCGATCCGGAAAGCTCCTTCAATTACACATTTTTTTTGCTGGTTAAAAAAATATCGACTCTCGGCACGTTGGCCCAGTATTAATGATAAAGCACCCAGTATAATAGATTTACCCGCCCCGGTTTCACCGGTAAGTATATTTAGCCCCTTGTCAAAATTAATTTCGAGGTTATCAATAAGCGCATAATTACGTATGGTTAGCTTTTGAAGCATAAAAAAAGTATCCCCTTGTTATGAGGATACTAAATTACTTATTTTGATGCTTGCGAGCACCATAAAATATTTATTAGCGGTTCTCAGGTGCTTCTGGCTTTTCCGGTTTTTCTACTTTTTCGGGCTTCTCTGGCTTTTCCGGTTTCTCGGGTTTTTCCGGCTTTTCATTATAATTAAAGTTATAATTGTAATTCATAGCACTATCCCGATACGCTTTCATCTTCTTTTTAAACTCCGGGGTATTCATGTAGGCGTGCAATTTATCGGTAGCCTCTTTCAGTTGTTTTTTTTGCTCTAATATTTGCGGGTTATTGGTATATTTTTCACGAAATTCTTTAGCCATTTTGCGCATCTCTTCCTGCTTTTCCTTAATAGCCGGGTTATCATATGCCTGCCTTATGCTATCGCTCATGGCACGCAGTCTTTGTTGCTGTACCTTAAATTCAGGAGAGTTATAGTGCTCACGCATTTGTTTTCCCAAAGTTTTAAGGCGCTCGGTTTGCCTGGCAATTTCAGGTGATATATTTTTTTTCAGCTCAGCCTCATACTTTTTATAATTCTCATCCTTATCATCATGATAATTAACGTCGCTTATACCATATTTCTTTTTGAGTTTTTCATTCAGTTGTTTAAACTCATCGGAGCTATAATACGATCCTATTTTTGAACCCATTTCACCCATCTGGGCACTCAGCTTTTTCATATCTTCGCTTTCGCCCCAGCGTTTGCCAAAATCTGCTCCCAACTTTGCTTGTTCGTCAACAAGGGCCTTCATTTTATCGTTGTTATAAAAATCGCCTATTTGTTTTCCGTATTCTTCTATTGCCTGTTGCTGGTCTTTGAATGCTTCACTATTATAAAAATCACCTATAGCCTGTGCACGTTTCTCTACTTCAGCGCTTAATTGTTCCAGTTTGGCGTCTTTAAAACCATCGTTATAATACACATCAGCATTTAACTTCTTCTCTAATTTCTGTTTTGATTTTATAGTTGGCTTTGCTTTCGAAACTTTGGTTTTTGCTGCCTTTTTAGGTATAGTGTCGGTAAATAAATTTGTTACCGCGGGTTTTATTGCTTTAATGGTTACCTGTCCGTTCTTAATCTCAGGGTTAAGCCATGCAATGCTGCTTAAACTCCCCGCCAGTAATATTATAGCCAGTACCAAGTGGCGCATATTGCCAATTGTTTGTTTTGTTTTCATGATACGTTCAATTCGGTTTAATAAAAAATGTTTGTTGGTTGCGGCCGCCAGGGCCAGTTGCATATCTGTTTGCCTGCTCTCTTCCAACTTTAACAGCGCGTTGGCGTAAACCCGCGGGTTACCGGTAGTGCGCACCACCAGGTCGTCGCAGCAGTTTTCGCGTTCGCTGCTTATCAAGGCATTTATTAAACGGGCAAACGGGTTAAAGAACAGTAACGAGTTAACAATCTGCTGCAGCAGGTTAACCAGATAATCGTTCCGTTTGATATGTGCAAGTTCATGTAATAAAATAGCCTCAGTTTCGGCTATGGAAAGATTGTTCGCCAGTGATACAGGTAATAATATTATCGGCTTAACATATCCCATCATACAAGGTACATCTACCAGATTACTAAAATTAACCTTTACACTTTTACGGATATTCAGTTTATCGCGAAATTCATTTACGAGCCATTGTACTTCGCCGGCCGGAAAGAGCTGCCTTTTTATTCGGCTTAATTTTATACGGCAGTAACTAAGTTTAAGCACATTTACCAATAAGCCAATTATATATATAACAGACACATAAGGCAGATAAGCTTCAATGGCATAGTAATACCTGTCAGCATTAATTTTTAAAGGATATAAAGCATTGGTAACATCGGGCTGAGGTAAAAATTCTGCTGCATGGTTACCCGAGTGGGGCATCCAGTTAAAATTAAGCGCCTCGTTAAATAAGGTAATTATAAACCATACCGCTATCCCTAACATTGCTAAAGCCGCCAGATTGTACTTTTTAGTTGCCGACATGGCGGGCGAGCCTATTAAAATAAACCGCAGTACAAACCATATCAGCAAACCCTGCCACATGCTGTGAATAATAGCTATCCCCAAAACCTGACTAATGTTATACAAAAGATGATTCATGGTCATGATATTTTATTTATCCGGTTGATCAAATTGGTTCAGATACTTTTTGATGGCATCTATCTCATCTTTTGATGCCTTATGCTGCCCTAAGGCCTGTATTATCAGGTCAGACGTTGAACCTTTAAACACAGTGGAAATGATTTTTTCCAGCGCGCCTTGCTGTGCCTGTTCGCGGCTTATTACTGCCTTATATAAATGTGTTTTAGCATCGGTATTACGTTGTACCAAACCTTTTTCATGCATTATCTGCATCAGTTTTAACGTAGTGGTATACCCCGACTCTTTATTTTTTGCCAGTTCCTCATGCACATCGCGCACTGTGCATTCCCCTTTTTTCCAGATGATCTGGAGTATCTCTAATTCGCTTTCCGTTGGTTTCAGTTCCATACTCTATATTATATACGAATATCTTCGTACAAAGATGTACGATAAAATTCGTATATCCAAATATTTTTTATTTTTATATAAATAATGACGCCATATATTCCTAAAAGTTACAAACTTATCAGCTAATTTTGCTGATATAGATTATGATAATACAACCAAAACAAAAAATAATAAATACCCTTAACGAGGCGGCACCTGTATTAGAAACTATATCGGCAGATTTCTTTGTTATAGGCGCAGCAGGTATAGTATTATCAGGTTTCGATATTGGCGACACTTCCGATATAGATATTTTAACCACCAGAGATAATTCCGATAAGCTCCAACTTGCCTGGCATGATAAACAAGAAATCAATCCCATATTAAAAGAAGTGAATTTGTTTCGTTCAAACTTTGCACGTTTTAAATTCCCATTAATGGATGTAGAAGTGATGGGTGACCTGGAAATAAAAAAGGACAATGAATGGATACCGCTTATTATTAATGATTACCACCGGATACACCTGGATAAAATTTCGTTAAATGTACCTACCATAAACGAACAAATAAGAATACTGCATCTTTTTGACAGACCAAAAGATAACAAGCGGATAAATACTTTAAACAAACTTATTAAAGGTTAGCCCTTCGTATAAAAACAACGTAGGGTTTAAAGTTGGTTATAACGTCATTTATTAAACTACTTAAACAGTTATTGGCGTTACTGGTTATCTTTGTACAGTTTAAAAATTATGGAAATTTACGCATTGGGCGAAGGCTCATATTCTGTTGACGCTACAAAAAAGTTCATTCCGTTTAATCCGGAAACTGATCAAAAGAAAGACAGGCCCGCATCTTTATTTATACATGTAAACCCCTTTTTAATAAAAACCGAAACCGATCTGATTATATTGGATGCCGGTTTAGGCTATAAGGATACCCGTGATGAGTTACTGATACATCAGCACATCCGTAACACCGGTTTCGAGCCGGAGGACGTTACTCTGGTGCTGATGTCGCACCTGCATTATGACCACTCCGGCGGTTTGGTTGTAGACCGGTACGGCAAGCTGGAACCAAGTTTTCCGAACGCACAGCATGTTATACAAAGTAAAGAATGGGAGTTTGCATTAACCGGAAGCTCGTCATCCTACCACAAGGAAATTTTTGAAGCCTTGCAGGCTACAGCCAAATTAACTTTTGTAGATGGCAACGGCCAATTGATGCCCGGAATAAAATATGAATTATCAGGCGGGCACAGTAAATTTCATCAGGTATTTTGGATGGAGCTGGAAGGTAAAAAGGTATTTTTTGGAGGTGATGAATTACCGGAACCTGAACAATTGTTGAGAAAATTTATTGCCAAATATGATTATGATGGCCATAAAGCAATGGAATTACGACAGGAATATGGTAAAAAAGCGGCGGCTGAAAATTACATCTGCTTGTTTTATCATGCACGATCATCAGCTATAGGAACTGTCAAATATCAGGATGATCAGTTTACCGTTATACCGGTTTAAGTATTAACGCCAAAAAGTTCTTTTATTTTTTCTACGTTAAGTGGTTTTGATACAAAATCTTTAACCAGCGGGTAAGAACGGGCCTTGTTGATATCATTGCTGAAAACCGATGACGAAATGATATAAATTTTACTTTTACCTAACGGGTCGAGGTTTAAACGCTTGTATTCGTCCAAAAACTCCCAGCCATTCATGATAGGCATATTAATATCCAGCAAAATATAATCGGGTAACTTATCAGGATCCTTACGCTGTATCTCGGATAATTGATCAATAGCAAACTTACCATTCAGACAAGCCATTATTTCTGTGTTTAATAAAGCCTTCTTAATCAACTTAATAGAAATAAAATTGTTGATCTCGTCATCGTCGACTAACAAAACACTTACAGATTTGCTGGTATTAGGGCTCATATATATAATTTATACGGAATGGCAATTAAAAGGTTATACTCTATTTGGTTGTAATTTAATATTTTTGATATTTTTTTCACGTATTAATATGCATAATCGCGCTCTACCTTCGCTATACGCACTTTATAGGATGCATACCATGTTTCCCGACCATATTTTTGTGCCACTAAATGTTGGCTGTTGGTTTTCCAATTTTTAATGGCTTCTGCATTTTCCCAATAAGAAATGGTTATTCCCAATTCATTTCTTGCCGATTCCACTCCCAAAAAGCCCTCCTGCTGAGCAGCAAGTTGCATCATTTCGGCTGCCATATCATTATAACCATCATCTACCCCGGTACGTACCGATGTAAATATCACCACGTAATAAGGCGGTTCAGGTGTTTTCGCTACCATTATTTATATGTCATTAAAAAAGGCTCCTAAAAAAGAGCCTTAATTTACAATTATTTACATTCGCTAATATATATTATAGACAAAATAGCATTACGTTCCGTATTCGGGTGTGGTAACTTCGCTTTCCTCAAATTCATAATCGGTAAGCGGCGGGCATGAACAAATAAGCGTTCTATCGCCATAAGTATCATTCACCCTGCCAACCGACGGCCAGAATTTATAAGCAGCCACATAAGGCAACGGGAACGCCGCTTTTTGACGGGTATACGGATGCTCCCATTCATTACCGGTTATTACAGCGGCAGTGTGCGGCGCATTTTTAAGCGGGTTATCTGTTTTATCCGATAATCCCTTTTCTACGTCTTCGATCTCATGACGAATAGATATCATGGCATCGCAGAAACGGTCAAGCTCATGCTTTGGCTCCGACTCCGTAGGCTCTACCATCACCGTACCCGCAACCGGGAACGACACCGTTGGCGCATGGAAACCATAATCCATTAAACGCTTGGCTATATCAGTAACCTCGACGCCAAATGCTTTAAATGACCGGCAATCTAAGATCATCTCATGTGCGCAACGGCCATTTTTACCGGTGTACAATACTTTGTAGTGATCTTTTAAACGCGTTTTTATATAGTTAGCATTAAGTATGGCATAACGTGTGGCATCAGTTAAGCCCTGGCTACCCATCATGGCGATATAAGCATGTGATATGATCAATATAGATGCCGAGCCCCATGGCGCCGCGGAAACAGCGTGAATGGCTTTTCCGTTATCAATATCAACTACGGCATGCCCGGGCAGGTATGGAACCAAATGTTTGGCTACACCAATAGGCCCCATGCCAGGGCCGCCACCGCCGTGCGGTATGCAAAACGTTTTGTGCAAATTAAGGTGGCAAACATCCGCACCAATATTAGCCGGACTTGTTAGCCCAACCTGCGCGTTCATATTGGCACCATCCATATACACTTGTCCGCCGTTAGCGTGTATGATCTCACATATCTCAATAATGGATTCCTCAAACACACCATGTGTTGAAGGATAAGTTACCATCAGGCAGCTCAATTCATTTTTATATTGTTCGGCTTTAGCTTTAAGGTCGGCAACATCAATATTACCATATTCATCACATTTCACCACCACTATCTTCATCCCGGCCATTGCTGCGGATGCTGGGTTGGTACCGTGAGCTGATGAAGGAATTAAAGCGATATTACGGTGGCCATCACCCCTGTCATTATGATAGGCACGTATAACCATCAACCCGGCATATTCGCCCTGCGCGCCTGCATTTGGCTGCAGGCTCATAGCTGCAAACCCGGTGATCTCGCTTAGCCATCGGTTCAGTTCATCAAAAAGCTGCATATATCCTCCAACCTGATCGGTTGGTGCAAATGGGTGCATCTTGCTGAACTCCGCCCAGGTAACCGGTACCATCTCGGTAGTAGCGTTAAGTTTCATGGTACATGAACCTAAGGCAATCATGGAGTGACAAAGCGAAAGATCCTTTGCTTCTAAAGATTTAATATAACGCAGCATTTCGTGTTCGGAATGGTGCGAGTTAAATAAAGCGTGCGTTAAGTATGCCGAAGTGCGTTGCAAATCAGCAGGTATTACTGATTCTATATTTTCTTTAAGGCCGTCAAAGTTAGCATCGGCAAGGGTTTTACCTTTAACTTTCGCAAATAAACGAACAAGCGTTTTTATATCCTCAGGAGCGGTGGTTTCATTAACTGAGATGGTAATTACCGAGCCTTTGTAGTTCAGGTTAACTTCGTTATTTAATGCTTCGGAATGTATGGAACCGGCCAATTCACCAACGTCATATTTTAAAGTATCGAAATACACATCATTTAACTGCTCGTAGCCTAATTCATTTAAGCAAGAAGCCAGCAATACCGTTAAGCCATGTATTCTTTCAGCAATCAGCTTTACCCCTTGCGGGCCGTGATATACCGCATACATACCAGCCATAATAGCCAGTAAAGCCTGGGCGGTACAAATATTTGAGGTTGCTTTATCCCTGCGGATGTGCTGCTCACGGGTTTGCAAAGCCATACGTAACGCATAATTACCGGCTGCATCAATAGTAACCCCTATGATTCGCCCGGGGATAGCTCGTTTGTATTCTTCTTTAGTAGCAAAAAAAGCTGCATGCGGACCGCCAAAACCCATTGGAACGCCAAAACGTTGTGTACTGCCCACCACAATATCGGCACCCCACTCACCCGGAGGCGTTAAAAGCACAAGGCTCATTATATCAGCAACAACCGTAAGCTTTATGCCTTTTTCATGCAACGCGGCAGCAAAACCGGTATAGTTGTAAACAGCGCCGTTACCTGCCGGATATTGCACAATAGCGCCAAACATTTCATCGGTTAGTTCAACGTTTTGATGATTGCCGATTTGTAGTTTTATACCATAAGGTTCGCTTCGGGTTTTTAAAATATCAATAGTTTGCGGGAAAAGTTCTTCCGAAACAAAAAACACGTTGGATTTTTGATTTTTACGTAAACTATATTGCATAAACATAGCCTCGGCAGCAGCAGTACCCTCGTCAAGTAACGATGCATTAGCAATTTCCATCCCGGTAAGGTCAATAACCATGGTCTGGAAATTCAATAACGCCTGCAAACGGCCCTGTGCAATCTCGGCCTGGTAAGGGGTATATTGCGTGTACCATCCGGGATTTTCCAGAATGTTGCGTTGTATAACGCCAGGCACAATCACATCATAATATCCCTGACCTATATACGATTTAAACACCCGGTTTTTTGAAGCTGTCCGTTTGAGATCATTAAGGTAATCAAACTCACTTTTAGCGGCCGGTAAATTAAGCGACGCTTTTAATCTTATTTGTTGAGGAATGGTTTGAGTTATCAGCTCATCAATTGTTCCTACACCGATAGTTTTTAACATTTTATCGGTATCGGCTTGGTTAGGCGCAATGTGCCTTTGCTGGAATTTTTCCTGGTAATTTATGTTCAGCTTCATTTAAATAAGTGGCCCTAAAATTTTACGGCAAAGGTACAATATTACCGTCGAATAACAATTGAGTAATGTTATAGTGACAATGGTTTTACAGAGGATATTTTGTAATTTGCTAAAAATTAAGTTGATTTTGCGAAGAACTATAATATATGGTTTATTAGTTTTGATATCCGCTAAAGGATATGCATCAATCATAACTACAAATATTTTAAAAACATCCTGCAAATCCGGTTTTTCTAAAATTATTCCCGTCAGACAATACGCCGCGTTGCCCGATATTGACGCATCAAACATGGTTATAAAAATGTCTACCTGCAAAAATGCTGACGGTAGCATTACGGGATTAAAAGGCGATCCCTCTTTTATTTATGAATGGAGAGATAAAAGCAATACAGTAGTTGGAAATTCCATTGATCTTATTAACATTCCGTATGGTTATTATACGCTAACTTATACGCAATCCGGAAATTCCGAAGTAAAAACATTCGGGCCGGTTATTATCAAAAACACTACCGGGCCATTTATTGACGAAACCGCTGTTAAAGTAACTCCAGGAACATGCGAAGATAGTAACGGCTCAATTACGGGAATAAAAGTCACCTCGGATGCCCCAATAACTTATATTTGGGCCAATGTTGACACCAGGAATAACCGCTATCAATATGACAATGCTGATCTTTTAAACATCCCCCCCGGCAGATACCGTTTACAGGTTTATGACGATAACATCTGCGACTTTTTTTTCTCTTCTATATATACGGTTTCCGGTACGGGGCAAATAATGGTTGATGCCTCAAATATTAAAACCACAGATGAAACCTGCGGACAAAAAAATGGGTCAATAAAAGGTTTTGTAATAAAAAACCCCAACCCTAAACAGAAATTCACCTGGACTGACAAAAATTACAAACAATGGGGAACCTCATTAGATCTTACGAACGTTCCCAACGGAGACTATACCTTAAAAATTGAATACGATGGCGAAGCATGCCCATATACTTACGGACCTATTCATCTGAAAAATATTGGCGGGCCAGTGATAGATGAATCGAAGGTAGACATTGTACATCCGTTCTGCGGCAATGCACACGCTAACATTACCGGTATTAGCGTGGCGGGAGTGGGTAAGATATCCTATACCTGGTATGATAACTTTAACAAAGTAGTAAGCCACGAAAAGGATCTTATGGACGTTGGAGCAAATACCTACAGGTTAATGGTAACAGACGAAAGCGGATGTGGCGAAACTTATAGTTCCAGTTTTTTTATAGACAACTTGAAAAAAGGTTATCCGGATGATTTTAATACAAAAGATCAGATAGTTGTGCCAGCTACCTGTACAACTAAAGGTTCGGTAACAGGTATAAAAAATATCCCCTTTCTAATATATACATGGCGCAACGAGCTTGGCGAAGTAGTTAATAACACGCCGGATTTCACCAACGTGCCCGGCGGTGTTTATACGTTAACCGTAGGAACCTATTGCCATGGCCAATATGACTGGCCGGATACGCAATTTAGTTATGATCTGGGCCCTCGTGCACCCGACTTTAAAACATTTGACGTAACGGTGAATAATTCTTGCACCGGACAAAACAGTGGCTCTATAAAACTCATGAGCGATTATACTGTTATAGCCCGCCGGTGGGTAAACAGTAACGATGAAACTGTAGGAACTGAAGATTATGTTACTAATCTGAGTCCGGGCACTTATCGTTTATATTTAAGTAATGATTATTGCGAGATATTATATGGAACTTATGTAGTTGATGAAGTTCCTGCCCCTTCAGCTCCGGTTGTTCCTGACGTGCAGGTATGCAGTACCGGTTTGGGAAGAATAGTAGTTACCGGCTTGGTACAGGATGCCACATGCCGGTTATATTATTCAAAAGATAGTGTAATACCGCTGATTGAACAAAAGGGTGGCATTTTTAATATTCAGATAGATAAAACTCATACTTATTACGTAAGCCAGCTTTCCGGAGAATGTGAGAGCACACGCACGCCTGTAAGGATTAGTGTAAGCTTACTTGCTACAGATATACCAAATACCTTCACCCCAAATGGGGATGGTATAAACGATTACTGGCAAATACAGCATATAGAGGAATATCCTAAAGCAGTGATAAAAATTTTTAACAGAGCCGGACAGCAGGTATTTCAATCCAGGGGATATGCTAATCCGTTTAACGGAACATATAACGGAGAGAAACTGGAGGCCGGCTCCTATTTTTACATTATCAGCCTAAGCGATACCTGTAATATTTCGGGAAATCTCACTATTATACGTTAGTCAGTTGCTGCAGGTACATTTGTATAGTGTTCTCCAGCCCGTAATACAACGCATCGCTTATTAAGGCATGGCCAATGCTTACCTCTGCAAGCGCGGGAATTTTTTGAGCAAAATATTGCAGGTTTTGCAAGTCAAGATCGTGACCTGCGTTAATGCCCAATCCAAGTTTGGCGGCAGTTTCTGCTGCTTTAATGTAAGGTGCAATTGCCAGTTCATTCCCTTGATGAAAATGCGTGGCATAAGCTTCGGTATATAACTCAATACGGTCGGTTCCGGTGGTGGCAGCGGCCTCTACCATTTCAATAACCGGGTCAACAAATATAGATACCCGTATACCTGCATCTTTAAAAACCTTTATCATATCGTGCAGGTAACGCTGGTTGGTTATGGTATCCCAGCCATGATTTGATGTTATTTGTCCTAAAGCATCCGGAACCAAAGTAACCTGTTCGGGTTTATTGGCCAATACCAGATCAATAAATTTTTGCTCCTGGCAATTCCCCTCTATATTAAATTCTGTAGTAACAACTTTTTTTAATTCGAATACATCATCATACCTGATATGCCTCTCGTCCGGCCGTGGGTGTACGGTTATACCCTGCGCCCCAAAACGTTCACAATCCTTCGCTACCTGAATCAGATCGGGATTATTGCCACCTCGTGAGTTACGCAGTGTGGCTATTTTATTAATGTTTACGGATAAGCGTGTCATAAGCTACAAAGGAATATTAAAAGTGTAAATATCATTATTCCATTTTAACAAGCGGAACTTTTATAAAGAAAGACTGTTTTTTACAGACCGCTTTTTTGCTTTTTAAAGTATCAGTTAAATATACTGCTACTTATTTGCGCAAGTTTGTTGGGCATACTTTTACCTGTAATATTTGACTTTTTGTAAAGATTATTAAATTTAGCCTGACTAAATAAATTTTCAACTGCCAAAGCGCCACCTAAACCGCTGGCATGAGCAGAGTTTGCTACTGATGTTTCGTTGTTGTCTTCTTTAAAATCTCCTGCACTGATTTTTTCGGATCTCATCTTCTCTGTTTTAAGTTTAATTTCTACTCTGTTTAAGGCTTTCCGCCTATCCTTATTTATTAAAGAATTTGTTTAGCTATATAACCACATCTACCATGCCAAGCATTGTGTATTTTAAACTTATTTTAAATTAATTACCACATCCTTTTGCTAATTGCAGCAATGGTTTTGTATTTTGGCTACTGCAATTTTTACGATGACCGGCAGATTAACCTTATTCTTTTTTTTTCTTCTTTCTTTGCTGTCTTTTCGTATATGTGCTGAAGATTTTGTGGTAACCAGCAATGCCGACAGCGGCCCGGGCACTTTACGCGAGGCTTTAACTTTAGCAGCTGCTAACGGCACTGCTGAGAAAGATTTTATAAAATTTAACCTGCCCGATGTGAGTGAAACGGGCAGGACTATTGTTATATTAACTGATCTTCCAAAACTTTCTTCTAACCTGGTTATTGATGGCAGCACACAACCCGGCAATAAAATAGGGATAAGCAATGCTAAAATAACTATAAAAACTTTCAGAAGCACAAATGCGCTTACTGTGTTTGCAGGTGATAATATTGACCAGATAGAATTTTACGGTTTATTTTTGTGGGACACTTCTAATCCCTGCATTTCTGATCCGGATGGCGCGGAAAAAACTGCTATAAACATTAAAAACTCCCAAAACATTGTATTTGGCAGCCAAAACAAAGGAAATGTGATAAATGGGTATAAATATAATGCCATTTTACTAACTTCAGATCAGGATATTTATATAGCCAATAATATTTTCGGATTAAACCCTGTAAGTTCTACGTTAGATCCTGTTTGCAGTGGTTTCATAACATTAGATGATGTAATAAATGTTACCATTGGCGACGAAAATGCGGGCAATACTTCTTTTTCGGGTTTATATATTACGCTGTCATCCGCAAGCACAGCCAGCATCGTTAACATTAAGTATAATAACTTTGCGGTAGGTGTTGATGGGGTTTCTACCTGGCACTCCGGCAGCGGCACATATTTATCGATTTTTGCTGATAGCTTTAAACCACAGCCGCAAAATGTAGATATAACCGTTTCTGACAATTTAATTTCACACTATGGCGAAGGATTAGGAGGTATGGCTTTTGCAAGCTTTGGCGGTAACCTTACCATTAACCATAATTGGTTTGGCACAGACCGGTCTGCCACATTACCGTTAAATTTAAAAAAAGCACATCCGGGCGAAGGAACAGGGATAAGACTTGATCAGGTTGCAGCAACAGTAACAATTGGCGACGTTAACCCGGCATCAGGTAATATTTTTGCTTATTCAGACGTTGGCGTAGTTGCAAATAACACCCCCAATATAAAGCTCATAAGAAACTCCTTTAAGTGCATCAACTATAAAGAATATATAAACAATCTTACATTACCGCAAATTTCAATAACAGCAAATACAGGCGAATACATATCTGGCACTACCAGTGCAAATGCATTAGTTGATGTTTTTACAAGTGATGATTGTGTAAATTGTTCCCCTCAAACTTATATAGGATCAACTACTGCCGATGCAGCGGGCAATTGGAAATATACTTTTAGCACAGCTCCTACAGGTAGCATTCTGGCAAATGCACATGCAGGCAATATATCATCAAATTTTACAAAGCCTGAAATTAATATTTCAAAATTACAGGTAACCAACGCTGATTGCGGACAAAGCGGAATGATAACCGGCGTTACTGTCAAAAATACAGACACTTTTAAATGGGTTGATGATAAAGGGAAAGTTATGTCAACGGAGTTGCAATTGGTAAATGCCCCGCCCGGAAGGTATAAGTTAATTGCAGGAAAGTATTGTACTGTAGAATCGGACTATATTACCATAGAAGACCTAAAACCCCAAATAATTGATGCTTTCATGACAACCTACAACACCTCATGTGACAAACAAGACGGTGCAATTAAAGGGTTGTATGCTTACACAACAGATCATAAAACCCTTACATACAACTGGTATGATAAAGACAATAAACTGGTTAGCCATACACTTGATATTGAAAACCTCGCTGCGGGAGAATATACCTTTTATGCAATAACAGCAGACGGTTGCGAAAGCAAATATGGCCCGGTAATTATTAACAACAACACCGGCCCTTCTCTTGATCAGTCCAATCAAATAATTACCTCTTCCAAATGTTACGAAAGCAAGGGAGCTATTACCGGCATCATCGTATCAGGTACCAATGTAAAATACAGCTGGCAAAATCAGCAGCAGCAAGAGGTGGCCACTACTGCCGATCTTACCGATCAGCCGCCAGGCATTTACACCCTAAAGGTTATTGATGACAGCCAGTGCAGTCCGGTATTTTCAACTGCGATAGAAATTCCCGCTGTAAATGATGTAGCCATCAATACCGATAACATGATTGTACAAGATGCTACTTGCTACAATTTCGACGGATCTATAAAAAACATACAGGTTAATGGCAGTAATTTAACTTATAGCTGGACAAACGAGCAAAACATACAGGTTGGCACTAATGTCGATCTTACAGGTGCACCGCCGGGTAAGTACATATTGACGGTGAGTGGCGGGCTGTGCGTACCCATATCAACTACTACCATCACTATAAATAGCGTTAATGGGGTATTATCATTAGATAATTCAACTATTAATGTACAGTCGGCTACCTGCGGTGGTGATAACGGATCTATTACCGGATTAAAGGCTACAGGGGCCACCAGTTTTGCGTGGAGGAGGGATGACGGAAGTAACACCATCATAAGTACCTCCCTCGATCTCAAAGAGGTATCGGCAGGGAATTACCAACTTACCATCAGCAGTGCTTCCTGCAGCCGGACTTATACTTTTACCATAGAATTACTGCCACCCATTAGTTTTCCTGTATTTGCTTACACCAAAACGCCTTCATGCGCGGCATTCGGTACCGGTACCATTACCCTTAATACCGATAATGCGCCTTCGCAGCCTGCTGCCTACCGTTGGGTTAATACTTCGGGTATAACCGTAGGCTTTGATAAAACCGTGCAATTTTTACCTGCCGGTACCTATAAATTATTCCTGACCGACCAATATGGCTGCGAAAATTTCTATCAGGATTACACCATAGAAGCGTACCCGGAATTTAAAGTGGTACAACCGGGTATTGCTGCCAATATAGAATGTGGCATAGGCACCGGAAGCGTATCGGCAACTACCGTTACGGGAGGTTCGTTAACCTATACTTACCAGTGGTTAGATGAGGCCGGAAACACTATCGGTTCGCAACCCTATATCGACAATTTATCTCCCGGTAAGTATCTATTGCGCATTACTGACGGCGGCTGCGATCTGGCGGAGCTAAAATACATTATCGAAGATATTCATCTTGTCCCGCCAACTCCTTCAGTTAATGACATCGACCTGTGCAATAAAGGTGAAGCAATGATTAAGGTGAACGATCCGTACCCAACAGCGTTATACCGTTTGTATGATACCGAAACCAGCACACAACCAATTGCTGAAGTTCGCGGCGGCACCTTTAATATTAACGTGACAGATAGCCGCCGTTATTATGTAACGCTAACTTACGGGAGCTGCGAAAGTGCAAGAACCGAAGTGAAGGTATCAGTAGGTGCTTTTGTTAACAATATCACCAACACCTTTACTCCTAACGGCGATGGTGTAAACGATTACTGGATGATAAAAGGATTTGAAAACTACAGCACCGGAACAGTAAGCATATACAATCATAACGGGCAATTGGTATTTCAATCTAAAGGATATGCCACCCCTTTCGACGGAACGCTATACGGCAAACCATTACCCGCAGGGGTGTATTATTATATTATCAATATTAAAAAATGCAGCATTATTTCGGGGCATTTAACCTTATTACGCTAAATATAATGGCAGGTATAATAATTGCACAGTAATGTCAGATCATTTATTTTTATAGTACAATAAACAACTATGTCCTGGACATGCCCTAAATGCGAACGGGAACTGATCAGCGAGAGTCAAAGGCATTACTGTGCCAAAATAAGTTTGGATGATCTGTTTAAAGGCAAATCTGCTGAACTAATTTTATTGTTTGATAAATTACTGGCCGAGGTTGCCGACTGGCCCGAGGTGCTGGTGGGCACTACCCCTAATTGTATCACGTTTGTACACCGGCAAACGTTTTTTGTTATCCGCCCGATGCAAAAAGTGCTCGACCTGAAGTTTTACTCCGCGCAAAAAATAGAAAACCCTGTTATACATAAAAGCATAGCTACGGCAGGACGTTTTCAGCACAATATCCGTTTAAGTGATGTAAGCGAACTGCGTCCCCAATTATTTAGCTGGATAAGGGAATCGTATGAGTTGCTGTAAGATAGTGATTATACAACAAAGGGACATGGCTCAAACCACATCCCTTTATTCATCCTGATTCCTGACTCTAAAAAGTCTTTAATCCCTTAATAACGGTAGTATTCAGGCTTAAACGGCCCTTCAACAGTTACGCCGATATACTCCGCCTGATCCTGATCTAAAACTTCCAGTTCAACACCAATTTTTTCCAAATGTAAACGGGCAACTTTTTCATCCAGGTGTTTAGGTAGTGTATACACTTTATTTTCGTAAGCATCGTCATTGGTCCAAAGCTCAATTTGAGCTAAGGTTTGGTTGGTGAATGAGTTACTCATTACAAAGCTTGGGTGGCCTGTAGCGCAACCTAAGTTAACCAAACGGCCCTCGGCTAAAATGATAATATCCTTACCGTCAACGGTGTATTTATCAACCTGTGGTTTAATCTCATTTTTAGTGCTACCGTAGGCACCGTTTAACCAGGCCATGTCAATCTCGTTATCAAAGTGGCCGATGTTACAAACTATGGCCTTATCCTTTAACGCACGGAAGTGTTGCTCACGCACTATATTTTTATTACCAGTTGCGGTAACCACAATATCAGCTTCTTTAATAGCGGTAGTTAACTTTTTAACTTCGAAACCTTCCATAGCGGCCTGTAAAGCACAAATCGGATCGATCTCGGTTACAATAACACGAACACCCGCGTTACGTAAGCTATCGGCAGAACCTTTACCCACATCACCATAACCGCAAACAACGGCTACCTTACCGGCCATCATTACATCAGTAGCACGACGGATAGCATCCACTAACGATTCGCGGCAGCCATATTTATTATCAAATTTCGATTTGGTAACTGAGTCGTTAACGTTAATGGCAGGCATTGGTAATGTTCCGGCTTTCATACGCTCATATAAGCGATGTACACCGGTGGTGGTTTCTTCTGATAAACCATTAATGCCGGCAATCAGTTCAGGGTATTTATCAAAAACCATATTGGTCAAATCGCCGCCATCGTCTAAAATCATGTTCAATGGTTTGCGGTCTTCGCCAAAAAATAAGGTTTGTTCAATACACCAGTCAAATTCCTTTTCGTTCATGCCTTTCCAGGCGTACACCGATATGCCTGCATCTGCAATTGCTGCTGCGGCGTGATCCTGTGTAGAGAATATATTACATGATGACCAGGTAACTTCAGCACCCAGTTCTATCAAAGTTTCTATTAAAACCGCTGTTTGGATAGTCATGTGTAAGCAACCTGCAATACGGGCACCCTTTAATATTTTTGAAGGGCCGTACTCTTTACGCAGCGCCATTAAACCGGGCATCTCGGCCTCGGCCAGTTCAATTTCCTTGCGGCCCCAGGCGGCCAGTGAAATGTCTTTCACTTTGTTCTTAACGTATGCAGTTTCTACTGTTGACATATTATTGATTTTTTTACAAAAATAGTGAATATAAATATTTTAATGAAATACGAGTTATTTGATTACGCAGTTGTGATGATTGATTTTTTCTTCAAACAGAAAGAGCGATAGATATTAGTCCATCGCTCTTTAATATTTTAGCCTGATAGAAAAACTTACATATTCAAACTCAGATAATGTTTAGGGTTAACCGGGCGTCCGTTCTTACGTATCTCGTAATGCAGATGCGGACCGGTTGAGCGGCCGGTTGAGCCTACCTTACCAATAACATCACCCACGGTAACACGCTGCCCTACTTTTACACCAATTTTTGAAAGATGCCCGTACACGGTTTCCAGGTTGTTGGCATGTTTAATACGTATACAGTTGCCATATCCCCCGGCGCGGCCTGCAAATACCACCCTGCCACTTGCGGTGCATTTTACCGGATCGCCCCGGTGGCCTTTAAAATCAATACCCGGATGAAACTCCTTGCCGCCAAAATCAAACGGATTGCCACGATAACCAAAAAATGAAGTAAATGAACTTAACCGAGGATAGCCCATTGGCATGTAAGCGATATTGTTAACCAGCCTGTCCAGATATTTATCAAATTCTCCGTAAAGGGTCGATTCGCTTTTAGGAGTAGTTAAGCTTATTTTCTGAAAAGTGATACTGCGCAGGCCACGCTTGCTCAGGTAAGTATTTATTCTTTTTAGCTTTGATTCTATACTTTCAATATACCCAACCGCTTTTTCCTTTTCGCCCATTTTTTGAGCGGTTAGCAGGTCAGACTGTTCTGACTCTTTATTCACCTGGCTTTGCAGAAGTGCCAGTTGTGATTGCAGCCTGCTGTTTTCCTGGCTCGTTTTTACAGCTTCGCTGTTAAGACGAATAATTACTGACATCAGTATCATTACTATTACCAGTACCGCGGCTATGCCTAATCTTAAATTATTAAAATGTTTTGCTTTTACCTGTACAACCCGTTGCCGGGCATCATTATTACGTGTAAAAAGGTTCATGACCTGATTTTGGGCTTAAAATTTCTCTATAGTTTAATTAATTAAGGGGGTTGTTGTTACCAACGATGCAATATAAAAAATTTATATTTTATATCACTTTTTAATCTGAATATAACCCTAACGTCAATATATTGGTAATATTCTGCCTTATCTTACATTTTATTGAATGATTTAATATTTTTGTAAATAATTAAAGTAAAGAAGATATGTATCCTGAATATTTAGTAGCCCCGATGAGGGAAGACCTTACCAAAGTTGGTTTTGAAGAATTGAAAGATGCGGAGTCGGTACAGAAGGCTATAAAAAGCGAAGGCACCGTATTTGTAATGGTTAATTCCGTTTGCGGTTGCGCGGCAGCAAATGCGCGCCCGGCAGCGAAGATCGCTTCACAAAATGAAAAACATCCGGATAAACTGGTTACAGTTTTTGCCGGTATGGAAAAAGAAGCGGTTGATGCTGCACGTAATTTAATGCTGCCTTATCCGCCGTCATCACCATCAATGGCATTGTTTAAAGATGGCAAACTGGTTCACATTATAGAGCGTCACCAGATAGAAGGCCGCCCGGCACAGATGATCGCCGACAACCTTATTGGCGCATTTGAACAATATTGCTAATTAGCCGGAGGCTTAAAAAGCAAAAAAAGCTGAAAGGATGACCCTTTCAGCTTTTTTTATATTTAATTCCTGCTATGACTATTCCGCTTTTAAACTCTTAACAGGATTGGTTAATGCGGCCTTTATAGCCTGGCTACTCACTGTAACCAGTGCAATCATTATAGCTAATACCCCGGCCAGCGCAAACATCCACCAGCTTATGGTAATTTTATAGGCAAAATCCTGCAACCATTTACTCATGCCCCACCAGGCAATTGGTGTAGCAATTAAAATGGCTATTAATACCAGCTTCAAAAAATCTTTTGACAACAGCTGCACAATACCCCCTGTACTGGCTCCTAAAACCTTACGAATACCTATTTCCTTATTTCGCTGCTCGGCGCTAAAGGCAGCCAAACCAAACAAGCCAAGGCATGAAATTATTATAGCGATAAGCGTAAATGAATTAATGATCTGCGATAAAGTGATCTCTGTTTGGTATTGCTTCTGCACCTCATCATCCATAAATGTGTATTCAAATGGCTCGCCGGGCAGGTCCTTCTGCCATATCGCCTGCATTTTGCTTAACAGTTGCTTATAATTTTTACTGTTAACAGCTACTGTCATTGCTGTAAGATCATCATGGTTAGGGCCATACACCAGCATAAATGGCCTTACATCATTATGTAATGAGTTATAGTTAAAATCCTTCATTACTCCGGCTACGGTTACATAACTCGCCGGATCGGTGCCATATTGACTGTAAAGCCTGGCACCTATGGCATTGTTCATATTTAACCCCAGCCTTTTGAGCAGGGTTTGGTTTATCAGCACCTTACCGGAGTCGCTGTCATTAAAATCGCGGCCGCTGATAATTTTTATACCATTTGCCTTAACGAAGTATTTATCGCAGGCTATGTTTTGCGCGTCAATAGCGGCACTCATATTGCCCCCTTCCGGATATACA
The DNA here is from genome assembly GCF_016522075.1 of Mucilaginibacter segetis. Taxonomy (GTDB): domain Bacteria; phylum Bacteroidota; class Bacteroidia; order Sphingobacteriales; family Sphingobacteriaceae; genus Mucilaginibacter; species Mucilaginibacter segetis. The sequence goes on along the minus strand of NZ_JAEHFW010000001.1, from coordinate 201,718 downwards.
CCATGATCGTGCAGGATAAACTGACTCAGGTAATTATCCGCTTTAGTAACATTTTTCACTTCGGCCAACTGACGCAGATCATTGGCAAACGGATCCATCTTGCTTTGCGCGTCCCCGGTATAAAAGTTAAATACCAGCTTTTGATCAGTACTAAACCCGAGGTCCTTATTTTTAATGTAATTGAGTTGACTGTAGATGACAATAATACCCGAGATAAGTACTACGGATAAAACAAACTGAAAAACTACCAGGGAGCGACGTATGCCAGCTGCAGATACCTGGCTGGTAAAATTACCTTTAATAACCTTTATAGCCTGGAATGCCGACAAATAAAATGCCGGATAGCTGCCCGCAACCACACCTGTAACTATCATAAGGCTAAAAAGCATTACCCATAGCCGGTAATCACTAAAAAAGGCCAGTTGTATCTGCGTATTGGTAAGTTGGTTAAGATAAGGCATTGCCAATAGAAGTAATGGCAGGGCCACACTTACCCCGATGAACGATAACAAAAAGGACTCGCCCAAAAACTGCTTTATCAGATCGCCTTTGCCTGCACCTATCACCTTGCGCACGCCAACCTCCTTGGCACGTTTAGATGCACGCGCGGTAGATAAATTCATGAAATTAATGCAGGCGATAACCTGTATCAGCACAGCTATAATGATCAGTATATAAAGGAAGGATGGATTAACTGATTTAGTGAACTCTACATCATAACCCGGTGTGGTATGCAAACTGGTTACATGCTGTAATAACAGCGTTTTCTGCATACCTATGTTTTTGAACTGATCGCCTCCATGTGAATTTAAAAATGCTGGAAACTTTTTCTCTAAAGCGGCCGCATCAGTACCGGGGCGAACTTTTATAAACGATGTGGTAAAATTATCACCCGACCAGGTATTATCCTGGCGAACGTAACTACCCATGCCCCCACTATTCATGGTAATAAACATATTGGCCTTGATATATGATTTGCCCAGGCTTTCGTCTACTACTCCTGTTACTTTGAAATCATATTTACCCCAGGAGTCATTGATCTCAATTAATTTATTAATGGGATCCTCGTTGCCAAACAGCTTCTCAGCTACCGGTTTTAACAGCACTATACTGTAAGGCTCGGCCAGCACACTTGCGGGGTTACCCTTTACGAAATGATAGGTAAGGATATCAAAGAATGTGGAATCCACGTACATGGCGTCTTTCTCATAGAACGATTTTTCCTTGTAGCGCAACAGGTGCCTTTTTGCGCCGAGCAGTTCAGTAGAGATGACGCGGGTATACTGCAAAACCTCAGGGAACTCCGCCTTTATTGCAGGCGCTATCGGTGGTGAGGCGGTAGACATTTTGTGAACATCGCCCGTAAGTACAAGGGCGGTGTTTACCCGATAAATATCTGCGGCATCCTTATGCTGCTTATCATAACTGTACTGATCCTGCACATACAAAAGCATATACAGGCAGCACAAAGTGCCTGTTGCCAGCCCCACTATGTTTATAAAACTGAAGGTTTTGTTCTTCAGCAAAAAACGCCACGCTGTTTTTAAATAACTCTTTATCATTTTATCTGAATTTTATTTTTATACTCTGTGCTAATTAGTATCTGCCAAAATCTATTCGCTTCTTAAACTCTTTACCGGGTTAGCCACCGCTGCTTTTATGGCATGCGAGCTAACGGTAAGCAATGCAAACGCAATGGCAGTAAAACCTGCAATTACAAAAGCCCATGCACTGATCTGAATACGGTAGGTAAATGCCATGAGCCACTTATTCAGCATATACCAGGCAATAGGTGAGGCGATCAGGATAGAGATAATTACCAGTTTCAAAAAATCACCGGTTAATAAACTGGTAATCCCGGTTACACTGGCTCCCAATACCTTTCTTATACCTATCTCCTTGGTACGCTGTTCTGCTATAAAAGCGGCCAGGCCAAACAAGCCAAGGCAAGCCACAAATATGGCTAAAAGCGAAAATACTGTTACCGTGCTTGCGGTATGCTGTTCGGCAGTGTACAGGTTTTGGATATGGCTATCCAGAAACTCATAATCAAAACTCGAATTAGGCATATCGGCCTTAAATACGTTCTGCATCTTACGCATAAAACCGGAGGTGTTTTGGGTATGGTATCTCACCAACAAGGTCCTTATCGGTTCCGACCTTTTATTCATTTCATAATACACATAACCACCTATTTCATTTTTTAATGATTGGTAATTAAAATCCCTTACCACTCCGCTGATAACAGTTCTGTCGGACATCTCCGTGGAGATAAATTGTCCCACAGCATCTCGCGGCGATTGAAAGCCTAAGTATTTTACCACCGCCTCGTTTAACAATACATAACAAGTAGTATCGCCTTCGGCAATTGCAGCGGGTAATGTGCGTCCTGCCAGCAGTTTAAGCTGCATGGTCTTTACAATGGAGCCATCGGTATTACAGGTTTTTACAGGCATTCTGTCTTTAGCTGCCGGCGATTTTCTCACACTCTTGCCACTCTCGCCATCACCGGGGATAGACTGTACGCCCGAAAAGCTTTCCACATCGGGCATATTTCGCAGATCGTTCTTAAATGCGGCGACCTGTTGTTTGTTTTGTGCCGATTTAATATTAACAGACACCACGCCGTTGGGATTATATCCTAAATCTTTATTGCTGATATAGTTGAGCTGTTGTAAAACGACAATAACGGCAACAATAAGGATAACTGACGCAGAAAATTGAAACACCACTAACGATCGCCGGATGAGATCCGCAACGGAATGTTTCAATTTCAGTTTGTTCATTAAAACAAGTGGTGAAATACTTGACATGGAAAACGCAGGGTAGCTCCCGGCTATAATGGTCACAAAAAGCCATGTTGCCAACAAACCCATTAAGATGGGTGTGGTAAAAAATGCGGAAGGACTGAGTTCAATTCCGGTAACGGTTTGAAAAAGCGGCCCTGCAGCAAAAGCAAGTATGCAGCCCACCACAATGGCAATGAGCGATAATAACGCCGTTTCGGTATAAAAGAGCAAAAGCAGATGACGACTGTTAGCACCTAATACTTTATTTACACCAACACTTTTTGCACGCTTTTGGGAACGTGCAGTAGCCAAATTCATATAGTTGATACAGGCTATAATCAGCACTAAAACTGATAAAAACGCTAAAGCGTTCACCGTGCTGATATTTCCGATCCTGGAAGAATAACCCTCCCTGATATCGGCGGAATAAAGGTGTATCGCATCCAGCGGTTGAAAAATAAATTTGGTAAAGAATTTATTCTCTTTGTCTACATACTTGTCAATAAGTGCAGTTGCCTGTTGCTGTACTTGCTGAACATTAGCGTCAGGCTGTAACTGGCAATACGTTTCATAACTCGCATTGCTCCAGTAAACATCCTGACCATACCAGGTATCCATAATATTGTAGATCATGTCGCAATCAATGGTACTGTTAACCGGCAGATCAGCATATACGCCTGATACATGCAACGTGTCACGGTTATTTACATAGATCAGCTTTCCAAAAGCGGGTGCTTTGCCATACAATCTTTCTTTTGCAGATTGGGAAATTACAATTGACTTAGGCTGTGCAAATGCGGTGCGTGCATTTCCTTCTGTAAAACGAAAATCGAACATCGCAAATACGGTTGAATCTGCTAAATACAATCCCTTTTCGGTGAAGTTCTTATCATCAGTTTTTAAAGATACTTTGGCACCAAAATCATGTTTTATCAGCCGGGTTGCAGATTTTATCTGGGGAATATTTTGCTGTAGCGCAGGGCCTACCGAATTAGGTAATTGTGCCCATACTTTGTAATTATAATCGGCAGAGGTTTGCATGTTTACCCGGTAAATGTCTTTGGAGTTGGCATACATCCGGTCAAAACTTAGTTCATAAGCAATACCGGCAAACAAAGTAATACAAACACACATGCCTATGGCGAGCCCGGCAATATTAAGCGAGGTAAAAAGTTTGTTGGCAACAATATTGCGCCATGCTGTTTTTAAATAGTTTTTTATCATATAATGCATTAAATAATTATAACGCGCGGTTATATAGCAAGCAAGCTTGCTATATATTCTTTAATAATATACGTGCCACTTTTATAAGATACTGATAAATAGGATTTTACTTAATAAATAACGAAATATACCGTCCGTAAACGAACGGTGACGTGTACGTTGACAATACATTTTTTAAGCGGGGTTATCTAATGGGAATTTTTAAAACACTAACTGGCGAATGTAGCGGTATAGAAACGAATATCCGGCCTCATAATAACCTTTGATAATCAATAATCAAAAACAATTGATTTGTAAAATGTTTCGCTGTTCCGTTTTAAGATAGCAGGCTTATCATTTAATTGCTAAATTTTATCGAAATATTTTCCCAAAAAGACGAATAAAATTTTTTATTAGTTAAAAATTAACCTATATTCATTTTAAATAATTAAAAAAGCAAATTAATATGAAAAAAAGGTTTACATTAATTACAGGATTAGCACTAATCTTATTTGCAGCCTGTAAAAAAGAAAGCGTAAGGAGAGTTGATTCATCCGCAAAAAAAACAATTGAAAGTTCCGGAACAGACACAAGCCATGTTAGTAACTTAAGAATTAACGATGTTGACCCCGGACCATCTACTATTGTTTATTTAGAGAACGGGCGGTATGTTGCGCACTTTGGTTTCGGAGATGTTGATCTGGGAAACGTTTTCTTCCATTCCGGATCTTACGTAGATGGAGAAGCGGTTAACTCTGTCGGAATTGGTTCCGGTCCGTTTGTTTCGATACCTTACAGTTACCTTGAGGGAACCTCTTCAATGAATTATTTTGATGACCTAAGTAGTTTTCATACTGCATGGGCACATTATATAAACGACGATACAGACCCAACAACAAATACCACCTATACTATGCCATATATAGACGACTATATAAATCCTTCATATGGTACCGTTGGCATTTTTAAGGGAGTTGTTGTTCGTGATCATGGTGTTGCATCAACTTTAGTAATAAGAGATGCTGATTTTAATTATATCACTTATACTCCGCCTAGAGATATGCCTACAATATTGGGTCGTATTGAAGATCCGGTAACTCATGCCTTATACGATGTTGCGGGACACGATGGTATAATTACAGAAGTTTACGATGCCAATGCAGACCCTGTGGCAGTATTTTCGGGCACATATCAACAACATTTCGGAGGTACACCTAACGTTACAATAAGAGTTTATACTGATACAAATACTTATTTTGATTTCAGCGGCCCTACTATATCGTGGTAACCAACAAAATTTATCAGCTTAAATTAAATAGGTCAGGGCTAAACCCTGACCTATTTAATTTAACGGTCTTATTTTAATATTACGGTAGCTTACATCAAAGCCATGATCCTGTAAAAGAATATGTCCCTTTTTAGCTTCGCCAAAGCTTTTCCATACTTTATATTTGCTGATGGCTACCAGTTTACGGTACTCCGGCGAGCCTCGGTCATACTCCAGCACCTTAATGCCATTGAGGTAATGCTCTACATGGTTATTAGGATACACCACTATGCGGCCGGTATTCCATGCGCCTATAGGATGCACAAACCGGGCTTGTTTATCTGCAGGTATCAGGTCATATAACGAGGCCAGCGTACGGTCGCCATCACGCCCAAGTTTAGCATCAGGGTGTACGGCATCATCCAGCACCTGGTACTCCAGCCCAATGGCTGAGCCTGTTGTTTTTTCAGACAGGGTTACAAAATATTTCACCCCGCTATTTGCACCTCTCGACATCTTAAAATCGAACGACAGGTCAAAAGCGCTGTATTCATCGGTAGTAATTATATCGCCCCCGTTAGCAGCTTCGCCGCCATTGGCACCCAGTACGCTTATCATTCCGTCCTTTACTTCCCATCCTTTTTCAGGAAAACTCATGGTATTAGCACTTCGCCAGCCAGAGGAGGTTTTACCATCAAATAATAATTTCCAACCGTCCTGTTTCTCATAAGCCGAAAGACTGTTAGGCTGTAAATTCACCACATATATATTTCCGGGGAAAGGCTGTGGTTTAAGGTTAGTGGTTTTTATCTGTATATTTTTAAAAAACACCTTTTTACCCGCTTGTTCGGGTTTGTCAATACCATGTACCTGTAAACCAATAAAACCGCTATTATCAATAGTATCCACTACAAAAGCGGCAGCTACTCCGTTTATCCAGGTTTTGGTTGTATTGCCTATACATTCAATTTTAATATGGTTATACCGGCCGTTCTTCCAGGCGCTTTTTGCTTTAGCATTCAGTTCCAACGGATACAACCAATCGCGCCTGCCTTCATCATAAATACCACCTGTCCATTTACGGTCGCTGGGGTCAATTTCGCACTGGCGGCCGTACACCAAACCCTTACCCGCATGTCCGGCAGGATCATAATGGCTGCGTACCTGTATGCCGGAGTTAGTAAGGTCACTTTCGGTCTTAGCATCCAGTTCCAATATAAAATCGCCGTATTCCTTTTCGGTAACTAAAAATGTATTCCCCGAATTAAGTACTGCCGTACCGGTTATTACCCCGTTGGCGGTGGTGTATTCTGCCTTTCCGGCAAGTCTTTTCCAGCCGTTAAGCGTTTTACCGTCAAACAAATTGGTGTAACCTGCTTTGGTTTGGGCTGATGTACTTTCAGTTATTAAAACAACTGCTACCAGCAGTAATAAACTTTTAAAATTTACTTTCATAATAATTTAAGAGCTGCTATTATACTTTTAGGTTCCATCCGGGTTCATATTCCCTGGTCCATAATTTATTGGCTTCGGTATCATTTAATATATGCCCGTTTGCCGGGTTACAGTTCAACACCCTGCCTACACGCTGTGCAATATTGCCCAATTGCGGTATAAGTGTCGATTTATGTCCGCTTTCTATCTGCTGGGTAAGCTTTTCCGATCCCTGTATGGCATTTATAAAGTTCTGCAGATGTACCCTGTCCAGCAATTCTGTAGGGCTTACGGTATTGGTTGCATCAATAGGTGTTTCATCCTTTATTTCCTTCACCAATTTATTATCCGCATCATATACTATATAGCCATTTCCGCCTCCATAATATATGGTACCGTTATCCCCGTAAAATATTACTCCTCTGCCCACTCCTTCGGAGTTAAAACCATTACAACTGCGCCCTTCCCAGGCAATAGCCGTATCATTCGGGAAATTTACCAGAATGGTTTGTGTATCGGGAGTTTGCCAATCATCCTTAAAAGCAAAACGTCCGCCGGATGAGGTCACTTTTTCCGGGAAATCAGCACCCAAGCCCCAGCGCATTACATCAATTTCGTGCGTACCGTTATTTAGTGCCTCACCTGTTCCCCAGTTCCAGAACCAATGCCAGTTATAATGGATCAGGTTATCCTTATAGGGCATCCTTGGCGCATAACCCTGCCATAATTCATAATTCAGATTAGCGGGTACGGGCACTACTTTACCAATACCAATTGACGGCCGGTGATTAGCGTACCAGCCCCTTGCGAAATACGCCCTGCCAATAACGCCGTCGTGCAGTTCCTGTACCATCTTTTGTACGTTATTAAAAGAGCGTCGCTGGCTGCCCATTTGCACCAGCCGGCCATATTTTTTTGCGGCTGCAATAGCCATTTCGCCTTCCTCGGGGTTATGGCTACAGGGTTTCTCCACATACACATGCTTTCCCGCCTGGCAGGCTAAAATAGTTGCCGGGGCGTGCCAATGATCCGGCGCTGCTATAACCAGCGCATCAAAGTCCTTTTTATCCAGCAATTGTCTTATGTCAGTTATTCCTTTTGGCTTTTTCCCTGTTATTTTTTCTACTTCGGCTATACATTTTGCCATGGCAATACTGTCCACATCGCAGATATAAGCAATTTCAGTATCGGGAATTGCTGCCAGCTTTTGGGCCAGGAATGAGCCGCGGCCATTAACTCCCATTACACCTATTACTACTTTTTTATTAGGCGAGCCTTTGTAGACACCCGCTGCCATAAGCGACGGACCAACTAAAAAACTACTGCCTGTTAAAGCCACATCCCGGATAAATCTTCTTCTTTGCATAATAAAGACTGGTTTTAATAAAAAGGCGCTGCAAGTACAGCTACAATTGGTTATGCTAATTTAGTATTTAATAAATAAAGCAGTGTAACATAAAGGCAGAAAAATCGTCTTAAATCCGAATAAAAACTAATAATTTAGCTTTTATTATGCACGCATATCAATCAAACTAATTAACTGTATGAAAAAAATTTACGCTGTGTTACTGGCAGGCAGCATTATTGCCTGTTCATTAAATACCGCTATAGCGCAAACAGCAAAGCCGCAGGACCCTGCTTTAAAAATTTACAGGGCTACCCCAACCAAGATCAATGACCTGGTACATACCAAACTTGATGTACGTTTCGACTACAAAAAACGGTACATGTACGGAAAAGAATGGGTTACACTTAAACCACATTTTTACCCAACCGATTCATTAAGGCTCGATGCCAAAGGCATGGATCTTAAGACAATAGCCGTGGTTAAAAATGGCAAAAACATCCCGCTTAAATATACTTATGATGATAGCCTAACCGTAGCCATACAACTGGATAAGGTTTATCAGAACAACGAAAAATATACTATTTATATTGATTACACTGCTAAACCTAACGAGTTACACGTAAAAGGCAGCGCAGCTATTAATGATGCCAAAGGTTTATATTTTATTAACCCTGATGGCACAGAAAAAGATAAACCAACCCAGATATGGACACAGGGCGAAACCGAAAGCTCATCATGCTGGTTCCCTACAATTGATAAGCCGAATCAGAAAACCACTGACGAGATCAGCATGACGGTTCCAGCTAAATATGTTACCCTTTCTAACGGTCGTCTGGCATCTCAAAAAGTTAATAAGGATGGCACCCGTACCGATACCTGGAAAATGGAACTGCCACATTCGCCTTACCTGTTTATGATGGCTGTAGGCGATTTTAAAATTTATCATGACAAGTGGCGCGATAAGCCGGTAGACTATTACCTGGAGCCTAAATATGCGCCATATGCTAAAGATATATTCGGCTTTACACCGGAGGTAATGGAGTTTTACTCTAAGACATTAGGTGTTGATTATCCGTGGAACAAATACGCGCAGATTGTAGTACGCGATTATGTGAGCGGCGCTATGGAAAATACCACAGCTACCCTGCACGGCGAATATGTACAGGGAACAAAACGCGAACTGGCCGACCGCTATTACGATGCCGGCAGAAGCACCATTGTACACGAACTGTTTCACCAGTGGTTTGGCGACTATGTAACTACCGAAAGCTGGAGCAACCTAACTGTAAATGAATCATTCGCTGATTTCAGCGAAAGCCTTTGGGCAGAGCATAAATATGGCAAGGATGCCGGGGATGAGCACATCTACGGCGACAGAATGGCTTACCTGAGTAATCCTAACCTTAAGACAAAAGATCTGGTGCGTTTTCATTATGCGGATAAAGAAGATATGTTTGACCAGGTTACCTACCAAAAAGGTGGTTGCATATTGTATATGCTGCGCAACTTTTTAGGTAATGCCGCATTTTATAAAGGCCTGAACATTTACCTTACCACCAATGCCTTTAAAAACGGCGAAGCACAACAATTGCGTTTAGCAATGGAAGAAGCCAGTGGCCGTGACCTTAACTGGTTCTTTAATCAATGGTATTATGGTGCAGGTAATCCTGTATTAAACATCAGCTATAAATGGGATGATGCCACTAAAACGCAAACCGTTTATCTGGAACAATCACAAGACGGGGATGCCTTTATTTTACCAATGGCTATTGATATATACGCAGGTGGTAAAAAAACCCGCCACAATATCTGGATGAAGGATAAAACCGATACTTTAACTTTCGCGGTTGCCTCAAAACCCGACCTGGTTAATGTTGACGGCGATAAAATATTGGTAGCTAAAAGAAATGAGACTAAAACACTTGCCGAATATGTATTCCAATACTTTAACGCACCGTTGTATTTAGATCGTTTGGAGGCTATAGACTTCGCTGCTAAAAACCAGGGCGATAAGGGCGGGCAAAAAGTTATCATTGCCGCCTTAAAGGATAAGTACTATGGCCTGCGTATAAGGGCTATTAAAGCACTTAACCTTACTAATGATGATATCCATAACGCTGCTTTACCTGTACTGGTAACTTTGGCGCAAACCGATGATAACAATTTGGTAAGGGCAGCTGCAATTACTGCTTTAGGCAAACTTAAGGCATCAGGCAATATGAACTTGTTTAAACAGGCATTAGAGAACCCGTCATACGCTATTGAAGGTGCTGCAATAAATGCTATAGGCATGATAGAGCCTCAACAAGCTATGACCCTGGCTAAAAATTATGAAAAAGATGCAGAGGGTGATCTGGCGCAAGCTATACTAAATGTATATGCTACCAATGGTACCGATGCGCAATGGCCGTACGTTTACGATGAATTTAAAAACGGAGCGCCGCAAACGCAATTTAACCTGATGAAAAAATTTGCTGACTTTACAGGCCGGGTTAAAAATCCGGAATATGCTCAGCAAGGCATTAAGCTCATAGGTGACTTTGGTGTAAAATACAAGCAATATGGTGTTGCACCGCAAGTAATACAAATACTTACCGGCATTAAAAACGAGCGTGCTAAATTGAACGATACAGAGTCGGCTGCACAAGTTGACAAAGCGATAGAGGCGCTTAAGTAAGCCTCGGGTAATATATATTATAACAAAGCCGCCTGAAATTCCGGGCGGCTTTGTTTGTTTATAAATATTCCATGCTAAAATTTAACACTTTTTAAGTAGCATGTTAATTATGAAACATTTAACTTAGCCTATAAACCTGTTGCTTATGAAAAAGTATCTTTTTATGATCGTATTGCTCGCTGTATCGGGCGAATTAATGGCTCAAAATAAACTTACATCACCTAACAATAGTTTATTGCAGAAACCCTATTCGCTAAAGGTAGATACCATGCTGATAGCTCCATCTATACAGGATTATCTTAAATCTCCTAAGCTGGGTAGTTTAACCGATCTGAAAAATTTGAATCAACTTCATACAGTGGCAGAAGTATCTGAAGCGAAAGCGCATACCATGCCTATAGCGGTATTGGAAGGTTACGACCGTATGCCGGTGATTAAATTACAGGGCAATTCTAAAATGCCGATAGCAGGCATGCCTTTGGATAAAAAGAAGATCATTACAACAGTTAATCCGTAAGGTTAAAAATCTTTATTTAGCAGTTTTTCCAGTTCAGCAAAACTGATGTTCATTTTTACACGGCCCTGCTTGGCGTAGGATATCTCTCCTGTCTCTTCAGATACGATAATGGCGGTGGCATCATTGGCTTCGGTAACCCCTATACCCGCCCGATGGCGCAATCCGAACTGTGCGGGAAGGTCGGCCTTTTCGGTTACGGGCAGTATACAACTGGCCGATTTTATTTTATTTTCGGCTATAACCACAGCACCGTCATGCAGCGGACTGTTCTTCTGAAAAATACTCTCCAATAAACGTTTGGATATCTTGGCCTCCATTACCTCGCAACTGTTCTGATAAAATTGTTCGTCGTAATATTTGGCAAATACAATAAGTGCCCCGGTACGGGTTTGTTTCATCACCTTACATGCATCAATTATAGGTTTTATACGTGCATAGTTGTTTTTCTCCGCTTCATCTTTACCAAAAAAGTATTTCCACCAGGCCTTATTGCGCTGCAGGGATGCGTTTTTACCTACCAGCAACAAAAACCGCCTTACCTCCTGCTGAAAAACCACAATAATGGCAATAATACCCACATCAACAAACTTATCCAATATACCGGTAAGCAGCCTCATTTGCAGCGCCTTTACTACCATGTACAATAAATAAATGGTGATAAGGCCAATAAATATGTTAGCTGCTATAGTGCCACGTATAAGATTATACAACTGATATATGATAAAAGCTACCAGTATGATATCCAGTACATCAAAAAAGCTGAATTTCAGGAAGCTCAGATCAAAAAATTGCATGTTACGAAGTTAATAAGTTTCCGCTAACATCATATTCACAGGAGGTAAGTATTAGCAGAATTAAAATCTATTTATTACGCTCGGTAGTAAAACGGACCAGCTGCTCTAATCCTGTTCGGGCATCACCGGCAGGGAAGGTGTTTAAAATTTCAAAAGCCTCCTCCTGATATTTTTTCATTTGCGTACCTGCGTATTGTAGTCCGCCCTTTTCCTTTACAAAAGCGATGATCTCCGCTATTTTCTTAGGATCATCATTATGATTTTTTACCAGATTGATCATCCTTTTCCGTTCAGCAGATTGACTGTTATTGAGCGCGTATATAAGCGGCAGAGTAACCTTTTTCTCTTTTATATCAATGCCTAAAGGTTTGCCTACATCGTCGGTGCCAAAATCAAACATATCATCCTTAATCTGGAAAGCGATGCCTATTTTTTCTCCAAAAAGCCGCATTTTTTCAATAGTTGCATCGTCCGCACCGGCAGACGCCGCTCCACAGGCACAGCATGATGCAATAAGTGACGCGGTTTTTTGGCGTATCACTTCGTAATAAACATCCTCGCTGATATCCATTCTCCGCACCTTTTCTATCTGCAACAGTTCGCCTTCGCTCATCTGCTTTACCGCCTCAGATACGATCTTAAGCAATTTAAAATCCCCGTTATCTATAGAAAGCAACAACCCTTTTGATAACAGGTAATCGCCCACCAGTACGGCTATTTTATTTTTCCATAAAGCGTTGATGGAGAAAAACCCCCGGCGCTGGTAGGAGTTATCCACCACATCATCATGCACCAGTGTGGCCGTGTGCAGCAACTCCACCAAAGCCGCACCGCGATGCGTGCTTTCATTAATACCCCCGCATATACTGGCAGAAAAGAACACGAACATGGGCCGTATTTGCTTACCCTTACGCTTTACTATATAATGGGTAATACGATCAAGCAAGGGCACAGCACTTTGCATTGATGTTTTGAATTTCTCTTCAAAAACATCAATTTCAGCAGCTATGGGTTTTTTAATCTCGTTGATGTTTAGCATTAAATAAACATGCTTTATGTAACATATAGCCGGTGAGGCAATTTGCAGCAAACATAAGGTAAAAATATAAATCTGCCCCTATAGGTTATTTTTTAAATTACATTAAACCATAACTGCTTTTTGTGCTCATATGTATAGTTAGTTAATAGAATACAGAAGTTTTGATTTGTGAGTTAAAGTTTTCGTTTTGAGACGGGGCCTGTTTTTTACAGACCCCGTTTTTTTGTTGCGCATAAACGTTATTATTTTACCTTTGCATGCTCAAAATACGGAGAGGTGTCTGAGTGGTCGAAAGAGCACGCCTGGAAAGTGTGTATACGCCAAAAGTGTATCGAGGGTTCGAATCCCTCCCTCTCCGCTGATAACGTTAACAAAAGTGTCAAAAAGCCCTTTAATTGTATTTTAAAGGGCTTTTTCTATTTTCTACCCTACCAAAAATCGCATAAAAACGCATAACTCTATTGCTTGATTCCATGTGTGATTTTAAATTCAAAAATCACACAATGAAGTCACTTAATAAATTGACATACAGGTTATTTAAGGCGCGGACATCTGGTGTGAGGATTCGGATAAAGGTATTTTGTTTAACTTTAAAATCAGCCTTATGTTAGAAAAGCTCCGCAGTATCCATTTTGAGCGGAAACGATGAGGAAATGTAATCACAATTCTACTGTTAATATTTGGCGAACTTTAATAAGATTGTTCGTAATCAATATATTTAATTTGTTTGATTATTAAAATGAAACAGAGGCAGAACTCAGATTTGCGGAGTATTCTTTTTACTTTTACTCCTGTTAGGGAGAGCTCTGAAATTGATAAAAATAGCTTTTGACAAGCACGATGAAGACCGGAAATATCTATAGACATGGAAATTAAATCCCGTGTACGCTGGCAAAAATCAGTTATCCACTTTTGATACATATCAGGAAATAGCTTCGCATAAGTAAACTCTGGCAATGCTACTAAAACGGGAAACTTTCAACTACAAAGATCAATGTGTCATTGAAAAATTGCTGATTCAGCCACCTCATCGTTTTTCGACTATTTTTCAGGATAACGCCTGTTTTCTCCACTTTAAAAACACCGATACAGTTATTTGGTCCGCTACAGCAAAACTTGACTTAACTTCAGATAATACAGTCTTGTTGAAATGCGGAACATATTTCGCGGATTTTATCGGGAATCTGGCGGGTGAACCTTCCGAAGTTTATGCGGTTCATCTTTATCCGGGTATCTTAAAGGAACTTTATAAAAGTGATTTCCCCGCTACCATCAAATCAAACCAGGAAAAAAGAGACACTGTGGAGATAAAAGGATCTTTTTTGATCACTCATTTCATCGAAAGCCTGGCCCTGTACTTTGATCATCGGGAACTCATGAACCCTGAATTACTATTGCTAAAAATGAAAGAAATAGTTTTATTATTAATGCAGACCAGTAATGCAGGTACGGTCTCCACTTTGTTCTCCAGCCTCTATTCTCCCCGCCACGTGACGCTCTCGGAAGTAGTGGAAAACCATTTACATTCAGATCTTTCTATCAGCGAACTGGCGAGCCTGTCCGGTTTGAGTCTTTCAACCTTCAAAAGGGAATTTAAAAAACAATTTCGGGATACGCCCTCCAACTATTTAAAGGACAAAAGACTCGAAGAGTCCAAAAAATTGCTTTTAAAAACTGAATTATCTGTCAGTGAGATTTGCTATAAGGTTGGGTTCAAAGACATCGCTCATTTTTCAAGGTCTTTTAAACAAAAATATAAATCTTCTCCCTCAGATTTTAGATCATTGAACCGGTAAGTCAAACAATTGAACCGGCCAGTCAAACCCCTGCTCATGATAGCATGTAGTTTTGTTAAAAAAACAATCATCATGAAATCCTTAAAAATAAGAAGCTTACTATTAGGCAGCTTTATATTCGCGTTCGGCGCTTTAAAATTGGTGGATCCATTTGGCAGTTGGTTCCATATTCAACTCATCAATAGTGGCCTGGGAGATTTTATGTTTCCTTTTGGCGTAGGCACAGAAATTACAACGGGCCTGATATTACTTGGCGCATTAATTATTAAAAGCAAAATTTTTTATAGACGATTTCTCGCTTTCATTATCGCCGGGTCAGTTCTGGTGGTTTTCACAATGATCACGGCTATCTATGTTCATCTTCAGCCCAACGTGCCGGCTAATGTGTTGCCCCTGGGCATCAAACCGCCGGTTATTCCTGTGACGGTTTTGATCCTGGCTGCAGTAAATATCCTTTTCACTTTCAAACTTTACCAAACAACACCTGGTCCGGTTGGTAACTGATGAAGACGTTTAAGTTTATTATTGAGTATCTCCATTTTCTGTTGACGGCTGCCGATTGACCTGCCATGCTGCCTGATTGTATTATTAATGATCATCGTGCTGCTGTTTTATATATAGTTGATCAACCAGGGTCATTAATACGGCTATAACCGGTGTTGCCAGCAAAACGCCCCAAAAACCGCTAAGTAGCCCCATGGCTACCTGGCCGAATATAACCAGAGCGGGCGGCATGCTTACCATTTTCTTTTGAATAAGGGGTTGGGTAACTGCACTTTGCACTACTTGTATGCCGGTATATAAACCAAACACCAATAATGCAGTATCGGTACCCTGCATAAGTGCCAGAAGAAGTGCCGGCACCAAGGCTATAATAGGACCAAAATTGGGGATAAAATTCATTAGTCCGGCTATCAGTGCAAGCGTCAGGATTAGCGGCATCCCCATTATCCATAACCCGATGGCGGTAAGTACGGCAATAAACATAAAGCCAAAAAGCTGACCCTTTATCCAGTCCTTTAGCACCCGGTGCATCTTATCCATTATTTGGTCTCCTTTTTCTTTAGCCTGCGGCGGTAAAAGCCGTATCACCCCTTTTTTATAAACTTTGGGGCTGGCAGTAAAAAACAATCCCAATAATAAAATGATATAAACATCACTTAAGATACCAAATGAGGATGAGAAAAACTTTTTTAATATGGAAACCGATTTGCCCGTATCCCCCGAAGAGTTCAAATATTCCGCCACTTTATCACCCGCCGGATATTGCTTTAGCCAGTCTTTCGCGTGGCTGATAGTTCGCGGCAGCGTTTCAGATAGTTGTGTTACCTGATCCTGTAATCGCGCGCCTACAAACCAAAAAAAACCAGCAAGCAAGATAAAATTCAGCAATACCGAAAGGAGGACGGAAACTTTATAAGGCAAATGCAGCCATCGGTGCAATAGTCCGGCCAAACCATGAAAATAAATAGCCATCAGTATTCCGGCTAATGTTAGCAGCACTACACTAAACAGCGTTTTGAATAATAGTAGGATGATAATGATCAGCGACAATATCCCACCAACCATCCATACCTTAGAAGTAAAAGCGGACTTATTATCTTTATTATCGTCGTTGGGTTCTGCCATATAAAATTTAAGTTTGTGCTTGGAATGTATTTCTGTTTTACAGGCAATTATATACAAGTCACTATTATCCTACAGAAGCAGTGTACTTCCTCCCGGATATGCCAACGACCCTTTAAAGTTAATGAATTATGATTGCCCTCTTATCAACCCTGGAAATAGCTGTCCTGGCGTCAATTATATATTTGAAACAATTATTTCTTGCACTATGTTTTATAAAAACTGAGAAAGCGCCATTGAATTAATCACAATTTCACAAAAGCATAATATTAAAAAACCACAAATGGCATCGCCATTGCTCTATTGGTTTTCTAATTTAAAAACCATGACATTATTCAATCTGCCCGATCCTGATGAGTCAGAAGACTTGTCAGAAGAAACCGAGGATCCAAGTGAAGACGGAGTTCTTGATGATGACTTCAGTGAAGATTACGATACAGACAGTGTCGATGATTCTGAAACTGAATACACAGAAGATTCTGATGATGAATAATTTCATCCCTTAGGTTAAAGGAAGCCGACGTAGCGCGGCTTCTTTTAATTTACTCAAAAACAATTTAATTTAAAACAGCATTCATACAATGAGCGGCTTTAATAAGTTACGCATCACTATACCCACACGTCAAACTTTAACACGCGCAATACATGCCATTTAAACACATCCATTTTATTATTAACCCCGCCTCCGGTAAAGAAGAACCTATCTTATCTTTTATACAAAAGGCCTTTAAAGATAGCTCAGTAAAATGGGAGGTAACTGTTACCCGTGAAGAAAATGACGCGTTTGATACTGCTGAAAAACTAATTGACAAAACCGACCTCATAGTAGTTTACGGCGGCGACGGTAGCATTACACAAGTAGCCCGGGCATTAAAAGGCACTAAAACTCCCATGGCCATTATCCCTGGTGGTACAGCTAACGTAATGTCAAAAGAATTGGGTATACCACAGGATTCTGAAGAAGCCCTTAGAGTTATTACTGATAAAAATGCCAAACTCATTAAGATGGACACTGGCGAAGCTAATGGCTCCCCGTTTCTGCTACGTATTAATTTCGGCATTATGGCGGATATGATATTGGAGGCGGATGAACAGTTAAAAAACAAGATGGGACAAATGGCTTATGGGGTAACTGTAGTTAAAACCATTGCAAATGCCAAACTTGAAACTTACAGGTTAATTATAGACGGAAAAGAATTTGAAGAAGAGGGTGTTGCGCTTACAATTACTAACGCCGGAAATACAGGCATAGGCGATTTTGATTTGTTCCCCGGGATAAGCATTACTGACGGTTTACTGGATGTATTGCTTTTAAAGGATGCCGGTTTGCTATCCATGTTAAAGATCACAGGTACTACGCTTTTTCAAACGGAATCTGACGTTTTAAAGCACTGGCGATGTAAAACCGCAACCGTCATCATGAAAAGCCCTACATCTTACATACTTGATGATTGTAAAGAAACAGCAAGCAAAGTTGAAATTAACATTATACCGCTGGCATTAAATGTACTGGTGCCTGCTGAACGTGCCTGATATGTTTGAAAAAACAAAAAGCATCTGGCTTATCGTCGTCATTTTTATAGCAAAAATGATAGATATTCTGCACCGTTATTTATACGGCCTGCCCAATATCAAAAGAAGCCAGCTCACTGCTGAACTGTTCCTGGGCAGCCAGTACAGTCTGATAGGATTGCGAAAATTAAAGAAAATAGGCATTACAGCCATTGTTAATATGCGCATACATTCTGTATACAACGAAGCGGCATACGAGGGTATCAAATATTTACATATCCCTACTGTTGACAATACCCCACCGTTAATGGATGACCTCATCAGGGGTGCTCAATTCATAGATGATGAAATAAAACATGGCGGAAAGGTTTATGTACACTGCCGCCAGGGATTAGGGCGTGGCCCTACAATGGCTATTGCCTACCTTATTAAAACAGGACTAACCTTTGAAGATGCCTTTGCCCTGGTAAAAAAAGTGCGTACATTTATAAACCCTCGTCCCGGGCAAATTCAACGGCTTAAAGAACTGGAAGAATATTATAATGAGAATAAATCCTAATCCCGTATAGCTTATGAAAAAAAAGCGATACTCTTTTGTTAGCCCATTGCATTAAATTTAGATCATCCAGATATTTTAATTTGTTACAAAAACATCCGTCATGAAACATAAAGCCACATCTATACGGCCATTTATAGGCGCAAAAGATTTTAATACCTCACGCAGTTTCTACAAAGACCTAGGCTTTACCGAAAGTATTCTGAGCCACAACATGTCGTATTTTAAAACTGAGGATCTGGGGTTTTACCTGCAGGATGCTTACGTTAAAGACTGGATAGATAACAGCATGATATTTTTAGAGGTGGACGATGTGGAACGTTATTGGGACGAACTTGTTGCCTTAAATCTGCCGGCAAAATATAAAGGAGCAAAATTAACTCCGGTTTGTCATTACGATTGGGGAAGAGAGTGTTTCCTGCATGATCCGTCTGGTATATTGTGGCACTTTGGAGAGTTTGTTAAAAAATAGCCCTTCAATTATATTGTGCTACCACGTGTCATAAAAATATCCCTTTTCTAATTCATAATTGGCATTGCGTACATAATGTACTTAATTTGGGTATATCGGAATATATCATTATGGCTGTCGCTGAAAATACTAATACTGCTTTATTAATAATGGAAATGCAGGTTGCGTTATTACAAAACCTGCCAAATGCCCAACCTATGCTGGATAACGTTGCTCACGCAATTGCTTATGCCCGAAAAAAAGGCATTCCTGTAATTTATGTTGTAGTAGGTTTTCGTTCCGGTTTACCTGAAATAAGTATATATAATAAAAGTTTTGCGGCAAGTAAAGAGCGTTTTTCATCAGTAAATCCCGAAGATTTTGTAAAAATAGAGCCGTCTATAGCACCCGCTTCAGGAGAAATAACTATTACCAAACGCCGTTTCAGCGCATTTACCGGGAGCGACCTCGAAGTAATTTTAAGAGCCAATGGCATTCAGCAACTTGTATTAAGTGGCATTATTACAAGCGGTGTAGTATTATCTACCGTTCGTGAAGCGGCAGATAAAGATTATAGCATCACTGTGTTAGCTGATTGTTGTGCCGACCGTGATAATGAGGTACATGAGATGCTTATGCATAAAATTTTCCCTCGCCAGGCCGAGGTTATTAACGTGGCTGATTGGGTAAAATAGCAGATGATCTTCCGCCCTGTTTTTAAAGCTTTTGTAAATTAAAGCCTGAATCTACTAAATTGCAGCTAATGAAATTTTTTAAGCTTTTTCCGGTTATACTAATACTTACTGTGCTTAGTGATAATGGCATGGCGCAGGTAAACACTGCTAACACTATCAACTATGTACAAAATCGTGCCCCTTTACGCACCAACCCTTATATTGAGTTACCCTTAGGCGCCATAAAACCCGGGGGCTGGCTGCGGGAAATGCTTATCCGTCAAAAAAATGGAGCAACGGGCAATCTGGATAAATTATATCCACTGGTTATGGGTGAACGCAATGGCTGGTTAGGTGGCGACGGTGATCAGTGGGAACGCGGGCCATATTGGCTGGATGGTTTAGTACCCCTGGCTTATATTTTACACGATAAGGAACTTATTGCAAAGGTTAAACCCTGGATAGAGTGGACGTTAAACAGCCAGCAGCCCGACGGTTACTTTGGCCCGGCAAAAGATTACCCGCCGGAGGCCGGCATACAACGGGACAATAGCCACGACTGGTGGCCAAAAATGGTAATGCTGAAGGTTTTGAAACAATATTACTCGGCCACAGGCGATAAAAGGGTAATAAAGCTATTCACCAATTATTTTAAGTATCAGCTTAAAGAGCTGCCCGCCCACCCGCTGGATCATTGGTCGTTTTGGGCACGATACCGCGGCGGCGATAATTTAATGGTGGTGTACTGGTTATATAATATTACCGGAGATAAATTCTTATTAGACCTTGCCGACCTTATACATCAGCAAACCTTTAATTACACCAATGCATTTTTAAATACAGATATGCTGGCAAAAATGGGGAGCATTCACGGTGTGAATCTGGCACAAGGGATAAAAGAGCCGGCGATATACTATCAGCAACATCCGGATAAGAAATATACAGACGCTATCGAAAAAGCATACGCCGATCTGCGCCAATACGATGAAACCGCCAATGGTATGTACGGTGGCGATGAGGCCTTGCATGGCAACAATCCTACCCAGGGATCGGAATTGTGCAGCGCCGTAGAATTAATGTACTCGCTGGAGAAAACGCTGGAAATTACCGGTGGCGTAAGCTATGCAGATCACCTGGAAAAAATAGCTTTTAATACTTTAACCTCACAAATTGATGAAACGTTTAACAACCGCCAGTATTTTCAACAGGCCAACCAGGTGATGCTTACCCGCCACGGGCGAAATTTTGACGTTAATCATAGCGGAACCGATGTTTGTTACGGCCTGCTTACGGGCTATGCTTGCTGTACTTCAAACATGCACCAGGGGTGGCCAAAATTCACTCAAAACCTTTGGTACGCTACACCCGACAAAGGATTAGCCTCATTAGTATACTCGCCCAGTACAGTAACCGCGCTTGTAGCCGATAAACAGTCTGTTACTATTAAAGAAGAAACCAACTATCCTTTCAGCGAAACTATAAAGTTCACACTAAGCACTCCTAAAAAAATTATCTTTCCGTTAGAGTTACGCGTACCTGCATGGTGTACCAAAGCCACTGTAAAGATAAACGGAAAAACTTTAGAGCAATCTGAAGGAAACAACATTGTGAAGATAGACCGCGAATGGACATCGGGCGACGTGGTTGAACTGGAATTACCTATGCATGTATTTAAAAACACCTGGTATGAGAATTCAGTATCGGTTGAACGTGGCCCTATTACCTATGCTTTAAAAATAGGAGAGAACATTAAAAAAGTGGACAATGAAAAAGATCCGCTTATATATGGCAAAACCTATTATGAGGTTACCCCAACAACGCCATGGAATTACGGATTGATAGACATCCGAAACGATAAGTTAAACGAAGAATACAAGGTGGAAAAAGCGTCTGCAATGTCTGCTTACCCCTGGACACTTAACTCCGCTCCCCTAATTATTAAAACAAAAGCAAGGCGCATCCCCACGTGGACTTTATATAACGACATGGCGGGACCTATTCCATATAGCATTATTTATAATGAGGGGATACCCAAACAACCGGACGAGGATATAATTTTGATACCCTATGGATGCACTCAATTACGCATTTCACAGTTTCCGGTAGTAGGCCGGTAAAAGCACTGCATAAACTACCCCTACGTAATAAAAATATGCAAAAAAATATTTTAATGACGTAGGGGTAAAATCCGGCTTTGTTGTATTACCAGCATGACAAAGATATTAGTTACAGGCTCAACCGGGTTTATTGGCAGGCAGCTTACGCTTTCGCTTGCCAATATGGGGTATGACGTAAAAGCGCTGTGCCGCAATACGGCACATCCTTACCTTATAAAACATAAAAACATTGAGCCTGTAAAAGGTGATATACTTGATATTAAAAGCATCCGCAACGCCTTGCAGGGGTGCTCACAGGTATACCATACAGCAGCAATGGCCAAAATGTGGTGCCGCAACCCGGACGATTTTCTGCAAACTAATGTGACCGGTACACGCAACGTGCTTGAAGCTGCCGGATTAGCCGGAATAAACAAAACCGTATATACATCAACCTGCGGTGTTTGGGGACCAAGCACAAAACATCCTGTAAGTGAAGATGAACCCCGTATTGTTGGTTTCCCTATAGCTTATGAGCGTACCAAACACCTGGCAGAACTGCAGGTACAGCAATACGTTAACCAGGGGATGAATGTGGTAATAGTCAATCCCTCACGTGTATTTGGTGAAGGCCCCGTTACCGACAGCAACACAGTTGGTAAAATGGTGTACGGCTATTTAAAAGGCAAATGGCGCGTAATTCCGGGTACGGGCGTGCAGGTGGCTAATTACGCTTATCTGCATGATGTTGTTAACGGACATATTGCGGCAATGGATAAAGGCATTCCGGGAAACCGTTATATATTAGGCGGAGAAGACATTAGCTTTAACGAGTTTTTTTCTACACTGTATGTAACATCAGGAACACAGCACAGGATGATACGGATACCGCAAAAGTTGATAAAATTTTACAGCCAGTTAGAACGGGTAAAAACCAAAATAACCGGATTACCCCCATTTTTTTTACCCGAATTTGCCGACCGTTTGAAGTTTGACCAGCGTTACAGCAGTCAAAAAGCTATTAAGCAATTGGGTTATCAAATAACACCGTTTACCGAGGGAATGAAACGAACCGTTAATTATTTAAAAGCCATTGCATGATACCTAAACTAACCGCAATTGTTACTGGTGCCAGTGAAGGTTTGGGTAAATCATTCGCCGTAGAACTGGCACGTAGGGATATTGACCTGGTACTGATTGCACTGCCCGGTTCCAGTTTGGAAGCATTGGCAACCTATATCCGAAAAAACTTTGATGTTAAAGTAAGTTCCCTGGAAAAAGATCTCACTTATAGTGAAACGTATACAGATATATTTACCTTTCTTAAGAAGCAGCATATTACCGCACATATATTGATCAATAATGCAGGATTAGGCAACTGGTCGTGGTTTGAGGATAAAAGCGTGAGCTTTTATAAAAAACAAATAGAACTAAATGTAATTACTCCTGTTTTATTAACCAGGTTGTTTTTAGATCAGGCAAACCCTGCCATTACATCATATTTGTTAAATGTAGGCAGTCTTGGCGGGTTGTTCGTAGTACCTAAAAAACAGGTTTACGGTGCTACCAAATCATTTATCCGCTATTTTACACAGTGCCTTCAACTGGAACTTTCGGATTCGAATATAAAAATAAGCTTATTGAGCCCCGGAGGAATTAATACGAAACCCGAATTGCTGGTACTCAACAATAGGTTAAGGGGAATATCAAAAGCTACCATATTTGAAGCGGAAGATGTGGCAAAAATTGCCATTGACGGTATGCTGAAAGGCAAAAAAGAAATTATACCCGGCGTTATTAACAGGCTAATGGTTGTACTAAACAGTATCTTACCGGGCTTTGTGAAAAACTTAATTATAAAGAACAGACTAAAAGAAATACTAAAAAGTAATGATAAGATCATTGATAGCGTACCGGCATATTAAAAACCTGTGCCGTTTTTTTGAAAGCACCAGCAACACTTTCAAGATAATTAACAGCGAAACAATCACAGTGATATCCGGAAGATTAAGCGGTTTGGTATTTGAGTTTGATTTTGAAGCTTGCCGTGTAAAAACCAACAATCGCTACACCTGCCTTGACCTTGCGGACGATTACAGTACCGACACTTTACTAAAAGTTTTACTTAGCCACAACATTATCCGATACAGCGACCTGGAGTTGTATGATTAATTATCTGTATTACGATTTCAAAAGAAATTGATACCAAGGTTCCACCCTATCCACCAGTTAAGTTTCCGGTTATCGGATGGTAAATTATGATGAAGGTTCTGTGCAAGGGCATATCCGTTTACAGAGGTTTGCTGGTTTGAATAAAAAACATTTAATGCTGGTCCACCGGTTATTGAAATCCACCTGCTCAGTTTAATGTTGATATTAGCATCCAAACGATTCAAAAAATTGGCATAGTCCCAACTTCCTTCATATAAATACCTGCTGCTCAATTCCGGATTAAATGCAAAGCTCTTACTCAAATGCATCAGGTTTCCAAAACCCAGGCCAAATCCATATATTTTACTATTATTGTTTAACCGCGCTCCGGCGGTATAAATGGTATATAAGTTTTCGCTGCCTGATTTTACGGCAATATTTGCATTCAGCGTTTCATTGGCGGATAAGGTGAGTTTATGATATCCGTGCCGTACTATATTTATCAACCCGATACTAAAGCCCGAAGAGGTATCTGCAATATTCACCAGTCCTATCTGTAAGCCCCGCAAATTTCTGGCGTAATTAAAAACGCCTCCAATTTGTATCCCGGAAAATTTAGCTCCGGCAACATTCCCTAAAGCGGCAAGTTGTATTCCATTCACATTACCGTTAGCGATATTACCAACCGGCCCGATCTGCATACCAGATAGACTGCCACGCACATGATTATATAAACTGAATTGAACACCATTAAGATCGTGCTTTATGCTGTTATGCAGCAATGCAAATTGCACCCCATTAAAATTACCTAAAACATTGTTATATAAACCTCCGATCTGCACACCGTTAACCGTACCTCCAACAATGTTAAACGCGCCAGCAAGTTGAAAATGCTGTACATTACCTTTATCCAGGTTAAAAATAATGCCAAGCTCGGCCCCGTCAACTCCGGCATTATAACCGCCAACGGCGTTTAACGATACCTTGTTCACTATTTGTCCGCTTAGTTCACCATGAGTGCTTACATTAGGAATTGCCGATGCCTGGAACGGCGCATTGGCGATCATTCCACTTAAATTCATCGATTGTATCCGCTGCCGGGTGCTGATAAACAGTTTACCTAACGACGTCGTCTCTATCCCTTCAAAATCATTGTTCACCGCATAATAAAAAGCACTGCGGTTAACCTGACGATTTATTTTAACATCGTTCAAAAAAATAATGGTGGTATCCTTATAAAACTCTTTACTAATAGTGAGATGCACCTGCACACCTTCGTTTTTGAGCCGTAATTCAAAATAGCCATCAGCGTTAGTTAATGTGGATTGCAGTAAATTCTTTTCGTAAACACTGGCATTAGGCAGTTTTCTTCCGTTTTGCTCATCCGTTATAAATCCGGTGATCACATATTCGTTATTTTCGGTTATGGCCTTTTCTGTAATTAATGATAGTTTTAACGGTGCGTATCGTAAAATAACATAATCTTTTGTCTCTTTATATTCAAAACGACTACGCAGCATCTGGTTCAATACATCCCGTATGGTAAGATTATCGGCATCAACACTAATTAGGCTATCCGTTTTCAAGATGTTGCTATTGTATGAAAAATAGAACTTCCCCTTTTCTTCCATCGTTTTCAGCACCACCCCCAAGGGCATGTTTTTAACGTGGATGGAGATGTTACGGGTTAATATAGATTGAGCAAAGGCGGTTTGTATCTCCACAGAGAATAACAAAACAATCCCAATAACACATAGGCGTATAATACGATACATTAATTAGATATTAAGCTTTATTACTTTAAAATAATGGTGCCATCCCTGTGCTGAACAGTAATATTAAATGTGGCCGATATCACTTTAAATATTTCATCTGGCGATTGATCTTTAAAAACTGTAGTAATGGGCAAATTGATCAAGGCTTTATTTTCTATCACTATGTTAACATGATATATCTGGTTAAGCGCCTGCACCAGTTCATACAAAGGCGTATTATCGCAAATTAGTTCATGGTTAATATAATAGCTGTATAATTTACCGTTCACAGTTTCCTTTACTAAAGCGTCCTTATTATTCGCGACCTCCGTTTTTTCACCGGGCTTTAAGGTTAAGCTGTTATCTGCCTTCCTCACATTTACAATGCCCGTCTCCACAACTACTTCGGTTTTCCCATTTCTGCTTTTTATGTTAAAAGACGTACCCACCACTTTAACCGTTACATCATTAACCTTAATAATAAAGGGTTTAGCTTTATCGGGAGCTACTTTAAAAAATGCCTCTCCCTCTAAACTTACTGAGCGTATATCCCCACTGAATTTTTCGGGATAGGTGAGTTTCGATAAAGCATTCAGTGTGATAACAGAGCCATCAGGGAGCGTATCAATAAGCACCCGGTTATTGCTTTGCAACTTCACTAAGGCCATTACGCGGCTGCCAATAATGTAATTAACAGCGAAGTAACCAATAGTACAAATTAACAAGACAGAAGCTGCTACTGCAAGCCATCTTATCGGCCTTATTTTTTTATTATTACCGGCATCAACCGACTGCTCTTTGTTAATGCGACTTTTTAACCTTAAAAAAGCAGCATCCTCGTTAACGGTACTGTTGCCGGCTACCAGCAAACTTTGATCCCATATCGCCTTTAGTTGTTCGTAATGCTTGTTATTGGCATCGCCGGTACTTATCCATTCCAAAATTGCACGGGTCTCTTCGGGCGTAGCTTCGCCCACGAGGTATTTTACCAGCACATCATCAGTTATATGGATATTATTGTTACTCATGTTTACCGGTTAATCAATATAAATAACAGAATGATTAAAAATTCGGCCAATTTTATACGCATCAGTTTTAAGGCCTTTCCCATTTGGTTTTCAATTGTTTTCACTGAAAGCCCCATCTGGTCGGCAATTTGTTGATATTTTAGCTGTTCAAATCTGCTTAGCTGAAAAATTATACGGCACTGCTGCGGCAACTCATTTAATGCCTTTTGAATATGCTGCTCTAATTCTCCTGCCAGTACATTTTTTGAAGAATGGTCTTCCATTTGCTCCATTTGATCGGCATAATACACCTGGAACGTTGCCTTTACTTTTTGTTGTTTAAGATAGTTTAAACATTCATTATGCACAGCACGGTACAAGTATGCCTTTAATGAACCATCGGGTTTAAGCTGCTCGCGTTTTTCCCATACGCGGCAAAAAATATTCTGAACTACCTCTTCCGCCAACTCATCATTTTTTAAAAAGGTAAAGGCATAGGCATGCAGATTTTTAAAGTGATCTTTAAATACCTTTTCAAACGCCTTCTCACTTCCCTGCCTCAGTAAATTGATGACCGTGCTATCGCTGTATTCCACTTTAAAAGGGTGAAAATATGCGTTAAATATAGCCGCTTTCATGGTCATATCCATATTTACCTGCTTTATACCAGTTTTATTTGGATAGTATATAATGAATGATGAATGTCAACTTTACTACAAATTCCGTTAGTGTACGAATAATAATTGTAATTACCATCTGGCAGATCAATACGGTAAACGTGATCCCCGGTTTGCTTCACTCTTAAAAATTGCTGAAAGTTATCAGAATATACCTGAGCATTATCCTTAGGCTCACAACAATACAATAACATCAGATTATTGTTAATGGTAGTTGCGTTTAAAATGCCGCTTTTGCCTTCGGCTATAGTTTTATACCCTTCATCGGCAGCCAGTGTTTGGCGGTTGGCTTTTTCTTTACCGTTCACTTTGCGTAAAACATGCGAACTCATCAGTTTTCCGTCCTGAAACAATGATTCCTCATTACAAAAAACATTTATGCTGAATATAAATTTAACTTTTACTTCCGATATCATTTTAAGATAAAGGTTGTTGCCGTTCCTCTTTTTATAAAGGTCCAGACAGCCCACCACTTTATTACCTTTCAATACATTATATTTCACCGTCTGCTCCTGTGCGAACAACGGTAAACTTAAAGTTAACATCATTAACATTACAGCAGTTACTGTTTTTACTGATCTTAAGCTGGTGTATTTTTTATTTTGCCTGCGGCGGTTGAGCAGCGGTGTTGCATATTTTTTAAAGAGCCAAATTATTAATGCTGGTATCATGGTAGGTATATGTTTGTTTTACCCCCTTAATACAACATCAGCCAGTTTTACCCCTATGCCATTTCAAAAAATTTAATTTTATCCCTAAATATAAAAAAAGCGATGGCTTACGTCATCGCTTTCAGTATCAAATATAGCCTGCTTTATTTTTCAGCAAAACGGTTCACAATATTTACTGCTGCTCCGGGTAGTTTAACTTTATAACGATAGCCGCCACCAAAGCTATCTTCTTCTTTTAAAAATTCATGGCCCTTTTTACTTATCCAAAAAGTTTCGGTATAGTGTGCGCCATTATGTTCGCTTTCGGTAAATAGTTTCCAGCAATCTACCTGTTGGTTATCCAGTGTACTTATCACCTCGCTGCCAATTACCTTATAAATAGTATATTGAGGCTTACCATAACCGGCATCATAAAAATTAATGGCGAATATTTTCCCAGCGGCCAGCGGCAACATCTCGAAAGTTTCTATATCAAGGTTCCAGTTAAAGTTTGGTGCAGCAAAGTCAAGCGAAAAATCTTTTACGGTATTTTGCACCACGCTGTCGGCACCGGTAATTTTACTGGCAGACCAATTATATGAGCGCTTTTTACCCGCCACCGTTTCTGAATGATAAACAGGAGCAAAATCTTTTAATCTGTTTATAGAATATACCGTACGGTAACTTGTAGTATCGCTTCCATACCAGTTTTGGGTAGTTACAAATACTTTTTGTCCGTTTTTGGTTTGTATCTGCGTATTACGCAGCCATAACCAAAAAACCAAACTCTTTGGTTTTTTTGAACTTTGGAAATAAACCAGATATTGCCTTAAGCCCGGCTTTAAAGATGAAGTATTAAAACGTTTATCGCCCATCCGTATGGTATCAGTTTGCGCAGCGGCAACTTGCGGCTTTCCGGAAAAGAACAGCACGGTTAATGTGACATATAAAATTTTAATGAAGAGTGAAGATGCTTTCATGATTTAAATAGATTACGTTATTAATTATCGTAAAACTGCAATGTGTAGTGTCCTGCTCAAATTCATTTCAATCCTTGGTAATTAGTATTTAATAAACACTGGTAATTTTTAAACGCGTACACTTTTAACAGATGTTTAACCCATCCATTGAAAAAAACGGTATCGATTGAAAATTTGCGGGGTGCTGTTTAAATAATAGGCTAACTATAAAAATCCTTTGTAATTTTAACTATGCAATTGTTTAAGGACAAGCCAACCATAACACAGTTACAATGGCTGGTTTGGGTATTCGTGTTTTTAGTAGTGATGCTTTCACTGGTGCCAATGGATGGTTTTGCGCAAGCTATAGTTTACGCCATATTAAGCACATCGTTTTACGCGGCAATTATTTATGGTAATATTTCGTGGCTGTTCCCCCGGCTGTATCAAAAAGGCAAAATAACGCTATATGTATTGGCGATTATTCTGTTCCTGTTTGCGGTAGGCTTAATAAGAACCGTTATTACGCTTAATATTTATAACGCCTTATTTGCTAAAAACCCCGAGCCAATGAATTGGAAAGCTGTAAGCAGCTTTGTAATAGGCGGGGTAATGGTATTTTTGCTGAGTTTTATCTTTCGTATTGCCATAGCTTATTTCAGTTTAAAACAACAGGCGGAAGATATGGCCGCACAAAAAACTCAAGCCGAGCTTAATCTGCTAAAATCGCAGGTGCAACCTCATTTTTTGTTTAATACACTTAATAATATTTATTACGAAGCCTACGTGGAGGCGCCACGAACTGCCGGACTTATTGAGCGTTTAGCCGACATTATGCGGTACTTTGTTGATGAAAGTCCGAAACAAAAAACATCCCTGTCAACCGAAATTCAATTTATTGAAAATTATATTGCACTGGAGAAGATCCGTATAAAGTATGATATAGAAATCAGCTTTACAAAAAACTGCGACGCAGCCTTAAGTATTCCGCCTATGCTGTTAATGACTTTTGTTGAAAATATTTTTAAACATGGCATTGATAAAACCAGCAGTACCAATAAGGTTGAAATAAGTTTACTTATTAAAGATGATCGTTTAATATTTAGCACTACGAACACCCTGCCTCAAAAGCAGAAGGATAATTCATTCAATGGGTTTGGGATTGAGAATCTACGCCGACGGCTCGAATTATTATACCAAAAAGATTTTGAACTGATTACAGAAAGCACCCGCAGCATTTTTTCCGCATATTTAAATATTCCGATGATATGAATTTAAAGTGCATAATAGTTGATGATGAGCCAAACGCGGTAAACTTATTGGAAGTGCTTATTGGGCAAACCACAGGATGGCAGCTTGTGGGAAAATGTTATAATGCGCTTGAGGCGATTGCATTTTTTAAAAAGCAACAGGCCGATCTTATATTCCTGGATATTAACATGCCTCAGCTAAGTGGTATGGAACTGGCAGGCTTGCTCCCCACTGAAACGCGCATAGTTTTTACAACAGCATATGCCGAATATGCGGCTGAAAGTTATACCTACCAAACTATTGATTACCTGCTTAAACCAATTACACTCAAACGTTTTTTAGCATCGGTAAAAAAAATAGAAGCCGCTTTTGAAAAAATTCCGCTTGTTCAAAAAACTGGAGAACCGGATGAATCGAACTACTTTTTTGTAAAATCGGGTAAAACACTACGAAAGGTACTATTGGAGGAAGTTTTATATTTCGAGGGTGAAAAGGAATATGTAAGACTGGTAACTGCTAACGAAGAAATATTGCTATATCGCCGGTTAAAAGATATTGATGAACAGCTATCTCCCCCGTTTGTGCGGGTACATAACTCGTACATTGTTAACACCAAATTGCTCCGGAAATTTCAGGATAACCATATCTATATCGGCAATAAGCAAATACCCGTCAGCGAAAAATTCCGGGAAGGCTTTATGCAATTGATACGACAGCGAATATTTTAAGATTCCGAAAGCTCGCCGCGCAGGTCCTGCTCCAGGCATTCCTTAACCTCTTTAGGGTCGGCTATCTCGCCCAACAGGTACATCATTTTGGTTACAGCAGCTTCATAGGTCATATCATATCCGTTGGCTACGCCTATATCCTTTAACTGTTTGCTGGTATCGTAACGGCCAAGTTCCACTGTGCCCACTTTACATTGTGATATATCCAGTATAACCTTTCCGTTATCAATAGCGTTCTTAAGCAAGTCAATAAACCAACTATCGGTAGTGGTGTTTCCGGCCCCAAATGTTTCCATTACAATGCCACGTACATCTGCCGAAAGTATGGTTTCTACCACCTTAGCGCTTATGCCCGGATATAATTTTAACACAGCTACATCGCTCACTAAATTATTATGCACTTTAAGCGGCCCTTCGCCGGGTTGCCTTATATCATTAGCACTAAAACGCAAATGTACCCCGGATTCTGCTAAAATAGGGTAGTTAGGCGAACGGAAGGCTTCAAATTTGGATGAATTATACTTAAACGCGCGGTTGCCCCTGAATAGCTTATAATCAAAATAGATACAAACCTCCGGTACGCGGGAGTGACCGTTCTTTTTAGCCTTGGCTATTTCAATGGCTGTCATCAGATTTTCCTTTGCATCTGTACGTACAGCGCTTATTGGCAATTGGGAACCCGTGAAAATTACCGGTTTGTTAAGATTTTGCAGCATAAAACTTAATGCCGAAGCCGTAAAAGCCATCGTATCCGATCCGTGCAAAATTACGTATCCGTCAACATCGTCGTAATTAGCTTCAATTAAACCTGCCAGTTCGCTCCACACAGCGGGGTTCATGTTAGAGGAATCAATGATCTGCTCAAAAGAATGCACCTTAATTTTACAATTAAGTTTTTCCAATTCAGGCACATTATCCATTATCTGCTCAAAATTGATAGGGACAAGTGACTTAGTAACAGGATCGCTCATCATACCTATGGTGCCACCGGTATAGATGATCAGTATTTGGCTCATTAAATCAGGTTTATACTATAAAAATAAAATATCCTATTTATACATCAAATATTAACTTTGAATTTGCTGTGGTTATCTGCGCCACATGCTCCACAGTTGTTTGATGCAGTTCCGCAACCTTTTGTGCAACGTATGTTAAATAAGAGCTTTCATTCGGTTTACCCCGAAACGGAACGGGTGAAAGGTACGGAGAATCAGTCTCTAAAACTATATTCTTTAAATCAATTTGTGGTAAAATTTTATCCAAACCGGCATTTTTATAGGTCAATACTCCGCCAATTCCTAAATAAAATCCTAAATCTATAATCTTTTCGGCCTGTTCTAGTGTTCCGGTGAAACAATGAAATATTCCACGCAGTTTTTCGTCTTTTTCCTGCTGTAAAACTTCATAAACCTCGTTAAAGGCATCTCGGCAATGTATCACAATGGGTAAATTCAACTGTTTAGCTAAACTTATCTGCTTTTTAAAAGCAGCTACCTGTTCATCCAAAAAGGTTTTATCCCAATACAGGTCAATTCCTATTTCGCCTACGGCATATATCTTAAACAGATCAACACCGGCCATAATTGTATCCAGTTCCTGCTCCCACCCGGGCTTAACTGAGCAGGGGTGTAAACCAAGCATGGCATAACAATTGGCAGGATAAGCATTTACTAACTTATTAATAAATAAAACAGATGCTGCATCAACATTAGGCAAAAATAAGCGCGATACACCGCTATCTAAACAACGATCCATCAAAGCTATTTGCTTTTCATCTATAGTTTCATAATACAAATGGGTATGTGTGTCTGTTAATACCATGCTGTAAAAATAAGAAAGCCTTCTTTTAAGGAAGGCTTTCTTATTAATTTTTTTAGTTTTTAGTTTTTACAGGAGTCCGCTTTTTAGCAGGTGTTTTTGATTTTACTGCAGGTTTTACTATCGGCTTGGCTACCGCTTTTACTGCTGCCTTACCCGGCTTTATAACTTTTATAAGCTCGACATCAAAAACAAGAGTGCTATATGGAGCAATATCCTCACCTGCCCCACGTTCGCCATAGGCAAGATCTGAAGGGATGATAAATGTGGCCTTAGATCCGCCGTTCAATAAAAGCAGCCCCTCATCCCATCCTTTTATCACTTCCTGTTGACCTACCACAAATTTTATAGGCTCATAAGTTCGGCCCGGTTGCTCCAGTCCGGCTTGTTTAGCAACAGATTCTATACTGGAATCAAAAACTTTCCCCTCGGCCGTACGGCCGGTATAATTTACTTCCACCGTATCGCCCGCTACTGGTTTGGGGCCAGGCCCTTTTTTTATAACAGCATATTTTAAACCGGACGGTGTAGTTTGCACAACAAGTGAATGGCTTTTTATATATGCATCACCTAAAGCAGTTTGGGCCGCCTTATATTTTTCCGTTTCGGCATTTCGCTCGTTTATAGCCTCCTCTAATGTTTGTACCTTTTCAATCTTCAGTTTAAACAACAGATTACTGCCCTTTGATAAAAAAGACGGCATTGCATCTTCATGCCCTTTAAAAACCGAATCAACAGGCACTTTAACAACGGCGCTATCATTAGCGGTTAATTGTTGAAAAACATCCATCAGATCGCCAGGATTGCTCGAAGGGTGCACCTGTACCTTAACCGGCTGGCCAATCAAGTAAGTGCTAAAAAGCACAGAATCATTTTCGGTGGTTTGCGAAACATTAAAAGTTATTACATCATTCAACTTTATTTTTTCGCCACTGTTAGGGGATACAATTTTGCATAACGTTCCGTTAATGTTTTTTTGTACATCCTGGGCATTAACTGATGCGATGGCCGCACAACAGATCAATAAGATATAAATCGACTTTTTCATATAATAAAAAGCCTCCGGCATAATATACCGGAGGCTAATAAAGATTTATTAATTATTTTTTTGGATGAATAATATCCACCATTTCCACATCAAATACTACCGGTGAATACGGTGGTATTGAAGGTGCACCCTGTTCATCCCACGCCAAATTAGATGGTATGATAAATGTAGCTTTAGCGCCTTTGTTTAATAAAAGCAGACCTTCGTCCCAACCTTTTATTACTTTGCCCTCGCCAATTGGAATATGTATCGGCTCAAACGGCTGCCTCGGATCAATCTGCGCTTTTTCTTTAATAGCCACTTCCTTTATACTGCTTTGTATAAATTTACCGCTTAATAATTTGCAGGTATAATTTACAACGGCAGTATCGCCATTAGCAGCAGTTGGCCCTGTACCAGGTTTAGTAATCACATATTGCAAACCTGAAGGTGTAATAGTGGTCTTCAGCTTATTATCCTCAACATATTTCTTAAGCTTAGCAGGTTCAGCAGCTTTAATTTTATCGGCCTCAGCCTTAAGATAATCTGATATTTTTGCCTGAAAAACAGAATCGGTTAAATTACCTTTAGGGATAACCTTTTCTACCTTAACTTCATAAACAATGTATTTGCCTTTGATGCCCGGAGGACGAGGTACTCCTTTTTTCAATATAGAATCGATAGTTAATTTTACAGTTGCGCTGTCGCCCTCGCTTAGTTTTAAAAATGCGGCGGTGATATCACCTTTTCGCTGCTCTTTGGGCATTACGTTGGTTGATGGGGTACCTATTTCATAAGTACTTCCCAACACCGAATCGCCTTCGGTTTTCATGATCAGGTTAAGGCTCATAAAATCGCCCGGCTGAATGGTGGGTCCCGATTTATCTTCATGGATATTATATAACACCCCTCCGTCGAGCTGTTTAAATCCTCCTTTGCAACTCGCCAACCCTAAGGTCGCTATCGCAATAAACATTAAGTTCTTTCTCATTTTTTATTTACTGTATTAAAAGTTTTTTGTATTCGGGTAAAATTAATTTTAGTTTACTAACAACACCTTGCAGCGAATCTGTTGAAGCGCCGCCGGCGGCATTACGGTGCCCGCCGCCATTAAAGTATTTTTTACATATCTCATTTGCCGGAAACTCTCCTTTTGAACGTAAAGAAAGTTTAACCTTATCATTCCGTTCCACTATAAAGGCAGCTAAACGTATACTTGCTATTGATAGCGCATAGTTAACAATTCCTTCTGTATCTCCGGTATTAACGTCATATTTATCCAAATCGGCTTTTGTAACGGAAATAATAGCTGTATTAAACTCTGGTAACACTTCTAAACAGTTGCTTAGACAATGCCCTAAAAAGCGCAAACGATTTTCTGAAGCGCTGTTGTATACCAATTCATGTATACGCCAGTTTACAGCTCCTGCATCAATTAAATCAGCTACTATGCGGTGTACCTCTGATGTAGTATTTGGCAGCCTGAATGATGCCGAATCCGTCATAATACCCGTATACAGGCAGGTAGCAACATCCTTATTAATCAATTCAGGCTGTTTCAGTTCGTTTACTATAAAATCGTACACCAACTGGGCAGCTGCGCATGCATTTATATTCCAATGCCGGTAGTCATCAAAATCTTCAGGTTCCAGATGATGATCTATCATCACCTTGTAAGCTTCACTTTTGCCTACCAGCTCGCCTACTTCATTAATACGGCTAAGACTATTAAAATCAACACAAAATATTAGATCAGCAGCGGCGATCAATAATTCGCTTTGCTCAACGTTTTCTGTATAAATAATAACTTCTTCATTCCCGGGCATCCAGCTCAAAAATTCAGGATAATCAGTAGGTGTGATAACTTTTGCATGATGCCCTTGTTGTATTAAATAATTATACAATCCTAAGGACGAGCCCATAGCATCACCATCAGGTTTATGATGGGTAGTAATAATTATTTTTTGTGGCTGAGCTAAAAGTTCAGTAAGCGAAGCTAAATCCAACATCAATTTTTAAAAGAGTTGCAAAGCTAAATAAATTAATTAAATACAAACAGGTTATTTCACGGTAAACGCTTTAGGTTTCAGTTGTAAAAAACTATTTTTGCGGCAAATTGCAGCAATCAAAAAAACAACATATGAAAACCAACAGAACGTTTACCATGATAAAGCCCGATGCTGTAGCAAACGGGCATATTGGCGCCATTTTAGACCATATAACTAAAGCCGGATTTAAAATTATTGCGCTTAAATACACCTTATTAACTACAGATAAGGCCGGAGAATTTTACGAGGTACATAAAGAGAGACCTTTTTATCCCAACCTGGTTAAATTTATGTCATCAGGCCCAATAGTAGCGGCAATACTTGAAAAGGATAACGCCGTGGCTGATTTCCGTACCCTGATTGGTGCAACCGATCCTTCAAAAGCTGAAAAAGGCACCATTAGAAATTTGTTCGCTAAATCAATTGATGCCAACGCAGTACACGGTTCTGATTCTGATGAGAATGCCGAAATCGAAGGAAATTTCTTCTTCTCTGCATTCGAAAAATTTTAAAAATAATAGCGATATAAAAAGGAGCAGTTGACTATCAACCGCTCTTTTTTTATATTTTTTTTTGTTTAAAACTTTTTTGTTTATATATTTACGCTCAGGCCTTTATATATCACGAAATAGCTTACCAATGAAGTCACTTTTTAAATATGTACTCTACTCCATCATAATAGTGACGATAATTTTATCCTCGTTAAATATTTTCAGGTTACACCCCGAAGCACAGTTTGCATTTATTTTTCCGGGAATATTCCTTTTTGCCTTTTCAGAAATAATGGACGATACTTTTCGTCAGGGTAGCAGGGGCCGTATGCATTTCCTTAGAGGAAGATAATCTCCTCTATCAACACCATTTTTGCTTCTTCATTAATTTTATCTATAATCTGGCTGCGTATCATCATCAGCTCATTTTTTATAACTGACGATTCCACCCTTAGGAACAGTTTTTTATCGCGTATAAATAATTCCTTTGTTCGGTTAGCTACCGATTTACCTACTAATTGCGGCCATGTAGCAATAACTGCTGTTTCGTCAAATCTGCGTTTTATTTTGTAAACGTTCAGCATTTGCTCTATAGCATCCTTTATCGACTTATCGTTCGCTTTACGCATAAATATTTCCTTCGGATACGGTAAATAATTTTATTTGAATATTAATAGCATCAAAAATATTTTTTACCCGGCTAATACTGGTATCAGTTATAAAAACCTGCCCAAAGTCATTGTTCGATACCATTTGCATCAATTTAGTAACCCGGTCATCATCCAATTTATCAAAAATATCATCTAACAGCAGTAAGGGCTTAAACCCCTTAGTGTGCATTAAAAAAGTATATTGAGCCAGTTTTAAAGCTATAAGAAATGACTTTTGCTGCCCCTGCGAACCGAATTTTTTCATAGGCATCTGGTGTATGTTAAATTGCAGATCATCTTTATGTATACCGGCCGTGGTACGCTGCAAAGCCCGGTCTTTATCAATATTCCTTTTTAACAAAATATCAAGCGCGTCATGCAATAAATTTGACTCATATACTAATTCCACCTGTTCTGCATCGTTGCATAAAAATGTATACAGGCGGTTAAATATTTCGGTAAACTTCTGCATAAAAGCCCGCCTTTTATTAAATATACGCGTGCCCGAAATGCAAAGTTGCTCATCAATAACCGCCAGCAGATCGGCATCGTACCTTCCCGTATCAGCAATTTGCTTTAACAATGAATTACGGTTGGCCAAAAATTTATTATAAGTAATCAATTCATCCAGGTAGCTACCATCTGTTTGCGATATTACATTATCAACAAATTTACGTCGCTCTTCACTACCTTCAATAATAATACTGATATCATATGGCGATATCATAACCAGAGGCAACAAGCCAATATGATCGGCCAGGCGCTGGTAATCCTTTTTATTACGCTTGAATTGCTTTTTCTGATTTCGCTTTACTCCGCATGCTATCACCTCCTTCTTTCCCTGTTTGTCAAAAACTCCGTTTATCATAAAAAAATCGGCACCCTGCATTATCTGCTGACTATCAATCGGGTTGAAATAGCTTTTACACAGAGAAAGATAATGTATTGCATCCAGCAAATTGGTTTTACCAGCACCATTGTTGCCTACAAAGGCATTTACACCTTTACTAAGGCCTATTTCAGCCTCGGCATAATTTTTAAAATTGATAAAAGATATTTGCTGTAAATACATAAACGGAAATACAAATTTAACTTTTTTAGGCGGAATGAATGGTCAAATAACATATTCGCCAACAGGTAAAATAAAGGCTAAATATTTAATTTGTTAAAAGTTTTGAAAACCGTATTTTTGCAAACTTAATTTTAAATTACAAATGGCAGTAACCGAGGTAAAAACAAAAACTAAAGCAGAGAATAAAAGTTTTGAAAAGAGCGGTAGTTTTGTTCAGGAAAATCAAAAAAGCTTATTGTTCATAGCAGGCGCCATAGTTTTAATGGTAATAATTTATATTGCTTATTTAAAATTGTACCTGGCCCCGCGCGAAGTTACCGCTGCCAATCAGATGTATGTGGCACAAAATTTTTGGGAACAAAAAGACTGGGATAAGGCAATAAAAGGAGATGCCGGCTATCCGGGTTTCGAAAAGATAATAAGCGAATACAGTAATACCAAAGTAGCTAATCTGGCTTATTTTTATTTAGGCACGGCTTATTTAAATAAAGGTGAATACCGTAAAGCCATTGATAATTTAAATAATTATCGTGGCGATGATGCAATGGTTGCTGCGGAAGCTTTTGGTTGTGCCGGCGATGCGTATGTTGAACTGAAAGATTACGATAAAGCGGAAACTTATTTCAAAAAAGCAATAGATAAGGCTAATAACAAATTCCTTTCACCTTTATATTTAAAGAAATTAGGGCTGGTTTACGAGGCTAAAAACGACAATAAAGATGCCGCTGAAACCTATAAAAAAATAAAAACAGATTATCCGCAAAGCGCAGAAGCTCAAAATATTGAAGAATATATAGCTCGCAGCGAAGCGAAATCATAAATTTTTTTCCTGAAAAATATTTTTAATGCCTGCCTTTAAAGCAGGCATTTTTATTTAATACAATTTATATATTTACTCGTAATACTATGGCAACGCAATTAAAAAACTTATCTGATTTTTCATCCGCCACCGAAATACCATCAGCCGCTGGATATAGCTTTGGTATAGTGGTTGCTGAATGGAACGCCGAAATTACTAATGCCTTATATAAGGCCGCTTACAGCAGCTTAATAAAATACGGCGCTCATGCAGGTGATATTCATACTTATGTAGTACCCGGTAGTTTTGAACTCACAAGCGGTGCAGAGTTGTTGCTGAAAAATATGAAACTTGATGCAATTATATGCCTGGGATGTGTAATACAGGGAGAAACAAGACATTTTGATTTTATTTGTAATGCAGTGGCAAATGGTATTAGTAATGTTGCAATAAAACATTCAAAACCTGTTATATTTGGCGTGTTAACTACTGACAATCAGCAGCAGGCGATTGACAGAGCCGGCGGCAGGCATGGTAATAAAGGCGATGAAGCAGCTGTTACAGCAGTTAAAATGGTGAATTTGCTGAAACAATAAATTATTATTGAGCGTATAAATTGTATGTACTCACAACAAAAAATGAAAAAAGTATTTTATGCAGTTGTTTTGGCATTGGCGCTGGCAACGAGTATTTCATCATGCTCTAACAAGCTTTGCCCTGCTTACGGATCTTATCCGCGTAGCCGCTAACAATTTAATGTCATTTTTTTATGCTTAGCCTAAAACCTAATCTGGTTTTACAATGTATTTACTTTTAAGTACGGGCATACTCTTACCTTTGTTTTATGGAATGGAAACCGCTGGAAACAACTGCGCAGCTTGAAGCTATTAAAGAACAAAAAGGCTACAGTCTTATTTTTAAACACAGCACACGCTGCTCTATCAGCATGATGGCTAAAAGGCGATTTGAACTCGATTGGGAAAATCTTCCGGATGATATGCCGCTTTATTTTTTAGATCTTATAAAGCACCGGGAAATATCAAATATGGCAGCTACCATATTTGACGTTTATCATGAATCGCCCCAATTGCTGCTTATAAAGGACGGCGAATGCATACTTGACCAATCGCACGGTGGCATCTCTGTTGACGAAACCTTAAGCGTAATCGCTTAAAACATTATATAGTATATAAAAGTGCGCACAAGTAAAACACATGTGCGCACTTTTATTCAGCTTTTTACTACCAGCCAAAATCGACAGTTTTTTTAAGGTCGCTGTTAAGGCTTAGATGTACAGGGCAGGTTAACGCGGCGCGTTCTAATATTTTCTTTTCTTTATCTGTATAAGTTTTAGGGAAACGGAAGTTCACCACAATTTCGGCCACACGGCGGGGATCAGCAGCCATAATTTTAGTAACAGAACATTCGGTGTTATCCATATCAATGCCATGCGAATTAGCGGCAATTCCCATAATGGTTAACATGCAGCTTGCTAATGATGCTGACATCATATCCGTAGGCGAAAAAGCTTCACCTTTTCCATGATTATCAACCGGGGCATCGGTAATTATTTTAGTCCCAGATTGTACATGAGTAGCTTCGGTTCTTAATCCACCTAAATATTTTGTTTCTACAGTTGCCATAGTTATTAGTTTTTGAACAAAAATATGCTTAACATTTTAACATTGCAAAGTTTAACATTAGTAACAAGGCTTAGTTGGTCAACTAACTGTAAGCATTTTATGGGTTAACGCTTTTATAACATTTTTAACTAATTTTGTACCTATGATTGATTTGCCTGTAGTGCCTGCTAACCAGCCGCAACGCAAGCCGGATTGGCTTAGGGTTAGGCTTCCGGTGGGGAAAGAGTACGCTCACGTACGCGGATTAGTAGATACCCATAAATTACATACCATTTGTGAGAGCGGTAATTGTCCTAATATGGGCGAATGCTGGGGTGCCGGTACAGCTACTTTTATGATATTAGGTAATATTTGCACGCGCTCGTGCTCGTTTTGTGCGGTAGCAACAGGACGTCCGCTGGCGGTTGATATGGATGAGCCTAACCGGGTAGCTAATTCTGTAAAGCTAATGCAGGTAAAACATTGTGTAATTACATCTGTAGACCGTGACGACCTCAAAGATGGCGGCTCTATTATATGGGCGGAAACCATAAACGCTATTAGGAGAGAAAGTCCTCAAACTACCTTAGAAACCCTGTTGCCCGATTTTCGCGGAATTTGGGACAACCTTGACCGCGTGTTAGCCGTAAAACCGGAGGTGGTATCACATAACCTGGAAACCGTGCGCCGTTTAACCCGCGAGGTACGTATACAGGCCAAGTACGACCGTAGTTTGGAATGCCTGAAACGAATATCGCAGGCGGGCGTTCGCACAAAGTCAGGCATTATGCTGGGCCTGGGCGAAAAGGAAGAAGACGTGTTGCAAGCTATGGATGATCTACTGGAAGCAGGGGTGCATATTTTAACACTCGGGCAGTATTTACAGCCTACTCGGAATCATCATCCGGTTATCGACTGGATCCATCCTGATCAGTTTAGCGCCTATAAAGAATGGGGCTTAAATAAAGGTTTTAAATATGTTGAAAGCGGCCCGCTTGTACGTTCGTCTTACCATGCTGAGAAACACTTATTTGAAATGTAATTATTCCTTTCTATATTGACGGCAACTTGAGCAAGCAACGTAAAATATCATTAACAGAGGAAGAGCTCGTTCTTTCGCTTAGAAACCGGGAAAAGATAGCCGTTGAAGCATTATACGACATGTATTCTGCTTCATTGTTCGGCGTAATATCGCGTATTATCACTGATACCGCTATAGCCGAAGATGTACTGCAGGAAACCTTTGTAAAAATATGGCACTCTTTTTCGAGTTATAGCAGCGACAAAGGCCGCCTGTTTACCTGGATGGTAAACATTGCCCGTAACCTCGCTATTGATAAGGTACGGTCAAAAGACTTTAAGAATCAAAACAAAAACCAGGAGCTTGAAAATAACGTAACTTTCATTGACGAACAAAGAAATACAATTTACAAGCCTGAGCTGCTGGGAATCAGAGATTTGGTATCTACCCTGAAACCTGAGCAAAAATCAATACTTGATCTTGTGTATTTTAAAGGTTACACTCATGTGGAAGCGGCCGAAGAACTTGGCATACCGCTGGGTACCATTAAAACAAGATTAAGAATGGCCATCCAGCAACTCAGAAAACATTTTAATTAAGAAGTGGAAGACATTAAAGCATATATTGAATCAGGGATTTTGGAACTTTACGTTCTGGGCGACTTAAGTCCGGAAGAAAGGTTGCAAGTGGAGACAATGGCTTCTGAATATCCTGCCATTATGGCGGAGATCACTGAAATTGAAACTTCGATGGAATTTTATGCGGCCGAGCATGCAATTGAACCATCTGAGGCATTACGAAATAAGGTTTTAAACAGTTTACTGATCAACTTAGGGGATGATACAATATTTACAAAGCCCCGCAAACATACCGACGAGGAACAGTTTGAAGATGATGATCATAATGTTGCGCAACTGCATACAGGTAAATCAACTAATTTTTACAAATATGCTTTTGCCGCTTGCTTAGCCCTTTTAGTGGTAAGTACATTTGCACTGGTGAACCTGTATAACCAACTACAGGATTCAAATTCGCAGCTTACTGCCGTATTGCAACAAAAGCAACAGTTTGCTAACCGGGTTAATTTAATGGACCGCGAGCTGGATATGTACCGCGATCCATCCATTAAAGTGCTTAAACTGGAGGGTATGCCCAAAACACCTTCATCAGCAATGACTGTAGCATGGAACCCTGCAAACAAAAAAGTGATGGTGGATATGAAAAGCATGAAACTTCCGAAATACGACAAGCAACATCAGTATCAGCTTTGGGCATTAGTAGCAGGAAAACCTGTTGACTTAGGCGTATTTGATACGGCTAACCCGGGAGACGATACAGCTCTTATTAAAGAAATGAAACCAATAGCTTCAGCTGAGGCTTTTGCAGTAACGCTTGAACCAAGGGGTGGAAGTATAAATCCTACTATGGACGAAATGGTTGTTATAGGTAAATTATAACCTAAAAGTATACAACTCAAACTGGCTATAACCACTGCCGGTTTTTTTTATATCCAAAAAAACTAAAAAAAAACTTGTTTGTTGTAGTAACTAATATATTGGCCATGCGTCATATATATAGTTAGTTTGAAAGTATTTTGTTCTTTATAAGATCAGTTAATAGTTAAAAACGGATGTATGATACTTGCATCCGTTTTTTATGCACGTAACTTTGCGATAGTTACAGGTAGCTGGGTGGTAAGCGTACCGGGTAATACCACACTCATCCGGTTAGGCAGCGCTAACTCATCACCAGCTTTACCATGAATATAAACACCTAAAATACAAGCATCCTCTGGGGAATATTTTTGCGCTATCAAAGCCGTAATAATACCGGTTAAAACATCGCCCATCCCCCCGCTGGCCATAGCAGCATTACTGGTAGAATTAAAGTATAATTTTCCCTCCGGCGTAGCGGTTATAGTGTAATCGTTTTTAAGTACTATGTTTATTGATAATTCCATTGATTTTTCGCGGGCAGTTTGCAGGCGCTGCCACCAACTGGTGTGCTTACCGAACAAACGGTCAAACTCCTTCATATGAGGGGTAAGTACACTTCCTTTTGGTATCTTTTTTAGAAGCGGCTTATTTTCTGCCAGCATATTTAAAGCATCAGCATCAAAAACTATTGGTTGATGATAGTTTTTAATAACAGCCTTTAACAGTTTTAAGGCACTGTCATCTTTTCCTAAACCAGGGCCTATTCCTATTACATTATATTTATCCCATTCAATTTCGGGCAATACGTTTTTTTTACGTAAAACAG
This sequence comes from Mucilaginibacter segetis, assembly GCF_016522075.1. Lineage (GTDB taxonomy): Bacteria > Bacteroidota > Bacteroidia > Sphingobacteriales > Sphingobacteriaceae > Mucilaginibacter > Mucilaginibacter segetis. The sequence goes on along the minus strand of NZ_JAEHFW010000001.1, from coordinate 157,952 downwards.
CCATCAGTTCGGGCATGTAACTATTTAGTGCAGTTAAACCACTTTGAGGTATGCAGGCGGTGGTTAATCCGGCTCCTGCCTGGGCACATGCGGATGAGCATAACAATGCGGCACCCATTGTTTCGTCTTTCCCGGCTACCATCAATGCATGCCCGTAAGTTCCTTTATTGCTAAACCGATGGCGCGGCTTTAGCATAATCCTGATATCCTTCTGCTCAATATAATAATAAGGCGTATCTGCCGAATTAATAAAATCCTCGTTCAAACCTATTTTAACAACTTCACAACATTTTATGTACGGGCCCGACTCCGGCAGCAAAAAATTAATCTTCGGTTGCTGAAATGTTATTACCAGGTCAGCCTTTAATATCGTAGCGTCGGTGGGTATTTCGCCCTCAGAAAAAAACCCCGTTGGCACATCAACCGCTACTATCGTTTTATCCAATGCATTTAAATATTCTACCAATTTTTTATATTGGCCCGCAAGTGGCTTATTTAAGCCGCTGCCTAACATGGCATCAATTAGTAATTCGCTTTCTTCCGGCAACAATCGGCCTGCTTGCGTTATTTCCGTAATTACAATCCCGGTGGCTTTTAAGCGGTGTAAATTCACATTAAAATCATCGCTCGCCTTATCCGAGAAACGGGTTATTTTAACATGCAGTTGATGGTAACCATGCTCATATAATAACCTGCTTATAGCCAACCCATCGCCGCCGTTGTTACCCGTACCGCAGTAAACGGAAATAGTTTGATTTTTATCCTGAAAATGATTGATGAACCAGCCCACAAATGCCTTACAGGCGCGTTCCATCAGATCAATGGATGCTATGGGTTCATGTGCTATAGTATATGCGTCTGCTTCGCGAATTTGCCCGGATACGAGTAATGGTAACATATAATCCTAATATAGGATTTATGCGTTTTGTTTTATTAAAAACCGATGCGCTAATTATTAACCGATAATTTACTGATCAAATAATCAATTACTGTTTGATCCGACGCTTCCAAACATTGCTTCGCACTTATCAAATATAACGTCATCATTAATCTCGACATTATTATACAAATACCCCTTTAGCTGAGCATTGATCCGGGGTTTATTTCATTTCCTTTTTCAAGAACTTACCCGTAAAGCTATCCTTTACTTTACATAAACCTTCGGGAGTACCGCTGAATAATATTTTTCCACCGCCTGAACCTCCCTCGGGGCCAAGGTCAATTACATGGTCAACAACCTTTATTACATCCAGGTTATGCTCAATAACCAACACTGTGTTACCTTTATCAACCAGCTGGTTTAACACACCAAGCAATACGTTTATATCCTCAAAGTGCAAACCTGTGGTAGGCTCATCTAATATATAAAAGGTATTACCTGTATCTTTTTTTGAAAGCTCGGTAGCCAGTTTAACCCGCTGTGCCTCCCCGCCGGAAAGCGTGGTGGATGACTGCCCTAAAGTAATATAACCCAAACCTACATCAAATAATGTTTTAACTTTTCGGTAGATAGAGGGAATATGTTCGAAAAATGGTGTAGCATCTTCAATGCTCATATCCAGCACATCGCTGATAGACTTGCCACGATACCGAACTTCCAGCGTTTCGCGGTTATAACGCCTGCCGCCACATTCCTCACAAGGCACCTGTACATCCGGTAAAAAATTCATTTCTATCACTTTCATGCCGGCACCCTGGCAGGTTTCGCACCTGCCGCCTTTTACGTTGAATGAGAAACGGCCGGGTTTATACCCTCTTATCCGTGCTTCCGGCAGGGCTACAAAAAGGTTACGTATATCCGAGAAAACACCGGTATAAGTTGCCGGATTTGATCGTGGGGTACGACCTATCGGCGTTTGGTCAATCTCGATTACTTTATCAATATTATCCAACCCTTCTACTTTATCATAAGGCAAGGGTTGTTTTTTAGCGCGGAAAAAGTGATGATTAAGTATAGGATATAACGTTTCGGTGATCAGGCTGGATTTACCGCTTCCGGATACCCCTGTTATTCCTATCAACTTACCCAAAGGCAAATCAACCGATACTTTTTTAAGGTTATGTCCGGTAGCTTTTTTTAAAGATAAAACCTTGCCATTCCCTACCCGTCGAGTTTCAGGTATGGCAATTTCGCGCTCACCATTCATATACGATGTAGTGAGCGTATGTTTTTTCATCAATTCCCTGGGCGTTCCCTGGGCAACCACCTGCCCGCCATGCACACCGGCGGCGGGGCCCATATCAATCACATAGTCGGCCTCCAATATCATATCTTTATCATGCTCAACAACTAAAACCGTATTCCCCAGATCACGCAGATTTTTAAGCGCATGTATCAAACGCTCGTTATCACGCTGATGCAAACCTATGCTCGGTTCATCCAGAATATACATTACGTTCATTAACTGTGAACCGATCTGGGTAGCCAGCCTTATACGTTGCGCTTCGCCCCCGGAAAGTGTTTTAGCCGTACGGTCAAGTGTAAGGTAACTTAAGCCTACATCCAGCAAAAAGCCAATACGTGCCCTTATCTCTTTTAGTATCTCTTTAGCAATTACATTTTGCCGCTCAGTCAATCGTTCTTCCACATCAGTGAACCATTGGCTAAGGGTGGTAATATCCATACAGGCCAGTTCGAAAATATTCTTATGATCTATCTTAAAGTGAAGTGATTCCTTTTTTAAACGGGCGCCATCACACACAGGGCAGGTTTTCAGCACACGGTAATTTTCCATGTCGTCCATACCTTCATCATTACGTCGCCCCTGCTGTTCCTCCAGCATACGGATGATACCGTCAAATGATATCTGATAGCTTTGTACGTTCCACTTATTATATTCAACCGCTACGGTTATCATTTCAGATGAACCGTTCAGAATAATATCCAGCTGATCTCGGTTTAATTTTTCTATTGGGGTTGATAGCGAGAACTCATATTTTTTTCCCAATGCCTTTAATACCTGAAATATCCAGGTTTCGCGGTATTCACCTACAGGGGCAAGCCCGCCATTAATTATGCTTAATTTAGGATTAGGTATTACTGATGCCTCGTCGATCTCAAAAATATAACCCAGACCATTACATTTTTCGCAAGCACCATAAGGCGAGTTGAATGAGAAGGTATTCGGCTGTGGTTCATCATAAGAAATACCTGATACGGGATCCATCAGGTATTTACTAAAATAAGCTACGTTATTGTCCTTATCTGCAATACGGATAATGCCCTTGGCTATTTTGAGTGCCGCCTGTACCGAAGTATATAAACGCTTACTATCGTTCTGGCTCACTACCAACCGGTCAACTACGATATCAATATCATGTATTTTGTACCTATCAAGCTGCATTTTGGGCTCCACATCAGCAATAGCACCATCAACATAAACTTTTAGATAGCCCTGCTTGCGTATCTGTTCAAACAATTCTCGATAATGCCCCTTACGGGCTTTAACTACAGGAGCAAGGATATTAACCGGTTGGCCTTCAAATTTTTCGGTGATGGTGCGCAATATCTGCTCTTCTGACATGCGTTCCATCTTCTCTCCTGTGGTATAGGAGTAAGCATCTCCTGCACGTGCAAAAAGCAGCCGCATAAAATCATATATTTCGGTAATGGTACCTACTGTTGAGCGTGGATTTTTACTGGTAGTTTTTTGCTCAATGGCAATTACCGGACTAAGCCCCGAAACCTTATCCACATCGGGCCTTTCCATACCGCCCATAAATTGCCGCGAGTAGGCCGAAAATGTTTCCATGTAACGCCGCTGCCCTTCAGCATAAATGGTATCAAACGCTAATGAAGATTTGCCGCTGCCACTTAAACCGGTTATAACCACCAGCTTGTTACGCGGAAAAGAAACATCAATGTTTTTTAAATTATGTACTCGGGCGCCATAAACTTCAACTTCACTTTGCTCACCCAGATCAAGCGGTTTTTCATTCATATGTTTTTCAGGAAACAGGTAAGATACTGTATGGTTTGCACCCTACATTAATACTAAAAATTTTCGCAAATATACGTAAAAAACACAGCGTTTCATAAGGTTAGCAATCACCGGCTTACCTGTTTAATGTAAAATTTAAGGTGTGCGACTAAGCAAATTCAACAATCAGCCCAATAAAAAAGACCACCCATTGGGGTGGCCTTTTAAAAGTGCTCCGTAATATAATATTACCTAATTATTAAAGGCCAGTAAAGGCCATTCAGGTGTTTTGTGTAAATAACTATAGTAATTTTTATAGCCATATTTTTTAGGATGCTTAATGATCGCCTTCATGGCGATGAGCTTATAGATATAAGACCCGGTTTCATGATTAAGTGTCATCCTGAAATAATTATCTTCATTTTGCTTGTTAATTGCACGTTCCAGTTTTACCGATCCGTTATTATAAGCAGCAGCGGCCAAAGTCCAGCTGTTAAATTCGTTATAAAGATCTTTAATATACTTGCAGGCGGCTATAGTTGATTTACGCAGGTTTAAACGTTCATCTACACCATGTCCCACCTTTAAGCCATAACTGCGGGCGGTACCCGGCATAAACTGCCATGCACCTCTTGCACCTTTTGGTGAAGTACCTTCGCGCAGACCCGATTCTACAAGCGGCACATATTTAAAATCTTCCGGAATGCCATACTCTTTTAAGATAGGCTCAATTACCGGGAACATTTTATCTGCTTTTATATGCAGAATGTTAGTTTGCAGGTTCTTATACCTGTGCTTTTTAAGCGATTTTTTTAATTTAGTATCAACTTTCGCAATGTCTGTTGGTACAGCCTCATTGGCAAAATTAAAGTCCGGATGGTTCTCTACAACCGGCTCAACGAGCGGTTGTGTATTAACAAGTTCAGGTGCTACATAACGTACCTGCTTTGCCGGATTTGCGGCCGTGGTACTAAAGATGTTTAGCCTGGAAATGATAACCAGCACAAATATTACGGAGCACGTAATTAAGTGTTTTTTACCCATTTCTTTTTTTATCATTAATTAAACATTTGGTAGAATGCGGCTGCAAAGGTAGCTATATAAATCACATTATCAAACACTTATCAATAACATAGTGTTTTGAATACACTAAAAACGGCTCAAAATCCGCGTTTAAACAGTTTAAACACAGATTTTGAACCATTGAAAAAAATTGCAATTTCCGTTGAAAAATGCTACTTTTGCAGGCTCACGCTGCGAAAGCGCAAAACAAAAAATTATGGTATTTAAAAAACCAACCGGTGGTCGCGACGACAAACCAAAAAGATCATCAGCCCGTTCTAAAGACGGCGATGATAAACCAAAAAGATCCTATTCTGCATCTGCAGGCAAGCCTTACGCCTCGCGCGATTCGGGCCTTAAAAAGAATTACTCTACAGACAGGAGATCAACATCAAACAACTCCAAACCATTTTCTGAAAATAAAGATACCATTAGTGACAGACCCCGTAGAAATGCGGACAGTTCATCATTTGGAGATAAAAGGAGCTTTGCCCCTAAAGGTAAACCTTATACAGGCCGTGGTACCAATGACGATAAACCTAAAAGAAATTTTGGCGAATCAGCTTTTGGTGAAAAAAAGCCATTCCCGGCAAAAAGCAAACCTTATTCCGGCAGAAACAGCGATATCGATAAACCTAAAAGAAGCTTTAGTGGCGAACGCTCCGGAGAACGTAAGTTTGGGAACAAGGATGCAAAGTTTGGTGTAACTACTGGCAAAAAAGATTTTAAAAGTACTACATCTGCACCCAGAAAGCATGATGACAGTTACCGCCCGGCTATGGATACGCCTGTCAAAACTATGCGAAGCCGTAAAAAGCCCGTCGAAAAAGATAACGGACTTATCCGTCTTAACCGCTATATAGCCAATGCTGGGATATGCTCACGCCGAAAGGCCGATGAGCTGATCATTGCTGGTGTAATTTCTGTTAACGGCGAAGTGGTGGCTGAATTGGGTTATAAAATTGATCCGGTAAAGGATGTTGTCCGTTACAACGGTGAGGCGCTGAAACGCGAAAAAATGGTTTACGTTCTGTTAAACAAACCAAAAGATTATATTACTACTACTGACGACCCGCAGGAACGCCGTACAGTAATGCACTTGGTTGAAAAGGCCAGCCGCGAACGCATATATCCGGTAGGGCGCTTAGACAGAAATACTACCGGATTATTGTTAATGACCAATGATGGTGATTTGGCCGATAAATTGTCGCACCCGCGTAATAACGTGGTGAAATTATATATGGTTGAATTGAATAAAAACCTTACCCAGGGCGATCTTAATAAAATAGGCTTTGGTTTGGAGCTTGAAGACGGCTTTGTTAAACCGGATACGGTTAGCTATGTAGCCGGGGGTAGTAAAAAGGAAATAGGCATACAAATACATAGTGGTAAAAACAGGATTGTGCGCCGAATTTTTGAACACCTTGGATATGAAGTAGTAAAGCTTGACCGCTCCGTGTATGCCAACCTTACCAAAAAGGACTTGCCACGCGGGCGCTGGCGCTATCTGGACGAAAAGGAAGTGATACAATTAAAACATTTAATTTAACAATAACGGCCCGAAATTCGGGCCTTTTTTTTGCCGATTTTATTAACTTGCATTATAAACCCAAATTAATAAATGAAAAATATATTATTAATAATTTCCATGTTGTTTCCGGTGCTGCTATTTGCACAAAAAAATAAGGATACTCCCAAAACCCTCGACCTTATAATAGGCACTTATACATCGGGCAGCAGTAAGGGCATATCAGTTTATCGCTTTTATACCGAAAGTGGTCGTGTGGCTTATTTAAGTCAGATAACCGGAGTAGATAACCCCTCGTACCTTTGCGTATCAGACAACAATAAATTTGTATATGCGGTTAATGAGGAAACCAAGGGAGGAGTAAGCTCTTTTTCGTTCGATCCAAAATCGGGGAAGCTTGGCTTTATCAATAAACAATCTTCATTAGGGGCCGACCCGTGCTACATTTCGGTTGATAAAGATCAGAAAAATCTCTTTGTGGCTAACTATTCCAGCGGAAATATCGCGGTCTTTCCTCTGAATAAAGACGGATCTATAGCACCTGGCATACAAACCATACACGATGATGGTCATGGTCCGAATAAAGACCGGCAGGAAAAGGCACATGTACATACTGCGGTATTATCCCCTGATGAAAAATATGTGCTGTACACAGATCTGGGTACTGATAAATTAAACATTACCCGCTATAAATCCTCCCAATCTAATCCGATAAGGCCGGTTGATCCCCCTTTTGTTAAAGTTACCCCGGGTAACGGACCTCGTCATATCGCATTCTCGCCAGACGAGAAACATTTATATCTGATACAGGAAATGGGCAGCGCAATCACCTTATTTGATTATAAAAAGGGCCACGTTACCGCAAAACAAACCGTGTCTTTATTACCTGAAGGTTTTAAAGGAGAGACGGGAGCAGCTGATATTCATATATCGCCTGACGGGAAATTCCTTTACGCATCAAACCGGGGAGATGCAAATGAAATAATAGTGTATGCTATTAACCAGGACACCGGTGAACTTACTTATGTTGACCGTACATCAAGTAAGGGCAAAGGCCCGCGTAATTTTGTTATTGACCCTACCGGTAGTTTCCTATTGGTAGCTAATCAAAACAGCAATACAGTTTATGTTTTCCGAATTGATAAAAATAGCGGTAAATTAACGCCAACTTCCAACCGGATAGATATAGGTAACCCGGTTTGTTTAAAATTTGCCCCGGCAGAGTAATCTGGAACGATAGTTATTTAAATAAAAAAGGTTCGGAAAAAATTATCTCTCCGAACCTTTTTATTTTATTTTGATCTGCTTACCAGCCTATAGTTATGCCGAAGGAAAAGTTCTTAAGTCCTTTTTGTGCAGGGCTGTTTTCAAACACATCGTTAAAGTAGTATTTGGCAAATAAACCTGCCGCGCCATATCCAATACGTGTAAACACACCGTAACGTAATTTAGTGTAATGATAATCATCATTGAATTTTTGCTTGCCATTCTCATCACTTATTTGTTTTACACGGCCGTTAAGCAAGATACCAATGTCAGGGCCTGCAATAAAATGGAAGCGGTTTCCCCTTGCATCATCATGACTGCGAAAATCAAATGATAGCGGTATGCGCAGATAACTTGATGAGAAACGATTTTTGCTGTAATCGATATCATCTTCCTGATAGGTTAATACCGGCTGGTTACGTAAAATAGTGATGTTATCACGCAAACGGATGTGTGTCCAATCAAACCCGCCGGATATGTAAATTTTAAACGCGCTGTTAAAACGGTAACCAAACTGTATCACATCAAAGCCTACGTTGCTGGTTTTCCATTGGCGGTAGCTTAAAAAATCATTATTAGGCGACAGGGTAAAACTGCCATTATCAATTAAAGTGGCCAAACCCAGGTCAAACCTGGAGAAGGTTAAACCAAATGAAAAACCGGGGGCCTTTGATGCATGATAATAAGTAGTATCATTTTCATTTTCTTCGCTGTTGATGGATATCTGCGCGGCATCATTCCCGAAACCTAACTTGAATTTCTTTTTCTTTACTTTAACTACGGTAGTATCTGTTGTAGTTTTAACAGTATCGCTCACCTGAGCAAAAACGCCGGCTGTAAAAAAACATATTAAGGCGGTAAAAACTAATCGTTTCATTTTATATGGTATTTTATTGTGTATTGGGTTTAATTAATCTTCTTTTTTAACTTTTATAATGCCCAGGTTAATTCCGGTAACCATGGATCCATCGTCATCACTATCGCTAAACTCTATCAGCTTATCTTTACGTTTATCCACTTTGCTGACCACTACATTTATCAGGTCGCCAAGGCTATGTATCCCTCGTCTTTTTTGTGGAGCGGCAATTTCATTATTTTTTGGTGATAATTGTGCTACCAATACTTCAGGAGCTGTTTTAAACTTTATATCTTCATTAACTTCCTGTTTAACTATAAGTGGTATGCTTGCATCAGGTACTACTGGTTTTAAAATAGTTGCCGGCTTTTCTGTTACTTGCGCTATCTCCTGTTCAGCAGGTTGTTCGTCCACAATTGCTGCGGGTTTTTCAATTTCCACCTTTGCAGATATTACACTTTTAACCTTAACAGGTTGGGAGGCTATCTTACGCACTGAATCGCTAATACGCTCACGCTTTGGCTCATCAATAGTTTGTGCCACCATTTCATCCTTATTTATCGTCTTAGGCTCATCATCAACCTTAACCAATTGCCCGTTTTTAGGCGGTTTATTGCCTGCTGTGTCTTTTATTTTCGGTATAAAATAAACACCCGCCGCTAATAAAATAAGCAGACTGGCTGCAATGCTTAAATAAGATAATATTTTCCTGTTACCTCTTCCACGATTAAGTTCAGCATTAATAGCGTTCCACACCTTTGGTGAAGGCTCTGCTTCAAAACCATTAAGGCTCGAGCTGAATAGGTGGTCTAATTCTTTATCCTGCATACTCATATCTTTTTTTTTCCATCTGTAATACCTGTTCCTTTAAAATTGCCCTGGCTCTTGATAGTTGCGATTTTGACGCCCCCTCTGTTATTCCGGCAATTTCGGCTATCTCTTTATGCGAGTACCCATCAATAGCATACAAGTTAAATACCATGCGGTAACCCGGCGACAGGCCTTTTATCAACAGCAGCAGATCTTTTGCTTCTAAACTTGACGCTGCAACCGCATTTACCGAGGGTTCCTGCCCTGCATCTTCCATATCAACCAGTTGCATCATTTTATGATGCTTCCGGTAATATTCTATAGAACTGTGAACCATTATCCGCCTCACCCAACCCTCAAAAGAACCCTCACCCCGGTAATCCTCTATTTTTTGAAAGACCTTTATAAAACCGTTCTGCAGCATATCCTCCGCTTCCATCCTGTCTGTGGCGTAACGCAGGCACACACCCATCATTTTACCTGCAAGCAATTTGTACAGCATTTCCTGAGCTTTACGCTGCCCTGCTTTGCAGCGTGTTACCAAGTCGTCAATAGTCGGTTTAGGTTCCAAAAACATCATTTAAAAGTAAGATGATAACCGTGTTAAAATGGTTGCATGTTATATAAAATATTTTTGAGTGTGATGATCCTCACATGTTAAGCATTTTTCGAAATAATCCGGCAAATTAAAACACATTACCATTTTCTTCGTAATTTAATTGCATTATCTGCCAACCCATGAAAATAAAAGCGCTTTTTTTGCTGATCATTCTTTTTTTATCGGCACCTGTTTTTGCACAAAACAGCTATACGCTGCTTAAGCCCGATCGCGTGTTTGACGGTAAGCAAATTCATACCAACTGGGTGGTGCTGGTTAATGGTGATCATATAGAAGCTGTGGGGGAATCTGCATCAGTAAAAATCCCTTCATCAGCAAAAATCATCGATCTGAAGGGAACAACACTTTTACCCGGATTAATAGAAGGACATTCTCATCTGTTTTTACACCCGTATAATGAAACCGGCTGGAATGAACAAGTACTTACTGAAAGCCGTGCGGAGCGTATAGCACGCGCTGTTGAACATGCTAAAAGTACCTTAATGGCAGGTTTCACCACCGTTCGCGATCTGGGGACCGAGGGGGCCGGATATGACGATGCAGGGTTAAAAGAGGCTATAAATAAAGTCGTAATACCCGGGCCGCGCATACTGGCGGCAACACGGGCCATTGTAGCCACAGGCAGCTACGGGCCAAAAAGCAATGTAACAGAAGTTATTTTCCCCAAAGGAGCGGAAGAAGCTGACGGTGTTGAGGGCATAACCCACGTTGTACGTTCACAGATAGGGCACGGGGCCGATGTAATAAAATTATATGCTGATTACAGATGGGGGCCAGACGATACCCCTGCACCTACTTTTACAATTGATGAATTAAAAGCCGCTGTAGCAACAGCCCATAGCAGCGGCAGAAAGGTAGCTGCACATTCGGGCACTACCGAGGGAATGCGCAGGGCAATTGAAGCTGGCGTTAATACCATAGAGCATGGCGATGGCGGTACACCCGAACTATTTAAATTAATGAAAGAAAAAGGTATAGCACTTTGCCCCACACTTGCAGCAACCGAGGCAATTAACGGTTATCATGGCTGGCAAAAAGGAATTGAACCCGATCCTGATGGTGTTAAACATAAACACCAGATATTTACTGAAGCCTTTAAAGCAGGCGTTATTATTTGCATGGGTGGCGACGTTGGCGTTTTTCCGCATGGCGACAATGCCCGCGAAATGTTGCTGATGGTTGATTACGGTATGAAACCCATTGATGTATTACGTTCGGCAACCTCAGTTAACGCGGATGTTTTTGGCCTGGAGCGACTGGGGAATATTAAGGCAGGTTATTTAGCGGATATTACTGTAGTGAGCGGAGATCCGTCGTTAGATATTAAAGCCGTTAAGCAGGTAAAACTGGTGATGAAGAATGGTATTGTTTATTTGCAGAAATAAATTTCATAACATTAATCTGACTATTTATTTCTTCTCCCTAAAGTACTTGTATGTCTTTACCGCCGACATAATAATAACGCTGAAAAGGATAATGCCGATAACACCAAATATCCAGTTAACCGCACTTTTTACCACAGCCAAAAAAACTATGGCGAATAAAAATATGGTAGCCACCTCGTTCCAGATACGTAAATGAGTTGATGACCATTTAAAAACGCCGTTAGCCATCTGCTTCATTTTACTTTGGCAGATGAAGTGATAAACTATTAAGCCCGCCACAAACAGTAACTTTACATGCAGCCAGGGCATTTTTAGCAAACCCGTATTGAGATATACCATCGTGGCCCCCGCAATTATTACCAGGTACATGCTTGGTGTGGTAATTATCCACCACAACTTTTTTTCCATGATCTCAAACTGATCGGAAAGTATCTTACGATCTGGCTGAGGGCGTTCCTGGGCTTCTGTGTGGTAAATAAATAAACGCACCATGTAAAACAGCCCCGCCATCCAGCAGACCACAAATATGATATGTATAGCTAATACGTATGGATACATCGTTTAATTTACGCAAAAACCACGATATTAATAGCTGTATTCTTTTATAATATCAACTGCGTATTTTACATTATCGAACGGAATATCGGGCATAATGCCGTGGCCTAAGTTAAATATAAAGCCGGGTTCATCTTTCATCCTGTCGAATAAGCGGTAAATACGCTCTTTTATTACCTTTTTATCAGCATACAAAATATGCGGATCAAGATTGCCCTGTACAGCTATACCCTTTGGCAAACGTTGTTTTATATCAAGCAGGTCAACATTCCAGTCAATAGATATTACATCAGGTTTGGCTTCGGCCATTAATGGTGCAAATACCGAGCTGCCTTTGCAAAAAGATATCACCGGGATATCCTTGCGATTAAGCCTGCTGATGATCTCCGTTATATAACGGTGCGAAAATTCCTTATAGTCGTCCCATGCCAGTGCCTGTGCCCAGCTATCAAAAATTTGCACCGCATTTACACCCGCTGCAATTTGCATATTCAGATAGTCGGCAGTTACAGCAGCAATTTTTGATAATAATTGATGGGCCATTTGCGGCTCATTATGCAGCATCAACTTGGTTAATTTAAAATCCTTTGATGATCCGCCTTCTACGAGGTAACTCATCACCGTAAATGGTGCACCCGCGAAACCTATTAGTGGTATGCGTCCGTTCAACCGTTGCTGAATAACTTTTATCGCATCCGCCACGTATTGCAGCTTATGGCTTACATCAGTTTGCAGATTATCAACATCGGCCTGTGTACGTACCGGGTTGGCAAACTTAGGCCCAACACCCTGGGTAAAACTTAAATCGCCACCCATAGCTTCACCCGTAACTAATATATCCGAAAATAAAATAGCTCCGTCAATCCCTAACAGGTTAACCGGCAACATAGTAACATCCGCGGCCAGTTCTGGGGTTTTGCACATTTCCAGAAATGAGTACTTGTTTTTAATATCCCAATACTCTTTCATAAACCTGCCTGCCTGGCGCATCATCCATACGGGTGGGCGTTCTGTTTTTTCTGAAAACGCGGCTTTTATTAATAATGAATCTCTCATATTTACTGAAGAAGCACGGATGATACATAGAGATCAGGAAACAAAAGTTTTTCCTGATTCCTGATTCTTATTTCCCGGCTCTTTTATTTATTTTTCTTTAATTCCTGTTCAACCTTTTTAATCACGTCCTTCATTTTAGCCGTAATATGGTCGGTGTGTTTCTCGGTTAATTTCAAATATGCAGCGGCCTTATCATACCTCCCGCTTCGTATATTAATATTGGCAACATGCACCAATGCCGCTACGTGGTCGTTAACATTTCTGAGCGGATATTGCGCCGCTATTTCATAGTGTTGTTCGGCTTCTTCATAATCTCTTTTTTGCAGGCAAATCCCCCCAAGTATAAACTCGTAAAATCCACGTCGTTTTTTACTAAGCCACTCCGGACGGTTTATCTGCCGTAATAAAGCTTCGGCTCCCGCGTAATCCTTATTGTGAAAGTGTTTTGCTGCCAATACTATCGGGCCCTCTTTAAAATACCCCCATATAAGCACCACAATAAACATTACTGCAACTCCTGCCAGTGCATATACCTTCAGGTACAATATCACCGCAAGCAATACTACAAAAAGCCCGATAACTAAAATACGCGCCTTGTTTGTAAACATGCTTTAGTGCTGATCTGTAAACTTATAACCTACACCACGTATGGAATGGAAATAAACCGGGTTTTTAGGATCAGGTTCAAAATACTTACGGAAGGTAAGGATGAAGTTATCGATAGTACGGGTTGATGGGTAAACATCATAATTCCACACGGTCTCCAGTATCTGCTCGCGCGATACCGCCTCATTACGGCGCTCTATCAATAATTTAAGCAGCATAGTTTCCTTTTTGGTTAAAGGGGTGATACTCCCATCCTCGTTCACTAATTCAAACGAATTAAAATGAATGGTTTTCTCACCTATTTTATAGCTGTTAAATTCTTTGAGGTCTTCACCTTTTAAACTGCGCTTCACCAGGTTATTCACCCGAAGAATTAACTCTTCCAGATTAAAGGGTTTGGTCAGATAATCATCCGCACCCTTTTTAAGGCCGGATATTTTATCCTCATTCGTATTTTTAGCGGTAAGGAACATGATCGGCACCTCGGAATTTTCGAGCCTGATGGTTTCCGCAACCACAAAGCCATCAATCTCGGGCATCATCACATCAAGTATTACCAGGTTAAAACGTTCTTCTTTAAATATCTGAAGAGCCTTTTTACCATTATTTGCTGTTGAAACTTTATAACCTTCCAGCTCAAGGTTTAATTTAATGGCCTCAAGCAGATGCTCTTCATCCTCGGCTAATAAAACTCTTTTTTTAGACATATTGCTATTATTTAGGTTAATCCAAAAACTACTTCAAAAATACTTCCCGTAGGAACGTTATCTTTTACCTTTATACTCGCCTGATGCTTATCAAGCACTTCTCTTACAATATACAATCCTAAGCCTGTACCTTTGGTATTGCGCGTATCTTCACTACCCACACGATAAAACCTGTCAAAAATACGGCTTTTTTCATTATCGGCTATCCCTATACCATGGTCGGCTACCTGCAGGAAAACCCTTTCGTCTTTTGAAAAAAGTCTCACGGTAACCACTTCACATGGTTTGGAATATTTAACCGCGTTCTCTACCAGATTAGTTACCACTGATGTAAGCGCGAATTTATCGCCTGTTATCTGTATCTTAGGTTCAATTTCGGCATTGATAATTTGCTGGTTACAATCGCATTTGGTGATCTGCAAACGGTTTACAATGCTATCCACTAAAACTGACAGGTTAAATTGTGCCTTAGGGTAAGTGTAAGAACGGTTATCGATCTTGGATGCCAGCAGCATATTTTCCACCATATCATCCAGCCGTTCAATATCCATTAATGATTTATCAACAAAATCCAAAATCTGCACCTTACTCAGATCTCGCTTTTGTATGGTTTGCAGAAGAATTTTTATGGAAGCCAGCGGTGATTTCAGTTCATGAGTAACCGAGAGTAAAAAGTTCTTTTTTTGTTCATGAAGCTTTCGTTCCTCATTAATTGACTTATGCAGGAAATATGCACCGGCAGAGAATACGATGATAAACATTGATCCCTCACCTAATATCATCCCTGTGCGTTGCGGTTGCAAATGCACGAGCATATAACCCCACCACATCAATTCTGATAAAGCGTAAATTATTATAGCGTAAAATATAACAAGTGACCTTTTCATACACTGCTTTTAAATACAATATCTATACTATCAAATATAGCTGTTTTTGTTTTCTCCAAGTCGGCTTTTGTATGAGCTGCTGATATAAAACCAACCTCGTAACCCGATGGGCCTAAATATATTCCCCGGTTTATCAGTTCGTGGTGCATCAATTTAAATTTAGCCATACTTGCAGGATCAATATCCTCCGCCCTGCTGACACTTTCCTGATCGGTAAAAGCAAACCAAAACACTGACCCGATGGTAAATACCTTAAACTGATAATTTCTCTCCGCTACGAAATTTTGTATATCATTTACAAAGCTTTGCGTTTTAGCCTGCATATCTTCATAAAAGCCCGGCTTTAGCAGTTCGCTCAATTGCGCAATTCCCGCTGCCATAGCCACCGGATTGCCCGATAAAGTTCCCGCCTGGTAAACACTACCTTCGGGTGATATGTGACTCATCACATCTGCCGAAGCGCCATAAGCGCCTACAGGTAAACCTCCGCCTATTATTTTACCATAGGTAATAATATCCGGTTCAATGCCGTAATATCCTGCCGCACCTTCAAAACCCACCCTGAAACCTGATATCACTTCATCAAATATCAACATGGTGCTGTTTTGCGTGCATATATCGCGCAGGTATTGTAAATATTCTTTGCTTTGAAGCAGTAATCCGTTATTTGCCGGTACTGGCTCAATAATAACAGCGGCAATTTGGCCTTTAAACTCTTCAAACGCTTCCTGAAGCGCTTTTTTGTCGTTCAGGGACACTACTACAGTTTCATCGGCAAAAGCTTTAGGCACACCGGCTGAAGAAGTTTCTCCAAAAGTAACCAGACCTGAACCTGCCTTTACCAGCAAACTATCGGAGTGGCCATGATAGCACCCTTCGAATTTTAATACTTTATCGCGTTTGGTGTAACCCCTTGCCAGCCTTATGGCCGACATTACCGCCTCGGTACCAGAGCTTACAAAACGTATCTTTTCAATAAAACGATTGTTGCTTAATATCAGCTCTGCTAATTCGCTTTCCAGTGCCGTAGGCGCCCCGAATGACATGCCCTTTTGCATTACCTCTATCACCTTTTCGCGCACGGCGGGGTGATTATGGCCCAAAATAAGCGGCCCCCAAGAACAGCAAAAATCAATAAACTCATTACCATCGGCATCCCATATATGGCTGCCATCGCCCTTTTCAATAAAAAGCGGTGTACCATATACCGATTTAAACGCACGCACGGGAGAGTTAACCCCACCCGGGAAATACGTTTTAGCTTTCTCGTATAGTTCTGCTGATCTGGTTCTGTCAATATCTTTAACTTGCATTCTTTTTTGCTGAGATCTTTAAGCGCAATGCTTAAAGCCATTTGTTTACTAATACTTCTTTTGCGTGGTAGGTAAGTATGGCGGTGGCTCCGGCCCGGCGTATACTGGTGAGTACTTCCGTAATAGCGCGCTGGTCGTTAAGCCATCCCTTTTGTATAGCGGCCTTTATCATGGCATATTCGCCGCTCACGTTATATGCGGCTACAGGTAGTTCGGTATTATCCTTTATCAGTTTAATAACATCCAAATAAGGTAATGCCGGTTTTACCATTAAAAAGTCAGCACCCTCTATTTCATCTAACCGGGCTTCTATCAATGCTTCGCGCTGATTGGCCGGATTCATCTGGTAGCTTTTTTTATCACCAAATTTAGGGGCGGAATTTAATGCATCCCTGAACGGGCCGTAAAAAGCGCTGGCATATTTAGCCGAGTATGACATGATAGAAACATGCGTAAATCCATTTTCGTCAAGCATTTTACGAATGTAACCTACCCGGCCATCCATCATATCCGAAGGGGCTATTATATCCGCACCACTACGGGCATGTGCAAGAGCCATTTTTCCTAAAATTTCCAGAGTTTCATCGTTCAGTACCTCGCCGTTCTCTACAATGCCGTCATGCCCGTCGCTGCTATAAGGATCCATGGCCACATCGGTTATCACGCAGGCTTCAGGAAAATTCTTTTTAACAGCGCGAATGGCACGCAGATATAAACTCTCCTCGCGATGGCTCTCGGTAGCATATTTATCTTTTAAAGCCTCATCAATATTGGGGAAAAGATCAAATGAATTAAGCCCCAGCTGTAAACAGCTTTCCACTTCGCGCAGTAAGTTATCTATAGAATAACGAAAGATGCCCGGCATTGACGCTACCTCAGTTTTCTGATTCTCGCCATCAACAATAAACAGCGGAAATATCAGGTTAGCCGCGTTAACTTGCGTTTCCTGTACCATTTGGCGTATCGCTTCGCTTTTCCGGTTTCTTCTTGGTCGTTGTAACATAAATTCAAGTCCATAGACCATAGTCGATAGTTTATGGTCAGATTAATTGTTTAATGTCTATGGACTATCGACCATCGACTACTATATTCCTTATATCCCGAACACCGCTTCTGCCAAACCCACCTCATCAGGCGAAAAAGGCAGGGTATAATTCACTCCCATTTCTTCAAACTTTCTTCCGGTAGACTTGCCAATGGCAATTACTTTTTGGCCGGGTTCCAGTAAGTTATCATTAAAATAAGCCTCCACATTCGATGGGCTGGTAAAAACCAATACATCGGCGCCCGTAGCTTCTACATCTTCTTCCAACACAGTTTCATAAACCGGCAGGTCAATTTTTTTTGTATCATCTGATAGCCCCTGATGGATACTCCGCATGGGGTTATCCGCACCCGGGAACAACACTGTTGTGCCGTTGGCCAGTTTGGCAAAGTCAGCAGCAACATCGGCAGTATCGGTACTTTCGCCAACATAATCTGCAAAGTGCCCGTTACGGCGCAGCATATCTTCCGATCCGCTGCCCATCACCCCGAATTTTACTTTTTTGGGGAATTGTGGTCCTAATTTAAAAAAGTACTCCACCGCGTTTTTACTGGTAAAAAATATCCAGTCAACACTTTTTAATATATAGGAGTCCAGTTTATTAATAACCGGAACCGTACGTATCAGCGAGCGGTCCTCTATTTCTATTTTATGTTTTTCTAAAGCCTTACGGAAATAACTGGTGGCTGGTATATCACGCGATATGAAAACTTTTTTGGGGAATTTCCTATCGGCAGCAAAACGGCTTACAATTTTATCTGCCAAGCCTTCGGTAGTATCCGCTTGTATAAAAAGCCTGTCCGGAAAGCCCTCCCCCGTGTCGGCCTTTGAAGTAAACACCTGGAATTTGCCATCATCCTTACGGCAATAACATCCCAAAGGTAAATGGCATCCGCCACCAAATAATTTTAAAACACCACGTTCCAGCGCCAACTCCTCCGCAACTTCAGGGTGGTGCAGCGCCTGCAGCTCGCTATAAAGTTCAGTATCGGTTTCCCTTATCTGTATAGCCAGCACACCCTGTGCAGGTGCCGGTATAAACTCCGTAGCGGTAAGTTCCTCTACATGAAATTCACTCAGATCTATCCCTAAACGGGTCACACCAGCCTTTGCAAGCATTATGGCATCATATTTCTCATCACGCAATTTTCCAATGCGTGTTGGCACGTTCCCGCGCAATTCTTCTATCTCCAGGTCGGGGCGTATAGCCAGCAACTGTGCTTTGCGCCTGTTAGATGATGTACCTACAATACCGCCGTACTTAACCGACAGCTTTTGGCGTACATCTACGCAATCTTTCAAGATCAACAACAGTTCAGCCGGATCTTCCCGTTCTGAAACTGCTGCGATAATGAGTCCCGGAGGATTTTCGGTTGGCAGATCCTTATGGGAGTGCACCGCAATATCTATTTTGCCCGCAAGCAATTCTTCTTCAAGCTCTTTAGTAAAAAATCCTTTACCCTCCAGTTTATCAAAACTTAAGTTGAGGATACGGTCGCCCTGTGTTTTTATAATTTTAAGTTCGGCGGTAATGTTGATGGCTGCTAATCTGTCTTTAACAAAGTTGGCCTGCCATAAAGCTAATTCGCTGCCACGCGTTCCTATTATTACTATTCTGTCCAAGGGGGTAAATTATTTTTTTTACAAATTTAATTTTTTATGAACAGTAATATAGTATTAAATAAGGATATGAAAGTAGGCTGACTAATTATTGAAAAATAAGGAATTTAGCGACAATAAGGGCGACTATTACTAATACGATTATGTTAAAGTATGTGAAATTGTATTATAATCTATTACTAAGTTGTATTTTTAATATTATTCCAACATTTACGATGAAAACCCCTCTCTTTTTTTTATTGGCGATATTTATGGGAATAACTGCCTGTAACAACGATCGTGCAAACTCAGCAACCAAGACCGTAAACAACATTCCGGTTGAAAACAACGGAGTACATATAGATTATACCGATACCGGGAAAGGCGACACAACACTCCTTTTTGTACACGGGTGGTGCATCAATAAAACATATTGGGACAATCAGGTAGACTGTTTTAACAAAAACTACCGTGTGGTTACTATTGATCTGCCCGGTTTCGGAAAATCCGGGAAAAATCGTCGCGATTTTAATACTACCATTTATGCTACTGATGTTAATGCAATTATTAATCAGTTACATCTAAATAATGTGGTGTTAATCGGGCATTCTATGTCGGGTGATATAATATTACAAGCTGCAGTTACTAACGCTGCAAAGGTGATAGGAATAGTTGGAATTGATAACTTTAAATCGGTAGGCGTACAAATGACTAACGAAAAGCAGGCAGAAAAAGAATATGCCGAAGCTATGGCTGCAATGAAAAAGGATTTTAAATCGGTAGCGATACCTTATTTTAACGATCAGCTCTTTTATAAAACAACCAGTGCCGCCGTACGCCAACGAATAATAAATGATGTTAAACATGCAGATACAATTGTGGCTGTTAAAGCGATGGTATGGGATAAATTTAACGAAGCTGATAAATTGATAACCTACGGAAAGAAACTTTACATGCTTAACAGTGATTATGACCCTACGGATGTATCCGGTTTAAAAACAAAGCACCTGCCTTACGATCTTACCTATATTCACGCTACGGGGCATTTTCCTATGGTGGAGAAACCCAATGAATTCAATAAATTACTGGAAGGGATTATTAAAAGAATATAAACTGCTAAGCAGGGCGCAACTTAGTGTTTATTATTGATCAAAATATCTTTAGCCATGATCATGGGTACGCTGATATATTTTTTCTCCATGTAGTTCATCACTTTTTCCAATATCTCGCGCGATTCTTTATCCATGCTCTGCACCTCGTTTGCGAACACGGTATTAACCGCTTTATGGCGTATCTCTTTTATTTTTTCAGGTACCTGGCGCATTGCCAGTTCAATACTACGCTGTTTTAGCATCACCAAAAACTCATCAATATTTTGTGAAATGATGGCTTCGGCGTGGGTAAGTTCCTGGTAACGTTCCTGCAAGTTCTTTTTAGCCACTTCGTTTAAAGAGTGCACCTCTATAAAATTCACTTCAAACTGTTCCAGTACTTCAGGCGCGGTATCATTTGGTATAGCCAGATCAACTATGGTTTTACGTCCGGTATCCCCGTTTAATAATGACGCATATATCTCCGTTGTTATTATGGGCTCTACTGCAGATGTACAGGTAATAATAGCATCAAAACCCTTATTGTACGTTTTCAGGTCGTCCAGAGTAAAAGCTTCTCCATTAAGGTCGGCGGCTAATTGTTGTGCTTTGGATAAAGTACGGTTAAATACCGAAAAATTAGAGAACTTATGCTTTTGAAGATATTTAGATATATTACGATTGGTTTCACCTGCACCGATGATTAGTATACGTGCATTTGAGCACAGTTTAAGATCTTTTAGTTTACGGTAAGCTAATGATACTACCGATATCGGCTTTTTTGAAATATTAGTATGCGTATAAACTTCCTTTGCGGTTTTTACCACGCAATTCATAATTAAACGAAGACAATCTCCGGTTAAACCGGCTTCGCGGCCGCTTTCATAAGCTTTTCGCAATTGAGCCAGTATTTCCTTTTCGCCCACTATTAAACTCTCTAAAGAGCATGAGGTGCGCAATAAGTGGTTCATGGCGTCCTGATCCTCATAAATTGAGGCCGCATTTAAAAAGGCACTCATAGAGTGTGAGCAAAGTCCTATTTGTAATGCGTCAATAAATTGCTTGGCGAATTCTTTATCAACCTGGTGTTGGGTAGACATGATAAACTCTACACGGTTGCAGGTGGCCAGATAAAATATCTCGTTGATGCCAAAACGTGATTTAACTTCCCGAAGTTTATCAGTCAGATCTTCCTGGCAAATCACCAATCTCCCCAATTCCTTCAGCTCAATCTGTTTATGCGTAAAAGCTATTACCTTTAGATACTTCAAAGTAGTTTTTATTTTGACCCTACAAAAGTAACCAACCACTTAGCACGCAATGTCAAGGATATGTCAAACAGAAGTATTTAGAATGTTTATAAATTAAATGAATTTAGCAAAAAAGTGCGTCTGATTTTATTAAAAGCTTGTTTTTACACAAGTAAAATTCACTAAAAATGAAAATATTAAAAAAAGTTAGTCTGATAATTTTAATTGCAGGCTATATCATTGCCGGTATCAATCATTTTATCAATCCGCAATCATACTATCGTATTATGCCGCCTTATCTGCCTTTTCCGGTATTATTGAACATTTTAGCCGGCTTATTTGAAATATTATTTGCAACTGGCCTTGCTTTTTTCCGTACAAGAAAACTTGCTGCATATGGCATTATTTTAATGCTTGCTGCTTTTTCACCCATCCATATTACCATGATAGCTGATGCCCCGCTTAAATTGGGCAGCTTATTAGTTACACCGCTTTTGGCCTGGGGGCGATTATTGCTGCAACCGGTATTAATGCTATGGGCCTGGTGGCACCGAGAATAGACGGAATACATTACCCACATGCGCATACCCCTTAAACTACAAACAATTACCTATAATTTAAGTTAAACGAACATGGATCTGCAAAGTATTGAACTACGCCAACTGGAGGTAGAAGATTATCAGGAGCTTAAAAAGTCGATGAAATCGGCTTATATTGATATGGAGGGCGACTACTGGGACGCCAATTCTATTAAAAGACTTTTAAAACTATTTCCCGAAGGCCAAATATGTGTAACGGTTAATAATGTAGTAGTAGGGTGTGCATTGTCTATCATAGTAGATTATGACAAGTTTGGCGACAACCATACCTATAAACAAATAACCGGCGATAGCAGCTTTAAAACCCATACCGATAAAGGTGACGTTTTATACGGAATTGAGATATTCGTTCATCCCGATTTCCGGGGTTTACGCCTTGCGCGCCGTTTATATGAGGGCCGTAAGGCGCTTTGCGAAAAGCTCAATCTGAAAAGTATTATTGCAGGAGGGCGTATCCCTAATTATAAAAAACATCAGAACGAGCTTACCCCACGCCAATATATTGATAAAGTAAAGTATAAAGAGATATATGACCCTATACTCTCCTTTCAATTATCCAATGATTTTCACGTACGTAAAATATTGCGCAACTATCTGCCCGAAGACGTAAGCTCAAAAGGTTTTGCTACGCTCATCGAGTGGAACAACGTATATTTTGAAGAAGTGAGCAAGGTTATTAACCGAAAAACGGTGGTACGTATCGGACTGGTACAATGGCAGATGCGTCCATATAATAACATCAGCGAACTGATGAAACACGCGGAATATTTTATTGATGCGGTGAGTGATTACCAGTCGGATTTTATATTATTCCCCGAGTTATTCAACACTCCGCTGATGGCCGAATATAACCACATGGATGCTGCCCAGGCCATGCGCGAACTGGCCAAATACACACAACCCATTGTAGAGGAATTTTCTAAGCTGGCAGTGTCTTACAATGTAAATATCATTGCGGGCAGCATGCCTAAAATAGAGGACGAGTCGCTTTATAATGTTTCCTTCCTGTTCAGGCGTAACGGCAGTATGGAGGAAACGGTTAAGATCCATCCTACTCCATCGGAGATCAGCTCATGGGGAATGCGCGGCGGTAATGATTTGCAGGTTTTTGAAACAGACGCTGGTAAAATAGGTATCCTGATATGCTACGATGTGGAGTTCCCGGAACTGTCGCGCATACTGGCCAGTCAGGATATGCAAATATTGTTTGTGCCTTTTCTCACCGATACCCAAAACGGTTACAACCGTGTTAAATTCTGTGCACAGGCACGCGCCATCGAAAATGAATGTTACGTAGCTATAGCCGGATGCGTGGGTAATTTGCCAAACGTTAACAACATGGATATATCCTATGCGCAGTCGGCTGTATTTACCCCTTCCGATTTTGGTTTTCCTACAAACGGCATACAATCCGAAGCCACCCCAAATACAGAAATGATTGTAATAGCTGATGTTGACCTGTCTGTTTTAGGTGAACTGCACGAATACGGCAGTGTGCAAAATTTAAAAGACAGGAGAACTGACCTGTATGGTTTTACCTTTAATGGAAAGAAGGTATAATTAAGGCTTTATAATTATCTTCTGAATATTCACAAAAGAGTTGACTATAAATTGAGATTTATTATTACCTAAATGCCCGTAGCCCGGCTTTTTATCATTTTTAAATACTCCTATGGCATCAATTATCAGATATGTATTCCAATAATTTTCATGAACTGTTTTAAAGTAATTTAAAAACTTCTTATTCATCTTAACGCTATCAGGGATATTTAAATATGCATAAATTTTATTAGTACAAAAGCTATCCGGAGTACTTAAACCCCAGTATTCATCTTGTCCTCTATATATCATTCTTGTATAAACTAAAGTATCTTTATGGTTTAGAACTTCGCAAAAATCCATATATTCAGGATAATGCATAGATAGAACTGGTGGCGGAAGCAAAACATTCTTTCTTTTTTGTCCTAAAACAAAAAAACTATTTAATAAAATTATAATTGTTATTAATGTTCGCATAGTCGTTCTATTATTAAATATAGATATTAAATTTAAAAACCGACTTTATCCACTTCATCATATAAAATCTTCGCCCACGATGATTACTAAAGACCATTACACTATTCCCGGAGCTAAAGGCAGGGGCATGGCAGCCGATATTACTTACGATGATAATATGCGTAGGGCGCCCCTGGTAATTTTCGCTCATGGTTTTAAAGGCTTTAAAGATTGGGGTACCCACAATTTAGTGGCAAACTATTTTGCTGAAAATGGTTTCCGCTTTTTAAAATTCAACTTTTCGCATAATGGTACAACCGCTGATAGTCCGGTTGATTTTGCAGATCTCATCGCTTTTAGTGACAACACCTTTTCTATAGAATTGGATGACCTTACCTCTGTTATTGACTTTGCCTGTGGTGGTTCAGGCATAGCTGCTGCCGATGATGTGTACCTGATAGGGCACAGTATGGGCGGAGGTATCAGTATAATAAAAACTGCTGAAGATAGCCGAATTAAAAAATTGGTTACCATGGCTTCCATCTCAGATTTTCATAACCTGTGGCCTAAACAGGCGGAGGAGCAATGGCGGCTGCAGGGTGTTATGTACATCCCCAACAAACGCACAGGGCAACAAATGCCGTTAAAAGCGTCACTTCTTGATGATCTGAGCAATCATCCCATCCGTTTAAACATACAGGCAAAAGCTGCTCAAACAATACAACCCTGGCTGTTAATGCACGGCGATGCCGATCCTACTGTACCATTAAGCCATGCGCTGGAATTAAAAGCTGCGCAGCCAGCGGCGCAATTTGTAATGTTGCCCGGTGGCGATCATACCTTTGGTGGGTCGCATCCGTATATGGAAAACACATTGCCCGCCACGCTTTTAAAGTTTTGTGACGATACCATAGCCTTCCTGAAAAAATAAATTTTCTTTTCCCATCCGTACCCAATCTTTTATCGTTATTGCGTTATACAACTAATAATTGTATAATAACCGGCATGAGTATAAGCAGATCACGAAAAAAGGGGAGAAAGTATTTAAACACCATACCCACGGACGAGGCCGGGTTTGGCAAAATGATCCCCATCCTAAAAGAATATATAAATAATGAGGCAGAAAATGTCCCTAAAAAACAATTAGGCCCTTTTAATACCGATGCTGCCATTTATAACACGCCACCAAAAACAGGGTTACGTATTACGTGGGTTGGGCACTCCAGTTTGTTGATAGAAATTGATGGCATCCGCATACTAACAGACCCGGTATGGAGCGAACGTGTTTCCTTTTCTTCCTTTTTCGGGCCGAAACGTTTTTTTGAGGCGCCCCTCGCTTTAACAGATCTTCCGGATTTAGATGTTATCATCTGTTCTCATGATCACTACGACCATCTGGATAAGAACACCATCAAATTTTTTACAGATAAACAGGTACCATTCATCTGTTCAAAAGGAGTTGCACAATATCTTGAAAAATGGGGTATCGTTAAAAATTACATTAACGAAGTAGATTGGGGCGATAGCGTTATGATAGGTAGCTGCAGTATTACTGCTACTCCTGCGAGGCATTTCTCCGGCCGGGGCATCATCAACCGTAACGAAACTCTTTGGTCATCATTCGTAATAAAAGGCACGGAGCACAATATCTTCTTCGGTGCCGACTCAGGCTGGTTTCCGGGCTTTAAAGAAATCGGTGACACATTCGGCCCTTTCGATCTTACTATGCTGGAGATAGGTGCGTATGGTAAGTATTGGCCAGATATACACATGGGGCCAGATAATGCAAGCAATGCTCATATCGCCCTTAAGGGCAAAATAATGATGCCCATACACTGGGGTACTTTTAACCTGGCACCACATGCCTGGTATGAACCGATAGAAAGATTACTGCAATTTGCCGAAGTAAAAAATATAAGCTTATTTTTACCTGAGCCCGGCAAACCAACCGAAGTAAACGGAACGTTTAATTCAGTGTGGTGGAAACCTTTTCTGAGTTAGCTGATATGCCCGGGCGTAACCTAAATATAGACAGGCATGAGAACTTTTTTGAAATCAGGCTGCAAAATTATGGCCATGTTGCTGTTATGCACCATTGCGGCAAATGCGCAGCAGGTAATACCTTTATGGACTAATGGCGCTCCGGGTTTTGAGCAGTTGCGCAACCAACCCGAACAGGCTGCGGACTACTGGGTAAAAAACATCAACAATCCTTCCTTAACAGTATATGCTGCCCCGGCGGATAAAGCTACCGGCGCTGCAGTGGTAGTATGCCCCGGTGGAGGCCACAGGCTGCTGGTTTATGAACATGAAGGCGTTGATCCTGCAAAATTTTTGAATAGTTTAGGTGTTACCGTTTTTATATTAAAATATCGTTTGGGGCGCGATACTAACTCCCCTTATAATGTTGATATACATCCCCGGCAGGATGGATACCGTGCAATGCGACTGGTACGCAGCCGCGCTACCGAATGGGGGATAGACACCAACCGCATAGGCATGATGGGTTTTTCGGCAGGTGGCGAAGTGGTAGACATGGTGGCTTTTAAAGATACCAAAGGCAATCCGAAGGCAACTGACCCTATTAACCGTGCCAATGCCAAGCCAAATTTTATTATACAGGTTTATCCCGGCCCGTCATATATTCCCGAAAGTATTTCAACAGATGCTCCGCCGGCCTTCCTTGTAGCGGCAAACGATGATGCCTGTTGTTCTGTATCCATTATTAATTTACTGCAACGCTACCGGGATGCTAAGGTACCGGTAGAAATGCATCTGTATGCCCGTGGCGATCATGCTTTTAATATGGGGACTAACCGAAAGCTGAAATCAATAAACAACTGGCCTCAACGCCTGGCGGATTGGCTGGAGGACAGCGGTTACCTGCATCCCCCAAAGGATCTTAAAAAAGTAATGCATTAATATTACATTATTTTTAAAACGTAAGATGATGTTATTAGTTGTTTATATAAACTGATATTATGGCAAACTTTCAAGAGATTATAGCCTTAGAAAAACCGGTACTGGTTGATTTTTCTGCAGAGTGGTGCGGCCCATGTAAAATGATGCCGCCAATACTTAAACAAGTTAAAGATGCTTTAGGCGATAAAGTTACTATTATTAAAATCGACATTGATAAAAACCCTTCGGCGGCCAATGCCTACCGGGTGCAAAGTGTACCTACTTTAATGGTATTCCAAAAAGGTGAAACTAAATGGCGCCAAAGCGGTGTTGTACAGGCGGCACAGTTGCAACAAATTATACAGCAATATTTGTAAGCTTAACTTTTTTGGGGGTCGGTGCACACCTGAATATATTAGTGAAATAAGTTATAGCAGGTCTTTCAGGTGTTTATAATTGGCTTTTACCGTATCTAAAACCTCATCCATCCGTCCGTTAAGCATAAGTTTGGTCATCGATACCGCCATACCCGTAACCTGGTTAATTTCTACCTTTGGCGGCATGGCCAGCGCATTCGGGTCGGTCATAATATTTACTAATGCCGGCCCGTTATAAGCCAGCGATTCGCTTATAGCCTGCTCTACATCCTCGGGTTTGTGAACCGTGGTGCCCTTAATACCCATAGCCTGGGCAACCATAGCAAAATCAGGATCATACATATCAGTTTGCCAATCGGGTAAACCGGCTACTTCCATCTCCAGTTTTACCATTCCTAACGACCGGTTATTAAATATGATGATCTTAACCGGCAATTTATACTGGGTAATTGTAGCCAGATCACCAAGTAACATAGACAACCCGCCATCGCCGCAAAGGGCTATTACTTGCCTGCCCGGACAAGCCAGCGCGGCACCAATTGCCTGTGGCATGGCATTAGCCATAGAACCGTGATTAA
The DNA here is from genome assembly GCF_016522075.1 of Mucilaginibacter segetis. Classification (GTDB taxonomy): domain Bacteria; phylum Bacteroidota; class Bacteroidia; order Sphingobacteriales; family Sphingobacteriaceae; genus Mucilaginibacter; species Mucilaginibacter segetis. The sequence goes on along the minus strand of NZ_JAEHFW010000001.1, from coordinate 129,947 downwards.
ACGATCCTAACATTTTGCGCGCACCTGTAGCGTTAATATATCGTGCACCCCACACACATGACATTCCCGTATCTACTGTAAATATCGCATCGTTCGCCGCCTGTATGTCAAGCTGTTTGGCAACAAACTCGGGATGTATTTTGTCTTCGTTCCCGCTATCATCTACATACATCTGCATTTTCTGCTTAACATCCGCATAAAAATCCAGTTGTGCTTTTAAAAAACTGTCATCCTCGCTTTGTTTAATAATTGGCAGCAAGGCTTTTAAAGTATCCTTTACATCACCGCACAAACCCATGTCAACCTTGGCACGCCTGCCTAAGCGTTCAGGTTTTATATCTAACTGTACAATTTTACAATCTACCGGCATAAATGGCGTGTAAGGGAAATCGGTTCCCAAGAGTATTAAAAGATCAGACTCATGCATGCTATGATAAGCCGATGGTAATCCTAAAAGTCCGGTCATACCTACCTCGTTAGGGTTGTTATGTTGAATATCCATTTTTGCGCGGAAGGAATAAGCCACCGGCGCATTTAAACGCGTAGCCAATTCAACTACCTCGTGGTGCGCATCTGCGGCACCTATCCCACAGAAAAATGTTATTTTTTTATGTTGATGTATAAGCTCAGCCAGTTGTTGCAGATCCTCATCTGACGGGCGGACAACCGCCACAGGGTTGAAGTTTTGAGTGGCTGTGGTTATTTCTTCAGCTTTCATACTCGCCAGATCACCGGGTAAGCCAACTACAGCTACACCTTTGCGGTGTATGGCGGATTGTATGGCCGTTTGCAACATTCGGGGTAACTGCTTTGGCGTTGTAGCTAACTGGTTATAATGGCTGCAATCATCAAATAATTTTATAGTGTTGGTTTCCTGAAAATATTCTGTACCAAACTCAAAACTTGCCACAGTTGATGCAATTGCTATAACAGGTGCCCCGGAACGGTGTGCATCGTATAAACCATTTATAAGATGTACGTGGCCCGGCCCACTGCTGCCTGCGCAACAGGCAAGTCCGTTAAGTTGTGCCTCAGCTCCGGCAGCATAGGCACCCGCTTCTTCGTGCCTTACGTGCACCCATTGTATGGTGCCTTCGCGCCTTACGGCATCGTTTACCTCGTTTAAACTATCTCCTGTTACCGCGTATATTCTTTTTATGCCTGCGTTTACCAGCATTTCAACTAATTGGTCTGCTACTTTTGCCATAGGTTTACTATCTTTTAATACCTATTAAACCTTATATATGCCCGGTAGTTTTAAAATTCTCAAAAGGTGTAAAACAAGAACGGCCACTATCAAATGATAGCGGCCGTTCCTTTAATAAGTGGTAAGCTAATTATTCGCCTTTTTCAGCGTTTTCTTCTTTATCATCAGCAGCAGGAGCTTCCTTTACAGGAGTTTCTTCTACAGCAGGTGTTTCTTCAGCTACAGATGCAGTTTCAACAGGTGCTTCCGCTACAGTTTCCTCAGCTACAGGTGTAGTTTCGGTTTTAGCGGTTTTGCTTTTTGAACCACCACGACGACGGGTTGATTTCTTTTCAGCTTTAGCAACGTCTTTACCGTAAACGGTGTTGTAGTCAACTAACTCTATCATGGCCATTTCAGCGTTATCACCTAAACGGTTTTCCATTTTAACGATACGGGTATAACCGCCCGGACGATTAGCAATTTTTTCAGCAACCTCACGGAACAAAATGTTCACAGTATCTTTATCCTGCAAGTAGCTGAATACGGTACGGCGAGAGTGTGTAGTATCGTTTTTTGATTTAGTTAGTAAAGGCTCAACGTAAACGCGTAATGCTTTTGCTTTTGCCAATGTGGTTGTAATACGCTTGTGTTGAATAAGCGAAGATGCCATGTTAGACATCATCGCTTTACGATGGCTGTCTGTGCGGCCTAAATGGTTTACTTTTTTTCCGTGTCTCATTGTTTTTTAATTTTTGCACGTGCATACCGTTGGGCGACTGTCCTAATCAAGCCCGCGGAATTATGCCCTCGCCTATTGTTAATGTAAATTGAAAAATGGCAAACAGCTATAATTGCTGTTTACCATCTGTTATATTATTCTTCGTCTAATTTGAATTTAGAAAGGTTCATACCAAAAGATAATCCTTTTGATTTAACCAGATCCTGAATTTCAGTTAGTGATTTTTTACCAAAGTTTCTGAATTTCAACATATCTGCCACATCATAAGATACCAGATCAGCAAGGCTGCGGATATCTGCTGCTTTAAGACAGTTTAATGCACGTACAGAAAGGTCAAGATCTACCAGTTCTGTTTTAAGGATCTTACGCATATGTAATATTTCCTCATCAACTTCCTTGGTTTCTTCTTTAGCCTGAGCCTCAAGCATCATGTTCTCATCAGAGAACAGCATAAAGTGCTGTATAAGAATTTTGGCAGCTTGCTTTAAAGCATCCTCAGGATGAATTGAACCATCAGTGGAGATATCAAGGATCAATTTCTCGTAATCCGTTTTTTGCTCAACACGATAGTTTTCAAGTGTATATTTTACGTTTTTGATCGGCGTAAATATAGAATCGATAGCTATAACACCTACATTAGCATCAGGATTCTTATTTTCCTCGTTTGATATGTAACCACGGCCTTTAGCTACTGTAAGCTCTACTTCAAGTGTTACTGAAGTATCCATATTACAGATAACCAATTCCGGATTTAAAACAGTAAAGTTATTACTGAATTTGGTAATATCACCCGCTTTAAAAGCATCCTGACCATTGATGATCACAAATATTTTCTCATTATCGCCGGATTCACCTGTTTTCTTAAAACGAACTTGTTTTAAGTTCAGAATGATCTCGGTAACATCCTCAACCACACCTTTAATGGTTGAAAACTCATGCATAACGCCCGAAAAACGTACAGATGTAATTGCATAACCTTCTAATGAAGAAAGTAAGATACGACGCAGAGCATTACCAATGGTTACACCGAAGCCTGGTTCTAACGGACGAAACTCAAACGTGCCATCAAAATCATTTGATTTCTGCATGATAACCTTGTCTGGTTTTTGAAATGCTAAAATTGCCATTTATATCTTTTGTTTATTGTTTATAATTTGAATTGATTTAAACCACGAAAATGATTGACATACTATGCCAATCATTCCGCAGTAAAGTATCGTTATTATTTTGAGTACAACTCCACAATAAGGTTTTCCTTAATGTTTTCAGGTATCTCATCACGGTTAGGATAGTTAAGGAATTTACCGCTTAAATTATCGGCATCCCACTCTAACCAGCTAAACTTATTAACTTTGCGGCCTGCTACTGAATTAGTAATGGCTTCCAGTGATTTTGATTTCTCACGAACAGCTATCACATCGCCTGCTTTTAAAGCATATGATGCAATGTTTACTACATTACCGTTAACCGTGATATGTTTATGACCAACTAACTGGCGTGCAGCTGAACGTGTAGGTGCTATACCTAAACGGTATACGGCATTATCTAAACGTGCCTCTAAAAATTTCAACAGGTTTTCACCGGTGATACCTTCTTTAGCTGATGCTGTGTGAAACAAGTTCTCGAACTGACGCTCTAACACACCATAAGTGTATTTAACTTTTTGTTTCTCCATTAGCTGTACCGCGTACTCTGATTGCTTTCCTCTTCTTTTAGAAGCGCCGTGCATTCCGGGCGGATAATTTTTTCTTTCTAACGCTTTATCCGGACCGAAGATCGGCTCGCGGAACCTACGTGCAATTTTGGATTTTGGACCTGTGTATCTTGCCATTTTGTGTGTTTTAAAGTATCAAACAGCCTGTAGCTGCCGAATCTTAGCTTTAAAATATATGTTAATTAAACTCTTCTTCTTTTTGACGGACGGCAACCATTATGCGGAAGCGGTGTAATGTCCTTTATAGTAGTTACCTCTATACCGGTAGTTTGTAAAGTACGTATAGCAGACTCACGGCCTGAACCCGGACCTTTAACAAATACCTCCACCTTACGCAAACCCAAATCATAAGCTGTTTTACCGCAATCTGCAGCAGCTTGTCCGGCGGCATAAGGAGTGTTCTTTTTAGAACCTTTGAAACCCATTTTACCGGCAGATGACCATGATATAGCCTGACCGTTTTTATTAGTAAGGGTAATGATGATGTTGTTAAAAGTTGCATTGATGTGAGCTTCGCCCACAGCTTCAACAACTACAACACGTTTTTTGGTAACTTTTTTGCTTTTAGCCATTGTTTTAATTATTGTGTACAGATTTCTTGGTTAGCGAATAACCCGGACCTGTATCTCCGTTATTTGTTTTATATATTCCTGATAGTTAACAAGCACAGTATGCTTATCAAGCATCAATCAATTATTATTTAGTAGCTTTCTTTTTGTTAGCAACTGTTTTACGTTTTCCTTTACGGGTACGTGAGTTGTTTTTAGTACGCTGCCCACGTAACGGTAAACCTTTACGATGACGTGTACCCCTGTAACAACCTATATCCATTAAGCGTTTGATGTTAAGCTGCACCTCTGAACGTAAAGCACCTTCAACTTTTATCTGATCGTTAATGATGGTACGTATAGTAGTTAACTGATCATCGCTCCAATCCTGAACTTTAGTATTAAAGTCGATACCAGCCTGGGTTAATATTTCCTGAGCTGTTGAGCGGCCTATGCCGTAAATATAGGTTAAACCTATCTCGCCTCTTTTGTTCTTTGGTAAATCAATACCTGATATCCTTGCCATATTTTTTGTTTGTGTTTTTAAGCGACGACCGAACGGCGGCTACCGTTGTACGCATCATCACAATATCTTTTTAATTAGCCCTGGCGTTGTTTAAATTTCGGGTTCTTTTTGTTGATCACATAAAGTTTCCCGTTGCGACGAATGATCTTGCAATCAACGCTTCGTTTTTTAATGGATGCTCTAACTTTCATCTCGTTCTTATTTATATCTATAGGTTATTCTTCCCTTTGTTAAATCATACGGACTCATCTCCAACTTCACCCTGTCACCAGGCAATATCTTGATGTAGTGCATCCGCATTTTACCGGATATATGCGCAATAATCTCATGACCATTTTCCAGTTCAACCCTGAACATCGCATTTGATAATGCTTCACGAATTGTACCATCCTGCTCAATCGACGATTGTTTAGCCATATTTTATTGATTATTACTTAATTATCCACCCCAAAACCGGGATGCAAAATTAATAAAAATTTTTTAATTATTATTTTTTTCTTCTAAAACTTTTTCTACGTATAAAAACGAAGATAAAATATCGGCTTGTCCGCGTTTTACAGCTACGGTATGTTCATAATGTGCCGACGGCTTTTTGTCAACGGTTGATACCGTCCAGCCATCATCCCAAAATTTAACACCAGCGCGGCCTGCGTTTATCATAGGTTCAATGGCTATTACCATTCCTTCTTCCAGTTTAATACCCGATCCCCGTTTGCCGTAGTTAGGTACTTCCGGTTTCTCATGCAACCTTATGCCTACACCGTGGCCTACTAATTCCTTTACTACACCAAAGCCATGCTTTTCGGCATGCTCCTGTACAGCATAACCAATATCACCTATGCGCATCCCTACCACAGCTTTTTCTATACCCCGGTAAAGGCACTCTTTAGTAACCTGCATTAATTTTTTGGTGGTTTCGTCAACCTCGCCAATAGCGAATGTGTATGCCGAATCACCAACATATTTATTAAGGATAACTCCGCAATCCACTGATACTATGTCTCCTTCGGCCAATTCGTATTTTCCGGGGAAGCCATGTACTACCTGATCATTAAGGGAGATGCATAAAGAATAAGGAAAGCCACCATAATTTAAAAATGCCGGAACACCCCCGTTATCCCGGATGTAAGTTTCGGCAAGTTTATTTAGTGCTATGGTTGTAACACCGGGGCCTATAACCTTAGCTACTTCGCCCAGTGTTTTGGCAACAAGTAAAGAACTTTCTCTTATCAGTTCTATCTCTTCGACAGACTTATAATTGATTTTGGGCATGCTTTTTTTAGATGACCGGCGGTGTAGCACCAGACGCGGCAGGTACACTTGCACGACCTTTTAATCTGCCGGTTTTCATTAAACCGTCATAATGGCGCATTAACAAATGACTTTCTATTTGCTGCAATGTATCTAATACAACACCAACCAAAATAATTAATGATGTACCTCCAAAAAACCTTGCAAATATGCTGCTTACGCCAACCATACTTGCAAAAGCAGGTATAACGGCTACAATAGCCAGGAATATTGAACCCGGCAGGGTTATTTTTGAAATTACACCATCTATAAAATCAGCGGTTGTTTTACCTGGCTTAATACCCGGTATAAAACCACCATTCTTTTTCATATCATCAGCCATTTGGTTAGGATTAACCGTAATTGCTGTATAAAAATAGGTGAACAATATAATTAGTATAGCAAACACCAGATTATGCTCCCAGGAGGTATAGTTTGATAATGCTATTAATATACTATTTGACGCCGCGTTAGGAAAAAATGAGGAAACAGTTCCGGGTATGAACATCAGCGACTGTGCAAATATAATAGGCATTACCCCTGCTGCATTTACCTTTAAAGGAATGTACTGACGTACGCCGCCATATTGTTTGTTACCCACAATACGTTTGGCATATTGTACTGCTATTTTACGGGTACCCTGTACTATAAGTATAGTAAACATTACCACTCCTAATAAAGCAACAATCTCCACAATAAAGGTAATTAAACCACCCGGGCCACCTGTACGCGATTGAAACTCGGTTATAAACGCACTTGGCAACTGGGCAATAATACCCACCATGATGATCAATGATATACCATTACCTATGCCTTTATCTGTAATTTTCTCACCCAGCCACATTACAAATAAGGTACCTGCGGTTAATACAAAGGTATTAAGCACAATAAAATACGGATTACCTATAAGCATAGCGTCCGCGCTTATCTGTGATTTAAGGTACGCTATAGCCTGCACAAACGTAATAGCTATAGTAAGGTATCGTGTCCACTGGTTAATCTTATTACGACCGCTTTCACCCTCTTTTTGCAATTTGGTAAAATAAGGCACCGCAATACCAAGTAACTGTACCACAATGGAGGCCGAAATGTAAGGCATTACACCCAATGCAAAAATAGAGGAGCGTGAGAACGACCCTCCTGCAAACATATTTAATAAACCAACCAGGCCTTCTTTACCTGCTGATGTATTTAACGATGCTGCATTTACACCCGGTAAAACAACAAATGAACCTACGCGATATATTAAAAGAAATAAGAGTGTGTTTAAAATACGCACTCTCAGATCTTCAATTTTCCAGATATTGGATAATGTGGTTAATAATTTCTTCATCGAAATTTACAACTTAACTATGGAACCGCCGGCTGCTTCAATAGCTTTTTGCGCAGTAGCAGTAAATGCATGTGCTTTAACTTCTAACTTGGCTTTAAGTTCGCCACGGCCTAATATTTTAATTAAGCCATTCTTTGAAACTAAGCCGTGTTCTTTCATGGTATCAAAATCAACTGATGATAAATTATATTTCTCAGTTAATGCCTGTAACACATCAAGGTTAACACCAACATACTCTACACGGTTAGGATTTTTAAAACCCACTTTAGGTACGCGGCGTTGTAATGGCATCTGGCCACCTTCAAAACCTACTTTTGTAGTAGTACCTGAACGTGAACCGGCACCTTTATGGCCACGGGTTGATGTACCGCCACGGCCTGAACCTGTACCACGGCCAATTCTTTTCCTGTTTTTAGTAGAACCTTCTGCAGGTTTAAGATTACTTAAATTCATGATATTAAATATTTTCTACTGCTACCAGGTGGTTAACTTTTCTAACCATCCCAATAATAGCCGCAGTGGCTTCAACTTCCACGCTGTGGTTAATTCTTTTAAGGCCTAATGCCTCAATGGTTTTTTTCTGGCGCTCACTTCTGTCGATCACGCTTTTAATCTGTGTAATTTTGATTTTAGCCATGACTGATTATCCGTTAAATACTTTACCTAAACTAATACCGCGTTGTTGAGCCACTGTATGTGCATCACGCAGTTGCGCTAATGCTGATACTGTTGCTTTAACCACGTTATGCGGATTTGATGAGCCTTTTGATTTAGCTAATACGTTATGTATACCGGCACTCTCTAACACGGCACGCATCGCACCACCTGCAATAACTCCGGTACCATTAGCTGCGGGCTTAATAAAAACAAAACCACCGCTAAATTTACCTATTTGCTCATGAGGAATAGTGCTGTTAATAATAGGAACCTTTACCAGATTCTTCTTAGCATCATCAATACCTTTTGCAATTGCTTCGGTAACCTCTTTTGCCTTACCCAGGCCATAACCTACAACACCATTCTCATCACCTACCACCACTATGGCGCTAAAGCTGAATGTACGGCCGCCTTTGGTTACTTTGGCTACACGTTGTATGCTCACCAGGCGATCTTTTAGCTCGATCTCGCTGGTTTTTACTCTTTTTATGTTGATTGTTGACATTTCCGTTTTCGATTAAAAGTTTAAACCACCTTCGCGTGCACCTTCAGCCAGTGATTTAACACGGCCATGATACAGGTAACCATTTCTGTCAAAAACCACATCTTTTATACCTGCGGCTATAGCTTTTTCTGCTACCATTTTGCCTACAGCTACTGATTGGTCAGACTTTGTACCGTTTGCTGTAAAATCTTTTGATAAAGATGATGCAGATACAATGGTTTTTCCTGAAACATCGTCAATGATCTGTGCATAAATTCCCTTGTTGCTCCTGTATACTGACAGGCGCGGACGTGCTGATGAACCTGAAAGGCGTTTTCTGATACCTCTCTTAATTCTGTCTCTTCTTGATAACTTAGCTCCCATGACGATTATTTTTTAGATGCTGATTTACCTGCTTTTCTTCTCAATACTTCGCCAACAAATTTGACACCTTTACCTTTGTAAGGCTCAGGAGCACGTAACGAGCGTATTTTTGCCGCTACCTGTCCAATCAATTGTTTATCGTTTGATTCCAGGGTGATGATAGGGTTTTTACCCTTCTCAGCAGTTGTTGTTACTTTAATTTCTTTTGGCAATTCAAATATAAAGTGGTGAGAATATCCCAACACTAAATCTAACGTATTACCATTGTTAGTTGCACGATAACCCACACCCACTAATTCCTGCTGTACTTTGTAACCTTCTGTTACACCTACAACCATATTATTAATAAGCGCGCGGTATAAGCCGTGCATTGCCTTGTGGCGTTTCTGATCAGACGGGCGCTTTACTAATAACTCGCCATCTGCCTGCTCTATAGTGATATCCTTATCAACGGCCTGTTGCAATTCACCTTTAGGACCTTTTACGGTAACAACATTATCTGCTGATACGGTAACCGTAACATCCTTGGTAAGTGCAATAGGTGATTTTCCTACTCTTGACATTGCTTAATTTCCTCCTGTTAATAAATGTAGCATAAAACTTCGCCACCTATATTTAGCTGTTTCGCTTCTTTATCGGTCATTACACCTTTTGAAGTTGACATGATAGCGATACCTAAACCGTTTAGTACACGTGGCATATTATCTATACCCGCGTATTTCCTCAAACCTGGTTTACTAATACGTGAAATGCTGCGGATAGCAGAAATTTTTGTTATCGGGTGGTATTTTAAAGCAACTTTAATATTGCCTTGCGGACCGTTATCCTCAAACTTGTAATTAGCAATGTAGCCTTTTTCGAAAAGCACTTTAGTGATTTCCTTTTTCAGATTTGATGCAGGAATTTCAACAACCCTGTGGTTGGCCTTAATAGCATTCCTTACTCTTGTAAGATAATCTGCGATTGGATCTGTATTCATTATTGTTGTTTATGATGGTGGTTTCCTTCCCGTAACATCCGGGACGACCTTCCATCGGTTAATTCGTTTTTATATAAGTGTGAGCAGTGGATTTTAAAGCAGTGGATTTTTATATAACCCTATGTTTCAATAATTTACTGCTTACTAAATTACCAGCTTGCTTTCTTAATTCCGGGGATCTTACCAGCCAGTGCCATATCACGGAATGTAACACGTGATATTCCGAACTGACGCATGTACCCACGCGGACGACCGGTTAATTTGCAACGGTTATGCAACTTTACCGGAGATGATGCCTTAGGTAATTTATCTAAACCTACGTAATCACCTGCTGCTTTTAAAGCAGCTCTTTTTTCAGCATATTTTGCTACTAATTTTGCACGTTTTACTTCACGTGCTTTTACGCCTTCTTTAGCCATTATTATTTTGATTTTTAAATGGTAATCCAAATTGTTTCAGTAACTCCAATGCTTCTACATCGTTAGTTGCCGAGGTTACAAAGGTAATATCCATACCCTGAATTTTATTGATCTTATCAATATTGATCTCCGGGAAGATAATTTGCTCTGTAATACCTAAGGTATAGTTTCCTCTGCCGTCAAAGCCTTTATCGTTAATGCCTTTAAAATCACGTATACGTGGCAGGGCAACAGCTATTAAACGGTCTAAAAACTCATACATTGTGTTATCACGTAAAGTTACACGTACGCCTATCGGCATGTTTTTACGTAATTTAAAGTTCGAGATATCCTTTTTTGATTTGGAAGCAACCGCTTGCTGACCGGTAATGGTAGTTAGCTCAGTAATGGTATTCTCAATAAGTTTCTTATCAGTTGTAGCACCGCCAACACCTTGGTTAATTGCAATTTTTTGCAATTTAGGAACCTGCATTACGCTTTTGTACTGAAATTTATCCTTCAGTGCGGTACGTATCTCGTCCTTATATTTTGATTTTAATCTTGGTACGTAAGTCATTACTTAATTTCCTCCCCTGATTTTTTTGATACTCTAACCAATTTGCCGGCATCATTTAATTTACGGCCAACGCGGGTAGCTTTACCTGTTTTTGGTTCAACCAGCGCAAGGTTTGAAATATGTATAGCAGCTTCCTGCTTTACAATTCCGCCGTTAGGGTTGGCTGCATTAGGCTTAGTGTGTTTTGATATCATATTGACACCTTCAACCACTGCCCTGTTCTTGTCTGAAATAATTTCAACTATTTTGCCTTGTGAACCTTTTGAGTCACCGGCTATAACCATCACTAAATCACCCTTACGGATCTTTAATTTAGCTGGTTTTGTATTTTTCTTATTTTCCATATTACAATACCTCCGGTGCTAATGATACAATTTTCATAAATTGTTTTTCACGTAATTCCCTTGCAACAGGGCCAAATATACGTGTGCCCCTTGGCTCATCCTGGTTATTTAACAAAACGGCTGCGTTATCGTCAAAACGGATATATGAACCATCTTTTCTGCGTATCTCTTTCTTGGTTCTAACCACTACGGCTTTTGATACTGTACCTTTTTTAACGTTACCTGATGGTATAGCGCTTTTTACAGTAACAACTATTTTATCGCCGATAGATGCATATCTTTTACCGGTACCGCCTAATACGCGTATCACTAAAACTTCTTTAGCTCCGCTGTTATCGGCTACATTTAATCTTGATTCCTGTTGTACCATGTTATTTAGCCCTCTCTAAAATTTCAACTAATCTCCAGTTCTTATTTTTGCTCAGCGGGCGTGTTTCCATAATCAATACGGTATCGCCAATACCACAGGTATTAGTCTCGTCATGAGCCATAAATTTGGTAGTTTTCTTAACAAACTTACCATAGATGGGGTGTTTCACCTTCCGCTCAACAGATACAACAATAGATTTTTCCATCTTATTGCTTACTACCAGGCCGGTACGTGTTTTTCTTAAATTTCTTTCCATTTTTTCCGACGCTTAAAAATTAATTAGAAGCTGACGCCGCTTTACGCTTTGTTATTTCAGTATTTAAACGAGCTATATCCTTGCGCACTTTTGTGATACGTGTCGGATTTTCTATAGCTGAAACCGCATGCGCAAATTTCAGTTTAGTAAGAGTGGTTTTCTCCTCGCTGAGCCTTGCAGCTAATTCTTCAGTTGAAAGCTCTAAAATTTCTGAGTTCTTCATTTTTCTATTCTGTTGTAATGTTGTAATGTTGAAATGTTTGAATGTTGCCTTGTGTTAGCGGTTGTATATTTTAATTGTACAACCCTTCAACATTACAACTTTTCAACGATTTTATTTATGCTTCTACGTAATCCCTACGTACTATAAATCTTGTTTGCACAGGCAGTTTCTGAGCTGCAAGGCGTAAAGCTTCTTTGGCAACCTCTAAAGGCACACCTTCTGCTTCAAATATCATTCTGCCGGGGCGTACTACGGCTACCCAATATTCAGGAGCACCTTTACCTTTACCCATACGTACCTCTGCAGGTTTTTTAGTTACAGGCTTATCAGGAAAAATCCTGATCCACACCTGGCCTTCACGTTTCATATAACGTGTTACAGCAATACGTGCAGCCTCGATCTGGCGGCTGGTTATCCATGCTGCTTCGAGTGATTTTATACCGAAAGATCCGAATGAAAGCTCGGCGCCGCGTGTGGCTAACCCTTTCATCCTGCCTTTTTGCATCTTTCTGAACTTCGTTCTTTTTGGCTGTAGCATTTTATTAAGCTTTTATATCTCTAAAAGATATGATCTTCTACCTTTATTTTTATTATCTCTTTCCTGCACCACCCGGGCGGTTACCACCGCCACGGTTTTGGCCACCCGGACGGTTGCCGCCACCTCTGCGATCGCCACCTGGTTTACCACCGCCTCTGCGGTCGCCACCACGGTCGCCCCTGTCATTAGCGCGTCCACCAAATGATGAACCACCATCACGGCCACCTTTTCCGCTATTGCTGCTGGTACCACCAATATTTGGTGACAGGTCGCGCTTGCCGAACACTTCGCCTTTGCATATCCAAACCTTAACACCTATTTTACCATAAGTGGTTAAAGCTTCTGCCAAAGCATAGTCAATATCAGCACGGAAAGTGTGCAAAGGTATTCTGCCTTCTTTATATTGTTCAGTACGGGCCATTTCAGCACCACCTAAACGGCCGCTTGTCATTACCTTTATACCTTCAGCACCCATTCGCATGGTTGATGCTATGGTAGTTTTCATGGCACGACGGAAAGATATACGTGCTTCCAGTTGTTTAGCAATACCTTCGGCAACTAACTGGGCATCAAGCTCAGGGCGTTTTATTTCGAAGATGTTGATCTGAACATCTTTTTTTGTTAATTTCTTTAACTCTTCTTTGATCTTATCAACTTCCTGGCCACCTTTACCTATCACAATACCCGGACGGGCAGTGTGTATAGTTACAGTAATGCGTTTTAAAGTACGTTCAATCACTACTTTAGATACGCCGCCTTTGTTTATACGCGCTGATAAATACTTGCGGATCTTTTCGTCTTCAACTAATTTGTCGGAGTAGTTATTTCCACCGAACCAATTAGAATCCCAACCGCGGATGATCCCTAACCTGTTACCTATTGGATGTGCTTTTTGTCCCATTTCAAATTAGTTGTTATCGTTTTTACTATCCACAATCAAAGTTACATGGTTGGAGCGCTTGCGGATACGGAAACCCCTTCCTTGCGGAGCCGGGCGTAATCTTTTTAGCTGACGGCCGCCACCTACTGATATCTCTTTTACAAATAAGCCGCTGTCTTCAACACGTTTGCCTTCGTTTTTTGCTTCCCAGTTCTTAATTGCTGATAACAATAACTTCTCTACACGTATTGCTGCTTCCTTATTAGTATACTTTAAGATGTATAACGCTTTCTCAACGTTCTCACCACGTATCAGGTCAACCACCAAACGCATTTTGCGTGGTGATGTGGGGCAGTTTTGCAATTTGGCAACAGATGAGCCGCCTTGCTGAGCTTTCTCCTGCTCCTTGCGTTGTCTGATCAATACAGACTTTTTAATTTTTGTTGTTGCTTCCATGCCTGTTATTTTTTCTTCTCTGCGTGACCGCGGAATGTACGGGTTGGTGCAAATTCTCCCAACTTGTGACCAACCATATTTTCTGTTACGTACACCGGTATAAATTTATTACCGTTGTGTACTGCGAATGTGTGACCAACGAAATCAGGAGAGATCATGGAACGACGTGACCATGTTTTTACAACTGATTTTTTGTTTGAATCATTCAAGGTCAGAACTTTTCTTTCCAGGTTATGATCTATATAAGGTCCTTTTTTAATTGAACGAGCCATTATTTCTTCCTTCTTTCAATGATGTAACGATCAGATGTTTTCTTTTTGTCACGGGTTTTGTAGCCTTTTGCTAATAAACCTTTACGTGAACGTGGATGACCACCTGAAGACCTGCCTTCACCACCACCCATAGGGTGATCTACCGGGTTCATAGCTACACCACGTACTCTTGGCCTGCGGCCTAACCAGCGCTTACGACCGGCTTTACCTAACACTTCATTCGCTTTTTCAGCATTTGAAACCGAGCCGATTGTTGCAAGGCAGCTTGCCAGTATCATGCGGGTTTCGCTTGATGGCAATTTAATAATGGCGTATTTACCATCACGAGCCGATAGTTGAGCATATGTACCTGCACTACGTGCAATGGTACCGCCCTGGCCTGGGTTAAGTTCAATATTGTGGATAATAGAACCCAGCGGTATATTCTTAAGTGGTAAAGTGTTACCAACCTCAGGTGCCGCAAACTCTGCAGATACTACGGTTTGTCCAACCTGTAACCCTGCAGGGGCTATCATATATCTTTTTTCACCATCAACATAGTGTAATAACGCTATACGTGCTGAACGGTTAGGATCGTACTCAATAGTTGCAACTGTTGCGGGGATATCAAACTTATTACGTTTAAAATCAATTAAACGATAGGATTGCTTATGACCGCCGCCTATATAACGCATGGTCATTTTACCGCTCTTGTTACGACCGCCTGATTTCTTGTGCGCAACAACTAACGACTTTTCAGGAACATTAGTAGTAACGTCAGAGTAATCGGCACCAACTCTGAAGCGGGTACCCGGCGTAACCGGTTTAAATCTTTTTACTGCCATCTCTGTATTTATATATTGCTATAAAAATCTATTGTTTCACCATCCTTAAGTGTAACGATGGCTTTTTTATACGTTGCGGCACGGCCTGTAACTGCACCTGCTTTTGTATTGCGGGTTTTGAGCTTGCCTACATATTTCATTGTATTAACTGCTGTAATGTTAACACCATACATAGCCTCAATAGCGCCTTTTATCTGAATTTTGTTGGCTCTGTGATCAACCTTGAAAGCATAACGGTTAAGCTTCTCAGTTAATTGAGTTATCTTTTCAGTAAGTAAGGGTTTCTTTAAAATTTCCATAATTACTTAGCTAATGCCTCCTCCAAAGTTTTAACAGCGCCGGTAGTTAACAAAAGTTTGCCCGCGTTTAACACATCATAAGTGTTTAACTGGTCTGCAGTAATAACTTTAGTTTTCTTCAGGTTTCTGCTTGATAAATACACGTTGTTATTTGCAGCGCCTAATACTAATAAGGTTTTCTCGTTAGTACAGTTTAAATCTGCAACCAGCTGTACATAGTTTTTGGTTTTAACCGAATCGAAATTGAAGTCTTCCAAAACTAAGATGCTGTTATCTTTCGCTTTATAAGTTAAGGCTGATTTACGCGCCAGCGATTTAAGTTTTTTATTCAACTTAAAGCTGTAATCGCGCGGTTGCGGGCCAAAAACACGGCCACCACCATTAAACAATGGTGATTTGATGCTACCTGCACGGGCGCCGCCTGTACCTTTTTGTTTATGTAATTTGCGGGTTGAACCTGCAATTTCATTACGTTGTTTCGCTTTATGCGTACCCTGGCGCTGATTGGCTAAAAACTGTTTTACATCCAGATAGATAGCATGATCATTTGGTTCAACACCGAATACGGCCTCAGGAAGCTGCACCTTGGCACCTGTTTCTTTACCTGATACATTTAATACGTTAACTTCCATCTTATTTATCCACTATTACGAATGAACCCTTAGCTCCCGGGATGGAACCTTTAACTACTAAAAGGTTTTGCTCGCTGAATACCTTAACCACTTGAAGGTTTTGTATTTTAACACGAACGTTACCAGTTTGCCCGGCCATACGCATACCTTTAAATACACGTGAAGGCCATGATGAGGCACCCAATGAACCCGGCGCACGTAAACGATTGTGCTGACCGTGAGTTTGCATACCCACACCACCAAAACCGTGACGCTTTACCACACCCTGAAAACCTTTACCTTTTGACGTACCAACCACATCAACCCAATCGCCGATGTTGAAAATATCAACGGTAACTGTGTCACCAAGATTTTTCTGATCTTCGAAAGTTTTAAATTCTACTAATTTACGTTTAGGGGTAGTGCCGGCTTTTTGGAAATGGCCTTTAAGGGGGGCTGAGGTATTTTTTTCTTTTTTCTCGCCATACGCCAGCTGAACAGCAGCGTATCCGTCTGCTTCCACAGATCGAACCTGAGTTACTACGCAAGGGCCAGCTTCGATTACTGTGCAGGGAATATTTCTTCCCGCCTCATCGAAAATGCTGGTCATTCCTACTTTTTTACCAATTATTCCTGACATTTTCTTTATTTTATTAGTGCCCATCGAAGCAGTAGGGCTTCGTTCAAGGCATATTATCCCCCCGAAAGGGACGGCAAAGATAGAAATTTTGTATTAATTGTCAAATAGTTAACGAGTTATTTTTTATTATTTATTTACAGAATACTAATTATAGCGCAATTTGATTTATTTTAACACTTTTAAGCCCACTAATACCCTCTTTTCAGCATGATTTATTTAGAGCCCACAGGCGGATTAGCAAACAGGATACGCGTAATAGCGTCAGGAATATGGCTAAAGCAAAAATTAAATACCGGCTTAACAGTTGTATGGAATGAAAATTATGAACTAAGGTGTCCTTACCATGAACTTTTTGAGCCTATCGAAGACATAATCATGATTACCAAGCCCCCAAAATTCAACTATATAACCCGCTCGCAACAACACACCTTTAGTGGCAAAGTAAAAGCATGGATAAAAAACACCTCCTTAGGTGTTAATTACTGCCTTACTGATGAGGATTATGAAAAAGTTGATTTTACGAGGTCGCTAAAAAACACAAGAACATCTATATTAAAACTTGCCAACGCTTTACAGCCGATAATACCTACTATAAGTTTTTTAAACCTATTCCAATAATCAGAAAAAAAATAGAGGAGCTATGCGCTCAATTTACAAGACCCATTATAGGTGTTCAAATACGCCGGGGCGACAACGGTGTTGCCATTAAAAACAGTCCGTTGGAACTGTTTATTGAGGCCATGAAACTTGAAACAGCCCGAAATGCAAACGTGCAGTTTTTTTTAACTACTGATGATGCATCAGTAGAGCATACTTTAAAAGAAATATTCAAAGAGCGTATAATAAGCCATCCTAAAGAACTAAGCAGGCAAACAGTACTGGGTATGCAGGATGCAGTTTCAGATATTTTCACACTTTCAAATACAAATAAAATATTAGGTTCCTATTGGAGTTCTTTCTCCGAAGTAGCGAGCTTTATTAGGGGTGCAGAGTTAGAAGTAATTAAAATCCTTAATTAATTATCCACAACGGCCTGTTTATCGCGCACAATTAGCTTTAAGTAAAAATTTAATTGCCTGTCGTTATCCTTTATTTTATCGGCGGCGGTTAACGTATTATCTACGGGCTTTGCTTTTACTAATTTTGTTGCCTGCTACCCTTCCAAACGCATAAAAAAACCGCAAATCTATCACGAAAAGCGGTTTATACCTACGGGCACTTACAAAAGGGCAAGCTCTGTATTATTAAAGCTATACCTATTTTTTATAGGTGGCTATTCTAAAATTGCTCACCAACACTTTCGAGCCGTTTTTATACTGCATGGGCGCACTAATGTAAAAGTTTTTGGGGCTTGCCGGTAAAAACAACTGTGTATCGGCTAGCTTTGTTTTATCCAGATAAACCTCCATCCTACCGTTATCAACCATAAGCGACACATGCATTTTACGGTTAACGTAAGGGTTAAGGTCAAAATCGGCACTTAAATATTTATCATTATATGAACTGTTTATATTAACCTCGTGTTCGTTATAATATTTAACACTCACATAGGCACCATTGCCGCTATTATAATCACTTACACTATTATCTTTTGTAAAACCAAAAATCAAAGGATATATATCCCGCACCTTGTCGGCAACGGCAAAAATATCAAACTCAATAGTAAAGTGCTTCGGATAAAAACGCTGCTTAGTAAACTTGTAGGTGGCATTATCTGCCAGGGCAAGCCATTTACCAGCTTCGTCATTAACGGTAACTATCGAAGCCGAGCCATTCGTTTTAAAACTTTTAGCTGATGCTCCATTAGCTATCCCGGTAAAATTCTCGGTAAATAAAACAGAATCGCCTGGTATAAAGTCAAACCCGGTATTAATAATCACTTTATTGCTGGTTTGATCGCCATCTACATTTGCGGAGGTAGCTGTTTCTTTATCCATAACCTCGGCAGCTTTTTGTACAGCTTTATTTTTAGCTTTTTTTAATAAGCCCCCTAATTGGGCATCGGCATGTAGTCCTGAAAAAGTTCCTAAAAAAATAATCAGGTAAATAAAAATTCTTCTGTTTCTCTTCATAATAATTATAGATGTCAATTTTTAAAACGTAGTTATTAAAAAATTGGTTTATTTTTTTTAAAAACAGCCTTTTACTTTGTGTTATTACTAATGTTGCTGTTTTATAATTGCAAATAAATGTTTTGAATATAGATAAAATGACTTTATCTGACAGGTAGACGAAAGTTCCTCTAAAACTAACCCTACACTTCCATCAATCTTCTTATCAGTTCGGCGCTTTGCTTTTTACCGTCCTCTAAACGGCCTTTAAAAAATTGCTGCACCTCGTTAAAGTGCTTTTTGTAACCCTCCATATCTCCGTAACCAATAATTGCCGACCATTCCCTTACCGCGGAATGGAATTCCAGATCATCGCCACGGATGGTTTTATCGTACAATGCTGTCTCGATCGATTCTTCCAGCAATTCCTCGTTCTTAAATAAATATTCGGCAATGCCCAGCCGCAGTCTGAACGGCGGAGTTTGGCAAATTAAATTATCATACGGATTAACCCCCAAATGGTACCAGGCATCAACCATGCTTAATATACTCAAATGTGAGTTAGGCTTTTGATGCCCGGCATCGGGCGATAAAGAAAACTCACGCATTACTTTATCATTAAACATAATGGGTTTACGGCTTTCATGAAAAACAAAATCGCGTGCGCGGTAAAGTCTTTTCCTGAACTCAGCCTCCTCTTCCTTTATCATCAGCTTAAACAATTCCGACTCGGAGGTAGCGTACTGCTTAACCTGTTGCCTTGCATAGGGGTTAAGTATGGCAAGGCCTGCGTAAACGTGGGCCTTATAGCTAAATATACGCAGCGTGGTGAGTATTTTTACATTATCAATACCGCCTACATAAGATGCATTTTCCCAGGGGAAGAAGCCTGCAGATTTCCATGCTGTGCCCATACTTTCAAAGCCAACATGCGTTACTGCCTGTGTATCCGCTACAATTTTATCATGCTCATGGTAATCCGGTATTTCTACAACATCGGTACCTACGGCGGTAAACAGATCAAGCATGCGCTTGTAGGCCACCTTATCGGTGCGGTGAGGTATCAGTATCAGCTTTTGCCCTTTAGGTTCAAAACCCGGCCCATGCATAGCATGAAAGGTGATGATTTTTGCATCTGCAGGTAAATGCTTCTCAAAAATGGCAATTTCCGGATGTTTAACCGATGTTTGGCCGGCTACAATAGCACCATATTTGGTTGACGCGCCAAAAGCAGCCACCACCTGTTCAAGTTTATCCGCCTCTACCGAATATACAATAAGGTCGCTCACCCGTGATACATCGTTACCATCATCCATAATGGTTATACCTAAAGGCACTAACTCTTCTTCCAGTTTCTCGCGGTGATCCGGCAGATCGCAGCCACAAACCTCGTAACCTGCTTTAGCAAAAGCCCCGGCATACAAACGCCCCATGTCCCCTAAACCAATGATTCCTATTCGCATAGTCATAAAAATAAAAGCCTAATATATTGCTTTTGCTGTTATACCTCTTTTTTAAACCCGCTGCTGCCAAATATTGACATGGCACAACAGCGTTCAACTTAACAATATTTTAATAGTACACAGCCAATTTGTAAAAAACGCAAAAATCAAGCGTTTTTTTGACCTTTTACGCATTTTTTTGCAAACTTTAAACTATATTAAAGCGTTTAAATTAATCATGCCCAATTCCAGGCTATAGTAAACTTACCGGACACTCTTATTTATTATGATGAAGCTTTTTAAACTACGAACACTCATTTTGATATTACTAATAGGTAATACAGGTTTTGTTTATTCGCAGGATACCACAAAAAAAGCAAACACTGTAAAAAGTAGTACCGCTAAACCAACAGTTACCAATACAGCTAAAAAGCCTGTAGTAGTTAAACAGCAGCCAACCAAGCCAACAACTCTAACTCCCACGCCTGTTGTTACGAAACCTGTAAGACAAGCCCCCGATCCTGCTTTAATGAATGATAAGAGCCTTTACGGCCAATATCAATACCTGTTAACCAAAGTATATCATTATCAGCAGCCCCTTGTAGCCGCACTCTGGAAAAATTATAATGATACGCTTAATATTACGCGCCGTAAACTAAAGGAGGCTGAAGCAAAAATTGCGGTTCAGGCTCAAAAGATAGATACATTGCAAACCGAAGTAGGCACCAAGGCCGATAAGCTTTCTACCGCCAAAGCAAAGGTAGATGAGATAAGCTTTTTGGGTATCCCGCTTAATAAAACCACTTATAACTGGATCATGTGGGGCCTGGTAATAGGCTTAGGGGCATTGGCAGCTATTGTTATTATTCGTTCGGGCGCTAATATCCGCGAAGCAAGATACCGTACCAAACTGTATAACGAGTTGGACGAGGAGTACCGCGCGCACAAGGTAAAGGCTAATGAAAAAGAAAAGAAACTGGCACGTGAATTACAGACCGAGCGCAACAAACTGGATGAACTGCTGGGCAGATAAGACTTATATATTTTAACTAAAAAAGCCATCCTTTAATAAAGAATGGCTTTTGATATAGATCTTCCGGTACTATCACACTTTGATCTCAACTTCAACACCACTTGGCAATTCAAGCTTCATTAAAGCATCAACAGTTTTTGAGTTAGAGCTGTAGATATCCAGTAAACGTTTGTAAGAACATAACTGGAATTGCTCACGTGCTTTTTTGTTTACGTGTGGTGAACGTAAAACAGTAAAAATTTTCTTTTCGGTTGGCAACGGAAGTGGTCCGCTAACTACAGCGCCGGTAGGCTTTACTGTTTTTACGATCTTCTCTGCTGATTTATCAACCAGGTTGTAATCGTACGATTTTAATTTGATTCTGATTCTTTGGCTCATTTTGTTTGTTGTTTAAACCACCCTAAGAGCTATTTATTAGGTATGGCTGATTGTTTATTTTAAAATTTGAAGAAGAGATAATTTGAAAACTGAGAACGAATTCCAAATCCTCAAATTACCACATCTTCAAACTATTTACTTATGCGTTAGCTGCTGCCTTTTTTCCTTTTACTTTAGCAACCACTTCTTCCTGTACGTTACGTGGTGCTTCTGCATAGTGGTCAAACTCCATTGTTGAAGTTGCACGGCCTGAAGTGATGGTACGTAATTGTGTTACATAACCAAACATTTCTGAAAGCGGTACAGTAGCTTTAATTACTTGTGAACCCGCACGTGAATCCATACCTAAAAGCTGGCCACGACGACGGTTCATGTCACCGATAACATCACCCATGTTTTCTTCAGGGGTTAGTATTTCGATTTTCATGATCGGTTCAAGCAGCACTGGTTTACATTTTGGCAATGCCTCGCGGTAAGCCAATTTAGCCGCTAACTCAAATGACAACGCATCTGAATCGACTGCGTGGAATGAACCATCAATTAAACGTACTTTTAAGCTGGTTAACGGATAGCCAGCTAATACACCATTATCCATTGCTGCTTTAAAGCCTTTTTCAACAGATGGAATAAATTCACGGGGGATTGAACCACCGCTAATTTCATTCACAAATTGCAGACCTTCCTTATCATCATCATTCGGAGATATAACAACTTGTATATCAGCAAATTTACCACGACCACCTGTTTGCTTTTTATAAGTTTCACGGTGCTGTACAGTACCGGTAATAGCTTCTTTATATGCAACCTGCGGAGCGCCCTGGTTAACCTCAACTTTAAATTCACGTTTTAAGCGGTCCATGATGATATCCAGGTGAAGCTCGCCCATACCTGAAATTACGGTTTGGCCGGTTTCTTCGTCAGATTGTACGCGGAAGGTTGGATCCTCTTCGGCTAATTTACCTAAAGCCATACCTAATTTATCTACGTCGGCCTGTGTTTTAGGCTCAATAGCTAAACCGATAACCGGCTCAGGGAAGTTCATAGACTCCAGAATGATCTGGTGCTTCTCATCGCAAAGGGTATCACCTGTCTTTATATCTTTAAAGCCTACTACCGCAGCAATATCTCCGGCACCTACGTTAGGGATCGGGTTTTGCTTGTTAGCGTGCATTTGGAATATACGGGAGATACGCTCTTTATTGCCTGAACGCATGTTATGCACATATGAACCGGCCTCAAGGTTACCTGAATATACGCGGATAAAGCATAAACGACCAACAAAAGGGTCAGTAGCAATCTTAAACGCTAATGCTGCAAACGGCTCTGCTTCTGATGGCTTACGCAACAAATCCTCACCGGTATCCGGATCATGGCCAACAATACCTTCTACATCCACAGGCGATGGCAATAATTCCATCACATAATCAAGCATGGTTTGTACACCTTTGTTCTTGAAAGATGAACCGCAAACCATAGGTACTATTTTAGCATCTAATACGGCTTTACGTAAAGCGTCCAATACTTCGCGCTCAGTAATTGATTCCGGAGCATCAAAGAATTTCTCCATCAATGTATCATCGTATTCAGCTACTGATTCCAGCAATTTTTCTCTCCACTCAGTAGCCTCGGCTACCATATCCTCAGGGATAGGCACTTCAGTAAAGGTCATACCTTTATCATGCTCATTCCAAACAATACCACGGAAGTTGATCAGGTCAATAACGCCCTTAAAGTTTTCTTCAGCGCCGATAGGTAACTGCAACGGAACAGCATTACTGCCCAGCATGCTCTTAACCTGTTTAACAACGTTTAAGAAATCGGCACCTGAACGGTCCATTTTGTTAACGAAACCTATACGGGCAACGTTGTAGTTATTGGCAAGTCTCCAGTTGGTTTCTGATTGCGGTTCAACACCATCAACTGCCGAGAATAAGAAAACTAAACCATCCAACACACGTAACGAACGGTTTACCTCAACGGTAAAGTCCACGTGTCCCGGAGTATCAATAATATTGATGTGGTAATTTTGGTTTCTGTATTTCCAGTTAACGGTAGTAGCAGCAGATGTAATGGTAATACCACGCTCCTGCTCCTGCGCCATCCAGTCCATTGTAGCTGCACCTTCGTGTACCTCACCAATTTTATGGCTAACACCCGCATAGTACAGTATACGCTCTGTAGTAGTGGTTTTACCGGCATCAATGTGAGCGGCAATACCTATGTTTCTTGTATATCTTAGATCTCTTGACATTTTTATCTTTTTGTGATCAACACCTGTTTATCAGTACGTCCGAAAACGGCAAACCTAAATAATCAGTATGATCCTCTTATTAAATCGGTGTAATCTAATTAAAATCTGAAGTGAGAGAACGCTTTGTTAGCCTCGGCCATTTTATGCGTATCTTCTTTCTTTTTAACTGCCGCACCCTCGCCTTTAGCAGCAGATATGATCTCACCCGCTAATTTCTCCATCATGGTTTTTTCACCACGACGACGAGCATAGCTGATCAGCCATTTCATACCTAAAGCTATTTTACGCTCGGCACGAACTTCAGTAGGCACCTGGAAGTTAGCACCACCAACACGACGGCTTTTTACTTCAACTGCAGGCATTACATTGTTCAAAGCTTTTTTCCAGGTATCTAAACCGTTTTCGCTGGTTTTCTTTTCAACAATTTCTACTGCGTTATAAAATATAGTGTACGCGGTTGATTTTTTACCATCGTACATCATGTTATTTACAAACCTTGTAACCAAAGTATCATTGAACTTTGGGTCAGGAAGGATAATTCTCTTTTTTGGTTTTGACTTTCTCATTGCTTTCTATCCTCCTTAATTATTTCTTTTTACCTTTTGCCGGTGCCGCTGCTGCCTGTCCCGGTTTTGGGCGTTTAGTACCATATTTTGAACGACGCTGGTTACGGCCGGCTACACCTGATGTATCTAATGCACCACGGATGATGTGGTAACGTACACCCGGTAAATCCTTAACACGACCACCACGGATCAATACAATTGAGTGTTCCTGTAAGTTGTGGCCTTCACCAGGGATGTAGGCGTTAACTTCTTTACCATTGGTAAGGCGCACACGTGCAACTTTACGCATTGCTGAGTTTGGTTTCTTAGGGGTAGTGGTATACACACGGGTGCATACTCCTCTTCGCTGTGGACAGCTGTCCAACGCCGGAGACTTACTCTTGTCTTCCAGAGCTACTCTACCTTTTCTAACTAATTGCTGAATAGTAGGCATTTACTTGCTTTTCTTTTTTTTGTATTTAAAAGTTTTATCCTTATTTTAAGGACTGCAAAGGTACTGACTATTTTTTGATTATCAAGGGGTTGAAAGAAAAAGTTTTAATCCTGTAAAATCATTTATTAGTTGTTCACGCCTTATATTAGTTCATATTAAGTAACCAAACTCATCACAATCATGAAAACTGACCTTTACACCAAAGTAATTTTAACCATTATTGCCATTGCTTTAACTGTTAACCTGTTTAAAGCCACCATTACCCCTGCCTTTGCCGATGGCAAAAAATATGTTACCCTGCCTGTGAACCCGGATGGCAGTATTAATGTGAATATTAATAAGGTGAACGAAACAATGGACGTGAACATAAAGAATGTTGACCCGTATGCTTTTTACTACTCCCAACCTATACCTGTAAAGGTGACCAATAAATAATATTAATTTCTAATATAATAATTATACTAAAACAATAATTTATCAGTTATTCAATTAATTAACCGAATTTAAATCGGTCAGTTAATAGTTATAAGATTATAAAAAGCAGGTATAGCGCAAGGCCACGCCTGCTTTTCTTATTTCAAAAGGGTTGGTTTAAAACTTTTCGTTCAGGAAAGTCTGGTTGGAATTGCTCAGTTTTATGTTCCTGATCGCTCCTGAACCTTCAAATCTTATCCTGATGCCTATGATATCGCCTATGCTTTGGGTTATAGATTCATCAAGTATATGTTTATTATTTAAAAAAACGTTGAGCCGCATATTCTTTACACCAAATTTAAGCTGCTGAAATTCATTAAAATCGCAGCCAAATGCGCTTAGATCCGTTTCTTTACCATTTATCTGTTCGGACGAGGTATATAACCCCAGGTTTGATATACACCCTTTTGCCGATAGTGGTATGATAACCGCGCTGCGTTTGCCCAAAACATACACCATAATATTCCTGCATAATGATTCTCCCGGTTCGGAGGTATTGCGCAATGTAGTTTCAAAGGTGAAGTCGCTGCCGTTAAGACCCTCAAACTCCTGCACATTATAAAAGGATACTGGCAGGTCATTAAAAACAGGTGACACTGTTTTATTTGCAAGTACTTTACTACTTATACCCAAACTGCCCGACAACTTAATTTCATCAGCAGATAAATACGTGGGTATGGGTTCCTTTTCAATAATACCTGCCCACCCCTTTGTTTTTATAAACACCGGGGTTTCCTTTTTCACTTTTCCGCCGGCTATCAGTTTCGCGGTAAAATACCCAGGGTAATAATAAATTGACGTATGCTGTTTGCCCTTTGAGGATATGCGTTCGCTCCGCGACGGATCCCACGATTGCTGCAGGGTAATACTGTCTGTATTTAACCACGACGCATCGTAATTAAAAACCACCGAATTTGGCAGGTCATCCGTTACCTTTTTACTTTCAAATTTAACCGGTGCATCATTTAGCTTTTTTTCTGCTTTGTTTGGTTTTATGCTCCACGCTATAAGCGAACCTATTGCTGCAAGTAATACTACGCCAGCCATAGCTACAGGTACATAATTTTTTTGGGGAGATGTTTTATCAGCAGCAACCTGGGGCTTTTCAGCATCCATACTTTGCTTAAAACTGCGCCAGTCGGCGTAACCTAAAAATTTGGCAAGGGTATTTAAGGTAGCAGCATTGGGCGAACTGTCATATTTCACTCGTCCCCATATCCTTTTCAGGGTGGTAATGCTCAGCATGGTGCCCGTTTTATCTAAGAACATCTCCGCCAGTTTTTCAAAATCCTGGTCGCTCCAGTTTTCACTGTCGCCCCAGCGCAACTGATCCTCGGCCCGTTTGCGCCAGGTATTAATATATATCTGGGTTCCCATTTCTATCAGATTTTGGTTTGAATGCATTTGAATGTACTTGAATATGGCTTTTCGTTATTATGCCTTCACTTTTGGCTAAACAATTTATTGAAACATGAAAAATCAACCTATCTACATCAAAATTAAGCAAGTTATTATATTAATGCTTAGCCTTTTATTTATTAATGATGCCGCTACCGCGCAAACGGGTAAAAATAAAATAAAAGAAATACACCTTCCGTTTGAGGCCGCCCGTTTTGACACCACCGGGGCAAAAGCAGCCTTCACCACTTTTAAAAACACCAAAGCCCTGCAAATAACAACAGGGAAGGTAACCTTAAAGGATTTCAACTTTACCAATGGCACCATTGAACTGGATGCCCGGCCTACTTATGCGGATAAAGAGGCTTTTATAAGCGTTTACTTTAGATGGCAAAATGCCAACGAAAGTGAATGTGTTTACCTGCGTACACGCCCCGACGAAACGGAACAGCGCAATACCGCTATACAATATACACCTATTTTACATGGGGTAAACTTGTGGAACGTTATGGAACATTACCAGGGCCCTGCACAGATAAATAACAACAGCTGGAATCATTTTAAGATAGTGGTATCGGGGCTGCAAATGCGGGTATATGTAAACAATATGGATAAGCCGACTCTGGAGATACCACGTATAGAGGGTGAATCTGCATCTGGTACTCTGGCCTTTGCCGGACCGGCATATTTTGCCAATCTGGTGGTAAAGCCAAATGAAACCGAAGGACTATCTCCGATGGCGGGTGCTGATCTTACCAACCACGACGTTAATTATATTCGCCGCTGGGACGTATCCACACCCCATTTTTTAGATAATGGCCGCGAATTGATGATTACCGACCTGCCTGCGGATGCCATTAAATGGAAACCCATTATTGCCGAACGTCGCGGGTTAATTAATCTTATCCGTCCGTTTGGGGGTATGGAGAACCGCGGCGAGGGTGTGCAAAATAAAACACGGGTGGTATGGCTAAAAACAACCATCCACTCCACTAAAGACCAGGTGAGTAAAATGCAGTTAGGTTTTAATAATGAGGTTTGGGTATTCATTAATGGCTATTTACTTTATCTGGATAAAAACCAATACGGCCGCCCAATGGCTAAATACCCTAACGGACGACTGAGTATTAATAACTCCGTATTTGATGTACCACTTAAAGCAGGTGATAACGAAATTACTATTGGGATAAGCAATTACTTTTACGGCTGGGGCATAATGGCCCGCATGGTAAATATGGACGGTTTAACTGTATTGCAGAAATAACCGCGTAAGCAGGTGCTATAAAAGCAGCACCTGCTTTAACTTTTTATTCCTTTACCCATGCTACATTACCGGCTACAAATGCTTTTTTAATATTGCCTTGTTCATCTTTTTCGAATCTTAGCTTAAAGGTAGTTTCGGCATTATAAAATTCAAGGGTAGCAATACGAAAGAAAATAAGCGTACCGCCATCCCATGACTGGGTAAGTATCAGTCTGTTTTCTTTCGCTGTTAATTGCAAAAAAAGTTCAGGTTTACCTGCCTGGCTAAACTTACCTGTAAACGCTTTAAGCCGATCGGCAGTAAAATCCGGATTTTGCAATGATTGGATATGGTACATCGCTGCCTCATTAGTGCTATCCAGCTTTACGGAACGCTGATAACTTTTAAGCGCAAGTTTATGATCGCCCGCCGCCTCCCTGGCCTCAGCAAAACTTGCGTAAGCGTTACTGCTTTGCGGATACAATACCGCCTGCTGTTTAAATATCTCCCGGGCATCTGTATATCGTTTTTGCTGTAGCAATACCTTACCATACGAGTTAATATCCCTTTCAGAAAACTCATATCCCTTACTTTTCATTCTGTTGAATATACCCGGCACATCGCCAAAACCTTGTTTTCTTAAAGCCGAATAAAGTTGCGGCATGGTTTCGGGATGATCGTACCCGAAATGGAGTTGGCGTATGGTGAAAGCAGTTTGTTTACCTAAAAAGGTTTCAATTAACTGATCTGTAATTTTTGAACCTGATTCACCACGGGTAAAAAACACCATACTTTCTTTGGTATCCGGTCTGGCCACAAAAAACGAAAAAAAGTCATCCGTTTTACCCCAATGCCAAATAAGCTGCCCCGTTTTACCTTGTGCCAAACCAACTCCAAGTCCCCAGTTAATATATTGCCCGGATGTAGTATCCCCCGGCGCCTTATGTTTGGTTTGCCGGCTGAACATTAACTGCTGTGTGCCGGGTTTCAGTCCTTTTCCTGCCAGCAGCGCCTGTAAAAACAAGTTATAGTCATGCGCGTTGCTTAATAGTGTAAAGGCGGCGTTAGGCATCATCCATAAAAGATCTTTGCCTGGTTTTCCTAACATCTCTGTGTCCATATCATCAGTTTGCACATAAGTGCTACTATGCATACCGAGGGGGTTAAAAACCTCCTCCTGCATTAATTGCTCAAAGAGTTTATGTACTAATTTCTCCACTACCTTTTGCAAAAACCAATACCCTTCGCCCGAATAAGAATAAGCACTTCCCGGTGCAAACAACAGCTTAACAGGGGCATGCGTATCAAATTCCGAAAACTCCGCCAAATCCGAAGTATGGCTCAAAACCATCCTGGCAGTTATCATGCTGTAACGCGGATCTGTCGGATCAAAACGATCATAGCTGCCTATGTAACGCATCAAAGGGGTATCAAGAGAGAGAACGCCCCTATCATAAAGGCGCAGTACCGCATAGGCGAAAACACACTTCCCTAATGATCCGGCTCTGAAAATTGTGGACGATTTTATTTTACGGGATAACCCCTGCTTACTTGTCCCGGCATTATATTCGGATGTTTGCCCCTTACCTGTATAAGCAACCTGTACACCCGGCAAATTCACATCCTCGATAATGGTTCGCAGCAATTGCTGCCTAGTTTGCTGGGCCATTGCCGCGTTGCAGGCACCCAACCATAAAAAGAAAGAGAGTAGTTTTTTCATAAAGACAACGGGGCTGTACCCGCCATCTCAAAGATGCAAAATAAAAGTTTGTTATTTTATATTTTGCAGAATATTATTCTGTTTTAATTCGTCTATTATATTACAAATACCGAAAAATGTGAAAACATTGTGTAATTCGACGACACATTTATAAAGCCTACAGATTATGCTCAAAACCCGGCATCAGCAATTAATTTATAAAAGGGAGAATCAACCGGGGTATATTCCTTTGCCTTCTTCATCCACGTGTTATAATTATCATTATCACCTGAGTTTTTATATGCTGCAGCCAAATTAATAGCAAGTTCGCCCCGGGTTTCCGATTGTTTATCTTTGTTCATTTCGATTGCCTTAATAAAAACCGGAATAGCTTTTTTATAATCGGACAGCTTTAAATACGCATACCCAAGTTCTTTATAAAAAGAACCAAAATCAGGGTTGTTTTTTATCGCGTCTTCCAATAAAATCACAGCATCGTTGTATCTTTTTAATACATTGTAGGCAAAGGCAATTTCAAATTCAATATTTGACATATGTGGCTTTGCTTGGTTGGCAGGTAGCAAATAGGTTAAAGCCTTTCCACTTTCATTCAGATCATTATATATCCAGCCCCAGCGGTAGTTATGGGCAACCGTATCTGTATAGTTATAATAATTCTTTACCCATTCAGGTTGTGCTTCAATGTGAAGTTCTTTAAAATGGCTTTCAGGCAATAACGCCACCACCCGCCAGTTTGGAGATATCCGGTATTTTATGGAGCCGGAATTTTTAAACACTACAGTATCCTTAATATAATTCCCACTATTGTCTACAGTAAACACTCCTTGCAGGTCAAAAGTAAAGCCCGCTTGCTCATTAATATAAATATAACCGAAAGTATAGCTTGCAGCGGTATCAGCTTTTGATATAACCACCCATTTACGTTCACAATTAGTAAACCGCTGATCAAATTTAAGATCGTCCGCCTTATTAGGAACCGCTTGCGTAAACGCGCAGCATGTAAAGCACGATAAAGTAAGTAGCAATAAGATAGCTTTCATAAGCTAAATATATATATAAAATACCCAACTACCGGCTCTGCTCAAACAGAAGATAAATTTTCATCATTCTATTTCCCCACCCCATTGTCATTCCGAACGAAAGAGAAGAATTTTTTACGTTTTACTAATTTAATTGATGTACAAGTTTTCTCTTCGCTATCGCTCATTCGAAATGACAGGTAGGATTTGTCATTCCGAAAGAAAGAGAGGAATCTCATACGTTTGGCTAATTAGTTAGTGTACAAGTTTTCTCTTCGCTGCCGCTCATTCGAAGTGACAGGTGGGTGTATTGTCATTCCGAACGTTAGTGAGGAATCTTATACTTCTGGCTATTTGCCGCTTATCACAATAATGCAGCTAAAGCCCCGTGTCCCCGCAGAGGGATTAAGGCAAGAGCAAAAAAAACCTCCGCAAACGATGTTCACGAAGGTTTAAAACTATAAAAAATCACAAAGTTTTATTTCAGCACTTCCCTGCTTATCACTATCTTTTGTATCTCTGACGTGCCTTCGCCTATGGTGCACAATTTGGCATCGCGGTAAAATTTCTCTACCGGAAAATCTTTGGTGTAACCGTAGCCGCCAAATATCTGTACAGCTTCGTTAGCGCAGCGTACCGCCACTTCCGATGCAAAGTATTTTGCCATAGCCGATTGCTTGGTTACCGGCAAATGGCGGTTCTTCAGATCGGCGGCTTGCATGATCAGCAATTCCGCTGCTTCTACCTCAGTTGCCATATCTGCCAGTTTAAAGGATATCCCCTGGAAACTGCTTATCGGCTGCCCAAACTGGTGCCGTTCTTTAGAATAAGCTACAGCTGCTTCAAAAGCGCCTTTGGCTATCCCTAACGATAATGCTGCGATAGAGATACGGCCACCGTCCAATACTTTCATGGCTTGTTTAAAACCTTCTCCCTCGTTACCTAATAAATTAGCTTTAGGCACGCGGCAATTATCAAATATCATTTCGGTAGTTTCGGATGCGCGCATACCCAGTTTATTCTCCTTTTTGCCCGCGCTGAAACCCGGTGTACCGCGCTCAATAACCAATGCAGATATACCGCGCGAATCACCCTTTTCACCGGTACGCACCATTACTACCGCTACATCCCCACTTTTACCGTGGGTTATCCAGTTCTTCGATCCATTAACTATGTAATGGTCGCCATCTAAAACAGCGGTGGTATTCATCCCCATCGCATCCGATCCGGTATTGGCTTCGGTAAGTCCCCAGGCACCCAGCCACTCGGCGGTAGCCAGTTTAGGCAGCCACCTTTGTTTTTGTTCCTCGTTGGCAAAAGCCAAAATATGTCCGGTACATAACGAATTATGCGCCGCTACCGATAAGCCTATAGAGCCGCAAACTTTGGCTATCTCCACAATAACGGTAACATACTCGGCGTAACCAAAGCCTGAGCCGCCATATTCCTCGGGCACCAAAACGCCCATCATGCCCTGTTCGCCCAATTGTTTGAACAGTTCCAGCGGAAAATGCTGCTCCTCGTCCCACTGCATCACATTTGGTTTTATATATTTCTCAGCAAAATCTTTAGCCATCTGGCCTATCATTTTCTGATTATCGGTAGTTGAAAAATCGTAGCCTGTCGGGGTATCTGTTAATAAAGTATCCATATTAAAAATTCCTGTTTACCATTGGTTTGCAGTAAAACTAACGATAAAAACAGGTAAAAGGTTTATACTATGCATGCATAATATTTACACCAAAACGGTTTATGGTACAAAAACTTGCTTTAAGCTTAACAGGCGTATTTATTATGCATGCATAATAAATAATTATTTTTTTATTTTTTTAAGATTTTCAATTCTACTGACATAGGGCTGTCATTCCCGGGTGGTTACTTTGAAGTAAATCAAAACAACAACACCATGAAAATGATCAATTTTTTTTTTAAACAGTTAGAGGAAGAGTCAGTAACTACCCGCAAAATGCTGGAGCGTATCCCGGATGATAAGTACGACTGGAAACCGCATGAAAAAAGCATGACCATCCGGTCGCTGGCTACGCATATTGCCGAACTGCCTACCTGGGTATCCGTTACCTTTACTACCGATGAGCTGGACTTTGCAGCTAATGCTTACGCCCCGGTAACCATAAACAATACCGATGAATTGCTGGACCTATTTGAAAAATCGCTGGCAGAGGCCCGCATGCATCTGGTACCGGAAAACGAAGCCAAAGTGGATGAAATATGGACATTGCGCAATGGCAACGAAATTTATAACCGCAGAGCTAAATGGGAAGTATTGCGCATGACCCTATCACAGATCATACACCACCGCGCGCAACTTGGTGTATATTTACGTTTGCTTAATATTCCTATCCCGGGCAGTTACGGCCCAAGCGCCGATGAGCAGTTTGAAGCGATTGAGGTTTTAGCGGACTAATATTAATTAACCACAAACCAGAAAAGAGCGGCGTTTCTATAAGAAAATACCGCTCTTTTTTAGTATATTTACTTAGCGATACATATCCTGAAATCCCCCCTCAAAAAAACCTGAATTATTTTTACCGCTCACCCGCGGTTCAGCAGTAAAAACCCAAAATTTATCACCACTAAAAGCGGTTTGAACAGTAAAAAAAATAACTAACTTTTATACCCTGAAAATTAAAAACACCCTTTACAGCCTGCAAACGCGCTTTTCTATTTTACCTTTTCAAAATCATTTTTTGGGGAAATCGTAAGTAGGAAAATCAGAAAAAACTCAATTTACATATAATTTAATCACTGTATCGGTAGGATCTGTAAGCAAATTATCAATATAAATAAAAACACCTTCACCACTCTGTTTAAACTTCAGCTTTTTAGCGTTGCTTAACAAAACGACCCGGGTAACTTTCCCCTTCAGCTCCGGGATAAAAACATAGGGCTGCTGGGGAATATTAATAACATGGGCATACAGCGTCTTGCCTTTAGCGGTTATAATACCCCAGGGCTGTGCAGGTACAATATCGCCACGGGTACCATAAATACTTTCGGCGTTCTTTTTAAGCCAGGCGCCCACTACCGCCAGCGTATCTGTAAACTCCGGCTGTATTTGCCCGTTAGGCATAGGGCCAATGTTCAGTAAAAAATTGGCATTATGACCTGCCGCGTTCACCAGGTAATGGATGATCTGTTTAGTAGTTTTAAAGCTCCGGTCGGTTATATTAAATCCCCAACTGTTATTAATGGTTTCGCAGGTTTCCAGCGGCAGTTTGCCAATTTCCGATTTACCGCTAAAACCGGTATTATTTTGCCCCGGCAGGTCCTTCTCAAACATCTGGAAGTCCTCGCCATCCTTTGGTGCAAGGTGGTGGTTGTTACCTACCAGTATAGCCGGGTTAAGTTGATGTATAAGACCGTATATTTCATCGTAGTGCCAGTTAACCTCCGGGCGCTCCCAGTTACCATCAAACCATATCCCCTTCACCCCGGGATATTTGGTGATGAGTTCGGTAAGTTGTGTTTTCATGAAATTGATATAACTGTCCCAGTCGCCATTTACGGGTTTGCCATCAACTATAGGGCTGCCAAAGGCATAATCCGGCCGCCCCCAATCCAGCAGGGAGTAATAAAAATGCAATTCAATGCCTTCCTTTTCACATTCTTTAGCCAGGGCCATCAAAGGGTCCTGGTGGTAGGGCGTTGCGTCAACTATGTTATATAACGATGCCTTTGTGCCAAACATGCTGAACCCGTCGTGATGGCGGGCCGTAATTGTAATGTATTTCATCCCTGCATTTTTGGCGAACTGTACCCACGCCCTTGCATTAAACTCCTGCGGATTAAAAAAATCGGCCAGCCGTTTATAACTGTCATAAGGGATATTCTTGTTATGCATCACCCATTCGCCGTCACCCAAAATACTGTAGATACCCCAATGAATGAACAGGCCATATTTCATATCCTGAAAATGCTTACGGGCAGCCATGTTATCTGTTGTGGGGGTATAAGCAACTTGCCCGTGTGATATATTGAAAATCAGAAAAACTGCACACAGGATAAGAAATAATTTTTTCATGAATTCAGGTTATGGAACACGAATTTAGCAAAAATTAATGGCGAAGTATAACCTTCACATTTATATGATGTACAGCTAACACTGTATTTTTTAATTTGCCACTGATACATTTATAATTGTGGTTAAGTAAATTTATAGCATGTTAAATACACGCAGAGAATTCATCAAAAAAGCAGCACTACTTACAGGAGCAGCAGGCCTTACTAACATATTCCCTTCATCCATTCAAAAAGCCCTGGCTATAAACCCTGCCCCTGGCAGCACCTGGATGGATGCCGAGCATGTGGTAATACTAATGCAGGAGAATCGTTCGTTCGACCATTGTTTTGGTACGTTAAAGGGTGTACGTGGCTTTAATGATCCACGGGCTATTGACCTGCCCAATAAAAATCCGGTTTGGCTTCAAAGTAATGCCGATGGCGAAACCTACGCGCCATTTCATTTAGATATTAAAAACACCAAAGCCACCTGGATGAGCTCGTTACCGCATAGCTGGGCCAACCAGGTAAATGCCCGTAACGATGGTAAGTTCGACCAATGGCTCATCGAAAAGCAATCAGGCAATAAGGCTTATAAGAATATGCCACTTACCCTGGGCTATCACCGGCGGGAAGATCTGCCTTTTAACTACGCTTTGGCGGATGCCTTTACCGTATGCGATCAGTACTTCTGCTCTTCGTTAACCGGTACAACGCCCAACCGGCTTTTTATGTGGAGCGGAACTATACGCAAGGATCAGGACGAAGATTCAAGAGCCAACGTTTGGAACGAGGATGCTGATTTTGGCACCCTTAACTGGAAAACATTCCCGGAACGTTTAGAGGATAATGGTATATCATGGAAGTGCTACCAGAATGAAATTAGCGTAGGCGTAGGGTTTGAAGGGGAGCAGGATTCATGGCTGGCCAACTTTACCGATAATGCCCTGGAATTTTTTGAGCAGTACCATGTAAAACTTCATCCGCAACATATCACCTACCTTAAAAAAAGACTTGCTCAGCTACCAGCCGAAATAGCGGACACCCAAAAGCAGATGGACAATTTGCCTTCGGATGATAAGCAAGTAAAAAAACTGCAAAAAAGGCTTAAGCAATTGCAGGATGAACTGGCAGATATTAATAACCAAAGCGAAATGCTGAAACCCGGTGTATTTGATAAGTTAACACCAGCCCAAAAGAATATTCATCAAAAAGCTTTTACTACCAATATAGCCGATCCGGATTACCATGAACTGGCTACACTAAAATATACCGACAACGGCGTAACGCGCGAAATGCAGTTGCCTAAAGGTGATGTACTACATCAGTTCAGGCAGGATGTAGAGACAGGTAAACTACCCACCGTATCATGGCTGGTAGCACCCGAAAATTTTTCGGATCACCCGAGTGCCCCCTGGTATGGGGCTTGGTATGTATCGGAGGTAATGGACATCCTGACAAAAAACCCTGAAGTATGGAAAAAAACCATTTTTATTTTAAACTATGATGAGAATGATGGCTACTTTGACCACATTCCGCCATTTACCGCACCGCATTCACATAAAGAGGGGACAGGAAAGGTATCCGCAGGGATTGATACCCGTGTTGAATTTGTAACGCTTGAACAGGAACTGGCCCGCGAGGGCTTTCCGAATACCTACAAACGCGAAAATGCCATTGGTCTGGGTTATCGTGTACCCATGATCGTAGCTTCTCCCTGGAGCAGGGGAGGATTTGTTAATTCCGAAGTATTCGATCATACCTCTACCGTGCAATTCATGGAGGAATTCCTAAAACACAAAACGGGCAGGTCTGTAACGGAAAGTAATATCAGCGACTGGCGGCGTACCGTATGCGGCGATCTTACGTCGGTGTTTCGCCCATACAATGGCGAAAAGTTATCGTCACCTGAACCGTTGGAAAAAGATGCGTTTGTAGAAAGGATACACAAGGCGCAGTTTAAAAAACTGCCATCCGATTATAAAAAACTGACTGGCGATGATATTGCTCTTATCAAAAAAACTCCGCAGGCATCGCCGTATATGCCGCGGCAAGAGAAAGGTATTAAGCCGGCTTGCGCCCTGCCATATGAACTTTACGCCGATGGCAGCTTAACCCCGGATAAAAAGGCTTTTGAAATAAAATTCAAAGCAGGCAACCAAATACACGGCGACAATTCCTTAGGCGCGCCATTTAATGTTTACGCTCCCGGTAAATACAGGAGCATAGACGATCCGCATAGTATGGATAACGTACGTACCTGGAGCTACGCGGCCACCGCCGGAGATACCCTGACGGATTTGTGGCCCGTAAACAATTTTGAGGACGATAAATACCACCTCAGAGTTTACGCCCCCAACGGGTTTTACCGGGAATTTAAAGGCAACACGCAAGATCCCGATATAGGTGTACAATTCACCTATCAGCCAGCCGATAAAAAACCTACCGGAAATGCGATATTAACCTTTTGGCTTACCGGTGGGCGTACACCGTTAACAGTTGAAGTAACTGATAACGCTTATCAAATGGGGGCAAAACAATTGATAGTTCGCCAGGAGAGCTTTGCTCCGCAGACTATTGTATTCGACCTGGGTAAAAGCCACGGCTGGTATGATATCACCTTGAAAATTAAAGGCTACCCGGATTTTGAAAAACGTTATGCCGGACACGTAGACACGGGTAAACAAAGCTTTACCGACCCGCTAATGGGCGGAATGATTAGCTAAGCAAAAGATTATGTATCCTTATTGCCGCTTACTCAGTTGCTTGTTTTGTCGGTAGACGTAGGATCGCTAATTAAAAGCGTTTATAATTTACTGAGTAAGCGGACAATTGGCTCCAAAATCAGGGTAGTATTCAGATTAATAAACGCATTATCCGCTGCTGCCTTTTGCTGTCCGTGAGAGATAAATACCAGGCCTTTACCTTCGGTGGATCAATATGGCTTTTCTTGCAGGAAATATAGCCGATAATTAAAAAACATAGCAGCAGCGGATTTTGCGTAACATAAGCTCACTAACGGTTATTTTCACCTGGTTTATTATATTACGCAGTAAAATAGTTAAGTGATACAGGCAGTTTAAAAATATTATACATTAACGCAATATTACCACCAGCATGGTATCTGTTTGCATGCTTCTGGTATTATGGTTTAAAAAGGCGGGGTTAAGTCGGGTGATCCAATATCTGCTGAATGCAGCACGCTTTTGCACCTTATATCCTTTTATCTGCATAGCCCGCACCTGCGGTTCAGAGCCATAAAAAAAACAAGGCACCGGTAATTTTGAGTGTGCATCGTCATCCGCTATCATAAGCAAGGGTTGCCGAAGGTAAAACTCCATTGGATAACTCTCCTGCTCAAAGTTCTGCACCACGGGCATGTTAAGCCGGTTGTGGGCATTTATCCACATGGCCGCTTCGCTGCCTGCCTGATAATGCAGCAACGATGGATAGAATGCCAGGTTAAGGTATAAGTTTACAATAAAAGCGATGATAGCCGTACGAAAGGCCGTTTGCTGATAATCAGTTTTTGGCATATTACCAGGCAATACTAATAAAACACCCAGCCATATCAGCACCGTTAAACCTACATGCCAGGTAAACTCTTCCGGCCGGAAATAATAATGCAATACCGCGATAACTATGATCAG
This sequence comes from Mucilaginibacter segetis, assembly GCF_016522075.1. Taxonomy (GTDB): domain Bacteria; phylum Bacteroidota; class Bacteroidia; order Sphingobacteriales; family Sphingobacteriaceae; genus Mucilaginibacter; species Mucilaginibacter segetis. The sequence goes on along the minus strand of NZ_JAEHFW010000001.1, from coordinate 91,738 downwards.
CAATACGCATAAAACAATCTGCATAATCCGGATGATCTGCACTGCTTTTGCCGACCGTAAACCATATAAATATTGCGCGGTAATAATGGCAAAAAACGGGAACACAATATTAAGGTAATGCGGTAATTGAAATTTCGAGGCGGAAAACAGCAGAAATGTGAGCAAAGCACCGCTCAGGCAAAACCATTCGCGCTGATGCACATTTTTTACTCCGGTTTTTATAAAATGATAAATAGCCGCGAACAGTATTAACGACCAGGGCAAAAACGCCCAAAGCGTTGTATGTATAAAAAATGTGGGATCGCCATGACCCTTGATAGGCCCGGTGTTAAAGAACCTGCCGAACTGACTATCCCAGAAAAAGAATTTAATTCCGGATACGCCCGTTTGCCCAAATACTATCTTTTCCGGATGGGCGTCAAACTGTACATACAAACAATATATTTCGGGCAGAATGAACAACATAATAAGCGCAGCGGCCAGCAACCAGCGCCAGTTAAAAAGCTGTTTCCATTGCCGGGTAATCATTAAATGTCCTGCTATTGCGCCGCCAATTGGCACTAAAGCAAACATTCCCTTGGTCATGACGGCGCAGGCGGCAAACAAACTGCCCAGTACCAATTGCCGGAAACCATTACGTGTATAAGCTATATAAAAATGGTAAACCGACGCAATGATCAACCCCGTTAAATAGGGCTCAGCACGTACATCGTTATCAGAAAGAATAATATGCTGAGAGGTGAGCAATATCAGTACAGACCATAAAGCGATCTCCCTATTATAAAGCAATTTTGCCAGCAGATAAGTATAAACAGCGCCAATTAAAATAAATACGATACCCGATAATTTGTAGGCCCAGGTATTAATGCCGAATATTTTAAAAAACAATGCGGCCATCCAAAACGGAAAATGCGGCTTATCCAACCAGTCGGCGCCGTGTACAAATAATTGCACATAATCATTACGTACTACCATAGTTTTGGCTATGGTAGCATACAGGGCGCCATCAGGCCCCATAATAGGGATAAACAATGCGCTTAGGTTCAGCATCACCGCCATACCTATAAAAAGATAAAGCCATTTCGTACGTATAGTGGTATGTAACGGATTTAGTTGCATAATGCCTTTAGCAGAGGTGTAAAGGTAAGCAGATAGCAAATAAATATAAGCCGTTACTGTAAATTGTTGCGATTAAGAATTTATTATCTTTAATTTTATATCAGGATGCGCAGTTCTTCATGGCTGCACCAAACCAATTATAAATACTTAACTGATGAAAAAACTTTCTTTTTTACTGATGCTATGCCCTTTTGTGTTATTTGCACAAACCGGTAAAGTATATGACAATTTAACACTTAATAGCAAAATATTAAAAAGCGAACGTAAATATGCAGTTTACCTGCCACCGGATTATGAAACCTCGGGTCGCGATTATCCCATACTGTACCTGTTGCATGGCGCAGGCGATGACCAAACCGGATGGGTACAATTTGGCGAGGTATTACGCATTACCGATAATGCTATTAAAGAGGGCATTGCAACTCCCATGATCATTGTTATGCCTGATGCCAACACTGGCAGACGGGGCTACTACAACGATATTAAAGGCGATTGGAATTATGAGGATTTCTTTTTTAAAGAGCTGGTTCCGTACGTAGAGAAAAAGTACCGCGTAAAAAGCGAAAAGCGTTTCCGGGCAATAGCAGGACTATCCATGGGTGGGGGTGGCACCTTTATTTATGCCCTGCACCATCCCGAAATGTTCTCATCGGCTTGTCCGCTTAGTGCGGCAACCGGTTTTATTACGCTCGATGATGCACGCAAAGGTATCAGCCGCAACAATCCTAACCTGCCGGACAGTACCATAAACAATTATTATAACCGATACAGTGTGCTGCCGCAAATGAATGCCATACCTGATACGCTAAAAAAAGCGGTGCGCTGGTATATGGACATTGGCGATGACGACTTTTTGTATGAAGGAAACGGACTGGTACATAACATGATGCGGAAAAAAGAGATCCCGCATGAATACCGTGTTCGCGATGGCGCTCATAACTGGACATACTGGCGCGCATCGCTACCCAACGTACTGGAGTTTGTATCGCAGGCATTTCATCAGTATTAACGGCGAATTATTGTAAGGATTTTATAAAATAACTACTAAGCCTTAACCAACATTATACTTATAAAAGTAATTTTTAACTTTATATTATCAACCAAAAAACGGTTACCCTATGGAACGCAGAAAATTTTTATTCAATACCGCTTTAGCGGCATGCACAATGGCTTTTTTAAGTAAACAAAGTTTTGCAGCGGCTTTTGCCGATCCGGCTTATCAGTTTAAACCATTGCGCGGTAACGTAGGTATGTTTGCCGAGCAGGGTGGCACCATTGCCTGGCTGGTAAACAAAGACGGTATTGTAGTGGTGGATGCCGAGTTTCCGGAACCTGCAACCCATTTGATCGCCGAATTGAAAAAGAAATCGAACAAACCTTTTAACTGGCTGATCAATACCCACCATCACGGCGACCATACCAGCGGGAACATTTCCTTTAAAGGTTTAGTAAAAAATGTGGCGGCACATGCCAATTCATTAGCTAACCAAAAAGCGGTAGCGCAAAAACAACACTCCGAAGATAAACAGCTTTATCCGGATACTACTTTTACTGATAAGTGGAAGATAAACGCCGGCGACGAACACATCAGCGCGCATTATTTTGGTACCGGGCACACTAATGGCGACAGCATGATCCATTTTGAGAATGCCAATATTGTGCATACCGGCGACCTGGTTTTTAACCGCCGTTACCCCTTTGTTGACCGCAGTGCAGGTGCATCATGCAGGCATTGGGCGGTTGCGTTAGAAGCAGCTCAAAAGAAATTTGATAAAGACACGCTATTTATATTCGGCCACGCGTTTGATCCGCAGAAGGTAACCGGCACCATGGCCGATTTAAAGGCCATGCAACATTTTATGGAAAAACTTGTAGCCTTTGTAGACAGTAGTATAAAAGCCGGAAAAACTAAAGAAGAAATTTTAAGCGCCAAAGCAATACCGGGTGTTACCGAGTGGCAGGGCGACGGCATAGAACGCGGACTTACCGCCGCTTATGAGGAATTAACGGCTTAATGATTTTCTGCCGGATACAAATAGTGTCCGGCAGTTATTTTAAATTAAAGAGTTTTAGTATCCCACAAATTCCTTTTGCTTTATCTCCACCGAACCTTTGTTCTCAGTAGTGCTGATATACATGGCTACGTGGTAAAAGTCATTTTCAAACATGTAGATGTTGTTGTCTGCATCCTGCCCCTGAAAACTCATCTTAAGATTATTGCGCTTGGCGTCACTTATCATATTAACCACATGCTGCGGATCGCGGGTGGTATATACAACTGTACGCAATACCGTACCGTTTGATAGTTTATTGCTTTCTCCAATAACTACTGTTTGCTCTTTTTGCTTAGGATCAACCGTGCGGAAATGTTCAATTTTTTGCCCGTCAACCTCCTGAATATATTGCTGCTTGAAAACCTTGCCCAAGGTTAAATAGGTGTGCGCCTCGCCTTGTGAAAGATTAGTGAGATTAGTAAGCTCAAAAAACGAAATACTTTGCGCGTATGTACTTACACCAACACTAAAAAATAATAATAAAAGCAGGTATCTTTTCATTTTTCAATACGAAAACAAATATAATTCTATTTTTTACTCTTGTTTAATTTATGGATGATACGTTTTTTCGGCATGTTTTACAACGTCCTCTTTATAAAAAAGCACATCTTTAAATTTGCCGTCAATAAACCCCTGAGCCTGATCGGTAAAGTGTTTGGAATTTGGGTCAAACGATGCGCCACCGGTAATTATGGTTTTCGCTTTTATTTTAGGGCCAAACTCAACTGCGGCTATAAAACTATTGCCCGAGTAACCGTAGCGTTTATTTGTGCCCGGCATTATCCGGCTTTGAAATGAGGGTAACTGCCCGAAGTTTGAGGATGTTAAACCCACCGGCAGGCTTGGCAGTTTGTCATTAAAAGTAATACCATTGGCAGGGCGCTGGTAGCGGTTAATATCTCCCCATTGCATTTTCCAGCTGCCATAACGTGCTTGCAAATCTGCTAAAGCCTGTTCCAAATAAGTGAGTTCCTGTGCCGGATCAATAGCCTGCAGCATATCATGTATGCGTTGGGTTTGATAACTGCCCCCTGCCGGATTTTGTAATGGCAATAACGACCGCATCATTAAACTGCCCCACTCCACAGCAAGCGTAGTTGCTACCGATTGTGCCGCGCTGCGCCTGTCCCACTGTTTAAGTCTGTTGATTGGCTCCGCTAATTTTGATTTTACCGAATCGGGGGCATTGGTATAAGCTGCAAAAAGCGACGGCAGCAGATCATCAAACATAGCCAGGTAATGATCGTACCCTTTGGCTATTAAGCCATCAAGCGTAAGGCCTTTAGCATCTTTTAATAGCTTAATGGCATTAATAGCGCGGTAGTTTTCCCCGTTGGGCGACATATAGACGGGATATTTACTTTTATCCGGGCTGGCCGCACCTGCCGATGTGTAAGGTGTGGAGTTGCAATTTTGAATAAACCCTGCAGAGGGGTTATAAACGTGCACAATTTCGTTAAGCGGGTGTACGCCTTTCCATTCTGTAGCTGAAATACTACCATCAACCGGCAGATCCCAGTTATAAGCAGTATCGCGACGGGGCACAAAGTTGCCATACCATAATGCCGTATTACCCTGATCATCGGCATACACCGTGTTATTACTGGTGTTGGATAACAGATCCATCGCTTTTTTATACTCCCCGAAAGTGTTGGCCTTAGTAATTAACCATGATTCCAGCAGGGCTTTATACGTACGGTTATTTTCTTTAAGTGCCAGCCAGCGGCCATCCTTTGCAGCCATTACCGGGCCATGTTGGGTATAATAGGCCATAATGTCCCGGGTCTCCAATTTGCTACCCTTTTTTATCTTCATGTGCAGGATGCGGGTGCGTACAGCCTTTAGTTTACCATCGTATTCGTAAAACCAGTCACCATCTTTTTTAACCATTTTTTCCATATACACATCGCCCACATCCGCATAACTACTGGTGTGCATCCAGCCGCAATGTGCGTTAAAGCCCTGGTAAATGAAAAACTGCCCCCACGTTACAGCGCCATAGGCATGCAAGCCTTCGTCACTGTTCAACCCTACCTCGCTACGGAAATAAAACGGCACATGCGGGTTAATATATAATAACGCATGTCCGGATGCTGTTTTAGAAGGCGAAATCGCAAATCCGTTTGAACCTGTTTCGCGTTCGGCATTGGTGTTTATGATAGACGCGGGATTGTGGTGAACTGCGCCCATTTTATCTGCATCTCTCCCATAAAAAACCTGTGTTTGCCCCGGGCTTATCCGGCCGGTTTCGGTGGCGGCCACACTACCATCGGTAAACATTAAAGCAAACCAGGGCTTAAAACGTTTAAATACTAATGGTTTTACCTCGGGGTGCTTATATAAATAATAGTTAATACCGTCGGCAAAAGCGTCCATCAGCTTTTTAAACCATATAGGGCTATTGTTATAATCCTTTATAGCATCGGCACTGTCTGCAATTAGTTGCAACTGTACATCTGTATATAAAACACCTTCTCCGTCGGCTTCGCTTTGCCGGCCCAATTGGTAAAGGTAATTACGTTCTATTCCTTCAAAATTATCCTCGCATTCCGTATACATTAATCCGAATACCACATCTGCATCGGTTTTTGCATAAATATGCGGGGTGCCGTAATCATCGCGTATAATTGTTACCGCTTTTGCCTGTTTTTTAAACCGGGCTATTTCGGCTGTATTGAAATTTTGCGCTATGGCTAAAAAAGGTAGGAGTATAAAAAAGCTTGTAAAAATTCTTTTCATGTATGCGGGCAGGTTACTTTTTGCATCTAATTTAATAATTAGCGGGGTATAATAAAACCCAGTGCACGGCATACGGTAAAATACTTATTCGCATAAAATCTTTGAATGGCTGATTAAAATCTACTTTAATAAGCGTTTTTAAAAAGCATAACATTAGCATACAATTTGTAATAAAAATTTTACATACCTGAAAAGGATTTAGTGTAACGCATGACATAAAAACAGGCTCTAATATATATGTAATGAGTTTTTTACAAAAAAACCCTGCATTTTGACAAATTGATGTTGCAATATATTAAATGAGATATCGTTCAATGTGTATATTTGACACCTATAACTTTAAAAAGTTTTTAAAAAGTTTAGGTACAGTATTTGCTCTGAAACAGCACATATACAGTACATTATAATTGCTTAATGTTAGCCGCGAGGTTATTATTATAAGAACTTGGATAGATTAACATGTTATCTGAGATTTAGTTGATCAACATTATTTGAGAGATGATGTTGCAAAGGCGTTCCGGGGTGAGATACGGAACGCTTTTTTATTTTATTTCACCGTAATTATATTTACGACATATCTCCTGCTAAAGATTGATTAGGAGTAAAGTTACCATGATTTAGACCGGCCGGACACATGCTGATCCTGGAGATGTTTCTTTTTATACAAAGCGATAACTAATGCCACCATTTGATTGTAAGTATCCAACCCGGCGGGCTGGTTATTTACCTTTAAAAAATTATCATAGAAGATTCCTGTGATCTCGTCTATCTTATTTTGATAGGAAAGCCAATAAAGTCTTTCCTGTTTAAAATCCGCCTTTACCGCCGGCGATATTGACGCCTTAAGTTGCTTATGAAGCACGGTGTCGGCTTCGTACATGGCAAACATGAATTCGCCTACTGCCTGGTGATAAGCCGAGTAGCGCAACAATCTGTCGTTTGATGAAGTGGCGATCATGAAGCCTGCAAAATTTGCTTCGTCTTCGGCACCGAATCCCATCTGGTGCGACATTTCATGACAGGCAACAAATGGGCGGTTAAAAACAGGCATTTGATAATTGATCTGTGTTTCACTTGTAAACGGATTATAATAGCCCGAAGTACCTATATAGTTCATTACTGGTGTTAACAGAGAGGGTTTAATGTCCGGACTATAAGTTTTATATACCGGCGACCTTTGCGATAAACCTTTAACCGCGTTTATAGCTGACAAATAAATTGCACTGTTATTTTGCTTCAGATCTGCCGGGGTAAGTCTTTTACGGCAGGCATTCGCACTATCAATAAGTATTGTAGTTACCTGTTGCAAATCGGTAAGGGTAAAGGTAGTATCAGTAAGTTTCAAACGTTCTGCAGCGGACGGGCGAAAATAATTCAAGCCCCAAAAAAGATAAAATATTAAGATACCGGTTTCCAGGCCAATAATAACCCCCGAAATTAAACCGAGGGATTTTACAAAATTTCGTTTAAAAGCAAATTTTACGATTTGTACAATAGTGTATATCAGGAATCCGATAATAAAGATATACAATATGTCGCCAACGCTAAACGGAAATATATTAAAAACAGGATGCAATGCGCGGCAAATAAAAGTATATACACCTTGCGAGTAATATTTTTCAACCGCTTGCGGATAATCAGCAAACAACATTAGCAAGTAAATTAAAAATGCCAAAGCCAAAATTGCTATGCCCCTTTTTAATAAAAGTTTCTTGCCGTAAGTATAGTCCATTTTCAGCCGTAAATATATGGCTAATTATAGATTTGCTCACTTTAACAACCTTAAAACTTTAAGGAATATTTTATAAACAGATGCTATAAAAGAAAAGACCCCCGGTTTTCGGGGGTCTTTAACAAATTTATTATAAAGTAACTATTTACTTATTTTCACCGGAACAGACAGTTTATCCCAGTTAAGCGAAAAACCTTTTTTGTTTATCTTATAAACTAAGCGTTCATTCATGGCGGATTTCACAGGAGTAACTGTTACCCTTAACTGATCCTTACTTTCGTCATATTTAAAGGCGCCCCATTGGTCGGCTACATTGTTAAATATAATTGTCCAGGTGGTTTCAGTAGGGATAGCAAAAAAGCCATAAGTACCTGCGGGTAGTTTTTTTCCTTCTACCATAATATCTTTGCTAGTTGTAAAAACAGTGGCTTTATTAGCGCCTGTGCGCCATACATTACCATATTTCTCTAAGCCGCCAAATACCTGCCTGCCTTTTACCGACGGGCTGCCATAGTTAATTGTAATTTGTGAACCGGCTACTACGCCGCTAACGCTATCGCGCGGACTGGCAATTGGTTTTTGCGCCCACGCCATTGCTGAAAATAATAAAGCGATAACTAAACTTGCCGTCGCCTTAAGCTGAAATGTCTTTCTCATGATGTTTATTCTTTTGGGGTTTAACGGCAATAAAGATATAATGATTTTTTTTATTGTTGGATAAAGCACGCACAAAATAGTGGTATTATGATGATGGCATGATTAAAAAATAAATAATTCATTACTAAAACTTTAAAGCCGGAGGCGTGTTTTATTGGCTGAAATCACATTGCAATTAGGAATAGCCGTAAGGTTAAACAATTGTTGTGAGTTTTGCCCCTGCCACTCATATGGCAGGGGTTTTTTGCGGGCCAATATTCCGTTAATTTATTATAGCCCTATAACTCCATATATTTGCTGATTATAAGCAGTTGCCGATTAATTAAATGAAATATAACGTAAGGCCTTTTTATTTGCTACTTTTTATACTGGCTGTAACAGTTAATTTTTCGGGCATTGCTACTGATTTTTTTTCTGATGATCCCGGGTTATATGCATCCATCGCAAAAAATCTTATCTATAAAAAAGATCTGCTGCAGTTATACACATATAACCAGGATTGGCTTGATAAACCCCATTTCCCGTTCTGGATGGTTTATGCAAGTTTCAAGGTTTTCGGGATAAGTGTTTGGGCATATAAACTCCCCGCTTTGCTCTTTTTTTTACTGAGCCTGGTTTATACCTTTTTATTTACCCGCAAGTACTACACAACAGAAACAGCAATAATTGCGGTATTAATTCTATCAACCGCACAGCATGTTATATTATCAAATACCGATGTACGGGCCGAGCCTTATTTAATGGCCTTAATTATCGGCAGCATTTATCATGTAGCCCGGCTGTACGAGCGTTTCAGCATTAGCCAACTATTATTAGCCGCACTGCTCGCCGCTTGTGCTATCATGACCAAAGGCATTTTTGTTATTGTTGCCATATATGGCGGCTTGCTTGGTCAGTTACTATTTGAGCGTAAATTTTGGTCGGTATTCAGCGTAAAGTGGTTATCGCTTTTTGTGCTTACGGCATTATTTACCCTGCCAGAGTTATATGCCTTATATATACAGTTTGATATGCACCCGGAAAAGGTTGTTTTCGGACATACGGGTGTGTCCGGCATCAGGTGGTTTTTGTGGGATAGCCAATTCGGGCGCTTTGTAAATAATGGCCCAATACAGCAAAAATCATCCGGCGACGTATTCTTTTTTTTGCACACCCTGCTATGGGCATTTTTACCCTGGTGCCTTTTATTTTATTTCTCGGTTTACAAAACCATTAAAAATATTGTTCGCAAAGTTAAACTTCCGGAATATTATACAATAAGTGGCGGCATGCTTTTGTTAGTATTGTTCTCGTTATCACGCTTCCAGTTGCCTTTTTATACCAATATTATTTTCCCGCTTTTCGCAATAATAACCGCCCCTTATTGCATTAAACAACTGAGCCAATCAGAAGGAAAATTAAGGGACTTGGCACAAATCATATTCATTACATTACTGCCGTTAGTAATTATTGTAGTGCATTTTTATTTAAAACCGGAAAGCTCCGTTTTTTTTATAACGGATTGTATTGTGTTCGGAGCATTAATGCTTGTTATTTGGTTTAAAACAAAACAACGTCCGCAGCGTGTTTTTTTGCTTAGCTGCTGCTCTGTGCTATTTGCAAATTTTTATTTAAGCATCGTTTTTTTTAGAACGGTTGCCGCTTATAACGGCCAGATAGCCGCGGCAAAATATGTTAATAAACATATGAGCAAACCGTTTAAAATATATTCCTTACGAGAATCGAATAACGTTTTTCAATTTTATTGCAACAGGCCTGTAAGCTATTTACCGGTTAATGAACTACGCACTTTTTCCTCATTGCAACCAACTGTATTTTTTGCCACCCAACAAATTGTAGATAATTTAAAACAGCAGCATACCGATTTTAAAATTATCCATGCTTTTATTAACTATCCACAGGAAAATGTGCTACCTGCTTTTATTAATAAAAACACTCGTGCAGGCACGCTAAACCATGTTTATTTAATCAGTAAATAATTAATTGGAAAATTCCTACTTCAAAAAGCTATAAAGTTAACTTTTAGTTTACTTTATATATTATTGGCATAACATTAGTGATATGATAAACAAGATTGCCAATTTATGAATGTTTACACAAAAACCTATCTAACTGAAGCGGAAATAGTAACAGCCATAAAAACTAAAAGCCGTACAGGAGCAGAAGCTTTATATGATATGTACGCCCGTACCTTATTTTACTCAATCATCCGTATTGTTAAAACCCGTGAAGTTGCAGAAGATGTATTGCAAAAGGTGTTTTTGAAAATATGGAATTCTTTTAATTTATATGATCCTGAAAAAGGAAGATTATACACCTGGATGATAAACATTGCCCGTAATATGGCTATGGATGAGTTACGATCAAAAAGACACCATAACTCATTATTAAATCAGGATATTGAGAGCGCCGATTCTTCTTATATTGAAGCGAATTACCAGGTTCAGGTTAACATAGATCATTACGGTTTACGTAATTTTGTAAATAATTTAAAAGAAGAGCAGGCGGAGATACTTGATCTTGTATATTTTAAGGGTTATAGCCATACCGAAGCTGCCAATAAATTACAATTACCCTTAGGCACAGTAAAAACAAGGGTACGTTGCGGACTCAAAGCATTGAGAGTTTTTCTAATTAAGGATATAAACTTTCTGAAAACCGCTTCATAGCTTTTTATTTTACGTCGTATTTGTATACTACATGGCCTAAATTTCCATTACTATCCACCCCTTCAATAAACTAATGCAAATAATTTACTTAAGAAAAAAGGACAACGATTTCTCATTGTCCTTTTGGATAGTTTAAATATTTGATCAATTTCTTCGGGATCGACCCTTCAAATTATTTAGGGCCACCTGAACCCGGTACGGGCAGGCTGCCGCTTCCTGAATCCTCAGGGTTAAATTCACCTTCCCCCTCTTTCTTTTTAGAGAAATCAAGCTTGCCGAATTTGTAGCTGATGGTAATACCAAAACTGCGGATAGGAATTTGACGGTAATTAGTTTGACTAAAGTTTGCGCCGTTTGTAGTTGAGGTAAGGTTAACATATTTGTTAAACGGATTTGACGCTGTTAAACCTATGCTTGCCTTTTTATTAAGAAATTGTTTACGTACCGCAATGTTATAAAAATAAAACGCCGGGCTGCTTCCTTGAATATCCTTACGGGATGAACGATAATTAATAAATGTTTCGGCGGCAAAATCGTTTCCGAAATCGTAGCTGGCATTAAGATTAATACGGTAATTTAACCCGCTTACGTTTGAACTGCCCGGATTTTTGATCACCCGGTTTGCTATGAACATATTTGAGCGGAGATTTAGTTTACGCGTTACCGGAACAGAACCGTACAGGTTAAGACCGTAATTTATCTGCGAGCCGATATTATAACGCTGTGTAAGTGATACATTATCATAAACATTACCATTTACAATCAATTCAGGGTAAAACGTAGTGAATCTTTGCAGGTCATCTGTATTGTATCTGTAAAATGCTGCTACATTTATATTTGTACCCTGTTTAAATGATTTATTATAACCTAACTCAAAGTTATATCCCTTTTCGGGTTTAAGATTAGGGTTACCTGTGCTGATATTATGCGGATCGCTGATGTTATAAAACGGGTTAAGATCGCCATAGTCGGGCCGGCGTATACGATAAGAAAAGCTCAGTTTAATAGATTGTAACTGATCTAACTTATGCATCAATATAGTTGACGGTGCCAGAATATTATAGCTGGGTATTTTTGTTCCCTGAAAATCAACTGAAGTAGTGGTGTACTCGTCGCGCAAGCCTGCTTTACCTTCCAGGAAATCATTGAACATAGAAAAAGTAGAAGCCAGATAATACGCATAAATTTTACGGTCGTAGTTGAAACCATAGGTTTGATCAGGATTCGGCACATAAGTCGAACCCATCAGCGTATCGGTAATAATACGATTGCTTATGCTTTCAAAAACCGCCTTTGCGCCTGTCTCAATAGTAAATGTTTTTGATATGGGGTGGGTATAATCAATAGAAATATTGGTTTCATGATCGTTACCCGGGTTATCATTAGATATACCTGATGATGGCACACCTACATTATCGTAATCCTGTTGCTGAAATGAGTTAAACTGGTTTTTACCATAACTGGAATTGTACAATACGTCAAGTTCCTGACCTTCCTTATCAAATGTTTTGCGATAATTTAAGCTCCAGTCGGTAGACGTACCGTTAAACTTACTGCTGGAGTTACGTAAACTGCTCAGGTAGGAGATGATATCATCATCCGGATTATACTTAGTTTGCTCCTGCGTAGTAAGATCCTTGCTATCATTACCGAAATGATTAAAATTTAATGATCCGGTAAGATCATCATGCGGAGTAATGTTCCATTCCAGGTTAACACCAGACTGATAACCGTTACGTGTAAAATTGCTTGCACCATTCTGAAATAAGGTAGTTGTATTACCTAATGAATCTGTTGAGGAACGGTTATTACTATTGGGGGTTTCTCTTCTTAACTGAGCGTTCCCACTAAAAAAAGCATTAACGCCGAAATTCCCTTTCCGTGCATTCAGGTTAAAAGATCCGTTTTCGCGCCGGGTGCCGGCTGACAAGTTCACGCTTCCGTTTATACCTTCCACATTATTATCTTTTAAGATAATATTAATAATACCACCTGTACCAGATGCATCATATTTAGCTCCGGGACTGGTAACTACCTCAATGCTTTTGATCTGGCTGGCAGGTATAGACTGTAAGGCATCAGCTAAACTGGCCCCAAAAATGCTGGATGGTTTACCATTAATTAAAAAACGGATATTCCCGTTACCTTGTAATTCCACATTACCGTCAATATCAACAGTTACCTGCGGAACCTTTTTTAATACATCAATAGCTACACCGCCCTGGGCTGTAAGATCGTTGGCGGCGTTGTATACCATTTTATCTATCTTATTTTGGACTAACGGCACTGTTGAGGTAATGTTTACTGTTTTTAGCTGCCGTTGTACAGGGCTGAGTATTATTTGCAATGGTTGGGCACCTGCTTTAACATGTGCTAAGGTATGCCTGTTATAGCCCAAAAAATCTACTGTTAATTTATAATCGCCTGCAGGCAAATTATCTATGGTAAATACGCCTTTGGCATCGGTGCTTGCGCCGTTAAAAGGACTGGTACTGCCTTGTTTGTAAATGCCCACCGTGGCATAATCTACAGGCTTTTTGGTAAGTGAGTCAATTACCGTACCGGTGATGCTTAATTTGCCATCCTGCGCCTGTACCTTTAAACAAAAAACAGAAATAAGAGTTAATATTAATACTTGAATTTTCGTTCGCATGAATAGAATTTTGTCGATTTATTATATATAAGGGACGGCAAAATTGAAAGAAAGTTTGTATTAAAACTGTATTTTGAGGGCAAGTTGCAAGATTGTTACATTAAGCAACTATGATAAAGTATATTCTTTTCAGAATATCAGCACTAATGTTCCACCGATAATCAGCAGTGCCCCCAAGGCTGATTTAAGCGTTACCGGCTCGCCTAAAAATATAACTGACAGGATAATGGCTATAGCCACACTCAACTTATCAACCGGGGCAACCTGCGATACTTTTCCTAACTGCAAGGCTTTAAAATAAAAGATCCATGACAGCCCGGTAGCGCATCCTGAAAGAATCAAAAAAATCCAGTTTTGTTTAGTTAAACCACCTATAGTATGATTACTACCCTTGTATATAACAATTGCCCAGGCTATAAAGAGAATTACAATAGTACGTATCCCTGTTGCCAGATCGGTATCAACACCCTTTATACCAACTTTTGCAAAAACAGCAGTTAAGGCAGCAAATAATGCTGCTAATAATGCATATATCCACCACATATTTTATTTTTTTAAACACCTAAAATTACCGGAATAATCTGGAGCAAATCTGTTTTAAAAAATGAATATTAATTTTTTTAACAAATAATTATTAAATATCATGGTAAAGTAAAATTTATTTAGACGTTATTCCTATATTGAACGTTTTAATAAATATGACCAAGAAAACCGACTTTGTTTACTCCCATGAATCTGAACCGCATCGTGTTCGTACAAAAAAGATTTTAAAAGAATTTCCGCAGTTAAGACAACTGATAGGTAAAAATCCAAATACCATTTTTGCTATTGTGGGTTTGGTAGCTTTCCAGATAATTATGGCATGGCTGCTACGTGATCAATCGTGGTGGTTAGTTGTGGGTGCTGCTTATTTATTAGGAGCCTTTGCCGACCATGCCTTATTTGTGATGATACATGAATGCACCCATCAGCTGTTATTTAAAAACCGCAATGCAAACCGGTGGGCATCTATGTTTGCTAATTTGCCGCAAATATTGCCAAGCGCAATATCTTTCGAAAAATATCATATCAAACATCACTCTTTCCAGGGTGTGCATGAATTAGATGCAGACCTGCCTAATAGGTGGGAGGCTAAACTGATCAGCAATTCGTTTTTCGGAAAAGCACTTTGGTTATTGTTCTTTCCAATTTTTCAGCTTTTCCGCTTATCACGATTAAGGGAGATACATCCATTTGATGGCTGGATACTTACCAACTTTTTATTGCAGGTAGTATTTACTGCTGCTATATGGTATTTTATGGGCTGGCATTCCCTTACGTTTTTGCTGCTTAGTTTTTCATTTTCGGTTGGTTTGCACCCATTGGGCGCCCGCTGGATACAGGAGCATTATTTAACCCATAGCGTTGAGCAGGAAACGTATAGTTATTACGGCAATTTTAATACGGTTGCATTTAATGTGGGTTTTCATAACGAGCATCACGATTTCCCGTCCATACCCTGGAATAAACTTCCGCAGATAAAAAAGACGGCTCCAGAATACTACGAAACGCTTTATTATCATACCTCATGGACAAAACTTTTCTTTCAGTTTTTGTTCGACAGGGAGATATCGCTGTTTAACCGGATTTTACGTCGTGACAGGGGCAAGGTTGTACTTACAGATACCTCAAAACCTGACATCGACCTGACCACAACAACCAACAAAGAGGCGGTTGCCTGATATCAAATTTAGTTGATGCCAGAGTAAAATCATCCGCCAATTAACTTGTTTATTACCGATAAAATTACTTATTTTGCTAATATTATTAGCAAAATAAGTATGGTAAATGCATCTGAAAAACTCTTAATTTTCGGCAGATATATCGGCCAAAGAGTATTGGTTAAAAGTTATTTAAATAACGAAGTTCAAATTGGTACACTTAAAGGAGTAAAACAGAATGGCGTACTAATTAATATTAATGAGGTAAGCCGCTGGATCCCAGTATCAGATAAACTTGAACTGTGCGATATTAAACTATTGCTAAAACCGCTAAAAAATTTAACACCCGAAATTATTTCTACAGCGAACGGTCTCCCGGTACAGGCTTTTATTACACCCTATTATCAGCAGTTAGGTTTTGATATGCCTGTTTATATTGCTCCGGGGCATCCATGCAATTGTAATTATGTGCAGGAGATAGGCCTGGCCGATTACCGATCCGCAAGGGAACTTACTACCGCAAATTAACTTTTAGCCGTTGTTTGATCCTTACATCTATATCAAAATGTAAAACACAAGCTCATTTTTGATTTTTGCATTATTATTGTTAACATTTTGCAATAATTAATGCGAAGTTTATACTACATAATGCATTTATGTGTTATTAACGGATATTAAAAAGAATGAGCCGTCGAAAAAAATTAAATATACTTATACCCGTTGTTTTTTTGCTTTTTGCAGGTGCTTTTGCCAAACATAAGTTAATTGATAAAAAGTTACAGCCCGAAAGCAGGTTGCAAAATAAGGAACTGGATGAAACATCCGGCATAGCTGCATCCGGCATAAATCCTGATATTTATTATGTGCATAATGATAGCGGCGATACCAGTCGTTTTTTTTCCATAACCCCTGATGGCGTTTTACACAGCACCATTTATTTTAAAGGAACAGGCGGACCTCCGTATGGTGTAAAAGATTGCGAAGATATTGCTGTTGGACCCGGCCCTTTAAAAAGCAAAAGTTACGTTTATATAGGCGATATTGGTGATAACGGTAGTGATCGTAATTTTATTACTATCTACCGTTCAGAGGAACACAAAGCCTGGACTAAGGATAGCATAATACACGCAGCCGTTACATCAGTCAATCTAAAATACCCGGATGGCCCAAAAGACGCGGAGACGCTAATGATAGACCCCATTGAAAATTTACTATATATAGTAAGCAAACGACATGATACCGTTGGTGTTTATACTACCCCTTTAAATTTTAAAGCAAACAGTACACTTACATTAACCTTCCGCTGTAAATTGTTTTTTTCAGGACTTAAACCATTTAAGTGGATAACTGCTGGTGATATATCAAAAGATGGCAAGCAAATACTCTTGAAAAGCTATGAAAAAGTTTATTACTGGCAGCGCAAGCCAAACGAACCGATATGGGCAGTTATGCAAAAAACTCCACGTGAATTGCCTTATAAACAGGAACGTCAAGGTGAAGCCATAGGTTTTTCACCTGATGGCAAAAGTTATTACACCACCAGTGAAGGTGTATTTGCACCGATATATCACTACGAAATCCCCTGATCAATTTGGGACAAATCATTTATACGCGCGCACCAGCATTACCCCATGCGGCGCAACGCTCGTTTTAAAATCGGGGCCGCTGTTAATAATGTATTTTTGCTGCCACACATCCCTTATCCGTTTATAGCCTGCTATGCCGGCCTCCTCACGGTTTAGGGATATAGTTTGATATTTATCAGACTTATTAAATATACCTATAGCCTTGCTTCCGTCTTTCATTTCTTTTATCCAAACTTCGTAGCCATCTTTTTTTATTACAGGCAGCGCGGATTTACCTAAAGCATCCTGATCAATAGCCAATACCTCATCATTTGTGAGCAAGTTTAAAGTGAACTTGTCCAGCCGGCTCATATCACAACCTATCAATAAAGGCACTGCCTGCAAACACCATAAGCTGATGTGTGTGTACTGCTCATCATAAGTAAGCCTTGTATTGTGTAAATTTGGCCCCCATCCTACTTTGCCTACAACCAGCATATCAGGGTCGTTAAAATGTCCGGGTTGCGCATACGGGGCTGCTGCCGCCTGGCCAAAACCAATACCCGACATGCTTTGCCAGGTATCCTGTATATCCCCTGTAGTACGCCAGCTGTTACCACCAACCTCGGCGCCCCATTCCCAAACCTTACCCATACCATACTGGCAAAAGCTAAACATAATATCGCGGTTTATTTTATCTAAAGCGGAGCGCATTACCTGGTAAGGTTTTTTCATATCGGCCAGCGTAGGGTTTTTTGCCGTCACTTCCGAATAGGAGCACCAGTCATATTTCAAGTAATCTATTCCCCAGTCGCCATAGGTTTTAGCATCCTGATCCTCGTGCTGCCAGCTACCCAAATATCCGCCGCAAGTACGAGGCCCCGGGGATGAGTATATCCCTATTTTTAAACCTAACCCATGAACATAATCAGCAAGGGCTTTCATATCCGGGAACTTGCTGTTAGTGGCTATTTCCCCATCAGCCCGACGGTTGTCTGCTTCCCATCCGTCATCAATATTAATATACGCCCATCCATGCGATGCAAGCTTATCGGCCATTGCCTTTGCGGATATGCGCACTTTTTTATCATCAACACTTAACCCCCATGCGTTCCAACTGTTCCATCCCAAGGCCGGGGTTAAACCAATATTATCACCTATACTTATGGTAAATTGCTTGGTGCGGCTGCCAATGGAGTTACTTACCGTAAGTGTAACAGGATAATCGCCTTTGGTATTTACAGTACCCGTAATTATACCGGTAACTGCATCCAAATTCAATCCATCAGGTAAACCCTCGGCTTTATAGGCAAGAGGTGCTTTACCTGTAGCAGGTATGCGGTATAAGAATGGGTTACCCGGGCGGGCGCCAAACACATCAGCTCCGTTTATTTTTGGTCTTGATGATGGATAAGGGGTTAATACATAGGGTGTACTTTCTGTTTTGGATATTTTAGTCCCCGATGCTTCATCGGTAAATGTATAGCTGATATCATACGATTTCTTTTGTAATTCGCCAATAGTAAACGTATAAGTGAAGGGTTTACCTGCGGCAAAATCAGCGTCGTTAGTTTTTTCATAAATAACCGAACCGGTTTCAGGATCGGTTACTTTAAAATTCAGCTTTCCTTTATAATTATAATTACCTGTAGTTACCAGTTTAACAGATTTACCCAAACTGCTTTTAGGGCCATAACTAAAATCACCATCGGTATTAATATTTACATAATCCATTACATCATTCATGCTGATGCTGAACTTATCTCCATACAAACCACCTGCTCCTCCGGTATCAAATATCCGTATGGCTATAACGTTTTCCTTATCCCATAAAATGGCGGGATTGTTGGCTGCTATCAGATAAGTACGCGGCCCGTATTTACTTTCCTTAATATCAGTACCCGAGCCGCCATATTTACCTATGAGCTTGCCATTCAAATAAACTTCGTCGTTATCATCCACATTATGCAACTCCAGGCGCAGGCTATCTTTTAAGTAAGAACTTTCTTTTAAAGATGTGGGTATAACCACGTGCAGCCTGTACCAACCAAAGCCGTCATAGTTGGCAAACCCCTGGCTTTCCCAGTCGCGGGCAACATCTATAGAGTTCCAATTGCTATCATTCAATTGCGTTGATGCCCATTGCAGGCTGTCGCCTTGCTTAAATTTCCATCCTTTTGATAAAGATAACTCCTGCGCTACGGCGCCTAAACAACAAAAGCATAGCAGTAACGCTATGGATAAAACTTTTTTCATTTAACAGTATTTTCGCTGGTTAACAGATCAATATATTTTACCTGCTGCGGAAACCACACCATCATTTCGCCTTTGCCACGATTAGCCCAGGCATAGTATGGTATAGCAGTAAGTGTTTGGTTTTTTGTATGGATGTTTTGTCCGGAATCATCTATCACTACGGACTTAACATCCGCCTTTAAAACGGTTACGCCGTTTAACAGGTCGCCTTCGTATTGTGTAGTGAACTTTGTATTTTCAGGGACGATTATATTCGCTGCTTTGCCAAAATTATCTTTCCACTCGGCGCAATACATCATCGGGCCGCGTTGCAGGGCAACTTTATTATCATCATTAGGCAGTTTGGCGTTTGCTGTTACACGGCGTACTTCCATAGGCAGGTTAACTTCTATCCTGTCATTCTTTTTCCACTTTTTAGCAAGCACAGCATAACCTTTTTCCATATGGTATTGTACCGGCTCACCATTTATTTTGATGGTTACGTTTTCATTATTCTGGTGCTGATAGCGATACAAATCTGATGGGATGGCTTCATTTTGGGCCCAGCCGGGTATGCGTATCCTTACATTCATATCCATTGCTTTTGACGGAGCAACGGTAAAAGCCAGGTCGCCGTTCCAGGGATAGTTATTCTGCTGAGTGATTTTAACTTTGCTGTTATTTACTGTGACATTTGCCGTACCGCTGATAAAAAGATTTACATAAATATCCTTGCCGTTTTGAGCATACATATACCCCGGCACAGACGGAATTAAGCGAGCAACATTAGTAGGGCAGCACGAACAAGTAAACCATCCAGAACGCTCACGTTCAATATCAGGATGATTAAAATTATCCTGTATTTGCATGGCGTTGGTGTAAAAAAATGATTTACCATCCAACCCCACACCTGATATTAAACCGTTGTATAAAGTTTTTTCGAGTACATCAATATACTTGGCATCCCCATGCAGTAAAAACATGCGTTGGTTCCAAAATACGCTTCCTATAGCGGCGCAGGTTTCGTTATAGGCAGTGGTATTGGGTAATTCGTAATTGTCGCCAAAACGCTCGCCATCGCCAACAGCGCCTATGCTACCCTGCACATACATTTTTTTGCCCACCATGTTATCCCAAATCTTATCAATGGCGGCTAAATATTGCTTATCTCCGGTTAATGCCGCTACATCAGCCATGCCCGAATACAGGTACATAGCCCGTACGGCATGCCCTTCGGCCTCATCCTGTTCAATCACGGGTTTGTCGTCCTGCCAGTAAACACCATTTTCAAATACATTTTTACTTTTCTTATTGTATTGCTTTTTGCCGCGCTCATCAATAAAAAACTTTGCCAGATCAAGGTAAGCTCTTTTACCTGTAATACGGTACAAGCGCACCAAACCCATCTCCACAATTTCGTGGCCGGGGGCAACGTGCTTTTTATCAGGCCCGAAGGTACGCACCAGTAAGTCGGCATTCTTTAATGCGATATTAAGAAAGTTACGTTTGCCTGTTGCCATATAATGCGCGGCTGCTGCTTCAAACATATGCCCGCAGTTATATAATTCATGGCTGCTGCTTTGTTCGTTTATCCATCGTTCAGGTCCGGCTGCGGATATCGGGTGTAAGGGATCAATAGAGCGTGCGGTATATAAATACCCGTCGGGCTCCTGTGCATTTCCTATAATCGTGATCAGCGAATCAAGATAGGTTTGGAGCTTTTCATCAGGATGAACCGCTAAGGAGTAAGATGCGCCCTCAATGGTTTTATAAATATCGGTATCATCAAAAGGGTACACAGTACAAAATTTGCCTTTATGCTCGGCGGCCATTTCAAAATTCTTTACCCTGCCGGTAGTTTTACAACGTTCAAAAGAAGCCGGTATGGTAACGGTACGATTTGTCTCTATCCGTGATGTCCAAAAATGATCTGTAAGTTTAACATTAGTAAATGCTACCGGCTGAATGGGATAATCCTGCTTTTGAGCATTCGCTTCGATACCAATAAGTACAAAAAAAACAAAACTGAGTTTTTTCATGAGCAAAATGGAAATGATAAAGGTAAAGCTATCAAAAATATAATATAAATAAGCTTTAATGGCGGCAAATGCACCACGTAAGCTTAAATATCTACATTCAAGTATTTTTTAATAATTTAATTATCAGACAATTATAATTTATTTTTATTTTATATAGTACTTTGCATTGCATATTACTATGTAAAACATATATCTTTGCTGAAATAAAACAAACCTTATATGAAAACAAAGATCAAAT
The DNA here is from genome assembly GCF_016522075.1 of Mucilaginibacter segetis. GTDB lineage: Bacteria > Bacteroidota > Bacteroidia > Sphingobacteriales > Sphingobacteriaceae > Mucilaginibacter > Mucilaginibacter segetis. Next base: position 70,338 of record NZ_JAEHFW010000001.1, on the reverse strand, counting down.
TAAAGAAAATGATACTTACCCTGATATTGCTGGCAGCCGGCAGTATAGTAAGTTACGCACAATGCGGCAAAAATGTATTATTCAGTTCCGTTGAAACGATATATCTGGATGCAGACGGGGATATACAGCGTACTGTAGATGAACCTGCCTCAATAGAGTATGGTAAAACTAATATTAAGCTAACACACGGCACAGAAAACGAGGAAATGAACGGCATTATTAAATCAAATACCTGCAACTGGACAGTGCCGTTTAAAGAAGGAAAAAGTGTAATTACAGCTACCTTCAGTAATAACAACGGAGATGAGAAAGATGCCACCATTACCATTGAAGGCAAAAATGGAAAAGTGACATTAACTTTTGAAATGGAAGATATGAGCGGCCGAAAAATACAAGTAGCCGCAGATAAATTTATAGAGAAAACCTGATTACTTGCCATTAAATAGCGGGGCGTTGGTGCGGCGTTTCGCTATTTTTTTGCAGCGTAAATATGTTTTACTGGGGTACATGCTATTTATTAATATATCAATTATTATATTTTAATAAAAAATTATACATTTAGTTATTATAAAACAACCCCATTATGAAAAGAAAATTAATCACAACAGCTCTTTTATCCTGCTGCTTCATGATATGTTTAGCAGCCATTGCTGACCTGAACGGTAAATGGACAGGATCTTTAACCATGACTGACGGCAACACTATTCCGTTAAGCTACACCTTTAAAGTAGATGGCGAAAAACTTACAGGTACTGCACAGTCTCCACAAGGAGAAGTGAACATTGAGGACGGAAAAATTAAAGGTGACGACTTTACCTTTAGTGTAAATGTACAAGGCATGGATATACCGCACAGCGGAAAATGCTACGCCGACTCGGTTAGCATGAATATACAGGTAGGTGATGATCATTTACACACCACGCTAAAAAAAGCTACAAATTAAATTCCAATTAAAAGTTATGTAAACCCTGCCTTAAAAGGCGGGGTTTTTATTTTTAAATGAATTTTAATAAAAAAGCTAATAGTTTGTGTATTACCTTTGCGGCAATATGTGGCAACGTATTACCGCTTATTTGTTAATGTTCACGCTATTTAGCGCTAATCTTTCGCGTTTATTTATTTACGCGGGTTTTGAGCTGAACAAAAAATACATTGCCGAAAATCTATGCGTAAACCGCGATAAACCCTGGCTGCATTGTAACGGTAAATGCTACTTTATGAAAAAGATAAAGCAAGCCGAAGACAATAAAAATGCGCAGGAAAGGCAAAATCAAAAAAATCTTTTCCAGGAAGCGTTTTGTAACGTACCTGTTAAGATCAAATTCCACACTACTTTATTGGCGGTTATCCCTATTCCTAATAACCGGATAAAACTACCGGTACAATCACGTTCCATATTTCAGCCGCCCCGGCTCTCATAAAACACATTTTATATTTTTCTTAACTGTACTTGCTGATGTTTTTAAACATGGGCAAGTTTATTATCGTTTGCATGCGCCTGCAATTGTGTATCGCTTTTCCGGCTGCCATGCAGTTAAAATATCATATAATTTTTTATGAGATCATCTATATTAATATCTATCCTATTTTTATTTTTTGCAGTGCATACCTATGCACAAAACATACAGGGAATTGTTACTGATGCCCGCACCCATGAGGCTTTGGCCGGTGTAAAGGTGAGTAATGCTGCCAATTCAACGGCTATTACTACAACAGACTCCAAGGGTAAATTCACCCTGGAAGGAACCGGGATAAGCAAACTTCGTTTTTCCATGATGGGTTACCAAACTGCCTTGGCAACTATTACCAACGCCAACCTTACCAATATCTCCGTGATAATGGAACCGGCAACTATAGATATGCAGCAGGTTATCGTATCGGCCAGCCGCGAAACACAAGCGCGACAAAACGCGCCTATAGCCATCAGCAAGATAACATCTGCTCAAATAAATGATACCAAAGCAACGGCGCTTTATCAATTATTAAATAAAGTAGCAGGCGTTTATATGGTGAATTTAGGTAACGAGCAGCACACTATGGCCATTCGCCAGCCTATTACCTACAACGCCTTATATCTATATATGGAAGATGGCCTTCCTATACGCCCTACAGGGATATTTAACCATAATTCGCTTTACGAAATCAACATGAACGGCGTACGCGATATTGAGGTGATAAAAGGTCCGGCTTCGTCGTTATATGGCAGTAACGCTATTGGCGGCGCTATTAACTTTATTACACAGGGAGCGCCGGCGGGCTATGCAGGCAATGTATCGGTGCAGGGAGATAATTACCATTACCGTCGGGTTGATGCGGACGGAGGATTTAGTTCCGGCAAGTTTGGCTTATATGTGGGTGGTTATGTTGCGCATCAAAAAGACAGCTGGCAGGATTATTCCGATTTCGATAAATATTCCGGCAACTTTAAAACCACTTATGATTTTGATGCCGCCACCCGCCTTACTACCGCGTTCACTTATAATTATCTGAACACCCAAACACCTGGAAGCTTGGATAGTGCGCATTTTTATAACCGCAGCTATGGTTCTAACCAGCGTTTTACTTACCGCAAAGTTAATTCGTTAAGGGCAAGCACAAGGCTTGATCATACCTGGAATAGCAAGAGCAATACTTTTTTAACACTTTTTTACCGTGATAACTCTACAGCGCAACTTCCCAGCTATTTTATATCTGATGTGAGGGACAACGCGGGCAATTACATCAGCTCCAACGGGCAGGTGAACGATCAGCGTTTTCACAGTTTTGGTTTACTGACACAGCACCGTACCAATTTTGATTTTCTTAACTCCCGATTGATCGTAGGCGCTTATATAGATGATAGTCCGAGTTCGTACTATGCACAGTATCTGGATATTCAGAAGGACATACAAAGGAACTATTACACGGGTTTTACCAATACCGGCCGGTACATTGATGATTATCGAATTAAGCTATTTAATACTGCCGCCTACACCCAATATGAAATTAAGCCGACAGACGCACTCCGTATAGTGATGGGGCTGCGGTATGATCGTATTCATTATGATTTCAGCAATAACTTACCGGCGGGTAGTACTAAGTACAAACAACGGGAAACTAACAACTTTAACATAGTAGCGCCAAAACTTGGCTTAACCTATAACTTTGGCGACAACAGAGGAATTTATGCTAATTACAGTGTGGGCTTTCAACCGCCCGAAACGGGAGACCTGTACAGCTCAAGACAACTTACGCCGTTAAAACAGGCCACATTCAACAACTATGAAACAGGCGGCTGGTTTACTACCATGCACAAAAAGATGTATGTGGAAGTTAGCTTGTATGATCTGGAAGGGCGTAATGAGATCATAAGTCAGTTATTGCCGGATAATACCACCCAAAACCAAAATGCAGGAGCAACACGACACCGTGGTGTTGAGTACACATTGGCTTATGCCCCGTTAAATGAGCTGACGTTACGTTTTAGCGGTACCAATGCCAAACATACTTATGTCGACTACAGTGAAGTACGTACCAATTACAGCACAGGCACCAGTTACACCATCGACTATAATGGTAAAAGAATGACCAATGCACCTACGTGGATAGCCAACTCGGAGATCACTTACAAACCTGCTTACATCAATGGGTTACGCATAGCGGCGGAGTGGCAGCACATTAACCAATATTTTACTAACCCTGCCAATACCAAAACTTATTCGGGCTATAATATTTACAACCTGCGTACAGGGTACGAAGCAAAAAAAGGAGTATTAAAAGGCGCCGGCATCTGGTTCAACGTGCTCAACCTTACCAATGAACTTTACGCTACAACAGTAACCAGCAACCAGTATGGCGACACCTATAATGCCGCACCACCGCGCACCTATACTTTAGGTATCAGTTATTCCTTTTCAAAAAATTAAGATGGCAACAGCAAAACAAAACTTTTATAAATGGCACCGGGTGCTGGGCTTAACCGCCCTGGTGCCGGTAATTTTTTGGACCATAAGCGGATTATCACATCCGTTTATGGCCAATTGGTTCAGGCCCGATATTGCCAAAGAGGTATTTAAACCGCTTTCGCAGCAAAACATGAAACCGCAACTATCCTTAAAGCAGGTATTAGATACTAATCACATCACTCAATTCGTCAATTTCGGATTAGTGAATTTTGATCATCAAAGCTATTACCAGATTTTAGGCACCGATAGTGTTTTCCAATACTACTCGGCCAACACAGGCCGATTGCTTAAAAACGGAGATCAGGCTTATGCCGTTTATCTTGCCCGGTATTTTACACAAGATTCGGTATCGGCCATAAAGAGCCTTACCCTGCAAAAAACATTTGACGGGCAGTATCAACCTATAAATCACCTGTTGCCTGTATGGAAGGTGTCGTTTAACAGGCCGGATGGGATGGATATTTATGTAGAGACCGGGCAAAGCCGGATGGCTACTTTTAATAATAACACCCGTAAAGCATTCTTGTGGTTGTTTGAACAATTCCACACCTGGGATTTTTTGGCAGCTATTGGAGGCGACCAGTTTCGCCTGATCGTACTGTTGTGCATAGTGGGCATTATGTTTCTCTCGCTGTTAAGCGGGATAACCATATATGGTTTATTCTGGAAGAAATTTAAAACCGCTACCAAAAACAGGAGGGCTGCAAACAGGAAAGATACCCGATTTGTGCATCGTTTTCACAGGCAAATAGGCCTCATAGTTTCGTTTGTGATGTTAACCTTTATTGTAAGCGGGGCATTTCATCTGTTGGTTAAACTGCATAACCAGGGTTCAATGGAAAAGATATATAATCAGGTTATTAATAGTAAGGATATATCGGTATCAAACCTGGAATTACCTGTTCCCGATAGCCTGACCGTTAAAACCGGATTAATAAAATACTTCGGCATTACCTATTACCAAATAAGCACCAGTAAAAAAGATGTATTATATATTAATGCAATAAACGGTAAAGAACTGACGGATGGCGATAAACTATATGCCACCTATTTAAGCCAGTATTATCGTGAAATGTCCGACGTGAAAAATCACAAGGCAAAATTAACAGTAACACCAATACGCCAGTTTGATAATGAATATGGCTTTATTAACAAACGGCTTCCTGTGCAAAAGATCAGTTATCCGGGCAACGAGAACTGGTATATAGAAACCACCACATCGCAATTAGCGGCTAAAGTGTCCGGTATCGACCGTGCCGAGGGCTTATCATTTATATTTTTACATAAATATTTTGGTATGACATGGGCAGGCAAAAACGTACGCGACATAGTGAGCATGCTTGCAGCGCTCGGCGTATTAGTAGTATCTTTATTCGGCTTTGCCGCTTTTTTAAAAAATAAATAATCATGAAAAGAACGATCATCCTTATTGCCTTAGCGGCATCATTCCTGAGCATTAACGCTTGTAACAACACAGCAAAAAAAGAAGCAAAGGCAACAGAGACAGCCAAATTAAAAGGTAAATATTATTGCACCATGCACCCGGACATTACATCAGATACCCCCGGCGTATGTTCTAAATGCGGCATGAAGCTGGTGGAAAGAGATAAAACCTCGACCAAATAAACAGCTTAATTGTTTTTTTACTTTGTGCTTACGCCGAGAACAGGGTATTGATGTAATTTTATCTCAACAATAATATACGCATTATGAAAGTGGAGATATGGTCTGATGTGATGTGCCCGTTTTGCTACATCGGTAAACGCCGTTTTGAGGATGCATTGCAACAATTTGACCAAAAAGATAAAGTTGAAATTGAGTGGAAGAGTTTTCAGCTTAATCCTGATATGAAAACAGATCCATCAGTAAACATCAGCCAATACCTGGCTGATGCAAAAGGCTGGACTTTAGAATACGCGCACCAAATGAACGCGCATGTAACCGAAATGGCTGCAGAGGTTGGCTTAACTTATCATTTTGGCCGGGCGGTAGTGGCTAATAGTTTTAAAGCACATCGTTTTAGTCATCTTGCAAAAAAACATGGCTTGGGCGTTGAAGCTGAGGAAAAACTTTTTAGGGCCTATTTCACCGAAGGCAAAAATATTGATGATACGGCAACCCTTGCGGAACTGGGTAATGAAATGGGCCTTAACAGACAGGAAATTATTGATGTGTTAAGTACGGATGCCTATGCAGATGATGTTAAACATGATATTGCCGAAGCTGAATATTTAGGCATACGCGGTGTGCCATTTTTTGTAATGGATGGCAAATATGCCGTATCGGGCGCACAGCCTGTACCTGTATTTAGCCAAACATTAGAAAAGGCATTTGAGGAATGGAAACCCACCGCCATTTCAAATACCGATGATATTAACGGCCAGGTTTGCGGCCCGGATGGAAACTGTTGATCCTTATAAACAGCCAATCCTATAAATGTGTCTTAAAAAATATCATACTATATATTCTAACATTTTATATATTTAATCGTATAAGTACTAATATTATGACCAATAATAACTTATTTTAAACCGCATTTTATTACCTTCAATTTTTATATGAATGCTTTTATGAACAAGTTTACAAAAGGGTTTCTGTTTCTTCTTTTTATAGCTGTAAGTATTACAGGATGTAAGCTTGATCCGCCAATTTATCCTGAAGGGGCCGGAAGCGGCACGGTAACCTATACCATAAATGGCACCACTACTACTAAACACAATGTTTCCTTTGTAATGACAGCTGCATCCGGTACAACTACTCCGGCATCCATATATATGGGCAATGATACTGATTTCGGACTCGCATTTGACGGAAGCTCAAAAGGAACCTTTGATATCGGCATTTTAGTAATTGGCGATGCCCTTGGCACAGGCACCGTAACCGTTACTACTTACGACCTTACAGATAGCACACATGGCACCTTAAAGGGTACTTTTACGGCAGACCTCTACGATTCCACTACAAATACCACTACATCTAACGTTACCGGAACATTTGATATCCAACAGTAAATGCTGGCACAATAAATGTTCGCTGTAAATATAAAATTATAACATATCTTAGTGTAATATTTACACCAAGTAATTTAAGGCTATTGGAAACTGTAGTACCACCTTACCATTTCTCCAAAAAGATGCTCCGCATTGCCGTAGCCGCTATGTTTTTTATGGCGGGGCTGTGCTTTGCCAGCTGGGCATCGCGTATAGCAACCATCCAGCAAAACCTTAACCTTACTGATGCTGCCCTCGGCGGTGTTTTATTTGCCTTGCCGGTTGGCCTCATGTGTTCGTTACCATTTTCAGGGTGGATAATTACCAAGATAGGCAGCAGGAACTTACTGCTTACCGCACTGGTAGTATATAGCTGTACACTGGTAACATTAGGTTTAGCGCAAACCACCCTGCAGCTGATATTATGTTTACTGTTATTTGGGTTTTCCAGTAATGCGGTAAATATAGCAGTAAATACGCAGGCGGTTGCAGCCGAAGCTATTTACGAAAAACCTATTATGGCTTCTTTTCATGGGGTATGGAGCATGGCCGGTTTTACAGGCGCGGGCATAGGTACTTTTATGATTGGTAACCACATTATTCCATTTCATCATTTCAGCCTCATCCTCATCATCATTCTGATAGTTATTATCGTATCATCCCGTTATCTTAAAAACGACAGAGTAGCAAGTGCCGGACCTGCTTTTGTGATGCCGGACAACTCGCTCATAAAACTCGGTATTATAGCCTTTTGCTCCATGATATGTGAAGGCGCCATGTTCGACTGGAGCGTTATTTATTTTAAAAAGGTAGTGCTTGCACAAGGTGCCTGGATGGGCGCTGGTTACACCGCCTTTATGCTTACCATGGCAGGCGGACGCTTTATTGCCGACTGGTTTGCGCACCGTTTCGGGCTAAAGCGTACTTTGCAAATAAGTGGTTTACTTACTGCCACGGGGTTAATGATAGCGGTTATATTTCCGCAATTATACACCGCCCTTTTTGGGTTTTTAATGGTGGGGGCAGGCGTATCATCTGTAGTACCTATGGTTTTTAGTGCAGCTGGAAGGTCAAAAACCATGTCGCCGGGCGTGGCGCTGGCAGCAGTATCAACTATTGGCTTTATGGGGTTTTTAATAGGGCCGCCTTTAATTGGATTTATTGCAGAAGCGGCAACCTTACGTGCATCATTTACCTTAATAGCCATGATGGGGTTATGCGTTACCGTTATTTCCACTAAGGCTAAAATTTAGCCCTCAGGCTCGGTCAAGGTCGTCCTCCGTTGGATTAAGGATATACTCAAATTTTTCGTGCCCGTTATGAAAATGAAAAACCAGGCGTTGCTTAGGCATTTTTATATCCAGAGAAATAGCAGCAAGTGTTTCAGGCACGTTATCTTCTATTAATTTCAGATCGGTTACATGCGGCATTTCTACCATTATATCATCACCATTGACTTCTACTTTCCACCCTTTAATATTAGCGCCTCTTAAAACCTCTACCCATTTTTGCTGATAAGCATTCATAACCATTTTTAATTAAATCACTTCAGTTAAACAGGCTTGTCATCAATAAGTTTTTAAAAAGCGGGTATTAGCCTATACGCCTCATGATCTCGATGCAGGCCCTGCTGTTATGATAAGGGCATTTCCATATTCCGGCTTTATCTTCCGTGCGCATTACCGAACCATCAGCATATACACCCCAAAACCATTCGCCGTTTTGTTTATCCAATATATGTCTCTTTACAAAGTCCCAATTGTTCAATGACAGATCGAGGTATTTTTTATCTCCTGTAATTTGCCAGGTATTAAAAAAACCAACCATAGCCTCTGCCTGTACCCACCAGTGTTTTTCCTTTATCAAATGCTCTTGCGATGGTTCATATTCATACCATAATCCGTTATCGGTATCTATTCCCTCAATAGTGGCGTTTGATATTTCAATACAGATCAATTTTATTTTAGCCACCAATTCATGATGGTCTATGGCTTCGGCAGCCTCCAGTAAAAGCCAGGTAGCCTCAATATCATGCCCATAAGAAACCGTGCCCGACCGACGACTCCAATCCTCATCAAAGAATAACACCAAATGATGAGTTTCATGATCGATAATATAATCGAGAAAATTATTTAACAGCGTTTCTATTTGCGTTCGTAGCTCCGCATCGGGCCAAATGCTATAAAGTGTAGTATAAGCTTCCAGCACGTGCAAGTGCGTGTTCATGCTTTTTTTCTCATTAGCATCCTTAGCGCTCAAACGCAAGTCGGCAATCGGCTCCCATTCTTTAGTAAAGGCCTCCAGGTAACCGGTACGTTCGGTATCGTAACTTTTTTCTACAAGCAGGCGAAACAGTTTTTTGGCCTCGGCAAATGCCTCATCCAATTTGGTTGCCTTGTAATACTCGCTTAATGCATAAATAGTAAAAGCCGATGCATATACCTGCTTTTTGGTATCCAGTGGTTTCCCCAAATAATCTACCGACCAGTACACTCCACCATATTCTTTATCAATAAAATTATCAGTAATATAATGGTAAGCACGATGCGCCCAAGGCAGTAAACCGGTATTTTTCGTTTGATTATATGCCGCTGAAAAACTCCACAATATGCGCGCATTTAAAACCGATCCCTTTGGCGAATGATCAATTATATTATTATCATTATCTATCCGACCATAATAGCCGCCATCCACAATATCAACAGTGTTGTTTATCCAATAATTTAAAATATTGTTAAGCTCATCATTAAGCTCATTTTTATAATTAATTAACCGGCGATCCCCTAACCCGCTCATGCTGCAATTTAGTTTTCCTGTAACTGATGTAAATTTTTATTATTGTTGATAATAGCATTTATGGTGTTGACAGATACCGCGGACCGTAAGCCATCAGGTGCGGTATTAGTTACATAGTCTATCAGTTTATCAACGGTTGTTTTGGCAACGTGCATCCGTGTATCTGATGAAGCGTAATAAATGTATACATCATCATTATCATCTTTAACCCAGCCATTACAAAACGCTACGTTTGATACATCGCCAACCCGCTCCATACCTTCGGGCGCCAAAAAATATCCGGCAGGCTTATAAATAACCTTTGTAAGGTCGTTAAGGTCCGTCATGAACATGTATAAGGTATAACGCAAACCCGCAGCCGTATTGCGCACACCATGGGCTAAATGCAGCCAGCCTTTTTCAGTTTTAATAGGAGCGGGCCCCTGCCCGTTCTTAGCTTCGTAAACGGTATGGTATTGTTTATTGTCGATTATGATCTCTTCATCAACTACGGCATTTTCCATACTGTCGCACAACCCAAACCCAATGCCTCCGCCCTTCCCCGCACTAATAAAACCATCCTGCGGACGTGTATATAAAGCATATTTACCATTAACAAACTCCGGGTGCAATACCACGTTACGTTGCTGTGGCGAATTAGTTTGCAGATCAGGCATGCGTTGCCAGGTTACCAGATCCTTCGTACGTGCTATACCGCAAGCAGCAATTGCCATTGACTGATCATACTGAGGTGCTTGCGGGTCGCGCCTCTCTGTGCAGAACAAACCATAGATCCATCCATCCTCATGAGCGGTGAGGCGCATATCGTAAAGGTTGGTATCAGGCTCGTCGGTTTCTGGCATGGTAACAGGGTGCTCCCAAAACTTAAAATTATCTACACCGTTTTGACTCTCAGCCACGGCGAAAAAAGATTTGCGGTCATTCCCCTCAACACGGGCAATCAAAATATATTTCCCGTTCCATTTAATTGCTGCCGCATTAAAAGCAGCGTTTATGCCAAACCGCTCCATCAGATAAGGATTGGTTTCGGGATTCATATCATACCGCCAGTTTAGCGGCGCATGCAGCCCGGTTAAAACCGGATTTTTGTAACGGTCATAAATGCCATTGCCAATGCCATCAACTTCGTTTTTTGTATGTATAAGCTTATCATGAGCATCCTGTAATAATGTTAGTCTGTCCTTAAATTGCTGGGTCATAAGTATGTGTTAATATTCTTTTAATTTATTCCACCATGTTCTTTTCAAAATCAGCATCATTACCGCCAAAATGGCTATGGTAACCAATAGCGATGTTTTTTGCCATAGTACCAGATACATGGGTAATATAGTTAGGCAGCACTGGGCTATGGTACCCATTACTACATTGAACATGTTAAGTTTAAAATTTTTATTTGGCTGGAAGGATGGGTCATTAGCCAACGCAACCTGCTTAACCGGCTCCCAAAAACCCCATGGTCTAACGTTAGTATAAAAAGATTGCAAAACCTTCATATCTGTAGCAGGAGCGGCATATGAACCAATTATAGAACCTGTTAACGATAACGCAAATAATACCGGGAACCAGTACAACAATTCGCCCTCGGGTATATAGCCGAATGTAACGAACAAGGAGAGTATCATGGCTACTACTATACCGGAAAGCATCCCCCAAAAGAATCCGCTGGCATTAAAACGCCACCAATGCCATTTTAGCACGTTAGCTGCTATGTATCCACCATATAATGCAGAGACTATCCATTGTAAAACGCTGTTGATATCTTTTACAAAAAATCCAAGTATAACACCAACGGCTACCACAATTATACCCACCAGGTAATTCATGGTGATAATCTTTTTATTAGATGCTTCCGGGTTAACGTATTTAAGGTAGATGTCGTTAACGATATAGGCCTGAGCGGCGTTCATGGTGCCGCTAAAGGTGCTCATAAAGGCGCCTAATAAACCTGCAAGTAATAACCCAACCAAGCCAACAGGTAAAAAGTTATTGATAACTGATGGCAGTATGCGTTCAAAATCTATCCCTCCGGTGCCGTTGGCAAGATTCATTTGATGATAATAAATAAGACCTAAAATTGTTAAGCTGATAATGAGGGTATAACGTATAGGTAATAGTATAACGCTCACAAATCCGTTCATCTTACTGGCCTCCTCAGGTGAACGCGTAGATAATATTTTCTGCATATCGTAATTCGGCGCAGGACCTGCCAATGCCGCGAAAAAACCTTTAAAAGTCATCATCATAAAAAAGTAGGCGAACAGCGAGTAGCCATCGCTTTTTATCTTTTGATTTACCTCGGTGATGATACCGCTCCAATCGAGCCCGAGGTGTTTGCCGAAAAACGGGCTGAACCACCCACCGGGTACATCCAGTTTGTGGCTGCTTAATTGCTGGGCCGCTATAAAACCTATCCATATACAGGCAACTGTCATGATACCGTATTTTACCATATCGCCCACTACAATGCTATGCATACCTCCTAATATGGAATAGAACATGGCAAACAGGGTAAAAATGATGCCATATACATGTGGTATATATTGCGGCGCCACATCAAACGGGATATACCCTTTTATAAGATCCCAGGGGATAAATATTTCAATAAACTTGCCCAAGCCGATGAAGCCGTACGCCATAAAGCCGAGGCAGCTTAACAACGCAAATGCTATTACCACCATGTGCGAACTGGTAACTCCACGGCCGGTTTTACCAAAACGGGTAGCCAGCCATTCCGCACCTGTGGATGCGTTGGAGCGGCGAAGCCAGCGCGACAGGTACATCATTAAAAACACCTGATTAAATACCGGCCAAAGCCAGGGTATCCAGATGCTTTTCATACCATATACAAAACAGAGGCTTACCATCCACATGGTTCCGCTGATATCGAACATATCAGATGCATCGCTTAAGCCCAGTTTATACCACGGCAGCGACTTACCGCCGAGCATGTAACTGTCTTTATTTTCTTTAGCTTTTTTACGATACCAAAGCCCGATAAATATGGTACTGAGCAGATAAAGTGCAATAATGGAAATATCTATCAGGGATAGTTTCATAATTTTTCCGGTTTCTATTAGCCGTTAAGTATATAATATGGTGCTGTAAAAGTAAAGTAAATGGCATAGCCGGGCTAATACTATTTTAACCAAAAAATAGCCAATTATGGCATATAGAGCTTTATTGGCATAAAAATATAACACATTTTACTCAATTGAAGACTTGCGTATAAGCATTTTAAATAACAAAAAGCTATTGCGGATATTACACTTTTAATTGAAATTTGCTGCCTTTAGAGATTCCCTGCATTGCAGATCTTAAATTCCAAATGGTCTGAGTTATGTAATAATTGCGCTATTACAAACAAGTTTTAAAACAATTTGTACTGTTACTTTATCTATATCTTACATAAGTTATACCTTTATCGCCATTAATGGATACCATAAAAAGTACAACCAGGCCCGCACCATCCCGTCTTTCAAAAATAAGGGATAAAATTTCCGGGTTTTTTATAATGATGTATAGGGTTTACGCCTTTATACTGCGTTTTTTTAAGGAGGTGTTTGTACCTCCCTATGAGTTTAAAGAAGTATTGCGCCAGTGTTATGAAGTAGGTGTTCGTTCCTTCACCCTCATATCATTAACAGGCTTTATAGTTGGGGTTATCTTTACCAAGCAATCCCGCCCCTCACTTACCGAGTTTGGTGCAACATCATGGCTGCCATCATTAGTTTCTATCGCTATAATGCGCGCTCTTGCACCATTGGTTACCGCTTTAATTGCCGCAGGGAAGGTGGGCTCAAGCATTGGCGCTGAATTGGGCTCCATGCGGGTAACTGAGCAAATAGACGCTATGGAAGTTTCAGGTACCAAACCCTTCAAATTTCTGGTATGTACAAGAGTGATTGCTACAACCATTACTATACCCATATTAGCAACCTATACCGCTTTTATTGCGCTGCTTGGCGGTTATTTAAATGTAAGCCAAAACGAAGGCACCAGCTACAGCGCATTTATGGAGCAGGTTTTTGAGCCGCTGACCTTTATTGATTTTTATGCCTCGTTAATAAAATCGCTGGTATTTGGATTTACTATTGGTATTGTAGGGTGTTATCAGGGGTATAATTCAACCAAAGGTACTGAGGGTGTGGGCAAAGCTGCAAACGGAGCGGTTGTAACCGCTATGTTTATTGTATTTATAGAAGAAGTTTTAATTGTTCAGATGGCAGGGTGGTTCCGTTAAACTTATCATATGAAAAAGCAACCATCACATATAGATAAAAACAATGCTGTTATCAGTATACGTAACCTCAAAAAATCATTTGCGGATTATGATGTACTGCGCGGTATTGATCTGGATCTGTACCAGGGGGAGAATCTTGTAGTATTGGGTCGCTCCGGTACCGGAAAATCCGTTTTAATAAAGTTGGTTTCTGGCTTATTGAAGCCGGATGAGGGCAGCATTGAAGTTTTGGGGAAAGATGTAACAGCTATCAGCGATCGCGAATTGCAGGAACTGCGCATACGGATAGGATTTTCTTTTCAGAATAGCGCCCTTTATGATAGCATGACTGTGCGTAAAAATCTGGAATTTCCGCTGGTGCGTAATCGCAAAGGAATAACCCGTTCAGAAATCAACACCTCGGTAGAAACCGTGCTTGATGCAGTGGGACTATCGCAAACTATTAATCAAATGCCATCGGAACTATCAGGTGGGCAGCGTAAACGGATAGGTATTGCACGTACGCTTATCCTTAATCCTGAAATAATGCTGTATGACGAACCGACTGCCGGGCTTGATCCGATAACCTGTATTGAAATAAATGAACTGATAAACGAGGTACAACAACGCTTTCATACCTCATCAATAATTATCACACATGATCTTACCTGCGCTAAAATGACCGGCGACCGTATTGCTATGCTGCTTGACGGGCAGTTTCAGCGAACCGGCACATTTGAAGAAGTTTTTGATACGGATGACAGCAGAGTGAAACCATTTTACGATTATAATTTTATAGAATAATAGTACCATATACTATGGATGCAACAGAAAACAGAAAATCAATTATAGTGGGCATATTTGTTGTCCTGGGGGTAATTGTGTTTATATTAGGTGTACTTACACTAGGTGGCCAACAAAAAACCTTTGTAAAAAGTATACATATCAGTTCAGTATTTAACGATGTGTCCGGATTAAAGAAAGGCAATAACGTCTGGTTCTCAGGGGTAAAGGTGGGTACAATAAAAAGTATCAAATTTACCGGAAGCTCACAGGTTGATGTGGTGATGAGCATTGACGCTCACACACAGCAATATATACACCGTAATGCAGGCGTTCGCATTAGTTCTGACGGATTGATCGGTAATAAAATCATCGTTATTGACGGCGGCAGCCCGCAGGCGCCAATAGTACAGGACGGCGATGTATTACAGTCAGAAAAACTACTCTCTACTGATGACATCATGAAAACCCTGCAGCAGAACAACGAAAACCTGCTGGCCATTACCACTGACTTTAAAACATTAGGCCACAAAATACTGGAAGGCAAGGGCACAGTAGGCGCATTATTGGCTGACAGCACTATGGCTGTACAACTGCGCAGCGCTATGCGTAATTTGCAGGCCGCCACTCAAAGTGCTTCGCGTATGGCAGTTCAGTTAGATAATTTCAGCGATAAGATGAACACTAAAGGCGGCCTGGCGGATAAATTGCTTACTGATACCGTTACTTTTAACCGTATTAAAGAATCGGTAACGCAATTAAAGCAAACAGCCGATAATGCTGCAACACTTACTGATAATCTTACTCGCGCAAGCAATAAGCTTAACAGTACTGATAACGCGCTGGGGGTATTATTAAATGACCCTAAAGGTGCTACACAGGTACGCAGTACGCTTAACTATCTGCAGCAAAGCTCTGTTAAATTAAACGACGATCTGGAAGCCGCACAGCATAGTTTTTTACTACGTGGTTTTTTTAAAGATCGTGAAAAAGCTAAAAAAGACAGCATAAAAAAGGGTCTTTAATCCTTTATTTCTCAATAGATAAGGAGGGCAAGGGTGGCAGGCTTTTTTTATCTTCAGGGAGCTTTAGGTATTTTTTATAGCAGCTGTTAAGATATTGAACTAAATTAAAATCATTATCGGTATAAACTTTCACAGAAGGAGTATACAGACTTATGAAATTAATCATGTCCTGCCCGGTAAGCGGCAGATAGGTCGCAATAACTTTTGGGGTAAATGTTTTTGCTATGTGATCGGCCTTCTCAAAATCTTTGATCTTTTTTTCTTCGCGCGCTTTTTTTCTGGCATCTTTTTTCCAGTACCACATCCGCAACGTTAGCCCTCCGTCGTAGGCTCCTTTTTTGTCCCTGTGATATACTAAAGTTTGCCCATGAAACTGCGGGTCATAATAACTTCCGCTCATTCCCGGTGATTCTGTTGTAGTAATATTAACCTGGTTAAGTTCATTTTTATGCGGTGTAAGAAAAACTTCCATCTCGTGCAGATCTGTTACCAGCACCGTATCTGCATCATAAAATAAAGCATTAAAAGTCAATAGATCCCCTGGTTTAGCGGTGATAGTAAATTTACCATCGTTATTGGTGAGAGTACTTTGACTGTTATTTAAATTGTTAACATGTATGCCGGCCAGTTTAATGCGGGTAGTGTTTTCAAAAACACTTCCTTTAATTTTATTCTGTGCAAAAACAGAAGTTATTATAACACACAAACTAATAGTGAAAAGAGACCTAAGCATGTTTAAAATTAGCTAAAAAGCCGCTTTAGTTTTTCGTCGATTATTCATTTTAACTATATTTAACAAAATGGCGGCACATACATTTTAATCGCCGACAGGATGAAAATATTCATATTAGAAGAAAAATTTTTAACTTAGTGTAATATTTGCCGATAATTGACAGCCGGATTAATTTTTATTTTATATAATCTGCCCTTATACCAAAACCGCCCCCATTTTGAAACAGCAATTAGCATATTCAGAAATATTACCAAATGATGTATTAGAAGCAAAAACCGAGCTGTACAAGGGTTATGCGGATATGCTGTTAGGCTATATTTTTGAAGTGGTAAAAAATCAGGAAATGGCAGAACAATATCTTGCAGATTTGTTTAATGAGCTTACGTTTTCAGACATTCAGGAAATGACAATGCCTGAAGTTAACACCTATTGCCGTCTGCAGGATATCGCAAGAAGAAAATTAATGAGTTTTTTTAATTCGGTAGACGATTGCGGACAAAAATTGCACACTAATAATGGCACTGTGATTCGTAAAAACCGTTTTATTGATTTAATGGATGCGCAACAACAACACGTTTTTTGCGGCATTCATTATAACGGCAAATCTATTTCAGTACTTGCGCATGAACTTAACACCTGCGAAGCGGACATCAAAAAAATATTAAAGGAATCATTTACCATAATCAGAAAAAACCGAAATGTTGCAGGATTACATTGAAAGTGGCGTATTAGAAGCCTATGTAACAGGAACTGCCTCGGAACAAGAGGTTAAGGAATTGATGTATATGAAAGCCAAGTACCCGGAGGTAAGCATTGCGCTTCAGCAGTTAGAAATTGATATGGAAACTATAGCCAAACATATGGCTGTAACACCGCCTGCTCACACCTGGAATAAGATATCAAACCAAATTGATGAGTTGATATTACGGCCGGGAGATGATCCTCAACAATTCCAGGGTGATAGGGAAGATAATAATTATAAAAATTTTAATACAGGCTCCGAATATATTGAAGTAGAAGCAGAATCGAATCATATTAAAGTACATAAAAACTGGAAATGGGTATTTGCCGCGGTTTTCATTTTAGGTAAAATATTTTTGGCATGTGCCATTTATTTTTATCTGGAAAACAGGCAGGCGCAACAGCAAATAAAACAAATGCAAACCGAATTGCAACAGTTAAAACACTGATAGCAACCTGTTTTCTTATATAACAGTTTTTTGATCTTTGTGTAAACTTTTTAAACCATGTAAAGTTCTTTATAAAAGGAGAATTCATCATGGCATCATCAACAGAGAAAGAAAGCTCAAAACAGAAAAAAGCCGGAGCCGTTAAACCCCATTCCGCAACAGAAAAAGAAATAAAAACTGAAGGCCCCTTAAGCGAAAAGGACGAAGTAAAAAAAGCTGAGGAAAAAATGAAGTCCGGGCCAAATAAAAATTAGTTTAACTCCAGCGTAATTATGGATTTTGCAGGAATTACTACCGTTAATTTATCTCCATCTTTCTTCGCACTGTTAAAATCAGCTGAATGAATTTTACTGGGTTGGTCAAAGGTATTAACATCTGTAATATTTGCCGAGGTTAGTATTTGACCGTTTATTTTACTCCATTTAAGTCCATTGAGTACGATTCTGATGGTCACGGGATTATGCATATCCAAATTTACCAATGAGATATGTATTTTACCTGTTGAATCCTGCGATGCTGAGGCATTAACTGCGGGTATTCTTTTACCGCCGACCACATAATCGGGCGAGGTTACTTTAATATTCAGGTATTTAGCATCCTGATGCACCTTGTACATATCAAATATATAATAGGTAGGGGTAAGCAGCATTTTATCCTTATCAGTAAGTATCAATGCCTGTAAAACATTTATAGTTTGGGCAAGTTCAGCCATTTTTACCCTGTCACAATGGTTATTAAATATATTTAAAGTGCTGGCGGCGATCAACGCATCGCGCAGGCTGTTTTGCTGATATAAAAATCCGGGATTGGTCCCGGGTTCGGGGTCTGTCCATACCCCCCATTCATCTACCACTAATGCCACCCGCTTTTCAGGATCGTACTTATCCATTATAGCCGAATGTTTAGTAACCAATTCTTCCATTTTAAGGCAATTGGCCATCGTGCTGAAATATTCCTGCTCGCTAAATTTCGTTGCCGATCCCTTTTTGCTCCAATTACCGGTTGGTATGGTATAATAATGCAGAGATAAGCCCCACATCATATTAAGCGGTATGTTTTTCATACACACCTCGGTCCAGTTATAATCTTGAGCGTTGGCGCCGCTGGCTATTTTTTTGAGCGGCGCGCCAGGATAATTCTTCGCGAACGACGCGTAGCGCCTAAACTGATCGGCATAAAACTCGGGTGTCATGTTGCCGCCGCAGCCCCAGCTTTCGTTACCCACTCCCCAAAAAGATACTTTATAAGGTTCAGGGTGCCCGTTTTGCTTACGCATTTGTGCCACAGTACTGGTACTATTGGAGTTTAAATACTCTATCCATTTCGACATCTCCTCTACCGTACCACTTCCCACATTAGCTGCTATATAAGGTTCGCAACCTAATAATTCGCATAGCTTTAAAAATTCATGTGTGCCAAAACTGTTATCCTCGGTTACGCCACCCCAGTTGGTATTTACCATTTTGGGCCGTTGCTCTCTCGGGCCAATACCATCACGCCAATGGTATTCGTCTGCAAAGCAGCCACCGGGCCAGCGCAGGTTGGGTATATTTATTTGTTTTAATGCTTTAACAATATCCAAACGTATACGATCCTGTTTTGCAACCGGCATATCTTCATCCACCCAAAAACCATCATAAATACCGCGACCCAAATGCTCGGCAAACTGGCCATAAATATGCTTGCTTATTATTTGGTTTGAATTATTGCTGATGGTAATACTCGCGTTGTTTTGTGCAAACACACTTATGCGTATAGTAAGCATTACTAAAAATAAAAACCTCTTCATGTGCATAAACAATAAAATGTAAAAATTACAATTATAAATTTAACTTAATTTTCCAGCGCTTAAAGTTATATTCCAATAAATTTGAGAAAATAAGTTGATATGAAGACAACAATAAGATTACTCCCGCTTATACTCCTTTCATTCATCTCTTGCAACAACAGCATACAACGTGAAGGCCTTTACGGAAAATGGAAATATATTAAGGTGGAGCACCCTCATATCAGTCCGAGTGATACCATAAGCAGCGCCGATATTGCCGAACAAGCACCTTACATTGTTTTTGAGACTAACGATAGTTTAAAAATCATCTGGGGAGGCAAGTTATTGTCGTATGGCACCTTCGGCACCCAGGGACAAAACATCAAATACAAAGAAGTGCTGCCAGATGGTAAAACTCGCGAATTCCCTTTTTATGTATCGGTACTCACCGATAACAAAATGGTTTTTGAAACTATGGGCGACGAAGGTGCTAAAATAACAGCTGTAAAAGCGACCAATGAACACCCTTAATGCGAAACAGCAACCGGTCTTTCTTTTACCGCTATCTTCTCTTTAATATTACGGCGTCCTATTAACAAAACAACAAAAGCTAAGGTTGCAGATACTAAAATAATTGAGGCCATTGGCACAGCAGACTTTGCCTTAAATAAGCTTACACTTACCGAAGTTAATGCACCTATGCACATTTGAAAAGCGCCTAATAAAGACGATGCCGTACCGGCATTTTTTTCGAACGGAGCCAAAGCCAGTGCTGAGGTATTAGGGCTCATTAAACCAACACAACATAACATGCCGAATATCATAATTATGGTACCATAAAGACCAAGCCAGCCTTGTAAGGAACCGGTTAAAAAAACAATGGAGATAATTACCATGCTTATTAATGCTGCATTAACAATTTGCGCACTTTTAAACTTCTTTATTAATTGGCTGTTCACCTGGCTGGAACCTATGAAACCAACAGAAAGTATAGCGAATATCCATCCGTAATTTTTACCGCTTACTTTAAAAAACTCCATAAAAACAATTGGTGAGGCAGATATATAAGCAAACAAACCCGAAAAGCCAATTGCCCCGCATAAGGAATAGGTATAAAACTGCGGTGTTTTTAACACAATTAAAAAGCTATTAATAATTGGTGCCGGTTTTAAAGAGTAAGAAAGATCGGGCGGGTAACTCTCCGGCAGCAGAAATATAACCGCCAGGCTGATAATTACAGCTATTACAGCCAGTATAACAAATATAATCTGCCAGCCAAATTCAGCACTTACATACCCACCTACGGTTGGCGCTATCAGAGGCGAGGCACCCAGTACCAGTATAAGCATCGCAAACACCTTAGCACTATCTTTTACCGGAAACAGGTCACGAACCATGGCCATTGAGGCCACTGCTGCTGCGCAACTACCTATTGCCTGTACAAAACGCATTAAAATAAGCATTTGAATGCTGCTTGAAAAGTAACAACCTGCCGATGCTATTATATAAAGTGTAAGTCCAAAATACAGAGGTTTTTTTCGTCCGTACCTATCAAGCAAGGGCCCGTATAAAAGCTGGCCAGCGGATATCCCGATAAAAAAACTGGATAGTGATAAGGCCACATTTTCAGTAGTAGTATTTAACGAGCGGGCAATTGCCGGAAAACCCGGCAAATACATATCAATAGAAAAGGGACCCAGTGCAGTAAGTGAGCCCAATATAATGATGAGCAGGAAGTAACGCTTCTTTGTCATAAAGTTTACGACAAAATACGTTAATATCTATTACAAATAGGTTATTTTACTTATATATCTGTTCAATTTGGTGAAATGTTATTACTTTAGTTAAAACTTCGTTTCCGAAGCAGTTATAATTATATTCCTAACTCTAAAAAATGCTGGCAATCTTATTCTGCATCATCCTGCTTGTTCTTTTAGTAAGCTGGGCAAAAGTTAATCCTTTCCTTGCGTTTCTTATTGTCTCCATAGCTGCGGGTTTATTATTAGGTATTCCTTTTACCAAGGTTACCAATGCCGTACAAAAGGGTATTGGCGATATATTAGGGCAACTGGTTATCATAATTGTGCTGGGAGCCATGCTGGGTAAATTGGTAGCTGTTAGCGGAGCTGCCCAAAAAATTGCCGAAACATTGGTAAAAGCATTTGGCGAAAAATACATACAATGGGCATTAGTTGCTGCAGGGTTTGTTATTGGCATTCCCTTATTTTACGGGATCGGTTTTGTACTTATGGTGCCGCTTATATTTTCGGTGGTTTACAAATATAAGTTACCGGCAGTTTACATTGGTTTACCAATGCTGGCATCTTTATCGGTAACACATGGTTTTTTGCCACCACATCCGTCGCCTACGGCACTTGTTACTATGTTTAATGCCAGTATGCCTGTGACCTTTATGTACGGTTTTATGATTGCCGTGCCGTCTATCATAATTGCTGGACCATTGTTCGCAAAAACTTTAAAAAATATAAAATCTGAACCTCTGGCTACTTTCAGGGCCGAGGAACTTCCGGAAGATAAACTTCCGGGTACTTTCAATAGCTTTTTTACAGCATTGCTACCCGTAATATTGTTAATGGTTACTGCGGCCATTGCCAATTTACCTATGCAGAACCCTACTTTATTAAAGTTAAACGCTTTCTTTGGCGATCCACCCATAGTAATGCTGATAGCACTTATTGTGGGCACTTATACACTGGGTATAAAGCAAGGCCATAACATGAGCAGTTTGACAAGCAGCTATACCGATGCTATAAAAGATATCGCCCTTGTTTTACTCATTATAGGTGGCTCAGGAGCTTTTAAGGAGGTTTTAACCATAAGTGGGGTAAGCGACCAGATAGCTACCCAACTACAACAAAACCTGCATTTGCATCCATTGGTGCTTGGCTGGCTTATAGCAGCCATCATCAGGATAAGTTTAGGATCAGCAACAGTTGCCGGTCTTACTGCGGCAGGTATTGTTGCCCCATTAGTTTTGCACGGTGATGTTAACCCTAATCTTATGGTGCTTTCTATTGGTGCAGGAAGTTTAGTTCTTTCGCATGTTAACGACTCTGGCTTTTGGTTATTTAAAGAATATTTTAACCTATCCATAAAGGATACTTTCCGCTCATGGTCGGTAATGGAAACTTTAGTGGCGTTTATTGGCTTGGGCGGTGTATTAATAATTAACGCATTTATTTAGCTTCGGGTTATGAAAAAGATTCCCTTTTTGGTTACCATTTACGCTTTATTCCTGTTAGGTAGCAACTTGCGTGCACAGGAAACCGGTGGCAATTACTTTACCTCATTTGATGGTACAAAAATATATTACGAAGTAAAAGGCGAGGGGTATCCGGTAATTTTAGTACACGGCTTTACCGGCACAAGCCAGGGATGGAAAACAGGACCCTTTTATAACGATCTGTTAAAGGAAGGATACCGGGTTATCATTATGGATCTGCGAGGTAACGGACGATCAGATAAACCACATACTGATGTTGCTTACGCCAACGACGCAGAAGCAAAAGACCTAATGGGTTTGGCAAGCAGTTTAGGGATAAAAGAATATGATGTAGTAGGCTATTCGCGGGGTTCTATTATCACCTCGCGCTTAATGGTGATGGATAAACGTATACACAAAGCGGTAATGGGTGGCATGGGTGCCGATTACACTAACCCAAACTGGCCACGCAGAATACATGCTTATAAAGCCTTAATGGGCGATACCACCTTGCATGATGTAGATGATATGATGGTTTGGATACACAAAAACAACTTCGATGATCTGGCTTTAGCGCTACAGCAAAAACATCAGCCGTCAACCAGTCACCGGGAATTGGCTAAAATAAAATTTCCGGTATTGCTTATTGATGGTACAGAAGATCATACAAACGGCGATGTTACCAATCTGCAAAAGCTGATACCCGGTTCAAAAATAGCATATGTGCCCGGCGATCATAACCAAGCGAGTAAAACACCGGAATTCTCGTCAGCCGTGATAGATTTTTTAAAATAACATGCTTATTAAACAGGAATGGTAAAATAAAATTCTGCGCCATTTCCTTTACTGCTATTTACTCCAATACTACCCTTGTGTAATTCAATAATTTCAGCAGAAAGATAAAGGCCTATACCAAAACCTGAAAAACCAATAGTACTTGCATCTTCCACCCGATAAAATCTTTCAAAAATATTTTGCTGATCCTTTATCTTAATACCTATTCCTTTATCTTTTACTAAAAGTTTAACATAATCCGATCCCATATCTAAAGAAATGTTGATATCAGTGGTTTTGGGTGAATATTTAATGGCATTATTTATAAAATTGTTTATCACACGGCCTATTTTTTCGCGATCGGCGTTTACATAAACAGGTTGCCGTGCTTCAAATATGATATGATGGCTTTGTGCTATCGGGAGGTTATCGGCAACTATTTCCTCTATTAAAGCATTCATATCGAATCGCTCACGAATAAGTTGCAGTTTACCTGTTTCCAATTTAGAGAGGTCTAAAAACCCGTAAATCAACTTAGTCATTTTATTGATCTGCTTCTCGGATTTCTGCAGTGCATTTAATAAAAATGTATCACCTGTGCTTCCTGCCTTAGCTAATAATAACTGTATGTAGGCTTTAAGCGAGGTTAGGGGTGTTTTTAGCTCATGACTGGCCATTGCAATAAAATCATTCTTTTTTATTTCATTGATCTTATTCTCGGTAATGTCCAGTACTGTGCCGATAAATCTTAACGGAACATCATTATCGTTAAATAACACCTTGCCTTTTGCCCTTATCCAGCGCAGTTTTTTATCATCAATACCTATTGTTCGGTACTCTACATCATATTCACCGTTACTCAACTCCTTATTAAAAGCCCTATTCACCGCATTATCAGTTTTCTCGCGGTCATCCGGGTGTAAGCCGGTTAAAAAGGTCTTATCGTAATTAACCGGTACTTCTGTTGTGATGCCGAACAATTCACGACAACGCTTATCCCATATCAAATTACGGTTAATGAGATCCATATCAAAAGTACCCAACTCTGCAGCCTGAGTAGCCAGGCGCAAATTTTCCTCGCTCTTTTGTAGTTTGTCTAATATTTGCTTTTGCTCGGTAATGTCAATTAATGTTCCCAGCATGCGTAATGGAACATGGTCTTCATTATATAAAACCTTACCCGTAGTACGTATCCAATGCAAGGTCCCGTCAGGCCATATTACCCGTGCCTCATAAAAATAAATCCCTGTTTGTAATGCTTTATCAAATGCCTTTATAATAACAGGAAGATCCTGAGGATGAATTATATTACGTAATTCTTGATGGCCGATTACCGCATTGCTTTTACGCCCGAATATTTCCGCAAGCCGGGGTGAATGAATAATATTTCCTGTTTGCAGATCAAGATCCCATGTCCCCAAGCCGGTAGCTTCGGCGGCCAGGCGCATGCGTTCTTCGGCATCTTCAGATTTCCGTCGCGAATTTACCTGATCAGTAACCTCGGTCGCTACCACCATTACTCCTGATATTTTACCAGCAGCATCTGTAACAGGCTGATATACAAAATTAAAATAACAGGTTTCGGTAATATGATTACGCACAAGGTAAACCATTGCCTCATGCCCTCTATGTGGTACACCTGTGTGATAAACATCATGCAGTAAGCTTATAAACGGCTGTCCCTTAAGTTCGGGGAGCGCATCTGCGAGGGGCTGATTGATAATGCGTTTGTCTTTGCCCCAAACTTCCAGCATTATGCCGTTAGCCGATTCAATGACAAGATCGTAACCGCGTAATAAACTCATGGCTACCGGGGCCTGAGCTATAATATCATTAAAACTTTGCTGATCAGCAACCTGAGACACCTTTTTTAATTTCACAAAATATTACTTGTGGCCTATAACAATATAATACAATTTTTAAAAATACGTATGCATTATTTAGTTGTAATAATATTAAATTTTTATATTATTTTTGAACAAAATAAATCCTGCATATACAGTATAAGCCCATCCTCACGTTAATAGATAATCAGATTTTTTACGCCATATATACCCCCTTGTTTCTTTAAGTTTTAATTATTTATGGTAAAGCGTATTTTAGTGTTAGACGATAATCAGGACATTCTTGAAATTGTGCATGAAACTCTTACTTATGAGAATTTTGAGGTAAAAAGTACCGGCGAAAGTAAGGATGTTATACCTCTGGTTGAAGAGTTTGACCCTGATCTGGTTATATTGGATTACCGCGTAGCAGGCACTAACGGCGGTGAACTATGCAGGGCTATTAAGGCTCATCCCAAATACGGCAATATACCTGTGATCATATTTTCAGCATATGTTAACCACACAGCTGATCTTATGGCCTATGGCTGCGATGCCATTATTACTAAACCTTTTGACTTGACGGAGCTTGTAGAAAAGGTAAATCATCTCATTAATTCATAATCAAAAAATTATTATAATAAAAAATGCCGCTCGGGGATATCCTGAGCGGCATTTGCATATATATTGATTGATTATTTTACTTCTTCGAAATCAACATCGGTAACATTATCAGCACCACCCTGCGCGGCATCACCTGCATCACCACCCGCTTCCGGTTGTGGCTGGCCTGCTTCTGCAGAAGCTTTGTACATATCTTCTGATGCTGCTGTCCATGCGGTATTTAATTCAGTTTGAGCTGTTTCAATATCGTCAAAGTTTTTAGCAGCATATGCGGCTTTTAATTTTTCCAATCCTGATTCGATAGGTGCCTTTTTATCAGCAGGGATCTTGTCACCATATTCTTTCAACTGTTTCTCGGTCGAGAAGATCAGGGCATCAGCACCATTCAGTTTTTCAACTTCTTCTTTAGCCTTCTTGTCTGCATCAGCGTTCGCTTCAGCTTCGTCCTTCATCTTTTTGATCTCGGCATCAGTTAAACCTGATGAAGCCTCGATACGGATTTTTTGTTCTTTACCGGTAGCTTTATCTTTCGCTGATACATGTAATATACCGTTAGCATCAATATCAAAGGTAACTTCTACCTGAGGCACACCGCGAGGTGCAGGTGGTATACCATCCAAGTGGAAACGACCTATGGTGCGGTTAGCTGATGCCATTGGACGCTCACCCTGTAATATATGTATCTCAACAGATGGCTGATTATCTGACGCGGTTGAGAATGTTTCAGATTTTTTGGTAGGAATTGTAGTGTTTGATTCTATCAGCTTGGTCATTACACCGCCCATAGTTTCGATACCTAATGATAACGGAGTAACATCTAATAATAACACATCCTTAACCTCACCGGTTAATACACCACCTTGTATAGCGGCACCTATGGCAACCACCTCATCAGGATTAACACCTTTTGAAGGAGCTTTACCAAAGAATTTTTGTACGGCATCCTGTATTGCAGGTATACGGGTTGAACCACCTACCAGGATGATCTCGTCAATATCCGAAGTGCTTAAACCTGCATTTTTCAATGCTGATTTACATGGCTCTATTGTACGTTTGATCAGGCTATCAGCCAACTGCTCAAATTTAGCACGGCTTAAAGTTTTAACCAGGTGCTTAGGCATACCATCATTAGCGGTAATGTAAGGCAGGTTAATTTCGGTTTGTGTTGAACTTGATAATTCGATCTTAGCTTTTTCAGCAGATTCTTTTAAACGTTGTAAAGCCATCGGGTCTTTACGCAGATCAACACCTTCATCAGCTTTAAACTCATCAGCTAACCAGTCAATAATTACCTGGTCAAAATCGTCACCACCTAAGTGTGTATCACCATCGGTTGATTTTACTTCGAAAACGCCATCGCCTAACTCCAGTACTGATACGTCATGCGTACCACCACCACAGTCAAACACTGCAATTTTCATATCCTTGTGTGCCTTGTCCAGGCCATAGGCAAGAGCAGCAGCAGTAGGTTCGTTAATTATACGGCGTACTTTTAAACCAGCAATTTCACCGGCTTCTTTAGTAGCCTGGCGCTGTGCATCATTAAAATAAGCCGGCACGGTAATAACCGCTTCGGTAACTTCTGTTCCTAAAAAGTCTTCGGCGGTTTTCTTCATTTTCTGAAGTATCATTGCCGAAATTTCCTGCGGAGTATATTTACGGTCGTCAATTTCAACACGTGGGGTGTTATTGTCGCCTTTTACCACTTTATAAGGTACACGTTCAACCTCTTTAGTAACCTCGTTAAACTGGTTACCCATAAAGCGTTTAATAGAAAAAATAGTTTTTGTGGGATTAGTGATAGCCTGGCGTTTTGCAGGATCACCTACTTTACGCTCGCCGTCTTTAACAAAAGCTACTACGGAAGGAGTAGTACGTTTACCTTCGCTGTTGGCTATAACTACAGGCTCGTTACCTTCCATTACTGAAACGCAAGAGTTTGTTGTTCCTAAGTCAATTCCAATTATTTTAGACATATTATGATTGATTTTTTATTAATTAATTTTGCTTACCACAACCTATTTAACAAGGGTTGTGCCAATATGCCTTTGGCAGAAAAATTAACCGCATGATGACAGGATGCATACCACTACGACAGTTCGGAATTACTTTGTGGTGACAGGTTGGCAGGATTTATGATATTACCATTGCGAATATTACAGCTTAATCTTACACTTGGACTTAAGCGGTTACTTTTATAAAATATCTCTTCGGTGCCGCTCATTCGAAATGACAGGTTGGGAGTTTTATCTTGCAGATGAGGTGCTG
Source organism: Mucilaginibacter segetis (assembly GCF_016522075.1). Classification (GTDB taxonomy): domain Bacteria; phylum Bacteroidota; class Bacteroidia; order Sphingobacteriales; family Sphingobacteriaceae; genus Mucilaginibacter; species Mucilaginibacter segetis. Next base: position 42,178 of record NZ_JAEHFW010000001.1, on the reverse strand, counting down.
AAATAAATTCAGCATGACCAGGTGTATTTTTATCACAACAAGCCTGTCATCCTGAACTTGTTTCAGGAACCCACTATGTATTTACTTTTACGGATGATGTGATGTAAATATATCAGCATGACCACCAATATCAGGACAAGCTTTAGCTTAGCGGATCACCTCACCTTACGCCATTTCTATCCAATTTCCATCCCCTTTGATGATCTCTATTAATTCATCAAGGGCATTGGCAGAGGAAATATTTTTCTTCACTGCTTCTTTACCACGGTACAAGGTAACCTTATCCGGGCCGGAACCGACGTAGCCATAATCGGCGTCAGCCATTTCACCGGGACCATTTACAATACAACCCATGATGCCGATTTTTAATCCTTTCAAATGACTGGTTCTGCTGCGTATCATTTGTGTGGTTATCATCAGGTCAAAAAGTGTGCGCCCACAGCTTGGACAACTAATATATTCCGTTTTGGAGATACGTGAACGTGTAGCTTGTAAAATACCAAAGGCGGTAGAAGTAATAGCGGCGGTATTTACCTGTGGTGCGTCTATCCATATACCATCACCAAAACCATCAACCAACAGCGCCCCCATATCAGTAGCAGCGTAAAGTTGCAGGTGAGATGTAACATCTTCCGACTTGCCGACTTCTAGACTTCCCGACTCAAAAGTATAATTGCGCTTCACAATCACCGGAACTTCAAGTCCTATTTCCTGTAGCTTTAAGAAGAAAGCGCGCTGATCAGCCATGCCATGCAACTCCTCGGTCTCCAGCACAAATACCAGCGAGTTATCTAAAGGTATCGATCCGAATGCATCCGCATTTATATCCGCATTTTTAACCCTAACTAAATTTAATGCGGAGGTACGGTCGGCAGCATTTATATATTCATCTAAAGTAAATACCGGGTGGCAAAGTGTTTTGTCGGCCAGTTTTTGCCAGGTAGTGTAATTATACAGTTGCTTTAGGTTGCCAGGTAAGTTAAACGAGGGTAATTTATCACCGAGGTATACAAAATCAACCGATTGCTCGGCCATACTGTATTTATCCAACACCGGCGAGTACAGGTAACCGGCGGCATTTAGTATAGCAGGGTCTTTTAAATTGGCAGCAGAAATATCAACCACTACGCGCGGTACCATGTGCCCGCCTATAAAAGCATTAGCTTCGTAAGTATCGCGTTTTTTGTATTCGTAAGGGGAATGAGCGGAAGGACTAAAACTGAAAGCTGAAAGCTCATTTTCAGTCACCTGCTGTTTTTCATTTGCTGCTTTTCGCTTTGAATAACGGTTAACCAGCGCGATAGCAACTGGCGCTTCGGCTTCGGGTTCTTCGGTAAGAGATACCCGTACCGTATCACCCAGCCCGTCTTCTAAAAGGGTTCCTATGCCTACGGCAGATTTAATTCGCCCGTCTTCGCCATCGCCTGCCTCGGTAACACCTAAATGCAATGGGTAATTCATACCCTCGGCTACCATGGTTTGTACAAGCAAACGATAAGCCTGCACCATTACCTGCGGATTGCTCGATTTCATGGAGATAACCAACTGGTAATAATTAAGTGCTTCACACATACGGATGAATTCCATTGCGCTCTCTACCATGCCTTGCGGGGTATCACCATAGCGGCTCATGATACGATCGCTAAGCGAGCCATGATTAGTGCCTATACGCATGGCCGTGCCATACTCTTTACAAATATTTACCAGCGGCGTAAATTTTTTATAAATACGATCCAGTTCGCCCTGGTACTCCGCATCCGTATAATCTATCTGGTCAAACTTCTTTTTATCGGCATAATTACCGGGGTTAACACGTACTTTCTCTACAATACGGGCGGCAACTTCAGCAGCATTTGGTGTAAAGTGAATATCGGCAACCAGGGGAACATTACATCCACGCAGGCGCAACTGCTTTTTAATCTCGGCCAGATTATTGGCTTCTTTTATACTGGGCGCTGTAATACGTACATATTCGCATCCTGCATTTACCATGCGTATGGTTTGCTCCACCGTTCCAATGGTATCCATTGTATCGGTGGTGGTCATGCTTTGTATGCGTATTGGGTTATTGCCACCCATTGGTACATCACCAATTGCTACCTCGCGGGTTACAAAACGGGAGTAATGGGTTAAGGAGTTACAATATTGACCCGAAAGAGACTTTACAGCATCAGCATTCATGCACGGATGAGATTAATAAGCTGCAAAAATACGAAAAACTTTATTGTATGACTAAATTGTTACCTCTGCAAAAAAACACTTTAGCTTATTAATTTGCTATATTAGGAGTAACTAATTTAACCCGATGAAGAGATATTTTTATGTACTGATATCCTTGATTTTTATTTTCTCCTGCAAAAGCAATACAGATCAAAATGATCAGGATTCCGTTGCGGTCAACTCCCGGCCACTCAATGAAACGCCCGATCTGATACAGCAATTTAAGCCGGTAATACAAGGTGTTTGGGTTAAAAAAGATTATATCAAAAAACTCATCCGAAGAAAATCGCCTTTAGATGCCATGCCTTTAGCCACAGGTATTACCACTTTTTATATTGATACCGACAAACTTAAAGGTGATAGTATTATAGTTCCTGTGGGATGGGGGAATCATGAGGGAGGCTCATTATCACTTAAATTTGTATCCGGAAAGGAAATGCCCAGCATAATGCTTGGTGACAACGAATTAAGTTACACCATAAAAAACAACGATACTACACTCATTATTAACCATTACGATGCTAAAACACAGGAAACAATTACAGAAAAGTACACCAAAGCGTTAAACAAGCAGCCCGATGATGAGTTGGGTTACGGACTGAATAATATGATCAACGGAATTATATGCGGCACCTATGCTGTAACAGATAATACCGGCAGACAATTTAATGTAGTATTCGGCAATAATGGTAAAGTATCGGGATTTGGAGGGGTTGATTCCTTTTTTATAGCTAATGACCTGGGCATGGAGCCGATGAGCAATCTGGATGAGATCGCTTTTCTGTCGAACGGAAAAGCACAAAAGTCTTACACCTTTACCATTAAAGGCAGAAAACTAAACCTTTATGAAACCAAACCCAACGCTGATTCCACAAAACTGATTGCCGGTAGACTGGCATATGCACTAAGAAGAATCAGATAAAGTTTTACTTCTCAATTTGCTTAATTACCGCTATCAGGTCCTCATCACCAAATTGCGGTTCGGCGGCCTCAAAGGTCGCTAATGTTGTTTTACCCATTGGTGTATCTAAGCCTATATCTTTAGCCAGTTTAAGATCCTTTAAAATGTTTTTAAGCGTGAATGCGGGCTTAAAATTGTTATTTAATATAGCATCACCTTTTATTTTCATGAACGGGTTACCTAAAGCACCATTATTAAGCAGGGTTAGCAATGTTTCCGTTTCAATTCCATTTTTTTTTGCTAACAGAACCGCTTCGGCCAGTCCTTGCGTATGAAAGCTAAGTAAGGTATTAATCGCCAGCTTGGCCGTATTGCCGGCACCAGATGCCCCAACATAAGTAGCCATTTTGCCCATCCTTAAAAGGATGGGTTCTACTTTTTTAAATTCGGCTTCATCCCCGCCTATCATTATCACCAACTGCCCGGTTTCGGCTTGCTTAACACTGCCTGATACGGGGGCATCTAAATAAACATTGCCCTGTTCTTTACATAAATCAGCTATTTTTTTACTAATAGCAGGCGATACAGTACTCATGTTTATAATGACCTTACCGCGTGCCTCAACGTTTAACAAACCGCCATCACCACTAAAAACCCCCTCTATCGCTTTATCATCAGTAACCATAATGATCACAACATCCGCTCTTTGTAAAAGCTCTCCGGGTGTTGCTGCTATTTCAGCGCCATCGTTTTTAAGAGCTTCTTCCTTTTCTTTACTGCGATTATATACTATTAACGTATAACCAGCCTTTATCAATTGCTGCGACATTGGAACCCCCATAGTTCCCAAACCTATCCAACCTATTTTTGTAGTGTTCATATTATGCTAATTTTGATATGCTAAATAAAAAAGAATAAAATCCGGCATTTGTTTATCCAAATACAGAATATGGATTATAAATGATAATAGGTTTACCCAATTACATTTTTCTCGAAATAGGGCTTTATTAAGATATTAATGAACCGTTTTAAATGGGTTTCGTTCATGAAAACATTCGACCAGTTATCAAATCGCTGGCATTGCACCCCCAGGTAAAAAAAGTAAATACTTACGCCAAGCATGGCCAGCATTCGTTTTTCTTCCGCATTTATGGGCGTGATGGATTCATATCCTTTTAAGAAGCTATCGAGCTTTTGCATGCGTTCAGTTTCGTCCTTCTCCGTGCTGTGTAATTGCAAAATGTAATAAGCGATATCATTACAAAGCCAGCCGTTGCCACAAAAATCGAAGTCGAAAATAGTGATTCGACCATCTTCAGTAATATTAAGGTTATCAAACCATATATCCATGTGAACGGCCCCTTTGCGCAATTTACTTTTATCCGCTTTCTCCAACTCTTCCAATAAATAGTTTTGGATGGATAACATCCAGGTCATTTCCTCAGATTCGGCAGGTAAAAATTTATCCAGATGCTCAAAAGGCGCTATTAACAACACATCGGGTGCATAGGTAATTCGTTCCAGATCCATATTCTGGGTAAGCTGATGGATGCGGGCCATTGTTTCGCCCACAGTGTAATGAAGCTCAGCAGGAAAATTTAACAGCTTATCTCCATTAGCATAGGAAAAAAGCACCCCGAAACGTACGCCTTCAGGTGCAGGTAATTCCTGAATATATTTCCCTTTGTCATCCTTTAAGGGATACGAAACCGAGATCCCTTTCTCTTGCAATAAATTTAAAAGCCGCAGCTCCTCTTCAATTTCTGCACGTGTGCGCCAATTTAAGCTGTATACCCTGAATACGTATTTGCTTTCGCCGTTATTTATTAAATAACTATGGTTAATACCTGCCTTTAAAAGCTTACATGTAGTACCTGCAGATAAGTGATATGTATCCTGAACGTAATCAGCAAGGTGGCGAGGGGAAAGAGTTGAGGTTACCACAGGAAATGGTTTCATAAGGCAGGGATTTTTAAAGAGGTACAAATAAACAAAAACGCCATTGCTTTAGGGCAATGACGTTCATAAAAAAATTATAGCTTAACTTATACCGCGTCTGATAAGGAGCTAAAGGTAAAGTCGCGTATTTTCATTGGTGGTATCAGGTAACTGCGGTAGCTTTCCACACTAATGCTGCGCTCCTGTTTTCCCAGGGCTTCCAGGTTATTCAGCATGATGATAGGGCTTTCGTTAAACCTGAAATTCTTCACCGGGAACTTAATCTTTCCGTTCTCTATATAAAAAGTACCATCTCGGGTTAGGCCGGTAAGTAATAAAGACTGTGGGTCAACCATACGGATGTACCATAACCTGGAAACCAAAATCCCTCTTTCTGTGCTTTTTATCAGATCCTCTATAGTAGCGTCTCCACCTTCCATAATAATATTACCGGGGCCTGGCAGTGGTTTTACACCCTTTTTTTCGGCCCAATAACGGGAGTATGATAAATTCTTCACCACCCCCTTATCAATCCACATTGTTTTTTCACGTGGCAGTCCGTCACCTGTCCAGGTTGATGATGGCAGATCAGGGTTGAATGGGTCAGAATAGATAGTTACTTTAGGGTCAACAAGTTGTTCACCTAAACGTGTACCGCCACCTTTTTTACTTAAAAAGCTACGACCTTCTTCGGCACTGCGCGCATCAAAACGAAACATATTCTCCAACATGTAAGTTGCTGCAACAGGCTCTAATATTACGGTGTACTTACCCGGCTCTATGGCCCTTGCACCTAACGAACCATTGGCTTTTGAGGCCGCGATTTTTGTTGCGGTGTACGTATCAAGCTTTGAAACATCTGTATAACCACGCGCTGCATAGCCCGAGGCGGTGCCTGCTTCGTTACGGGTAGTAACCGAAAAAGTAACATCGCTGCTTTTGTTATAGGCAAACAATCCTTTTGAATTCATTACGGCGCTAAACCCGGTTGAATTTTCAAGATAGCCCGCTGCGTTAAGGTTAGCTGCTTTAGTAACCTCCAAACTTTTACCTACCATTTCGGCGCGGCTTGAGGGGGTCATGGCAGCGGTGTTGGCATTATAGGTAATAGATTCCGGAAAATCACTCGGGCCAAGCATTGGCATGTATTCCGGATTTTCGGGAGCAAGCTGTGCCAATTCTTCTGAACGGCGAACCACACGTTCCAGAGCGGCATCATCAAACTCGTCAATAGTTGCAGTTCCTGCTTTTTTACCATAAACCGATGTTACCGCCAAACCCACAGTACTTACATCGCCCGCTGTAGAAACAGCGTTTAAAGCATAACGAATATTACCGCCTTCACTGCCACCCAAACTTACTTCGCACTCTTCTGCTTTTGAATAACTGAGCACCTTCTTTAATAAAGCCTGTGCATCTTCTTTAGTATATATAGGCATATCTATCCGATCTTTCTTTTTGTGTTAATTACATTAACTCCGTTAAACCTTGTGGTTGATGAACCGTGTGACACCGCGCTCGATTGGCTTGGCTGACCTTTACCATCATTAAATGAACCGCCTAAACGATAATCGCGGTCATCACATACCTGCACACATGAATTCCAGAACTCCTGGGTATTTGCCTGATAAGCTACATCATTTAGCATACCAGCTATTTTACCGTCTTTTATCTCATAAAACAGTTGTCCGCCAAACTGGAAGTTATAACGTTGCTGATCAATTGAAAATGAGCCGTCGCCAACGATATATATTCCCTTTTCAACATTTTTGATCATATCATCAACGCTTAATTGAGCTTTTCCCGGTTGTAATGAAACATTAGGCATCCGCTGGAACTGTACATCCTGCCAGCTTTGCGCATAGCAACAACCTTGTGACTCATTCAGCCCGATAATATGCGCCTGATCGCGTATGGCCTGATAATTCACCAGGATACCATCCTTGATTATATCCCATTTTTTACATTTTACGCCTTCGTCATCATATCCCACGGCACCTAATGAACCTACCTGTGTTTTATCGCCTACAATATTGACATTTTTGCTGCCGAAATGAAAATCTCCGGATTTCCATTTATCTAAAGTTAAAAAGCTGGTACCGGCAAAGTTAGCCTCATAACCTAATACCCGGTCAAGTTCGGTTGGGTGACCAACAGATTCGTGAATGGTTAACCATAAATGGCTTGGATCAAGCACCAAGTCGTATTTACCCGGTTCAACAGATTTGGCCGATAATTTTTCACCGGCCTGCTTGGTGGCAAACTTAATATCCTCCAGCATATTATATCGCTTTTTATAACGCGGGGTAATACCTTGTATGGTTTCCGAAGCTAATGGAGTTAAATATTCATAGCCCATGCCAACCGGAGCGCTTAAAGAGCGCCTGCTTTCAAAAGCTCCTTTAGCTGAATCAATTTTGGTAACATTAAATGTAGGGTACAAACGATGCACATCCTGATCGATATAAGAACCGTCGGTTGACGCGAAGTATTTTTGCTCATTCACCGCGAACAGTAAAGAGTTCACAAAGTTGGCGCCACCTTCCATTGCCGCAGCATTAGCGGATAACAGCAGATCTACCTTTTCTTTAATAGGCACCTCAAAAGCATTCTTTTCTATAGGGGTTTTCCAGCTTACCTCTCCGTAACCTTTCTGCGGTGCCAGTTGTACCGGCGCGCCGCCTATTTTAGCGTTTGCCTTTGCTACTGCGACCGCGCGTTTAGCGGTTTTGGCAATACCCTCTTTGGTTACCTCGTTTGTGGCGGCAAATCCCCAGCATCCGTTGGCTATAACGCGTATACCTACACCGTATGATTCTGTATTGGCTACGTTAAGCACCCGGTTCTCGCGGGTAATTACAAACTGGTTAAGATAGCGCCCTATGCGTACATCCGCATAACTGGCTCCATCGGCCTTAGCCGCATTAAGCCCTGCATCCGCCAGTTCTTTCTTGATGCGCGGGTCTACCGTTTCCAGCGCCTGCATCGGATCAATGCTTTTGCCCAGGCCGGACAGGCTTGGAAGCATCATAGCTCCTGCGCCAATACCCGATAAATAAATAAAGTCTCTTCTTCTCAAAGTTTTTCCTCCAATATGTTTAATCAATTTCCTAAAAAGGGTAATAGTATACTATGAAATCTTATGCTCTATCCACAAAAATGTACATGCTGCCAGCAGCAGGATATAAAAATATATTTTCGGCACTTCAATCCGAACTTTTTGCTGTATCTGTTTTGTTACAATACCCTTATTTTCCTTATTAAGGATATATTTCTGCGTAGCGTTAATTTTATGTTCCGCCTGCACACCTTTCCAGTTATTTTCGCCTTGCACATACAGCAATTTTTCTGTCTTGCTTTGGGTTATACTATGCCATCCGCTTTGCAAAGGGCCGTATTGATAATTCCACTCAAAAGGTACGGTTAAATTTTGCTGTAACGAAACAATTTCTCCATCAATAATAACTAAGGGAAGGGTGTTACTTTTAAAAGTTAAAGGAATGGTGTGGGATGCGAAAGCCATTCCGGCATTCAATACCCCGTCAAAGGTATCACTATTTTTTTTGGCTGCCTTGCTGATCAAGGCAGACCAAAAAGCGGCATAATCCTGCTGAGATCCGGCCAGCATCCAGCTAAAAGTATTGTTAAGGGTAGTAAATACAATTTTTCCTGCTCCGGCAAGCGTACTGCTTGCCAGTATTTGATTTTGCATATTGCTTACCAAAGGCTGTGTGCCGGTATCATAACCAATATAAGCTCTATTACTGCTTAGTTTACCGGAATTACTTTTTTTGCCACCGATGATCAATGCAGCAGGATCAGGTGCTTTACCGGAAGGCTTATTTACCGGAAAATGCTTTTGCAACCACGAGGCTTTACCGGCGCTATCCGCTTTTACAATAACACCCAACCCATTGCTGTTAACCTCCTGTTTAAGGGCATTATCTTCGGCATTGCTTAATGCGGTAAAAACCGAAAGATCGCCGATTACCACATCAAACTTTCGTAAAAGCGATGCTGATAACCGGGACAATGGCAAACGCGCCATATTTATATATTCGCTGTTGTATTTATCCTTACTGATAGCTGAACGTGTGGCTACCGCATAACCTTTGCCCCCTAACCAGTTCTTTAAAAATTTTGTCTCAAAATCAGGTGAAGCCGAAATTATTAAAATGTTTAAGGGTTTGGCGGATTTTACCTGTACAGGAGCATCGCCCAGCATGGTGGTGTCAGCACCTTCAATTGCCCATAAAGAATAGACTTCCCACCCTGTGATTTTAGGGAGCGCGGTTAAAGTAAAATCGGCCTCTGTGTTGGGTTTGATAATAACCGAATCTGCAACAGTTCCTGATCCCTTTAAAATCAATTTTATCTTACGGGCTGATGAATTATTGTATTTTCCCTGTAAAATAAGTTCTTCGCCTTCGGTTAACCGATTGTTCCAACTGATATTAGTTACCCCTTGCGGCAATTTGGATGGATGGAAAGTAAACGGTATTTCATTTAATTGGAAAAGCTCATCTTCACTTAATCCATAGCCAAAAACGTGAAGTTTCCCGTTTTTAGTTAACGCATGCAAAGTATCCGGCGTATAAATGAGCGAAGCTTTAGGGTAAGCTTTTTTTACAGCATCATCAAGAGTAAAAATACCTGCATTTTTATATTCCTTTAAGCTATCAGCATTAAATCCGTCGGTTAATAATATAGAATGCCGATCATTTTCGGTTTTATAAGTTTCATAACCCAACGGCAGAATTATACAGGCTAAGGCCAACAATGCCAGCAAAACCGCAACAATACGCAAGTATAAGCGGGAACGGTTAGCTCTCCGGCATTCCATCCACACAAGCAATGCAGCCAGCACAAGGCAAATAATAATAACGATATGGTTCCAGCTACCCTGCATTAACGATTATTTTGTTTAAGGTTTTGATAGTATCTTGTTGATAATCCCATATCCGCCGACCCACCTTCTGCATTTGGCGATATTTTAGGATCGTTCAGCGTTTTTTGGATAGCCCGTTCTACCAAATCAATGTCCTTGCGCTGAATACCATTACTAACCGACAATATTCTGCGCATAGCTCGCAAAGCAGGCAGGTAAATACCCGGCTGCGCAGATGCCTTAACACTTAATTGTTGATTAGCCAGGTGCAGCGTTTTAATATGGTCGCTGTTTAATACTGGGCTAAGTTTAAGCTGCTCCAAAACATTTACAGCATTTTTTAGTATTGCAAATTTATCTTCGGCGGGCTTTATGTCGCGGCTGTTTACAGGCTGTGTAATTTTATCCAGTTCACCGCTTAAGCGTTTTTCCAATTTCAACGGCGGCGGGTTATATGATGTTTTTGCCACATACGATCTTGATTTTTGCTGCAGGTCTTTTAACAACCGCAACGCTTTATAAGCAAATGGCAGCGCAGCTTGTGGCTTGTATAACCGGAGTTGCAGTTCCGCTTTCCACATTTCTGTAAGGGTTGCTTTTAATTGTTTTTTTACAGCAGGTTCAAAAAACTGAGCATCTTCGGCTTTGTCGTGGTCATCTGTATAGGCTTTTAATATTTTTTCGGCATTGCTGAAATTCTCCGGTTCCGATAATTCATCGGAACCACCGGCACCTTCCATTGTCTCGTTTTCTTCACCTAAAAATTTGCCGTAGCGCAGGCGCAGTAATTTTTGATCGGTAGCCAGGTCGTTACTCCGTTTATTGAATTTCTCGGCATTTAGGGTATCTTTTTCTTTGATGAGTTTTTCCGCGTCAATAATTATCTGGCGCTCACTCCTGAAAAACTCCGGCTTAATATCAGCTCCGGTTAAAATACCATCCATACTTAAGAGTTCAGAGGTATCTTGTATAGTTACAGTATAAACATCGGTACGGCTCAATTGCTGATAGGTATCTTTAGCCTGTATATAAAAATAAAGCTCATCGCCAGGTTCCATGCTCAACTGTGGCAGGTCTATTAGCTTCTGAAGGTTATATTGAGACTTAAGTGCATTAAATGTTTCCGGGAATTTAAGCCGGTATTCCTTAAACTGAACACCCTCACCCTGCCCTTTCGCAACCGTTGCCATTATCCAGGCGTCGGCAACACCATAATCATCCGTAATATTAGTATTAATATTAACCCGTTGCAATTCCCCGGCATCAATGTAAGTGTACTGTTTGGGAGTTTTAATATGGATAACAGGCGCCTCATCCGGAATCACCTCTATCTGGTACAGGTCGGACAACTTGCCATCAATACTTACCTGATAAAATCCTGATCTGTTGATGCTATCTTCAGCTTTCCAAGATGTGCCTGCATCTGCATTGGCCAAGGATACCTTCTTCTTATCATTAAATATAAGGAACGCCCCTTTTATGGGAATATTGGTTTTTATATTCCATTTAATTGTCGCGCCCTGCTCGGCTGTAAAATTAAACCTGTCCTGCATATGGCGTGTTTTATGGGTATACGCCGGAGGGGTTATGGTTAACTCCACACCCTTTATTTGAGGCAATACCCTTTCGGGCGGCAAGGCTGTTTTGACAATTGTGTTGGCAACTGTAAATCGGTTCATCTGTTTATGGTGATACCATTTTGCCATTATTAACACACTAAAAACAGCTAAGAGCATCAATAGTGATGATCTTAAAAGGCGCTTAGTAAAATAACCATAGCCGATTTGCAACTGGGTTAGGGTAGTTTCGGTATGGGATAATGCCAATGTTTGTAAAACATTCAACTCATCAACAGGTAATAATAGCAAGCCAGCGCTTTCCTTTAATTCCGGATATTTCTTATTCAGGTAGCTGCAAATATTTTGGTTGCTTACGAGCCAGGGTTTATGTATAGCTAATAATATTGATAAGACGGCAATAAAACCCAAAGTGCCCGTTAAAACAGGCGAAGGGGTAAAATTGATAAATAGTCCGCCAAACAGAGTACCGATAGCGGCGGCCAGTACAACATCAGCCAGCACCTGAAAAATGAGGTATCGCCGACGCAGACTATAAATGATATGTAATGCGCTTTTATCAGCCATTTTGCAACATATTTTTTTTGGCGGCTATTATGCGTTCGGTAACAAAAAGTGCTATTGCCAGTAACCAAAAAGATTTGGATAAGTCTGTTTCTTGAATATGTGCAACAGTAATATCAGCATGTCGTTCTTTTATCCTGATCGGTTGGATCTGCTGGTCACTTAATATACGTTGATCATATAAGGGCATTGGATCCTCGTTCATCAGCTTCAGCATAATTTCCGGAAACTGTGCGCTCCATACCAAATCATTCCATGAAGGGTTAAACCGGCTGTAAAAGAGATAGACATTTCGGCCTTGCACTTGTTGCTTACTTAAAACCGGTTTGCCAAAACCATCTTGCCATAAGGCTTCGGTTTTCTGCTTAGCGGTTATGAGTTTATACAAGGGTATATGCTCATCATTACTTACCTGTATCCACGAGGAAGTGTTAAGCACTTTACCTTTCTCATATTCAAAAACATTCGCAGCTGCTGATAATGTCACCTTATTTATTGGCTCATCTGATAACCAAAACAGCCAGTCGGCTTTAGGTAATTGCGCTTGATTGTTATATATTTTTATTGCTGCTCTGCGCCCTTTAAAATTTGCAATCGCCTTTAAAGCGGCCACAAGATAATCCGCGTCTGTCGTATTTTTACCGGGATAGACGGCCATTCGCAGCGTTGAAGTATCAACCAAAACGGCTGGCTGGTCTGAATTTTTTAATTGAATAAGTGGTTGCCCATTTTTTACAGTAAGTTCCACACCGGAGTTACCGGCGGCGTCACTTTTAACTTTTTGTGTAGTAAAGTAAGTCCCAGATGGAGTGCTTTCACCTTCATTAAAACTAATAGAACCGCTATCATTCATCCATGCATCGGCTATCCATTTTTTTACAGAGTCGGGGGCAGTGTAAGTTTGCCAATGAATATCCAACCCTACCATTGGCTTACTTCCTTTAAAATGTTTTAATCTATTGGAAGTAAAAACATACACCGGCATATTTAATAAAGATGCTGCGTCAACTTTCTTTATTAAGCTCCAGTAATTACCATCAGACGAAACGCCGGCCGTATCTTTTAAACTGTTAGTATCAGCCAATATTTGCGACAGATCACCACGATTGAAATCTTTATTTAAATAATGGAATTCATATCCTGCTTTGGTAAGCGAATCAATAGTCGATTTAAATTGTTGATAGACCTGGCTTATCTCCATCCGCGGAATAAGTATCCACCCTTTACTTTTATTTGTTGATTTAAGATATTGCCATACCGGGGTAGCCAGTAATATGGCAATAAAAGTCAACAGCAGGCAACGACATATCAGCAACAATATATCCAGTAATTTAAAACTACGGCTGCTGGCTTTTGACGCCTGAGTAATAAGCGCAATGCTTCCTACTTTTAAAGTTTTGCCCTGCCTTATGTTCCACAGATGTATGGCCACCGGTATACTTAAAGCGGCAATTCCTAAAAACCATATAGGGTTTAAAAACTGCATTCCTAAATTTCCCCTTTTTTACGCTGAACTAAAAAATCGCGCAATGCTGCATCCAGTGGTTGTGCAGTACTCAACATACGGTAAAAAATATGTTTACTTAGCAGATCTGATCTTATAGCGGCCAGGTATTGTTGTAACTTGTACTGATATGTGCTTTTTGTGCTTTGGGTATTTACCTGTATGGTTTCGCCGGTTTCCATGTCTTCCAGCGTGGCGTAACCTTTAAAATCCAGATCAAGTTCATTTTGCCCCATAAGGTGAAAAACGATCACCTCGTGCTTTAACGCCGACAGCGATGCAAGTAAAGCACTTATTTCGCCGTTTAACTGGTACATGTCCGTAATAAATATCAATAGCTCTTTACGGTCATTCCCCGCAAACAATTCTTTATAATGTACGGGTTTGGTAAATTTGCCGGAAGGATCGATCAGTTGCAAATGGTATAGCAGTCGCTGCAGGTGCTGCGGATCGGGTTTGGAGGGTAACGAAAACAAGTCACCATCCTTAAATACGTTAAGTGCCACTGAGTCACCTTGTGTATTGGCAAGGTATGCTAAAGAAGCTGCGAGAAAGCGTGCGTAATCTATTTTTTTTATACCATTATCATCGTGATTCATGGATGCGCTGGCATCCACTAAAAATCGTACAGATATACTGGTTTCTATCTCTGATTCACGAATATAATACCTGTCTGACCGCGCGTACATCCGCCAGTCTAACCATCGCAGATCATCTCCGGGTTGATAGCTACGGTACTGACTAAACTCCAGTCCGGGCCCTTTTACAGTGCTTTTATTAAAGCCATTCATAAAGCCGTCAATAACCGTTTTCGCCAGCAATGGCAAATCCTTAATGGTCATTAAAACTTTAGGATCAAGCAAGTTATTCTCCTTTATAATTTAACCCAGGGTAGTCGCTTATAAAGCTCCTTTACGCTCAATTACTTTAATCAATTCTGCGGTCACCATGTCTGAATTTATGTTTTCTGCCTCGGCTTTAAAGTTCATTAAAATACGATGCCTTAATACCGCAGGTGCCATAGCATGAATATCCTCCATCAAAACCGAATACCTACCTTTTAATAAAGCACGGGCTTTGGCGGTAAGTATTAAAGCCTGTCCGGCACGCGGCCCGGCACCCCAGCGTACCCATTCTTTTACATAAGCTACGCCGGTGGTATCAGGACGGGTAGCACGTATTAATTGACTTACATAGCGTGTAAGGTCTTCGTTTATGGTAACCTGCCGTACCAATTCCTGTGCCTGTATAATTTCTTCGGCTGTTATAACAGCGTTTATAGCTGCTTTTTTAACGCCTGTTGTCCGGTTCAATACTTCAAACTCCTCCTGTTCGGTAGGGTAGCTAATTTTTATCAGCAATAAAAAACGGTCGAGTTGTGCCTCGGGCAGGGGATAAGTGCCTGCCTGTTCGATGGGGTTTTGTGTGGCTAAAATAAAAAACGGTTTATCTAAAGGATAAGTTTGCCCCCCGTAGGTTACTTCAAACTCCTGCATCGCCTCCAGTAAAGCCGACTGTGTTTTGGGTGGCGTACGGTTTATTTCATCGGCCAGAATAATATTGGCGAATAAGGGCCCTTTGTTGAACTTAAAAAAACGCTTTCCTGTGGCATGATCCTCTTCCAGAATTTCAGTACCTATAATATCGGTGGGCATCAGGTCGGGTGTAAACTGAATGCGCCTGAAAGATAAGTGCAACGCCTGCGACATGGTTTTCACAATGAGCGTTTTGGCTAAACCGGGCACCCCTTCCAGCAAACAATGCCCGCCGGCTAAAAATGCAACCAGCAATTCATCGAGTATATGATCCTGACCAACAATAACTTTTTGTATCTCGGTTTTTAATGCCGGTAATTTGGCAAGCAGGGCCTTAATATCGTTTTCAGTAAGTTCCAATATTTTATAGTTTAATCCTTTTCACAATTAATTATCCGTTTAGCGATGGCGTTATAAATGATTTAAAACCATTTCACCTTAAAAACCGGACAAAGCCAGTAAAGCAACACAAGATATTATCCTTTTAACTAATTATCCTGCTTTTTTAACAAAATTTGAATAAAGTATCTAAAACTTTACAACCTGTCCAGGTTATTAATTAATGCTGCCGAAAATTTTATCTTAATTTTAGAGTTTTGTAAATAAATGGCACTCGGTTCTAAATTTACTTTTACACGGCTAAGTTACCACTCCGGCGATTGGGACACCGATCAGCGTATGCCTTCTAATTTACTTAATTCGCTGCTGGAATATACTACCATTCCGATTGATCCGCATGAAAAGGTTATACCCTTAAGCAGTGATGATATTTTTACCGCTCCCTTTTGTTACCTGAGCGGCCATAAACTTGTACAGTTTGACACTAAAGAAAAAGCCAACTTTAAAAAGTATGTGCAAAACGGCGGATTTGTATTTGCAGATGATTGCAATCATGATATTGACGGCCTTTTTGCTAAATCGTTCGAGGCGCAAATGACCGATATATTCGGCCCTCATGCTTTAAAAAAAATACCTAACAATCATAAAATATACCATTCCTTTTTTAGTTTTGACAAAGGCCCGCCGACTACCTCTTTTGAGTTGAACGGTTGGGGCGATGATCTGATACATGATTATCTTAAGGCTATTGAAATTAACGGACGCATAGGCGTATTATACAGCAGTAAAGATTACGGATGCGAGTGGGACTATGATTTCAGAAATAAACGCTTTTTAGCCGAAGACAATACTAAATTTGGCGTAAATATTATTGTATACGCCATGAACTCGTAAAGCACGATCAGGTCAGGCTTTTACCGTTGAAAAAACTACTAAATGATAAAGAATTACTACATACTGCGCAACAGTGAAAGAACCGGCCCCTTTACTTTTACGGAAATGATGCAGATGGATATAGATCTGGATACCCAATTGCAGCGGGAAAGTAATCAAAAATGGCAAAACGCCTCGGAACTCCCTGAGTTTAATTACTATTTTGAAGGAAAAGGCTTTTATTTCCCTACGGAAGATAACCTGGCGGGTTTTTGGTGGCGATTGCTGGCATATGCTATTGACAGCGTTATCCTTACCGTTGCTATCATGTTTTTTGCGTCGGATCTTTTTATGGAGATCTATAAAAACCAGCAGGCAAATGATACCTCTTATGATGCGCTTATTACCCGCTTAAAATTAAACTTCATACTTTTTCTTACCTCAATTATTTACAATGCTCTATTAGAGGCTACACCTATGCGGGGCAGTATTGGTAAAAGAATTTGCAAACTGGCCGTTGTTGATGCAGACGGTAAAAGATTAAGCCTGCCACGCGCATTTTTACGCAACGTTGGGAAAATATTGTCAAGTCTGGTATTTTGTGTAGGATATTTAAACATTCTTTGGGACGACCACCGGCAGGCATGGCATGATTATTTTGCCAAAACCTATGTGATTATCCGCAACAGGTAATTGTTTTTTATTCCAGCCGGTCTTTAATCACCAGAGTTTCGGCTATCATATCATGCAGGCATTGTTGCTTTTTATTAAAAAAAGCAAGGATATACCCTACAAATAAAGTTAATACTGTTAAAATTTTTGCAACATTTCTGCCCATCGCCCTCCCTACAGTAATCCGCTCACCATATATATCACAAACCCTTATCTTTAAAATTAGCTTGCCAATGGTGGCCTGCTTTACCGAACTTTCCATTACTATATGGTATACCAGCTTTGTTAGCGGGATAATTATAAGCAAGCTAAATGAGATAATAAGACGAATAAATTTGTCTTGGATAAATAGAATAGCAATAAATGCTACGAGTATGAATCCACCTGATACGATAAACCAATCGAGTGCCGAAGCCAGCAAGCGCTGGTCAAAACTGCCAAAATACTGAATAGGTACCGGTTGCCTGCTAAAACCAAAAAGTTGCCTCAGTTCGGCAACTTCATGTGCTTCTTTATAATCATCCATAGCAGGAGTTTTTATAAAGTCGCCGGGTTTAATACCCCTGGTTTTCAATTCCTCGATAGTAAAGGGCCCTTCGGGCTTTCCGTTTACTACAAGTATATATTGGGGGATACCAGATTGTTCTGAATCAAAACCGGGAGCTTGCATATATCAAAGTTAGTTAATCTTATAATTATACAAGTTCCCGGCGTTTGAACTTAGTATCGTGTTACGTTAAAATCAGATACACCACCTTTTAAGTGTATATAAAATTTCTGAGCGGCTGCGTCAAAATTCGGGGTTTCGTAAGTGTTGTCCCCTTTTTTATCAAAGTTATCGAAATCGTGTGATGATAAGCCGGATTGTGTAGTGATCTGGCAGGCTGCATTTTGAGGTATACGGATAGTAACTTCTGATACGCCTGTTGATACTTCAATATTAGTTGTGGCCAACGGCTGTCCCATTTTAACATCATAAGATGCCGCACCGCCGTTAATATTCAAGGTGCGTATCTTAAACGGACTAAGATCAAAATCAGTTTCGCTGGCACCGGTCTTAAGATTGATCTCCCATTCCGGAATAGCATTAAGTTTAAGATATGCAGTATTTGTTTTATCACTATCCCATTCAAAATGCCCGTTCTTTTTATTTCTCATCCTGAAATCTATCACCGGAGTAGTGCCATCCATAGTTTTAACAAACTCATACCGATTGATGAATTCTTTGGTATTGGCTTCAAATAGTTGGTTAGTGGTATCTGTTAGTTTAAAGGTTGAAGCTCCCCCGTTAATATTTAAACGGGCAAATGTTGTACCGGGGGTAAACGGCTCACTATATTTGCTTGACCCTTCTACTTTAACTATACCAAGGCTATCGCTATCATCGTCGTCATCATCATAGTCTCTGTTACTAAAATTCCAGTTGCCATGCCCATTATTCCAAAAAAAGTGATGGTTAGGGGCAAAAAACAATATACAGAATCCACCTATCACCACTGTTACTTTTATTATGGTAGCCCACGCAGTATTATTATTTGCCAATAGCAGGTTTACGCCTCCCATTATCAGAAATACAGGCCACAGATAAATAAGGTTACCCCAATGGAAATTGATCACATCAAAATTATCTAACAAAAACAGGGCACCTATACATACCAGTACAACACCCGGCATTATTTTATTGGTTTTCATAATTATATAGTTGTAGGATTATCGTTATTCTCGTCTTCTTCTTTTCCTTCCGCAATGTCCATTGAGGTTTTTTCATCAGAAGCTTTATCATTTACCGGGCTGCTATAGCCTGTACTGTTCCATCCATCTTTTTCCCAGGGTTGTTTTTTTTGTCCCGAAAATATAAGTACGCCGCCTAAAGCTACTAAAGCAAGCGGCCATAATTTTCCGTAATCCCAATCAGGTATAATATCCAGTTCGTCCAATAGAAATGAAGCTCCCAAAACAATTAATACTACGCCGAATATTAACCCCACGTTAGATGGCTTTTTAGCAGGCATTGGAGGGGTATGTGGAAAAGGTTGCTGAAAGGGTTGACCCGGTTGTTGGGGTGGCACGGTGTAGTCAACCCCGGGGCTATATTTAGGCGGATCAAACCGGTAATCGCGTTTCGGTAATACTATCCATAATACAATATATGGCAGTACACCAACACCTTTTACTAATAGTAATATTAAAAATAAAGCCCTTACTATGGCAACATCTACACTAAAGTAGTCGGCCAGGCCTGCACAAACACCACCTATTGCTTTTCGATGTTCGTCTCTATAAAGTTTCTTTTCCATGTTAATGTTTTTAGTGTTTAGTTAATTATAACTGGCCCGAAACTGGTTTAATAATCATTTGATCAACATTTGCACCTTCGCTCATATTATAAATATTTACTATGGCTGATGCTATATCTTCTGGCAAAACCATCTTGTTTTTATCTACCTCAACGTCTCGCCATGAATCTGTTAATGTTGACCCCGGGATTATTGCCGTAACCTTTACGCCACGTCCCTGCATCTCGAGTTTCATTACCTTATTAAGACCTAACAGGGCATATTTTGTTACACTGTACACCCCCGCCTCGGCTATAGGATCAAGGGCAGCAACTGAGCATATATTAAAGATATGCCCTTTACCGACAGATACCATGCGTTTACCGAAAAAACGGTATAGTTCATAGGCCGGCATCAGGTTAGTATCCATCTGTTTTTGAAAGGAATCGTCACTATCTTCCAGTATAAAAGCGGGCTTAAACATCCCTACATTATTTACAATAATGTCGACGAAACCCATGTTTTTCTCGGTGAATGAAGCGAATTTTATTACCTCATCGCGCTTACTGCAGTCGGCAACCAGGGTAATTACCATAATCTCAGGAGCCATTTTTTGGATCTCCCTTTTAAAATTGAATAAATCTTGCTCGTTGCGCGAACAAATTGCAAGGTTTATTCCTTGTTTAGCAAAAGCAATTGCAACAGCACGGCCCATGCCTTTTGTTGCTCCGGTTATAATGGCGTTTTTCATGATGTTATTTATTAAAAAATATGATCTGTCTGTTAATAGTTTGGCTGATCTTTATAAACAAGATATGTTATATTATTTTCAAGTTATCGGGTATCACTTAATTAATTGCGATACTAAATTAATTCAATTATAAGAGGCAGGCATAGCTTATCATTAAAAAACGTATTTTTAACCAATTTTAAATTAAAAGATGTTTTACAGTTTAGGGAAATATATACTTTTATTACGTTTAAGTTTCAAGAAACCCGAAAAATTCAGTGTTTACTGGAGCGAGGTAATGCGCGAGATGGTTTCCATTGGTATCGGCTCCCTGGGCATTATCAGCATCATATCGGTTTTTATAGGGGCAGTAGCCACTATTCAAACAGCTTTTCAGTTGGTAAGCGATTTTATCCCTAAAACGGTAGTAGGTGGTATTACCCGCGATTCAACTATTCTTGAGTTTAGTCCCACTATATCAGCCCTGGTATTGGCCGGCCGGGTTGGGTCAAGTATAGCTTCAGAAATAGGCACTATGCGCGTAACTGAACAAATTGACGCATTAGAAATTATGGGTGTGAACGCTCCGGGATACTTGATATCTCCCAAAATTATTGCCGGAGTAACTATGGTGCCTTTACTGGTCATTGTATCCGTGGTGTTAGGGTTAACAGGAGGTTATATCGCGGTATTCGCATCAAGTGATGTATCAACAGCGGATTACCTTACCGGCCTTAGCGATGGTTTTAACCCGGTTATTGTAACGGTTTGCGGTATTAAAGCAATAGTTTATGGTTTTGTTATTACTTCGATATGTGCTTATCAGGGATTTTATACCGAAGGTGGCTCACTTGAAGTTGGTCAATCTGCCACAAGAGGCGTGGTTTACAGCTGCGTAATGATATTATTTATGGACCTGATAATTTCACGTATGCTGCTATGATAGAAGTTAAAGATATTTACAAAACCTTTGGCGAAAACGAAGTTTTAAAAGGTATAAGCGCTAAATTTAAAGCAGGTAAAAATAACCTCATCATAGGTGGTTCGGGTTCCGGAAAAACTACTTTGTTAAAATGCATTGTGGGATTACATGAACCCACTAAAGGCCAGGTTTTTTTTGATGAACAGAATTTTACCGAAATGAATTTTACCGAAAGGGTTCCTATCCGTACAGAAATAGGAATGCTTTTTCAAAACTCCGCTCTTTTCGATTCTATGACAGTAGAAGAAAATCTGATGTTTCCGCTAAATCTTTTTACAGATAAGACCAAAGCCGAAAAATTGGAACGTGCTAATTTTTGTCTGGAAAGGGTAAATCTGGTAGGCTCAAATAAATTATATCCGGCTGAGCTTTCCGGGGGGATGAAAAAAAGGGTGGGTATTGCGCGTGCTATATCAATGCAACCAAAATACCTCTTTGTTGATGAACCAAACTCGGGTCTCGATCCTAAAACTTCTATTTTAATTGATGAGTTAATTAGCGATCTGACAGAAGAATATAAAATTACTACCGTTATTGTAACTCATGATATGAACTCGGTTATGGGAATAGGCGATCATATAATTTTTTTACATCAGGGAAAAAAATGGTGGGAAGGCTCTAATAAAGAAATTGCCCATACCGATAATGCCGAACTGAATGAGTTTGTATTTGCTAGTAAATTTATGCAGGCAGCAAAAGATAAAATATAGCTAAACTGCCAATCATACAAAGGGTAGTTTAACGTTGTTTGTTATATTTGCATCCCTAAACTGTAAATTTATATCGCCGGCCGTTAACCAACAATCATGATCCAACTGCTTACGCCAACTTACTGGAAAGATTACGAACTAATAGATTGCGGCGATTTTGAAAAGCTGGAACGCTTTGGTAATATTATACTTATACGACCGGAGCCACAGGCTGTATGGAGTAAAAACTTAAGTACTGCTGAATGGCAAAAATTACATCACATTAAATTTAAGGGGCGGTCGGCAACAGCAGGCGACTGGATAAAAAAGGACAGTAAAACTCCTGACCGCTGGCATGTAGAGTATACCAATAATGATATCAGCATAAAATTCAGATTGGCGCTGACCTCATTTAAACACCTGGGTATCTTCCCGGAACAGGCAGTTAACTGGGATTATATTTCTAACCATATTAAAGGTTTTAGTACGCCATCGCCCAAGGTTTTAAACCTGTTTGCATATACCGGCGGCGCATCATTAGCTGCCCGGGCCGCGGGTGCCGATATTACTCATGTTGACTCTATTAAACAAGTGGTTACCTGGGCTAATGAAAACCAGGAACTTTCGGGCTTAAAGGATATACGCTGGATGGTTGAAGATGCGCTGAAATTTGTTAAGCGCGAAGTAAAACGCGGTAAAAAATACAACGGTATTATACTGGATCCTCCGGCTTACGGTAATGGCCCTAACGGCGAAAAATGGAAGCTGGAAGATAACATTAACGAGATGATGAGCGATGTTATACAATTGCTTGACACCGAGGAACATTTCTTAATATTAAACACTTACTCGTTAGGATTTTCTTCCGTTATCATCGAAAATCTTATTAAAAACGCATATCCATCGGTGCAAAACCTGGAGATCGGAGAACTTTATTTACAGGCTACGGCTGGTTCTAAATTACCACTGGGTGTTTTTGGTAAATTTTATAAAAATAAAAAAAGATAATTCTGTCATTTCTATCTTTACAAGCATTATATTTAACCATAATACTAAATATTTAATACGCTGATAAAATATTTCAGCAGCAAATCCTACAATACCTCTACATTTATGAAATTAAAAAACACTGTTTTTTCTGTACTATTCTTATCATTTATTACTCTTTCCTTATCAAATTGCTCTTCAGATACTGACAGCAAGGCAGCGGATAAAAAAACTGACTCTGTTTCTGCAAAAACTGCTGATAACGAAAATGATGCAGATACGCTGAGCGTGGTAAAATCAAATTATCCGCCTATTGACAAAGCCTTGTATGATTCTTTAATGAAACGCATGGCTAACGGTGACACCAGCGGCAGATGGCCGGTAAAAAATGCTCCATATCCTAAGCCGGGTGCCATATTGCCTTTTAAACGTATTGTAGCCTTTTACGGAAATCTGTATTCAAAAAGAATGGGCATATTGGGCGAATTACCGCCAAACGAAATGCTGGCAAAGTTAAAAGGTGAAGTAAAAAACTGGGAAAAAGCAGACCCTAAAACACCCGTACAACCCGCTTTGCATTACATTGCCGTGGTAGCACAGGGCGATGGAGGTAAGGACGGTAAATATCGTTACCGCATGCCCGATAAGCAGATAGACAGTGTGTTAGTTTTAGCGAAAAAAGCGCACGCTATTGTGTTCTTAGATGTTCAGGTAGCATTAAGTACTATACAAACAGAACTGCCTCTTTTGGAAAAATATCTTAAAATGCCGCAGGTGCACTTTGGTATGGATCCGGAATTTTCCATGAAGGATGGCACTAAACCCGGCCGAAAAATTGGCACGTATGACGCTTCTGACATTAATTATGCTTCGAATTACTTAACCAATCTGGTAAAAAAATATAATCTGCCTCCAAAAATTTTAATTGTACACCGTTTTACCAATAAAATGGTTACTAACTATCAAAATATAAAATTGCATCCCGAAGTTCAGGTAGTAATGGATATGGACGGTTGGGGAGAACCGGATTTAAAGCTCGGCACTTACCGTAACTTTATTTATCCGCAGCCCGTTCAGTTTACCGGTTTTAAATTATTTTATAAAAACGACCTTAAAAAAGCGCCTCACCATATGCTTACCCCACAGGAGGTATTAAAATATAAACCGGCGCCAATATATATACAGTATCAATAATATTAAATTATCTACATAAGCCTTAGGTTGATATCGACCTGAGGCTTTTTTACTTTTGGGAGGTTTAATTTTTTTCAGACATGATAAAATGGGGTATTATAGGATGTGGTCGCATTGCTCATCGGTTTATGGAAGGGTTGAATGCGGTACCTGATGTTTGTTTAACTGCAGTATGGTCGCGCAGACCTGCAACTGTTAAAAAATTCACCGGCAGATATGGTGGCACTGCCTGTAATACTTTGGAAGAATTACTTGCAAGTAATGTAGATGTAGTTTATATAGCCACGCTTCCTGATAGCCATGCAGCATATAGCATAATTGCCCTGAATGCAGGCAAACATGTATTATGTGAAAAGCCGGCTACCCTTAACCTTGAAGAGCTGGAAAAGGTACTCGCTGTAGCCAAAAAAAACCGGCTTTTATTTATGGAAGGTATGAAACCTCCATTTTATCCTTTATATAATAAGTTGCATCAACACATTCTGGATGACCCTATCGGGTCTGTAGGATATGTAAGGGCCGGATCATCTGTAGCCGATATTAGTCATGACCATCCGAATTACAGTTATAAACTTGCCGGTGGTAGTTTAATGGGAATTGGTATATATGAGGCGTTTTTAGCTATTGATTGGCTTGGCTGCACACACGAGGTACAAGCGATGGGGCGCTTTGGTGATACTGGTATTGATATGTTCAGCATATTCCAGACCAGCCACGAAAATGGTTATGCACAACTATACTGCGGCCTTGATCTGCACGGCAAAGGCGATGCCCTGATATGCGGTACGTTGGGCCATATTACTATTCATAAAAATTGGTGGAACCCCGCCAAAGCAACCATTAATTATCTTGATGGCCATATAGTTGAACTGGACGAACCTTTTACAGCCGGTGGGTTAAATTATGAGATAACTCATTTTTGTGAATTAATAAGAACCGGGCAAACCGAGAGCAATATAGTAAGTCATGAAATGTCAAAACAAATGATAGCGATGATAGATGAAGCCCGTAAAATAATAGGATTAAAATTTACTGGCGAATAGTCCAAAAATAAAGAGAGGCACTTATTAGCGCCTCTCTTAGTTTAATGTATGCCTTTAAATATCCGGCTCCAGCGTATCTTATGCAGGAAGGAGGCATTCTCATCCCAGCTCATCCAGATAAACAGTGCCTTACCTACAATATGATCTTCGGGAACAAAACCCCAGTATCTGGAATCTGCCGAATCATGGCGGTTATCTCCCATCATCCAGTAATAATTCATTTTAAAGGTATAACTGTCTGCTTTTTTATCGTTGATAAATACCTCGCCGTTTTTAATTTCCAGTTTGTTATGTTCATACACCTCAATGGCTCTGCCATAAAGTGGCATAGTAATGCTGTCTAATTTAACTGTCCATCCTTTCTTGGGGATGATGATGGGGCCATAGTTATCTACATTCCAATCAAAATTCTTGTTTTTGGGGTCGAGTTTGTATTTAGGATAAGCCGCCGGGAAAACCGGGTTAAACGGATCTGCGATGCCGCGATGCTTAATATTAGGCGTTACCATTTTAACATTGGAATAGCTTCTTAATTTAGCTGCTGCTTCCTTGGTCATGGTAGGATATGGTGTATTATCGTAGTTAGTTACATGCAAATCCTCCATAATTTGAGGATTTACATCCATACCATTAGTTACTACACTATAATCGGTTTGCTCTCCGGGCGGGTTAGGCGCGGCTTTTCCATTTACATAAACCTGTGCGGCAACCAAGCTTAAAGTATCGCCGGGTGTACCCTGGCAGCGTTTAATATAATTTTCGCGCTTATCAACCGGGCGGTAATAAGGCGAGTCGGCATCCATCGGATAGTTAAATACTACCACATCGCCTTTTTTAACCTCGCTTAATCCGGGTAAACGGTAATAAGGCAATTGTATACCATCCCAATAAGCTTTAGTACCTAATATGGGCATTGTATGATGAGCAAAAGGGAAAGCTATGGGAGTTATCGGTGTACGAGCTCCGTAATTTACTTTACTTACAAATAAAAAATCGCCCACTAACAGCGAGCGTTCCATTGATGGGGTAGGAATGGTATACGCCTCAATAAAAAGTGTACGTATAAGAGTAGCGGCTATTACAGCAAAAAGTATGGCATCAACCCACTCGCGGGTAGGGCTTTTTTTCTTTTTATTTTTTGCTTTGTTCTTATTCCAGAATTTCCAGTTCATTATTTAAATATTGGGCAGTAAATTAATTACTATTTATTAAAATTAAACATATCCTCTACAGAATAAAATCCCTTCTTATCCTGTATCCACTCCGCAGCCAGCACGGCACCCAAAGCAAAGCCGTTACGGTTATGAGCCGTATGCTTAAACTCAATAGTATCCACTTCGGAGTCGTAAATAACCGTATGCGCTCCGGGCACACTATCAATTCGGTGCGATTCTATCAGTAACTGATCGGCTTTAATATTATTATCATCGGTAGAGTTATCAGAAACTAAAATATTTTTCCAGCCGGTTTTGCTATCAATGTTTTCAATTATACCATCGGCTATGGTTATAGCGGTTCCGCTGGGTGAATCCAGTTTTTGGGTATGATGTATCTCCTCCACCTGTACATCATAATATGGGTAATTATTCATCAAACGAGCCAGCATGCGGTTCACGTAAAAAAATATATTTACTCCTACACTAAAGTTGGTGCCATAAATCAGCGAATTGTTGGTGAGTTCACACTCCTGCCGTACCTGCGCTAATTCATGATGCCAGCCCGTGGTACCTACAACTAACGGAACACCCGCTTTAAAACAATTTTCAATATTACTTAAAACAGTGTAAGGTGTGCTGAATTCAATAGCTACATCAGCCTGTTGTAAATTTTCTGTGGTAAGCTCGTGAATATTGTCCTTATCAATCTTCAATACAATTTCGTGTTTACGGTCAAGGGCAATTCTTTCAATAATTTTACCCATTTTTCCGTAACCTAATAATGCGATCTTCATCGGTGTTTATGCTAAGCGGTAATTATTTAAGCGTAAAGGTAATTTTTATCCCCGGAATATAAGTATTGTTAAAATTTGCCGCATATAAAGGTTGCCCGATAAGCCCGGGAGTGACCTTTATAGACAGATCGCTATCTACTGTGTAAGAGCTAATAAACTTGGCCTGTATGTATGCATCTACCGTTTGTATGCCCCAAAAGCCCAATACTCCAAGTATACTCAGATCGCGGTTACGAAGAAACCCATCTGACGCGTTAGCAAGGGTTTGAAAATCATTATTGACAGCATACCGATCGTAGTCTGTTTTATATTTTTGGTACTCCGCATAATAGGCATCAGATGGTTTTTGGGGTATTTCCCCGGTCTGTTTTATCCGTGCCAAAGCTAAAAACTCTTTATAATTTGTTTGATTATACACAATAGCCGCACCTAACAGCGCCAAAGTGCCGTAAATTATTGGAACCTTCCAGATTTGATGATTGTAAACCTGCCCCCAACCTGGGATAATTAACGATCGCTTAACGGCTAAACTGGGTATATGCGTACTATCAGGATGGTACACTTTTTCTTTTTTTATTTTAGGCGCAAAGGAGTTACGGCCAACCGTGTCGGGTTTTAAAGGTGGGGTGCCCGTTTTAGTTGCAGCCGTAGTATCAGGGTTTTGCGCAACCGCAAAAACGGTAACACTTAACAAAAGCACTAAAACTACGAGTTGTTTAAGCATGTTTTTTACCAATCCAGCATTTCAAGTATCCGGCCCAGATCATCCTCTGATAAAAACGGTATTTCTATTGATCCATTGCCTTGGGTATTAACTTTAAGCTTAACCCTGCTGCTAAACTTGGATGTAAGGTCGTCCTGTATCTTTTGCAGCTGAAATGAAAGCGGCTCTGGTTGCTTGCCTTCTTTTTTATTAGGCGCACGTTGTATATCGCGCACCATTTCTTCTACCTTCCTAACCGAAAGGCCCTGCTTAACAATTTGCTGATGGATATATATTTGTGTGGTGGAATCATCTACGGCCAATAATGCTTTAGCATGCCCCATGCTTATTTCACCATCACGCAGGGATGCCTGTATGGTGGGGGGCAACTTTAGCAGTCGTAAATAATTAGTAACTGTTGATCTGTTTTTGCTCACCCTGTCGCCCAATTCTTCCTGCTTAAGGCTGCACTCATCAATCATCCGCTGAAAACTAAGCGCCACTTCTATGGCGTTCAAATTTTCGCGCTGAATATTCTCTATAAGCGCCATCTCCAGCATTTGCTGGTCGTTGGCTGTACGTACATACGCAGGTATCTGCTTTAAGCCGGCAATTTTACAGGCGCGCAGTCTGCGCTCTCCTGATATAAGCTGATAGCTGCGCGGACTGGTGCGCCTTACGGTTATTGGCTGTATAAGCCCCTGTAATTTTATAGAAGCACTAAGATCGGCCAGGGCCTGTGCGTCAAATTCAGTACGCGGCTGAAAAGGGTTAACTTCTATCTCACTTATTTTTATCTCATTTACCGAACCCAGACTGTCTGTTTCAGAAACAGAAGCATTATTGCTTTTATTCGGATTTACGCTTACAGAATCATTTAACAGGGCGCTTAAACCCTTCCCCAGGGCATTTCTTTTTTCTGAACTCATATTTGTTAAACTGTTTCTGTACTGGCTAAAGCTTCATCTTTCACCAGGCCATTATTGCGTATAATTTCGCGGGCAAGGTTAAGGTAATTTACTGCCCCCTTGCAATTGGCATCGTGCATAATTACTGATATCCCAAAACTCGGCGCTTCGCTTAATCTTGTATTACGTTGTATAATGGTATCAAAAACCATATCCTCAAAATGTGTTTTCACCTCATCAACCACCTGGTTTGATAACCGTAACCGCACATCATACATGGTTAAAAGTATACCTTCAATTTCCAGATGTGTATTTAAGCGCGTTTGAACAATTTTTATGGTATTTAATAACTTACCCAACCCTTCCAGCGCAAAATATTCGCACTGCACGGGTATGATCACCGAGTCGGCAGCGGTAAGCGCATTAATGGTGATTAATCCTAAGGATGGAGAGCAATCAATAATTATAAAATCATAATCATTACGTACGCTATCTAAAACCGCTTTCATTTTATACTCGCGGCTATCCAGATTGATCATCTCTATCTCGGCACCAACCAGATCAATATGTGCGGGTAAAAGGTCTAAATTAGGTGTTTCAGTTTTTTGGATCGCGTCGCGCGCATCAACACCGTTTATAATACATTCGTATATGCTGTTTTTAATATTGCGCGGATCAAACCCTATACCTGAAGTAGAATTAGCTTGTGGATCAGCATCAACCAATAAGGTTTTATACTCCAATACCGCTAAGCTCGCTGCCAGATTTATAGATGATGTGGTTTTCCCTACGCCGCCCTTTTGGTTGGCTAAAGCAATAATTTTACTCATTATATATCTTTAAAAAAATTTATAATCGCGTTTTATTTGAACGAAAAACCAATACAGAAATTTTTATGTTTGTAAAAGTTTTTATTCGCGCTAAGATACGGATTTAAACAATTCAGAAATCCACACGTTTTGCTAACTTACAAACAATTGCGGTATTTATTTACGGAGTAGCCGATTGATTAATCTGTTATTTAAACAACAGGCAGCCCCTATCAAACAATTGTTCTCTGCAGATAATGTGTATCTGCAGAACGCCAACCGCTTTTGTTCATTTCAATTATTAATGCATGGTCACTATAATATCTTCAACCAATCGCCCTGATAGTTCAACTTCAAAATTAGCCGCATTTTATAAAAAAAAATTAGCGGAAAAAGGCGTTGATTCACAGATCCTCCACCTCACGCAATTGCCGACAAATTTAATTGAAAGCGACCTGTACGGAAAAAGAAGTGCGGAATTTGAAAATATACAGCAGATAGTTACCGCAACGGATAAATTTATATTTGTAATACCTGAATATAATGGAAGTTTTCCCGGTGTGCTAAAGGTATTTATGGATGCCTGTAGTTTTCCCGAAAGCTTTTACGAAAAAAAGGCCGCGCTAGTAGGTTTATCATCCGGCAAATATGGCAACATAAGAGGCCTCGATCATTTTACCGGAATTTGCAACTATATGCACCTGCACGTTATGCCGCTTAAAATACATATTGGAGCAATTAATAAAGAATTGGATAAAAATGGAAACTTGTTTGAAAAAGACACCCTCCGTTTTACTGAGGAGCAGATCGAAAAATTCATCAATTTTTAAATGCGATTTTTTTTAATATATTAGAAGGATCTAAACCATCACAATGAAATTATTTTATACACTGCTGTTTGCAGTTTCCCTATTACCTGCATTTTGCTACGGCCAGAGGAATTTTCAACCGGGTTATGTAGTAAAATTTAATAGTGATACATTAAAAGGCACCATAGACTATCGCGAATGGGATTCTAATCCGGATGAGATTACCTTTAAAACTACTGACGGGAATATTAATAAGTTTACACCTAAAGATATAGAGTTTTTTGAAATTACCGGATATGAATATTACCGGACATACACAGGTAACATAAGCCGTGACGAAACTAATGAGAATCGCATCGAAACAGGCAGGGATACCAGCTACACTACAGAAAGTGTTTTTCTTAGAATAATACAAAAAGGCAAAATTATTACACTTTATACTTACCGCGACGGCATTAAATTACGCTTTTTTTATAGCACACCGGATAATCCCCAACCACAAGAACTTATTTATCGTGTATATTACAATAATGACAAGGTAAATCCTTACACAGGATCGGGGCGTACAGTAAATGAAAACATTTACGTGCAGCAACTTTCAGGAGTAGCCTTGAAAGCCGGGGTAATGGATGACAAATTGCAGGGAATAATGGAATATGCCGCCTACAATAAGTCCAATCTATTGAAAATTGTAACCAAAATGAATGGATATACAAAAGAGCAATTTTCAAACATCTCCGGTGAAAAGAAGAAAGGCTTTAATTTATATGGTGGTTTAGGAATAAATGCCTTACATACAGAACCGCATGGAAATTATAAGGCTGCCGGAGGTATGCCGTATACTTCTTTTTTACCCCGGGTGACCCTTGGACTAAATACCTTTGTAAATCCAAACACACAAAAGCTATTATTTACGACTGAGGTGTCATTAAATATGGGAAAATATAAATCTGTATATAATAATAAAGTATATCCTTATTTAGGTATAAATTATGGCTTTGACCAGTTTATTGTATCTCTGTCTCCGCAGGTATCTTATAATTTTTATAACTCGGAAAACTTTAAGTTTTTTGCAACAATAGGTTGGGATCTTAGTTATTG
Organism: Mucilaginibacter segetis; assembly: GCF_016522075.1. Taxonomy (GTDB): domain Bacteria; phylum Bacteroidota; class Bacteroidia; order Sphingobacteriales; family Sphingobacteriaceae; genus Mucilaginibacter; species Mucilaginibacter segetis. Next base: position 10,985 of record NZ_JAEHFW010000001.1, on the reverse strand, counting down.
CACTTATTACAATAAAAGATACGTTGGCCAGGACGATGTAAAAGTAAATTACGGCCTGCCTTTATTCTATTTTCATAATTGGACTAACTCAGCAATGTTTAAAGGCGGATTTTTAATTAGTAAAAGAATACAGGTTTACGCCGAATATGTAAAAGGAGAGTATATAACTTACGATCCGTATTTTAACCTTACACAAAGTGAATTTAAAACAGGTGTAAATTATTTTTTTGAATAGTTACCTTACCAACAGTACCCATCCGGTTCTTTTGGGGGTGTTATTTTTAAGATCAATAACGTAATAATATACTCCGGCAGGCAGAGCTTTACCTTGGTAGTTACCCGTCCAGGGCTTGGCATATCCGTACGATTTGTATACCTCCTGTCCATCACGTGAATAGATAGTAAGCAGGCATTCGGGGTAAGTACTCAACTGATCAATATTCCAATAATCATTTACACCATCTCCATTAGGAGAAAAGGTGTTTGGGACAGTTATTTTTTTATACACCCGTACAAAAATACTATCTGTAGCAATACCGCAACCGCCATCCGACTCCACATGCAGGGTGTATGTAGTATTGTTTGTTGGTTGAGCCAACGGCGTGAGGGATAAAGGATCGCTTAACGTTTCGGAAGGGGTCCAGTAATAACGTATGCTATCCCCGCCTATGGTTCCTTTTAACCGAACTGCTTCTCCTTCCTGTATTTTAACATCTTCTCCGGCATTAGCTATTGGCGGCTGCAATACCGTTACGGTAACCATCTTTGTGCCATCTATACATCCGCCATTATCTACAACAACATGGTATACCGTTGTTTGCGTAGGTTGAGCAACCGGATCCGGAATATCATCGCGGTTAAGCCCCGTTGATGGCTCCCATTTGTAATATCTGCCTCCTCCGGCAAGCAATTGGGTAGCCTCGCCCCTGCAAATAGTAACATTGCTGCTTATGCTCGCCTGTACTTTTGGCAATACGCTAACCGTTGTTGAGCCTGTAGATGTACATCCCTTTGAGGCAGCAGTAACGGTGTAAACACCGTCTTTTGAATTATCTGCATCGTAGCTTATTACCGGCGATTGTTCATCAGATGTAAAGTTGTTGGGGCCTGACCACGAATAGGTATCTCCTCCCGTAGCGGTTAATCTTAACTCCTGTCCTTCGCAAACTATGGTTTCCTTATTGATCTTTACTACAGGAAGAGGATTTACATTAATATTAAGCGGCTGTGAATATATACGACATTGAAGCGCTGCCGACGGCCCGTTTAACACCCCTATACGATACTGATATTTACCCGGCACCGCATTTACAAAGTTACGGGTAAGTGTAGTAGTGTTTGCCCCACTTATATCAACCCAGCCCTTTCCGTCGTTATTATTGGTCTGCCATTGATAGTAGGGATCATCATACCCGGTTTGACTAGCCCTAAGTATATAACTTCCGCTTTCACCCTCGCAAAGGTCACGGTCTCCGGTAGTTCCTATCGAACCAAAACCTGTCTCAATGACCGGTCCGCATGGCCTAAAGGTAATATCATCGAGTATCAGATCGTTCCCATTACCGCCCGGTGCATTATTGATCATTTTTACCACAATATCCTCGCCGTTAGAGGGGGTAGTAAAAAAGGTGCCGTATTGATGAAAACTTGCAATATCCACCTGTGGGATGTCACCAGTATTATAGGTTTTAAGTACAGTACCGCTCACTGTTTCTATAGAAAAGGTAATATTAGGTCTGATATCCTCACTGGTGCTCGGCATATCCCTTATCAGGTTCATTATCCAGGCTGCAAATTCATAAGTAGTATTAGGGCATAGAGCGGCACCGCTGGCTTTTTGCACATAAAAAACTCCGGGATCGTAAGAGGCATTTATCACCATCATGTATCCGTTGGCATCTCCTGTATGGTCATGTGACACGGTTTGCCATGTTCCGGAAAAACAGGTGCCCAGGGCACTGGTGATCGTATAAAACCCATCGCCGGGACACATGGTTGAAGTATAATTATAATTGGTAATTGTAGTGGGTAAAGCCGGGCCTACAGTTCCGTATGTTGCCCCTGCTCCAAATGTTTCGTTGATAACCGGATCGCCCAAACTACCGGTACATACCTGAGCACCTGCGTTAAGAGAGCTCGCAAAAAAAACAACTAATAAAAATATCTTCAATACTTTAGGAGGCATCTAAGTATGTGCTGTACAAACTGCGTTCAAAAATATAGTTTATTATCTTGCTGAAGCACAATTGCCTAAATATATCATATATCAAACAAATGTAGTACCTCCCAAGTTAATTTATCTGTTGTACATTTATCCTGCCTTATGAAGAATTCTTTAATTTATACCCTGTTTTCAGCACTGCTTTTTACGGCCTGTTCACAAAACAAACCTGATCCTTCCAAAGCTGATAATGTAAATACCCCTGCTGATCAACAGGTGGCTTTAGCAGCACCGTATGCCACCAAATCTGTAAGAAATTATTGCAAGGTAATTGGCTGGCCAGTTGATAAAACACCAATTGCTCCCGCTGGATTTAAGGTGAATTTATATGCTGATAATTTAAATAACCCGCGTAACATTTATATCGCTCCTAACGGTGATGTACTGGTGGCCGAGGCTAATACTGAAATTAAAGGGATCAAAAAAATAGGTGCAGAAATAATAGGTGCAGCAGGCTCACAGAACCTTGGGAAAAGCGCTAATCGTATAACCCTGTTCCGCGATAGCAATGGCGACGGCGTTCCGGATAAAAGATCGGTCTTTCTGGATAATTTAAATCAGCCTTTTGGTATGCTGATATTAGGTAATTCGTTTTATGTAGCTAATACCGACGGCCTGTGGCGGTATAACTATACCAGCGGGCAAACCCAAATAAACGGACCCGGTAAAATGATACTGGCCCTGCCTGCCGGTGGCTATAACAATCACTGGACACGTAACCTAAGGGCTAACAGCGCAGGCACTAAGATCTATATCTCGGTTGGCTCGGGAACCAATGTTGCAGAACACGGAATGGAAAATGAAGTGAGGCGTGCAGATATACTGGAGATCAACCCCGATGGTTCCGGTGAACGCATTTATGCAAGCGGCTTACGTAACCCTGCCGGGATCGACTTTCAGTCCGAAACTGGTGTACTATATGCCGTAGTTAATGAACGGGATGATCTGGGCGATAATTTAGTACCCGATTATTTAACCAGTGTAAAAGAGGGTGGTTTTTACGGTTGGCCGTGGTCTTACTTCGGGCAACACCCAGACCCGCGCTTAAAAGTTAAACGCCCGGATATGGTTAAAAAAGCCATAGTTCCCGATTTTGCACTTGGCTCGCATACGGCATCCCTCGGTTTAACTTTTTATAATGGAGGCATGTTCCCAGATACTTATAAAGGCGGGGTATTTATAGGCCAGCACGGCTCCTGGAACCGCTCTAAACTGGTTGGCTACAAGGTCACCTTTTTGCCCTTTACCAACGGTAAACCTGCTGCAAAAATGCAGGACTTTTTAACAGGCTTTATTGCCGACAGCGCCAAACAGGAAGTTTACGGCCGCCCGGTAGGTGTTACCGTGGCTAAGGATGGAGCCTTGCTGGTAGCTGATGACTCCGGTAATAAAATATGGCGGGTAAGTACAAATAAATAGGATATCCTATACCCTGCTATTTCCTTAAATAATAAAGAGGTATTTTTACCGGCACAAAGCTATGATAAGACCCTTTCCCGTCATTTTTCTTTCGCTTTTAGCTCCCATTATTGCATTTGCGCAAAAACCTGTCAGCAAAGACACCGTAAGGCATTTAAATACGGTAACCGTAAAGGGATACCTAACAGAGCAACCCGTATTAAGCTTTCCAGCATCCGTAAGTGTATTAGGACAAAGCCAGTTAAAGCTACAACCCGATAATTCCTTTGTTACCGCGCTGAATACCTTGCCCGGCATAAGGGCAGAAGAACGTTCACCCGGCAGTTATCGCTTATCTATACGTGGCAGTTTATTGCGCTCGCCTTTCGGGGTAAGGGATGTAAAGGTTTATTTCGACGACATTCCCCTTACTGATGCGGGCGGCAATACCTATTTAAATGCTATCGACGTTGGCAATATCAATCATATCGAAATTTTAAAGGGGCCTGATGGCAGCTTGTTCGGCGCAAATTCAGGAGGGGTGGTTTTACTGAGTTCTGCAAATGAGCATTCAACGGATGGTTACTTTAATGCAGGGATAAACGGAGGATCGTATGGGTTGTTCCATCAAAAAGTATCACTACAAACGCATACCGGCAACAATACCTTCAGCTTTAATCAATCCTATCAAAATTATAACGGATATCGTCAAAACAGCCGTATGCAGCGTAACTACCTGCAAGCAGGGGATGTATGGCAATACGCCAAACAAAGCCAGCTGCGTTCGTTACTTTTATATTCTGATCTGAATTATCAAACACCCGGAGGGTTAACGCTGGCTCAAATGCAGGCCGACCCACGCTCGGCAAGGCTGCCTACCAAAACTACTCCCGGCGCTGTTGAGCAACATATAGGCATCAATACTAAACTACTGTTAGGTGGTTTGATAAATGATGCCCGCCTGAGCGACAGGGTAAAAAACGTACTGGCTGTTTTTGGCAATCATGTCAATTTTGCCAATCCCTTTATCACCAATTACGAACAGCGTAACGAGAATACCTATGGGGCACGAACTTATTTTGAGTTTGACGGCAAACCCGGTAAAATTATAGACTGGAAATTAAATCTGGGATTGGAGTGGCAGCAAACTAATTCACTCATCAGCAATTATGGCAACAACAAAGGCATTAAGGATACCACCCAGCAAATAGATAAGATAAACACCAATCAGCATTTTATTTTTGCCCGATATGCAGCGGATATCGTTAAACGTTTGCATTTGGAGGCGGCCGTGAGCTTAAACTATTACAGTTACAAATTCCGGAACACCTACCCGCTTAATGAGACCGGTTTTACCAACCGCGACTTTACCCCTCAGCTAATGCCGAGGCTGGCGCTGTCTTATCAGCTTACCAATAACTTTATATGGCGTGCATCTGTTAGCCGTGGCTATTCCACACCCACCATTGCCGAGGTACGGCCTACCGATAATGTAATTAACACCAACCTGCAGGCCCAAAGTGGCTGGAACTATGAAACAGGTTTTAGATGGAGGAATACCGACGAAACCTTATTGCTGGATGCTTCGGTTTTTTATTACCGGATAAACAATGCCATTGTGCGGCGTTTAAACCCCGACGAAACGGAATACTATATTAACGCAGGTGGCACCAAACAACCGGGTTTTGAGCTGGCTTTTACGGATTGGCTCATCCGCCAAAACAACACGCACTTTGTACGCGGCTTACAGTTTAATACCTCGTTCAGTTTAAGCAGGTTTAACTTCAGAAATTATGTAGTAACCGATGCGGATTACTCTGGCAACCAACTAACCGGAGTACCAAGGCAGGTATTGGTATCCTCTTTACAGATTAACTTGCCACAGTATTTTTCTGTATTTGTGCAACATAACTACACCTCATCTATCCCGCTGAATGATGCCAACACCGCCTATGCCAATAAATACAATCTATTACAGGGCAAGGTTTCCTGGCAACACTTACTGGGGCATAAAATAAGCCTGCAACTATTTGCCGCAGCAGATAATATCCTGAACGAAAAGTATAGCCTCGGTAACGATCTTAATGCTTTCGGCAGCCGTTATTACAACCCTTCGCCGTTACGTAATTACTCCTTCGGGATGAATGTTAGTTTGTAACCCACCATCGCACACGCTTAATGTTGTCCGTCCGTTACTTGAGCGGACATAACGGACAATGCGGACAAATTTCTCACTACTAAACGTACCTACTCCATAACAGCGGTATTGCCTCCTCGCCCTTTAACATCAAAAGCGCGGAATTTCACCACACCCGATGCATCAACAGGGCCGGTGTATAATTTGCTTTTCGCGTCCGGCTCCTTACCATTAGTAGTGTAGCGTATCACCATCCCCGGAAACTGGATGTTGCTTACATATTTACCGTCCTGCAAAACCACACCCGGTTTAGGTATGCGGTAATTATAGCCGCCATCTAAATAACTTAAACGAGGCAGTTCCCGTTTGCCTAAAATATTCAGGAAACTGTTCCAATCCTGCTGATATAATACCTGTGCTTTTTGAGTATCTTTTTCAGTAGTCCAGGTCGGATCTTTTGCCCATGCACGCTCTGCCAGCGCCAGCAGCTTAGGGAATATCATATACTCCATACGGTCATCGCTTTTTATGGTTTCGCTCCACAATGCGCCTTGTATACCCACAATATTCTGCTTACCATAATCGGTAAGGCGTTGCTTGCCCACAAATATGGCCCGGTTAATAGGATTTCCGTTCTTATCCACATCTGCATTTTTAAAATAATCGAATGGGATAAAGGAGAAAAATTTATCTATCCCTAAAAATGCCCCCCAGTAATAGCCCGGTTCATCAAAAGATTTGTAGTTGGCCATATCAAAATACAGGTTGGTAACATTGGTAAGCGTTACCTTATAACCCGCGTTTGCCAGTTTATAGGCCAAATCCTCCTGTCCGTCGCCTAATACGTTGTTCCATACATCAACCTGCAAATGTTTGCTGGTGAAATCAGGATTGGGGATATAGGTAGGTTGCCCGTCTACCATCGTTTTGCGCAGGGCCATTTCTTCCCAGCCTGATAGCAGCAAATGGCGTTGATTCAAAATATCGTTTACCCTGCCGTAAAAGTAATACCACAGGTCGTTAGTATTTTTAATTTCGGGATGACTTGCCTTTAAAGTGAGGTAAGCGGGCGATTTTTCCCACACATGCGCAGGCACTTCATCGCCACCAAAGTGAATGGTGGTTAACGGAGCCCCCGCGTTTTTGTATATAGTGATGATATCATCCACCACAGTGCTTACAAAATTATAGGTAGATGGCAGTGCTACATCAATCACGTTATCATTCCAGTACTGCACCGAGCGGTATTGCGATTCATCGTTCAGGTCATTCAGCAGATACTTTTCAGCTCCGGCTTTATCGCCTGCTGCTATTAAGCGGTCGTAACGTGCATCCATCGCTTTTATGGAGGCGCGTGCATGCCCGGGCGTTTCCACCTCGGGAATTACCCGGATGTGCCTTTCCGTAGCGTGCTTTAAAATTTCGGTATAATCTGCCACGGTATAAAACCCTGTGCCGGATGTATTGCTGAAATCCGGGCCTGACCCGTGTGAGGGTGGCAGGAAATGTTTGCTATCCAGCGTATGCCCGCGTTTGGCGCCCACATCGGTAAGCTCCGGTAACGATGGTATCTGCAGGCGCCAGCCCTCATCATCCGTTAGGTGCATGTGCAGTACGTTTAGTTTATATAGCGCCATCGCATCTATCAATTTCATTACCTCTTGCTTGGTACGGAAGTTACGTGCTACATCAAGCATTACCGCCCTGTGCTCAAAGCGTGGCTCATCCTTAACCTCTGCACATGATATCTCCACAGTGGCCTGCTTGTTTTGCCATGCTGATGCAGGTATCATGGTTTTTAGCGACTGTATGCCGTAAAATATCCCTGCCGGGGTTGATGCTGTTATGGTAATTGCAGCGGGTTTAACGCTTAGTTCGTAAGCCTCGTCGTCCATGCCTGCCTGATAATTTAAGGTGATGATACCGGTACTGCTTCCTTTGGGTTTAGCCATAAGGGTAGTTAGGTCATGGGTAAGCGATGCCGCTTCTTTACTAAACCTGTCGTCGGTAGCGGTAACGTGCACATTGGCTGTCAACTTAAAGGTGCCGCCTGTTGCACTATAATTTAATGGCGATGGAAATACATTCGGCAACTCACCGGCAGCAATATCGGTGATGGTTTTATTTTGATCATAGATGATCTGCGGGGTAACAAGCCCTTTATACTCGGGTTTATAAGGCTTAATGGTAAAATCGCCGGGTAAATATCCCTTATCCGGTTCGCTGTTCCACACCAGGTAAATACCTTCAATAGCATCGGTAAAGTTAACTACGGGCGCTTCGCACACCATTTCTATACGTTCGCTTTCACCGGGTTTAATCATTTTAAAATCAGCGTTTGGGGTGATACTGAACAGGTCGCCGTTTATTTGCTCAATAAGCGCGTTACCCGTAGCCGCATTAGCCGTAAACCCTCTGGACGAGTTAAAGTAGAATTTCCACCCGTTAGCCGGGAAAGCCGTTTTACCCGTATTGGTGATCACCACAGCGGTAAGCGACTGCTGCTTGTTCTGGTAGTTATTATCAACCACCTCCCAGCTTATTTGCAGGTTATGAACATCAAAATCAGGCTTATCAGCGATATTTACAAAGGAGCTTATGCAAAGTGCAACAACTACCAAAGGTATCAGAATACGGCGCATGGGTGTACTATTTAGGGTTAATACCCGTAAATATATACAATTTAAAAGTCATAAATACTTTTTAAAATTCGAATTAAAGTGAAAACTTTATCCACCCGTTACCCTCGTACCCAAAAATAAATTGTTTAGTGTGGATGATCTCGGCGAGTATCTCTATCGAGTCAACTATACGTGGCCCGGAGCGGTTAAAATAATGGTTACCATCAGCTATATAAACGCGGTCGTTCTTTACCGCTTTAGTTTCAGCAAAACCGGGTAGCTCAAATAAAAGATGCAGCTCGCGCATGGTACGTTCTATACTAAAACCGCATGGCATCAGCAGTAAAACATCCGGGTCGGCTTGTTTAATGGTTTCCCAATCTACATACGGGGAATGTTTACCCGCCTCGGCTAATATGGGCTTACCGCCTGCTATGCTCACCAGTTGGGGTATCCAATTGCCCGATACCATCATAGGCTGCAGCCACTCTATACAGGCTACGGTGGGTTTACTCTCCATAAACTTCAGCTTATGCCTTATAATATCCACCCGCTCCTGCATATCCTCCAGTAACCGTTCGCCTTCGGCCTGTACATTTAATGCTCCGGCAACCCTTGTAATATCTCCGAAGATATCCTCTAAGTTATTAGGCTGCAGGGAGATGATGTGCGCGGGTTTATCCAGGTAATTATCTAATGCCTGCTCTACCTCCTGTAAGGATACCGCGCAAACCTCGCACTGTGCCTGGGTGATCACCACATCGGGCTGCAGGGCCTTTATCTGCTCGCGGTTTACCGTATATACCGATAAGGCCTCCGCCAGTATCTCTTTCACCTTTTCGTCAATAGTGGCACTGCTAAGGCCATCCGGTAAATTGGCTTTGGTGCATACAGGCAGGTGCCTTATACTTTCCGGGAAGTCGCACTCATGCGATATGCCCACCAGCTTATCTTCCAGCCCTAAGGCGCAAACTATCTCGGTGGCGGCGGGTAATAACGAAACTATTCTATCAGCTGGCATAACAGTAACACGATGTTTAATAAAGCTACAAATATGCGAAATTGAAAAATTACGACGGGTACTATTTACTTATAACTACTTTATGGCACTATATTCAATTAAAATATATCTTTGCTACCGATGATATTCCTGACCTTTTTTATTGGGATAATAGCCAATTTTATTGGTTATGTGCCCCCCGGTAACATCAACCTTACCCTTGTGCAAATTGCCATAAACCGTGGCATGAAACAAGCATTGCAGTTCATTATCGCTTTCTCCTGCGTGGAGTTCTTCTTCACGTACTTTATCATGAATGCCGCCAAATGGCTGTCGGCAGAGGTGAAACTGGATACGATAATCGACTGGATAATGGTGGTGCTGTTCAGCGTGCTAGGTGTTGTTACCTGGGTAAATCGTAACAAACCGCCCGAAACGCACTACTCCGAACATGCCAGCATTAAATACGGTATACTGCTGGGCTTTTTAAACCCGATGCAGGTACCTTTCTGGATGGTTACCGGCACTTATCTCATCACCCATGAATGGATACTGGATGGCAAACTGGCACTGGTAATATTCAGTATAGGCTCGGCAGCGGGAGCTTTCCTGGCTTTGTTTTTGTACGCCAAATTTGCCCGGTTTATACAAAAGAAGTTTGAACTGAGCAATCGTTTTATTGATACCGGTATTGCGCTGCTGTTCTTCGCTTTTGCCGCGTACCATATTTTTAAGCAGATATATATTGTGTGGTTTAAAAAGTAAGGATGGCTTACTACGGATGCGCTTCAGCAATAGTTTGTCCGTCCGTTTAGAGGAGCGGACATAACGGACAGGTGCGGACAAGATGTTTCACCTGGTGATGCTGAATTCATTTCAGCATCTCACCTGCAAAATAAAACCCGATTTGTCCGTTAAACAAGTTTGTCCGCTTTGTCCGAAAATTCCGCACCCCTCTGCGGACGGACAAGATGTAATGGATGGTTAGATGCGTGGATATGCAGATGTGCAAATGTACTCACACACGGCCATGCTGATATTGCATCACCTCTTGCCAAAATAAACACATAATGGGTTCCTGAAACAAGTTCAGGATGACAGGCTGGTGTGTCATTTCGAACGATAGTGAGAAATCTTGAACGCTTGTTATCTGCACGTATAAGATTCTTCGCTGTCGCTCAGAATGACAAGAGGATCATGTTTTGCTAAGTACGCTAACGTTAGGCTGATATATTGCATCACTCAGTCATGCTGAATTTATTTCAGCACCTCATTTGCAAGGTAAATAAACAGTGGGTTCAGGATGACAGGCTGGTGTGGCATTTCGAACGATAGTGAGAAATCTTGAACGCTTGTTAGCTGCACGTATAAGATTCTTCGCTGTCGCTCAGAATGACAAGAGGATCATGTTTTCGCTAAATACACCACTCAGTCATGCTGATATATTAATCACCCGGTCATGCTGAATTCATTTCAGCACCTCATTTGCAAAGTAAATAAACAGTAGGTTCAGGATGACAGGTTGGTGTGTCATTTCGAACGATAGTGAGAAATCTTGAACGCTTGTTAGCTGCACGTATAAGATTCTTCGCTGTCGCTCAGAATGAC